>OZ253374.1:0-165000 GCA_965260935.1 Acetobacteraceae bacterium
GTGGCCATGGTCTGCGTCAGCTACCTGGAGATCAGCGGCAGTCCCTCGCACCTACGCTACCTAATGCAGCGGCTGAAAGGGCGGCTGCCGGGGCGGCCGATCCTGGTTGGGCTTTGGCCGGCGGAGGATGCGGTGCTGAAGGAGGACCGGCTGCGGGCCGTGATCGGCGCGGACCACTACACAAGTTCGTTGAAGGCGGCGGTGGACGCGTGCCTGGCGGAGGCGCGCTCGCGTGCCGAGGCGCTTCAGGCGGCGGATTAGGCTGGATCATGGACTTAGCTTAGCCGCCCGCCAACGCGCGCGCGCCCACGGCCGCGTCGATATTCCCGCCGCTCAGGACGACGCCCACCGTCCGCCGCTGCGCATCGAACTTGCCTGCGAGCAGCGCGGCCAAGGCGACAGCGCCGCCGGGTTCGACGACGAGCTTGAGGTGGGTGAAGGCGAAGCGGATAGCGGCCAAGACCTCGGCGTCGGTGACTGCCATACCGCCGGAAAGGCGCTCGCGGTTGATCGCGAAGGTGAGTTCGCCGGGGGTGGGGGAAAGGAGGGCGTCGCAGAGTTGGGAGCCGCCGGGGGGATTGGCCTCGCGGCGGCCGGTGGCGAGGGAGCGGATGGTGTCGTCGGCGCCTTCGGGTTCGGCGGCGTAGATTTCCGTGGCCGGCGAGGCTTGGGCGAGGGCCAGGGCGCAGCCGGCGATAAGGCCGCCGCCGCCGGTGCAGACGAGCGCCGCATCCATTTGCAGGCCGGCGTTGCCGGCGTCCTCGGCCAGTTCGAGCGCCAGGGTTCCTTGGCCGGCTATGACGTGCGGGTGGTCGAAAGGGGGGATCAGGGCTGCGCCGGTCCGCTCGGCGTGGGCAGAGGCGAGGCCGGCCCGGTCGGCGGTCATGCGGTCGAACGGGATGATGGCCGCGCCCCAGCGGCTGGTGGCTTCGACTTTCACGCGGGGCGCGTCGGCGGGCATGTAGATTGTGGCGGGGACGCCGATGCTGGCGGCGGCGCAGGCGAGGGCTTGGCCGTGATTGCCGGAGGAATGGGTGACGACGCCGGCCTGGCGCTGCCCGGCGGCAAGCTGGAGAGCGGCGTTGAAGGCGCCCCGGAGCTTGAAGCTGCCGGTCTTCTGGAGGCATTCGGGCTTCAGGAGGATCGTGCCGCCGGTCAGGCGGTCAAGGTGGGGGTTGCGCAGCATGGGGGTGCGGACGACGTGGCCGGCGATGCGCCGGGCGGCGGCGGGGATGTCATCGGGGGTCGGGAGACGCATTGCCGGTTCTTTCGGGTTGTGGGAGGCGGACGATCAGGGCGCCCGGGCGGGGGGTGACTTGGTAAAGGCGATAGGTTTCGGCCTCGATGCCGTCCCGGCCACGGATCAGGGCGCCCAGGAGTTCGGGCGATTGCCAATAGGCCGGGTCCGGGCCTTCGCGGCGGCGGGCGGTGATGAGGAGGAGGCCCGGGCGGGTTTGTTGGCTGGCGGGCAGATTGAAAAGGCGCCAGCGGGGAGCGGCGGCGAGAACGGGCAGGCCCGGAGCGGACCAGGCGAGCGAGGAGGCTGCGCCGTATTCCTCGCTGGCGAGGAACGCTGCGCCGTGCTGCCGGGCGTGGGCCGCGGCGGCGCGCGCCAGGGCGGGGAAGCCGGCGAGGCGCAAGGTCGGGTCAAGCGTGCGGGGGAGCGGGAGGGGATCGAGGGCGGCTTGGAGGTAGACGAGCACGGTGATGGCGAGGCCGAGAGCTGCGGCGGGCCTCCACCAGCGTCCGGCCAGCCCGGCGGCGGCGAGGGCGCAGCCGGGATAAAGCACCGCGACCCAGTTGGCTTGGACGCGGTCGCCTAAGGCGTGCTGGACGAAAACGGCGGCGCCGGGAAGGATCAGGACGGCGCACAAGGCCCAAGGTGGCTGACGCCAGCGCCGGGCAGCGGCGGCGGCACCGGCTGCGAAGAGAACGAAGACGAGGGGGGTGGCGAGGCCGATCTGGCCGCCCGCGAGTTCCGAAAGGTAGCGCAGAGCGCGGGCGGGCGCCCAGTCGCCGGTGCGGCCGCCTTGCTTGATGAAGCTGGCCCAGCCGTGATCGGCGTTCCAGAGCACGACGGGGAGGAACAGCGCGGCGGCGAGCAGGCCGCTGGCCCAGGGCCAGGGAGTGAGCAGCCAAGGGCGGCGGGCGGGCGTGAGCAGCCAGAGGGCGATGCCGAGGCCGAGCAGGGCGGCGGTGTACTTGCTGTCCAGCCCGAGCCCGGCCGCCGCGCCCACGAGGAGCCACCAGCCCCTTGCCCTGCCGCTTGGGGCGCTGGCCGCGATGCGGGCAAGCGCCCAGATCGCGCCGGTCCAGAAGAACAGGAGCGGCGTGTCGGGCGTCATGGTGACGGCGCCGGCGCCGAGCATGAGGGTCGCGTTCAGCAGCACGGCCGCGCGCAGGCCGGCGGCTTGGGAGTGGAACAGGCGGCGTGCCGCGTCGGCCAGGAGGACGGAGCCGAGGGCGGCCGAGAGGGGGGCCAGCAGGCGGACGCCGAGGGCCGTGTCGCCGGCCAGCGCGACGCCGAGGCGGATCCACAGCGCCACCATGGGCGGGTGGTCGAGGTAGCCCGGGGCGAGCGCCCGGGACCAGACCCAGTAATAGGCCTCGTCCGGAGAAAGGGGGATGGCGGCGGCTGCGGCGAGGCGCACGGCCGTGATGATCGCCAAGGCGGCCCAAGCCAGGGAACATTGGCGGCGGTCGCGTGTTGCTGCTTCGGCAACGTTCGAGGGGGAACCCATGTTTTCGTTTATTGGCGCAATCATCATCGGCGGCATAGCAGGCGCCATCGCGAAACTGATCATGCCGGGGCGCGACCCGGGCGGGTTCATCATCACCATCCTGCTCGGCATCGGCGGCGCGATGCTGGCGACCTGGCTGGGGCATCAGATCGGATGGTACCGGTATAACCAAAGCGCCGGGCTGATCGGCGGCGTCGTGGGCGCGATCATCATCCTGTTCGCTTACCGGCTCCTGGTGCGGCGGCAGGCGTGACGCGATGAGGCGGGTTGTCCTGGTCTGCCTCGCGCTGGCCGGTTGCGGCGAGCCAGGGGGTGCGCCGCTTGTTTCGGCGCAATTCCCGCCGGGCACCGGGGTGGTGAACGACGCGAGCGAGCCGCAGCCGATCAATAGCCTGCCTTATGGCGCGGGCAACTACAGCCCGGCGCCGGGCGGGCTGCAACCGAATTATGGCAGCATAACCTTTCGCACGCCTTAAGGCTCGTTCGACAACAGCCGCTTCGAGTCGATTGGGAGAACGAGCGCCAAGCCGTGTTTTGCCGGCGGCGCCGTCCGGTCAGAGCGGCACGCCGGCGAGGTTGCGGCTGGTGCGGATGGTTTGCAGGGTCTGCACCCGCGCGACATTGGGCGCGCCGGTCAGTTGCTGGGTCAATGAATTCTCATGCGCGGTGTCGCGGGCCACGAGCCGAAGCAGGAAGTCGCCGCCGCCGCGGATCATGTGGCACTCGCGGACTTCCGGCCAGTCGCCGACGTGGCGCTCGAAGGCGGTGAGGACGCTTTCCTTCTGGCTTTCCAGGCCGACGATGGCGAAGAAGGTGATTTCCCAGCCGAGCTGGGCCGGGTCGGTATCGGCGTGGTAGCCGCGGATGATGCCGGCCTCTTCCAGCCGTCTCATGCGGCGCAGGCACGGAGGGGCGGTGATGTCGGCACGGCGGGCGAGCTCGACGTTGGTCATGCGGCCGTCGACCTGCAATTCGGCGAGGATGCGGCGGTCGATCGAGTCGAGCCCGGGCAGGTCGCTGTTGGCCAGCTTCACGTTATCCCCATGGGGCGCAATAATATTACGGCGCGAGGTTCGGTCAAGACACACGCGTTGCCGGCCCGCTCGATTGTTGCGTGCCGGGCGGGGGCGTCCCTATGTTCCGGCGGGAATGGAGCGAGATTGATGCCGCAGACGATAAGCACCCGTATGCTGATTATCGGCGCGGGTCCCGCCGGGTATACGGCGGCGATCTACGCCGCGCGGGCGAGCCTGGAGCCGGTGCTGGTGGCGGG
Organism: Acetobacteraceae bacterium; assembly: GCA_965260935.1. Classification (GTDB taxonomy): domain Bacteria; phylum Pseudomonadota; class Alphaproteobacteria; order Acetobacterales; family Acetobacteraceae; genus JBBROS01. The sequence goes on from OZ253374.1 coordinate 4,015, forward strand.
GCTGCAACCGGGCGGACAGTTGACGATCACGACCGACGTGGAGAACTACCCGGGGTTCGAGCAGTCAATCCAGGGGCCTTGGCTGATGGAGCAGATGCAGAAGCAGGCCGAGCATGTCGGCACGCGGATCATCGGCGACATCGTGACGGAGGTTGATTTCCGGCGGCGTCCGTTCCGGTGCGTGGGCGACGGGGGGGATGTCTACCTGGCCGACACGGTGGTGATCGCGACGGGGGCGCAGGCGCGTTGGCTCGGCTTGCCGTCGGAGGCGAAGCTGCAGGGGGCGGGCGTGTCCGCCTGCGCGACGTGCGACGGGTTCTTCTACCGCGGCAAGCGGGTCGCGGTGGTGGGCGGCGGGAACACCGCGGTCGAGGAGGCGCTGTACCTGACGCACCATGCCGAGCGGGTGACGCTGGTGCACCGGCGGGACAGCCTGCGGGCCGAGAAGATCCTGCAGCGGCGGCTGTTCGCGCATCCGAAGATCAATGTCGTGTGGGACAGCGCCGTCGAGGAGGTCGTGGGGGGCGGAACGCCGGAAGTCGTGACCGGGCTGCGGGTGCGGCACGTGCGGACGGGCGAGAGCAGGACGCTGCCGGTTGACGGGGTGTTCATCGCGATCGGCCATACGCCGAACACGAGCGTGTTCCGCGGGCAGGTGGAGCTTGACGGCGAGGGCTACGTGCTGACGCAGGCGGGGACGACGCGGACGTCCGTGCCCGGCGTGTTCGCGGCAGGCGACGTGCAGGACAAGCAGTGGCGGCAGGCGGTGACGGCGGCGGGAACGGGCTGCATGGCGGCGCTCGAGGCCGAGCGGTTCCTGACAATGCAGGAGCAGCCGGCGGCCCAGGCAGCCGAGTAGGGCGGGCGTTCGGAGAAAATTAAGGAGTTTGCGCCACTGTGCCTTCGACAGAAGGTGGAGTGGGGCATGGCCGGCAAGGCTGGAAAGGCAACAATTGTCATAAGGCGGGAAGAGGTGGTCGAAGGCGGCCACCATGGCGGCGCTTGGAAAGTGGCTTACGCCGATTTCGTGACGGCGATGATGGCCTTCTTCCTGCTGATGTGGCTGCTGAACGCCACGACCGAGAAGCAGAAGAAGGGCGTGGCCGATTACTTCAGCGCAACGGCGACGCTCGTTCACCATGATTCGGGGTACGGCAAGCCGTTCGGCGGCAAGACGATGAACGCCGACGGGTCGCTGGCTTCGGATATGGGCCAGGTGCAGGTGACGCCGACCGACACGCCGATCGTCGAGTTGCAGGACGACATCGAGGACGCCGTGCCGCCGAAGACGCTGCAGAGGCAGGTTGCGCGAGGGATGGGCGGGACCGACATCGACCAGCCTTCCGCGTCGCAGGCGATGGCCAAAACTGCCCCCAAGACGCCGGGGCAGTCGGCGCAGGCCGGGGACCAGGCGTTCGAGCCTACGGCGGCGGAGCGTGCCGCGCCGACCGACGCCGACGTGCAAGCCGAGCTGGACAAGCGGGAGCGAGCGACGTTCGAGCGGGCGGCGCAGCAGATCCGCGACGCGGTCCGGGCCGACCCGGCGCTCGCCGACCTGATGCAGCAATTGAAGATCGACATCGTGCCCGAGGGATTGCGGGTGCAGCTCGTCGACGAGGACAAGCAGCCGATGTTCCCGACCGGATCGGCCGTGCCGGACGAGAAGGCGCGCGAGATGCTGCTGAAAGTCGCGCCGGTGCTGATGCGCCTGCCGCAAGCGGTCAGCATCGCCGGTCATACCGACTCCGCGCCGTTCCATGGCGGAGGGCGCTCAAACTGGGACCTTTCGGCGGACCGGGCGAACGCGACGCGGCGCTTGCTGGTGGACGCCGGGCTGCCGGAAAGCCGGGTGCGCAGCGTGTCCGGCATGGCCGACCGGGACCCGCTGACGCCGGATGACAAGATGGCGGCGGCGAACCGGCGGATCGCGATCACCGTGTTGCGGGACAGCCGCGTTGCAGGAGGGCGCTGAGCCATGCTGACGATCGGTGGACTTGGCTTCCTGCTGGCCTGCGTGTTCGGCAGCTACATCCTGGCCGGCGGCAGCATGGAGCCGTTGATCGAGGCGATGCCGTTCGAGTTGCTCACCATCGGGGGAGCGGCGCTGGGCACGTTCGTCATGTCGAACTCAATGCACGACGTGAAGCATACGCTCGGGGGCTTCAAGAAAATCCTGAAGGGCAGTTCGATCGGCAAGAGCCACTACGTGGAGCTGCTCAGCTTGCTGTTCCTGTTCACGCGGCTGGCCTCGAGCAAGGGTCCGATGGCGCTGGAGCCGCATATCGAGAAACCGCAGGAGAGCTCCGCCTTCCAGCAGTTCCCGCGCATCCTGGCGAACCATCATGCGACAAACATCATCTGCGACTACTTGCGGATGGTCGGCATGAACGCGGACGACCCGCATCAGATCGAGGACGTGCTTGGGCGCGAGCTGAAGAAGACGCTGCACGAGGAGCTGCATGGGGCGCACGCGATGCAGACGATCGCGGACGCGTTGCCGGCGCTCGGGATCGTGGCGGCGGTGCTGGGCGTGATCAAGACGATGGCGCACATCAACGACCCGCCGGCGGTGCTGGGGGCGATGATCGGCGGCGCGCTGGTGGGCACGTTCCTCGGCGTGCTGCTGGCTTACGGCATGGTCGGCCCGTTCGCGACGCGGCTGAAGGGCGTGGTCGAGGAGGAGAGCAAGTTCCTCGAGGTGATCCGCGCCGTGCTGGTGAGCCACCTGCATGGCAACGCGCCGCAGATCAGCGTGGAGACGGGCCGCAAGATGGCGCCGAACCAGCATATGCCGAGCTTCCAGGAGCTGGAGGAGGCGGTGCAGGCGGTGAAGATCAACTGACGACGGGTGCGGTTCAGGCGCCGGTTTGCCTGGCTAGGTAACCGGCGACGGTGAGGCCGGGCTCGTTGACGCCGAGCAGGGATTGGACGGGCGGGCTTAGGGCAAGGCGGGTCTTGCGGTCATCGAGAGTGGCAATGGCTGCTTGCCATTGGGCGGAGGGGCCGGAAGGGCTGGCGAGAGGGTTGAGGTTGCTGCCGTCGTTCTTGAGCAGGTATTCGCCGACGACCTTGTCTTTCAAGCGGAAGCTGGACGGATAGCGGGCGCAAAGGCGAAGCAGGAACTCGTAATCTTCGAGGGCCGCGAGCGTTTCATCGATGCGGAGGTCCTGCGGCGCGATGCGTGAGCGGTCGAGCATGAAGCTGTGCAGCGGGCAGAAGTTGTTGTGCAGGAGTTGGGCGAGGCCGGTGCCCGTGAAAACGCGTTGCTTGGCGGCCGTGAACGGCACGACGCCGTCGCGGTCGATGGATGCGTTGAGGATGCCGGCGAAGGCGACCGCGGCCCCGCTTGCTTCGAGTTCGGCAATCAGGAGGCGGTGGCCTTCGGGATAGATGAAGTCGTCGTAGTCGAGGAAGGCGGCGTAGCGCCCCTGCCCTGCCCCGAGGCCGAGGTTGAGCAGCGCCGCCCGGGCGTCGCGAGGGTCCGGTTGCGAGTGGTTCAGCAGCGCCAGGCCGACCTCCGGGACGATGGCGAGGATGGACGCCAGGGCGGCGCGGATGCTCGCTTGGGCGGTGTCGTCCATGCGCTGGCAGGCGAGCTGGATGCTGAGCGGGCGGTGGTCCGACAGCGCGAGGGAGAAGACGGCGCGGCCAAGCTCGTCGAGACGGGCGCGGTCGTGGAAGCGGACGACGACGTCGAGGGCCGTCGTTGGGGCTACCATCGGCCAGGGGCGAAATTGTAGCCGTGGCCGAAATCGGCGATGCCGACGCCGGGCAGCGGCTCCAGGCCGCCGAGGTCAGGTTCCGGCAAATTGCGCATCGCGAGCTCCGCGCGAATGCGTTCGGCGAAGGCCGTGCCGCCCCATTTGACCGCCAGACGGAGGCCGCTTTCGAGGAACATCTTCTGCGTTGTCGGGTCCAGCGTGCGGTCGGTGGTCGGGTGGAACAGGAGGGCGGCCGGGCAGGTCAGCACTTTCAAGCCGGCGAGGCGGGCGCGCCAGGAGTAGTCGACGTCCTCGCAGTACATGAAGAAGCCGTCGTCGAAGCCGCCGACGCGCTCGAACACGCCGCGTGGGATCAGGAGGCACGCGCCTGACGCCCAGGGGGTGCCGAAGGTTCGCGGGTCGTAGGTGACGGTGTGCTCGGCGGGGAACTGGAGGGCCTCGATCAGGGCGCGGCCTCCCGCGGCTTGGGACATTTTCAGGAGGGCGGCCAGCGCCTCCGGGTGCAGGGCCGCGTCGGGGTTCAAGGCGAGGTAGTGCCCGTCGCCGTCGGCGAAGGCGCGGCGCATGAGCCGGTTATGGGCGGCGCCAAAGCCGACGTTGCCCCCGGTCGGCAGGAGTTGCAGGGCCGGCTCGGAGGCGACGGCTTGGCTGGACGGGCCGCCGTTGTCGAGCATGAGCAGGGTGGGATGGATGCCGGCGTGGCTGGCTGCCCCGCGGATGCTGCGCATGAGGCGTTGCAGGGTTGCCGGCGGCGTTTCGTAGGTGACGACTCCGATCGCGAGCGTTCCGGCCGGCATCGCGTTGCCGAGGACGGAGGCTTGGGCGGTGCGGAGGGCGGCGATGCGGCGGCCGTTGGTTTCGCGCCCGTCGCCCGCGGCGAGATAGTGGGCCAGGGGGTTGACGTCGCCGATGGCGTAGCGGTTGCGATACCAGGCGCTTTCGAAGCCGGGGTTCGGGTCGGCGGTCCCGTGCGCGAGGTAGTGGCCGAGCGGGTTGGCGCGGGCATCGGGAGCCTGTGCGGCGTAGAACGCCGGGTCGAAGGCCGGATGCGGCGGTTTGCCGCGCGGCATTCCGGCCGAGAGATAATGCATAGGGGCCTCGGCCAGGGGAATGCCGGTTTGGGTCGCATACCAGGCTGGGTCGAACAGGGGATTGGGGCGGAGGCCTTGCTGGCGGCCCGCGGTTGCATAGTGGTGGAGCAGGTCGAGGCCGGAACGTTGGAGGCCGGGATACTGGGAGGCGTAGAAGGCTTGGTCCCAGAGGCCGTGCCGCAGTAGGGCGCGGATCAGGCGGCGGGCGGCCAGGTGCTCGCGGACGATCCCCATGCGGCCCGTGGCTGCCCAATAGGCGAGGCGCAAGGAGGCGTGGCGGTGGAGCAGGAGGCGCAGGCGGGACAGGAATCGCCAGGCCCGGCTGCGCTCGACGGCTTCGAGGCGCTCGCGCAGGGAGGCTGCTTCGGCCTGCGCGGCGGCCAGGGCGGCTCGCAGCTCCGCCTCGGTCACGCGGTTCGTGCCGGGAGCAGGTCGTCCATGCTGGGGCGGCCGGTGACGTGCCGCCAGTGGTGCCACAGGAGGCGGGCGGCAAGGGCGCGGTGGGGACGCCAAGGCTCGGCGAGGAGGCGCAGGGCGGCGGGAGGCGGGCGCGACGGCAGGCCGAGGAGATCGGTCGCGGCGCCGGCGAGGGCGAGGTCGCCGGCGGGGAAGACGTCGGGGCGTTGCTGGGCGAAGAGGAGGTAGACCTCCGCGGTCCAGGGGCCGAGGCCGCGCACGGCGGTGATGGCGGCCAATGCCTGCTCGTCGTCGAGGGCGTCGAGCGCCGGGTCCGTCAGGCCGTTGAGGACGGCGGCGGCGAGGGCGCGGGCGTGGACAATCTTGGGGCGGGACAGCCCGGCGGCGGCGAGGGCGGCTTCGGGCGTGGCCAGCAGCGCGGCGGGATCGGCGGCGCCCGGCAGCGCGGAAAGGCGGCCCCAGATAGCGCTTGCGGCCTGGTTGCTGATCTGCTGGGCGACGATCGCTTGCAGCAGGCCGGGGAAGCCTCGGGGGCGGGTGCGCCACGGCAGCGGCCCGGCGGCAAGCTCGATGGGGGCGAGCCTGCTGTCTTGGCGGATCAGCGCGTCGAGGGCGGCGCGCATCGCGGGGGGCGGGTGCGGGAACGGCGTGCCGGGCATCGCGGCGGTTTCAGCATGGCGGGTGGCGGTCTGTCGAGGCGTGCGCGTGCGTGCAGGTCAGGCGCGGAGGACGCGCCGCAGCTTGCGCACGGCGCTCTCGGGAGTGGTCAGGACGGGCTTGCCGGTGGCGGCTGCGACGGCCGGGGCGGCGCGGGCCAGGCTGAACTGGGCGAGCGCGACCACGTCGCACGCGGCGAGGCCGGCGGCGGCTTCGACGACCAGGGCGTCGTGACGTGCGGCGTCGCCGTCGTCGAGCGCGTTCAGGGCGCCGTGGGCCAGGGCGGTGGTGATTTGGACATCCGGACGGGCGGCCTGGAACTCGGGCGGGAGGGTTTCGAGCGAGGGGGCGAAGCTGGCGAGCAGGCCGATATGGGCACCGACCGAGACCGCCTCCTCGACCATGGCCTCGTTGGGCTTCAGGACCGGGAGGGGGGCGAGGCTGGCCTGGCAGGCCTCGATGCAGGGGCCGAAGGCGGAGCAGGTGAACAGGATCGCGTCCGCCCCGGCGTCGGCGGCGTAGCGGGCGAGGGTTTGGAAGCGCCGGGTCATCGCCGGCTGGAGGCTGCCGGCACGGGCGAGGTCGGCGGAAAGGCTGTCGTCCATGAGCGTCATGAGGGCGGCTTCGGGCCAAAGGCGGGCGAAGGCGGCCTCGACCGGGGCGGCGGAGTGGCGTAGCGCGTGGATGAGGGCGACGCGCATGGGCGGGCGGCAGCTTGCATCCCTGTTGGGACGCGAAACGCTGCCGCTCTTTATCTGACGAGCATCCTCACGCGGGCCGCTTGCGCCAAGCATCCCGCGATCTGCTCTACTTGCAGCGGACAAGCGGGTTGGGGAAGTCGGCGCACCCGGGAAAGCTGATCTCGTTCTCGCCGCGGCGCTGGACGTTGAGCTGGTCGGGGGAGTCGCAGCCGAAGCCGGTTTGCTGGGGGACGCCGGGGGCCAGCAGCGAGCCGGGCCTGGCGGCGCTGGCGAAGCGGAACTCGGCGCCTTTGGGGGTGGTGCGGACGGTTTCGATGACGCGCTGGTCGAGCGTCTGGTCGAACAGGGTGGCGCGGAGGACGAGGTCGCGGGTGAAGATGACGACGGGCTGGGAGAAGCAGGCTTCGCGGGTCATGTTCTCGGGAGCAGGAAAGATGCCGCCGGTCCAGGTGCCGAAGAGCCAGGCGTGGGGGGGCTGCTTCGTTTGCGCGGCGGCGTGCGGCGGGAGAGCGGCGACGCCGAGCAGGACGGCGGCGAGGAGGACGGCGGTTCGGCGCATCGGTGATCCTGTCTTGAATGCGCTTGACCATAGACGCGGCGGCGCGGCGGCGGAAGCGGCGCAGTTGAATGCCGCGCCCGCGCGTGGCATGGGCGGCATAGCAGCCGAGGTTGTTACGTGATGCTTAACAGATTTTATCAGCGCGTGCTTGCCTTGTCGGCCAGCCCGCAAGCGCCCTGGTGGCTGGCGGCGGTCAGCTTCGCCGAGAGCAGTTTCTTCCCGATCCCGCCGGACGTGTTGCTGATCCCGATGGTGCTGGCGCGCCCGGAGCGGGCTTGGCGGCTGGCGCTGATCTGCACGGTTTCCAGCGTGCTGGGGGGGCTGCTCGGGTATTACATCGGGTACGCGTTGTATGACCAAGTGGCTTTGCCGCTGATCCGGTTCTACCACTACGAGGACGCGGCAGCGGCGTTTGTCGAGCGGTTCCGGGAATGGGGGCTTTGGGTCATCCTGATCAAAGGGATGACGCCTATTCCTTACAAGATCGTTACGATCACGTCGGGGCTGGCGCATTTCGACCTGGCGGTGTTCATGCTGGCGAGCCTTGCCACGCGGGGGGCGCGGTTCTTCCTGGTGGCGGCGCTGCTGCGGCGGTTCGGCGAGCCGGTGCGGGACTGGGTGGAGAAGCGGCTGACGCTGGTGACGACGGTGGTGGCGCTGAGCGTCGTGGGGGGGTTCGTGGCGTTGAAGTACCTGTAAACGATTCGTTTACCTGCTCGCCCTACAGTGGACGGCAACACCGCACCGAACCCTGCCCCTGAGCCTCGGGACTGTTCCCCTCCATGGGAAAGCCTCATACTCTGGTGCGGCGCAACAGAGGCATGTCATGGACCAGGCTCCCCCACCGCTGCTCTCGAACCGCCGCATCGTCCCGCGCCCGATCGTGCTCACCTCGCACGCCCGCAATGTCACCGGCAGCATTCCCGTCAACTGGTCGGCGCCGACGCCTGCCGAACGCGGACCCGTCGTTGCCACTTTGCAAGCCGCTCCGGGGCGCAACGCGGTCGGCACGCACGCCGGCGCTTATTCGCTCTACCGCGCGGTCGCCGTCGCCGCCGGGCAGCTTGCGGCAGGGCACCGGCCGGACCTGACCAACACCCGCCCCGCCGTGCCGATCGGCCCGTTTCCGCAGTGGTTCGAACCCGACGCCATCGTCTCGCTCGACCCGTGGGGCCATATGACGACGGAGGCTTTCGCCCCCGAGCTGGCTGCCGGGCTGGACGTTCGGCCCTCCATCGCCGTTACCCGCGCCCACATCAACATGCCCGAGCTGATCGAGGCCATGCGGGCGGGGCGTCTCGTTCCTGATGGCGAGATCCTGACCGGCAAAGGCGACGTGCGCGTGACCAAGGCCGCCATCGAGCCTGTCTGGCACCTGCCCGGCGTCGCCCGTCGGTTCGGCATCCCGGCGGCGGACCTCCGCCGCGCCCTGTTCGAGCACACCGGCGGCATGTTCCCCGAGCTTGTGACCAGGCCGGACCTCGACGTGTTCCTTCCGCCGATCGGCGGCACGACCGTCTACCTATTCGGGGACCCGGCCAAGCTCGGACGGCCCGAGACCGCCATCGCCTGCCGCATCCACGACGAGTGCAACGGCTCGGACGTGTTCGGCTCCGACATCTGCACCTGCCGCCCCTACCTGGCCCAAGGCATCGAGGCGTGCATCGAGACCGCGCAGGGAGGCGGCGTCGGCGTCGTCGTCTATAACCGGAAGGAGGGGCGCGCGCTCGGCGAGGTGACCAAGTTCCTCGTCTACAACGCCCGCAAGCGGCAAGAGGGCGGGGACCGCGCCGACGCCTATTTCGAGCGCACGGAATGCGTGGCCGGCGTGCAGGACATGCGCTTCCAGGAACTCATGCCCGACGTGCTGCACTGGCTCGGCATCCGCCGCATCGACCGGCTCGTTTCGATGAGCAACCTGAAGTATGCGCCCATCGTCGGCAGCGGCATCGAGGTGGTCGAGCGCGTTCCTATTCCCGAGTGGCTGATCCCCGCCGACGCCAGCGTCGAGATGGATGCGAAGAAGGCGGCCGGCTACTTCACGGTCGCCGTCCCGGACGAGGCCGAACTCAAGACGCCGAAAGGCCGCGGGCTGGATGGCTGACGAGGCCGGCTATCTGCTGACCGCCGCCGCCGTCCGCGAGCGCTGCCATGCCATGCTTGCCTTGGCCGAGGCGGGGGCGCTCGCGCACTTCGCAGTGGACTTGGAGCGCCTTCCCGCCTGCGCCGACTATGTCGCCGGAGTCATTCGCCGGAATTATCCTGGACTTGCCATTCCCCACCACGCCCGCTGGCGGCATTTCGCTGCCGGGGGGATTGACCGCTGGTCCGAGTTGGATGGCGCGCTGGCCGACCGCGACGAGGCCGAACGCGCCCGGACCCGCATCGACCTGTGCGTCGTCAGCGTCCTGCTGGACGCCGGGGCAGGCCCTGACTGGCGCTATACCGAACCTGGCACCGGGCTTGTCCTTGCCCGCTCCGAGGGGCTTGCCATTGCCAGCCTTCACGCCTTCGGCGCCGGGCTGTTCTCGTCCACGGGCACTGCTCAGGCCGATGCCGAAGCCCTCTCGCATATCGGCGCGACCGCTCTTGGCGACGCCTTCCAAGTTGATAGCCATTCGAACCCTTTAGCCGCCCTCGAGGGGCGCGCCGCCCTTCTCCGCAGCCTCGGCGCGGTTCTCCAGGCACGCCCTGACCTGTTCGGACCGGGCCGGCCCGGCTATTTGTTCGACACGCTCACCCGGCGCGCGCCCCTCCGGGCGCCTGCCATACTTGAGATCCTGCTCGACGGGTTTGGCCCGATCTGGCCGGGGCGCGTGACGCTTGAGGGCCGCAACCTGGGCGACACCTGGCCTCACCCGGCGGCGCCTGGCGGGCTCGTGCCGTTCCACAAGCTCTCGCAGTGGCTGGCCTACTCGCTTATCGAGGTGTTCGAGGAGGCCGGCGTTCCGGTCGAGGATGTCGGCCAGCTCACCGGCTTGCCTGAGTACCGCAACGGTGGCCTCTTGCTCGACATGGGCGTGCTCCGCCTGCGTGACCCGGCTGCGGAGCAAAGGGCGCATTTGCCGGGCGACCAGACCATCGTGGAATGGCGCGCGCTCACCGTCGCCTTGCTGGACCGCCTCGCCCCTCTGATACGCGAGCGCCTGAACCGCGGCGAAGCGGACCTACCCCTTTCCCGTATCCTTGAAGGCGGCACCTGGCTTGCCGGGCGCGCCATCGCGGCCGAACGGCGCGAGGGCGGGCCTCCGTCCCTTCACGTCATCAGCGACGGAACCGTCTTTTGAGCGATCACCCCATCAGCCCCGGCGTCACGGTGCTCGGCCACCCGCTGATCCAGCACAAGCTCACCTTGCTGCGGAAGCAGGACACCGCCACCGCCGATTTCCGCCGGATCGCCCGGGAGATCAGCCTGCTCATCGCCTACGAGGTCACTCGGGATCTGCCGATCGAGCACGTTCCGATCGACACCCCGCTCGAACCCATGCAGGCGCCCTACCTTTCCGGCAAGAAGCTCTGCTTCGTGCCCATCCTGCGGGCAGGCGTCGGCATCCTGGACGGCATGTTGGACCTTGTCCCTTCCGCGCGCGTCGGGCACATCGGGCTTTACCGGGATCCGGCGACGCTTGTTCCCGTCGAATACTACCTGAAGCTTCCCGAAGACCTTTCCGAACGCCTGGTCGTGTGCGTCGATCCGATGCTTGCCACCGGGCATTCCGCCGCGGCGGCGCTGACCCGGCTGCGCCAGGCCGGGGCCGCGCAGCTCCGCTTCGTCTGCCTAGTCGCGGCGCCGGAGGGCATCGAGGTGCTGCGGCACGAGCATCCGGACGTCGCCGTGTTCGCCGCCGCGATCGACCGGGAACTGGACACGCACGGCTATATCCGGCCGGGGCTGGGCGATGCGGGGGACCGGCTTTACGGGACGAAGTAGCGCCAAGCCCGACAGGCCGCTACGATCGGCTTCGGACCAACCGGAGCCTCCGATGCCCCTCGCGCCGTTTTACCCGGACCGCCGCCACTCTCGCGAAGAGTTCCGGCAATGGTGCGAAGCCCAACCGGGAGGCCGCTATGAACGGGTGGAGGGCCGCATCGTCGCGATGTCGCCGGAACGCGGCGCACATTTGCGGGCGAAAGGCGCGGTCTACAAGGCCCTGGATCGCGCGATAGCCGCCGCCGGCGTGCAATGCCAAGCCCTGCCCGACGGCGCGACGGTTGAGACCGGCGACAGCGACTACGAGCCTGACGCCTTGGTGAACTGCGGCGAGCCGATGGCCGACGACGCGGTCGCGGCGCCGAATCCGCTGGTCGTCGTTGAAGTTCTCTCGCCCGGCACGGCATCGACCGACACCGGAGGAAAGCTGGCCGACTATTTCAGGGCGCCATCCATCGCGCATTACCTGATCGTGCATCCAACGCGGCGAATGGTCACGCATCACCGGCGAGTTGGCGACGGCATCGAAACGCGCGTCGTCGTTAATGGCCCGATCACGATGGACCCTCCCGGGATCGTTATCGCAGTCGAAGAACTCTATGAAAATCGATAGGTGGCGCCCCGCCAGTCGCAGGAACGGTGTGGCCGTCCGCCAACTCTAAGCTTCATGAGGCCGAACGTCATATTCCAAGGGGGGCAAACTTTTCGACGAACCAATGATGCGTCGCCTCCGCAGAACTCTTCCGCGTTCGACGGATATTTTGGGGTGGCTGTGGTCAACTTCATCGTTCGCTAACGCGGAGCCGAATTGCAGCCAAGGCTTTCCATCGACCTGCGGGCGTTTTCGGCCACCTCAGGGCCGCCATGCAATATCCAACCATCGTTCCACTGCCCTATAGCGACGACATTGGCAAGCTCAGTGCACTTTTCCTGCTTTAAATCAATGGCCGCGGGAGCGTTTCTAGCAGCTTCCAACGTTTGTACTTGCTTTTCCAATCTGGTTACGCGATCTCCGAGTTGATACGCATAAAATACGCCCCAAGCTAAAGCGGGAAAGAACAGTATTATTGTAATCATACCTGCAAGTAATCCGATGTACCTGTTGGCAGCTTCCACTGTAAGATACCCAATTTCCTATAACGTAGGTCGACACGCTACTCGTCACATGCTGGATTGATCTCAGGACAGCAGCAAGCCCAGCACCCGCTTGCCTTCACTGACTTCTATTCTCTCCTCTTGACGGGCTCAACCCAAACGAACCAAGGCTGGTTTTCATTACGCTTTCACTCACAGACATAGAACTCAAGCCTCGCTCCCGGCACGCCCCTTGCAAGCCGTATGACCACCATGTCCGAGCCCGGAACCATCGAACTCGTCTCCGTCACCAAGCAGTATGGCCAAGCCATTGCCATCGACGGCATCTCGCTGCGCATCCCGTCCGGCGCCTACTGCTGCCTGCTCGGCCCGTCCGGCTGCGGCAAGACTACCACGCTGCGCATCATCGCCGGGCACGAGACCGCAACGTCCGGCACGGTCCGCCTCGGCCGCGACGACGTGACCGCCGAGCCGCCCGGGCGCCGCGGCACCGCCATGATGTTCCAGTCCTACGCCCTGTTCCCCCACCTCACCTGCCTCGACAACGTCGCCTTCAGCCTCAAGCTGCGCGGGGAAGCCAAGCAGAAACGCCGGGCCACGGCCCGGGCCTTCCTCGAACGCGTCCGCATGGGCGCCTATGCCGAGCGGCTTCCGGCGCAGCTCAGCGGCGGGCAGCAGCAGCGGGTGGCTCTCGCCCGCGCGCTCATCACCAACCCCTGCGTGCTGCTGCTGGACGAGCCGCTGTCCGCGCTCGACCCGGAGCTGCGCGTCCGGATGCGCGAGGAGCTCAAGCGCCTGCAAAGGGAGTTCGGCATCACCTTCGTCCACGTCACCCACACGCGCGACGAGGCGATGGCCTTGTCGGACCTCGTCGTGCTGATGAACGAGGGCCGGATCGTGCAAGCCGCCCATCCGCGGGACGTGTTCAAGCGCCCGGCCAACGCGTTCGCCGCCCGCTTCATCGGCGGCCACAACGTCCTTCCTTCCGGCAACCGCCTGGTCGCCGTCCGCGCCGACAAGTGCCATCTCAGCCCCATTCCCGGCACCAGCCAGGTGTCCGGGCGCATCGCCGCCGTCGAATACCAGGGGGCGCAAGTCCGCATCGCCGTGGACTACGGCGATCCGGAGGAAGCCGTCGCCCTTGTCCCGGACAGCGAGTACCACCCCGCCCCCGTCGCCGTTGGCGACCCGGCCACCCTCGCCTGGTCCCCCGAACACGCCTACCCACTCTCCTGAAAGGAACATGAAGAATGGCAATAAGCCGCCGCAGCCTCGCCAAGACCGTCGCAGCCGCCGTGGGCGCCGCCGCGGCATTCCCCACCGGCTTCCCGACCATCTGGGCGCAGAACATCAAGAATGTGACGCTGCGGCAATTCGGCACCGGCGTCTCCGCCCTCAACCCGATCGCCGAGCGGGTGAAGCAGGATCTCGGCTTCACCCTCAACATGACCGCGCTCGACACCGACGCCGTGACGCAGAAGGCCGTGACGCAGCCGCGCAGCTACGACATCGCGGACATCGAGTACTTCCTGTGCAAGAAGGTGTTCCCGACCGGCGTCTTGCAGCCGATGGATACCAGGAAGATCAAGCTCTATGACCAGATCGTGCCGCTCTTCACGACCGGCAAGCTGAGCGCGGAGGCCATGGTCGGGCAAGGCACCGCCCCGCACAAGGTGGGCTCCGTCGAGGGCAAGTCCTCCACCAAGTTCGCGCCCAAGCCGACCGAGTGGATGACGCTGATCCCCACCATCTACAACGCCGACACGCTCGGCATCCGCCCCGACCTGATCAAGCGCCCCATTACCCACTGGAAAGACCTGGTCGACCCGGCGTTCAAGGGCCGGGCCAGCATCCTCAACATCCCCGGCATCGGCATCATGGACGCCGCCATGGCGATGGAGAGCGCCGGGCTGATGAAGTACGGCGACAAGGGCAACATGACGAAGGAGGAGATCGACAAGACGGTCGCCTTCCTGATCAAGAACAAGCAGGCAGGCCAGTTCCGGGCCTTCTGGAAAACATTCGACGAGAGCGTGAACCTGATGGCGTCCGGCGAGGTCGTGATCCAGTCGATGTGGTCGCCGGCCGTGACCGCCGTGCGCGCGCGCGGCATCGCTTGCACCTACCAGCCGCTGGAAAAGGGCTACCGCGGCTGGGGCGGCGGGCTTGGCATCGCCAAGCACCTCAGCGGCCTCGAGCTCGACGCCGCCTACGAATACATCAACTGGTATCTGTCCGGCTGGGCGGGCGCGTTCCTTAACCGGCAGGGGTATTACAGCGCCGTCCTTTCCACCGCGAAGCAGAACATGACCGAGAACGAGTGGGGCTACTGGATGGAGGGCAAGCCGGCCACCGCGCCGATTGTCAGCCCGGACGGCAAGGAGATCGACAAGGCCGGGGCGGTGCGCGACGGCGGCTCCTTTACCGAGCGCATGAGCCGCGTTGCATGCTGGAACTCGGTGATGGACCAGGACCGCTACCTGATCCAGAAATGGAACGAGTTCGTCGCCGCCTAGCGTTTCGGCATGTTCAGGAGGCGCTGCATGAGCCGAAGCACCCGCCTGGCTCGGCGGGCTGACGGAGCCGGCGGGCCGACACGCCCGTTGGCGTCAGGCCGCTAACCAACCCGTGCGCCCCTACCTCCAGGCCTTCCCGCTGGCCGCCGTGCTGGTCGGCTTCCTGCTCGTCCCGCTGCTGGCGATCCTGGTGGTCAGCTTCTGGGACTACGACAGCGTCCAGGTGATCCCCGCCTTCATGCTGCAGAACTACCGCGACGTGCTCGGCTCCGCCGTGACCTGGCGGACCTACGCCAACACCATCTACTACGCGTTCCTGGTCTGGCTCGTCACCCTGCCCTTGGGGTTCGCAGTTGCCTATTTCCTGGCCTTCCAAATCCGCTCGGCCTCGTTGCAGACGGGGCTGTTCCTGCTCTGCACCGTACCGTTCCTGACCAGCAACATCATCCGCATGATCGCCTGGATTCCGCTATTGGGCCGCAACGGCCTGGTCAACGACGCCTTGGTCGGCCTGCGCCTCGCCGGCCAGCCGGTCGAGTGGCTGCTGTTCTCCGATTTCGCGATCATCCTCGCTTTCGTGCATCTCTACGCCCTGTTCATGGTGGTCCCGATCTTCAACGCCATGATGCGGCTGGACCGCCGGCTGATCGAGGCCGCGCGGGACGCGGGCGCCAGCGGGGCGCAGGTGCTCTGGAACGTGGTCGTCCCCCTCGTCCGCCCCGGCATCGCCATCGGCAGCGTCTTCGTGGTCACCTTGGTCATGGGCGATTTCGTCACCGTCCGCCTGATGGGCGGCGGCCAACGGGCCTCGGTCGGCCTGATGATCTCCAACCAGATCGGCTTGCTGCAATACCCGGCCGCCTGCGCCAACGCCGTCGTGCTGCTGGCCGTCGTGCTGCTCGGCGTCGGCGCGATGCTCCGCGTCGCCAACATCCGCCAGGAGCTGTGAGCGATGGCCCGCGTCCTGCTCGGGCTGGTGTTCGCCGCGTTCGTGGCGTTCCTTTACGGCCCCATCCTCGCCATCGTCGCGCTAGCCTTCGGCGGGCCGGACAGCGGCCTCACCTTTCCCATGCGGGGCGTGTCGCTGCACTGGTTCCGGGCGCTGTTCCAAACGCAGAACGTGGGCGACCTCGGGGCCGCCCTGCAGCGGACCGCGATCCTCGCCGCCATGGTCGCTGTCGTCACCGTTTGCGCCGGGCTGGCCGCGGGGCTCGCGTTCCGCCGCCGGTTCCGGGGCGCCGGGGCCTTGTTCGCGCTCGCCTTGGCCAGCATGATCGTCCCTTCCATCCTGGTCAGCCTGGGCGTCGGCATCGTGTTCAGCCAGGCCGGGATCGACGCCCGCTGGTTCACCTCCGCCTTCGGCGCCCAGCTTACCTGGACGCTGCCGTTCGGCCTGCTGATCACGTTCGCCGTGCTCAACCGCTTCGACCGGCGGTGGGAGGAGGCCGCGCGCGACCTCGGCGCGACGTCCTGGCAGAGCTTCCGCCTGGTGATGCTGCCGATCCTGCTTCCCAGCATCGTCGGCATCGTGCTGTTCGGTTTCACCCTGAGCTGGGACGAGTTCCCGCGCACGCTGCTGACCGCGGGGAGCGACAACACGCTGCCACTTGAGATTTACGGGATGACGACGAACGTGACCTCGCCGGTGCTGTATGCGCTGGGCGCGGCGACGACGGGGATCTCGCTGCTGGCGATCGGCGCGGCGTTGGCCGCGATCCGCGTGCTGAGCAAGCGGTAACGGGTCGGGCGGGCGGTCATGCCGCCAGTTCCTTGCGCCACGGCGGCGTCGTCACCCGCCCTGCCGCCAGTTCCGTCACCTCGGCCGCCGTCATCTCGCCGGCGATGGCCCGGGCGACCAGCTCGCCCATCAGCGAGCCGAGCTTGAAGCCGTGGCCGGAGCAGGCGCTGACCAGCCAACCGGCGGCCCCGGTCTGATGCACCAGGAACTCCTCGTGCTCGGTCACGGTGTAGAAGCAGGCTTTCGGCTCCAGCACGCTGTATCGGTCCAGGTCCCGGTAAGTTTCCCGCGCGGCCGGCCAGAGCCGGGCCAGGTCCTGCGCCGTCGCCGCCCGGTCCTCGTCCGGGTCTCCGGTGCGGGAGAAAACGTGGTCGCCGACCTTGAGCCGGGTGCCGCGGCGCGGCGGCAGGGTGTAGAGGCCGCCGTCGGGGCGGACGTCCAGCATCACCGGGGCGCTGGCCCAAGCCTCGGCCATGTCGGGGGGCGGCGAGAGATATAGCACCGCCTGGCGCGACGGCACGCCGACGCCGCGCAGGCCCGGCACCAGGCGGTCCGCCCAGGCGCCCGCGGCCACGACCACCATGTCGCCCTCGTGCACCGCGCCGTTGGCCGTGAGGCTGCCGCGCTCGGGGTCGATCCCGCTCACGTGGACGCCCGTGTGCATCCGCACGCCGAGACGGCCCAGCAGCACGGTCAGGTCCGTCAGGATGCGGATCGGGAACAGCATCCCTGCCCCGTCGGTCTCGACCACGCGCAACAGCTTGTCGGCGTTGACCATCGGGAAGCGCTGCCCGACCTGGTCGAGGGGGATGTCGCGGAAGCCGATTCCCATGGCGGAGAGCGAGCGGGACACGCCGGCGTACCAGTCGCTCTTGTGGCGCAGGAAGTAGACGGCGCTGCAGGGTTCGTAGTGCGAGCGGCCCGTGGCTTGCCAGAGCGTGTCCCAAACCCGGAACGCCTCGGGCATCAGGTGGGCGTAGCCTTCCATGGCGCCGTAGGCGTGCCGGGTAATGCGGTGCTCGTCGTAGGAGGAGCAGCGGGGGTTGGGCAGCGGGCCTTGCTCGAACAGCTCGACGTCGAAGCCGCGGCGGGCCAAGGCCCAGGCGGTGGACAGGCCGGCGATGCCGCCGCCGACGATCAGGATTTTGGGCATTCAAGCCTCCTTCGCAAGCTGCACCGGCTTCAGGCGAGGACGGGCGGCGTCCTCGGCGAAGCGCTGGATGATCCAGGAGCGGAAGGCCGCGACCGCCGGGTCGGCCAGGTCTTCCCCGTGGACGTTCAGGAAATAGCCGTAGCCGTCGTCGGCCGCCAGGCCGAACGGCGCGACGAGCCGGCCTTCGGCCAGGTCCCTTGCGAACAGCCTCGTGTCGAGCAGGGCCACGCCTTCGCCCGCCATCGCGTATTGGGCGGCGAGGCAGGCGGTGTCGAACACGAGGCCGCGGGCCGCGTCGAGCTGGAGGCCAGTTTGGCGTGCGAAGGCCTGCCAGAGGCGGTAGCGGGGCTGGCGCTCCAGCTTGACGTGGACAAGCTCGGCGCTGGCCAGGAACGCCTCCGCGCCGCCGGTCGCGCGTTTGGCGGTCTCGGGGCTGCACATGGGGGTGACCTGGGCCATCCAGAGCAGGCTGGAGACGTGGGTGCCGCCCTGCGGCGGGGCGTAGACGACGGCGGCGTCGACGTCCTGGGGCGGGGGGCCGACGGTGCCGGGGCTGGCGATGTCCAGCGCGATGCCGGGGCATTCGCGACGGAGGTCCCGCAGCATGGGGACCGCCATCATCTGGGCGAAGCTGGGCGGCAGATGGATGCGCAAGGTGCGCTCGCCGATGCCGTCGGTGACGATCGCGTTCAGCGACTGCTCCACCCGGTCGAAGGCTTTCGCCACCACGGGGAGCAAGGCCGCCCCGGCGGAGGTGAGGGTCAGGCCGGTTGGGCGGCGCTCAAAGAGTTGGGTGTCGAGCAGGGCTTCGAGACCGATCACGTGGCGGCTGATGGCGCTCTGCGACACGCCGAGCGCCTGTGCGCCGGCGGTGAAGTTCAACTGGCGGCCGACGGCCTCGAAGGCCCGGAGCGCGTTGAGGGGGAGCCAGCGGCGGTCGAACGGAAGGCGGTCGGGCTTCAATCGGCTCCCCCAGGGGTTGCGCTGCACAAAATCAGATCGCCGGATCGGGAAAAGCGATCACCGGGCGCGGCGGATTTCGGCGATACTGCGCCGGTGTCCACCGCTTGACCAGAAGGGCCTCCGTTCAGAATGACCGAACTGTCCCGCATCCGCGCCTTGCTCGACCAGCGGCGCCCCGGCCATGCCTTGCCGCAGCCGTTCTACACCGATCCTGACATTTTCCAGTTCGACCTCGACGCCATCTACGGGCGGTCGTGGATCATGGCCGGGTTCGAGGCGGAGGTTCCGACGCCGGGGAGCACGCTGGCGCTGACGATCGGGCGGTCGCCGGTGGTGATCGTGCGGGGGCGGGACCAGAGGCTGCGGGCATTCCATAACTCTTGCCGGCACCGGGGGGCGCAGATCTGCGCCGACGGGCTGTCGAAACGGCCGCGGCTGGTGTGCCCCTACCATCAGTGGGCGTACGACCTGGAAGGCAACCTTGTCCATGCGGCGCGGATGGGGGAGGGTTTCGACCCGGCGGGCTACGGGCTCGGCCCGGTCGCGCTGCGGACGGTGGCGGGGACGATGTATGTCTGCCTTTCGGACTCGCCGCCCGATTTCGACGTGTTCCACAATATGCTGGAGCCGATGCTCTCGCCGCACCAGCTGCATCGCGGCAAGGTGGCGCACACGATGACGCTGACGGAGCAGGCGAACTGGAAGCTGGTGATGGAGAACGCGCGCGAGTGCTACCACTGCGCGTCGAACCACCCGGAGCTGGCGGCAACGTTCCCGGTGATGCGCCGGTCGCTCTCGGCGGACGAGCAGCGGGAGATCACCGACGCCTTCGCCGCCCGGATGGCCGAGCAGGGGCTGCCGTGCGGGCCGGAAGAGGGGGCGTGGTGGCAGGCGGGCCGGTTCCCGCTCAACCCGGGCACGGTGTCGATGACGATGGACGGGCAGCCTTGCGTGGACCGGCCCATCGGGCGGGTCGGCAACGGCGACGTGGGCTCGCTGCGGTGGGCGCTGGAGCCGCACAGCTTCGCCCACGCGCTCGGCGACTACGTGATCATGTTCAGCGCCATGCCGACAGCGCCGGAGGAGACGGTGGTGACGGCCAAGTGGCTGGTCAGCGAGGATGCCGAGGAGGGGGTGGACTACACCATCCCGCGGCTGACGGAGCTTTGGGACCGGACCAACGTGCAGGACCGGATGCTGGCGGAGAACAACCAGCGGGGGGTGCGGTCGGCGGGGTTCAAGCCGGGGCCTTACTCGCCCGAGGCGGAGCAGTTGGTGATGCGGTTCACCGACTGGTATTGCGATACGGCGCGGCGGTACGTCGATCAGAAGCCGTAGAGGCGCTTCGGCGCGTCGACCAGGATGGTGCGCCGGGTTGACGCATCGGGCGCCCATTCGGCGAGCAGGTTCAGCACGCGTCCGTCGTCGATCGGTTGCGCGGGGGCGAGGTCGGTTGGCTTGCGGCCGGGAACCTTAGCGCTGTCCGGATGGGGCCAGTCGCTGCCCCAGACGAGCTGGCCCGGGTTGGCCGCGATCAGGGCGCGGGCGAGCGGGGCGACGTCGGGGTAGTCGGGTGCGCTGCTTGAGGCGCGGTATGCGCCGGAGATCTTCACGAAGGCATGGCCCGATTTCACCATGTCGAGCACCGCGCCGAAGCCGTCCTGCTGCGGGCCTAGAGCGGCATCGGCGCCGGCGAAGTGGTCGAAGACGATCGGGACCGGGACTTGGCGCAGTTGTTCCTGCACGGAGGCGATCACAGACAGCGGCGCGTAGATTTGCAGGTGCCAGGGCAGGCCGCCGATGCGCTCGACGGCGGCGCGGAGGCGCTTGGCCGAGGCTGCCGGGTCTACGATGCCGGCTTGGGTCAGGTTGACGCGGACGCCGCGAATGCCGGCCTTGGCCATCGAGTCGAGCTCGGCCCGGGTGGTCTTGTCGTCGATCACGGCGACGCCGCGGGCACGGGCGAGGCCGAGCTGGTGGATGCCGTCCAGGGTTGTGGCGTT
This sequence comes from Acetobacteraceae bacterium, assembly GCA_965260935.1. Classification (GTDB taxonomy): domain Bacteria; phylum Pseudomonadota; class Alphaproteobacteria; order Acetobacterales; family Acetobacteraceae; genus JBBROS01. The sequence goes on from OZ253374.1 coordinate 24,561, forward strand.
GTCGGCGCCGTAGACGCTGGGGGTGACGATGACGACGTGGTCCATGTGCAGGGCGTGCTGCAGGGCGAGCAGTTCGTCGGCGGTGGCGATGGGGGGCGTATAGCCCCGGCCGCTCCAGAAGGGGAACTTGGCCGGGTCGGGGAAGACGTGGACGTGGCAGTCACAGGCGCCGGGCGGGAGGGCGAAGTCGACCGGGGTTCGGACGGTGGGGGCCTGTTCGGCTGCGTGCGCCGGAGCGGAGATGGCGGCGGCGGCAGCGAGGAGTTTCAGGCCGGTCCTGCGCGAGACGGCGGCATCGGCTGGCATGGGCATTCCTCCTGTTTTGTTCTTTTTAGCGCTTGACTGATTGTCCTTGAACCGGGTTTCGGTCAAGCGTCATCCATTGGCCATCCGCTTGGCCGAGACGGAAGCCGTATCGCGCGTAAAGCTGGTGCGCGTCTGTCGTGGTCAGGGTCCAGTTCCAAATCGTTGCGAGTTCAGGATGGCTTAGAATGGTCTCGACCAAGGCGCTGCCGAGGCCGACTCCCCTTACGGCAGGCTCGATGAAAACGTCGCCAAGATGGGCGCGGAGGGCGTAGTCGGTCAGGACGCGGGCAAAGCCGGCTTGCTCGCCAGCGGGCGCGTAGAGGCCGAAGCAGAGGCAATTGGACCAGCTCCGTTCGGTCAGCCCGCGCGGGCGGTCGGCGGCCCAATAGGTGGTGGCGAGGGCTCGGTGGATTTGCTCCAGGTCAAGGCGGGCGCGGTCGTCGCTGATGACGTATCCATTCGGTAGGGTCACTGTGTAGGCCATCGGGGCAGGATGCCACGGAACGGGGCATTCCTTGCCAGCCCTGAAAGGATTGGGGCGCAGCCCAGCCATCCCAGCCATCTCCAAAAACCGCGCCAACGGCGGTGCGTCGCGTGCTTGACTTGCCGGATGGACATGACCTGGCTTCTTTCGGCCACCGCCTTCGCCGCCGCGATGTCCGGCACGCCGGGGCCGAACAACGCGATGGTGGCGGCGTCCGGGGCGACGTTCGGGTTCCGGCGCACGGTGCCGCACATGCTCGGGATCGCGACCGGGTTTCCGGTGATGTTCGTGGCGGTGGCGCTCGGGGCCGGGAGCTTGTTGCGGGCTTACCCGGCCTTGCACACGGGGCTAAAATGGCTCGGGGCCGCGTATTTGCTCTGGCTTGCGTTCAAGATCGCCACCGCCGACCCGACGCCCAAGGCGGACGGGGCACGGCGGTCAGCGCCGCTCGGCTTTTTGCAGGCGGCCTTGTTCCAGTGGATTAACCCGAAAGCCTGGATCATCGCCACAGGCGGCATTGCAACCTACACCGGCGAGGCCGGAACGACGCTGTTCACTCAGGCGTTGGTTCTGGCGCTAATTTTCCTTGCCATGACCGCGCTGACGGTCATGTTCTGGACCATGACCGGGGTTGGAGCGGCGCGTCTACTTCGACGTCCAGGAGAACTGCGGACGTTCAACGCGGTAATGGCGGGGCTGCTGGTGTTGTCGCTGCTGGTGATGGTGATCGGCGATTAGGCCGCGACAGCCGCCATGCGTGCGCCGCGTACCGCCGTCGCCAGCTCATGCACCTGGCTCAGCACTCGCCCCACCGTATCGATCGATGCCCGGCCTTCCGGATCGAGTGAGGCGGCGAGCGTCTCGATCAGCACGCTGGCGACGACGACCGCATCGGCCACGCGGGTCGCTTCGGCGGCTTGGGCCGGGGTGCGGATGCCGAAGCCGATCGCCACAGGGAGGTCGGTGTGGGCCCGGACGCGCGGGATGGCTTCGGCCAGGTCCGCGGCCTCGGCCGAGCGGGTGCCGGTGATGCCGGTGATGGCGACGTGGTAGACGAAGCCGCCGGCCTGGGCCAGGACCTTGGGCAAGCGGCGTTCATTGGTGGTGGGGGCCACGAGGCGGATCAGGTCGAGGCCCGCTGCCTCGATGTGCGGCAGCAACTCGTCCGCCTCCTCCATCGGCATGTCCACCACGATCAGCCCGTCAACGCCCGCGGCGTGGGCGTCGAGGCAGAACTGCTCCGGGCCGTAGGCGAGGATCGGGTTCAGATAGCCCATCAGCACGACGGGGGTATCACCGTCCTCCTGGCGGAAGCTCTCGACCATGGCGAAGGTGCCGGGAACGGTGGCGCCCGCCTTCAAGGCGCGCTGGCCGGCAAGCTGGATGGTGGGGCCGTCGGCGGCCGGGTCGGTGAACGGCATGCCGATCTCGATCAGGTCGGCGCCCGCCGCGGGCAGGCCGCGCATCAGGGCCATCGAGGTGTCGCGGTCCGGGTCGTAGGCCTCGACGAACGGGATCAGCGCGCCGCGGTCCTCGGCGCGGAGCTTGCTGAAGCGGGCGGCGATGCGGCCGCGGCTGGCGAGGCTCACAAGCCTTGTCCGAGGTGCTGGGCGACGGTGTAGATATCCTTGTCGCCGCGGCCGGACAGGTTGAGGACGATGGTCTGGTCGGGGCGCATGGTGGGCGCCAGCTTGGCGATGTAGGCCAGGCCGTGGGCCGTTTCGAGCGCGGGGATGATGCCCTCCAGCTTCGAGCACAATTGGAAGGCTTCGAGCGCCTCGTCGTCAGTGGCGGCCACGTAATCGACGCGGCCGATGTCGTGCAGCCAGGAATGCTCCGGGCCGATGCCGGGGTAATCGAGCCCGGCGGAGATGGAGTGCGCCTCGGTGATCTGGCCGCCGCTGTCCTGCAGCAGGTAGGTCTTGTTGCCGTGCAGCACGCCGGGCGCGCCGCCGTTGATGGCCGCCGCGTGCGCGCCGCTGTCGAGGCCACGGCCCGCGGCCTCGACGCCGATCAGGCGGACGCCCTCGTCGTCGAGGAACGGGTGGAAGATGCCCATGGCCGAGGAGCCGCCGCCGACGGCGCAGACCACGGCGTCGGGCAGGCGGCCTTCCATCTCGAGCATTTGCTCGCGCGCCTCGTCGCCGATCACCGACTGGTAGTCACGGACCATCTGCGGATAGGGGTGGGGGCCGGCGACGGTGCCGATGCAGTAGTAGGTGTCCTCGACGTTGGCGACCCAGTAGCGCAGGGCCTCGTTCATCGCGTCCTTCAAGGTGGCGGCGCCGGCGGTCACGGAGTTGATCTCGGCGCCCATCAGCTTCATGCGGAACACGTTCGGCTGCTGGCGGGCGACGTCGGTCGCGCCCATGAAGACGAGGCAGGGGAGGTTGAACAAGGCGCAGGCGGTGGCGGTGGCGACGCCGTGCTGGCCCGCGCCGGTCTCGGCGATGATGCGGGTCTTGCCCATGCGGCGGGCGAGCATGATCTGCGCCAGCACGGCGTTGATCTTGTGCGCGCCGGTGTGGTTCAGCTCCTCGCGCTTGAAGTAGACTTTGGCGCCGCCGAAATGGTTGGTCAGGCGCTCGGCGAACCAGAGCGGGCTGGGGCGGCCGACGTATTGCTTCAGCAGGCGACGCCATTCCTTGTCGAACGCCGGATCCTGCTTGGCTTCCTCATAGGCGGCTTCGACTTCGAGCACGTTGGGCATCAGGGTTTCGGCGACAAACCGTCCGCCGTAATCGCCGAAGCGGCCGCGGCTGTCAGGCCCGCTGCGGAGGCTATTGGGTCGGATCTCGTTCATAACCAAACTCCTGTCATCAGTATCGGCTAAGTAGCCATTGGATTCGGGTTGAGTAGGGCGCGGCGCGCGATACTGGCAGCGATTTCGCCGTTGAGTGCGGAACAGGCGACGTTACTGTGCTTAACGGCGGTTCAAGCATCGGCGAACGCACCGACGGCTTGCAGGGCGGCGACGAAGGCGCCGGCGTCCTGCGTCCTCAGCCCGGCCACATTGACCCGGCCGCTGCCGGCCATGTAGATGCCGTGGCCGTCCAGCAGCGCTTTGACGGTTGCGGGCGTGATGGGCAGTTGCGAGAACATGCCTTTCTGCCGGGCCAGGAAGCCGAGCCGCGACTCCGTTTTCGCCACCGCCTGGCGGACGGCCGCGATCCGGCGGCACATGCGGTCCAGCTCATCGTGCCAGGATCGCTTCAGCTCTTGGTTGTCCAGCACGATGGAGACGGCGGCTGCGCCGTGGTCCGGCGGCATAGACCAGTTCACCCTGGCGAGCGACAGCAGGTTGCCCCAGACGGTTGCCGATCCGGCGGCATCGCGCGAAAGGACGAAGACGGCGCCGACGCGGTCGCGGTAGAGGCCGAAGTTCTTGTCGCAGGAATAGGCAACCACGGCTTCCTCGGCATGGGCGAGCACGTGGCGCATACCCTGGGCGTCGGCGTCCAGCCCGTCGCCCAGGCCCTGGTAGGCGAGGTCGATCAGCGGCAGCAGGCCCCGCTTCGCGATCACGTCCGTCACCTCGGCCCATTGCGCCATGCTGAGGTCCGCGCCGGTCGGGTTGTGGCAGCAGCCGTGCAAGAGGACGGCGTCGCCGGGTTCGGCCGCGGAGAGCGCCGCGAGCATGTCGTCGAAGCAGATGGCCTGGGTTGCCGGGTCAAAGAAGCGGTAGGGGACGACCTGGAGTCCGGCGGCTTCGAGGACCGGGCGATGGTTGGGCCAGGTCGGCATGCCGACCAGCACCCTTGCGCCTGGGGTCGCCGCGTCGATCAACTCCGCGCCGAGGCGCAGGCCGCCGCTGCCGCCCGGCGTCTGCACGCCGACGAGGCGGGAGCCCAGGGCGTCGCCCTTTCCGAAGGCGATCGGGCGGAGGAGTTCGACAAAGCGGCGGCTGCCTTCCGGACCCAGGTAAGCCTTGGTTTCCTGCGTCTCGGTCAGGATCTGCTCGGCCGACTTGATGGCGGCGAAAACGGGCGTGCCGCCCGCCTCGTCGCGATAGGTGCCGACGCCGAGGTCGATCTTGTTGGAGCGGGGGTCGTCGCGGTAGAGGCCGATCAGGGCGAGCAACGGGTCATCGGGCTGAGGCTGCAAGGTCTGGAACATGGGTTTCACTCGGCGTGGATATGGCGGCGCGGGACGCGGCGGGACAGTAAGCTAGTTTGGCCCGAAACGCGGCCGCCACCAAGCCTACGCCGTGCCGCTACAGGCTGTCGCGCAATTCCATCGCGGCCGCGCGGGCCGGGCGGACGGGGGCGGCTTGGGGGATCGGGATGCGCCCGTTGGCGACGCCGTGCAGGCCATCGCGGTCCAGCACCATGACGCGGCCCCGGCCGGTGCGGATGAGGCCGGCTTGCTGCAGCGCCGCGGCGGCGACGGTGACGCCAGAGCGGCGCATCCCCAGCATGGCGGACAGGCTTTCGTGGGTGACCCACAGCTCGTTGCCGTCGATGCGCTCGTGGGTCATGACGAGCCAGCGCGCGCACCGCTCCATCAGGCTGCGGCGGGCGTTGAAGGCGGCGCTTTGCATCACCTGGCCGATCAGGGACTGGACGAAGCGGGCGCAGGCGGCGCGCAGCGTGGGGGAGGATTGCAGCACGCGGTGCAAGTCGGCCCCGGTCAGGCGCAGCGCCGAGCCGGGAATATGGACCACGGCACGGGCAAAGGCGGGGTGGCGCATGTCGACCATCGAGAAATCGCCGACGACGCCCTCGCGGCCGATCATCGCGACCTGGATGCCGCCCTCGCCGTCGATGTCCTCGGAAACGATGGAAACGACGCCGCGCTCGATGAAATAGGCGTGGTCGACGGGCTGGCCGTGGTCGGCGAGGACTTGGTCGCGGACGAGCGGGACGCGGACGAAGGATGAGCGGAACGGCTCGATCTCGGCAGCCGGGATGGAAGCGAGCAGGTTGTTGAGCGGCGCGAAGGAGGGGTGGGTCAACTGCGACATTCGGACACCTTTTTGATGGCTCGTGCCGCCCGAGTTTTGGCGAGGCGGCCCTTCGGGACCAGTTTTGTGCCATTGAGCATCTGTTGTGCTATAACTGACGTTAATTCTGACGAATTTGACTATTTTATACTATTATTTCGCAGCCGGACGGACGGGCACGGCTTGGACAAGCCGACGGCCCGGCCAACATGGATAAGAACGTTTCAAGAACGTTCTGCGCTGAAGATGGCATTGCTATGGTCATCGCCGACGCTGGCTCGGTCCCGTCAGCACATCCGCATGATCTCCGCAGCAAAACCGTCATGGAATTATATTTTGCACTGGCAATCGGCAACGCTTGTGCCCATCGTCTGTGCTTGGAAACTTACAAGCATGCCGTGAACCATTCTGACGCTCATTTGAACTTGCCCGGCCAGCAGGACGGTTTGCAGACGCAGGCCCTTGCCGGATTGCTTGGTCCGGTGATCGAGAGCCTGCCGCATCCGTCCTGGACCGCGACGCGCTCCGGGAACTGGCTGTGGTCGAACTCGCTGTGGAGCCAGGCTACCGGGTTGTCGAGCGAGGAGAGCCGGGCATGGGGTTGGCAGCGGGCCTTGAACGAGGCTGACACGGCCGCGTTCGACGCGGCGTGGCGCCGTGCGCCGGTGGATGGCATGTTCGAGCTGGAGCACGCGTTGCACAACGTCGAAGGCAGCGGCGACGCGCGCTGGTTCCGAACACGCGCGCAGAGACTGACCGGCCTTGACTGCGCCGAGCCGATATGGCTCGGCGTTTGCACGGAAATTACCCGCCTGACGAAGCTGGAAGCCCGCGAGCGCGCTGCCCAGGCGCATACGGCGTCGCTGCTTGCCCTGGCCCGGGACGTGATGCGGCGGACGGCGCTGACCGGGTATGGGCTTGAGGACTTCATGCTTCACGCCGACAGCCGCCTCGACGCCATTGCCCGTGTCAATGCCCTGTCGCGACACGGGCCGGGGGGCGGGGTCGACCTGGAGCGGCTCGTGTTTGACGCGCTGCTTGCCTACGGCGCGCAGGACAGCGAGCGCGTGGAGTTGGATGGCCCGGCGATCGCGCTGGCGGGCCGGACGGGCGATCTTATCGGGTTGGCCATCAATGAACTGGCGATGAACGCGGTCAAGCACGGGGCGCTGTCGGCGGAGCAGGGGCGGATCGTGGTGCGATGGCGAGTCGAGGCCGGGGCCGAGAAGATGCTGCGGTTCGAGTGGCTGGAAACGGACGTGACCGTGCCGGACGTGCCGCCGGGCCATGGCGGGTTCGGGACGGAGCTGATCGAGAGCATGTTGCCGAAGGAGACCGGCGCCGTGGCGTCGCTCGGGTTCGGCAAACGGGGCATGTGCTGCACGATCGAGCTTCCACTCGATGCCGGCTGGGTCCGGTAAGCGGGACGTTGTTAAGAGTGGCTGGCATCAAGGTCGTTTTCCGCGCGCCTGCCGGTAGCTTTCAGGGTTGGCGACATAGGCCCTCATTGCCCTGACCTTTCGGACGGCGATTACAGCCCAATCACTCCGGGGGCAGGATCAGGACACGAGCGAGGACATTTTCAGAGCGGCCCCGGCGATGCGAGGGTCATGCAGGTAGGTATCGTCGAAGCCTCCGGCTTGCTTGAGGTCTTCGAAATCCGGGATCGTCAGGCGACCATTGCCGAAACGGATGAGGCCTTCAGAGCGCAGCCATTGCAATGTACGGTTGACGTGAACCGGAGTCAGTCCCATCGCGTCGGCGAGGGCAAGCTGGGTGACGGGGAGGTGGCACTCGCCGCCGTCGGCGAGGCCGGCGGCCTGCATACGTAAGGCCAGCTCGCACAAGAGGTGGGCGGTCCGCTGGTAGGCGCTGCGCCGCCCGACGTTGACGACCCACTCGCGCAGCGACGCCGCCTCGACCAGGGCTGCCCGCCAGATGGCCTGGCCGAGAACAGGGTGTTGCACCGACCAGTCAAGCAGGACCTGTTGCGGCACCAGAGCGATGGTGACGCTGCCGAGGCTGCCGATGCTGTAATCGAGGGCACCGAGCTGCAAGCTGGTCATGCCGAACAGGTCGGAGGGGATGTGGAAGGCGACGATCTGGCGCTGCCCGGTTTCGAGCAACTTGTAGCTGCAAGCGAAGCCTTCGATCAGGATGGGGCAATGAGTGGGCCGCTCGCCTTCCTGCATGATGTCCCGGTCGGCGCCGACACGACGGATTTGCAGGGGTTCACGGCTGACCGCCGCCTGTTCCGAGGCGGATATCGGGCCGAACCGGCTGAGATAGCGGCTGAGGAGGTCGCCTGCGGGCGAAGTTGAATGGTTAGCCAAGACACGAGAACCAGGCGTCGCGGGTTGAATTGAACCGGGCGGCGCGGGCCATCGACCAGCGAGCTCCTTGGGCATTGTAGCGCGATGTTGCCCCGGGAAGGCAAGACCCTGCTTGGTCACGAAAGCGACAGGGAGAGGGCGGCCGGCCACGCCCGCTCCGGATGTTGTCGACGTGATAACGTCGCCAATATACCAAATAGGGTGCAACCGAGACCCGCATGACCGTCTCTAAATATAGATTGGTCGAGTTTTTTGGCATGAATTGATTTGCTTTCAATGGGTGCGGCAGTGTTACTTTCCGAAATGGCCTAATGTTGAAAAATTACATCCCTTAGCCGACTAATGTCAAATCCTGACATTCCTCCTCGCGATGCAACGGCATCCGTGCAAATTGATACGGGGCTGGCTTGGCAATGATTTGCCATGCCAGCCCCGGTTAGGCTGCCGATTTCAATGCAGCGTCAGAACTGTTCTGGATTTGCCTCCAGCCTGACTGCTGACAACTTTTTGGCCGTTAGCTTCCCTGATTGGCGAGAATCTGGGTCACCTGCGTGTCAATGTTGGAGGCAAATGACGTGACGGAACCCGGCATCGAGGCGTCGTTCGCCACGGTGCTCGCCATAGACTGGACCGCGGTCAAGGCGTTCGTGGTCCCCTCGCTGGGCGGCGCGGCCGCAAGGGTGTCAACCATGCCGGTGATCGCTGCGCCGAGGTCGAACGGGCTGCCGCTCGTGTTGCCGGCTATGGCGAACGGGTTGCCGCCGCCATTGTTGCTGCCGGCGAAGATGTTGGCGATGTCGTCGGTGGTGAAGCCGGGGATTTGCAGCAGGGCGCCGAACGGGCTTGAGGCGAGCATGCTTGAGTCGAACATCATGCCGCCCGAGTTGCCGCCGGACGATCCGTCATCTGACTGCGGCGCGCCGCCGCTCTCAGATCCGGCGCCGCCGGAGGCGTCAGTGTTCGCGAAGTCGTAGGAATAGTCAGGGTTGCCGGCATCGGCAGGAGCCGGGCCAGCCATCGTGCCGCCCGCGGCCATTCCGTCCGTGTTCTGCGGAGCGAAGCTGGCGAATGGGTTCGATCCGGATGCGGACCCGGCGAACGGGTTGCCGCCGGCAGCGCCGCCTGACATCGGCGACCCGCCGCCGGCATCGGCAGAAGCCGGACCAGCCGCTGCGCCGCCCGCAGCCATTTCGTCCGTGCTTGCCGGAGCACCGCCGGCCATCGGGTCCGATCCGGACGCGGACCCGGCGAACGGGTTGCCGCCGGCGCCGCCTGACATCGGGCTTGACCCGCCGCCGCCGACGTTGCCGAAGATGTCGGCCGCGCTGTTAACGCCGGGCAGGCCGAGCAGGACGCCGAACGGGCTCTGCTTGATCATGTCGGTGAGCTGGTCGTCGCTCATGCCGGACGAGCCGGCGTCCATGCCGCCGCTAGCCGAGCCGCCCATGCTGGCGCCGGACGGGATGTTGCCGGCGAACGGGTTGCCGCCGGCGGCCCCGAACGGGCTGGCCGACGCCGCGTCGGTTGTTGCCCCTGAAGGGTCGCCGTATTGCACGGCATATTGGTTGTTGTCTCCATTGACCGTGACCGAGTTCCCGCCCGGGTTCCCGGCCGTTACGCCGGAGTTGCCGTTCGGGTCGGACCCGGAAGAGTCTGCGAACTCGACGGGCTGGCCATCGCCGGCAGCCGGGGCGTCCGATCCCGCCGGCAGCATGTATTTGTAATCGACGACGTACTGGTTGCTGCCGCCCTCGACCGACACCGAGTTGCCGGTCTGCGCGTCGCCGGCCGGGTATTCGTAGGCGACGACGAACTTGTTGTTGCCGCCGTCGACCTTGACCGCGTTGCCGCCCAGGTTCGCCGACGGGTCGGGGGAGCCGGGGAGGTTATATTGGACGACGAACTGCTTGTTGCCGCCCTCGACCGTGGTATCGGCGTTGCCGCCGTCGACCATGATGACTTGGCCCTGGTCGAGCGTGCTGAAGTCGAAATTCGGATCAGTATTGTTCAGCGAGCCGGCGGCTCCGAACGGGGCATCGGCCGGCGGGCCGCTGGATGCGGCGTTCGGGTCATCCGTGCCGGAGAACTTGTAGACGACGACGAATTGGTTGCCGCCGCCGGTAACGTTCAGCGTGTTGTCGCCGTAATCGGTCGTGCTCATGAACTGGGTTTCCTTCCGAAAGGCGCGTGATCGCTCGGATCTCTCACGCCGGCGTGACTAAGACGATAGACTCGCTCGCGGGCTGCATTGCCTGAGAAGCAAATTACATGGAGAAAAATGGAAAACAGCCTTAGAAATCATAGGCCATTCTCTATGTTGGATTTTGTGCAGCAAATCAATTAACAAAATAATGAAACGGATAAAATTTTACTTTACCATTGAAGTTGCGCAGCAGAATTGCTGCAAATGGACAGTCATACTTCGTAATACTCATACATCCTTCCTTCAATTGAGTTCCAGCCGCACCATCGGACGCCGTTTATAGGCCTGTCCGGCACGCACGACCTCTTGGCGGATCGCGCTCGCGCTTTTGAGGCGCGCGAACACGGCGTCGGTGTCGTCCCAGCGGATCGCCCGCTGCAACGCCACGAGGTCCTCGATGTAGCGGCCGACGATCTCGAGCACGGCGGTCTTGTTGTGCAGGAACACGTCCCGCCACATCGTGGGGTCCGAGCCGGCGATGCGGGTGAAGTCGGTGAAGCCGCCGGCGGCGTATTTCAGGATCTCGCCCTTCAGCACGCCTTCGAGGTCGTCGGCAGTGTTGACGATGTTGAAGGCGAGCAGATGCGGCAGGTGCGAGGTGATGGCGAGCACCTTGTCGTGGTGCCCGGCGTCCATCAGCTCGACGCGGGAGCCAACCGCGCGCCACAGGGCCGCGACGCGCCCGGTTGCGCCGGGGTCGGTATCGGCGGCCGGGGTCAGGATGCACCAGCGGCCGTCGAACAGGCGGTCGAGGGCGGCGTTCGGGCCTGATTTCTCGGTGCCGGCGACGGGATGGCCGGGAACGAAGCGGCGCATGTCCAGGTAGGGCGAGACGAGCTCGATGACGCGCGCCTTGGCGGAGCCGACGTCGGTCACGACCGCGTCCGGGCGGAGCGCCGGGGCCAGGGCGCGGGCGACGTCGCCGCTCGAGCCGATCGGGACGCCGAGCACGACCAGGTCGGCCTCGCGAACCGCCTCGGCCACGTCGGCCGTGGCGGCGTCGACGAGGCCCAGGCCGTACGCCTCGTCCAGGGTTTCCTGCCTGCGCGCGGTGGCGACGAGACGCCGGGCCAAGCCGAGGCGGCGGACGTCACGGGCGAGCGAGCCGTTGACCAGGCCGATGCCGACGAACGTGATCTGGCCGAACAAAGGCTCGGCGCGCGTGCCCGGTTCGGGTAGGCCCGAGGCGCGTTGCAAGCCGAGCGGCTGCATCAAGCGTCGTCCGCGCGGCGACCGAGCTTGGACGCAACGCGCGTGTCTGTCAGGTGCGCGGCCAGGGTGAAGGCGACTTCGAGGCTCTGCTGCGCGTTGAGGCGCGGGTCGCACTGGGTGTGATAGCGGTCGGACAGCGCCTCGTCGTCGATAAGCTGCGCGCCGCCGGTGCACTCGGTCACGTTCTGGCCGGTCATCTCGAGGTGGATGCCCCCTGGGTGAGTGCCTTCGGCGCGATGGACGGCGAAGAAGCCGTGGATCTCGCCGAGGATGCTGGCAAATGGCCGGGTCTTGTATCCTGAGCGGGCCTTGATGGTGTTGCCGTGCATCGGGTCGCAGGACCAGACCACCTCGGCGCCCTCGCGCTGGACCGCGCGGATGAGCGGCGGCAGCCGGGCCTCAACCTGGTCGCTGCCCATACGGGCGATGACCATCAGGCGGCCAGGCTGGTTATGAGGGTTTAGCGCGTCGCAGAGCCGCAGCAGCTCGTCGGGCGTCATGGTCGGCCCGGCCTTGAGGCCGACGGGGTTCTCGATCCCGCGCATGTACTCGACGTGCGCGCCGTCGGGGTCGCGGGTGCGGTCGCCGATCCACGGCATGTGGGCCGCGGTGTTGAACCAGCCGCCTTCGGTGGAGTCTTCCCGGGTCATCGCCTCCTCGAAGCCGAGCAGCAGGGCCTCGTGCGAGGTGTAGAGCCGGGTGCTGGCCATGGCTGGGGCAGTCTGCTCGGTGACGCCGCAGGCGGCCATGAATGCCAGCGCTTCCGACACGCGGTCGGCCAAGGCGGCATAACGCGCGCCCTGGGCCGAATTGGCGACGAAATCCAGGTTGTGCTCGTGGACGCGGGCGAGCGAGGCGTAGCCGCCGCCGGTCAATGCCCGCAGCAGGTTGAGGGTCGCGGCTGATTGCGCGTAGGCGGTCAATTGCCGGTCGGGATCGGCCTTGCGGGCCTCGGCGGTGAACTCCATGCCGTTGATGATGTCGCCGCGGTAGCTTGGCAGCTCGATGCCGCCGTCCTGCTCCGTCGGCGATGACCGGGGCTTGGCGAACTGTCCGGCCAGGCGGCCCATCTTGACCACCGGGACGCCGGCGCCGAAGGCCAGCACGACGGACATCTGCAGCAGGACCCGGAGCGTGTCGCGCACGTGGTCGGCCTGGAACGCGGAGAAGCTCTCAGCGCAGTCGCCGCCCTGCAGCACGAAGCCGCGTCCGGCCGCGACCTCGGCCAGCTCGGCGCGCAGGCCGCGCGCCTCGCCGGCAAAGACGAGCGGCGGGAAGCGGCGCAGTTGATCTTCCACGGCGGCGAGGTGGGCCGCATTCTCATACTGGGGGAGTTGCTGGGCGGGCACGTTGCGCCAGGAGGCAGCGGTCCATCGCGACGGGGCGGAATGCCGCGGCGGGACCAGGGATGCTCCCTCGTGCATCATTAAATCAGCCATTGCGTCACCTATCCAAAAGTGCGTCCGCTGCATCGGCCCTGACCGGCCTGCTCGCGGGCGCGTTAGTCATGTTGCCCGGGACGCCGGGCCTCAGCTTGCCAGGCCGAGGTCGAGCTGCGAGGCGAGCCCGGTCTCGGCGAAGCGCATGGCGTGCTCGGCGGCATGCAGCAGGGCTTTCGCCTTGTTGCAGCTTTCCTGGTACTCGGTGTCCGGCTCGGAGTCGGCGACGACGCCACCCCCTGCCTGCACGTAAAGGACGCCGTCCTTCACCAGCCCGGTCCGCAGGCCGATGCAGGTGTCGAGGTTGCCGTCCGCGCCAATGTAGCCGATGCCGCCGGCGTAGAAGCCGCGCCGTGTGGGTTCCAGCTCGTCGATGATCTCCATGGCGCGGATCTTGGGGGCGCCGGAGACCGTGCCGGCGGGGAAGCCGGCGCAAAGCACGTCCAGCACGTCGGCGCGGGCCGGGTCGAGGTCGCCTTCGACGTTGGAAACGATGTGCATGACGTGGGAGTAGCGCTCGACGGCCATCTTTTCCGTCACGCGCACGGAGCCGGTGGCGGCGACCCGGCCGACGTCGTTGCGTCCGAGGTCGAGCAGCATCAGGTGCTCGGCCAGTTCCTTCGGATCGGCGAGCAGGTCCTGCTCGAGCCGGATGTCGGCGGAGCGGGTGTTGCCGCGGGGCCGGGTTCCGGCGATCGGGCGGATGGTGACGGTGCCGTCGCGTAGGCGGACCAGGATCTCGGGCGAGGAGCCGACCAGCGCGAAATCGCCGAGGTTGAGGTAGAAGGAGAAGGGCGAGGGATTGAGCCGGCGGAGCGAGCGGTAGAGCGCCAAAGGGGGCAACCGGAAGGGGAGCGAGAAGCGCTGCGAGGGGACGACCTGGAAAGCGTCGCCGGCGCGGATGTATTCCTGGGCGCGCTGCACCATGGAGGCGTACTGCCCGCGGGTCATGTTGGAGGCAGGTTCCGGCAATGGCTCGGCGTGCCCGACTGACGAGGAGGCGGGCACGGCGCGGCGGAGGTCGGCGGCGACGTCGCTCAGGCGCTCGCGGGCGCGTTCGTAGGCCGAAACCGCGGTGAGCCCGGCGGCGGGGTAGACGGGGGTGACAATGGTCATGCGGTCGAGCACGTTGTCGAACACGGCGATGACGGTGGGCCGCATGAGCATGGCGTCGGGCAGGTCAAGCTCATCCGGGTTGGCGGACGGCAGGTTCTCGATGAGGCGCACGAAGTCGTAAGCGAAGAAGCCGATAAGGCTGGCGCTGCCGGGGGGCAGGCTGTGCGGCAGGTCGATGCGGCACTCCTTGATCAGCGCGCGCAGGCTTTGCATCGCGGGGAGGAGCTCAGCCTCGTAATGCGTGCCGCCGACGCGGACGGCGCGGTTGATCTCGGCATGTTGGCCGTGGCAGCGCCAGATCAGGTCGGGCTTGAGGCCGATATAGGAGTAGCGTCCGCGCACTGCGCCGCCCTCGATGGACTCAAGCAGGAAGCCGTATTGCTGGCCCTCGCCGAGCTTCATCATGGCCGCCACCGGGGTTTCGAGGTCGGCGACCAGGGTGGCCCAGACGACCTGCGGTCGCCCGGCGTCGTAGGTTTCGGTAAACGCGTCTTGCCGCGGCAGTACGTGCATCATAGTCCCTCACCGCTTTGGCGCCGGTCCCGGCTTCGGTCCGGCAGTCCGTAACTAGATAACAAGCTCGCTTCGCTTGAGGCCGGCGTCCTCGCGGACGCCGCCGCTGAGCAAGGCGCGCGTCGCAGCCGCCACGTCCTGCTCGCGCATCAGGCTTTCGCCGACCAGGAAGCAGGAAGCTCCTGCCGTTCGCATCCGCCGGATGTCGGCGGGCGTGGCGACGCCGCTCTCGCAGACGACCATGCGGCCGTCCGGCACCATCGGCGCCAGGCGTTCCGTGGCCGCAAGATCGACCTTCAGCGTTTTGAGATCCCGGTTGTTGATGCCGATCAGCGGTGAGCGCAGGCGAACGGCACGGGCAAGCTCCGCCTCGTCGTGGACCTCGATCAGGACATCCATGCCGAGGCCGGCCGCCGCGGCTTCCAGATCGGAAGCCTGCGCGTCGTCCAGGGCTGCCATGATCAGCAGGATGGCATCGGCGCCGGCTGCCCTCGCTTCGAGGATCTGGTACGGGTCGAGCATGAAGTCTTTCCGCAGCACCGGGATCGGGACCGCTGCCCGCGCGGCGATGAGGTGGTCCATCGCGCCTTGGAAATATGGCGCATCGGTGAGGACCGAGAGGCAAGCCGCCCCGCCGGCGACGTAGGCCCGCGCCAGGGACGGCGGGTCGAAATCGGCGCGGATAAGGCCTTTGCTTGGACTGGCCCGCTTGACCTCGGCGATCAGCGCCGGGCGGCGCGTGGCGACCTCGGCCCGCAAGGCGCGGACGAAGCCTCGGGGCGGCTCAGAGGGAAGCGTTGCTTCCAGGGCGGACGATGGCCGCAGCGCCTTCGACCGGGCGACGTGCTCCAGCTTGTCGGCGCAAATCCGGGCTAGAGCGGAACTCATGCAAACACCCGGTTGGTGATCCGCACGAGGGAGTCGAGCGTGGCCTTGGCCGCGCCGCCGTCGATGGCTGCGCGTGCCGTCTCCACGCCCTGCTTCAGCGTGGCCGCGCGTTCGGCGACGATCAGCGCGGCGGCGGCGTTGAGCAGGACGACATCGCGGTAAGGGCCGGGTTCGCCATCCAGGAGGGCACGCAGCTGGGCGGCATTCTCGGCCGCGTCGCCGCCCTTCAGGCTTTCGGGCGAGGCACGGTCCAGCCCGGCGTCTTCGGGCACGACGTCGAAGCGGCGCACCTGGCCGGCGTAAAGCTCGGCGACCTGGGAGCGGGTCGTGGTGGTCAGCTCATCAAGGCCGTCGCCCCCATGGACGACCCAGGCGCTTTCGGAGCCGAGGGCGTGCAGGACGTGGGCCACCGGCTCGACCCACTGAGGGGCATAGACGCCGAGCAACTGACGCCGTGCGCCGGCAGGGTTGGAGAGGGGGCCTAGAAGGTTGAAAACGGTGCGCGTGCCGAGCTCGCGGCGGCTGATGCCGACGTGGCGGGTCGAGGCATGGAAGCGCGGGGCGAACAGGAAGCCCAGCCTGGCCTCGCGCAATGCCTCGGCTCCGGTCTCGATTGGGGCGTCAAGGTTGACGCCGAGGGCTTCAAGCACGTCGGCGGCGCCGGATTTCGAGGACAGGGCGCGGTTGCCGTGCTTGGCGACTGGAACGCCGCAGCCGGCGACGACGAAGGAGACTGCGGTCGAAATGTTCAGCGTGCCGGAAGCGTCGCCGCCGGTCCCGCACACGTCGATGGCGCCGTCCGGGGCGTTGACCGTCGTCATGTGCGCGCGCATGGCCCGGGCGGCCCCGGCGATCTCGTCCACCGTCTCGCCGCGGACGCGCATGGCCATCAGCAGGCCGCCGATCTGGGACGGGGTGGCGAGGCCGCGCATCATGATGTCGAAGGCGTCCGCCGTTTCCGCCTCGGTGAGCGCGGAGCCGGCGGCAAGCCGGTGCAAGATGGGGCGGAGGTCGTCGCTCACGCGGTTGCCCGCTCCGGCACCAAGCCGAGGAAATTGTGCAGCAGGCCGAAGCCGGCGTCGGTCTCGATGCTTTCCGGATGGAACTGCACGCCGTGGATCGGCAGGCTGCGGTGACGCAGGCCCATGATGAGGCCGTCCTCGGTCCAGGCGTTGACGACGAGCTCGCCGGGCAAGGTGTGCCGCTCGACGACGAGGCTGTGATACCGGGTGGCGTTGAACGGGTTGGGCAGGCCGGCGAACACGCCGGTGCCGTCGTGGTGGATGGGGCTGATCTTGCCGTGCATGGGCACGGGCGCGCGGATCACGCGGCCGCCGAACACCTGGCCGATGGCCTGGTGGCCCAGACAGACGCCCAGCACCGGGCAGGTTGCCGAGGCCTGCTCGATCAACGCCATGGAAATGCCGGCGCGGTCCGGGTCGCAGGGGCCGGGCGAGATCACCACGGCATCGGGGCCGAGCGCCAGCACGTCAGCCGGGGTCATGGTGTCGTTGCGGCGGACATCGACCCGTGCGCCCAGCTCGCCGAGGCGGTGGAACAGGTTGAAGGTGAAGCTGTCGTAGTTGTCGAGCAGCACGAGCGAGCGGGAGACGGGCGGCCAGGCCTGGCGCCGGCGTTCGGCGGTCAGCGCCCATTGCGGCGGGCGGCTCGGGGCGCGTGTATCCGCCTCGGCATAATGCGTGTCCATGGCTAGGCCGCCTTCTCGGAGATGTAGCTCATGCCCTTGTTGAACGAGGCCAGGTTGCCGGCCTTGTTCTCCAGCACCCGCTTCAGGCTCATGCTTTCCGCGCCGTAGTCCTCGATCTGCAGCTTGCCGTGCTTCGGCAGCACGCCCTTCTCGAAGAACGTGACCCGATGCTGCACGCACCCGCGCGCTTCCGGGTTGCCGAACGCATGGGAGCACGGCACCAGGAACAGGCAGTTCCGCTGTATCCAGTCGCCGCCTTCATACCGGTGCTCGAACTCGATCAGCGCCATGTTGCTCAGGTCGTGCCGACGGGCGACGACGGTGAACGTCTGGTCGTACTCGTCGGCGAACTGGCCCTCGCGCTCCCCGGCTGACCCGGCAGGCTTCACCGAGAACGCCCATTCCGACAGGTTGCGCACGTCGCTCGCGTAGTCCGCAGCCATGTCGAACGGCGCGTCGATGAAAATCGAAGTGGTCTTGATCTCGAACCGCCCCGGAACGGCGTGGTCCAACCCGGCCTTGCGCTCCAAAGCGCCCTTCAGCGAGCGGATCTCCGCGGTGTGGACGTAGTGGATGCCCTGCATCAGCATCTGCGTCCGCCGTTCCGGGCCGACGAAGCTGAGCCAGTGGAAGTAGACGCCCGGCTCGTCCGAGCCGAGATAGGAGGCCGGGAACACCAGCGCCGGGTAGCATTGGAAGTACTCGTTGTACTTGTAGCCGCAATGCCACTCGACGCCCTTGAAGATCGGCGTCTCGATCGGGCGGACATGGTAATACAAATCGTGCTGGTAGCCTGACGCCGTTCCGCGCCAGGTGTTCTCGTCCATCTGCTCGATCATGCGGCTATACAGCGTCCACTCGTCGAGGTTTCGCAGGTCGCTCAGGTACTCGTAGGCAGCGCCGGGAGACGTCGCGATGTAGGTGGAGGTGGCAAAGGTGTTGTTTTCCACGGCTGGATCTCCCTTTCTAGCTGGTTGACACGACGGGGAAGCTCATCCCCTCGGACGACGGCTCCGCGCGCTGCACGATACGGACCGGCTGGAGGCCCTCGTTGCGCCCCTGCGTCGGCGCCCTCATATCGGCGTCGATCAGCACGTCGATCACGACCGGCGTTCCGGCCGACATCGCCTCGCGCAACGCGTCGTCCAGCGCATCCTCGCGCTCGACCCGGATGCCGTGCGCGCCCATCGACCGCGCCATCATGGCGAAATCGACCGGGGGGAAGCACGCGTCGGCCAGCCCGGCCATGCCGAGCGCCTGCATTCCCTGGTGGCACATGTTGTAGCGCCCGTCGTTCAGCACGACCCAGACGGCGGACAGCCCGGCCTTCACCGCCGTGTTGATCTCGCTGTTGTTCATCATCATCGCGCCGTCCCCGACGATCGCCACCGCCTGCCCGCGCCCCATGGCCGCACCGATGATGCCAGTGGCGGCATGGCCCATCGAGCCGACATTGGTGCTGACCCGATAACGTCCTGGTTGCTTGAAGCGGAGGAAATGCGTGCCCCAGGTGAATGCGTTGCCGCTTTCCGCGAGCACGATGGCGTCGCTTCCATCGACGACGATTCGTTGCACAGATGAGATTAACATGTCGGGCCGAACAAGAGCCCGCCCGTCCGCCGCCACGTGCTCCGGGTGCGGGCGCGGCAGGTCCGGCGCCGATTTCGGCTGACTGTCCGGCCAGGCCTTGAGCAGTTGCGCCAAGAAATCGCCGACTTCCGCCTGCACGGCGTAGGTCTCGGCCATCGGGTAAGCGACGCCTGGCACCAGCGGGTCGACATCCACGTGCACGAACCCCTTGGCGGGGACCAGCGACGGATGCCAGAACGAGGTCGGCTCGCCCAGCCGCGTGCCGAGCACCAGGATACGCTCCGGGGCGTGCTCCCGCATGTAGGCGATCGCCGCCGAGCCGTGCCCGCCCATGCCGGTCACGCCTATGAACAGCGGATGATCTTCCGGGAAGACTCCCTTGGCGCGTGGCGAGCACATGACCGGCGCCCCTGCCCGCTCCGCCAGCCGGCGGATATCCGGTCCGACGTCGCGGGCGCCGAAGCCGGCCCAGATCGCAAACGGCGCGTCCGACAACAGCTCGGCGCAACGCTTGATCGCCGCCTGGTTGGCGACGGGCCGGACAACTTCGCCGTGGCCGTTGGCGAGCGCAGGCAAGGGCTGGCTGAGCGACGCGCCCTGCACCGCGTTCGGTACGCTGAGATGCGCCACGTAAGCCCCTGGCCGCCGCAAACCGCTTTCCAGCCGGCGCAACACCTGCGGCAACTGTTCGGGCGTCTCCAGGATGACGGCGTCGTCGAACCAGTGTCCGGCTTCGAACACCGCGCTCGTCGGCATCGTGTAGCCGCTGGTTTCCTGAATCCCGCCACGGCCCCGCCGCGGCGCGGACGCGTAGGCCGAGACCAGGATCACTTTCGCGCCCTCGGTCCGGGCCGCGAGCAGGCCGGTCAAGGCATTGGTGATGCCGGGGCCGGTGGTGGTGAACACGACGACGGGTCGCCCCGTCGCGAAGTGCGCCTCCGTGGCGGCAAAGGCCGCGCCGGATTCGTGCCGGAAATGCAGGAGGTTGAGGTGCTTCGACAAGGCCGCCCAGATGAGCGCCTGGGCGCCGCCGCAAACGCCGTAGGCATGTTGCACGCCGAGCGCCTTGAACGCTTCGGCAAGTCCTTCCGCCACCGTTTCCGGTGGCGGATTGACCTCGAAAGGCGCTGCCGGGACGCACATGTCGCCCCGGAGCACTGTTTTAGCCGCTGCGCTCACCCGAGCGCACTCTTCGCGGTTTCCGCCATGATCGACTGCCCGAGGGCCGTCGGGTGGAAGAACGGGTCGGTGAACAACGAGGCGTGCTCGACGGCGGGGTCCTGGGTCGGGGTGTCGCCGGCGCTAAAGTCCTGCGGCAAGCCCACACCTGGCGGGTTGTCGAGCACCGGTGTCGTCAGGTTGCTGAACCCGTAGGCCGACGGGTCGTTGACGATCCCGCCGAACAGCTTGTTCAGGTCCAACTCCTTCACGTCGAGACCGGTGTCAGCCTTGAACGTGTCGAGAGCGGACGCCAGCTCGGTGTTGAACTGCTTGACCACGCCTTGCAGGGCGGATGGGTCGTCGCCGAACAACTGCTGGCCGATGGGCGAGCTGAACACCGGCGCGATCGTGACGTCCGGCAGGTTGCTGACCAGGAAGTGCTTGGCGCCCAGGTCGGCCAGGCTCTGCAAGCCGTCGGTGATCGCCTTTACCGTCGAGGTCACTGCTTCAGCCGGGCTCAGGCTGCTCGGCGTCGTCAGGTCGTTGCCGCCGAAGGTCACGGTCACCAGGTCCGTCGGCAGGAAGTTCTGGTTTTGCTGCTGGAAGAAGGCGATCTGCCCCTGGAAGTTCCCGAGCGTCTGGTAAGGGTCGTTCGGGTCGTTCACCACCTGCGTCGTGGAGCTGCCGATGGCGAAGTTGTGGTCCTCGCTCGTGGTTGGCGTGCCCAGAGATTGCGCCAGCAGGTCGGTCCAGTTCGGGCCGTCCGATAGACCGTGGTTGTAGTACACTGGCGAGTCGGCGGTGGGCTGGCCGAGGTACTGGGCCGCGCCGTAGTTGCTGTAGGTGCCGCCATCGTCGGCCAGGCGGTCGCCGAAGCTGTAGACGTTGGACACGCTGTAGGACCCGTTGGCGCCGGCGGGAATGACCGCGGGAGTCGCAGGGGCGTAGTTGCCGACGAAGGGGTCGAAGTAGTTGGAGTAAGGGTTGCCGGGCGTTACCGGCGGGCTGACCGGGTCCGACGGGCCAAGCGCGGTGGGATCGACGTTGCCGGTGGGCACGGTCGGAAGCCCGGTATCGCTGCCGGCCGCCGCCGCGTTGACCATGCCTACGGTTGCGTCCTCGCCGCGTGACGGCAGCGGGTTGCTTTCGGCCATGGTCGGAGAAGCGACGGCGGGCTGGGCACCCGTCATGTCCGCACCGGCCGTTGCGCCGCCCGTTGCCATAGCCATTGCGTCGGTCTCCGCCACCGCCGGGTCACCCGGAACCGTTCCGGGGGTCTCGGAGCTGCCTGCGCCGAGGCCCGAGGTGTCCGGAAGCCCATTCGCGCCCTTGAAGGTGACGTCGCCGACCTCGGCCTGGTAGTCGGCCGACGGGTTGCCGCCTGCCGCGAATACCGCGCCGTATTGCGAAGGCGTCAGCACGGGCGGGCGCTTCTGCAGCACCGTCACGCTGTCAAGCGTGCTGCCGCCGGGCTTCACCCCGTAGACGACGTTGCGCGCGGCGTCGATGGTGTAGATCTTCCCGTCGGCGCCGATCGTGATGTCGTTGAGGTTGCTCTCGGTGTTGAACAGCGTTGTTGCGCCGTCCGGGCCGTTCTCGGTGGCGTAGGCCAAGGCGTCGAACTCGGGCGTGATCGTCGCCTTCGACGGGTCGGCTCCGAACAGGCCGTCGATCCTGAGCACGCCCTTGAGCAGGTCGCCCAACGGCCCGATCGCGTCCGCGGTTTCCGGCGCCAACCCACCGCCTGACGAGACGTAGACCGTGCCGTCCGACGCAATGGTTATGCCGTTCGGCCCGATGGAGATGACGCGGTCCTGGCCCGTCGTCGGATCGAATTCCCGGAACGAGGCAAGCCCGGTGAAGATCCGCTCCTGCGAGTCGTCGGTGGTGACGTTGACTTTGGTGATCGACCCGGTGCTGCCGCCGCGCTCGCTGACCAGCCCAGGGATGAACGGGATGACCGGGGCCGAGGCGGCGTCCGGGGAGTCGACCGGCGTGCCGACGCCACTTTCCAGCACGTAAAGGTTGCCGTCCGGCCCGAACGCCATGCCGCGCGGATTGTTCAAGCCGTTCGCGACGACCGTGTTGGTGGCCATCCCGGTCGCCGGATCGACATGGTAGCGGATGATCTCGCCGTTTGTCGTGTCGGCGTTGTTGGTCGCGACGTAGACGTCGCCGGTCGCCTTGTCGACGGTCAGGTAGTTGCCGAGCTTCAGCTCGTCGCCGGAAATGGTTGTCCGCACGCCGTCCGTGCCCACGCGGATCAGCTTGCTCGGTGGCAGGCTAGCCGGCGGCAGCGTCGGATCGTAGATCGCGCTGGAGTTGACGTATTCGAGCACATAGAGGTTGCCGGAGGCATCGAACCCGAGGCTGTTGATCTCGTCAAAGCCGCTGGCGAAGGTCTGCGACACGCCGCTTGGGATCTTGCCGTCAAAGCCGGTCGTGGCGTTCGGATCGGCGATCCGCAGCACGCGGGCGTATCCGTCCGGGTAGGGGATGCCGGT
Source organism: Acetobacteraceae bacterium (assembly GCA_965260935.1). Taxonomy (GTDB): domain Bacteria; phylum Pseudomonadota; class Alphaproteobacteria; order Acetobacterales; family Acetobacteraceae; genus JBBROS01. The sequence continues at coordinate 46,960 of OZ253374.1, forward strand.
CAGCTCGCCGACATACAAGGCGCCATCCGGGCCGGTCGTCACCGATGTCGGCACGACTTCGGTCTGACGCGTGAAGAAGCCGAGGTTGCCCTGCGAGTAGTTCGGCGGCAGGGTGGGCAAGTCGAGCGTGACGTTGCCGCCGCCGCCAACCGGCGTCCCGCTGGGCGGGGCGACTGGCGCGCCGGAGTCGGTCGTGCTGCCGACCGTTCCGCCGCCGCCGACAGCGCCGGTGGAGGGCGCGCCCGTGGTTGTGCCGGGCGAGGCCGGCGAGGCGGCGTCCGGAACGGGCATCATGGTGTTATCGTCAGGCATTTGTTTCTTTCCGCTTCATGACTATGAAAACAACGAAGTTATATTTGAAACCTGTTTTACTACTGCTCCAGGACCTTTGCATCCGACTTGTGAAAAGACTTTGCACCTAAGCGCCAGACCAAGCCGAACCAGCGACCCCTCCGTTCCGGCTCAGCGCCTCTATGTCGCATATCTTTCAGTAAAACAGGACTTTAAAAGAAGCATTCCTCATCACGAGTTCTCCAAGTTAGTTGAAACCATAAGCCCATTTGTGCGATTAATGATTTTAAGACCTAACTATCGCACTGTCCGGATCGTATTGTCTGTTCCACGTGCGGACGTTTGGTAAACTGCACTTACTGTCTTTTTGATTTATGCCGTTAAGTTACAGTCTTTGGAACATCGATCTCAGGATAACCTAGTTTATATTCGTCCGACTATCTGACTTATTCCGTAATCTTGTTGGCTCAGCTGCCCTCGGCATAGTCCAGCGTCAGGATGCCGGGGCGGGATTCATCCTGGCCGAACAAATGCCTCAAGATCAGGTCATGAACCGCCGTTGCCTCGATATGGCTCTCGGTCAGCAGCCCGGCCGACTGGGTCGCGACCAGGGGCGAGTTTGCCCGGTCAGCCGTCCGGCGTCCGTGCGTGCCGCGGACCATCGCCGCATCCAGCGGGATCAGGTCCATCAAGGTGCGGAACCCCATCTTCTTGCGCGCCAGAATGCTGGCGGCCTTGAGGCCGGGGAGGCGCAACGCCGGGTCGATGAACAGCTCGGCCGGGTCATAGCCGGGCTTGCGATGGATATCGACCGTCCGGGCGAAGTCAGGCGCCCGGCGGTCGTCGTCCCAATAGTAGTAGGTGAACCAAGCGCCCGGCTCGGCGACCGCAACCAGGTCGCCAGCCCTCGGGTGGTCGATGCCCGCCTCATGCTTGCCGGCCTGGTCCAGCACCGCTTCGACGCCGGGCTCGGCGGCGAGCAACGCGCGGACGGATTCGACTTGCGCCGGGTCGCGCACGTGGACGTGCGCCACCTGGTGATCCGCAACCGTGAAGGCCTGGCTCGCGCCAGGGTCAAGCATGTCCCGGCCCAGTTCGTCGCGGATGGACAGCAGGCCGTGCCGGCGCAGCACGCGGTTGAGATGGACCGGGCGGGTCGCAGGCTCGATGCCGTATTCCGACAGCACGATGACCTGGACGCCGCGGTCCTGGTAGAAACCGATCAGGTCGGCGCACAACGCGTCGAGCAAGCCCAGGTCGGCATCGACGGCTTTGTCGTCGCCCGGCCCGTTGCGCTGCAGCACGTAGTCGAGGTGCGGGATATAGACCAGGGAAAGGCTCGGCACGTCCGATAGCTCAACGCGCTTGGCCGCCTCGGCGATCCAGCGGCTGGCGTTGATGGACGTGCGCGGACCCCAGAACTCGAACAGCGGGAATCGCCCGAGCGCGCCTTGCAGCGCGTCGCGCAGCTCGGGGGGATTGGTCCAAACGTCCGGGATCTTCCGGCCATCGGCGGGGTACATCGGGCGCGGCGTAACCGTGATGTCCGCGTTGGAGTACATCGCGAACCACCAGAACAGGTTGGCGCAGGTGAAGCCGCCGTCGAGCTTCCGGGCGGCGTCCCAAACGTATGGCGCCTGCACCAGCTTGTTGGATTGCCGCCAAAAGCGGATTTCGGACAGCTCGCGGTCGTACCAGCCGTTGCCGACGATGCCGTGCGCCGACGGGTTGACCCCGGTCAGCATCGTCGCCTGGGCCGAGCAAGTGACGGCGGGGAGCGGCGGGCGCATGGAGGCGACGGAGGCGTCGGCCATCCATCGCGACAGGAACGGCGTCGAGGGTCCGAGCAGGCCAGGGGTGAGGCCGACCAGATTCAGCACGGCGGTCCGCCGGGTCAAGCCGCGCATGAGCGGGCCTCCATGCTGGATAGCACCCATTCATACTCGCGCAGCAGCGAGCCTGGCAGGTCGAGCCGCAACGCGGGCGGAAGGACATCCCAGGTGTAGGTCTCGATCTCGACATGCCGGCAGAATTCGCGCTCTCGCAACAAGCCGAGGGTCTCGATCAGTTCGGCCTGGGTGGTGGCCAGCCCGGCCATGTCGGGCGCGAAGATCGGGACATGGAAGTGGATGCGCCATTCGAGTGCGCCCGGGTCGGCGAGGCAGCGCAGGGCGACGCCCAGGTCGGGATGACGCCGCAGCACGCCGCCGCTGCGCCGCTCGACGACTTGATGCAAATAGGTGCCCTCGGCGAACGGGCGCAGCCGTTCCGCCAATCTGGCGCGCGCCTCCCTGTCGCCCAGCACCGCTTTCAGCGCCGAGCTGAGCTGGAGCTTGCCGATCTGGATGCCTTCCGCGCCGAACTGGGCCAGGGCATCGGCGGTCGATTCATACTCGACGGCCGCGTGGCAGGCGTCCCAGCAGACGCGCACATGCTGGCGCACCAGGTCCGCCTCGTTTGGGCGAGCCTGGCGGAGCAGGCGCTGGAAGAAGGCGACCACCTCGGCCGCGTCCTCCAGCAGACAATCGGGTTCCGGCTCCAGGCCAAGGTGGATGAGTTGCCCCGTCCGCTGCTTCAGCCGGGCCAAGTCTTTGGCCATGTCGAGCACCTGCCGGGCGCCTGCCTCCAGCGCCCGTTCGGTTTCCGCGCGCGTGGCGTGCCAGCCTTTGTAGGAGACGGGCACGGTCGAGATGCTGCCGTCCACGCCCTCCGGCAGCAAGCGCGCGAGGATCTGGGCGAGGCGCATGGTGTAGGCGAGCCGTTCCGGGCGGGTCCAGTCGGGGGCGTAGACGCTGTCCTTGACGACCGTCTGATGGAAGGGGCCGTAAGGGAAGCCGTTGAGGGTGAAGACGTAGAGGCCGTGCCGTTCCAGCCAGGCCGCGAACGCGTCCAGCCGTCCGGCTTGCAGCAGCTGCCGCGCCGCCAGGTCGGACAGGCGCAGCCCGACGCCGAACGGGCGGCCCGGGGCGATGGCGGCCTTGAGCGGCGGCAGGTGCCGCTCCAAGGCGGCGAACGTCTGTTCCCAGTCCTCGCCGGGGTGGACGTTGGTGCAATAGGCGAGGTGGAACTCGCCCGCTTGGCCGGCTTGCATCAGGAGATCAGGGCCGGGTCGCGCGGCTCAACGAGCGGCTGCTGGCCGCGGAGCACGGAGTTGCCGTCGAACAGCTCGCGCTGGTCGATGGGCAGGGGCGCTAGCCAGTCGGCTTCGTTGAAGCGCCCGCTTTGCCCGTAGGCGGCCAGGGCGTTGGCGTAGCAGGCCGCGCGGACGGCCGCCGGGCCGATGCCGCGCGCCAGCATCAGGCCGGCGGTCTTCGGCACGGCCAGGGGATCGGACGCGCCCCAGTCGGCGGAGCTGTCGACGATGATGCGCTCGGGGCCGTATTGGCGGACGACCTCGACCATGCGCTCGTTGCCCATCTTGGTGCGGGGATAGATGGTGAAGCCGGCCCAATAGCCGCGGTCGAGCGTCTCGCGCACGGTTTCCTCATTGTTGTGATCCATCACCACGCGCTCGGGGCGCAAGCCATGCTCTTCGATGATGTCCATGCTGAGCGAGGAGCCGCGGGTCTTGTTGCGGTGCGGCGTGTGGACCATGACGAGCATGTCCAGCTCGCGCGCCATCTCGAGCTGGGCGCGGAAGGCGTGGTCCTCTGCCGGGGTCATGTCGTCGAAGCCGATCTCGCCGACGGCGACGACGCCCTCCTTGTCGAGATAGAGCGGCAGGATGTCGAGCACTTCTTCGGCCAGGCGCTCGTTGTTCGCTTCCTTGGAATTGAGCCCCATGGTGCAGTAGTGGCGGATGCCGAACTGCCCGGCACGGAAGCGCTCCCAGCCGATCAGGGCGGCAAAGTAGTCCTGCATGGAGCCGACGGATGTGCGCGGCTGGCCCATCCAGAACGCCGGCTCGATAACCGCCACGATCCCGGCCGCGCGCATCGCCTCGTAATCGTCGGTGGTGCGCGAGATCATATGGATGTGCGGATCGATGTAGATCGACGCGGGGATATTCTGGTCGGGCATCGGGCTGTTCCTCACCGGTCTGAAGACAGGCGGCGGATAACACGGGGGCGCCGGCAGGTTTGACCTCATAGGTTATGAAAACCTGAAAGAAGACGTTTTTTGTCCTTGCTTTTTCCGATCACGAATTGCCGATGATTGTCGTTTTCTGCATTTGTAGTGTCGAAAATCTGGTTACGTGACGGCGAAGGCGCGCCCAAGGATGAGCGACAACGGCCATAGCGCGAACACGACCAGCGCCTCGATCGGGCCTGCCATAGCTGCGGCCAGCGAGGCGTCGAGCAGGATCAGCGACAGCACGCCTGCCTTGACTGCCGCCCCGATCAGGCTCGGTTCCGGCCGCCGGGCCGCAGCGATGAAGGGGGGCATGACCCGCCATGCGAATAAAGCCAAGACGGGCAAGGCTGCCCAGCTGCCGGCCCCAAGCCCGAGTGCTGCAATGGCGGCGATCACGCCCGCGGCCAGCGCCGTCGCCAGCCAGCCAACCGCGCCGCCGCCGCCATGCACCTCGCCGCGGCTGATGGCGGTGATCGCGGCGATGTAGGCGACCGGCAGCAACGCCAGCGGCCACAGATGGCCCAGCATGGACGGCAGCACCGCCACGCCCAGCAGCAGGTTCAAGCCGCGGCAAAGCCCCATGAACAACGGTCCCGCGAGGCCGTGATGCTTGGCCCAGCCGTTATAGGCCAAGACAACCGCGGCGATGGCGCAGGCGAGACCCATCGCGGGCCACGAGGCGAAGCCTGCCGCCGCCACGCCAAGCAGGAGCAGGCCGGACCCCAGCGCCGCCGCGCCGCCGAGGCTTGCGCGGCCGGAGGGGATTGCCCGTTCCGGGCGCTCGCGGCGGTCCAGGGACGCGTCGAACACGTCGTTCAGCGTCACGCCGCCGGCGTAAAGCGCGGCCGTGGACAGCAACAGCCAGGCGAGGCCCCCATTGCCGCCGGCGGCGAAAGCGCCGGCCAGGACGTCGGCCAGCGCCGTCATGACATTGGCCGGACGCATCAACCCTAGGTAAGCCCATGCCGCTCCGCGCCGGCCGATTTGCAGCCCGCTTGCCACGTCCATCGAATTCAGGCCCCCTTAGCCCTGCACAAGTTTGGCCGGCAACCGATCTGTTGTGCGACCGAGACATCTAAGGACGCGTCCGTTGACCCATTCCCGCGACGTGGCAATAACTTTAAGCAATTGGCTCACTGAACAGGACCGCGCCGGCCTCGACTGGCTGGAGGCGGCAGCCGGGCAGCTCGCGGGCGGCGCGGGGGACCGGGCGTTCGCCTTGGCCTTCGCCGCCGCCCCCCGGCACGTTGGCCGCATGCTGTTGCCGCCGCATCCGCCGCTGCATAGCGTGCCGCTGGAGGGCTGGAGCCGCGACCAGGCCGCGCGCATCGTCCTCCTGCTCGCGCGCCCTTGGGACGAGGCGTTCGCCGCCGGGTTGGACTGCTTGTTCGCCCAGGCCGACTTGGCCGAGCATGTCTGCCTGTATCAGGCGCTCTCGCTGCTGCCATTCCCGGAGCGCTACGCCGGGCGGGCGGCGGAAGGGGTGCGCAGCAACATGCTCCCGGTGTTCAGCGCGATCGCGATCGGCAACCCCTACCCGGCGGACTGGTTCGACGACGGGGCTTGGAACCAGATGATCGTCAAAGCCATCTTTGTCGGGCGTCCGCTTTCCGGCGTCATCGGGCTGGAGCGCCGGGCCAACCCGGCGCTCGCCGCCATGCTGACCGACTACGCCCGCGAGCGGCGGGCGGCGGGCCGCACGGTGGCCGCGGATTTATGGCGCCCTGCCGGGGCCTTCGCGTGCAGCGAGCGCGCGCTGAACGAACTTCGGCTCACGCTTTCCGACCCTGACCCGTCGCGGCAGCGCGCCGCGGGGCTTGCGCTGTCCGCCAGCAAGGAGGGGCAGGAGGTGCTTCGAAGCGAACGGCCGTCGCTGCTGCACGATGTCATGGCCGGGCGTCTCACCTGGAACAATCACGCCGTGTCGCCGGCATAGGCTCGGTCTCCCCGTGATGACCGTCACGGCAAAAGATCGAGCCGACAACGAACGGGATGCTCGCCATACCGGGCGGCGATGGCGACGCCGGTGTTCTGCGCCATCGCCGAGAGCCGATTGCGGGTCTGGAACAGCTCCCGTTACATGCTGGGGAACACGGCGCTGTCGCCCTCGCAGACCAGGCCCCCGCATCAGCAATGACATGACGATCGCCAGCGGGTCTGGACTGGCAATTGACGCCCTGACGTTTCCAGTCAGGGCAATTGCAGTCTAAACATACCGAAAACCCGATTGGTAAGTCGCAACGCAGTGACGGCCATGCTCCCAACCGTTTCCAGCGAAGCTCCGAGCTATGCCGGCCCCTTCGCGCTTATCGCCGCCGCTGCGCCTGCCCGCTCGCCGATCAGGCTGGCGGCCCGGCGCAGCGCCAGCAGGTAGCCTTGCGTGCCGAACCCGGCGATCACCCCGTCCGCCCGCAGCGACACGAACGAGCGATGACGGAATTCCTCGCGCTGATGAACGTTGGAGATATGCACCTCCAGAACCGGGCCGTCGAACGCGTTCAACGCGTCCAGGATGGCGATGGAGTAGTGCGTGAAGGCGGCCGGATTGATGACGATGGCGGCGGCAGCCTCCCGCGCCTCGTGAACCCAATCCACGATCTCGTACTCGCGGTTGCTTTGATGGAACCGCAGCCCGAGTTGCAGCTCGGCGGCAAGAGCCTGGCAAGCGTGCTCGACGCCGGCCAGGGTTTCGTGCCCATAGATATGCGGCTGGCGCTTGCCGAGCAGGTTCAAGTTCGGGCCGTTAAGGATGAAAACGAGGCGGCTCATGGCATCCCTCTTGATCTGACGTGCTGTTCCGAGCGTTGCCGCCCGAAGCGCTTGGCGACGTATAGGCCTTTATAGCTGCTTGCCGTTGCACGATGGAAGCATCTGCGCCGCCCGACCGGGCCGAGGCCGTGCGCCGCTGCTTGGCGTCGTCGCTTCGTCGGCGGGTGAACCGCCGGGCGGAGGGCCGGGGAGCGGGAGAGCGCCGTCGGAGCTGACCGCTGAGCTAGGCTCTATGACTGAACTGACTGGCGGACCGGCCGAAGGTTGATCCCGCTCCTGGCCGTGCCACCCTGGACGTTGTCAAGGCTTTCAGAAGGACACGGCCATGACCAGGACCAGCCTGGACGACGCTTTGTGGGCGTCGCTGATGCTCACGGTGCAGCAGCTCCCGCGCGCATGGACGCGCGACGAGGCAGCGCTGCGCCGCTTTGTCGAGGCCGCGCTGTGGATCAGCCGGACGGGGGCGCCGTGGCGCGGCCTGCCGAACGACCGGGGCCGCTAGCCCAGCGTTTGCCACCGCTTCCGGCGCTGGTCGGCGCGCGGCTGGTGGGAGCTGGTGTTCGAGGCGCGGCTCCCGGCCCTGCCCGCGGACGGGCTGGTGCTGCTGGATAGCGCCGCCTGCAAAGCGCGCAGCAACGCCCAAGCGGAGTGCCTCGGCCGCAGCCGCGGCGGCGTCTGCTCCAAGCTGCACGCCTGCGCGGACGGCGCGGGCCGCATCCTGCGGCTTCTGCCAAGTCCCGGCCAGCACGCCGACCTGCGCCATGCCCCAGCCCTCGTGTCCGGCATCCCCGCGCGCGACGCCGCCCTCGACCGCGGCTATGTCTCGGCCCGGCGGCACGCCACGTTCGCCGCGGACGGCTGCGCCGTCCATACCCCGCCAAAGCTTGGCATGGTGGACCCGCCGTCCTGGGACAAGACAATCTACGCCCGGCGGCGCCACGTCGAGAACCTGTTCCCGGAGCTGAAGGACTGGGGCCGCATCCAGCTCCGGCGCGACAAAACGCGCCGGAGCTGGATGGGCTTCGCCCACCTGGCCCTGAGCCAACACCTTTGTCACCAGGGGCCATTTCGGATCATGCAAGGGCTGTGATTCGGTTGCACGTGCCGGGGTCCGAGGCCGCCGCAAGGGTCCACGTGCGTCCGGAACGGCCACACCGGCGTCCCGCAACCGACCGTTTGCGGCACGAGATCCTGGACCGTTTGCGTTCAAGGGCTTACATGTTCCGCAAGGGTGTGCCGCAAAGAGGAGGCGTTTGGTGCCGTCTGTGTGGGGTTATGCCCGGGTCAGCCGTGAAGACCAGAACCTTGCGCTCCAGCTTGACGCATTGGAGGCCGCAGGCGTCCTTCAAGCGCATATTGTGGAGGAGAAGGAGTCCGGCGCCCGGCAGCGACCAGGCTTCGATGCGCTGATCAAGCGCCTTCAGCCCGGGGACAGCCTGGTCGCCTGGAAAGTGGACCGGCTCGGGCGCGATGCCTTGGCCGCTCTCACAATCGCCCGCGACCTGGACGCACGCGGCGTGCGCGTCGTCATCACCACTCTCGGCGTAGACAGCTCAACGCCGGCCGGGCGCATGGTGTTTGGCGTGCTGGCCCAGCTCGCCGAGTTCGAGCGCGCCACCCTGATCGAGCGCACCCATGCCGGGCTGGCGGCGGCGCGCAAGCGCGGCACCCATCTCGGCCGGCGGTTCCGCCTTACGCCCCACCAGCAGAGGGAGGCCCAGTGGATGCGGTCGGACGAGGGCAAGACCTACGCGCAGATCGCGGCACTGTTCCGCGTGTCGCGGTCGGTGGTGTGGCGCGCGGTCAACGGCGCCGCCCACGGCGGGGCGTAGCCGCATGGCCCTCGAAGAACGGCCCGGCGCACCTTGCCCTGCCCGCGCGGCTGCTGACCTGAGGGCGGCGACACCGGCATGAGCGCCACGGTGCTGGATGGCGCCTGGGACCTGTCCCCGGGGGACCGCCTCATCGTCGAAGCCAAGCGCTGGGGCAGCCGCCTGCGGTTCGCCGTCATGCTGCTGTTCTATCGCGCCCGCGGTCGCTTCCCGCGCGGCGCGGCCGAGGTGGACAAGGATGCTGTCGCGGACCTGGCGCACAGGCTCGGCATGCCAGCGCCTGGCAGCGGGGAGGCGCTGTTGCCCGATTCCGACGACCGCACGCTCAAGCGGCAGCGGGCCGAGATACGCGCCCTGCTCGGCTTCCGCGAGGCGACGGTCGCCGACGCCGAAGACCTCGGTGCTTGGCTGCGCGACGCGGTGGCTCCCCGCACCCGCGACATGGATGAGCTTGCCACCGAGGCCGAAGCGAGGTGCCGTGCGCTCCGGGTCGAGCCGCCCAGCCCTGATCGTGTCGTCCGCATCGCGCGCGCGGCGGTGCGCGCCCATGACGAACGGCGTTATGCCGTGGCCTACGCCCGGCTGTCGGCGACGACGCGCGTCCAGCTCGACGCCCTGCTGCAGGCCGGCAGTCCAGAAGCGGCCGACGCCGCCGGAGGCGAGACCGATCCAGAAACACAGGCGGCGCCGCTGATCCACCTCCGCAACGGCCCCGGCCGGGCCAGCGTCGCCAGCCTGCGCGACGAGCTGGCCCGGCTTGACCTGGTGCGCCGGCTGGAACTGCCTGACGGCCTGTTCGCCGACTGGAGCCCGGCCGAGCTGGAAGCCTGCCGCCAGCGCGTGGCCGTCGAGGCGCCCTTTGAGCTGCGTCGGCACCCTGAAACGACCGGCCATGCCTGGCTCGCGGCCTATGCCCACCTGCGTGGACGCGCGGTCACCGACACGCTCGTCGATCTGCTGATCGAGGTGGTCCACCACATTGGCGCCCGTGCCGAGAGCCGGGTTGAGAAGGAGCTGCTGGAGGACCTCAAGCGCGTCACTGGCAAGCAGGCCATCCTGTACCGGATCGCCGACGTGGCCGTCGAACGTCCGGATGGCATCGTGCGCGACGTGCTCTACCCCGCTGTGGGCGAGCAAACGTTCAAGGACCTGGTGCGCGAGGCCAAGGCAACCGGCCCGACGTATCGGACCACCCTGCGGGCCACCATCCGCAGCTCCTACCGCGGCCACTACCGCCGCGCCGTGCTGGATTTGCTGGCGGCGCTCGACTTCCGCTCCAACAACGACGCGCACCGGCCAGTGATCCAGGCGCTGGGCCTGGTTCGCCGCTATGCCAAGACCAAGCTTCAAGCCTATCCCGTGGACGAGGGTGTTCCGGTAGAGGGCGTGGTGCGGCCACTCTGGCGCGACGCCGTGGTGGACCGCGACCCGCGCGGGCGGGAGCGGGTGAACCGCATCACTTACGAAATCTGCGCCCTGGAGGCGCTCCGCGACCAGCTCCGCTGCAAGGAGGTGTGGGTGGCGGGAGCGGACCGCTACAGGAACCCCGACGACGACGTGCCGGCGGATTTCGCCACCCGGCGCAACGAACACTACGCCGCCCTGGACCTGCCCCGCGACGCCAGCGCGTTCATCGCCCGCCTGCAAGACGAAATGCGCGCCGCCCTGTCCCGCTTCGACGCCGGGCTGCCGCGCAACGCGGACGTCCGCATCACCGCCAAGGGCGGCGGCTGGATTCGCCTTTCGCCGCTGCAGCCCAAGCCGCCGCCGGCCAACATCGAGGCGCTCAAGGCCGCGGTCGCCGCCGAGTGGCCGATGACGGGCCTGTTGGACATGGCCAAGGAAGCCGACCTGCGGCTCGGCTTTACCGACCGGCTCCGCAGTCCCACGGCCTACGAAGCGCTCGACCGCGCCGTGCTGCGACCGCGCCTGCTCCTGTGCCTGAATGGCATGGGCACCAACGCCGGCCTCAAGCGCATGGCCTCCGTCCAGCATGGCGTGAGCTACCGGGACCTGCTCTACGTTCGGCGCCGCTACATCACGGCCGAGCAGCTGCGCGAGGCCATTGCGGAGGTGACGAACGCCACCCTGCGCGTCCGCGATCCCTTAATCTGGGGCGAGGGCACCAACGCCTGCGCGTCCGACAGCAAGCACTTCGGCGCCTGGGACCAAAACCTGACCACGCAGTGGCACGTCCGCTACGGCGGGCGCGGGGTCATCACGTCCTGGACAATGTTGTAAACTCCGGCGTGAGGCGGGGTCGTCCCTCGGTCCCGGATCAACGCGGAACACTACTCGGACGTGCTGGTCGTCGATCTCGACCCGTCGCACGAGGGTGCGGACGATGTCGCGCCGGGCCATCCAATCCGCCCCGTCCAGCCGGTCTTGGACCAGGGCGGCAAAGGTTTCCAGCTTGCCAATGACGAGCTGGAGGGAGCGGGCCTGCTCGGCGGCGTCTTGGAGTGCGGCGGCTTCGGCTTCGAGCCCCGCGACGCGCCGGCGCAGGCCGGCGAGCCGCGGCTCGAACTCGGCCTTGCTGATCAGCCCTTCGGCGTAGCCGTCGATCAGCCGGCCGACGCCGCCGCGCAGCTTGGCGAGCTGGCGCTCAACCGTTTCCAGCTCGGGCCGGCGAGGCCCGGTGCGCACGGCCTGCAGGCGGCGCTGGTATTCCCCGATGACGCGGGCCGGGTCCTCAAGCAATTGGCGGACCTCGCGCCAGACCGCCTCGTCCAGGCGCTCGACCCGGATGGCCCGGGCGTCGCACCGGCGCTGGCCATCAACGCGGTCCTTTACCGCCCCGGTGCAGCGATAGTAGCTGTACCCGTGCGCCGGCGGGCGTGGGTAGTTCCTCTGCCACACGCCGCAGAACGCGCGACCGCATCCTTGGCAGACCAGCAAGCCCTGCAGCAGGTAGCGAGCGCGCGCCACGCGCTGGCGCCGGCGGCGCCGGTTTTCGTCCAGCTGCTCCCGCACCTCCTCGAACAGCGCCGCATCGACCAAGGACGGGATCGGAATGGCGACGTGGTGCTCGGGCGGGGCCGGGACCCGGCGGGACGGGCGCTTGGGGATGGGGGCGCGTCCGCGCGCCGGGCGCAGCGGCGGCCGCCAGGGTGCCGAGGCCGTTTTCCCGAACACGGCCTGGCCGACGTAGGCGGAGCTGGTCAGCAAGGTCCAGACCGTGCTGCGCCCCCACTGGGCCTTACCGGTCGGGCTGGGCACGCCGGCCTTGAACAGCCGCCGGCACACCGCGGACAAGCTGACGCGCTCCTCGCCGACCCAGCGGAAGATGCGCCGCACCACCTCGGCCTCGGTTTCGGCCACCTCGAAGTACGCTGCGCCGCCCCCGGCCTCGCGGCCGACATAGCGGTAGCCGTAGGGCGCCCGGGCCAGCACGCTGACCGAGCCGGCCTGCGCGCGGTGGCGCTTGCCGCGGCGGCTGCGCTCGGCGATGCGCGTGCGCTCGTATTCGGCGAACATGCCCTGTAGCTGCAGCAGCAGGGTGTCCTCCGGCGTCTGCCCGATCGGGCGGTTGAGGAACGCCACCTCGGTTCCGGCGCGCCCGAACTCCTCGACCAGCACCGCCTGGTGCGCATACGAGCGGGCCAGGCGGTCGGGCGCGTGCACATAGATCAAGTCGATGGCCCCCATCGCCGCGAGGTCGCGCAGGCGCTCCAGCGCGGGTCGGATCAGGCTCGCGCCGCTGTGGCGGTCGTCGAGGAAGCGCAGCTCGGGTGCCACCTCGTGGCCGTCCGCGGCGGCGCGCGCCAGCAGCGCCTCGACCTGGCTGTCGATGGTGTGGCGCTCAGCTTGCTGGTCGGACGATACCCTGGCGTAGATCGCCGCCCGGATCGGGGCCACCAGCCGCACCCGCGCCGGGGCCGTCGCTTGACCTTGCATCATCCGCCTCCTTTCTTGTGCATGCCGCTTGAGGTGGGCAGACCGGGCGCGACAGCGGGGGCAGCAAGCGTTGGTAGGCGTCCGCCAGCGCCTCCTGCCCGCCCCGCCGCGGCTCGAAGCCCACCTCCAGGCTGAGCTGCGGGTCCACCTTGCGCCGCCGGGCCATCGCCGCCTCCATCCCCGCCCGGCTTGCTCAGCCGGGACCGGAATATGGGCGCCTCGCCCACCGCGCGCGTTCGCCCCGACCGAGTGTGCAGTTCCTCCCGCGAAAGGATCAACACCAAGCCGAGAGGGTTTTGTGCAACATTGTCCAGGACGTGATGATCTACTGGCACGTCGAGCGCAAGTCGCTGGGCATCCACTCGCAGCTGAAGTCGCCCTCCTCGTCGGAGGTGGCCAGCATGATCCAGGGCGTGCTGCGCCATTGCACAGAGCTGGAGGTGGACCGGCAATACGTGGACAGCCACGGGCAGAGCATCGTTGCCTTTGCGTTCACGAAGCTCCTGGGCTTCCAGCTCCTGCCGCGGCTCAAGCGCATCGGCAAGCAGCGCCTGTACCGGCCCGATGCCGGCCAGCCCGACGCCTACCCGCACCTCGCCACCGTCCTCACCCGCCCGATCGACTGGGAGCTGATCCGCCAGCAGTACGACGAGATGGTCAAGTACGCCACCGCCCTCCGGCTGGGCACGGCGGAGGCGGAGGCCATCCTGCGCCGCTTCACCCGCGAGAACACCCAGCACCCGACCTACAAAGCGCTGATGGAGCTTGGGAAAGCGATCAGAACGGTGTTCCTCGCCCGCTACCTGCACGACCGTCCGCTCCGGGCCGAAATCAACGACGGGCTGAACGTCATCGAGCAGTGGAACTCGGCCAACGACTTCATCTTCTTCGCCCGCCGCGGCGAGGTGTCGAGCAACCGGCGCGAGGACCAGGAGGCGAGCATGCTCAGCCTCCACCTGCTCCAGAACTGCATGGTCTACGTCAACACGCTCATGATCCAGAAGGTGCTCGCCCGGCCGGAATGGAAAGGACGGCTGACGGCGCGCGACCTGCACGCGCTCACGCCGCTGTTCTGGACGCACGTGAACCCCTACGGGCGCTTCGACCTCGACATGCAAACCCGCATCACAGCCCTCGCATGACCCGAAATGGCCCCTGGTGACAAAAGTGTTGGTTCAGGGCCACATTCATCAGCTCTACCGCATCCAGCGCGGAACGCCCCAAATGCGGTGCCACCCCGGCATGGGCAGCTCGGCCCACGAATGCAAAATCCAACTGCATGACGGCGAGGGAGTCGGCCTCGATCACGCCCGAGAAGGGAGAGGGGTGCCAGGTGATCGCGACGTCCACATCGGTAAACGCGCCGTCGCGCACCATGAACACCTTGGCGGCGCCGCCCTCCTCCGCCGGACAACCGTAGTAGCGAACCCGACCGGGCAGCCCCCGAGCCGCCAGCCAGTCCTTGACCGCCGCGGCGGCCAGCATCGCACCGGCCCCCAGCAGGTTATGGCCGCAGGCATGGCCGGGGCCGTTGCCGGGAAGCGGACGGTGCTCGGGCGTGCCCGCTTCCTGGCTCAGCCCAGGCAGGGCGTCATACTCGCCCAGAAATGCAATGACCGGACCCCCGTCACCTGTCTCTCCCATCACCGCGGTCGGGATGCCGGCGATGCCCTCGACGACCCGGAAGCCCTCGCGATGCAGCATCGCCGCGTGCTCAGCGGCGGAGCGGCGCTCCTGGAAGCAGAGTTCCGGCACGTCCCAGATACGGTCGGCAAGGGCGCAAAACGCATCGCCCTTAGCATCGACGTGCCGCCAGACATCTTTCGAGTTGTCGATGTCCTGCCCCTTATCGCTGCAACCGACGCCCACCGCGTGCCCGCCTCAGCTCGCGGCCATCCGCTCCCGCCTGATCTCGACGGTCAGATCGGCCAGCGCACGCTCCGTGCGGTCCAGCATGTCCGTGACCTCCTCCTCGGTGATGATGAGCGGCGGACTGAACGCGAGCGTGTCGCTGGGCAGGGCACGCCCGATCATGCCGTGCTTCTCGCACAGCTTGGCCAGCCGGGGGCCGACCTTGGCCGCCGGATCGAAGTTAGCGTGGGTGGCCTTATCGTCCACAAGCTCGATCGCGCCGATCAGTCCGACGCCCCGCACCTCGCCCACCAGCTCATGGCCGGCAAAACGCCGGCGCAACTCCTTTTGCATGTGGGCGCCGACGGTGCGGGCATGCTCGACAATGTTCAACTCGTCGTAGAGCTTCAGCGCCTCAATGGCGACGGCTGCCGGCACGGGGTGCCCGGAGTAGGTGTAGCCGTGGCCAAACGTGCCGATTCTGTGGCTCTCGGCCGCAATGGGGCGAAATACCTGTTCGCTGACCATCACGGCGGAGATTGGCAGGTAGCTGGCCGACAGCGCTTTTGCGCTGGTGATGATGTCGGGCTGCAACCCCATTGTCTGCGTGCCCCAATAATTGCCGGTGCGCCCGAAACCGCAGATCACCTCGTCGGCCACCAACAGGACGTCGTACTTTCGCAGCACGGCCTGGATCTTCTCGAAGTACCCCCGCGGCGGCAGGATGACGCCGCCGGCGCCCATAATCGGCTCCGCCCACATCGCCGCCACCGTTTCTGGACCTTCGGCGAGGATTAATTTCTCCAGCTCGGCGGCGCATCGCGTGGCGAACGCGTCTTCCGTCTCGCCGTCGGTGGCCTCGTGATAGTGGTGCGGCGTCATCGTGTGGACGAAGCCCGGCAGCGGCAGGTCGAACGAGCGGTGGTTGTTCGGCAGGCCGGTGATGGACGCTGCCGCCAGGGTGATGCCGTGGTAGCCCTTGATGCGGCCGATGACCTTCTTCTTCGCCGGACGGCCGAGCGCGTTATTGTAGTACCAGGCCATCTTGATGGCGGTGTCGTTCGCCTCGGACCCAGAGTTGGCGAAGATGACCCGGGCCATCGGCACCGGCGCCCGCTCGATCAGCATCTCCGACAAGTCGATCAGCGGCTCGTGCGATTTGGCATTGAACGCATGATAGAAGGGCAGCTTGCGCATCTGGTTGGCTGCGGCCTGCACCAACCGCTCGTTGTCGAAGCCCAGCGCGGCACTCCACAGCCCGGCCACGCTCTCGATGTACTCCTTCCCGTCCTCGTCCCACACGCGGACGCCCTTGCCGCGCGTGATGACCAGAGGACCGCTCTGCTCGTGCGTCACCAGATCCGTGAAGGGATGCAGCGCGTGGGCGACGTCGCGTGCGGCGGCAGAGTTGGGACGGATGGCCATGCGCGGATTCCCTGAAGTTTCATATTGACACGATAGTGCAAACCAACGGTAAAAGCTTTTACCCAGGAAGGGAAGTGGCACGCCGATGTTCAAGCCAACCCGTCGTCAGGCGATGGCCACACTGGCCGGGGCCGCATTGCCGTTCGCCATTCCGCCCCTGGCGCAAGCGGCGGGCCGATCCCTTCGTCTTGGACTCGGCGCCAGCCCAGACCATCTCGACCCGTTGCTCACGACCTTCGGCGACGAGTACGTCTATGTGAACCTGGTCTTTAACGGCCTGACGCGGATGGATGAGGAGCTGAAGGTCCAGCCCGACTTGGCAGCGAAATGGGCGTTCAGTGACGACCTGAAAACCTGGACGTTCACGCTGCACGAAGGTGTCAAGTTTCACGACGGCACGGCTATGACTGCAGACGATGTTGTCGCGGTGTTCCACCGCCTGCTCGACCCGAGAACGGCCGCGCCCTCAGCCAGCAACTTCGACATGGTCACCGCCGTGGACGCGCCCGACGAGCAGACGGTCAGGTTCACGCTTGCCTTCCCCTATGGCTCCTTTGCCGAGCTGCTCTCGGACCGCCAGGTCAAGATCGTGCCGCGCAACAAGGTGGCGCAGCTCGCGACGCAACCCGTGGGCACCGGGCCGTTCAAGTTCGTGTCGTACACCCCGAACGACCGCATGGTGCTGACCAAGAACCCGGACTACTTCGAGCCCGGGCTGCCCAAGCTGGACGGGGTCGACCTGCTGATCATCCCCGAGATGAGCTCCAAGATCGCGGCCCTCAGGTCGGGTGAGTTGGACATCATCTGGGACCTGCCGCTGGACCAGGTGAAGGTGCTGTCGCCGGACCCGACCTTGCGGGTCGACAGCGTGCCGAGCGGCGCCTGGGACGCCGCGGTCACCAACAACCGGCTCAAGCCGTTTAACGACCCGCGCGTGCGGCGCGCGTTGCAGATTGCGGTCTCCAAGCAGGACGTGGTTGATCTGGTGCTGTTCAGCCAAGGGGCGCCCACCATCAGCCCGATCCCGCCCACGCACCCGTTCTATGCGCACGACATCAAGATACCGGATGCCGACCCGGATGCCGCGCGCCGACTGCTGGCAGAAGCGGGGTATCCAAACGGGATCAAGCTGCCGATCGTCGTCCCCGTCGGCCGCCCGATCCGCGAACGGCTAGGTGTGGCGCTGCAACAATTACTGCAACCGGCGGGCTTCAACCTGGAAGTGCAGCGCGTGCCATACAGCGCTTACCCGACCCAAGTGTCGGACAAGGCGCCACTCTACATCGAAGGATTCTTCGGCCGCGCAACCATTGATGCCAGCACGTACCCGTTCCTGCACAGCAAGGGCACCTGGAACACCCGGTTGTGGCACTACGACAATCCCAAGGTCGATGCCGCACTGTCCGCCGCCCGCTTGTCCGGCGATCCGGCCGTGCAGAAGACCCAGTACATCGTCATGCAACAGGCGTTGAACGACGACCCCGCCATTTTCTTCGCCTACTCCACCAACTTCGCATGCGCCTACCGGGTCGGGGTCCGCGACGTAAAGACGCATCCCAGCCGCTGGTTCGACCTGCGTCATGGCACGGTGAGCTGAGCGCCTATGGCAGGCTTCCTGGCCAGGCGCTTGCTCGGCGTGGTCGGCGTTCTCGCCGCCACCTCCGTGCTGGTGTTCGGCATCATCCACATCCTGCCCGGCAACGTCGCCTACACCATGCTGGGCGAGTTCGCGACGCCCGAAGCGGTCGCGACCCTGGAAGCTCGGCTCGGCCTCAACGACCCGCTCTGGCTGCAATACTGGCATTGGCTGTCCGACCTGTTGCACGGCAATTTCGGCCAATCCCTCGCCATGGACCGGCCAGCAGCCTCATTGATCGCGGAAGCGCTCGGCCGGTCGGCGACCCTTGCCGGGCTGTCCTTCGCCCTCGTCGTCGTCCTCGGCATTGGCTCGGGCATGTTCACCGCGGTGCGCGCGGGCCGCACCTCCGACCATGTGCTGACCATTCTCCAGCTCGTGTTCATCGCCATCCCGGAATTCTTCTGGGCGATCCTTGGCGTCCTGGTGTTCTCCTCGACGCTGCGCTGGCTACCAGCGACGGGCTACGCGCCCATTTCGGACGGGGTCGTACCCTGGGCGACGCATTTTGTGCTGCCTGTGATCCTGCTCGCCATGGGACTGATCGCGCATGTGTCCCGCCTGACCCGCGCTGCCATGCTGGAGACGCTGCGGAGCCGCTACGTGCTGATGGCGCGCGCCAAGGGACTGCGGGAAAGCCGCGTGCTGTGGCGGCACGCGGCGCCCAACGCCATGCTGCCCGCCATCACCATCCTTGCCATCGACTTCGGGCTGCTCATCGGCGGCGTCGTGGTGGTCGAGACGGTGTTCGCCTATCCCGGTCTGGGCCGCTTGCTGGTGTTCGCGATCGAACGCCATGACCTGCCGTTGCTGCAAGCGGGCATGCTGGTGATGGCGGCGATCTACGCGGTCGCCAACCTCATTGCCGACCTGGCGTACGCGGTGCTGAACCCGCGCATCCGTCATACGGCGACCGCATGAAGGCAACCTGGATCCGCGTGGCGGCGCTGGCGCTTATCGTTGTGGTGGCGGTGGTCGGCGCGTGGGTTACGCCCTACAACCCGGCGGCATTCGCGGTGCGACTGCGCTTTACGCCGCCCAGCGCCGCGCACCTGTTCGGCACGGACGAGTTCGGGCGCGACGTGCTGTCGCGCGTGCTGTCGGGCGCGCACCTGTCTCTGGTGATCGGCTTTGGTGCCATGCTGGTAAGCCTGGTGGCTGGTGTGCCGCTTGGTTTGTTCACGGCATGGAGCCGCGGCTGGGGTGGGGCGCTGGTGCTGCGCGCAGCCGACCTGTTCCTGTCGCTGCCGCCCATCATGCTCGGCCTGCTGATCTTGGCCGTGACGCCGCCCAGCCTGCTCAAGACCACGGTCGCCGTCGGCCTCGTCTACATCCCGATCATGCTGCGCCTGGTCCGCTCTGTGGCGCTCGGCCTGTTGCAGGAGGATTTCGTGCAAGCGGCCCGGGCGCGGGGCGAAGGCGCGGCCTCCATCCTGTTGCGCGAAATCCTGCCCAACGCCTGGCCGCCGATCATCGTGGAAGCCGGGCTGCGCGTGACGTTCGCCATCCTGCTCGGCTCCGCGCTATCGTTTCTCGGCTTGGGACCGCAGCCGCCCGCGAGCGAGTGGGGCTTGATGATCGCCGAAAGCCGCCAGTTCCTCGACCAGGCGCCCTGGATCGGCTTGGCACCCGGGCTGTGCCTTTGCCTCCTCCTTGTGGTGGTGAACATGGTGGGCGAAGGCTTACGCGCCCGGTTGGACCCGACCCATGCCTGAGTCGAAATCAGCGGGGCCGCTGCTGGACGTCGCTGGCTTGTCGGTCACTTTTGCCACACCGCGCGGCCCGGCCCACGCGTTACAATCGGTGGACCTTGCCGTGCCACGGGGCGGCGCCCTGGCGCTGGTCGGCGAGTCCGGTTCGGGCAAGTCCACCGTGATCTTGGCGCTGCTCGGCCTTCTGGGCGGGGCGAAGATGGATGCCCAACGCCTGGCCTTCGACGGCACTGATTTGCTGGCGGAAGCGGCAGCACTGCGGGGCCGTCGCCTGTCGGTCGTGTTCCAGGACCCGTCCTCCTCCTTGAACCCAGCCATCACGGTCGGCGCGCAGGTCGCCGAACCGCTCCTGGTGCATGCCCGGCTCGGTACTGCGGCAGCGCGCGCCAGGGCTGTCGAGTTGCTCGGCGAGGTGGGCCTGCCGCGCCCGGCCGCCCTGATGGACGCCTACCCACACCAACTGTCTGGTGGCATGAAGCAGCGTGCCGCGATCGCCATGGCGCTTGCTGCCGAGCCGGAACTGCTGCTGCTGGACGAGCCGACGACGGCGCTGGACGTGACGGTAGAGGCCGGGATCCTCGACTTGTTGATGGGCCTACGCGCCAGATGCGGCCTGTCGTTGCTGCTGGTCAGCCACAACCTTGGCATCGTCGATCGGCTGTGCGACACGGCAACCGTGCTCTACGCCGGCCGTGTGGTCGAGGCCGGCACCGTGGCCGCCGTGCTTCAGGCGCCCCGCCACCCCTATGCCCGTGGCCTGCTGGCGGCCGTGCCACGTCGGGGCGCCACGGGACCGCTCGCCCCGATCCCGGGCAGCCTGCCCGACATGACGGCACCCGACCCCGGCTGCAACTTCCGCCCGCGCTGCCCTTTCGCGGCGCAAGGGTGCGAGTTGCCGCAAGTGCTGGCGGGCGATCCGCATCCCGTGCGCTGCCACCGAGCCGATAACGTAACCGATGAGTCTTGGCCGGTGCCCGACCTCGACCAGAGCCGACCAGATATGTCCGGCACGCTGCTGCGGGCCGCAGGCCTGAGCCGCAGCTTCGGCCCGGTCAAGGCGGTGAACGGCGTTTCGCTGGAAATCGCCCAAGGGGAGGTTCTCGGCATGGTGGGCGAGTCCGGCTGTGGCAAGTCCACGTTGGGGCGCCTGCTGCTGCGACTGCTGCCGGCGGATGCGGGAACGCTGGAGTTCGATGGAGCCGCAGTAGCCAATGATCCCCCGCTCGCCTTCCGGCGCCGGGCACAGATCGTGTTCCAGAACCCGGATACGGCGCTGAACCCGCGCCAGACCGTGGGCGAGATCGTTCGGCGGCCCTTGGCGCGGTTCGGCCTGGCGCGCGGCAGCGCGGCCGACCGGGAGATCGAGCGGCTGCTGGCGCTCGTGCGGCTTCCGCCGGGCTATGTGTCGCGCTTTCCGCACCAGCTTTCCGGCGGCGAGAAGCAGCGGGTCGGGATTGCCCGCGCACTCGCGAGCCGCCCGGAGTTCATCATCTGCGACGAGGCCGTCTCCGCGCTGGACGTGTCCGTGCAGGCAGCCATCCTCAATCTCCTAGCCGAGCTGCGGCGCGACCTCGGGCTGACGCTGCTGTTCATCAGCCACGACATTGGGGTGATCGGGCACATCTCCGACCGGGTTGCCGTCATGTATGGCGGCACCGTGATGGAGCTGGGCCGGACGGAAGCGGTGATGTCGCCACCTTTTCACCCGTACACGGAGGCGCTGCTGTCCGCCGTACCGGTGATTGGAGGGCAAGGCCATAGCCGGTTGCACTTGCCCGGTGAGCAAGGCGCGGTCCACACGGGACCGGGCTGCCGCTTCGCGGCGCGCTGCCATCGCCGGATCGGCCCGGTGTGTGTCGAGCAGGCGCCACCCTGGCGTGACATGGGTGGCGGGCACCGGGTCCTTTGCCATATCCCGGCTGACGAGCTGGTCCGGGTCGAGATGGAGCAGGTTGCGTGACAAGGTCAAACAGCAAGGCGGACCTGCTTGCAGCCATTGAGGCCGGGCGCGAGAACCATGTCCGGTTCCTGCAATCCTTCCTGCGGGCACCATCGCCAAACCCACCCGGCGACACAAGGGCGGCTGCGGACGTGGTGGGGCGCTACCTCGCCGAGCACGGCGTTGACGGCACGGTGGTTGCGCCGCAACCGGAGATGCCCAACGTCGTCGCCGACTGCGCCGGGCAGGGCGACGGCAAGCGCCTGGTCCTGAACGGCCACATCGACGTTTTCCCTGTAGGTGACGCAGCCGGCTGGAGCCGCGATCCCTGGTCGGGTGACCTGGACGGCGGGGCGCTGCACGGCCGCGGTGCGACAGACATGAAGGCCGGCACCGCGGCTTCCATCATTGCCTTCTGCGCCCTCCACGAACGCCGGGCGGCGTGGTCGGGCAGCCTGGGCCTGACCGCGGTGTCGGACGAAGAAACCGGCGGCCGCTGGGGCAGCCGGTGGCTGCTGGAAACGGACCCACGCTGGCGCGGCGACTGCATGTTGAACGCCGAGCCCGGTGGTCTTGGAACGATCCGCTTCGCCGAGAAGGGCACGCTGCGGCTGACGTTCACCGTGCAGACCGCGGGCGCGCACGGCGCTTATGTCCACCGCACTGAAAGCGCGACCCGGCTCGCGGCCGCGCTGATTGGGCGGCTCGCAGACGTTGAGAACATCGTGCCGGACCTGCCACCCGCGCTGGTCACGTACCTGGAACAGTCAGAGGTCAGGGCGGCGCTGGATGCCGCAATGGGGGCCGGCGCCGCCGACATCGCTGCAAGGCCAACCCTAAACATCGGAACGGTCCATGGTGGCCTGAAGGTCAACATGATCCCGGCCACCTGTACTTTCGAGGCCGACATCCGCCTTCCCATTGGCTTGGACGCGGCCCGGGTGATGGACTGCATCGGCGGCATCCTGGCCGACTTTCCCCAGGCTGACGTGGCCGTGCAGGAGGCGGCCAGCAATCCCGCGACCTCCTGCCCCTACGACCACCCGCTGGTCGGCATCATCGCCGGCAACGTCCACGGCATAACCGGCACCCGCCCGGTGGCGATCCCCAGCCTGGGCGCCACGGACTGCAAGCATTGGCGTCGTGCCGGCGTGCCGGCCTACATCTATGGCCCGGCACCGGGGCGCATGGCGATGACGGACGAGAGCGTGCCGGTCGAGGAGTTCATGGCCGTCGTCAAGGCGCACGCGTTGTCGGCATGGGACTACCTCGGGGGAGGCGGCTGACCTGGACGGCCGGGCAGCGATCCTGCACAAGCGCCCGGCCCTATATGCCAGGACCATGCCACCCAAGAGAGCCACGATCACCGACGTCGCCAAGGCGGTCGGCATCTCCATCGGTGCGGTTTCGCGCATCCTGAACGCGGACCCGTCCATCTCCGTGCGCGAGGAAACGCGCGTCGCCGTCCACCGGGCCATGGCGGAACTGGGCTACTCCCCCAATCCCCACGCGCGCAGCCTCCGCATGGCGCGGGCCGGCTCGATTGCCATGATCCTGCCCGAGATCGAAAGCCCGGCGTTCCCCATGATGATCCAGGGCGCGCAAAGGGCGGCGCACCAGCGCGGCTACGCCATGCTCCTGGGGGGCGTAGGGTCGGACGGGGACGACCCCGAGCTGCCGGCCCGGTTGCTACGGCGAAACCGAGTGGACGGGTTCCTGATCTCCACGGGTCTGCGGGAAGTGGAAACGCTGGCGGCCCTGAGAACCCTTGAAGCTCCCAGCGTGTTGCTCAACCGCTTCCTCGACGACGCCCACCCCCATGTCGTGCTGGACGACACGGCGGGGACGGCGGCAATCGTGCGCCACCTTTTGCAACTCGGCCATCAGCGGATCGGGTTCCTCGGCTCGTCGGAACGGTTCCTCGGACGGCGGCGGGTGGCAGGCTACCGGACCGCCCTGGAGGGGGCCAGCATCCCGTTTGATCCCGCGCTGGTCGTCAACTGCACCTATGACCGGGCGGGCGGGGAAGGGGCGATGAACACCCTGCTGTCACGGCCAAAGCTGCCCACCGCAGTATTCGCCACGAACCACCTGGTTGCAGCGGGGGCGCTGGCCGCTGCCGGGCACCATGGTCTGTCGGTTCCCGCAGACCTTTCGGTGGCCAGCTTCTACGACGGCCCTGTTGCGGAACTGCTGAACCCGCCGCTGACAGCAATCCGCTTCCCGCTGGAGCAACTCGGCTTTCGAGCCACGGCCATGTTGATCGACCTGCTGGAAGGGAGGCCCGTGCCGCAGGCCGGGGTCATCCTGCCCCATGATGGGATCGTGGTCCGCGGATCCACCAGCCCACCTGCCATCGCCCTTGTCAGCGCACCAGCCCGGCCGTCTCCAGCACGGCGTCGGCCAGCACCTGCAGGCCGGCTGCAGCCCACTCGCGGGTGATATCCTCGGCCTCGTTGTGGCTGACGCCGCCCTTGCAGGGAACGAACAACAGCGCGGACGACACCACCCGCGCCAGGTAGACCGCATCGTGGCCGATCACCGTCGGCATGTCGCGGTAGGGCAGGCCATGCGCCCCGGCGGCATTGCGCAGACGTCCGACCAGCACGGGGTCGAACGGCGTGACCGGTCCGCGCCAGAACGGCTCCACGCCAATCTCCACGGCGCGCAACGCGGCGACATCCGTAGCCTGCCGCCGCAGCGCCGCCTCCATGGCCGCCACCGCCGGTTCGTCGTCGGCGCGGAAGTCCACGGTGAACCAGACCCGGCCCGGCACGACGTTGCGGCTGTCGGGTGTCAGGAGCAGGCGGCCGACCGTGCCGCGTGCGCCCGCATCCTTCGCGATCTGCTCGACGGCTACGACAAGGTTCGCGGCTGCAACCAATGCGTCCTTCCGCCCCGCCACGGCGCTGCCGGCGTAGGCTTCGGCACCCGTCACCGTGACCTCGAACCAACCCTGCGCGGCCGCGTGCGTCACCACGCCGACCGCCGCGCCCTCGTCTTCCAAAATGGGACCTTGCTCGATGTGCAACTCGAAATAGGCGCCGAGCCGTTGCAACGCCGACGGGTCGGCGTCGCCCTGCCATCCGATCCGGCGCAGTTCGTCTCCCAGGACGGCGCCGGTAGGGTCCGTCTTCGCCAGGCCCTCAGCCTCGGCAAGCAGACCCATGGCGACGCCGCTGCCCAGCATGGGCGGCGCGAACCGCGCACCCTCCTCATTGGTCCAGTTGACCAGGACCAGCGGTGCTTCAGTTTCTGCACCAGCCTCGTGCAGGGCGCGCATGATTTCCAGCCCGGCCAAGACGCCGAGCGGCCCGTCGAACTTGCCACCGGTGGGCTGGGTATCAAGGTGGCTCCCGACTGCGACGGCTGCGCGCGCCGGGTCACGGCCGGGCCGGTGCAGCCGCATGTTGCCAACCCGATCCACCTCCACCGTGAGGCCTACCGCTTCGCCCCATTGCGCCAGCAGGTGACGGGCTTCTCCATCCCCGTCGGTCAAGGTCTGCCGATTACAGCCGCCACCCGGCGTGGCGCCGATTGCAGCCATTGCCATCAGGTCGGCCCACAAACGGTCAGGTGAGAGGGGAAGATTGGTGCCCGTCATGCTTCGGTAGCTCCCGGCTTGCGTCCGTCCGCGCCGCGCATCCGCTTCTCTCCTTGGGAACGGGCGTAGTCGGCAATCGTCGCCGCGACCTTGCCCATGTCGGCGCGGACCTTGTCGAAGTCGGGCTTCTTCTCGAAGGTGTCCTCACTGAAGAACAGCTCTTTCACAACCTCGATCTGCACGCTGTGAACGCCGCCGGCCGGGTTGCCGTGCAGGCGGACACCCTCTGCGCCCTTGAACGGGTCGTTGAAAGTGACGCTATAGCCGAGGGAGCGCATGGCGCCAGCGATAACGTTCATGAAGGCGCGGCTGCTCGTGGTGCCGTCGCGGTCGCTGAGGCAGAAGTCCCTCCGGCGCTGCCCGTGGTCGTGCGCGGTCGCTGGACCGATCGTGCCCATGCAGTGGCAGCTCAGGTGGAAGGCGACCCGGCGCGTTCTCATTCCGCTGCGATCAGGGCGGCCAGGCGGTTGTGGTAGGGGCGCCAATAATTGTCGATGCGGTCCCGCACCTCGGCCACGGTCAGCTTGCTGACGTGCAGCGGGGGGCCGTTGCGGACTCGACTGTGTATCAGCCCCATGCCGAGCCGGGACGACTTGTCGGTGGGCGCCAGCGGCCCCGGCCAGGGTTCTGCCAGCAGGTCCGGGTCGAGGTCGTCCAGGCCGCGGTTCGCGTCGATCCAATTGTTGGGGAACAAGGCATACAGCAGGCCGCAGCCGGCTACCGGCGCCAATCCCCAGATCTCCTCGACGTACATGGAGACCAGAAGATGTACGTCGGCGAATGGGGCCGTGGTGCAAAATGCAGCTGGATATTCGCGCCCGCTGCGGGGTACGTCGAACACAACGGGCGCGGGGGGCGCCGATGGGGGCGTGTATTGGAAGACCCCTGGGCATAACTCTATCTGACCACGTTCCATACTAATCTCCGATTATTTGGGCGCCATAGTCACAATGAGTGCTAGGCAGCCTCTTGAATTGGAAGAAGTGTCAAAGCAGTATGTTTCATCCAATGTGGCCGTTTACTGATCGCTCCCGCGCATCTGAGCCTACCGGGCGCTCACAAACTTGGTCTTTTGATAGGGCGCCAGGATCTCGATCCCGCCCTCGGTGCCGTAGCCGCTCTCCTTCCAACCGCCGAGGGGAACCTCCGGCGAGTGCGTCACCAAGTCGTTCAGGCCGATGGAGCCGAACTGCAACGCGTCCTTCAGTCGGCGCTGGCGTGCGGCGTCATTCGTGAAGACGTAGGCGGAAAGCCCGAACTCCAGCCCATTGGCCTGTTCGAGCATCGCGTCCTCGTCGCTGAATGGCAGGATGGGGGCGACCGGGCCGAACGGCTCGGACTGGAGGATTTCGGCGCCGCCGGGAACGTCTACCAGCACCGTCGGCGCGTAGAAGAAGCCGCGGTTGCCGATGCGCCCGCCGCCTGCCGCGACGGTGGCGCCGCATTCGCGGGCGTCTTCGACCAGGTGCGACACCGCCTGTAGCCGACGCTCGTTCGCCAGCGGCCCCATCTGCGTCCGGGGATCCATGCCGTCGCCGACGCGCCAGGCCTTCGTGCTCGACCATGCGGGCGGTGAACCGGTCCCGTATACCCTCCTCGACGAAGAAGCGGGTGGGCGACAGGCAGATCTGGCCTGCGTTGGCGAACTTGGCGCGGGCCAGGAAGTCCGCCGCCTTTTCAGGATCGACGTCGCCGCAAACGACGGTGGGCGCGTGGCCGCCCAGCTCCATCGTGACCGGCTTCATGGCGCGACCGGCTGCGGCCGCGAGCAGCTTGCCGATCGGGATGGAGCCGGTGAATGTGACCTTGGCCACGGCGGGCGCCGGGACCAGGTGGCCCGACACCTCGTCCGGCCGGCCGAACACGACCGCGATGGCCGGGGGCGGCACCCCCGCATCCAGCAGCGCTTTCGCGAGCGCCAGCACCGAGCCCGGCGTTTCCTCCGACGGCTTGCAGATGATGGAGCATCCGGCGCCCAGAGCGCCCGCAAATTTCTTGGCCGCCAGCGCCATCGGGAAGTTCCATGGCGTGAAGGCGGCGACAACGCCGATCGGGTGCGTCTCGACCTCGATGCTATGGCCGGTGTCGCGGCCCTGGAGCGTGCGTCCCGTGATCCGCCGGGCCTGCTCGCCACCCCACTCAAGAAAGTCTGCGGAACGCGCAATCTCCGCCTTCGCCTCAGCCAACGGCTTACCCTGCTCCCGGGTCATGGTGCGAGCGACCGCATCGATGTCACTGCGCAGCCTGTCCGCGGCGGCCTTCAGGACCGCACCTCGTTGCCAGGGTGACACGGCCTGCCATTCCCGCAGGCCGCGGGACGCCGCGTCGAGCGCCTCGTCGAGGTCGGACGTCGAGGCGTGCGCGACCCGGCCGATGCTTTCGCCCGTTGCCGGGTTGAGCACCTCCTCGCCAGCCATTGTGGACCCTTCACGCCACCTGCCGTCGATCACCAACGGAAACTCAACCGTCATGCCTTTGCCCCCAAGCTTCGTGTCGCCGAACGGAAATACTGACTGCTCGGCAGTGCACGTTTCAGCCTCGGCGTTTCGATGCGACCACCACCCGGTCCACCATGGCGGGCGCCAGGCCCAGGTAGTTGGCCGGGTCCGTCAGCCGCACGATGGCGTCGGCGTCCAGGTACCGCGTGACCTCCGGACGCCGGGCCAGCGCCTCCGCCAGCGTCCCGCCCTGCGCGTCCACTTCGCGGCACGCGGCATAAACGATGTCATGCGCCTCGCCCCGCCCCACATGCGGCGCCAGCCCCATCATCACGGCTTCCGCCACGATCAGGCCTCGGCTCATCCCCAGGTTCTCGCGCATCCGCGCCTCGTCCACGACCAGCCCACCCAGCATGAACCGCGCCTGGTGCAAGGCGCCTGCCGTCAGCACGAAGCTGTCCGGCAGCGCCATCCATTCCGCGTGCCACGGCCCCGTCGCCCGCTCCAGGTCCTGCACGCAAGCATCCAACATCAGCGCCGCCTTGCCCCGCACGGCCTTGGCCGCCGCCAGCATCAGCTCCGACGAGATCGCGTTGCGCTTCTGCGGCATGGTAGACGACCCGCCCCGCCCCGGCACGAACGGCTCCTGCACCTCCCCGAACTCGGTGGACGACAGCAGCATCACATCATAGGCGACCTTGCCCAGCGTGGCCGTGACGAGCGCCAGCACGTTCACCACCTCCGCGAACCCGTCCCGCGCGACGTGCCAGGTCGCCGTGGGCACGCCTAGCCCCAGCTCGGCGCAGAACGTTTCCTGCACCGCGAACCCCCTCTCGCCCAGCGACGCCAGCGTACCCGCAGCCCCCGCGAACTGCCCCACCAGCACCCGCGGGCGGAGCTGTTGCAGCCGTTCGGCATGGCGGTCGAGGATGGACAGCCACACGGCCGCCTTGTAGCCGAAGGTGACAGGCAGCGCCTGCTGCAGGTGCGTCCGCCCCGCCATGGGGGTGTCCCGATGCTTCACGGCCAAGTCCGCCAGGATGCCGCGCAACGCCGCCACGTCCGCCTCGATCAGTTCCAGCCCGGCCCGCACTCGCAGCACGTCCGCCGTGTCCATGATGTCCTGGGTCGTCGCCCCCCAATGCACATACCGCCCGGCCTCGCCGCACTGCTGCGCCAGTTGATGCACCAGCGGCAGGATCGGGTAGCCCACGGTGTCGGTTTCCCGCTTCAGCAAATCCCAGTCCAGCACGTCGACGCTGGCGCGAGCCGCAATCTGCTGCGCGGCCTCGGCCGGGATCACGCCCACCTCTGCTTCCGCCCGGGCCAGCGCCACCTCGACCTCGACGTAGCGCCCCACCAGCGTCCGGTCGCTCCACACATCGCGCATGGCGGGCGTGCCGAACGCATCACGGAATAGGGCGGAGTCGAGGACGGTGGTGGCATGCTCCGGGGTGGCGTGCGCCATCGCGTGGTGTCCTCCCGAAACGGTTTGATCGTGCCATGGTGGAAACAGAGTGTGGGCGAGTAGATTATGTCCGAACAAAATGTCAAGGCGGAGCGTGCGGCCGTGCGCCACGCCGACATCACGCGCGACCTGCTTGCTGGGATCGCCTCTGGCCGCTTTCCGGTCGGCTCGGTGCTGCCGACCGAGGTGGACTTGTGCGCTCAGTACGGCACCAGCAGGCACACCGTCCGTGTTGCCATCAATGAGTTAGTCGAACTCGGCCTGGTATCTCGACGCAAGCGCGCCGGCACGCGCATCGAGGCCAGAACGCCGCCCGGCGGTTACCGGCAGCCCCTGACATCGCTGGACGACCTCGTGCAGTTTGGCGCAGCCCATACCCGCGTCGTCCAGAGTACCGGTCCGCATGTCATGACGAACACGCTCGCGGCCGCGCTGGGCACTGCGCCTGGGTCACGCTGGCTGCGGATCTCGAGCCTGCGGCTTAGCCGAGTCGCACACGCGGCACCAGTCGGCTGGACCGACGTGTTCATCGACCCAGCTTACCAAGACATTCCGGCGCTCGCCCGCGCATCCCCGGACCGCTTGGTTGCGTCGTTGTTGGAGGGGCACTACGGCTGCCAAATCGCGGAGATCCAGCAAGACATCAACGCCATGCCTCTGCCGGCCAAAGTGGCCGTGCCTTTGCGAGCCGATGTAGGAACTTCAGCCCTGCGGATCGTGCGCCGCTACCTTGATGCAGCGGGTGCAACCCTTGAAATTTCCGACACGCTGCATCCCGCAGGACGCTTCACCGCTTCGAGCCGCCTCAAGCGGCATCGAGGCTGAGCTTTGCCCATTCGAGCCTTTAGCGGCAATACCGTTCACTTTGTGATTCGGATGGCGGCGTTGAAGTCGATGCGCGTGGTCGGCTGTGGCGTGCGAGGGCGCAGCGGGTAGCCGCTCATCTTGCGCTTGACCCCGCGCGGCACCTGCCGGCCCCGGGAACTCGCCACACGCTCCTCCAGGATCTCGTCCAGTACCTCCTTATGCAGGGCGAGCCTGTCCCGAGGGGGGAAAAGCCGCAAGCAGCGGCAGCTTGCGGCGCACCACGCGCACGGCATGCAGGAACGACAAACGATCCGGGTCCTCGTCGGCCCGCAGCGCCGCCTCGTGCATGAGCCCGCGCACGGCGAAGTGCGCCAGCAGCAGGCCCCAGAACTCCTGGCGCGCCAAGTCCGGGGTCTTGCTGCGCAGCACGACCTGTGCCCCGCGCAGCTGCGTTTTCAGCTCGGCCAGCGCGCCCTCAATCTCCCAGCGCTCATGATACAGGGCAGCCAAGTCCGCGGCAGGCGCCTGCGCCTCGTCCAGGATCGTGGTCACGAGACGATACAGCGGCTCAGCGTCGGCCACCCCCTCCAGCCGATATTCCACCACGCGCACCCGCACGCCGTTGGTCGCATGGCGCCGGTCCTTCTCGCTCGGATACACCACGGACAGATAAGACCCGTCCGCCAGCACCGCGGCGCGCGGCAGGCGCAGGTTGCTCCTTACCCGCCACAGCAGGTCGGCACCGGTAGCGGCCGCTGTCTGCCACAACGCATAGCCAAAGAAGTATCGGTCGGCCAGGCACAGCATGCCCGTCCGCAGCGCCGGCACCACGCCATGGGCCAGCGTCGTCTCGCCATCCGCGCAACCGCCCAGCTTGGCGCCGAACAGCACGTGCGTGCCGTTCTCCACCAGCGCGACGAAACGGAGCTGCGGAAAGGCGCTCTCGCCGCGGCTGGCACCCGGATAGCCGAAGCAGGCGCCGTTCTCGGCCGTGTCGGCCACATCCAGGCTGGAGCCGTCCAGGCTCACCAGCCGCCACTCTCGATACCACGCCCCCTTGGTGGCGCGCGTCGCCACCGGCTGCACGACCTGCTCAAAGAGCCGGCGCAGCGGCATCTCGCCCAGGCGGCTGCGCGCCTGCGAGATGCCGCTCTTGCCCGCCACCTTGACCGCGTCGGCGCCCCACAGCCAGCGCAAGCCTTCTAGCAAGCAGCGCAGCACCTCGCGGGTGCTGGACCCCATGTACAGCGCCATGGCGATGGCGTAGTAGATCATCACCTGAACCGGCAGATCGCGCTCGCGCTCGCTCGTCTTGCCGGTCTCGGCCAGGACCTGCTGCACCCGATCCGGCGGGAACGTCTTGGCGATCACGCCGAGGCTGATGTGGTCGCTGACACGAACGCCGGCCGGAAGGCCGGCGGGAACACCCGCCATCGCTGTCGATCCTAAAAAAACCTGATCAACGGATATAGGGTGGCTAACCACCTAAATGAACAGTATTGCCTTTAGCGGCCATGCGCCACTACACTGTTCGAACGACGCCACGAGTGGCAGGTGCCTTCGCGTCCACGTATCCGGCATCTCGGTTCCGGTGACAGCCCGAACTGGCGCAGGTGATACGGTGCCAAGCTGCGATTGCGCCAGATACATACGCCGTTGCACGCTATGACCCGTTCCCAAACGCTTCCGTTGTGCTTCCGGACGTCAAGAGCTAACTTTTCGGAAGCGACTTAGTGCCCCGATCAGGGCGCATAACGCACTATGAATCATAGGGATAACTGGAGCGGGCGAAGGGATTCGAACCCTCGACCCCAACCTTGGCAAGGTTGTGCTCTACCCCTGAGCTACGCCCGCATCGCAAGTTTTTGCTTACTAAGCTCGCTTGCCGTTGGTGGCAAGGTCTTTGCCATGGGAAATCGCAAATGACGGCCAGCAAGACTTTAATGCAAAGTTTAGTTGGCGACTCTTGTGCCCCCCGCCCAAGGCGCATCCGACATACGCATCTGGACACCTTATGCCAAGGCGCGCCGTCCGAGCGCAGAGATTGCTGCCAACGACGTTCGTTGAAGCGGAACGCCATCCTGTCCGCAAGCAACACCAGCCGCCAAAGGCTCTGGCTCGTCTGAAGTTTCCAAGGTCGTTGAAATGTGAATCCATGCCTCCCTGTGTTGGATTTCGGGAAGGGCAGCATGGCATCGGTTGCAATCACGCGGGATCACCTGGACGGTATTGGGCTGCGTGCGGCGGCGGCCGGTATATGCGACGCAAGGCAGGCCAGGCGGCTGCTGGCGTCGGTGATGGTTCTGGACGGGCGCTCGCGGCAGCCTGCACCCAGGCCGGCGGCATGCACCGGCACCCCTTGCGCAACCGGGCCTACCGCTACAACGCGCACGGCATCGAGAGTCTGCGCGACGTGCCGCGCAGTGGCCGCCGGCGTTGTGGGCTGAGCGGATGCAGGAACTGGAGCGATTGATCCTGGCCGGGCCGGACCTGAAGGAGGATGGCGTCGTGCGCTGGCGCTGCGTGGACCTGCGGGCGCAGGTCAGGTCGACGTGAAATCGCTCCGTTCTCGCAAACGCTTTGAGGGCTTGGAAGCCACGTCTCGCTTGTGACGCCCTTCTGTTCGGCTTTGCGAGCCATGGGCGAGCGGCGGCCCTCCTGCTTGCCGGCCTGGGCGCTCCGGAGGCCGGCCGGCTGCGCGGCGGGAACGAACGCGCGGGCACGGTCTTGTGGCGAACGTCCGGCACGGACCAACTCGACCTCCGGCCGGCGACCTCAGGCGAATGCGGCGGGTGCGTCTTGGGCGCCAGGAGCGCCTCTGGCGAAAGCTTCAGGGCGTCCGCCGGACCGGGAAATTCCAGGCACGCCGTGCGGACAGGAGGACGTTGAGGGCGAGCTTGCGCAGGGTGGTGAGGTTTTCTGGCGCGTGGTCGCGGCGGTTGCGGGCACGGTCCTCGTCAAAGGTGACATCCAGCGTGCAACAGAGGCTGTTCTCGATGCGCCAGCGCGCCCGCACGGCCATGGCGAACCGCTCGGCATCCATGCGGGCCGACGACAGGCAGAAGCGCCGCAATGTGACGGCGCGGCCGTCGCGGGCCATGGTCGCCTCGACCATGCCGATGGCGGCCATGCCTGGCAGACTTGCCCCGCCCGGCTAGCCGCGGCTGGACAGCATCCAGCCCATGTCGTGGGTGACAACATGGCGGCGCGCCTCCAAGCGGCCGTAGCCGGCGTCGGCGGTGGCGCGCTCCGGCTCGGCGCGGCATCGCGGGCCGGTGAACCAGACGGCGGCCTCCCACGGAGCCACTTCACCTTGCGCCGGAATCCCCCTCACGCCTGTTCACTCGATTGCCGTGGGCGCACCCCGAATGAGTGTTGATTTCGCCGCGAACTTATGGATAGATTTTTCGGCAGCCACGAAAAGCGGCGCTCACCGGGAGGCTAAAACGCTGCGCTAACCCGCTGTTGCTAATAGCGTGCCTGGCGATGCCCGCCTACGCGCAAATTCCCGGGCCGCAGGCCGAGGCGCCGGATGGGGCGGCGTTGTTCAAGCGGCAGTGCGGCGCCTGCCATTCCCTTACGCCGGGCGAGACGCGGCAGGGGCCGACGCTCGCGAGCGTGTATGGCCGCAAGGCCGGGAGCGTGCCCGGGTTCAACTATTCATCGGGCTTCAAGACCGTCGACTTCGATTGGGACGAGGCGCATCTCGGCCCGTACCTGACCAACCCGCGGTCGGTCATTCCGGGCGGCGTGATGGCGTATCGCCAAGCCAATCCTGAGATTCGGCACACGATCATCGAGTACCTCAAGAAACAGCGCTGATGGCCAAGCCGATCCATTCCATGGTCCGCGTGCTCGACGAGACACGATCGCTGGCGTTCTACCGCGAGGCGATGGGGCTCGAGGTGAAGGACCGGTACGCGTTCGACGGCTTCACGCTAGTCTACCTGCGCGACCCGGCGTCCACCTTCGAGATCGAGCTGACGATCAACAACGGCCGCACCGAGCCATACGACCTCGGCGACGGCTACGGCCACCTCGCCGTCGCGGTGGGCGACCTCGATGCCGCGCGCGACAGGATGCAGCAGGCTGGGGCCGAGCCGGGGCAAATCCGCGAGTTGCAGCACGAGGGGGCGCTGCTCGGGCGGTTCTTCTTCGTCAAGGACCCGGACGGCTACAGCATCGAGGTCCTGCAACGCCAGGGCCGGTTCGGTTAACCAAAAAGAGGAAACGCGATGAGAAAGATCGACCGCCGGGCGCAATTCAGCCGCCGCAGCTTTCTGCGCACGACCGGCGCGGCCTTGCCTGTCGCCCTGGTGGCAGGCGCCAGCATAAGCGCGGACGCCGCCTGGGCTGCGAACGCGAAGAACATCGAGCCGCACGACATGGCGACCTTGGTGAAGATGGCGCGGGACATCTACCCGCACGACCGCGTGGGCGACGTGTTCTACGTCAACGCCGTGACGCCGTGGGACGCCAAGGCGGACAAGGACGAGACGGTGAAGAGCATGGTCGCCGGCGGGGTTGCCAGGCTCGACCAGGACGCGCAGTCGAAGTTCGGCTTAGAGTCGGTCCAAGATCATTTTCAGCCGTTGCAGAGCCTTCGCAGCATGAGCCGAACTGATGCCCACCGCAGGAATGCCAGCGCGTTTTGGTTGAGGCACTCCCAATCCTTTGCCAGGCGTCGGCAGCGGTTCAGCCACGCGATGGTACGTTCCACGATCCAGCGCTTGGGCAGCACGACGAACTTGCCGGTGTCGCAGCGCCGCACGATTTCGACATTCACCTCGCGGCAGACCCGGGCCAAACCTTGCCGGAACTTCGGCCCTTGATAGCCCGCGTCGGCATAGAGCTTCAGCAAAAACGGATACAGCCCGAACAACGTCGCCATCAGCAGCACGCCACCGTCGCGGTCCTGGATATCGGCGGCATGGACGATCGCATCCATCAGCAAGCCTTGGGTGTCGACGAGGACATGCCGCTTCTTGCCTTTGATCTTCTTGCCGCCATCAAAGCCCGGCGGATCGATCCTGCGCCCCCCTTTTCGGCGCTCTTGACGCTCTGGCTGTCGATAATGGCCGCGGTCGGACTGCCCTGCCGACATGCCTGCTCACGGCAGAGCACGTAGAGCGCGTGGTGGAGCCGATCGAGCGTTCCGTCGTGCTGCCAGCGGCAGAAATAGTGGTTCACCGTGCTGCGGGGCGGCAGGTCCTTCGGGATCGCACGCCACTGGCAGCCGGTGCTCAGCACATACATCAGCCCGTTCATCACCTCGCGCTCGTCCACGGTCCGCTTGTTGCCGCCTCGCCTGGCGCGCGGAATCTGCGTCTTTGTCAGCGCCCACTCTTCGTCGGTCAGGTCGCTGGGATAGCGCAGCTTGCTGCGGTCGTAACGGACACGGTTTTCAACAGTCCACATCGGCATGCTCCTGCGAATCGGGGCTGCCGTGATGGAATCACAAACGACTCAGTGCACTCAACATGATCTTGGACCGACACTTAGACTATCTGGGCGTGAATTGGGAGGCGGACCGGGTCGGGCTGCTGCAAGGGATCGAGCACACCGCCCTGTTCCGCACACTGCGGGCGGACCTGGTCGTGTCGCTGTACAACCAGCCGGAGATCTGGCCAAAATTCGGTTACGAGGGGTCGTCCGCCGAATACGGCGGCTACCTGCATCGCGGCTTCAACGACCTCGATTGGTTGCCAACTGCCTGAAAGGGAGCAGGGAAATGGCGCAATTTGATCTGAACGACGACGGCGTGGTGGTCATCGTCGGTTCCGGGGCCGGGGGCGGCACGCTGGGCAACGAACTGGCGCAGAAGGGCGTGAAGGTAGTGATCCTGGAAG
The DNA here is from genome assembly GCA_965260935.1 of Acetobacteraceae bacterium. Classification (GTDB taxonomy): domain Bacteria; phylum Pseudomonadota; class Alphaproteobacteria; order Acetobacterales; family Acetobacteraceae; genus JBBROS01. The sequence continues at coordinate 82,552 of OZ253374.1, forward strand.
CCGGGTCACGCCACGAGATGCAGGATTTCGTCAACGACGAGTGGGCCAGCTTCGCGCAGCTCGCGTGGAAGGACATGCGGACAACCTCGGGGACGTGGCGCGTGCACAAGGATTTCCCGAACCTGCCGGCCTGGATCGTCAAGGCGGTCGGCGGCTCGACCGTGCACTGGGCCGGGGCGTCGCTGCGGTTCGAGGAGCACGAGTTCAAGATCCGCGACACCTACGGCGCGCTGCCCGGCGCCAGCCTGCTCGATTGGCCGATCACCCTCGCCGACCTCGCCCCCTACTATGCCAAGGCCGAGGACAAGATGGGCGTGACGCGGACCAACGGCATCCCTGGCTTGCCCGGCAACAACAACTTCAAAGTAATGGAGGCCAGGGCGAAGAAGGTCGGCTACAAGGAAGTCAGCACCGGGCGGATGGCGATCAACAGCCAGCCGCGGGACGGGCGCGGCTCCTGCCAGCAGATCGGCTTCTGCTTCCAGGGCTGCAAATCGGGCGCCAAGTGGTCGACGCTCTATACCGAAATCCCGAAGGGCGAGGACACCGGCAACCTGGAAGTCCGTCCCGATTGCCAGGTGGTCAAGATCGAGCACAACGACAAGGGCTCGGTGACGGGCGTGGTCTACGCCAGCCCTGACGGCGCCATGCATCGGCAGAAGGCGCGGCTCGTGGCGGTGGCGGGCAACTCGATCGAGAGCCCGCGACTGCTGCTCAACAGCGCGTCCAACATGTTCCCCGACGGACTGGCCAATAGCAGCGGCCAGGTCGGGCGCAACTACATGCGGCACATGACTGGCAACGTCTACGGCATCTTCGAGAAGCCGGTGCACATGTATCGCGGCACCACCATGGCCGGGATCATCCGCGACGAGGCGCCGAACAACCCGAAGCGCGGCTTCGTCGGCGGCTACGAGATGGAGACGGTGTCGCTCGGCGTGCCGTTCATGGCGGCGTTCATGGATCCCGGCGCCTGGGGGCGCAGCTTCACCAGCGCGATGGAGATGTACAGCAACATGGCGGGCATGTGGCTGATCGGCGAGGACATGCCGCAGGAAACCAACCGCGTCACGCTTGATCCGAAGGTGAAGGACAAGGCGGGCCTGCCGGTCGCCAGCGTGCACTTCGACGACCATCCGAACGACGTGGCCATGCGGGCGCACGCCGTGCAGCAAGGATTGGCGGTTTACGCCGCGGTCGGCGCCACCCGCTTGATCCCCACGCCACCCTATCCGAGCACCCACAACATGGGCACCAACCGGATGAGCGCGAAGCCGAAGGACGGCGTGGTCAACAAGTTCGGCCAAACGCACAACGTCAAGAACCTGTTCGTCTCGGACGGGAGCCAGTTCACGAGCGGCGCGGCCTGCAACCCGACGCTGACCATCGTGGCGCTGGCGATCCGTCAGGCGGACACCATCGCGGGGATGATGCAGCGCCGGGAAATCTGAACCCTCCCAGGGCAACCGAGTGAATGATCGGTCGGCCTGCTGGACGGCGGCGGCGAGGCAGCCGGCGTTCCAGCCGGCCCGCTTTTCGCGGTTTTCAAGCTGATGGTTGGCTTGGCTTATTTGGGCAAGTTGAGCGCCATGGGCTTGACCGCGGCCATGTTGGCCGGGCCGCGCCCGGTGCGCAGGCGTGCGCGGCCGTCGCGGAACACAACGTCGGGCCCCTCCGCTGGCCTTCCACCGGCTGCGCCGGCAAAACCTTCGAGCCAGCTCCGCCCAGTGCAGCCGGTTCTCGGTCCCCCGGTGGCTTTGCGCCACTCGGGCGAACGTCTCGGCATCGAGCCGGGTTGAGCAAAGACAACAGCGCCGCTGCTGCTTGAGCTTGCCGTCCCGCCCGATCTTATGCGCATTGGCGACCTGCAGCCGCTCAACCCGGTGGGCAAGACACGTTTTGAACAGGTCCGGATCAATGGCTGCGATCACCCCGCACAGCGCGTCGTGGCTCGGGATGCCGCGCTCGAACGCCACGAAGCGGCGCAGGAACGTCAGGCGCTCCGCGCCCCACAGCGTCAGTTCAACGACATCGTCAGCCCCGGCCAGCGTGCCGCACAACAGCAAAAGCAGCAGTTCCGGCAACGGAGACAATCCCTTGGCCGCCTGCCGCGGATCGCGCAACGCCGCAAACCGCGTCAAGAATGGGACGACCACCGACTGACCTATGGGAAACCCCCATCACGAGGCTTCCCATGAAGCCTACTTCGCCTTGCGCCGGAATCCTCCTCACGCCTGTTCACTCGATTGCCGTAAGGCATTCACCCAGGCAACGACGCCGGCACGCAGGCCAGCACCATTTTCAACTCCCCAACCACCAACAGCACGCGGACAGCCTTTCCGGCTAGTGGACAACACCTGACGAAAGAGTCCCGAACAGGGTTCCCGCTTGGAAGGCGCCGCGCGAGTCTAAGGAATGCGCGCCGGGGTCTCCGTCAGTCCTAATACTACAGCCGGGGTTGCGCGTTGCGCTCTCTGGGAGGTGCGGCGACATGGTGACACAAGCGGAGGTGCTGGGCTGGGCGGGTGGTCTGGACGCGGTGCTGGAGCGGATCGCCCCGCGGTTCGCCCGTGCCGAGCCGCGCCGGCGGGCTGCGGCGTATTTGCGGGGGTTGCTGGCGCCGGTGGCGCGTAAGAACGGGTGGCAACTGGCTGAGGCCGCAGGTGACGCGACCCCGGGCGGCGTGCAGGATTTCCTGAGCCGGGCACAGTGGGACGCCGATGCGGTGCGCGACGACCTGCAGGCCTATGTGGTGGAGCAGTTGGGCGACCCAAAAGCCGTGCTGGTGCTGGACGAGACCGGCTTCCTGAAGAAGGGTGACCATCCCCCGTTACGGTGGATGGTCAATGGCGACTACGCCGCGCTTGAGGACACACCAACCACCGCGCAATACACACCAAATCGCCTCCGGGAAACCCGAGACGATTCACGGTATCATACGAGACCGTGCAGCAGGTGCTCAAAAAACACCCTCAAGCCGCACCTGAGGCGGATGTGGCGCGTCCCGCGCAAGCAGTCGGCTGAGTTCGTCTTCCACATGGAAGACGTGCTGGAGGCGTGCCGCCGCCCTTGCGACCCGAAGTAGCCAGTGATTTGCACGGATGAAATCTTCAAGCAACTGATCGGAGAAACACGCGAGCCCTTGCCCGCGCGGCCCGGAGTAGTCGGGCGTTATGACCACGTCCACGCCCGGAACGGGATGGCCAGCGTATTTATGGCCTGCGGGCCGCTGGCCGGCTGGCGGCACGTGGCCGCCACCAGCCCCCGCCGCTGCAACGATTGGGCGCGCGTCGTCCGCGGCCTGCCCGAGGGGCGCTACCGCGGCGCCGAGCGCGTGACGCTGGTCATGGACCAACTCAACACCCACTCGCCCGCCTCGCTTTGCCAAGCATTCGCACCCGCAGAAGCAAAGCGCTTTGCCGGCCGGCTTGAGGTCACCACACGCTCAAGTACGGCTCACGGCTCAGCATGGCCGAGATCAAATTCGCGGCTTTCGGACGCCAGTGCCTCGACCGGCGCATCGCCCAGCACAACACCCTATGCCGCCACGCGGCAGTCTGGGAAAAGCAGCGCAACGGCGTGCAAGCCAAGATCACTTGGCAGTTCGCCACCAGCCAAGCCCGGATCAAACTCACAAGCCTCTGTCCATCAATTGACGGCTAACGAAACGTTAGCCCCTTATTGCTCTGATTGTGTCAGAGGCCATTTCGGAATCAAGGCGGAACATGTTTTGCGAGGGGTTGGATGGCCGGGCCAGATGTGATCCTGGACAGGTGTTCGAAGCCTTGCCGGAGGTCTCATGTGGACGCCGACCCCCCGCGCGCAGCATAGCCGCGCGGGGCTGCGTTATGGAAGTGACGTGACCGACGCCGAGTGGCTGATCCTCTCGCCGTTCCTGCCCGCGCCCATGCCGTGCGGACGGCATCGCAAGTGGGAGATGCGGGAGATCGTCAACGCCATCTTTTACGTCCTGCGCGGCGGCATCGCCTGGACCCTGCTGCCCAAGGATTTCCCGCCTTGGCCCACGGCGTATCGCTGGTTCGCCCGGTTCCGCGACGACGGCACCTGGGAGCGGATCAACCACCACCTGGTGATGCTCGATCGCGAGCGGGTGGGCCGCGAGGCCAGCCCGACCGCCGCCGTAATCAACAGCCAGAGTGTGAAGACGACGGAGAGCGGCGGCATCCGCGGCTACGACGCCGGCAAGAAGATCAAGGGCCGCAAGCGCCACGCCATGGTGGACACGGACGGCCGGGCGCTCAAGCTGCAGGTCCATGCCGCCGATATCCAGGACCGCGACGGGGCCGGGCCGCTGCTGCGGGCCTCGCGCCCGAGTTGGCCGTTCGTGGCGCTGGGCTATGCCGACGGGGGCTATGCTGGTCCTCGCGTCGCCGAGGCCAGCCCAATCCGCATCGAGGTGATGCGCAAGGCCGACAACCAGATCGGCTTTGCAGTCATCGCCCGGCGCTGGGTCGTCGAGCGGTTCTTCGCCTGGATCAACCGGAACAGACGCCTGGCAAAGGACTTCGAGGCCACGGTCGGGAGTGTCGAAGCCTTCCTCTATGCCGCTTCCAGCGTCATTCTGCTGCGAAGACTTGCCCGTTGATCAACCGATCCGAAATGGACTCTTAGGGCCATTACAGTCTGATCCAACGCATATGCAGGTAAGCAGTTACGCAACCCACGCTCAAGCGGATTGCAATCGGTCGTTAATCGAATATTAAGCTTTGTTGGCTACAGTAAAGCCATTCGCGGGAGATACAAATGCAGCCTCTTTCGTTTGACAGCTTAGGAAGTAAACCGAGTTTCCTAAATCTAACCACCAAGCCGCGCACGCCCGATACAAAATTGCTGCCTGATATTGTTTCTGTTCTGGTAATAGCGACTTTATCAATAACTCTTTGGCTAGTAATATGGTTTGTTGTGTGGAAAATTCTAGCCTAAGGCAATTTCAAGGTTTTATCGATTTGTCGGCCTTTGTTGATATCTTCAGGTGTACTGCGGTGCAAGCAATACGGTAGTTTAATCGCGTCAAAAGCGGCCTGGCACGGGGCCATTAGCGGGATCGTTGTCGCGCGTGTGGCTGCCATTTCATGAATACGCTCCTGCGCGGCAAGTCTGCCGTGATGAAAACGCTGACGGTTCTGCTGTATGGCATGGGCGGAAGTGCTTAAAGACTCCAGCAGCCTGTCGTTGAAATGGCGCCGGAGGAGGCGGCCTGTGCGGCTGAGCAAAACAGGAAAGCAGCATAAACTATGCGAAAATCCTAGGCTCTATGACTGAACTGACTGGCGGACCGGCCGAAGGTTGATCCCGCTCCTGGCCGTGCCACCCTGGACGTTGTCAAGGCTTTCAGAAGGACACGGCTATGACCAGGACCAGCCTGGACGACGCTTTGTGGGCGTCGCTGATGCTCACGGTGCAGCAGCCGCTGGGCGCCGCCGCTCGAGTGTTCGGACGGCGCCAGGCCGAGACAGGCCATCAACTGGCGCGGGTTGCCGAAGCGGGGAATGTCGCCGAGTTTGGCCACAACCGTCGCCGCCCCCACCAGCGCCAAGCCCCGCAGCGCCTGCAACGCGCGCACCACGGGCGCCAGCGGCCATTCGCCCAGCGCCGCTTCGAGCTGCGCCTCCAGGCGGTCGCGCCGGACCGTCGCTGCCTCGACCGCGGCGATGGCGTCTTCCAGCACGATGGAGTGGATGGCGTGCCCGAACCGCAGCCCGGCCAGCCAGCGCCGGTGCATCCCCGTCCAGGCCGGGCGGTGGCAATGGCGCCCATGACGCAGCAGGAAGCCGGACAATTGCTGGCGGGCCTGGCGCACGGTCCGCGCCGCCGCCTGGCGCGCCCGCACCAGGTCGCGCACCGCCTCGTGCGCCGGGTCCGGCCAGACCGGCGTCAGCTCGCCCGCGCGGTGCAGACGGGCCAGGTTGACCGCGTCGCGCCGGTCAGTCTTGATCCGCTCGCCCGTCTTGCGCGGGATCAGCGGCGGCGCCGCCACGACGCACGCCTGGCCGGCCGCGGTCAGCTGCCGGTGGATGCCATAGCCGCACGGCCCGGCCTGGCAGCAAAGGCGCAGGGCTGTAGCGGCTGACTGAATACTCCCCGGACCTGCCGGACGAAATTTTCCCAGGCTGAGCTTTGTGCCTGGCCCGTGAGGCTGGGCGAGCCGGCGCGCTATGGCCTTCGCAAAACGGAGGTAGCGCCGGTGGTCCGATTGGGAGAACTTGTGATGATTCTTGACCTTCACCGCCAAGGGCTGGGCGTATCCGACATCGCCCGGCGCACTGGCTTCGACCGCAAAACGGTTCGCCGCTACATCGCGCGGGGGCTTGAACCGCCGGCCTACACGCCGCGGCCGCCGCGCCCGACCTTGCTCGACGCCCATCACGCCTACTTGCGGGAGCGCGTGGCCGCCTTCCCCGAGTTGCGGGCGAGCCGGCTGCTGCGCGAGTTGCGCAGCGTGGGCTACCGGGGAGGATACACCCAACTCACCGACTTCCTGCGCAAGGTCCGCCCCGCGGCGGCGACGGCCGGCTTTGAGCGGCGCTTCGAGACCGCACCGGGCCAGCAGGCGCAGGTGGACTTTGCGCACTTCCGCGCCGAGTTCACCGCCGAGCCTGGCGTGAGCCGGGTTGTGTGGCTGTTCTCGATGGTGCTGGGGCACTCGCGGCTGATCTGGGCGCGCTTCGTCGCCCACCAGGATCTGCAGGCCGTGCTGCGCTGCCACGCCGCGGCGTTCGAGGCGCTGGGCGGCGTGCCGGGCGAGATCCTCTACGACCGCATGCGCACCGCGGTCAGCGGCGAGGACGAGGCCGGCGTGGTCTACAACCCTGCGCTGGTGGCGTGCGCCCGGCACTACGGCTTCCAGCCCCGGGCGTGCCGCCCCTACCGGGCCAAGAGCAAAGGAAAGGTTGAGCGTCCGTTCCGCTACGTGCGCGAGGACTTCTTCCTGGCCCGGAGCTTCCGCGACATGGACGACCTCAACGGCCAGCTCCGGCAGTGGCTGGACGGAGTGGCCAACAAGCGCACCCACGCCACGACCCGCCGCGTCGTGTCCGAACACTTTGCCGACGAGCGATCACACCTCCAGCCGCTGCCGGCAGGCCCGTTCCAGGCGGTGCTGCGGCTGGACCGGCGCGTGACCCGCGACGGCATGGTTTCGGTTGGCGGCAACCTTTACAGCGTGCCGGACGGCACGCGTGGCCGCGCGGTGGAGGTGCAAACGCTGGCACACGAGGTCCGCATCCTGGGCAAGGGCGAGGTGGTCGCGGTTCACCCGGTGCTGGAGGGCCACGGCGGGCGCCGCTTGGCCGCCGGCCACCGCGTCGCGCACCCGACCGCGGCCCGGCTGCCCGCGTCCTGCGCCGAGGCGCCCATCCCCGGCCGCCCCGGCGAGCAGGTCGCGCGCAGGCCCTTGGCGGTCTACGCCGCCATTGGCGAACGTCTGGCTGCAGGGACAAGCGCCGCAGCCGAGGAGGCCCGGGCATGAGGGAGCGGCACACCGAGGCGGCCCCGGCGACTTTGGAGCGGGTGCGCCAGCACCTGGTGGGGCTGCACATGCCGCGTGCCCTGGAGGCGCTGGGCGGCGTCGTGCAGCAGCTCGAGCGCGGCGAAACCTCGGCGGTGGAGGCCATTGAGGCCCTGCTCGCCGACGGGTTGGGCTGGCGCGAAGGCCGGCGGGTCAAGGCGGCGCTGCGCATGGCGCGGCTCGGCGCGGTAAAGACGCTGGACAGCTTCGACTTCTCGTTCCAGCCCTCGCTCAACCGCGGCCGCGTGCAGGCGCTGGCCCAACTCGGCTTTGTGGACCGGCGCGAGGTGCTGCACCTCCTCGGCCCGCCCGGCACTGGCAAGAGCCACCTCGCGGTCGCCCTCGGCGTCGAGGCGATCCGGGCTGGGCGCAGCGTTTACTTCATGACCCTGGCCAACCTGGTCACGGCACTCGCCCGCGCCGAACGGGACGGGAGCCTGCGCGAGCGGCTGCGGTTCCTGTGCCGGCCGCAGCTGCTGATCGTGGACGAGATCGGCTACCTGCCCGTTGTGCCCGGCGGCGGCAATTTGTTCTTTCAACTGGTCAACGCCCGCTACGAGCGCGGCGCCATGATCCTGACCAGCAATCGCGGCTTTGCCGAATGGGGCGAGGTGTTCGGCGACCCTGTCGTGGCCGCGGCCCTGCTGGCCAGGCTGCTGCACCATGCCACCGTGATGCAGATCGAGGGCAACAGCTACCGCATGCGCCAGCACGCCAGCCTCGTGCCCGAGGCCATGCGCCCGCGGCCCGTCGCGCCACCTCCGCCGCCCGGCAAGCGCCGCGGCAGGCCACCCAAGGACAGGAGCGACGATCAGATCAGCGGTTGATCACCGCCCGAACCTGGGGAGATTTCAACCGGCAGGTTTGAGGAGCATTCAAGCGGCGTTGACAAGGCCAGCGCCGGCCATCCGGCGCAATCCTCGAAGCCTGCATACTGCGAGACGGGTCACCCCGTGCTCAGGCGAACATCTGGTTTAGCACTGATCTGGACTGGCAATTGACGCCCTGACGTTTCCAGTCAGGGCGAGCGCAGTCTAGTCCCCTGCCCCGCTCCGTCTGCCAAACCCGTCAACCCCGACCGCGTGCAGGCGCGCATGAACGGCTGGCACGCCCGTTTCCGCGCGCCCTCCTCCGGTCGCGACTCGCCGATAGCGGCCAAGGTTCTCCTGTGGCGGCCGGCCCGGCCCTGTCGCCCCCTCGGCCAGCAGACAGCGTCGAGGCTTGCCGCTGCCCCTGCGTTAGAAGCGCCCCGGCTCATCCCGCGTTCGGCCGGGCCGGCTTGCCGCGCCGCGGCCCGTCCGCCCGGCCCACCGGCGGCGTCCACGCCCGCTGCCGCACCGTCCAGGCATAGCGGGCGTCGCCCTCCAGCACCTGCGCATGATCGGCCAGCCGGTTGCGCCCCAGCCAACTGACCGCCGCTTCCAGCTCCGAAAGGCTCATCTCCGCCCGGGTCTTGTTGCCCATGCTGCGCTTCAGGATCGCGTTGTAGCGGTGATACAGCCCCTGCCCGCGCGGCGCCCGCATCGCCCCCTCGTCCTCTACCGCCTGCTGCGCCACCAGCTCGCCCACTCGCCGCCGCAGCCGCCGCTCCGCCATAGACGGCGGCTCCAGCAACTCCGCCTGCTCAGGCTCGTGCTCCGGACGCTGTAACGCCAGCTCCGGCCCAGGCCGCAGCAGCCCGTAGCGCAACCCGAGCGCGTTGCTTTCCAGCGGAACGATCCCGTCCTCCCGCTCGCGCGCGGCGCGCTGGTCCAGCACCCAGGCAGGCACAGCCCGGCGCGCCACTTCCTTCGGCTTTTTGGCCAATGTGCCCTGCTCCGTCTCGACGCTGTGGCGGAAACGGGCGAACAGCGGGTCGTCCGGATGGAACACCAGCGCCCGCTGCTTGTCATACGGCCCCGCGTGCGGATCGACCCGGGTTGCCCGCGCCACCATCTGTTCCAGCCACGCCCGGCTGCGCACGTGCGTCAGCGCCGCGACCACGGCCACCTCCGGCGCGTCCAGCCCCTCGTAGGCCATGGCCACCGTGACCAGCACGCTCGGCTCGGCCCGGAGCCGGAAGCGGGCCAGCGTGTCGTGAGCGTGCCGTTCATCCGACGTGGCAAGCTGCACCGTCTCCGCCTGCGACGGCGGCAGCCATTGCCGCAGCACGTCCATGTAGCGCTTGGCGACCGCCTGGTCCGGCGCCACCACCAGCAGCTTGCCCAAGCCCCGCCCCCCGGCATCGGCATCCGGCCCGCGCCCGGCCCGCCGCCCGGCGCGCAGCGTCCGCGTCGCGTCGAACGCCTGGCGCAGCAGCGCGTCGGCGAAGCCGGTGCGCAGCGCCGTGAACAGGGCCGGCCGCGTCGTCTCCGTGGGCCAGTGCTGGAACAGCCGGTGCGGGCCGACCGGCGTGCGCGCCTCGTCGAGCCAGCTCGCCTCGCCGTCCAGCGCGCCGAACAGGATCGGCAGCACGGCGCGCTCGCGCACCGCCTGCGCCCGCGAGTAGCCCACCACGGCCCAGCCGGGCGCGGCCAGATCGACCTCCCGCGTCCGCGCCCGCGGCCCTGTGCGGTATGGCAGCCACAGGATCGCCCGCCCGTCCGCCCGCTGCAGCGTGCCCGACAGCAGCAGCCTCAAGCGCGCGGTCTCGAACAGCGGCAGCAACGCCCGGCTCCACCCGGCGGCGTCGTCCACGCCCGGGTCAGGCGCGAACAGCGGGTCGGGCGCGATGTCCGACAGCGCCGGCAGGTGGTGCACCTCATCGACCACCAGCAAGGTCGGGTGGCGGCGGAACTCGGCCAGATGCAGGTCGGGGGCGGCGGCTACGCTCTGGTAGGTGGTGATGTAGCCCTGCAGCCCGCGGCACGGGTCGGGCGCGTTGTCGGCGGCGCGGACGGAAACGGCGTGGCCGAGGGCGTCGCGCCAGGCCGGGTCGGCGAAGGCCTCCTCGGCTTGCAGGCGCAGGCTGTCGCGCGGCACCACCCAGCAGACGCGCTCGACGATGCCGGCAGCGATCAGTTGCGCGGCGGCGATCACCGGCAGCAGCGACTTGCCGCCGCCCGGCGTGACGGCGGCGAGGATGTCGGTGACGGCGTCCGCCTGGCCGCCCGCGATGGCTTGGACGATGGCGGCGACTTGCGACTGATGGGTGCGCAGCGGGCGGGACGTGGCGGGCAAAGGCGAGGCTCCGGCGGGACAACTGGAGAAATGCAGCCGGACTTTGAATCATCGCGGGCTGGCTGTGAAGAATCCCACGTTTTTCCAGGCATATCGATGCCCTGCAGCGCTGATGCCAGCCGCCCTAACGGGCGATCACTATCAGCATCGCCCTTTCGCGTGCCGCCGCTTGCCAAGCCGTCGGACATACCGTTCGGCCCAAAGTTAGCCGCTGTAACGGGGCCTCATCTCCGCTACGAACTCATCGGCTCAAGGGAAAGGAACACGCAATGTTGGTTGAAGACGACGTGCCGCGGCGGGCGCCGACGATGGCAAATCCTCCGCTTGACCGTCTAGGGGTCACCGAGCTTGAGCGTTACATCAAAGACCTGCGAGCTGAAATTGCCCGCGCCGAGGCAGAGATTGCCCGCAAGGCCGATCATCGGAGTGCTGCGGAAAGCGTGTTCCGGACGTAGCAAACAAAAAGGGGGCCGGATGTCTCCGGCCCCCTCGCTTCGCTGCGAGAATGGATTACGCAGCTTTCGCTTCGGTCTGCGCGTCGTTGGCAATCACCATCGGTGCGCTGGCAGATCCGATCTCGATCCGGCGCGGCTTGAGCGCCTCCGGCACCACCCGCTTCAGGCCGACATGCAGCAAACCGTTCTGCAGATCGGCGCCGTCGACCTGAATATGGTCGGCGAGAACGAAGCGGCGCTCGAAGGCACGGCCCGCGATACCACGGTAGAGAACTTCGCTCTTCCGAGCCTCATCCTTTACGCGGCCGGTGATCACGAGCGTATTTTCCTTCACCACAACGTCGAGATCGTCGTTGCCGAAGCCCGCGACGGCCATGGTCAAGCGGTAAGCGTCATCGCCGGTGCGCTCGATGTTGTATGGCGGGTAGGCCTGCACGCTCGCCGTCTGTTGCGCGCTGTCAACCAAACGGGCCAGCCGGTCAAAACCGATCGCGGTGCGGAAAAGAGGGGATAGATCGTACGTCATACTGGAAACCTCCGAAAAGCAAGGTCTATGAAACGGACCGCCCTGATGAGCCGGTCCTAGTCAGGCTCCGAAGCCCCGATTGGGCGCCTCGAACAGTCCCGAAATGGCATTCCAACCGTCCGCGTTCAAGACCGGCTTTAGGAAAATTTGTGACTGGCACGAGCATTGCAGCCGCATGATCGTGGCTAGTGCTTCGACACGTTTCAAAAGGGTTCGGCATGAGTCGAAGCGCTAACTTCGTTCGGCGGGCTGATGCAGCCAAGGGGCTGAAGCGCCCGTTGGCGTCAGGCCGCTAAACGCGCGCCGGCCACCCATGCGCGTTCTCCTCGCCGACGGGGACCTCGAGCGCGACCTCGCGGTGGAAACCGCGCTGCTGTCTGCCGGAGCGACAACGATCCTTCGCCCCGGCAAATCCGAGACGCTGCTCGCCGCCGTCGCCCGCAACGCTCCCGAGGTCGTGATCGTCGACATGCAACGCCCCGACCGCGACGCGCTCGACGACCTGCGCCACCTGACCCGGCACGCCCCCCAGCCGATCGTCATGTTCGTCGACACCGACGACCCGGCCTTCATGGAGGAGGCTATCGCCGCCGGCGTCAGCTCCTACAACGTCGTCGGCAGCCGCTTACCGGATGTCAAACCCATCATCCGCGCGGCGATCGCCATCTTCCGCCGCTTCAGCCAAATCGAGGCGGACTTGCGCCGGGCCGAAGCGGGGTTGCAGGACCGTGCGACCATAGACCGAGCGAAAGCGATGCTGATCAAAACCCGACGCTTCTCAGAGCCGGACGCGCACCGATGGCTGCAACAACAAGCCATGAAACGCGGCCGCCGCCTCGCCGACATCGCCGCCGACCTGCTGCGGGCCTCCGATGCAGGCTGAGCCAAGGTCAGTGCGCCTCGGCATGGTGCGCCTGACCGATGCCGCCCCGGTCGTCCTGGCTCAGACCGCCGGTCTGTTCGCGGCGGAAGGCTTGGCGGTCCGGATCGCTGTCGAGCCGTCCTGGGCGAACATTGCCGACAAGCTCGCCTGGGGCTTGCTCGATGCCGCCGTCATGCTGCCGCCGCTTGCGATTGCCATGCGCCTCGGCTTGCGGGGGCCATCCACCGACCTGATCGTGCCCGCCGGGATCAGCCGCAACGGCAACGCCGTCACGGCCGCGGCCAGTCTGGCGCGCGACGTTCTCGCCGGCGGTCGCCCGACCCCCGCCGTCGCCGTCGCCCGCCTGAAGGACGCGATGCCCAACACCCGGCCACTCCGGTTCGCGGTCGTGCACGCGTTCTCGACCCATGACCTTCTGCTGCGCCTGTTCCTCGAACGAGGCGGGATCGATCCGACGGCGGTCGACATCACCGTCATCCCCCCTGCCAACATGCCGGCCGCCCTTGCCGCCGGGCAGATCGACGGGTTCTGCGCCGGCGCGCCGTGGAACGGGGTCGCGGCCCAGGCTGGAAGCGGGCGCATGATCGCCGCCTCCTCGGCCATTTGGCCGAACCATCCGGAGAAATGCCTAGCTGTCCGGGCCGCCTGGTCGGACGCGAATCCGTCGGCGCTGCTGCGCCTGTTGCGCGCGGTGCAGCGGGCTGCGCGGCGATGTGACGACCCCGGGGAAGCGGCGGGCCTTGCCGCCGTCCTGGCCCGGGACGAATGGGTCGGCGTGCCCGCCCACTTGATCGAAGCCTCGCTGCCGGGCAATGGCGGGACCGACGTGGATCAGTCGGTGTTCGCTGCCCACGGCGCGAGCGTGCCGACGCCCGCCGACGCCCGCCGGTTCGCGCGCGAGATGGCGCGCTGGCGCGACATGCCGCCGGACGCGGAAGCGTGGGCGGCAAGCATGTACCGGCCCGACTTGCTCGCAGCATCAGCAAACCTCATGCCGTAAATATAGGCGTCTGCTTGTAAATCGCGCATTTTCTGTTCTAGGGGCGCGAAAAACGTGCATGACGCAGTGCAAACATGCTGGCACTGTTCGTGCCCGGCCCTTACACTCCGGTCTCGGACCAGAGCTCGCAAGGCTGGTTCCGCAGCTTCGCCAACGGCGGCCAAGCGCGATTACGGGCTGGATAACGGCCTTGTTCAATAATCAGTGGACCAAGGATGGTTCGCGCAGCCCGGCAATCGCCGGTGCGGAGCAAAGCCCGTGTCACAGCCACGCGAATCGCGCGCGACCACTTTCCCATCCGCCCGGAGTGCCGCGCAATGAACGCGATCGCCCCCCAGCGCCTCCGCCTCGTCGTGATCGGCAACGGGATGGCCGGCATGAGGACGGTGGAGGAGATCCTCTCCCGCACGCCGCATAAGTTCAGCATCACCGTGTTCGGCGCAGAGCCGCACCCGAACTACAACCGGATCATGCTGAGCCCGCTGCTCGCCAAGGAGAAAACCTTCGACGAGATCGTGATCAACACGCATGAATGGTACGAGCGGAACGCCATCGAACTGATCGCCGGCGAGCGCGTCGTGGCTGTCGACCGCGAGGCCCGCACCGTCACGGGCGAGCGCGGCACGACGCGCTCCTACGACGTGCTGCTGGTCGCCACCGGATCGGACCCGTTCATCATTCCCGTGCCGGGCAAGGATCTGCCCGGCGTCATCACGTTCCGCGACGTGGCGGACGTGGACGCGATGCTGGACGCCGCCGGGCGCGGGGGGCGGGCGGTGGTGATCGGCGGCGGCTTGCTTGGTCTCGAGGCCGCGAACGGGCTGGCGCTGAACGGCATGGACGTGACCGTCATCCACCTGATGCCCACGCTGATGGAGCGCCAGCTTGACGTGACCGCCGGGGGGATGCTGAAAGCCGACCTCGAAACCCGCGGCATGACAGTACTGACCGCCGCCAACACCAAGGCGCTGCACGGCAACGGCCGCGTCGAGCAGGTGGAGCTTTCCGACGGGACCATGCTCGGCGCGGACCTGGTCGTGATGGCCGTCGGCATCCGTCCCAACACGGCCCTCGGGCGCGCCATCGGCCTCGAATGCAAGCGCGGCATCGTCGTTGACGACCAGATGCGCACGAGCGACCCGTCGGTCTTCGCCGTCGGCGAGTGCGTCGAGCACCGCGGCCAGACCTACGGCCTTGTGGCCCCGTTGTGGGACATGGCCAAGGTTTGCGCCGACGCGGTCTCCGGCGTCGCCGCGACCGCCTTTGCCGGCAGCATCGCCGGCACCCGCCTGAAGGTGACCGGAATCGACATGTATTCCGCCGGCGACTTCATGGGCGACGACACGACCGAGGAGGTGGTGTTCCGCGACCCGGCCCGCGGCGTCTACCGCCGGCTCGTCCTGCGCGGCGACGCGCTGGTTGGCGCCGTGCTCTACGGCGACGCCAAGGACGGCAACTGGTACTTCAACCTGATGCGCGACGCCAAGCCCCTCGCCGGGCTGCGCGACAGCCTCATCTTCGGCCAGGACCTGGCCAACGCCGCCAGCGGCATCGACCCGAACGCCGCCGTCGCCGCGCTGGCCGACGACGCCGAGGTTTGCGGCTGCAACGGCGTCTGCAAGAGCACGATCCTGGGCGCTATCGCGAGCAAGGGCCTCACCACGCTGGACGGGGTCCGCGCCCATACCAAGGCCTCCGCCTCCTGCGGCAGTTGCACCGGCCTGGTCGAGGGATTGCTCGGCGTCGCGCTCGGCGACGGCTACAAGGCCCCCGAGGGCGAGAAGCCGATGTGCGGCTGCACCGGCCTCGGCCACGACGCCGTGCGCGCCGCCATCGCCGCCCAGGACCTCAAAACCATCCCGGAGGCCATGCAGACCCTTGGCTGGTCCAACGAGGATGGCTGCCACGTTTGCCGCCCGGCGCTCAACTACTACCTGCTTTGCGCCTGGCCCGGCGAATACGTCGACGAGGCGCAGAGCCGGTTCGTTAACGAGCGGATGCACGCCAACATCCAGAAGGACGGCACCTACTCCGTCGTCCCGCGCATGTGGGGCGGGCTGACCAACAGCCGCGAGCTGCGGGCGATCGCCGACGTGGTGGACAAGTTCTCGATCCCGACGGTGAAGGTGACGGGCGGCCAGCGCATCGACCTGCTCGGAGTCAAGCGGGAGGACTTGCCCGCGGTCTGGCGGGATCTCGGCGCCGCCGGCATGGTGTCCGGCCACGCCTACGGCAAGGCGCTGCGGACGGTGAAAACCTGCGTCGGCTCCGAATGGTGCCGCTTCGGCACCCAGGACAGCACCGGCATGGGCGTGGCGCTCGAGCGCATGACCTGGGGCTCCTGGTTCCCGCACAAGGTCAAGCTCGCCGTTTCCGGCTGCCCGCGCAATTGCGCCGAGGCCACGATCAAGGATTTCGGCGTCATCGCGGTTGACAGCGGCTGGGAGCTGAGCGTCGGCGGCAACGGCGGCATCCGCCTGCGCGGCACCGAGCCGCTGGCCAAGGTCGAGACCCCGGAGCAGGTGCTGGAATACGCCGCCGCGTTCCTGCAGCTCTACCGCGAGGACGCCCGCTACCTGGAGCGAACCGCCCCCTGGCTCGAACGCCGCGGCATCGCCTGGGTGCGCGAGTGCGTGGCGGGCGACGCCGAGAATCGCGCGTTGCTGCAAGGCCGCTTCCTGTTCGCGCAGCAGTTCATGCAGCACGACCCCTGGGCCGAGCGCGCGCCGGACAGCAGCATGGCCGCCCCCTACGAAACCCTGGTCCCGGCGGAGTAACGGCGCATGGACGGCTTCGGCCTCGTCTCCCATTGGCTCGACGTGGGCACGCTGGACGACATCCCGCGCCAAGGCGCCCGCGTCGTCGCCACCCACCGCGGCGACGTCGCCGTGTTCCGCACGGTGGACGACGCCGTGTTCGCCCTCGACGACCGTTGCCCGCATAAGCAAGGCAAGCTCTCGCAGGGCATCGTCCACGGGCATAACGTGACCTGCCCGCTGCACAACTGGGTCATCACGCTTGCGGACGGGCAGGCCCGCGCGCCGGACGAGGGCTGCACCCATGTCTTCCGCGCCCGCGTGCTGGAGGGGCGCGTGCAGGTCGCCCTTTCTGAATGAGCGAGGCCGCACCCCCAGCCGACGTCCGCACCACCTGCCCCTATTGCGGCGTCGGCTGCGGCGTCATCGCCAAGCCCGATGGCAGCGTCGTTCCCGACCCGGCGCACCCGGCGAACTACGGCCGCATCTGCAGCAAGGGGGCGGCCCTCGCCGAGACCATTGACGACACCGGGCGCCTGCTGCACCCGGTCGTCGACGGTGCCCGCACCGATTGGGACAGCGCGCTCGGCCTCGTCGCCAGCCGTTTCCGGGACGCCATCGCCGAGCACGGGCCGGACAGCGTCGCGTTCTATGTCTCCGGCCAATGCCTGACCGAAGACTATTACGTCGCCAACAAGCTGATGAAAGGCTTCATCGGCAGCGGCAACATCGACACCAACTCGCGCTTGTGCATGGCGTCCTCGGTCGCCGGGCATGTCCGGGCGTTCGGGGCGGACATCGTTCCCGGCGCCTATGAAGACTTGGAGCACGCCAACCTCGTCGTCCTGGTCGGCAGCAACTTCGCCTGGTGCCATCCGGTGCTGTTCCAGCGGTTGCAGGCCGCCCGGGCCAAGCGCGGCACCCGCGTCGTCGTCGTCGATCCGCGCCGCACTGCCACCTGCGAGGCTGCCGACCTGCACCTGAAGCTCACGCCGGGCAGCGACGTGGCATTGTTCGCCGGGTTGCTCGCGCACCTCGATGGGGCCGGCGCGGTCGACCAGGAGTGGGCGGCGGCCAACACCACCGGCCTCCAGCAGGCGCTGGAAGCCGCGCAGGGCATCGACGTCGCTGCCATCACCGGGCTCGGCCAGACCGACATCGACTTGTTCTACGCCTGGTTCGCCGACGTTCCCCGCACCGTCACCGTCTATTCCCAGGGCGTGAACCAGTCCTCCGCCGGGACGGACAAGGTGAACAGCATCATCAACGTGCACCTGGCCACGGGGCGGATCGGCTGCTACGGCGCCGGGCCGTTCAGCGTGACCGGGCAGCCGAACGCGATGGGCGGGCGCGAGGTCGGCGGGCTGTCGAATCAGCTCGCCGCCCACATGCGCTTCGACCAGCCGGGCGCCGCCGACCGGGTCCGCCGCTTTTGGCAAGCGCCCGCGATGGCGACCAAGCCCGGCCTCAAGGCGATCGACCTGTTCGATGCCGTCCACGACGGACAAATCCGCGCGCTCTGGATCATCTGCACCAACCCGGCCGACAGCTTGCCGCGCGCGGGGCGCGTCCGCGAGGCGCTCGCCCGCTGCCCCTTCGTCGTCGTCAGCGACATCTGGCCGACCGACACCACCCGGCTCGCCCACGTCGTCCTGCCCGCCGCCGGATGGGGCGAGCGCAGCGGCACCGTCACCAACTCCGAGCGCCGCATCACCCGGCAGCGCGCCTTCCGCCCCGCGCCCGGCGAGGCGCGCCCCGACTGGTGGATGCTGGCCGAAGTCGGGCGTCGCATGGGCTGGGCCGAGCACTTCGCCTGGCCCAGCGCCGCCGCCGTGTTCCGCGAGCATGCGGCGCTGACCGCTTTCGAGAACGGCGGCGCCCGCCCGCTCGACCTCGGCGCGCTGGCCGGCATCGCCGACGACGAATACGACGCCATGCCGCCCCTGCAATGGCCCGCCCCCGCGGGCGGCAAGATTGGCGGACGCTTGTTCGCCAACGGCGGCTTCCCGACCGAGGACGGCTGCGCCCGCATCGTCCCCACGGTCTGGCGTCCGCCCGCCAACGCCTGCAGCGCCGAATATCCCATGCTGCTCAACACCGGACGCGTGCGCGACCAGTGGCACACCATGACCCGCACCGGCCTCGTCCCCCGCTTGGTGCAGCACATCGCCGAACCCTTCGCCAGCCTGCACCCGGACGACGCGGCCCGGCTCGGCATCGGCCCGGACGCCCTTGTCAGGCTCTCCACCGCGCATGGCAGCACCGTGCTGCGCGCCGCCATCGATCCGGGCCAGCGCCCCGGCGACGTGTTCGTCCCCATGCACTGGACCGACGCCTTCAGCTCCGCCGGCCCGATTGGCGCACTGGTCGCCCCCGATGTCGACCCGGTGTCCGGCCAGCCCGAACTGAAGGCCACGCCGCTGGCCGTCAGCCCCGTCCCTACCGCCTGGCGCGGCCTGCTGCTGCATGCCCACGCGGTCCGCCCGGAGCGGACGACTTGGTCGCGTATCCCGATCGAGCACGGCCACGCGTTCCACCTCGCCAGCCCCGAGCCCTTGCCGGACACCGCATCGCTCGCCACCTTTGCCCATTCACTGATGGCAGCGGGCGAGGCGGAGATCATGGAGATGGCGGACTCGAGCCGCGGCGTTTGGCGATTCGCCGCCATGCGAGAGGGCCGCCTGCTCGCCTGCCTGTATCTGACCAGCCGCGACGCAGCCCTGCCGTCGCACCAGGCCCTGTCCGCGCTGCTGGCCGGACCGATCGCCGACAACGCGCGCCGCTCCGTGCTCGCCGGCGGCGGCCCGGTCGGCGAGCCGGAAAAGCTCGTTTGCGCCTGCTTCTCCGTCGGTCTCGAAACCTTGCGCGGGGCCATCGTCGGGCAGCATCTCGCCACCGTGGCCGAGGTCGGGGCCGCCCTGCGCGCCGGCACGAACTGCGGGTCCTGCATCCCCGAACTCAAGGAAATCCTCCGTGACCAACTCGCCCCGGCCTGAGCCGGCCCTCTCGCTCCTGCTGGCCGGACGGACGGTGCTGGTCGTCGGCCCCGCGCCTGCCGAGGCCGCCGCGATGCGGGACGCCGGCGCCGCCGTGCGCGAGATCGGCCTGTCCGCGCCCATCGACCTTTCCGGCGTCGCCCTGGTGCTCGCCCCTCCCGGCCATCCGGCGCTCGCCGCCGCGGCCCAGCAAGGCGTGCTCGCCAGCGCGCTCCCCGCCCGCGCGCGGCAAGGCCGGGCCAGCCTGGTCGGCGCAGGGCCGGGAGCCGCCGACTTGCTGACCGTCCGCGCGGCCGATGCCCTGCGCAGCGCCGACGTCGTGCTGTATGACAAGCTCGTCGGCCCAGACATCCTGGCCCTGGCCCGCCCAGGCGCGCGCATGATCGACGTCGGCAAGCGCTGCGGGCGGCACGAGATGACCCAGGCCGCCATCAACGCCCTGATCGTCGAACGCGCCCAGGCCGGCGACCACGTCGTCCGCTTGAAAGGCGGCGACCCGTTCATCTTCGGGCGCGGCGGCGAGGAACTCGAAAGCCTTCGCGCCGCCGGAGTCGAAACCGAGGTCATCCCCGGGATCACCGCGGCCCTCGCGACCGCCGCCCGCCTGGGCATTCCGCTGACCCATCGGGGCGCCGCGCGCAGCCTGCACCTCATCACGGCCCACGGCGCGGACGACCGTTTGCCGGAGCACGACTGGTCCGCCCTGGCCCGCGCCGGAGGCACGCTCGCCGTCTACATGGGCGTCAGGACCCTCCCGTTGCTCGCAGCCCGGCTGATCGCCGCCGGCATGGACCCGTCCACCCCGGCGATTGCCGTCGAGAACGCCTCCCTGCCCAACGAGCGCCGGCTTCGTGCCGACTTGTCCGGGATCGCCGCCACTGTTTCCGACGCGTCAATCGACGGGCCGACGCTCGTGCTGATCGGCGCGGTCGTCGCGCTGGGCGACGCGCGCGAGGCCGCAGCGCCCGGCCAGGAGCGGCGCGTTGCCGCCTGATGCCCTGCCCGAGCGCCCGAAGCACCGTCCCGATCCGGCTGCCGTCCTTTCGGAACACCCGTTCGCGCAATATGTCCGCACGCTCGGACGAGGCCCCGGCCGCTCTCGGGCATTGACCCGGGACGAGGCCCGCGCCGCCCTTGGCATGGTGCTCCGGGGCGAAGCCGATCCGCACCAGGTCGGCGCGTTCCTCATGCTGCTGCGTTACCGGGGCGAGGACGCTGACGAGATCGCCGGGCTGGTGGAAGCGGCCCGGCACGAGTTCGGCGCGGGCTTGCCCGCGGGCGCGGCACAGGTCGCGCTTGACTGGCCGAGTTACGGGGCCGGGCGGACGCGCGGCGCTCCGTGGTTCCTCCTGGCCGCCCTCGCCTTGGCCCGCGCCGGGCATCGTATCCTGATGCACGGCAGCAACGAGTTCACCCGCGGCACGCCGGTGACCGGGGCTCTTTCTGTCCTCGGCTTGCCTGTTTGCGGAAGCAAGGCCGAAGCCGCCCAGCAACTTGAGGCCGTCAATTTCGCCTACTTGCCGCTCGCCGCCCTATGCCCGGCATTCGACAACCTGCTCCGCCTCCGCAACCTGCTGGGCCTGCGCTCCCCCATCAACACCGCCGCCCGCCTGCTCAACCCGTTCGATGCCCCGGCCAGCGTGGATGGCGTGTTCCATCCGCCCTACATCGCGCTGCACCTCAACGCCTCCGAACTGCTCGGCCGCAACCGCCTCTTGGTCGTGAAAGGCGGCGGAGGCGAGGCGGAACGGAACCCGGCCAAGCCCATGCAGGCGCACTGGCTGGACCAAGCCGCAGGACGCGGCGAGATCGAGTTGCCGGCTTTGCCCATTCCCGAGACCGAAGCCAGCCTCTCCGACGCTTGGCGCACGGGAACAGGCCCCGGCGCCGCAATCGCGCAGGCGACGACCGCACTCGGGCTGCTCGCCTTGGGCAAGGCGACGGCCGCCGCCGAGGCCGACGCGCAAGCCAGGCAGATCTGGCGAGAAAGGCTGAACCCCCTTTAGCCCATCAGGCTCCGCAGCTTCGCGGCAATAGCGTCCGGGGCCGACTGGTGGGTGAAGTTGGCGACGAACTGCCCCTTCGGGTTCATCACGTAGATGATGCTGCTGTGGTCCATCGCGTAATCCCCGCCGGACTCGTCGTGCCGCTTGTAATAAACCCGGTAGGCCCGGGCCGCCGCGGCGATCTGCTCCGGGCTGCCGCTAAGCCCGGTGATCGGCGCGTCGAAGCCGCTGACGTAGTTGCGCATCACTTGCGGCGTGTCCCGCTCCGGGTCGACCGTGATGAACACCGCGGCCACGTTCTTGCTCGCGTCCGGGCCAAGCTCGTCCAGCGCGCCGGCCATGTCCTGCAGCGCCGTCGGGCACGCGTCCGGGCAATGGGTGTAGCCGAAATAGACCAGCATCCAGCGCCCGCGGAAATCCTGGTCCGTGACCACGCGCCCGCCCGCGGCCTCGAGCTGGAAAGGGCCGCCGATGGGAATGGGCTGGAGCTTCTGCTCGTCCCGCGCCGAGGAAAGCCACGCGCCCGCGCCTAATAACCCCAGCGCCAGCACGCCGCTTGGCGCCAGCAGCAGCAGCCTGCGCCGGTTCGTCACGACTTGTGTCCCGTCATCGCACCATGATCCATGCCCGGCCCGCGGGCGCCGATCGGAGCAACCTTAAACTCCACGGTCATCGGCGGGGAATGCTCGAACGTGAGCTGCACAGGGACTGTCTGGCCGGCAACGAGCGGCTGCTTGAGGCCCGTCAGCATGAGATGATAACCGCCCGGCTCCAGCGGCGTGGGCTGGCCAGCCGGCAGCACGAGGCCCTGCCCGAGCTGGCGCATACGCATCACCCCGTTGTCCATCGACATCTCGTGCACCTCGACGCCGGCGGCAATCGGGCTGCTGCCGCCAAGCAGACGGTCGGCAGCCGGGCTGGTCAGCGTCACGTAGGCGGCCCCGACCTTCTGGC
Organism: Acetobacteraceae bacterium; assembly: GCA_965260935.1. Taxonomy (GTDB): domain Bacteria; phylum Pseudomonadota; class Alphaproteobacteria; order Acetobacterales; family Acetobacteraceae; genus JBBROS01. Next base: position 104,815 of record OZ253374.1, read on the forward strand.
CAGGAGCCGTGGCGCGTGCCCAGGGCTGCCGTACCTGAATCCCGGCTGTTTCAGCGACAAGCGCCACCAAGGGGTGTGCTTGGCCGGCAACGCAGAAGAACGGGAAAAGCAGCCCGGCAGCAAGGAGCAGACGGCGCATTGATGAACCTCCAAGTCTGATGCGATGCGCTGAAACGTGCGCGTTATGCCGGCATCCTTCAAGCCGCCTGTAAGGACGGCTGACAACAGGGTTCAAGGGCGGAGAACTTGAGCCAGGCCGCGATCAACTTCGAACCGCCTGAACCAAAGCCCCGCGAGCGTCTCGACAAAACAAAACGTTATAACGTATCAAAACGGCGAACCTGATTGAGAAGGCCGTTCTCCCATGAAACTCGCATCCGCCGCCGCCTTGTTGCTGGCCCTGTCCTTCAATGCGTCGGCATGGGCGCAGCCGGGGCCGCCGAATTTGATCGTTGCCGCGGAAAATTTCTACGGCGACGTGGCCCGCCAGGTGGCAGGTCCGGAAGCACAGGTGACAAGCATCCTCAGCAACCCGGACCAGGACCCCCATCTGTTCGAGGCCAGCCCGTCAACAGCCCGTGCCCTCTCCTCCGCGCAGATCGTGATCTACAACGGCGCCGGCTACGACCAATGGATGAGCAAGCTCATCGGCGCCGTCCGGGCCGAGAACCGGACCGTGCTGGACGTGTCGGCCTTGCATGACTGGAAAGCAGGCGGCAACCCGCACCTTTGGTACGACCCGGCCGTGATGCCAACCGTCGCCAAGGCGCTGGCCGAGACGCTGACCAAGGCCAGCCCGGCGCACAAGGACGCCTACGCCGCCCGCCTCCAACGCTTCCTCGCGTCCCTCGAACCGCTCGACGCCAAGATAGCCGCCATGCGGAAGCGGTTCGCCGGCACGCCTATCACCGCGACCGAGCCGGTCTTCGGGCTGATGGCCCGGGCAATCGGCCTCGAGATGCGCAACGAGCGGTTCCAAAACTCGGTGATGAACGGCGTCGAGCCGCGCGTCTCCGACGTGGCGGCGTTCGAGACCGACCTGACGCAGCATCGCGTCCGCGCCCTGATCTACAATGCCCAGGCCACCGGACCCGCGGCGCAGCGGATGCTGGCGCTGGCAAAGCAAAATGGCATCCCGGCAGTGGGCGTGAGCGAGACCGAGCCGGCGGGACAAAACTACCAAACCTGGATGCTGACGCAGCTCGCAGCACTCGAAGCGGCGCTCTCGGCGAAACCGTGACTGACGTCGCGCTCGATCACGCAACGCTCGGGATCGGCGGACGGCAGGTTTTGCGGGCCATATCGTTCTCCATTCACCCGGGCGAGTTCGTGGGCGTGCTGGGGCCAAACGGGGCGGGCAAGACCACGTTACTTCGCGCCTTGCTGGGCTTGGTCCGCGCGCAGCAAGGTTCCGTGCGCCTGTTCGGCCAGCCGGTGCGCCGCGGCGACCAACGGATCGGCTACATGCCGCAGGTCCGAAGCAACCTCGCAGGCTCGCGGATGACCGGTGCGGAGTTCGTCGCCAGCGCCGCCGATGGCGCACGATGGGGCCTGCCCTGGCCAGGCCGCTCGGCGCGCCAAGACATCGGCGCGGCGCTGGCGCTGGTCGAAGGCGAGTCCCTGGCCCGGCGGCGGCTGATGGAGCTGTCCGGAGGAGAGCGGCAACGGCTCCTGCTGGCGCAGGCGTTGCTGGGACGGCCGAAGCTCCTGCTGCTGGATGAGCCGCTGATGAGTCTGGACATCCGCCATCAGCGGAACGTCGTGCGCCTCGTCCAGCGCCTGCAACGCGAGCTCGGGTTGACGGTGCTGTTCACCGCGCATGAGCTGAACCCGCTGCTCGGGGCGATGGATCGGGTCCTCTATCTCGGCGGCGGGCAAGCGGCGATCGGCACAACCGACGAGGTCATGACCGGGCCGGTGCTGTCTCGGCTTTACGGGGCCGAGATCGAGGTCGTGCGCGCGGGCGGGCGGGTGTTCGTGATGATGGGCGGCCAGGAAGCGGAGCACGGCGCGCACGGCTGCGAGGGGGCGCACGCGCATGGTTGACTTCATGGCGAACGCGCTGATGGCGGGCACGGTCGTGGCTGTCGTGGCGGGTGCCGTCGGCTACATGCTGGTGCTCCGGAGAGAAGCCTTCGCCGGCCATGCCCTGGGGCACATCGGCTTCAGCGGAGCGGCCGGGGCCGGGCTGGTCGGCCTGTCGCCGCTCTGGGGCTTGGTGCTGATGACGGTGGGCGGCGGGATCGCGATGGGGCTGCTCGGCGCGCGGGCCGCGGGACGGGACATCGCGATCGGCATCGTGCTGGCCGTCTCGCTCGGTTTCGGCCTGCTCTTCCTCCATTTCTACACGTCCTATGCCTCCCAAGCGACGGCGCTGCTGTTCGGCAACGTCTTGGCCGTGGACCGTGCCACGATCCGGGCGCTGCTCGGCCTCGGCTTGGCGAGCCTGGCCCTCCTCGCCGCGATGCTGCGCCCGCTGGTGTTCGCGAGCCTGCAGCCGGAAGCGGCGGAAGCGCGCGGGGTGCCGCTGCGGGCGATGTCGGTCCTGTTCATGGCCGTGGCGGCGCTCGCCGTGGCGGAGTGCGTGCAAGTCGTCGGCATCTTGCTGGTGTTCGCGCTTCTGGTCGGGCCGGGCGCTGCCGCGCAGCAATGGACCGGGCGCGTGCTGCCCGGCATCGCGCTCTCCGTGGCGCTGGCGCTTGCCGAGACATGGGCCGGCCTAGGGGCCGCCGTGCTGACGGATTGGCCCGTGAGCTTCTGGATCAGCGCGATCAGCGGCGCGGTTTATCTGGCCGCCTGCTTGACGGAAGTAATGGCACGCAAGCATTAACGTTCAAAGCCGCAGCAATGACAGCCAATTGACTGTCGTATCGTACCTAAATACACGCGGCCGCATCGCTTGACTGCTCGATAACTGCGCCAGCAGCGGCTCCAATATCGCCAGCAAGGCGTCAGACAGCCGGTATTCAAACGAGTAAATGTAGGCATCGTTTAAATCCGCTAGCGGAACCGCGGCTTTTTACCGCAAATTTGTCGTTAATCTGACCCTTGCTGGAATTTTCCGGCAGCAAAGAACATTTCGGCGCAATTCAGAATTCATGTGAACGCCAGAAGTTCTCTACTAATCGATCTCGTAGAGACTTGAGTAGTTATGTCCATAATTTTCACATGCTTCTCTAGCGTCGAAACATATCTGCACTACAATATAACGTTTCAGATACGTTATCTGCGTTTGTGCTATCGTTATAAATCGATGGCCAGGCCAATGGCAGGTAATGTTCGGGGCTGGAGGCGCTATGCCATACAAGGTTTGACCAAATGACTATGTGGCTTATGCGGGCGGGCAAAACTGGTGAGCGCGAGTTTCTCGCTTTGGAACAAAAGCTGGCGATGATCGGCTGGGAGGACCTGCCGGATCTCACGCCATATGCGACGCGCAGCGAACTCGAGGCGCTGCTGCGGTCCACCTATCCGAACCAGAAGCCGAAAACCCTGAACAACTGGCACGGCCAGCTTTGGGCCATGCGCGACGGCATCAAGCCGGGCGACCTCGTGGTCATGCCGCTCAAGAGCCGGCCGACCATCGCGATCGGCACGGTCATGGGAGACTACCAGTATCGCCGCGACCTGGCCGAAGGGCCGTTCCATGCCCGCTCGGTGGACTGGCAGGCCGAGGCGCCCCGGCGCGCGTTCGACATCGACGTCCTGTTGTCGTTCGGCGCCTTTATGACCGTTTGCCGGGTCGAGCGGAACGACGCGGAACAGCGGGTCCGCGCCTTGCTGGCCGAAGGCGGGGGCAAGGCATGGCCCGTCGGCCCGGCCCGGCACGTGGCGCCCGCCCGCCCCACGCTGCCGCCGCCCGACATCGAGGAGCGGTCCGCCGACATGATCCGCGACCGCATCGCCCAGAAATTCAAGGGCCACGCCCTCGCCGGCCTGGTCGCGGCGCTGCTGGAAGCGCAGGACTACCGTGCGACGATCTCCCCGCCCGGGGCGGACGGCGGCGTCGATATTCTGGCCGGAAGCGGCCCCTTGAGCTTCGGCGGCCCCAAATTGGTGGTGCAAGTCAAGTCGCAGGACACCAGGCTTGACGTGCGCCCGTTGCGGGAACTGGCCGGGGTCATGGCGCGCTACCAGGCGGACTACGGTCTCCTGGTCGGCTGGGGCGGCTTCAACCAGCCCATGCGCGCCGAGGCCGCGGCCGACTATTTCCGCATCCGCCTATGGGACGCCAACGACATCGTGGCCGGGGTGAAGGAGCATTACAGCCGCTTGCCGCAGCACATCCGGGCGGAAATCCCCCTGAAGCAGGTCTGGACCCTGGTGCCGAACGAGACGCCCGGCGTCGCGGCCTGAACCCAGCGCGGCCCTATTCGGTAACGGCCCGGGCGCTGCCCGGGGTTCATCGAGGCCGCTCGCGTCGCCATGTCGCCTCGCCTCCGAACAAGCGTGGCGCGAAAACCTGGCTGTCGCGGCAAAGCCGCTGTCATGCAACGGATTGGTTCCATGCACCACGCGACGCAAAGGCACGTCAGCCCGGAACACGTTCCGATTGTGAACAAGCGACGTAGCAGCAAGGCGCCTACGCCGCCGTGAACTGCAGCGCCGCCAGGCGCGCATAAAGCCCGCCGCCGGCGACAAGCTGCTCGTGCGTGTCGGTCGCAACGACGCGGCCCCGCTCCATGACCACGATCCGGTCGGCCCGGCGCACCGTCGCGAGCCGGTGGGCGATGACCAGCGTGGTGCGGCTCTCGCTCAGCCGGGCCAGCGCCTGCTGCACGGCCGCCTCGCTCTCGGCGTCGAGCGCGCTGGTGGCCTCGTCCAGCAGCAGCAAGGGGGCGTCCCGCAGGATGGCCCGCGCGATCGCGACGCGCTGCCGCTGCCCGCCCGAAAGCCGAAGCCCGCGCTCGCCGAGGAAGGTGTCGAAGCCCTGCGGCAGCCCGTCGAGGAAGTCCGCCGAGGCGGCCCGGGCGGCGCTTCGGACCTCGGCGTCGCTCGCCGACGGGCGGCCGTAGCGGATGTTGTCCCAAACGTCGGCGCCGAAGATCACCGGGTCCTGCGAGACCAGGGCGATGCGGCGTCGCACCGCATCGGGGTCGGCTTGGCGCAGGTCGGCGTCGTCGAGCAGCACGCGGCCCGCGCCCGGGTCGTAGAAGCGCAGGATGAGCTGGAACACGGTGGATTTGCCCGCGCCGCTCGGGCCGACCAGGGCCACCGTCTCGCCAGGCCCGACGTGCAGGTCTAGCCCATCGAGCGCCGGGTCGTTCGGGCGGGACGGGTAGGCGAAGCGGATGCCGTCGAGCCTGACGCTGGCGCCGCCCGCGGCGGAAGGCGGGAGCCGAACCGGGTTCGCCGGAGCGGTAATGCCGGGGTTCTCGGCCAGCAGCTCGCCGATCCGGCTCGCGGACCCGGCGGCGCGCTGCACGTCGCCCCAAAGCTCGCTCATGGACGCGACGCTGGTCGCCACGATCACGGCGTAGAAAACAAAGGCGGACAGCGCGCCGCCGGACAGCCGCCCGTGGACCACTTCAAGGCCGCCGACCCACAGGCTGAACGTGATGGCCCCGAACCCCAGCAGGATCACCGCCAGGATCAGCCCCGCGCGGGTGCCAGCGCGGCGCAGCGCGGCTTGGACGCTCGCCTCAACCCGCCCGGCGAACCGGGCCTGGTCGACCGATTGGTGCGTGTAGGCCTGCACGGTGGAAAGGCTGTTGACGGTTTCCTCGGCGTAGGCGCCGAGGTCGGCCAGGCGGTCCTGCGCCGTGCGTGACAGGCTGCGTTCCCGGCGTCCGAACAGAACAAGCGGCAGAACGACGAAGGGAACCACCGCCACCACGATCAGGGCGAGCTTCGGGCTGGTGTAGACCAGCATGGCCAGCGCGCCCGAGGCCAGCAGGGCGCTGCGCAGCCAAACCGAGACCGCGCTGCCGACCAGCGTTTGCAGCAGCGCCGTGTCGGCCGTCAGGCGCGTCAGCACGTCGCCCGTGCGCAAGGTCTCGAACACGACTGGCGAGAGCGACAGGACCCGGTTGAACAGGGCGTCGCGCATGTCGGCCGCCACCCGTTCGCCGAGCCAGGAAACGAGGTAGTAGCGGGCCGCCGTCGTCACCGCGAGGGCGGCGACCACCGCGGCCATGGCGAGCGCCGCTTGGTTCAGGTGGTCGGCATTGCCGGTCGCGAAGCCGAAATCGATCAGGCGGCGGACGCCCTGGCCAAGCGCCAGGACCAGGCCGGCGGCAAGCGTCAGCACGCAGGACGCCGCAGCGGCCCGGCCGCGATAAGGGCGAAGGAAAGGCACGAGAAGGCGCAGCGCGGTCAGGCTGGGGCGCGCAGGGGAGCGGTTCATGGAGAGTATATAGCGGCAATCAGGCATCGGCACGCGCGATTGGTCTCCCGTTCGTGCTGAACGGAGTCGGCCGGCGGGCGTTGGAAACCGCGGAGGCCTTTGATGAGCGTATTTCGGACTGTCTGGTTTACGGCCCTTGGCGGCGCGGTGGCGATTGCCGGGGCGGACAAGATCACCGGCGAGCAGGGATACATGCGGATGTTCCGGCACCTGGGATGGTCGCGCGGGAGCATGAGAACGGTGGCCGGAGCGGAGATCGCGGGCGGTGCGCTGATCGCGTTGCCGGCAACGCGCGCGATCGGCGGGGCGGTGCTGGCGGCGACGTCGGCGGCGGTGCTGGCAAGCGAGTTGCGGCATGGGGACGCGAAGCTGGCGGCCCCCCGGGCGGCGGTGTTGCTGGCGGCCTTGTCGGCAGTGGCGATGGGGTCCCGACGAGGCTAAGGGGCAGCGCCAGCAATAAGTGCGGCGGCATGTCGGCAAAGCGGCCCGGAGACACAACAGCTCAAGACGCTTGTTCGCCCGATCGATTCGTAGAGATCATCGTCGAACAAGCCCCCAAGAGTATTCATATTGGGTTGAGAGATGGACGGAAGGAGTGGCCAGCCTGGCGGAAGAAGCGCCGACGCAGAGCGGCGGCAAGATTGATATTGGCGCGCTGCTGCCAAGCCCTCCCATTTTGCTCCCCGTGATTGTTGCTGACGCCGCGAGCGAACGGATTGGCTGATGTAATAATCCTTACGCCAGCTCGTCTGATTTCAATTTGACGCGGCCCGCGCGGGCAAGCCGCTTCGCCGGATCGAGCCACGACTAACCCTACGGTGATAACGGTCTTGTTCGACCTGATTTACCAACGGATACGCTTCGCTTTCCCAATCAGGGCGGCTAAGCCCCCTCGTCCACGTCCGGATCGTTCTCCGGATCATGCTCGGCCTCAAGCCCGGCCTCCTCCTCGGCCAGCGCCGCCCCCTGCGCCGGGAACACGCCGAACCGTGCTGCCACGTCCGGCGCGTAGCGCAGAAGGTCAGGCCGCAGCTTCAACAGCGAGATGTCCTTGGACTTGCCTTCCAGCATCACGTCGAACACCAGCCCAGCGGCATCCCGCATGAAACGGGCAAACTCGAACGGATTGGTGAAATCGGCGTGCCCGGTCCAGATCGGCGGGATCAGCGCCTTCTTCTTGCGCTTCGTTTTCCTATCCACCCGCGCCACCTCGCGCAGCTCCGTGCGCGGCGAGGAGAAATGGATCTTCGGCCGCTGCCCCTCCGGCCAGGTGGCAAGCATGTGCCGCAGCGTGTCCACCGTGCCGAGCCCGGCAGGGTTCAGGCACCAATGGTGCTGATAGTCGAACACCAGCCGCACGCCGGTGCGCTCATGAATCCACAGCGTATCGGCGGCGGAGAAGCGGATGTCGTCGTGCTCCAGCACCAGCCGCCGCCGCACGTGCTCCGGCAAGGTGGGCCAGGTTTCCGCCCATCGCGCGCGGCTGGCGTCGGTGTCGCCGTAGGTCCCGCCGACATGCGTCACCAGCACCGCTTCCGGCCCCAGCTCCATGCGGTCCAGCATCTCCGCCTGCGACGACAAATCCCAGATGCTCTTGCGCGTCAACGCCGGGTCCGGGCTGTTGAGCAGCACGTACTGTGACGGGTGGAACGACAACCGGATGTCCAGCGCGCGCGCTTTGGCCCCGACCGCCCGCAGTTCGGCATCGCTGTCCGCCACCATGCCGTGGAACTGCGGCATGTCCGGATGGGTCGCATAGGGCGCAAGGTCGGACGACAGGCGATACATCGGGATCCGCCGCTTCCCCAGATGGTCCAGGATCGCGTCCACGTATTCCAGCGAGGCGCGCAGATGTGGGTTCTTCTGCCACCGCCGCGTGTCGTTGCTCTTCAGGTCGGGCTGCTCCATCACCTTGACGGGAAAGCCCAGGCGCAGCGGGGCCGTCATGCCGGCACCCCCGCGTCGGCGAAGCCCAGCCCGACCACGAACGCGTTCCACGGCGCGGGACGCAACGCCCCGCCGGTCGCCTGCCGGTGCCCCGAGCCGTACATCTCGTCCGCGCCCAGCGGCCGGCGCTCCGCCAGGAAGGCCACCAAGTCCCGGTCCTGCGCCGAACGCACCGCGAAATGCACCCAACCCGGGCGGTAGCCGGTGTTGGCCGCCAGCACCACCTCCCCTTTGAGCCGGCCGCGCCATTGCTGCGCCACCAGCGGATGGATCTGCGCGGGCGAGCTGAACCGGATCAACGCCACCCCGTCCTTCACGCGCGGCGCGACCCGACGCGCCCGGTCCAACTCCGCCTTGACCTCCCCCCGCGCCGCCAGCAGCGCCGGGCTGGCAACCACCGGCTTCGGCCCGTCGGCCGTCATCAGCAACGCCAGCGCGGCCGAGGCGTCCCCGGACGCGGTGCGCCGCGGCGCGTTCGCCAGCGCCGCCGCCTCCCGCAGCGCGGTGATGCCGTAGCGCCGCGCGTCCGCCATCTCGGCGAAGCCGGCGTTCTCCGCCATGTCGCCAATCAGGCCCAGCGCGGCCAGCCACAGCCACGGCGTCGGGTCGCACAACGCGCCGGCGCACCAGTAGGCGAGAAGCGACGAGGTGGGGATCGGCTCCGCTCCGTAGCCGCTGATAACGGTGGCGTCACTTGGCATCTCTCCCGGAATATGGTGGTCCACCACCACCGTCGGCACGCCAGGCATCGGTAGAACGGGGCGCACGCCCAGATCCGTCACCACCAGCCCGGCGGCGGCCTCCCCGGCCAGCTCCGCCCGCATCGCGTCCGACCACGGGCTTTCGCCGCGTCCCACGATCCGCGTGCGCGCCGTCCAGCCGGCGGCGGCGAAGGCACGGGCGAACAGGGCGGTGGCGGACAACCCGTCCGCGTCATGGTGGCCCAGCACCCACACCGGCTTGCCCGGCGCGAAGGTCCGGACGGCGGCGGCGAAGGCGTCAGCAGTTTGCGTCTGTGTGGCGATCATGCGCCCTTAACGGCGGTAAGCGGCTTTTCGTTGCTGGGCTGGATCACGCCGCGCCCGCGTCGGCCAGCACGGCTACCGTGCGGAAGGCCGGTCAAGCCAGTTCACCCCCGGGCCATGCCCGCTTGGGTCTATGCTCCGCACGCGGCCTGCACGCGAAGAAACCTTGCAGCGAGCCGCTCAACTCGGCCGGACGACCGGAACGGCGCGCGAACCGGCAGCAACGGCAATCGTGAGCATTTGGCAGTCTCGCCTCAGGGATCAAACGCTCGTAGGCCCGACGCGAAAGTCAGCAACGGGTCGAGCGCAGCGGCAAAAAACCACGCGGCTCCCAGCCGCCTCAAGCGGCATGGTCCCGCAAGTCCTCGATGCGGCAGCAAGCAAGCGCCGCCTCATGCGTCGCGCGCAGGACGACCTTCGGCGCGCAGCCGGCGTCCAGCGCCTCGGCCCAGCGGGGGGCACAGAGGCACCATTGGTCGCCGGGCTTGAGGCCGGGAAAGCCCCATTGCGGGTGCGGGGTGACAAGGTCGTTGCCTTGGCCGCGGCTGAAGGCGAGGAACTCGGCGGTCATAACGGCGCAGACGGTATGGCTGCCAGCGTCCTCGGGGCCGGTCTCGCAGCAGCCGGTGCGGGTGAAGCCGGTTTTCGGGTCGAGCGAGCAGGTCTCCAGCGTGCCGCCAAGCACGTTCCGGGCCTTGCTGCCGCCGGTGCTGTCCAATGGCATCGCGTTATCCTCCTTGCAATGAGCGCCAAGCGCGGGCGGCGGTTACGGCGACCTCGATAGCGGCGGCAGCGCCGCCGTCCGCGCCTTTCTCGAAATCGTCGCCAACGACCGCCATCCGGTTGGTGACGTGGGCGAAGCACAGCACCGGCCGCGCGCGAGCCTTGCCGAACGCGTAAAGTGCGGCCGCCTCCATCTCCACGGCCAACGCGCCTTTGTCCCGCGCGGCGGCGATGGCGGCCTCGGTCTCGCGGAACGGCGCGTCGGTTGTCCAGGCCAGGCCGCGGTGCACCGGCTCGGCGTAGCTGCTCAGAGCGCGGTGGGCGGCATCGGCCAGGCTTGGGTCCGCCATCGCCGGGGCGTCTGGCGGCAAGTAATGCGCGCTCGTCCCCTCGTCGCGGAGCGCCCGTTCGATCAGCACGAAGTAAGGCGGCGTCCCGGCCGCCACGATCTGCCCGGCCGACGTGACGCTGACCAGGAAGCGGCAGCCCGAGGCGAACAACTGCTCGGCCACCAGCACGGCGAACGGCGCGCCGACGGCGCAGCCCACCACCCCCATCCGCAACCGGCCATGCGTGTCCTCGTGCTCGAATTCATCGAGGCTCGTGTGATAGCACGCCCATCCCGCGCCGGCCTCCGCCCGCCCGCTGCGGCGCAGGCCCCGCACCACGTCGCCGTCCGGATCGAGCAGGCAAACCTCGGGCACCGGCAGGTCGGGGATGGATTTCTGCCGCCGCGCCTCGCGCAACAGGTTCTCGGGACGGAATACTGAGGGCGCGAACCAGTCTTTTGCCGTATTGAACCCGAACCCGTCCAAGGAGCTTCTCCGTGCGAACAACGCCATTCAACGACAGCCTGCGTTTCCTGATCGGCGACACGCCGGACCATGACGCGCTGGGGACGTGGAAATACCTGCTGGTTGCCGCCTACGTCCTGCTGCTGCTCGGCAGCCTGGCGCTCGCCGCGCATAACCTGTCCCGCGACCCGGCGCAACGCACCGCCCGCCATGCCACGATCTGGCTGTTCCGGGTGCTGATCGGCACGATGTGGTTCCAAGGCTCGTTGTGGAAGCTGCCGCTGCCGGTCTCCGGCGGCTTCCAATACTGGACCGGACAGCTTGCCGAGCACTCCGCCTATGCCTGGCACGCCGCCCTGGTGCGCGACGTCCTGCTGCCGAACATCGGCCTGCTCGACCCGGCGGTCTACCTTACCGAGACCTTCATGGCCGTCGCCCTCATGCTCGGCGTCGCCGTCCGCCTCGCGGGCATCATCGGCGTCCTGTTCATGCTCAACCTCTGGATCGGCCTCTATCACTCGGGCGGCGAGTGGCCGTGGAACTACCTGTTCTGCGCTTTCCTGCACGGCTTCTTCTTTCTCCACCGGGCCGGGCGGAGCTGGGGGGCCGACGCCGTGCTGGCGCGGCGCTTGGCGGCGGACCAACCATTCGAGCGGGCGCTGCGTTACGCGGGTTGAAGGAGGATCCTCGTCATGGAGCATCTGACGAACCATACCGATGCGGCGGAGTTCCACGTGGCGCGCCTTTGTTGCTGCTGAATAAACCCAAGCCCAGGGTTGCCACGGACCGGCTGGCAGGGCAGCGTTCGCGGCGGATATCAGTTGGTGGAGAGAGGCGATGCGGAACAGCGAGCAAATCTGGCAAATCGTCGACGGCAAGCGCCAGGACTACATCGCCCTCTCGGACCGCGTCTGGGCCATGCCCGAGCTGGCCTACGGCGAGCGCCGCAGCGTGGCCGAGCATGTCGCCATGCTGGAGCAGGAAGGCTTCCGCGTCACCCGCAACGTGGCCGACATCCCGACCGCGGTGATGGGCGAGGCCGGCGAGGAAGGGCCGGTGATCGCGATCCTGGGCGAGTACGACGCCCTCCCCGGCCTGAGCCAGGAAGCCGGCTTGTCGGAGCCGCGCCCCGTCGAGGGTCAGGGCGGCGTCGGCCACGGCTGCGGCCATAACCTGCTGGGCTCCGCGGCCATGCTGGCGGCGGCATCGGTGAAGGACTGGCTGGCAGCCCAGGGCGTCAAGGGCCGCGTGCGCTACTACGGCTGCCCGGCCGAGGAGGGCGGGGCCGCCAAGGGCTTCATGGTCCGCGCCGGCGCCTTCGACGACGTCGACATCGCCATCTCCTGGCACCCGGCCTCGTTCTCCGGTGTCAACGAGCCGATCAGCCTCGCCAACACCCGCATCGACTTCACTTTCGAAGGTCGGGCCAGCCATGCCGCGGCGGCGCCCCACCTGGGACGCAGCGCGCTCGACGCCGTGGAACTGATGAACGTCGGCGTGAACTACCTGCGCGAGCACATGCCGGACAGCGCCCGAGTGCATTACGCCTACCTGGATGCGGGCGGGATCGCGCCGAACGTGGTGCAGGCGCGGGCGAAAGTGCGCTACCTGATCCGCGCCAAGGACCTGGACGGCCTGACCGCCCTGGTCGCCCGCGTGCGCAAGATTGCCGACGGCGCCGCGCTGATGACGGAAACCATCGTCAAGTCCAACGTTGTCAGCGCGGTCAGCAACCTGCTGGGCAACGACCCGCTCGAGAAGCTTATGGACGACAACTTCCAGCGCCTAGGGCCGCCGGCGTTCGACGATGCGGATCGCGCCTACGCCGAGTCGGTCCGGGCAACCTTGCAGGATGCCGACATTGCCGCCGTGTTCGACCGCGCCGGCGTCCCAGTACAGCGAAATCTCGCGATGTGCGACTTCATCGTCCCGCTGGCAGCGAAAGGCCGGGGCGGCAACGGAAGCACCGATGTGGGCGACGTAAGCTGGGTCGTGCCGACCGTTCAGGCCCGGGGCGCCACCTGCGCGGTCGGCACGCCGTTCCACACGTGGCAACTTACCGCGCAAGGCAAAAGCCCGGCCGCGCACAAAGGGCTGGTGCATGTCGCCAAGGTGATGGCTGGCACCGCCATCGACGCCATCCAGGACCCGGCCCTGATCAGCCAAGCGAAGGCCGACTTGGCGGAGCGCACGAAAGCAAAACCTTATGTCTGCCCGCTTCCGCCCGACGTGCAGCCCCCGATCGCGGCGATGAGCCGGGGCATTTGACGTCTTAGACCGCGATCGTTCTGACTGGAGTCAATCAGAACGCAAATCGCCGTCTCAAATAAGACTAGGCCCGTATTGGCCTGATACAACCAAGGCGATACGGGTCTAACGGTCGGCCATGCTGCTGATGACCCGGTCAACCATGCCGTAGGCGATCGCCTCGTCGGCGCTCATCCAGTAGTTGCGATTGGTGTCCTTCGCCACCTTCTCAACCAGCTGCCCCGTCTCGCGGGCGATGATCTCGTTGATTCGCTGGCGCATCTTGACGATCTCGCGCGCCTCGATGGCAATGTCGGTCGCGGGGCCGCGGACGCCGCCCATGGGCTGATGCAGCAGAAAGCGGGTGTTGGGCAGGCACAGCCGCCGTTCCTTCGCGCCGGCCAGGAAGATCAGCGCGCCGGCGCTCGCCACCCATCCGGTGCCGATCACACGCACGGGCGCCACCGGGTCGACAAAGCGGATCATGTCGTGGATCGTGTCGCCGCTCTCGACATGCCCGCCGGGAGAGTTGACGTAAACGTCGATCGGCTTATCGGAGTCACTGGCAAGCGCCAGCAGCCGGCCGGTGACGTCACGGGCGACTTTATCGTTGATCGGGCCGAAAACAAGCACCTTGCGGGTGTTGAACAGACGGCTCTCAAGCTCGTTGACCGGAGCTGAAAGCGTCTTGTTGTCGTCCGGCTCCTGAGGCTCGGGGCCGATCGGCTCCGGCACATCGGGGTTCGACGGATCGGGCGCGTCGGGCTCCTCGTCGTCCGCCCGCGGGCTTGCCTTCAGGCCTAACTTCGGATCGTAGCGGTTGAAAGCGGCCAAGATCGGCTCCTTGCTTGCATCTGTGGCGCTTATATAGGCCAGGACAAGGCGAACGACTACCGGGCCGGACAGACTTCCGGGCCGGGGCAAAGGAGGGAACAAGGCCATGGCTGAAACCAATCAACAGATCCTGCTCGACAGCCGGCCCGAGGCGGCGGCGACCGCAAGCAACTTCCGCATGGTGGAGAAACCGCTGGAGCCGCTAGGCGATGGGCAGGTGCGGGTGCGCAACCACTACCTGTCGCTCGACCCATATATGCGGGGGCGGATGAGCGACCGCAAATCCTACACGGCCCCGCAAGCCCTGAACGAGGTGATGCAGGGCGGGACAGTGGGCGAGGTGGTCGAGAGCCGCAACCCGAAGTGGCAAACCGGGGACAAGGTGCTAGGGTCGTTCGGCTGGCAAAACTTCGGCACGTCCGATGGCGGCGGGATGCAGAAGATCGACACCTCGCGCGTGCCGATGTCAGCCTACCTCGGCCCGGTGGGAATGCCCGGCGTGACCGCCTGGTACGGCCTGAACCGGGTTTGCGCGCCGAAGCCCGGCGAGACGGTGGTGGTGAGCGCGGCCAGTGGGGCGGTCGGCAGCGTCGTGGGCCAGCTTGCCAAGCGGATGGGTTGCCGGGCCGTCGGAATCGCCGGCGGGGCCGGGAAGTGCGGCTACGTCAGGGACGAGCTCGGGTTCGACGCGTGCCTGGACTACAAGGCGGGCGAACTCGACGCGGCGCTTAAGGAAGCGGCGCCGGACGGGGTGGACGCGTATTTCGACAACGTCGGCGGCGCGATCCTGGACAGCGTGATGCTGCGGATGAACGCGCATGGGCGGATCGCCGTGTGCGGGGCGATCGCCGGCTACGACGGCAAGCCGCTCGTGATGGCGAATCCGGCTTTGATCCTGGTCTCGCGGCTGATGCTGCAAGGGTTCATCGTGTCGGAGCACATGGAGGAATGGCCGGGAGCCTTGCGAGAGCTTGGCGGCTTGGTGGGCGATGGAACGCTGAAGTACCGTGAATCAATCGCGGAAGGCTTATCGAGCGCGCCCGAGGCTTTTCTTGGAATGCTGAAGGGACGCAACTTTGGCAAGCAACTGGTGAAGCTGGCCTGACAAAAGCGCGGGGCGGCCCAGCTCCGCCCCGCGCCAAGTCGCCTAATCCCGCGTCATGCCGTCCGGCCCGCGATTGAGGGTTCGGCTTCCGCGCTTGCCGCCACCCGGCGCCGAAGCGGCTTGAGCACGAAGACCGCCAGGAAAACAACGATGAAATTCATCGCGGCGGCAACCAGGAAAACGGTCCACCAGCTTCCGGTCGCGTTCTTGATGATGTTCGCGAACGGCACCAGAAGCGCCGACGTGCCTTTGGCGGTGTAGAGCAAGCTGGCGTTGACGGTTGCGTATTTTGAGCCGAACGCATCCGTGCAGGTCGATGGAAAGAGGCTGAAGATCTCGCCCCAGGTAAAGAAGATCAGGGCGGCGAACAGCACGAACAACCAAGGGTTATGCCCGACCGTCCCCAGCAGCAAGTAGCTGCACCCGCCGAGGCCGAACGCCAGGACCATCGTGTTCTCGCGACCGATCTGGTCCGACACCCAGCCGAAGAATGGCCGGGCGCTGCCGTTGGCGAGGCTGTCGGCGATCAGGGCGACGGTCAGCACGGACGCGCCGCCGATGAGCACCGTCTTGTCCATCCCGAAGTCCGAGGCGATCAGGGCGAGCTGGGCCGCTGCCATCAGGCCGCTGGAGGAGATCATGACGAACATGACATAGAGCAGCCAGAAAACCGGGCTGCGCAGGACTTCCGCGGGTGTGTAGCTGCGGGCCGATTGCTGCACGGCCTTGGTCGACACCGGGGCCGGAGCCTCGCCCGGCTCGGGCATACGCAGGAACCAGGCGATGATGAACAGCAGCACGCCCTGGCCGATGCCGAAATCGAAGAACGTGACGGCATAGCCGTCGCTGGCGATCATGTGACGAATGGGAATGACGGTCAGGGCGGCTCCTGCGCCGAAGCCTGCCGCGGTAAGGCCGACCGCGAGGCCGCGGCGGTCAGGGAACCACTTCACGGCCAAGCCGACGCAGGTAGCGTAGATAAATCCTGCGCCGATGCCGGAGAAGATAGCGCCGATATAGAGCATGGTCAGGGTGTCGGCGTAGGAGTTAATCGTCCAGCCAAGGCCCACGAGGATGCCGCCAAGGGCGATGACGACCTTGGGTCCGCGAAACGCTCCCAGCCAGTCCACCATCGAAGCGCCGGCCGGCGTGAGCCAGGTTTCGAGCGCGATGAAGATGCTGAACGCCGTTTGGATCTCGGCGGTGGTCCAGTCTTGATGCGAGGCCTGCATCGGCTTGACGAACAGCGTCCAGCCGTATTGCAGGTTGGCGATCAGCATCATGCTGACCACCGCCAAGATGAGTTGAAGCCAACGATTTGATGAAGGCTGCTTTGCGTAACTCATGAAACGGTCCTCCCTGGTTGAAGGGGAGCCGCAACCTGTCTATCGGCAAATGTCGATGGGCCGGTTGTAGAAGCGTCCCGGTTTATCTTACGGCCTCTTAGCCTTGGTTATAGCCGTGCTCATCCGCGCAAAGCCCGCACCATCGTGCTGCCCAGCGCCGCAGGGCTGTCGGCGACGTGGATGCCTGCCTCGCGCATCGCCGCGAACTTTGCCTCCGCGGTGTCCTTGCCGCCGCTGATAACGGCGCCGGCATGGCCCATCCGGCGGCCCGGGGGGGCGGTGGCCCCGGCGATGAAGCCGACAACGGGCTTCTTGGTGCCGGACGCCTTGATGAAGGCGGCGGCGTCCGTTTCGCTCTGGCCGCCGATCTCGCCGATCATGATGATGCTCTCGGTCTCGTCGTCCGAAAGGAACATCTCGAGCACTTCGATGAAGTCGGTGCCCTTGACCGGATCGCCGCCGATGCCGACGCAGGTGCTCTGGCCGAGGCCCGCGCTGGTGGTCTGAGCCACGGCCTCGTAGGTCAGCGTGCCGCTGCGGCTGACGATGCCGACGCTGCCTCGGCGGTGGATATGGCCCGGCATGATGCCGATCTTGCAGGCATCGGGGGTAATGACGCCGGGGCAGTTGGGGCCGACGAGGCGCGAGGCGCTTCCGTCCAGGGCACGCTTGACCCGCACCATGTCGAGCACGGGGATGCCCTCGGTGATGCAGACGATCAACGGCAGCTTGGCGTCGATGGCTTCCAGGATGGCGTCGGCGGCAAAGGGCGGGGGCACGTAGATGGCGCTGGCATTGGCCCCAGTCGCCTCGACGGCTTCCTTCACGGTGTCGAACACGGGCAGATCCAGATGCTTCGACCCGCCCTTGCCCGGCGTGACCCCGCCGACGACCTTGGTGCCATAGGCGATTGCCTGCTCGGAGTGGAACGTGCCCTGCGCCCCGGTAAAGCCTTGGGTGATGACGCGCGTGTTGGCGTCGACCAGTACAGCCATTATGCGGCCTCCTTCACGGCGCGGACCACCTTCTCGGCGGCGTCGGCCAAATTGTCTGCACTGATGATCGGCAGGCCGGACTTGGCCATGATCTCCTTGCCGAGATCGACGTTGGTGCCTTCAAGCCGCACCACCAGCGGCACGCCCAGGCTCACCTCCCGCGCGGCGGCGACCACGCCCTCGGCGATCACGTCGCAGCGCATGATGCCGCCGAAGATGTTGACCAGGATGCCCTCGACGTTCGGGTCCGACAGGATGATCTTGAACGCGGCGGTGACGCGCTCCTTAGTGGCCCCGCCGCCCACGTCGAGGAAGTTGGCCGGGCTGCCGCCGTAGAGCTTGATGATGTCCATCGTCGACATCGCCAGCCCCGCGCCGTTGACCATGCACCCGATGGTTCCGTCGAGTGCGATGTAATTGAGGCTGTACTTGGCGGCTTCGAGTTCCTTAGGGTCCTCTTCGGCCTCGTCCCGCAGCTTCTCAAGCTCCGGGTGCCGATAAAGCGCGTTGTCGTCGAAGCTCACCTTGGCGTCGAGCGCGATCACCTCGCCCCCGCCCGTCACCACCAGCGGGTTAACCTCGACGATGGCGCAATCGAGTTCAAGGAACGCCTTGTACATGGCGGAAACGAACCGGCTGAACGCGCCAACCTGCTTGCCCTCGAGCCCAAGCCCGAACGCCAGCTTGCGCGTATGGAACCCAGAGATGCCCGAAGCCGGATCGATGTCGGCGCGCAGGATCTTGTCCGGCTGCGTCTCGGCCACGTGCTCGATCTCCATCCCGCCCTCGGTCGAGGCCACCACGGTCACCCGCGCCGTCTCCCGGTCCACCAGCAAGCTCAGGTAAAGCTCCCGCTTGATGTCGCACCCGGCCTCGACATACACCCGGCTGACCCGGCGTCCGGCCTCGCCCGTCTGCTTCGTGATCAGCGTATTGCCGATCATCGCCTCCGCCGCCTCCCGCGCTTCCGCGGGAGATTTGGCCAGACGCACGCCGCCCTTGCCGTTCGGGTCGCCTTGGAACTTCCCGGCCCCACGCCCGCCGGCATGGATCTGCGATTTCACCACGTAGACCGGACCGGGCAGTTTCTGCGCTGCCTGCTCCGCTTCCTCGGCCGTCCAGGCGATATGCCCGTCCAGCACCGCCACGCCGTATCCGCGCAACAGCTCCTTGGCCTGGTATTCGTGAATGTTCATCAGATCAACCCCGCTCCGCGTGCCCACTTATACTTGGCGCCCAACACCTGCACCGGCAGCTCGGTCGAGTAGGCATACGAGGGGATGCCGTGCTGATACAGGTACTCGGCCGCTTCCTCGACTTCCACATCGCCGGCCAGCGAGGCCACGACGGGCTTGGACTTGCCCTTGGACTTCATATCCTCGACCGTCTCGACCATCAGCTTGGCGAACGTCATCGGCGGCGTGATGATGGTGTGCCAGTAGCCGAGGATGAGGGCGTGGATGCGGTCGTCCTCCAACCCGAGGCGGACGGTGTTGGCATAGGTCATCGGCGGCTCGCCACCTGTGATGTCGACCGGGTTGCCGGCCGCGCCAAACGGCGGGATGAACTTGCGGAACGCCGCGTCAAGGTCGTCCGGCATCGGCCGCAGCATCTGCAGGTCGTTGTCCACGCAGGCGTCGGACAACAGCACGCCCGATCCGCCCGCGCCGGTGATGATGACGACGTTCTCGCCCTTGGGCGTGGGCAGCATCGGCACGCCGCGGGTGTACTCCAGCATATCGCGCAGGCTGCGGGCGCGGATCACGCCGCACTGCTTGAGCACGTCCTCGTAGATCTTGTCGTCGCCGGCAAGCGCGCCGGTGTGGCTGCTCGCCGCCATGGCGCCCGCGCTGGTGCGCCCGGCCTTCAGCATGATGATCGGCTTCTTCTTCGACACCCGCGCGGCCACCTCGGCGAACGAGCGCCCGTCCTTCAGGTCCTCGCAGTGCTGGGCGATGACGTGGGTGTCGTCGTCCTGCTCGAAGAAGGTGAGCAGGTCGTCCTCGTCGATGTCGGATTTGTTGCCGAGGCCGACGATGGCCGACACGCCCATCTTGGCCGACCGGCTGAAGCCGATAATGGCCATGCCGATGCCGCCCGACTGCGAGCTCAGCGCGGCGTGGCCCTTCACGTCGTAGGCGGTGCAGAACGTGGCGCACAGGTTCTTCGGCGTGTAATAGAAGCCGTAGATGTTCGGCCCCATCAGCCGCACGCCGTATTTCTGGCCGATCTCCTGGATCTCGCGCTGTCCTTCCTCGTTCCCGGTCTCGGCGAAGCCCGACGGGATCAGCACGGCGCCGGGGATGCCCTTCTCTCCGACCTCGGTCAGCGCGCCGGCGACAAACTTGGCCGGGATGGCAAATACGGCCACGTCGATGTTGCCCTCGACGTCCTTGACCGACTTGTAGGCCTTGTAGCCGAGGATCTCGCTCGCCTTGGGGTGGATCGGGTAAATTTTGCCCTGATAGCCGCCGTTGATGAGGTTCTTCATCACGGAGTTGCCGATCTTGCCGTCCTCGGCGCTGGCGCCGACCACGGCCACGCTCTCGGGACGCATGATCTTGTTCATCGACTTGACGATGTCGGCCTCGGCGGGCCGGGCGCGGGCTGGGGCCGGGTTGAAGTTGACGACGATGCGAACGTCGGCGGCGATGGCGCCGTCCTTGGTCGCGAACACCGGGTTGAGGTCCATCTCGGAGATTTCGGGGAAGTCGGTCACGAGCTGGCTGACGCGCTCGATCAGGGCGGCGAGCGCCTCGCGGTTCACCGGGTCGCTGCCGCGGACGCCCTTGAGCATCTCGTGCGCCTGGATGCCGTCGAGCATCGACAGCGCGTCCTCGTTGGAGGCGGGGGCGAGGCGAAAAGTGACGTCCTTCAGCACCTCAACAAGCACGCCGCCGAGGCCGAAGGCCACCAGCTTGCCGAAGCTGCCGTCGGTCACGGCGCCGACGATAACTTCTTGGCCGCCGGCCAGCATCTGCTGCACCTGGATGCCGACGATCTTGGCGTCGGCCTTGTAGTTCTTGGCGTTCTTGAGGATCGTCTCGTAGCCTTGCCGCACCTCGTCGGCGCTCTCGAGCCCAACCAGGACGCCGCCGGCCTCGGTCTTGTGCAGGATGTCGGGGCTGACGATCTTGAGCACGACCTTGCCCATAGTGGAGGCGAGCTTCACCGCTTCGTCCGCCGAACCGGCCACGCCTTCCTGCGGAACCGCGATGCCGTAGGCGTCGCAGACCAGCTTGCCTTCCGGGGCGGTCAGGCTGTCCCGGTTTTCCGACTTCACGCGATCGAGGATCTCGCGGACGGTCGACGCCCCGGCGTGAGTGTTCACTGCGGTATCAGGCATGAGGCCTCCTAAGTTGCTTTCGAAAGGAAGTCGGGCGGCGATCGCTCGCCGCCCGGTTCGAGATGGTGAGCGGGACTATTCCGCTGCGACCGCCGTGGTCCGCTCTGCTGGAGCGCCCCGGGCAATGAAGTTCGCCCGCATCGGTTTCAGCACGAACAAGGCCAGTATCGCTGCCAGAGCATTCATCCCGGCCGCCACAATAAAGGTCAGGTACCAGCTGCCGGACATGGTGGTCAGGATACTAGAGAACGGCACCACCAGCGCCGCGGTTCCCTTGGCCGTGTAAAGCAAGCCGGCATTCGTCGCCGCATACTTGGAGCCGAACGTGTCCGCGCAGGTGGAGGGGAACAAGCTGTAGATCTCGCCCCAGGCAAAGAACACGAGACCAGTCAAGATCACGAATAGGAACGGATCCCGGCCGTATTGGCTCAGGAGATAGATGCCGACCGCTTCCATCGCGAAAGCGATGAACATCGTGTTCTCTCGCCCGATCTGGTCGCTCACCCAGCCGAAGAACGGCCTGGTGACGCCATTCAGCACCCGGTCGATCGTGGCCGCGAACGTCAACGCCGGAAGGGTGATGCCGAGTATGCTGACCGGCACGCTGCCGACGTTGAAGTCCTTGGCGATCGGCCCAAGCTGCGCCGTTGCCATCAAGCCGCCGGCGGCCATCAGGACGAACATGAAGTAGAGCAAGTAGAACACCGGCTGGCTCAGCATCTCCTTCGGCGCGTAGTCACGCCGGTTGAGGATGACGTTCGCCACCGTCGGTACGTCGCCGGTCCGCGGAGCCCTCAGCGCCAGTCCGACCAGGATCACGATCAAGCCCTGGCCGATGCCGAAGTAGAAGAACGCCGCCTGGTAGCCCTGGCTCGCAATCAAGGCCTGGATCGGGATCACCGTCAGCGCCGACCCGGCGCCGAAGCCCATCGCCGTGATGCCGGCGGCCAGGCCGCGGCGGTCCGGAAACCACTTCAGCGAGTTGCCGACGCAGGTGCCATAGACCGCGCCCGCGCCCGTGCCGCCGATGGCCGCCGCGACGTAAAGCATGGCCAGCGAGTCGGCATAGGAGTTCATCACCCAGCCGATGCCGCAGAGCAGGCCACCGACCATCGTGACGATGCGCGGGCCGTACTTGTCGACGAACCAGCCCTCGATCGGGACCAGCCACGTTTCCGTCAGGATAAAGACAGTGAACGCGACCTGGATCGCCGACCGTTCCCACCCATGCTGCACCTGCATCGGGTTGACGAAGAACGTCCACCCATATTGCAAGTTGGCGATCATGCTCATGCAGATCACGCCAAATACGAGTTGAAGCCACCTGCCGCCGGACGGCTGAACCGCTCCTGCTTGCATAGATCCGTTCCTCCAGTAATGCCCAGTCCCTCTAAGGGGCGTAGATATCGCTATGGCCGGGCCGTTCGGGCCGGATCCCAATGACCCGGCCCGTCTCAACGCACTCCTTTATTCGGCAGCAATCCGGGCCGGCTCGCCGACCGCCCCGGATTGCTGGATCGCTGCGATCCGCTCCGCATCGAATTGCAGCACGTCGCGCAGGATTTCCTCGGTATGCTCGCCCAGCAGCGGCGAGCGCTTCACCTCGCTCGGGCTGTCCGACAGCTTGATCGGGTTGCCGACCGTCAGGTACTTGCCGCGCTTGGGATGATCGACCTCGACCAGCGTGCCCGTCTTGAACAGGCTCTGGTCCTCGGCGATCTCCTTCATCGACAGGATCGGGCCGCACGGGATGTCGTGCTTGTTCAACTCCTCCATGGCCTCGAACTTCGTCTTGGTCATGGTCCACTGCTCGATCATGTCGAAGATCGACTTCAGCTTCGGCAGCCGCGCCGCGGGCTTCGCGTACTCGGGGTCGGTTTTCCACTCCGGCTTGCCGATCACGTCGCAGACCGCGCCCCATACGGGCGCCTGGGTGATGAAGTAGATGTAGGCGTTCGGATCGGTCTCGTAGCCCTTGCACTTCAGGATCCAGCCCGGCTGGCCGCCGCCGGACGCGTTGCCGGCCCGCGGCACCGCCTCGCCGAACGGCGTGTCCGGGAATTGCGGGTATTCCTTGAGCGGCCCGTGCGCCAAACGCTGCTGGTCACGCAGCTTGACCCGGCACAGGTTCAGCACCCCGTCCTGCATCGCCGCGTCGACCTTCTGCCCGCGGCCGCTGACCGTCCGCTGATACAGCGCCGTCACGATGCCCAGGGCAAGGTGCAGCCCGGTCCCGCTGTCGCCGATCTGCGCGCCCGTGACCAGCGGCGGGCCGTCGTCGAACCCGGTCGTGCTGGCAGCCCCCCCCGCGCACTGCGCCACGTTCTCATAAACCTTGCAGTCCTGGAACGGACCCGGCCCGAAGCCCTTGATTGAAGCAAGGATCATCTTCGGGTTAAGCTCCTGGATCCGCGCCCAGGTGAACCCCATCCGGTCAAGCGCGCCGGGTGCGAAATTCTCCACCATCACGTCGCAGGCGCGGACCAGCTCCTCCAGGACCTTCTTGCCCTCGGGGTTCTTGCTGTCCAGCGTGATGCTGCGCTTGTTGCTGTTCAGCATCGTGAAGTAAAGGCTGTCCGCGTCCGGCACGTCCTGCAACTGGCCGCGGGTGATGTCCCCCACGCCGGGCCGCTCGACCTTGATCACGTCCGCGCCGAACCAGGCGAGGAGTTGGGTGCAGGTGGGGCCTGATTGCACGTGGGTGAAATCGAGGATCTTGACGCCTTCGAGGGCTTTCATGGCTTCGCTCCTTTCATGAGGGGTTTACTGCTTCTTCTTGAGCGCGCTTTGCGGGTTGAGGCTGCCGATGTTGCCGCTCTCGCTGCCGGCGGCCGGGTCGATGACGGCGTTGACAAGGGTCGGCCTGCCGGAATCCATGGCTTCGTTGACGGCGCGCTTCAGCTCGTCGGGCGAAGTGACGTTGACGCCCTTGCCGCCGAACGCCTCCATCATCTTGTCGTAGCGGGCATCCTGGACAAAGACGGTGGTCGCCGCGTCCTCGCCGTTCGGGTTGACGTCCGTGCCGCGGTAGATGCCGTTGTTGTTGAACACGACGATGCAGACCGGCAGGTTGTAACGGCAGATGGTCTCGACCTCCATGCCGCAGAAGCCGAACGCGCTGTCGCCCTCGATCGCCAGCACGGGTTTGCCGGTCTCGACCGCGGCCGCGATCGCCGAGCCCATGCCGACTCCCATGTTGCCCCAGGTGCCGACATCCAGCCGGTGCCGCGGCTGATACATGTCGATGATGCCGCGGGCGAGGTCGAGCGTGTTGGCCCCCTCGTTGACCAGCATCGCGTCCGGGCGCTCGGCCACGATCGCCCGCAACGCCCCGAGCGCGCCGTGGAAGTTCATCGGCGACGCGTTGCTCATCAGCTTCGGCGCCATCTTGGCGATGTTCGACTCCTTCTTGGACGTGACCATCTGGATCCAATCCGCCGGGGGCTTCTGCCAGTTGCCGCCCATCTCCTTCAGCAGGGCGGACACGCAGGAGCCGACGTCGCCCACCAGCGGCGCCGCGATCTCGACGTTGCTGTCCATCTCGCGCGGCTCGATGTCGATCTGGATGAACTTCTTGCCCCCGGCCGGACCCCACTGCTTGCCCTTGCCGTGCGACAATAACCAGTTGAGCCGCGCGCCGATCAGCATCACGACGTCAGATTCCTTCAGCACCGTTGAACGCGCGGCGCCGGCGGAAAGCGGGTGCGTGTCGGGCAGGATGCCCTTGCCCATGCTCATCGGCACGTAGGGGATGCCGGTCGTCTCAATGAACGTCTTGAGTTCCTCGTCGGCCTGCGCATAGGCGGCGCCCTTGCCGAGGATGACCAGGGGGCGCTTGGCGCTTTTCAGCAGGTCGATCGCGCGCTTGACGGCGTCGGGCGCGGGAAGCTGCGCCGGCGCCGGGTCGATCACCTTGATAAGCGACCGAGCCCCGGCTTCCGCGTCCATCACCTGCGAGAACAGCTTGGCCGGCAGGTCGAGATAGACCCCGCCGGGACGCCCGGAAAGCGCCGCCCGGATGGCGCGGGCAACGCCGATGCCGATGTCGGCGGCGTGCAGCACGCGGAAAGCGGCCTTGCAGAGCGGCTTGGCGATGGCGAGCTGGTCCATCTCCTCATAGTCGCCCTGCTGCAGGTCGACGACCTCGCGCTCGGAGGAGCCGCTGATCAGGATCATCGGAAAGCAGTTGGTGTTGGCGTTGGCAAGTGCCGTGAGGCCGTTGAGGAAGCCGGGGGCGGAGACGGTCAGGCAGATGCCGGGCATTTTGGTGAGGAAGCCGGCGACGCCCGCGGCATGGCCCGCGTTCTGCTCGTGGCGGAAGGAGAACACGCGCATCCCTTCGGCCTGCATCATCCGTCCCAGGTCGGTGATCGGGATGCCCGGCACGCCATAGACGTTTGTGATGCCGTTGAGCTTCAAGGCATCGATGAGCAGGTGGAATCCGTCGGTCAGCTCGCGCTCGGTCCCGGCGTCGGCTTGGTCGTGCGTTTGGAGGTCAATGGCAGCAGACATTCGGCGTCTCCTTCGGTTCAGGCTTGTCGGGCGGCGTCGAGCAGGCCGCCATGGGTTTCGATGTGCTTGGCCAGGCCAAGGGTGTGCTCGCGCACGAGCCGCTCGGCCAGGTCGGCGTCCCTCGCCTCGAGCGCGGCGATGATGGCGAGGTGGTCGGCCATGCCGCGGCGGGCGCGATCGTCCTGCATCATGGTCACGGCGCGGACCGCCCGCATGTGGGCGAAGAGCGTGTCGGTCAGCTCGGACATTAAAGCAACGCCGCCCATGCACACGATGGCCTTGTGGAAAGCCATGTTGGCCTGCGAGTATTCGTGCAGATGGGCGGCCGGGTCGGCTTCATGGTCGGCGAACAAGCGGCGCAGCTGCGCGATCTGCTCGTCCGAGGCCTCGCCGGCGGCGAACCGGGCGGCCAGGCTCTCCACCGCCGCCCAGACCTTGACCATGGCGACGATCTCGTCCTTGGATTTGCGCACCACGAACACGCCACGCCGCGGGACGGAGCGCACCAGCCCTTCCTGCTCAAGATAGCCGAGGGCTTCGCGGATCGGCGTCCGGCTGACGCCCAGCTCGCGTCCGAGGCGGCGTTCGTCGAGCCGCAGCTCCTCGCCGTTGCCATAAATATCCATGTTCATGATCGCCTGCCGGATCGCATCCGCCGCGAGCCGCCGCAGTCCTGCGCCCATGTCGAGCGGACGAAGGTTGAGAATGGAGGAGGGCTCGGTCAAGCGCGGCGGTCCCCGGCGGCTGAAGCAGTCATTGCGCCCTCCTGGGCTGGTGTATTGAACGGTTAGTCGCGTTGTATTTGGTATACCATTCTGTTCACAAGCCAGAATCGTCGCTGCAACGCACCATTAACGGCGATAGCGCCGGGAAACCTCGGCCCGCGCGACCGTTGAGATCGTCAGTTGTTAAGGAGCAGTTCATGGCAGACGAACTTTATCAGTCGGATGGCATCGGCGGGCGTCACGCGGCGGCGCGGCAAACGGCCGAGCGGGCAATCAAGGCCCAGGCGGCAGGCGACGACGAGGAAGCAGGCCGGCTGTTCGACGAAGCGGCCCGGATCGATCCGGACGCCGTCTCCGCCGTTCTGGCCGAGCGCGCCGGCGACCCGCGCGACAGCGCAACCGGCATGGACGCCGAGGCGCAGGACGATGCCGAGATCGCGGGCATGTCGCGCACGGTGGAGCCGGGTTTGGACGCGCCGTCCCGCAGCGGCGTAACGGGGGCCGGCAGCGGCGCGGATCGGCAAGGCACTTAACGCATCAGCAATAAGCACGCCGGCGCGTCATGAACATTGAGGTCTGGTTGAAGCGGAGCCTTCCACGCAAGACTGGATTCCAACGTCGCTTTATAAACCCCGTGCGCCCGGAAGCTTCGTTGCCCGCCGGTGCGTCATAACCCGTCAACTCAAATCTTGCCCCGGCGCATTACCGGCGCGGCACCCCCCCAGCCGGAGGATCGCCGCAGGTCTCCCGAACCGCCCGCCGTCGCCCAAAACGGCCGCCGCTCGCCTAAAGCGCGCAACTGTGCCATCTTCCATCGTCATGTACAATGCTAACCACGCAGGGAAAGGCACGCTGAGTGACGCTAAGCGAGCAGGAAATCATCGGCAGGATCAACGGAGTGTTCCATTCACTCCAGGACCAATCGATGAAACCGGTGCCGACCGTCTCCGCAAGCACGAACATCGTGCAGGACCTCGATCTTGACTCGGTTGCGGTCATGGATTTCGTGATGGCCGTGGAAACCGAGTTCAATATCGTGGTCTCGGTCGAGACGATATCGGAAATCAGGACGGTCGGCGAACTGGCCAGCGTCATTTCCTCGCTGCTCGCCGCACCGTCAGGTGACCCAGCCCTTACGACCGCCGCGTAAAGGCCCGTTCGGCAACAACCGCTGCAACCCCCGATCAGGCCGGCAAAGCTGCCTGGCAAGGCAGCTTTGCCGGCGTGTTGCAGCGCATGCTGCCGATGCCGCTCTGAGCGAAGACGCCTCGGGGGCTGGGCACGACAATCAAGAACAGGAAGTAGGCACCCGCAATGTTCGCGAAGTACGCCAGTATGAAACAGGCCCACGCCGGGCTGCGCAGCCGGTCACGGGACCCGTTCAGGCTCGCGTTCGATCGGGTGCTCTCGCCAACCGAGGCGATGCTGGACGGCAAGCAAGTATTGCTGTTCGGCACCAACAACTATCTCGGCGCGACCTTCGACCCGGCCTGCATCGACAGTGCCGCGGCGGCCCTGCAAGCGGAGGGGACAGGGACGACGGGTTCGCGCATCGCCAACGGCACCTACGGCCTGCACTCGGCCCTCGAAGCCAAGATCGCCCGCTTCCTGAACCGCCGGAGCGCCATGGTGTTCACCACGGGCTATCAGGCCAACGTCGGCGTCCTATCGGCGCTTGCCGGACGGGACGACCACTTGCTGCTGGACGCGGACAGCCACGCCAGCATCTACGACGGTGCGAAGCTCGGAGGCGCCAAGGTCACCCGCTTCCGCCACAACGACCCGCAAGACCTGCACCGGCGTCTGCGCTTCCTGGCCGCGAGCCCGGGTCCGAAGCTGATCGTCGTCGAGGGCATCTACAGCATGCTGGGCGACGCCGCCCCGTTGCGGGAGATCGCCGCGGTGAAACGCGAAACCGGCGCATACCTGCTCGTCGACGAGGCGCACTCGCTCGGCGTGCTTGGCGAACAGGGCCGTGGCTTGGCCGAAGCGGCCGGCGTCGAGGCAGACGTAGACTTCGTGCTCGGCACCTTCAGCAAAAGCCTGGGGAGCATCGGCGGGTTCTGCGCCTCGGACCATCCGGACTTCGACCTGCTGCGCCTCGCGTCCCGGTCCTACATGTTCTCCGCATCGCTGCCGCCCTCGGTCGTGGCCGGCGTGTCGGCCGCCCTGGACATGATGGAGAACAAGCCCGAACTGCGCCGGGCCTTGTCCCGGAACGCGCTGCAACTCTACGACGGGCTGGCGCGGCTCGGGTTGAAGCTGGGGCCGGCCGCGAGCCCGATCGTCGCCGTCGAGCTGGATGACCTCGAAACGGCGCTGTTATTCTGGAACGGGCTCCTCGAACGCGGCGTTTACGTCAACCTCGCCCTGCCGCCGGCCACCCCCGGGCGTCGCCCGCTGCTGCGGACCAGCGTGAGCGCGGCGCACAGCCCGGCCCAGATCGACCATGCCATCGAGGCGTTCCGGGACGTTTTCGCCGCCTTGCCGAACGTCCTCCCGTCCCGTTCCGCCGCGGCGGAATAGGCCGCCGCGCCGGAACGGGGCTGGCAATGGACGCCCTGGCTTTTCCGGCCGGACCGACCGCGGTCTACCGGCGGAACCGCAGCCGCCAAAGCAGAACCGGCGCGGCAAGGACCGGGTGGCGGCGCTGCCACTCGGTGGGCACGATGCGGACGCCGGCGTGCCGCCCGATCTTCCACAACACGTAATCCGTGCCGGCGTCGAAGGTTCCGGCCGCCTTGAGCAGCCGAACCAAGTTGAGCGGCTTGCCCCAAACGCTGCGAACAAGCCAGGCGAGTTCCCACCCACGGCGTCCTGTTCGGCTCGGCATCCGGCCCGCGGCCTGCCCGTCGGCCTTGACCAGCGACAAGGCCCGGTCAAACCAGGCAGCATGAGCCTGGTAAACAAGCAACGGGCGACCCCGGCCCTCCGGCCTCAATTCGGCCCGGTAGGTGCGGGCGAACAAGCGCTGCCAGCAAACGGCCGGGCCGGCGTCGGGCGGCGCGAGCCTCAGCGCCCAGCACGCCGCGGTCCGGACGCCTAATGACAACGTCTCAATGGTCCAGCGCCGCAGGCCGGCGTCCCGGGCGTAAAGCAGCGTCGCCGGCTGGCAGAACCGCGCCCAAATGGTGGTGTCGAACGAGGCCGGGTCCATGCGGCGGCGGAACTGCCGACAGGACAGGGCGGCGACCTTGGCGGCGGCGGCCCTGCCTCCGGTTGAAACCTTGAGCAGCGACACGTGCGGCGGCAGCAGAGCTGTCAGCAGCGCCGGCCAGGCCCGCCCGTGGAAGGCGGCGGCGTCATCGTAAAGCACGTAGATGTCGAGCAGGCCCGAGCCGTCCGCGTCGCGCCGGCACGAGCCGTAGAACAGGATAACGGCAACAGCATGGCCGTGGCGCGAAAGGATGGCGTCGGCGGCCGCGACGGCCTCAGCGGGCGTCGGCTTCGCCAGCTCGGCGGCAATGAGGGCATGAAGCCCGCCCGCCGTCACGGCGAAACAACCGTGACGCTGCCGGGCGCCGCGAGCAGGATGCCATCCGGGCCAGGGTCAAAGGCTTCGCCGTCCAGCAGAAAGGGCTGGTCCAGCCGGATGCGGACGGAGCGGGCGCGGGCGGAGCGGTATCCGGCGTCCGCCATCCAGGGCTTCGGGCGTCGCCGGGCGACGGCGAGCAAGGCGGCGGGCAGCCTCTGGTGGCAGGCATCGACGTCGAGCAGGCGCACCGGCCCGTTGCCCTCGCCCCAGAACGGCCAAACGCCGAAGAGCAGCCGGTCAAGCGTGGTCGCGAGCAGCAGGAAGCGCCGCCCGTCATGGGAAGGGGCGTCGTCGATGCCGACCTGCATCGGCGTGCTCGCCGGCTCGGCGTCGGCGCGGGCGAACACCGCTTGCCACGTGCCGCCCGCCAATGCCAGCGCGACGGCGAGCCCGTGATGGATGCCGCGGCGGTGCAGCCGGGCGTCGGCCAGGCGCTTGCCCTCGACAAAGCCTGCGGCGCCGAACAGGAAGCCGCGGATAACCGGGCGGTGCGCCTGGCCAGCCCAGGAAATCTCGAGCACGGGGCGCGGGCGTCGCCGCAGCCGGTCCGCCTCAGCCGCAACGATCAGGCGCTGCAGGGCCGCGCCGCCACGCCCGGGGCTTCCCAGCGCGCGGGCGGCCAGGTTGGTGTTGCCGGCGGCAAGGATCGCGATGGCGGGGCCATCGTCGCCATAAGCGTGTGGAAGCGCGCTCAGCACGTCCCGCACCGTGCCGTCGCCGCCGCTGACAGCCACGAGGCCGACCCTTTTTTCGGCAAAATGGCGAAGGGCCCGAAGCAGACCGTCCTGGGAGTCCGGGGCGGCGCGCTCAACCTCCGGATGCCTCCGCAGAACGGCCTCGAGCCCGGCCCGGCCGCGCGTGTGGGCATGGCTGCGCGCGTTAACGATCAGGCCGAGGCGGGCAACAAGCGGGGCGGCCCGCCGGTCCGCTGGCGTCCCTTGGAAAGGCGGGGCGGACGGCATACAAGCCGATCCGGTCAAGCCGCGCCGCGGGCGTCGGCCTGGGCCAGCCGTGGGGAACGCTTCCGTATCGCCCGATGACGTTCAGCCTCGCGCACCTGTCCGACCCTCATCTGCCGCTTCGGCCCGAGGCGATACAGTGGCGGGCACTGACCGGCAAGCAGGCTTTGGCGCTGCTGTCGTGGCGGCGCAAACGGCGTCACGCCCACACCGCCGCGGCGGAAACGGCGTTGCTGGCCGACGTGGCCGCGCACGCGCCGCACCATCTGGCCCTGACCGGAGACCTCGCCAACCTCGCCGCGGCGTCCGAGTTCGAGGATGGCCGCGCGTGGCTGCAACGCCTCGCGCCCCCCGCCCGGCTGTCCGTGGTGCCGGGCAACCACGACCTGACCATCGGGGCGCCCTGGCGGGAAGGAATCGGCCAATGGGCGGAATGGATGCGAAGCGACCCCGGCGCAGGCTGGGAGAACGCGCCGTTCCCGTTCCTCCGGCGGCGCGGGCCATTGGCGCTCATCGGGCTGTCCTCGGCGATCCCGACGCCGCTCGGCTCCGCGGCCGGCCTGGTCGGAGGCTTGCAGATGCGGCGGCTTGAAGCCTTGTTGCAGCAGGCCGGGCGGGATAGGCTTTTCCGCGTTTTGCTGATCCACCACCCTCCCGTTATGGGCGAAGGCGGCCCGCGCAAGGCGCTGCGCGACCGTGCCGCCTTGTGCGCCGTGCTGCGCCGCCGCGGCGCGGAGCTGGTGCTGCACGGCCACCACCACGTCACCAGCCTCGCTGGCCTGCCGGGGCCGCACGGAGCGATCCCGGTCTGCGGCGTGCCCTCGGCGCTGGCAACCCCGCAAGCCGCGGAGATCGCCGGCTGGAGGCTCTACACAATTGACCGCGACGGCGCAGGATGGCGGCTGAACAGCTACGGTCGGCAGCATGACCCGGCAACCGGGCGCTTCCGGCAATCCGGCGCATGGACAATGCGGTTGCAACGGGACCGCGCGTGAGCCGCTCGCCCCGCACGGTCGAGCTGTACCTGGCGTCGCTGATCGGCAAGCCGTTCGCGGCCACCTTGGCGGTGGCGCTGGTCGCCCTGCTGCTCGAACGGCTGCTGCGGCTCCTGGACCTGATCACGAGCAAAGGCGCCTCGCCGCTCTCGGTGCTGCGGGCCCTGCTCGACCTCGTGCCCCACTACCTCGGCCTGGCGCTGCCGGCGGCGCTGTTCCTCGGCGTCTACTCGGTCATCGCCCAGCTGGGACGCGGCAACGAGCTGGAAGCGATGCAGAACGCCGGCTTGTCGCTGGGCCGGATCGGACGTCCGTTCATGCTGACGGCCGTCGTCGTCGCCGCCATCGGCTTCGGCCTCTACGGCTATGCCCAGCCGCTCACCCGCTACGCCTACCGCGCCGACATCCACGCCGTCGTCAACGGCGGCTGGGACGCGACGATCCCGGCCGGGGAAGTCACCCGCATCTCGCGCAACCTGATCGCAACGGCGGATGAACACGACCGGCGGACCGGGACGCTGACCGGCATCCTGGTGTTCCGGCGCGATCCGGACGGGCGGGAGACGGTGACCACGGGGCGCACGGGTTCGGTCGTGCTGTCCCAGGACGGGACAGAGGCGCTGCTGCAAATCAACGGCGGCGAGCAGGTCGCGGTCGGCCCAGATGAGCGGCTGCAAACGCTCAACTACGGCGCGATGCAGGCTCGGCGTCCGTTCAGCGTCCATCTCGCGGCGTTCCGCCCGCGCGGCGAGGACGAGCGGGAGATGACGCTCGGGGAACTGTGGTGGGCGAGCCGCGACCCGGCTTCGAAAGTCCCGCTGCGCCGCTTGCAGGGCGAGTTACACGGCCGGCTCGTCCGAACGCTCTCCTTGGCGTTGCTGCCGTTCCTGGCGATCCCGGTCGGGCTGGCGGCAAAGCGGGCGCGGCGGCCCTACGGCGTCGTGGTCGGCATGGTGGTGCTGGTGCTCTACAACCACGTGGTCCAACTGGCGCAGTCGCTGGGCGCCGTGGGCAAGGCCGATCCGCGGCTGCTGCTATGGGGCGCGTTCGCCCTGTTCGCCGGGTTCTGCCTTGTGCTGTTCCGGCGCGCGGAGCGCTTCGCCGGCGAGGGGCCGTTCGACCGCCTGTTCGACAGGCTGGACCAAGCAACGGAGGCCATGCTGCGCCTGTTGCGGCGAGGCAGGCGCGTGGAGCGGCAAGCCTGACGCTCCGCCGCTACCTTTCGCGCCTGTTCATGGCCCGGATGCTGGCCAGCCTGTTCGGCCTCGTCTCCATCCTGCAATTGCTCGGCTTGCTGGACCGGGCCAGCGCGCTGATCGAGCGCGGCGGGTTCAGGGCGGTGCTGCGGTTCGTCGGGCTGCAACTGCCGGGCCTGGTCGCCGAAACGATCCCGCTGGCGGTGCTGGTCGGGGCAACGCTGACGTTCCTGCATCTGGCGGGCACGCTCGAGATGGTGGCGATGCGTTCGTGCGGGCAGAGCCTGCTGCAAACGCTCCGGGCACTGGCGCCGGCCTGCCTGCTGCTCGCCGCGGCGCAGTTCGGGCTGCAAGCCGAGGTGGTCCCCCGGACCGAGCGCGCCTTCGCCGATTGGTGGTTCCGCACCGCGCCGACCCTCGCCAATGAGCCTGCGCCGGCGCCTCTATGGTTCCGCAGCGGCAATGACGTGGCCTCGGTTGGCCGGGTCTCGCCGGACGGGACGCGGCTGGAGAACCTGACGGTGCTGCAGCGCGCGCCGGACGGGCGGTTGGCCGCGTGGCTCAGGGCCGGCCACGCCACCTTCCATGACCACCGGTGGACGCTGCACGACCTGAAGCTCGCCCGGCCCGGCGGCGGCGAGATGGCGCCGGCAGACGCGCTCGATTGGCCGCACGGGCCGGCCCCCGGCAACATGGTCGAGCTCGCCCGCCCGGTCGATTCGGCCACGCTCAGCCACCTGGCGGCGATTATCGGAGGCGAACGGGTCGGCTCCCGGAGCAAGCCGTTCTACTGGACTCTGCTCAACCGTCTGGCGGCCGGGCTGTTCGACCCCATTCTCATGGTGCTGCTGGCGTTGCCCGCGGCGCTGACGCCGGCCCGAAGCGGAAACGGCCTGCCCGGCCTCACGGGGGTCAGCCTCGGGCTCGGCTACCTGGTTTGCGCGGGCCTGCTCACCGCCCTCGGCAATGCCGGGTGGCTGCCGCCGCCGGCCGCGGGCTGGGGCGCCACCGTGGCCTTCGCCGCCGTGGGCGTGTCCAGGATGGTCCGCGGCGAGGAGGCCTGAAGGTCCGGGCGTCGAACCGTTGGCTTGGCAGAGTGCATGTTATGGTTTACTCGAAACTGTCAGGAGATGTTCATGTACCGGCGTTGGCGAAAACACGGCAGCAGTTTCGACTTGGGACGCATGACCCTACGTGAGTTGTTCGCGGCCTACGCCAGTCATCCGGCAATCCACTTGTATGTTCTATTGGCCACTGTCAGCCTTGGCTTTGCTATTTACCAAGCCGATGGGTTTGCAGGCCCAGTTGCTGCCGTGCTCGCGACGGCTATTGCCTACCCGGTCGTCTGGTATGCTTTGCACCGCTTCGTGCTGCATGGGCGGTTCCTCTACAAATCGCGTCTGACGGCCTCGCTCTGGAAACGCATCCATTTCGACCATCACCAAGACCCGCATCGCATGGACGTGCTGTTCGGCTCGCCGCTGAACACGGTGCCCACCATCCTGGCCGCGGTCGTCCCGCTCGGCTGGCTGGTCGGCGGCGGCGCGGCCGGGTCGGCGGCAGCCGCCTGCGCCGGCTTCGCCATCACCTGCGTCTACGAGTTCTGCCACTGCGTCCAGCACCTCAACTTCAAGCCGTCCAACCGCCTGCTGCGGCACATGAAGGAGCTGCACCTCGCGCACCATTTCCATGACGAGGAAGGCAACTACGGCATCACCTCGTTCGTCGTGGACCGGGCGCTCGGCACCTTCTACGGCTCGGTGCGTGAGCGCCCGCGGTCCCGCCACGCGTTCAACCTGGGCTACGATGCTGGCGAGGCGGCCCGGTTCCCTTGGGTCGCGGCCCTGTCCGGCGGCCCGCCGCGAAACGCGCCGCCCCGGTCCGGACGGCGCGCTTGACCGCATTGGCGGGGGTCGGCGCGGGGATCGAGATCGTCCCGGTTCGCGGCCGGCGCTTGCTTGAGCGCTTCATCCGCCTTCCGGAAACGCTGGGCCAGGACGACCCGAACTTCGTGCCGCCGCTGCGCATGGAGCGCAGAACGGCGCTGACTAGGCGCGGCAACCCGTTCCTGCGCCGCGCCGAAGCGGAGTTCTGGCTGGCCTGCCGCAACGGCAAGGACGTCGGGCGGATCAGCGCCCAGCAAGACCCCGCCACCGCCGAGGGCGTCGGCCATTTCGGCCTGCTCGCCGCCACGGACGACCCGGCGGTGTTCGCAACCCTCTTGGCGCAAGCCGAAACCTGGCTGGCGCGACGGGGATGCAACCGGATCGAAGGCCCCTACAGCCTCAGCATCAACGAGGAAACCGGCCTGCTGGTCGACGGCTTCGACACGCCGCCGATGCTGATGATGCCGCACGACCCGCCCTGCGCCGCCGCCCGCTTGCAAGCATTGGGCTACGCCAAGGCGCGCGACCTCTACGCCTACCTGTGCGACACGACAACCGCCCTGCCGCCCGCCGCCGCCCGCGTCGTCGCGCGCGGCTTGCCGGCGGGCGTGACCCTGCGCCCGCTCCGCCGGACCGCGCTCAAGGCCGAGATCGCCTCCCTGGTCAGCATCTTCAACGACGCCTGGCAGCATAATTGGGGCTTCGTGCCGATCACGCAGGACGACGTCGACCACATGGCCCATGCCATGCGCCCGCTGCTGCACGACCGCCTGGTCTGGTTCGCCGAGGTGGAGGGCGAGCCCGCCGCGTTCGGCATCTGCCTGCCGAACCTCAATGAAGCGATCAGCGGCCTTTCCGGACGGCTTTGGCCGCTCGGTTGGGCCAAGCTGCTCTGGCGGCTCAAGATCTCGGGCGTCAAAACGGGGCGCGTGCCGCTGATGGGCGTGCGGCGCAAGTATGCGGACGGGATGCTGGGCCGGCTGCTGTCGTTGCACGTCACCGAGGCGCTGCGGCGGGAAGCCGTCGCGATGGGAATGACAACGGTCGAGATGTCCTGGGTCCTGGAGGACAACATGCCGATGCGGCGCCTGGCCGAGGCAATCGGCGGGCGGCCGTATAAAACCTACCGCGTCTTTGAGCGGACGCTTTCGGCTTGACCGGGCGCCCCCCCGGCCCCTCCGCATTAACGGCCTTGGTGCTCGCCGGCAGGCGGCCGGGCCAGGTGGACCCGCTCGCGCGGATGAACGGCGTGCCGAACAAGGCCTTGCTGCCGGTCGCCGGGCGTCCGATGCTCCTCCACGTGATCGACGCGTTGCGCGCCTGCCCGGGCGTGGGGCGGATCGTGGTCTCGGCGGACCCGGCGGACCGGGTGCTGGAACAGGCCAACTGCCCGCCCGGGGTAACGGCCCAACTATCCGCAGCGTCGCCCAGCCGAAGCGCCGCGGAGGCGCTGGAAGCGTTCGGCGCGCCGCTGCTGGTCACCACCGCCGACAACGCGCTGCTGACCCGCCCGATGCTGGAGCACTTCCTGACCGCCGTTCCGCCAAACGCCGACGTCGCCGCGGCCGTCGCGCGGTCAAACACCGTGCTCGCGTCCATCCCCGGCGTCAAACGGACCTGGCTGCGCTTCCGCGGTGGCGCGTTCAGCGGCTGCAACCTGTTCCTGCTGCGCACGCCGGAGGCGATGGGAGCCGTCCGCTTCTGGCAACGGCTCGAGCAGCGGCGCAAGCATCCGCTTGCCATGGCCTGGCTGGTTGGCCCGGCGGCCCTGCTCGGCATCGGGCTGCGGCTCCTGTCGCTGCAAGGGGCTGTTCGCTTGCTCGAACGGCGCTTGGGCCTGCGCCTGAGCGCTGTCGAATTGCCGTTCGCCGAGGCGGCGGTCGATATCGATAAGCCAGCCGACCTTGCCTTAACGGAAACGATCTTGACCGGCCGCGCCCTGCAACATTCCCAAGCGGAGACCTAGAATGTCCGGGCCAACGCCCACTCTCAGCGGCTTGCCTCAGCGTAAAGGCGATTTCGACACGCTCACGCAAGCCCTCGATTACGCCGCAAAGGGTGAAACGGGCCTGAACTTCTACGCCGTCAACGGCGCGCTGGCCGCCTGCCTGCCATACAACGAGCTTCGCGCCGATGCGCTGAGGCTGGCCCGGCGGCTGATCGGGTCCGGCCTGAAGCGGAACGACCGGCTTGCCATCATCGCCGACACCACGCCGGATTTCGTGCGCCTGTTCTTCGCCAGCCAATATGCCGGGCTGACTCCGGTGCCGTTGCCGCTGCCGTTCGCCTTCGGCGGCCGCGAAGCCTACTTGGCCCATGTCAGCAGGCTCGCCAAGGCGGCAAAGGCGTCGGCCCTGTTCGCGCCGGAGTCGCTGGCCGAATGGATACGAAACTTGGGTCCGGCCCTTGGCTTGCGCATCTGTGGCGCCGCGGCGGAGCTTGAAGGAGCGCCCAGTTCCGACGCCGCCCTGCCGACCCTCTCGCCCGACGACACCGCCTATCTGCAGTTCTCCTCCGGCAGCACCCGCTTTCCGATGGGCGTCGCCGTCCGCCATTCGGCGCTGATGGCCAACGCCGCGGCGACGCTGACCCACGGCCTGCAGATCCGGCCCAACGACCGCGCGGTATCGTGGCTGCCGCTCTACCACGACATGGGCCTGGTCGGCTTCCTGCTGACGCCGCTGGCCGGGCAGGCGAGCATCGACCTGCTTGCCACGCGCGACTTCGCCCGGCGTCCGCAGGTCTGGCTGTCATTGATCGCGGCCCGACGCGCGACGATCTCGTTCAGTCCCAGCTTCGGCTACGACCTCTGCGCCAGGCGACAACGCGCGGACGCGCCCGAGCTCGACCTGTCCTCCTGGCGCATTGCCGGGATCGGCGGCGACATGATCCGCGCATCGATCCTCCAGGATTTTGCCGACAAGTTCGCGGCCAGCGGATTCTCCGCCTCCGCCTTCCTGCCGAGCTACGGAATGGCCGAGGCCACGCTCGCCATCAGCTTCGCCCCGCTCGGGCGCGGCATCGAGACCGACCTGGTCGACCTCGACATCCTGGAACGGCGCCGGCGCGCGGCGGCGCCCAGGCCCGGCGCCGCGCGCACCCGCCAGCTCGTGCTGTGCGGCGGCGTGCTGCCCGGCCACGAGCTCGAAGTCCGCGCCTCGGGCGGCGCGGTGCTGCAAGACCGGCGGGAAGGCCGCATCTTCGTGCGCGGGCCGAGCCTGATGCAGGGCTACGACGGGCAGCCGAACGAGACGGAAACGACGCTATCGAAGGACGGGTGGCTGGACACCGGCGACCTTGGCTATTGGCTGGATGGTTCCCTGGTCGTCACCGGGCGGGCAAAGGACCTCATCATCATCAACGGCCGCAACATCTGGCCGCAGGACGTGGAATGGACGGTGGAGCTCGCCGTCCCGGGGGTGCGCAGCGGCAACGTCGCCGCCTTCTCCATCGAGGAAAGCGGGCGCGAGGTGCTGGTGGTGGCCGTTGACCCGAAAGGCGTGCGCGGGCCGTTGTCCGTTGGCAAGCTGGCGACCGACATCAACGAAGCGGTGCGGGTGCAGCACGGCCTGGAAGGACGCGTGATCCTGGTGCCGCCGAGCGGCCTGCCGTACACGTCGTCGGGCAAGCTGAGCCGGGTCCGGGCCAGGCAGCGCTACCTGGCCGGACGGTTGGCGGCGCCCGCAGCGCCGATGTGATCCGGCCGGTCGCCGCGGTCACGGGCGGCACGGGGTTCCTCGGGCGCTACGCCGTCGCGGCGCTGGCCGGCGCGGGGTGGCGCGTCCGGCTGCTGGTCCGCCGCGATCCGCTGCACCCATTGCTGGCTGAAACCCCGGTCGAGCTGGTCCTCGGCTCGCTGAACAACGAGGAGGCCCTGTCCCGGCTCGTGACCGGGGCCGGAACGGTGGTTCACCTCGCGGGGTTGGTCAAGGCGAGGAACCGCGGCGCGTTCCTGGCAGTCAACCGGGACGGCGCGGGCCGGCTCGCGGCCGCGGTGATGCGGCACGCCCCCGCCGCGCGTTTCGTGCTCGTCTCTTCGCAGGCGGCCCGGGCGCCGGGCGTTTCGCACTATGCCGAAAGCAAGCATGCCGGAGAGGCCGCGGTCGCCGCGGAGATGGGCGGCGCCGATTGGGTCGCGGTCCGGCCCTGCGTCGTTTATGGCCCGTGGGACCGCGAAGGATTGGCCCTGTTGCGGATGGCGCAGCGATGGGTGGCCCCGGGCATCACGGCGCCGGAACCGCGCATTGCCATGGTCCACGCCCGCGATGCGGCGGCCGCCATCGCTGCGTTGAGCCAGGGCGGCCCGCGCGGCTCCGCGATCGAGGTCACCGATGCGCGCACCGACGGCTACGCCTGGAGCGAGCTCATGCGGCTGGCGGGGACCGCGCTGGGAAGGAACCCGCGGCTCGCGCCGGTGCCGGACACGCTGATCCGCGCCGCGGGCGTCGCCAGCGACGCGTGGGCCGCGGTCCGGGGCCGCCCCGCCATCTTCGGCCGCGGCAAGGCCCGCGAGATCCTGCACCGCGACTGGTCGTCCAGTCCGGCATTGCAGCCGCCGCGGACTCTATGGTCGCCCAGGATCGGGCTGGTCGCAGGGCTGGAGGAGACCGTGGCTTGGTGGCGAGGAGGCTAAGGGCTTGTCAAGGCAGGGAGCTTTGCCGGCGTGCCGACGCAGTTACTGCCGGCGCTGCCCTAAGATTGTAAGAAGCGAAGGATAGCCTCCGCCGCCCGGCGAGAAGCCGGAAGGTCGGAACAACTGAAGGTTTCGTCCCGTGCCCGGAGTTGCTGCTGCAAGAAGGCGTCCGGGCTGGCCACGGCCCGGGCAAGGGCGTCCGGCAAGTCGGCCAAGCCGTCGATCACCTCGCCCAGCGTCCAATGCTGGAAATCCGGATTGCCTTGCCATCTGAGCCGGCCCGGGTTGAGGAAAATGCACGGGCGCGGGTGCATGATCCATTCATAGACTTGGCTGCTCGCGTCGCCGAGGTAGATGTCGGCGCCGCGCGTGTATGTCATGTCGGTGGAGGCCTCGCTGCCGAGGTCGATGCGGATGTGCGCCAGGCCGCGCGCCCGTTCCGGCACGCGGGGCCGGACCCGGACGCGGGCGTGCTCGACGGAGGCGTGGATGCGGCGCTTGAACAGCATGACATGCGGGGCGAACACTAGGTTGAACCGGGTCTGGCCGGCGAACCAATCGAGGATGCCGGCGCCGAGCGCGTAATACGACGAGAGGCGCGGGTCGAAATGCGGATTGTAAAGCACGGTGGGGCGCGCATTGCCGAACAAGCGCGGCGCGCGGGCCAGGTCGACCGTGTCGAATTTGGGATAGCCGACGATGGCGTGAGTGCCGGCGCCGATGAGATGCCGCGCCAGCATCCGGTCACGCACCTTGCGCCCGGAAAGCAGGACGAGGTCGAACGCGCGGACCACCTTGCGGAACCCGACGGCGCGGTCGCCAGCCCCGTGCGGCAGGTAGATCAGCTTGACGCCGGACAGGCCGAAATGGGTCTTCAGCAGCGCCGACGTGGTCTCGGCCACCACGAGCGCGTCGAAGCCAGCGAAAACGCGGCGGTTTTGCCACAGCACGGCCAGGCGGCGGAACGGAAGAACGTGCCGCGCCGCCCTGTCGATAACGCGTGCAGGCCAACCAACGTCGAGCCGAACGATGCGGCCACCGGGAACGAGGCGCTTGACCCGCGCCTCCTGCTCGGGGGTGGAGACCAGGGCGGCGACATCCTGCCCGGCCTCGGCCAGCGCCGCCATCACCGGCGCGATGTGCGCGACCTGGTGCAAGGCGTCATGGTTGAAAATGAAGCCGATCCTCACCGGCAAAGGAACCCGGCGATCGCCTCGGCCGCGCGCGTCGCCGCCCCGAGCGTCCGGTCGCCCAACGAGGCTTGCGCAAGCTCCTCCTGCCGCGGCTTGTAATAAGCGTGGCGCGCCCCGGCGTTGCGGATGGCGTCCATGAGCTGGCGCGGGTCGTCGATCACGTCGCCCAAGTGCCAATGGGCGTAGCTCGGATCGCCGCGCCAATCCGCGCCGTGGGCGTTGAGGAAGACGCAGGGCCGGGGCTCGGCCAGGAACTCATAAACCTGGCTGCTGGCATCGCCCACGTAAATGTCTGCCGCGGCCGTGTACGTCATGTCCAGCAAGCGGTCGGAGCCGGTGTCGATCAGCACCGTGCCGCCGCCGCGGGCCTCCCAGCGGTCCCGCACCCGCTGGCTCCGGCGGCGGAACATCTTGATGTGCGGGGCAACGAGCAGGTTGAACTCGTCCTGCCGCGAGAACGCCTGGAGCATCGGCTCGATGAAACGCGGCCAGGAGGACAGGTCCGGCGCTTTGTGCGGGTTGTAAAACACGATCGGGCGGCGGCGTGCGAACAGCGGCCCGGCCTGCTGCCGCATCCTCTCGCCCGTTTCAAGCTTCACGGACCCGGTCAGCGCGTAATGGCCAGGACGGATCAGGCCCTCCCGCAGCATCCGGTCGCGGGTCTTGACGCCGGCGACGAGCACGTAGTCGAAGGCGGCGATGCGCGGGATGAAGCCCCGGGCGCGGTCGCCGAAGCCGTGCGGGCTATAGATCAGCTTGGGCGACCGGACGCCGAACCGGCGCAGCGAGGCGACGCTGTTCTCAACCGCGAAGATCGCGTCGTAACGGCCAAGGTCGGCGGCGTTGTCACGCAGCGCCATGTCCTTGAACATGCCCAGGATGCGGACCTTCTGCATCGCCCTCGTAGGCGCCGACCGCCGCAACGGCAGGCAAGGCGGGTTCGGCGCGTCATAAGCGGCGGCGATGCGCGCCAGGTGCCTCGGCGTTTCCGGGTCGTTGGTGTAGCTCGTCACGCGGAAGCCGGGGCGCTTGGCCAATTCCAACCCGATCGCGGCCCCATGGTAGCACTGGTAGGCTTCGGCGATGTAAAGGAAGGCGATGTTCATGCTGCGTCCAGCCTGTAGGCCATCGGCGCAGGGCGGGGAACCGGGTTGAGCGCCGGGCCATGGCGGGCAAGCTCGTCCGCGCGGGTGTTCCGCAACATCGGCTGGCTGCTGGCCGGCAAGGGCGTCGGCGCGGCGCTCAGCCTGGTTTACCTGGGTCTCGCGGCCCGCACGCTCGGGGCCGAGCGGTTCGGCCAGTTCAGCCTGATCTTCGGAACGGCGCAGGCCGTCGCCACGCTCGTGAGCTTCCAAACCTGGCAGATCGTGGTGCGTTTCGGCATGTCGCACCTGCACGAAGGGCGGCATGACGCGCTGGCCCGGCTGACCGGCTTCTGCGCCGGGCTTGATGCGCTGAGCGCGCTGGCCGGCTGCTCCATCGTCCTGACCGGCGCAGCGCTGTTCGGCTCATGGCTGGCCTGGCCCGGGAACCTGTCGCTCGCCGGGCTTGCCTTCTGCCTGGTCGCGCTGCTGTCGGTGCGCTCGACGCCGGTTGGCGTCCTGCGCCTGCACGACCGGTTCGACATCGGGGCTGCGGCGGACGCGACGACCCCGGTCATGCGCTTCGCCGGGGCGATTGCCGTGGTCGCGGCCGGCGCGTCGGTTTCGGGCTTCCTGCTGGCTTGGGCCTTGGCTGAGATCGTGACGGCCGCCGTCTACTGGACATGCGCCGGGCGGGTGGCGCCGGGAGTCTTGGCCTTGCCCCGGCCGCGAACATTTCGCGCGGCGGCGTCGGAGAACCCCGGCCTATGGCGGCTGAGCTGGCTGACCAACCTCAACGACACCCTGGAAACAGGAGGCAAGCAGATGGTCGTGCTGCTGGTCGGCCTCGTGGCGGGCGCGGCGGGCGCCGGGCAGTATCGGCTGGCGGCGCAGTTAAGCCAGGCGCTGGCCCGCATTTCGGAGATGGTCTCCCGGGCTGTTCTGGCCGAACTGTCGCGCGCGAACGCAAGAAGCGGCGATGATTTCGGCCGGCTGTTGCGCCAGGCGACCTGGATCACGCTGCTGGCCAGCGTCGTTGTCGTGGGCATCTTGGCGCTGGCCGGCCGCCCGCTGCTGTCGCTGATCGCCGGGCCGGGCTACAACGAAAGCTACCCGCTGCTGCTGCTGCTGGGCCTCGGGGCGGCGCTCGACTTGGCCGGGGCGGGCTTCGAGCCCGCCTTGATCGCGAGGGGCTTCCCCGGCAAAGCGTTCTGGGCCAGGCTGTCCGGGCTGGTTTGCCTGGCGCTCGCCCTTGCCTGTCTGCTGCCCTGGTTCGGCGCGAAAGGGGCCGGTGCAGCCGTGCTCTTGTCCTCGTGCGCCTCGTTGCTGCTGTTCGGCCTCATGGCGTTCCGCCTGACGGGCCAGGGCCGAAGCTGACCCTGGCCGCCCAAACAGTCCGACTGGCACAAGGGCAGCATCGGCGACGAGCGCAACGCTTCGGAAATCCGCCCCGTTACGCTCGGAACTCGCGCGACGCCTCGTTCAGCAAGCCCCAGACATAGGCGGCAAAGGAACGCCACACTTCGACGCGGAAGGCTTCGGGCGCGGTCCGCCACAGCACGATCTCGGACTTGCCCAGCACCGTGCGGGTACACATGCCGACCGGGAACGCCTCCGTGTCGAGGTCAAGCGGGCAGCCGGCGTTCAACGCCGCGGCGGCGTTCCCGCCCGAAACCTCGATGCCGGTTTGGCGCTGCGACACGTCCACCAGCGAGTGCGCCTGCCCCTCCATCGCCCGTTCAAGCGCCGCCGCCAGCGCCACGCTATCGGCCTGGGGCGTCAACAGCAGCCACTCGTCCGGTCCGAGCCACAACGCGGCCCGGCCCCCGTCCGCATTGGCGGCCCGGCACGCGTCCCGCGGCATGGCGGCGCCGAACGCCCCGCCGGCCGCCTCGATCGCCTCCGTCCGTCCACGCAGCACGAAGCGCGCGGCCGGCGGCAAGGCGGTAAGGCGGACGCCCCTGCCCGGCGCGGAAACGTCGAGCGGCCCGCGAGCAACGGCGTCTAGCGGCCCACGGGTCGCGGCAGACAAGTCAAGCGGCATCAAGGCGCGCTCCTTCCGGGTCGAAGAACACGGGCGCCGTGACCTTCGCGGCCGCCGGCTGTCCCGCCGTGGTGACATAAAGCGTCTCCCCGGCCCTGTCGCGCCCGCCCGCCAGCATCGCCAGCGCGATCGAGCGCCCGAGCGTGGCGCTGTGATACGACGACGTGACGTGGCCAAGCGGCCTCCCCGACAGGTCCGCGCCCAGGATCTGCGCCCCCTCCTCCAGCACCAGCCCAGGGTCGTCGGTCAGCAGCCCCACAAGCTGCTTGCGCGCGGCCGACCGCATCGCCGGGCGCGCGAGCGAGCGCTTGCCCACGAAGTCGCGCTTCGCCTTGCCCAGCGCCCAGGACATACCAATGTCGTCCGGCGTCGCGGTGCCGTCCGTCTCCTGGCCGACGATGATGAACCCCTTCTCGGCCCGCAGCACATGCATCGTCTCGGTGCCGTACGGGGTAATTCCGTAAGGCTTCCCCGCCTCGTAGACCGCCTCCCACACCGCGCGCCCGTGGTCGGCGGGCACGTTGATCTCGAAGCCCAATTCGCCGGTGAAGCTGACGCGGAACAGCCGGGCCGGCACGCCCGCGACCCGCCCCTCGGCGACGCTCATATGCGGAAACGCGCCGGGCGAGATGTCGATGCCCTCCACCAGCCCCATTATCACGGCGCGCGCCTTAGGCCCCTGCACGGCGATCACCGCCCACTGCTCGGTGGTGGAGGTCAGCCAGACATCGAGCTCCGGCCACTCGGTCTGCAGGTAGTCCTCCATCATGCCCAGCACCCGAGCCGCGCCGCCCGTCGTGGTGGTGACGTGGAAGCGCCCGGGGGCAAGCCGCCCGACCACCCCGTCGTCGGTGACGAACCCGTCCTCGCGCAGCATCAGCCCGTAGCGGCAGCGCCCAACCGCGAGCTTGGTCCAGGCATTGACGTACATTCGGTTCATGAACTCCGCCGCGTCCGGCCCGGCCACCTCGATCTTGCCCAAGGTCGAGCCGTCGAACAGCCCCACGCCCTCACGCACCGCCCGGCACTCCCGCGCCACCGCCCGGTGCATGTCCTCGCCGCCGCGGGGAAAGTAGTGCGCGCGCTTCCACAGGCTCACGTCCTCGAACACGGCCCCATGCTCCACGGCCCAGCCGTGGATCGGCGTCGTCCGCACCGGGTCGAACAGCTCCCCGCGCGACAGCCCGGCGAACGTGCCGAACGTCACCGGCGTGTAAGGCATCCGGAAGGTGGTCAGGCCGACCTTCGGGATCGGGCGGCCCAGCGTCTCGGCGA
The DNA here is from genome assembly GCA_965260935.1 of Acetobacteraceae bacterium. Lineage (GTDB taxonomy): Bacteria > Pseudomonadota > Alphaproteobacteria > Acetobacterales > Acetobacteraceae > JBBROS01. Next base: position 149,558 of record OZ253374.1, read on the forward strand.
CGATGCCGAGCGCGTTGATGTTCGACGTCTTGCCCTGGTCGGTCGCCATGCCCGTCGTGGTGTAGCGCTTGACGTGCTCGATGGAATGGAACCCCTCGCGCGCCGCGAGCGCGAGATCCTTGGCGGTCACGTCATTCTGGAAATCGACGAACGCCTTGGGCCGCGCCCGCTTGCGCCCGCGGCTGTGCCCCTGCGGCAGCGCCCCGCTCATGCCCCCGCCGCCGAACGCGGGCGCCTCCGCGCCGAACCGCGGCGCCTTGGCCCTCGCGTAGCCCGCGGTCCGGCACGCGTCCGCCCCCGCCTCGGCCCCGTCCGCCAGCGCCGCCGCCAGCCCGAACACGCCGCGGCACGCCCCGGCCGACCGCTCCTGCTCAACCGAAATGCCGGGCACGAACGCCTCCATCTCGCCGTCGAAGCGCAACGTGCCGCGCGATTGCGAGAACAGGTGCACGCTGGGCGTGAACCCGCCCGACATCAGCAGCAGATCGCACCGCACCGCCTTGGACCGGCTCACCCCCCCATCCGCCCCCACCCCGGCCAGCCGCACTTCATCGACCCGCAGCCCGCCCGTGGTCCCGACCACCGTGCTGGATCGGTAGATCGGCAAGCCCGCATCCCGCGCCGCCCGCGCCAGCTCCCCCGTCACCCGCGCCCTAGTGTCGGCGATGGCGGCGATCCGCACCCCCGCGCGATGCAGGTCGAGCGCCGCCCGGTAGGCCGCGTCGTGCGCCGTGACCACGACGGCCCGGCTGCCGCAGCGCACGCCGTAGCGGTTGAGATAGGTGCGCGCCGCATCCGCCAGCATCACGCCCGGACGGTCGTTGCCCGGGAACACCAGCGGACGCTCGATCGCGCCCGCCGCCAGCACCACCTGCTTGGCCCGAACCTGCCACATCCGCTCCCGCGGCAGCTTTGGGTCCGGGTCCGCCATATGCTCGGTGACGCGCTCCGCCAGCCCCATGAAATTAGCGGCGAAATACCCGAATGCCGTGGTCCGCGGCAGCAGCAACACCCGAGGGTTGCGCCCCAGCGCCGCCAGCGTCTCGGACAGCCACCGCAGCGCGGGCTTGCCGTCGATGCTGGCGGCGGTCTCGGCCAGCAGCGAGCCGCCCAGTTCCGCCTGCTCGTCGCACAGCATCACCCGCGCCCCACCCTCGGCCGCCGCCAGCGCCGCGGCAAGCCCGGCAGGCCCCGCGCCCACCACCAGCACGTCGCAATGGGCGAACCGGCTCAGGTAACGGTCCGGGTCGGGCAACGTCGGCGCGCGCCCCAGCCCGGCGGCGCGGCGGATGAACGGCTCGTAGAACCGGTCCCAAGCCTTTCGCGGCCACATGAAGGTCTTGTAGTAGAACCCGGCGGACAGGAACGGCGACAGCAGCCCGTTCACCGCCCCCACGTCGAACCGCAGCGACGGCGAGCGGTTCTGACTTTCCGCCTCCAGCCCGTCGTAAAGCTCCACCTGCGTCGCCCGCAGGTTGGGCGTATAACGGGCTGCATCGCGCCGCACGCCCACCAGCGCGTTCGGCTCGTCGGACCCGGCCGCCACGATCCCGCGCGGGCGGTGATACTTGAACGAGCGCCCAACCAGATGCACCCCGTTGGCCAGCAACGCGGACGCCAGCGTGTCGCCCTCAAGTCCCGTATAGCCGCGCCCGTCGAAGGTGAACCGCACCGGCCGGGCGCGGTCGACCCGCCCCCCGCGCGCGGTACGCAGCCAGGCGCTCACGCCGCCGCCCTTCCGACTACCTTCGCCGGCAAGGCCTCGGCCGGCCGCGGCGCGTCGGGCCGCTGCTCGCCGATCTTATAGGTGGCGCTGAACACGTCGCTCGTGGTGTCCCGCAGCGCGTTGAAGAACCGCGCGCAGCCGTGCGTGTGCCGCCAGCGTTCCGCATGGACCCCCCGCGGGTTGGCGCGGAAGTAAAGAAACTCGGCCCATTCCTGGTCGGACAACGTGGACGGGTCGGCCGGGCGCGCGACATGGGCCTGCCCGCCATAGGTGAACTCCAGCTCCGGGCGTCGGCCGCAATAAGGGCAATCAATCAGCAGCATGGCAAGCTCCTTAAGGCAGCGTCGGCAAACAGTGCGGCAGCACGCCGGCAAAGCTGCCCGGCAAAACAACGATCAAGGCTTCGTTCGTTCGACCAAATCATAGCGGCCATCGTCGAACGAGCCCTCAATGCGCGACGGCGGCGGCGGCGGCCTCGTCGATCATCACGCCGTCGCGGAACCGCTCGATGGTGTAAGGCGCGTTGATCGGATGCGGCTCGTCACGCGCCATGGTCCACGCCAGCAGGTGCGCCGCCCCTGGCGTCGCCTTGAACCCGCCCGTCCCCCAGCCGCAGTTGACGTAAAGCCCGGCAACCGGCGTCTTGGCCAGGATCGGCGACCGGTCCGGCGTCACATCCACCGTCCCGCCCCAGTTCCGCAGCATCCGCATCCGCCGGAACATCGGGAACAGCTCGCAGATCGCGTCCAGCGTATGCGCCGGAATATGCAGCCCGCCGCGCTGGGTATAGGAGGTGTAGGCGTCCGTCCCGGCCCCGATCACCAGCTCGCCCTTGTCGGACTGGCTGATATAGGCATGGATGGTGTTGCTCATCACCACGCACGGGAACACCGGCTTGACCGGCTCGCTCACCAGCGCCTGCAACGGGAAGCTCTCGAGCGGCATCCGCACCCCGGCCATCCCCAGCACCACGCTGGAATTGCCCGCGGCCGAGACGCCGATCTTCCGGGTGCGGATCGCCCCCCGCGTGGTCTCCACCCCGCTCACCGCGCCCGAGGCGTCGCGCCGGATCGCCGTCACCTCGCAGTTCTGGATGATGTCGACGCCCATCGCGTCCGCGGCGCGGGCGTAGCCCCAGGCGACGGCGTCGTGCCGCGCCGTGCCGCCCCGCCGCTGCAACGCCGCCCCCAGCACCGGGTAGCGCATGTTGGCCGAGATGTTGAGCGGCGGGCAGAACGCCTTCGCCTGCTCCGCGCTCAGCCACTCGTTGTCCACCCCGTTGACCCGGTTGGCATGGACGTGGCGCTTGAACACCTGCACGTCGTGGATGTTGTGCGCCAGCATCATCACCCCGCGCTGGCTGAACATGACGTTGTAGTTCAGCTCCTGCGACAGCCCCTCCCATCGCCTGACCGCGTGGTCGTAAAGCGCGGCGCTCTCGTCGAACAGGTAGTTGGAGCGGATGATGGTGGTGTTGCGCCCGGTGTTGCCGCCGCCGATCCAGCCCCGCTCCAGCACGGCAATGCGACGCAGCCCGTGATCCTTCGCCAGATGGTAGGCGGCGCCAAGCCCATGCCCGCCGCCGCCGATGACGACGGCGTCGTAGGCCGGCTTCGGTTCCGGAAAGCGCCACTGCGACGGCCAGTTCTTCTGCCCGCCAAGCGCGTGGCGAACGAGCGACAAGGCGGAGAAACGGTCCATCCCGGTCACGCCCCGTGGTAGATCGGGAAGGCCTGGCACAGCGCCCGCACCTTCTCCCGCACCGAGGCGACCACAGCCTCCTCCTCTGCCGTGCCGGCCGCATCCAGCACGTCGCCGATCAGGTTGGCGACGCGGCCGAACTCCGCCACCCCGAAGCCGCGCGTGGTGCAGGCGGGCGTGCCCAGCCGGATGCCGGAGGTGACGGCCGGCTTCTCCGGGTCGAACGGGATGCCGTTCTTGTTGCAGGTGATGCCGGCGCGGTCCAGCACCTGCTCGGCTGCCTTGCCGGTCAGCTTCTTGGGGCGCAGGTCGACCAGCACCAGGTGCGTGTCGGTCCCGCCGGACACGATGTCGCATCCGCGCTTCAGAAGCCCGGCCGCCAGCGCCGCCGCGTTGGCCACCACCGCGCGGGCGTAGTCCTTGAACTCGGGCGCCAGCGCCTCGCCGAACGCCACCGCCTTGGCGGCGATGACGTGCTCCAGCGGCCCGCCCTGCAGGCCGGGGAAAACCGCCGAATTGAGCTTCTTGGCCAGGTCCGCGTCGTTGGTCAGGATCATGCCGCCGCGCGGGCCGCGCAGGGTCTTGTGCGTCGTGGTCGTCACGATATGGGCATGGGGGAACGGGCTCGGATGCACCCCGGCCGCCACCAGCCCCGAGATATGGGCGATGTCGGCCATCAAGATCGCCCCCACCTCGTCGGCCACGGCGCGGAAGCGGGCGAAGTCGATGACGCGCGGAATGGCCGATCCGCCGACGATGATCAAGCGCGGACGATGCTCGCGCGCCAGCGCCGCCATCTGGTCGTAGTCGATGCCCTGCGTATCGGCCCGCACGCCGTAATGCACCGGGCGGAACCACTTGCCGGACAACGTCGGCGCAGCCCCGTGCGTCAGGTGCCCGCCATGGGCAAGGCTCATGCCCAGGATCGCGTCGCCCGGCTGCAACAGCGCGAACAGCACGGCGGCGTTGGCCTGCGCCCCCGAATGCGGCTGCACGTTGGCGAACCCGCAACCGAATAACTGCTTTGCGCGGTCAATCGCCAGTTGCTCGGTCACGTCCACGTGCTCGCAGCCGCCGTAGTAGCGCCGCCCGGGATACCCCTCGGCATACTTGTTGGTCAGCACGCTACCCTGCGCCTGCAACACCGCGGGCGAGACGATGTTCTCGCTGGCGATCAGCTCCAGGCCATCCTGCTGCCGGGCCAGCTCGGCGGCGATAGCGGCGGCGACTTCCGGGTCGGCGGAAAGGCCGCGGGCGAAGAAGCCGGGATCTTGGGTGCGGAGTGCGGCGGTTTGTGCCATGGGGTTGATGCCTTCTCTGAGTTCTCGTGGCAGTACTGCGTCGGCCCGGGCGGGGAAAGCCATGAACGCCTTCCCCGCCGTGCTTGGCTTGGATGCTGTCGCCTGTTCGCTTGTATCGTATCGTCGCGCGGCCAGTCTGCAAGCGTAAGGCCGCCGTCTCCATACGATACCAGGCCGCCATCGCCATGTCGCCCATGGCCCCGGCTGCGGGCCTCGCTGGCGCAGGCGTGCCCGGGGTGTCCGAAACCGACGGCTTGCCGCGGCCAGGGAACACGTCAACCGGCCCCGCAACCCTGCACGCCTGGACGAAACCCGGCCGCCGGCGCACACTTCCCGCAGGGCAACAACACGGAGCTTGCGCCGATGGCCGTGAAGCCGGTCGATACCTTCGACTACATCGTGTTCGGCGCCACCGGCGACCTGACGATACGCAAGCTGCTGCCCGCCCTGTATTACCGCTTCCGCGACGGCGTCATCCCCAATGACTCCCGGATCATCGGCGCGGCCCGCTCAGACCTGGACGACGACGCCTTCCGCGCCCGCGCCGCCGACGCGCTGCATCGGCACATCGCCAAGGCGGACCTCAATCCGGACGTGCTGAACCGCTTCCTGGCCCTGCTGCATTACGCCCGCGGCGACGCAACCAAGGGTCGCGGATTGCAGGCCCTGCACCAGATTCTGCACGACCATCCCAGCCGCATCCGCGTCTTCTACATGGCCACCTCGCCGGACCTCTACGGGCCGACCTGCGAGAACCTGCATGCGTCCGGCCTCGTCCACGACACCTCGCGCATCGTGCTGGAAAAGCCGATCGGACACGACCTCGCCTCGGCCAAGCGGATCAACGACGTGGTGGGCCAGTACTTCTCCGAGCAGCAGACCTTCCGCATCGACCATTACCTCGGCAAGGAAACGGTGCAGAACCTGCTGGCGCTGCGCTTCGCCAATGTCGTCTTCGAGCGCCTGTGGAACGCCGACGTGATCGACCACGTGCAGATCACCGTGGGCGAGACCGTCGGCGTGGAGAGCCGCGGCGACTACTACGACGGCTCCGGCGCGCTGCGCGACATGGTGCAGAACCACCTGCTCCAGCTCCTGTGCCTGCTGGCGATGGAGCCGCCGATCAACCTGGACGCCGACGCCGTCCGCGACGAGAAGCTGAAGGTCTTGCGCGCCCTCAAGCCGATCGCGCCGCACGAGGTCGGCCACGTCACGGTGCGCGGCCAATACAGCCAGGGCGCAGTCCTCGGCCAGGCGGTCCCCGGCTACCTGGCCGACCTCGGGGAAGACCGGACCAGCCGCACCGAAACCTTCGTCGCCATCAAGGCCGAGATCCAGAACTGGCGCTGGGCGAACGTCCCGTTCTACCTGCGCAGCGGCAAGCGCCTGCCGCAGAAGGTCAGCGAGATCGTCGTGCAGTTCCGCGGCACGCCGTTCAGCGTGTTCCGCCGCGAGGCCGGCGAGCAGCTCTCGCCCAACAAGCTCATCATCCGCCTCCAGCCGGAAGAGGGCATGAAGCTCGAACTCATGACCAAAAGCCCCGAGCCCGGCGGCCTGCACCTCAGCCCGACGCAGCTCGACATCAGCTTCGAGAAAGCCTTCGGCACCCGCTACCCCGACGCCTACGAACGCCTGCTGATGGACTGCGTGCGCGGCAACCCCACCCTGTTCATGCGCCGCGACGAGGTCGAGACCGCCTGGAGCTGGGTCGAGCCGATCATCGGCGCCTGGGAGGAAAACCGGGAGCCGCCGCGCCTCTACCCGGCCGGCTCATGGGGCCCGACATCGGCCATCGCGCTGATCGAACGCGACGGCCGCACCTGGCACGAGGAACTCGGTTGAACGGCCATCGCCCCGACATCGTGAGGGCGACAAGGACCTAGCCAACCCGCATCAGCCGGGCGCTCCCCGCGTTCAGCCACCGCGTGGCCGCCTCGCGATGCGGGGTAAGCTGCGCCACCAAGGCCCAGAACAGCGGACCGTGGTTCATGTGCCGCAGATGCGCCACCTCGTGCGCCACCACGTAGTCCTGCACCAGACGCGGCGCCATCACCAGGCGCCAGGAAAACATCAGCGTGCCCGTAGCCGTGCAACTCCCCCACCGGGTCCGCGTATCCTTCACAACCACCCGGCGCACCTGGAGCCCGGCCCGGGCCGCCTTCTCCGCCGCCGCCGCCCCCAGCCGGAGACGGGCCTCGGCGCGCATGAAGTCGCCGACCCGCCGCGCCAGGAATTCCGCCGCGCCCGTGACGACCAGCTCGCCGCCCTCCAGCCGGACGACGCCGCGCCCGGGCTGATGCCGCACCCGCACCAAGTCCCCATGGAGGAGAACCTCCGAGCCGTCCGCGAACACGAGAACCGCCGGCAGCTTGGCCAACCGGTCCGCCACCCACCCCGCGTGCTGCTGCAACAGCGCCCGCCCGCTCGCTTGGGCCGCCCGCGCGGGCAGCGTGACGATGACGCCCCCCTCGCGCTGGTCGATCCGCAAGCTGATGCGCTTGGCCCGTGCGCTGCGCCGCCAAAGCACGCGCGTCGGCCCATGCGGGAGCTGCACGACCTCAATAAGAGAAGCAGCCAAGGCTTTCACGCCGCGCGCTTCGGCGTAAACATGAAACGGCCCGCCACCCTGCTCACAGGGCAAAGGCCATAGGCTGTGCCCCTGGACCTCAAGGAGGCCGCAAGCCTCAGACCCCACTCAGTCATAAAAGAACGCGGCAAAGAACAATTCCTTAACGAATCGGGGTTTGGGGCCTATGGCCCCAACGGGTCCAGGGCAGCGCCCTGGCCTTGCTCGTTTCAAATGCAACGGCCCGCCGCCCCCCTCACCGTTCCGCCCGCGCCCCACCCCGGCCGCCCAGCAACACGCGCACGTCCGGCCCGTCCGGATGCGCCAGCAGAACCGCCACCTGCGCCGCCATGGCGTGCCGGTAATGCAGCGGGTCCCAGTAGTTCGCCCGGCTGCTCGTAAGCCCGCTCCCGATCATCATGTCCAGCACCTCCGCCCCGGCCTGCCTCGCGATGCCGGTCGCCGCGTCCTTGCACGCCGCCCAGCCCGCCGCCGCGCGCGAGCCGGGCGCCCCTTGCTGTTCCACGCTGATTGGCGGGAAATAAAGGATCACCCGCGTCCCCGTCGGGATCATCGCCAATGCCGGAGGCAACAGGTCCAGGCCGGGGAGTGGATAAGCGTCGCCCGGCGCGGCTGGCGTCGGGTCCGGCTTGGCCCACCGCTCGAACGCCGCCGCGGCCCGCGCCGGGTCATACTCGGAGTCGGGCGGCACGAAGCGGGTGTAGCCGTCGAGCCCGTAAGGCGGCGCTTTCCACCCAAGCATCACCGCGAGCTGGTTCGCCGCCTCCTGCACGGCATATGGCGTGAGCATGTGGCGATACCCGGCCCAGGAATTCTCGCTATACATCCAGGCAGGGAACGGGCGGGGCGTGAGGCGCTCGGCCACGCCGGCGCACCAAACCGCATCGAGGTCGATGATGATGGCCCGAGGCTCGGGATGCGCCCGGAGGAACACGCGCAGGAGTTGCATCTGCTCCCAGGCCGTGGCGCTGTTCATGGCAAGGTTCGCAAAGCGCGCGCCGAACAACGGGTCAAGCTGCGCGGGCTGCAACAATCGCGAGGTGGAGGTGCCGAAAATCGCCGCATCGAACCGAGGCTCGCGCGCAAGCGCAGGGAAAGAGAACCGGGCATTGCCGCTGATCGGCACGCGCGGCAACGGCGGGGAAAGCGGCAAGGCATTCCACGGATCGATAACAACAACGAAGCCGTAAAGCGCCATCACCAGCCCGGCCGCCGCCAGCGCGAACGTGAGCGCGAACCCCCGCCAGCGCGCGGGCCGCTGCTCAGAACTGGAAATAGATGAACTCATTGGGCAACTGCCCGCCCGCGAGCAGCAACAATCCCGCCAGCGCCGCCCCGGCCACCCCGGCCATCCAGCGGTTCGGACGCAGCCGCTTCAACGCCACCTGCTGGCTCGTCGGCCCGACCAGCGCGACGGCGACGCCCAGCAGCAGCACGTAACGGCCCTCGATCCGCACAGCCCCCCCATCGCTCAGCCCCACCATCCCCGCATACACCCGCGTCGCCGTGGCGAAATCCGGCGAACGGAACAGCACCCAGGCCAGCATGACGAACAGCAGCGTCAGCCCCCACCCGAGCCAGCCCGGCATCCGCCAGCCCGCCCTCGCCCAAGCCCCGTTCACCGCCAGCGCCGCCCCGTGCAGCCCGCCCCACGCCACAAAGGTCCAGGCCGCTCCGTGCCACAGCCCCCCAAGCAGCATGGTGACGATCACGTTAACCGACTGCCGCCACGCCCCTGCCCGGCTCCCCCCGAGCGGGATGTAAAGGTAGTCGCGCAGGAACCGGCTCAGCGTAATGTGCCACCGCCGCCAGAAGTCCCGGATGGTCGTGGCGCGGTAGGGCGCGTCGAAGTTGATCGGCAGCCGCAGCCCGAACATCCGCCCAAGGCCGATCGCCATGTCGGAATAGCCCGAGAAGTCGAACAGGATCTGCAACCCATACGTCGCCGCGCCCAGCCACGCCGCCCCTATCCCGATCGGCCCCGCCGCGGCCTGCGCGAAAATCGGGTCGCAGGTCAGCGCCGCCGTGTCGGCCACCCCAGCCTTCTTCGCGAACCCGATCACGAACAGCAGCGCGCCACGGGATAGGTTCTCCCAAACGTCCGGCCCCTTCGGGTCGCGCCGGAACTGCGGGATCATCTCGTTGTGCCGCACCAGCGGCCCGGCGATGAGCTGCGGAAAGAACGTCACGAACGCCGAGAACTCCAGCAACCCGTAAACATGCCGGTCCCCCCGCCGCAGATCGACCAGGTAGGAAATCTTCTGGAACGTGAAAAAGCTCACGCCCAAAGGCAGGATGATGTCGAACGGCTGAAATCCGGTCCCCAACGCCTCCGCCACGTTCGCCCCGATGAAGTTCGCATACTTGCAGACGCCGAGCACGCCCAGGTTCAGCGCGATCCCCAACGTCAGCACCCAATCCCGCCGCACCGCCCCCCACCAGCGCGCAACCGCCCAATTCGCCACCGTCAGCCCCGCCAGCGCCGGCACGAACCGCGCGTCCCACCCGGCATAGAACAGCAGCGAGGCCGCCACCATCACCGCCTGCCGCTGCGGCTCCGTGCGCGCGAGGTAGAACAACGCCAGCACCGGCGGCAGGAACGCCATGACGAAGGCTTGCGAGTTGAACAGCACGCGCACCTCCTGGCCCAATCACGGCCCGGCGGTCAACGTCACACGCCTCTTGGCAGGACACGTCCAGTTAGGCTTACATGCTCACTGTATGGATACGCTGACACCCGCCGTCCTTCCCCTCGCCTCCGACCCGCGCGCCCACGCCGTCGTGATCGGCAGCGGCTTCGGCGGCCTGGCCGCCGCCATACGGCTCGGCGCGCGCGGCTACCGGGTCACCGTGCTCGAACGGCTCGACGAACCCGGCGGCCGGGCGTCGGTGTTCCGCCAGGACGGCTTCACCTTCGACGCCGGGCCAACCATCGTCACCGCCCCGCATCTATTCGAGGAGCTATGGGCGCTGTGCGACCGCCGCCTCGCCGACGACATCGACCTGCGCCCGATCGACCCGTTCTACCGCATCCGCTTCGACGACGGCGCCGTGTTCGAATACTCCGGCGACCCGGCCCAAATGCGCGAGCAGGTCGCCCGCTTCAACCCCGCCGATGTCGCCGGCTACGGCCGCTTCATGGCCGCCAGCGAAGCCATCTACCGCGTCGGCTTCGAGCAATTGGGCGACGCGCCCTTCAGCCGCTGGACCGACATGGCCCGGGTCGCCCCCGACCTCCTGCGCCTCGGCGGCCTGCGCAGCGTCCATGCCCTGGTCGCCAAATATATCAAGGACGAGCGCCTCCGCACCGTCTTCAGCTTCCATCCCCTGCTGGTCGGCGGCAACCCATTCCACGCCAGCGGCATCTACGCTCTGATCGCCCACCTTGAGCGCAAGGGCGGCGTGCATTTCGCCATGGGCGGCACCGGGCAACTGGTGCAAGGCTTGGTGCGCTTGATCGAGGAACAAGGCGGCGTCCTGCGCTGCGGCGCGGAAGCGGCCGAGATCATCGTGCAGGACGGTCGCGCCCGCGGCGTCCGCCTGGCCAGCGGCGAGCGGATCGAGGCCGACATCGTCGTCTCCAACGCCGACAGCGCCTGGACCTACCGCCACCTGATAGCGCCCCGGCATCGCCGCCGCTGGACCGACAAGCGCGTCGAGCGAGCGCGGTACTCAATGGGCCTGTTCGTCTGGTATTTCGGCACGCGCCGCCGCTACGAGAACGTGGCGCACCACACGATCCTGCTCGGCCCCCGCTACCGTGCCCTGCTGCGCGACATCTTCCGCCGCCACCACCTGGCCGACGATTTCAGCCTTTACCTGCATCGCCCGACCGCCACCGACCCGAGCCTCGCCCCCCCCGGCCACGACGCCTTTTACGTCCTGTCCCCGGTGCCGCACCTGGCAAGCGGCACGGATTGGGCCGCCGAAGGCGAACGTTACCGCCGCCGCATATCCTCCGCCTTGTCCGAGACAATCCTCCCCGGGCTGGAGCGCGAGGTCGTAACCTCCCGCCTGATGACCCCGTCCGACTTCGAAACGCGCTTGCTGTCCTTCCGCGGCGCGGCCTTCGGCATGGAGCCGCTGCTGACCCAAAGCGCCTGGTTTCGCCCGCACAACCAAAGCGAGGACATCCAGGGCCTCTATCTGGTCGGCGCAGGCACCCACCCCGGCGCGGGGCTGCCCGGTGTCCTATGTTCGGCAAAGGTGCTCGACCGCCTCGTCCCCGTGACGGCTCCTGCCCATGCGTGAGCGGATCGACCCGGCTGACCTCGCCGCCTGCCGGGCCATGCTGCGCGGCGGCTCGCATAGCTTCTGGGCCGCCGGACGCCTGCTGCCGAAGCGGGTGATGCAGCCGGCCACGGCCCTCTACGCATTCTGCCGAGTCGCGGACGACCTCATCGACGAAGGCGGCGGCCCGGCAGCGCTTTCAGAGCTCCACCGCCGCCTCGACCGCATCTACGCCGCCGCCCCGGACGACGCAGCCCCGGACCGGGCGCTCGCCGCCGTGGTGGGCGCCTATCGTCTGCCCCGCCCGCTGCTCGACGCCCTCCTGGAAGGCTTCGCCTGGGACGCCGCCGGCCGCCAGTACGAGGACTTGCAGGCATTGATCGCCTACGCGGCAAGGGTCGCCGGAACAGTGGGCGCGATGATGGCGCTGCTGATGGGCGTGCGGAGCGCCCCCGCAGTCGCCCGCGCCTGCGACCTCGGCATCGCCATGCAGCTCAGCAACGTCGCCCGGGATGTCGGGGAGGATGCAAGGGCCGGGCGTCTCTTTCTGCCGCACGACTGGTTGCGCGAAGCGGGCATCGACCCTGCCGCCTGGCTAACCCGGCCTGAATTCAGCCCCGCACTGGGCGCGGTCGTGCAGCGTGTGGTCTCGACGGCGAATGCATACTACGCTCGGGCCGACGCCGGCATCGCGGCGCTGCCGCTTGCGTGCCGCCCCGGCATCGGTGCGGCCAGACGGCTCTACGCCGCCATCGGCCACCGGGTCGCGGAAACGGGCGGCAATTCGGTCGACCAACGCATGGTGGTGCCGCCCGCTGCCAAGCTCCTTCTGCTGGCCCGATCCGCCGCCTCGGCCCTCAATCCCGGAAGCGGCCTCGCGGCCCCGCCCGCTGAGCAGGCCCGGCATCTCGTCGCAGCCGTGGTATCCAGCCCCCCGCCCGCGCCCAAGCAACCCCGCCTGGAATGGCTGATCGAACTGTTCGCTAAGTTGGACGCGCGGCAAGCCATGGCGGCCTCCAGCAACCAAAGCCGTGCGTGAGCCTGTTGATCGCCAAACGCCCCGTCACGGAGCGCTGCAACAGTGGCACGGCCAAGCGGCTTTAGTATCGGCACGGTCCGAGTGGGAATGAAGTGGTTGCGGGGACAGGATTTGAACCTGTGACCTTCAGGTTATGAGCCTGACGAGCTACCGGGCTGCTCCACCCCGCGTGGGTGGTGGTGTGTGTGTTTGGTTCGGGAGACCTGGCGGCGACCGACTTTCCCGCGGCTTGAGCCGCAGTATCATGGGCGCTGGAGGGTTTCACGTCCGAGTTCGGGATGGGATCGGGTGCGGCCTCTCCGCCATGGCCACCAGGTCGCCCGAACCAAACGGGCGCGTTGGGGAACCGGGTTCTGGCGCGAGGGGGTGTGTGCATGGATGCGTTGGATGCGGCGGGATGGCGGCAGCGTTGGTTGCTGCTGCGCAGGGTGGGGGTTTGAGCCGTTCGGGCGATTAGGATCAGTCAGCTTCATGCCTTGCGGCGCTTCCACACCTGACCTATCGACGTGATGGTCTATCACGGCCCTCGGGGAGACCTGGTTTCGAGGATGGTTTCCCGCTTAGATGCTTTCAGCGGTTATCCAGTCCGCACATAGCTACCCGGCTGTGCCGCTGGCGCGACAACCGGTGCACCAGAGGTGCGTCCATCCCGGTCCTCTCGTACTAGGGACAGCGCCTCTCAAGTCTCCTTCACCCACGGCAGATAGGGACCGAACTGTCTCACGACGTTCTAAACCCAGCTCACGTACCACTTTAATCGGCGAACAGCCGAACCCTTGGGACCTGCTCCAGCCCCAGGATGTGATGAGCCGACATCGAGGTGCCAAACCTCCCCGTCGATGTGGACTCTTGGGGGAGATCAGCCTGTTATCCCTAGAGTACCTTTTATCCGTTGAGCGATGGCCCTTCCACGCGGGACCACCGGATCACTATGGCCGACTTTCGTCTCTGCTCGAACTGTCGCTCTCGCAGTCAGGCGGGCTTATGCCATTGCACTCAGCAGCCGATGTCCGACCGGCCTGAGCCCACCATCGCGCGCCTCCGTTATGCTTTGGGAGGCGACCGCCCCAGTCAAACTGCCCGCCATGCAGGGTCCCGGACCGGGCTGACCGGTCACGGTTAGACATCAGAAACTTGCAGGGCGGTATTTCAAGGGCGGCTCCACGCAAGCTAGCGCCCGCGCTTCATAGCCTCCCGCCTATCCTACACAGCACGTCTCTCATGCCACTGCAAAGCTGCAGTAAAGGTTCATAGGGTCTTTCCGTCTGACCGCGGGTACCCCGCATCTTCACGGGGAATTCAATTTCGCTGAGCCCATGCCGGAGACAGTGGGGAAGTCGTTACGCCATTCGTGCAGGTCGGAACTTACCCGACAAGGAATTTCGCTACCTTAGGACCGTTATAGTTACGGCCGCCGTTTACCGGGGCTTCGATTCAGCGCTTGCACGCCTCCTCTTAACCTTCCGGCACCGGGCAGGCGTCAGACCGTATACGTCGTCTCTCGACTTCGCACAGCCCTGTGTTTTTACTAAACAGTCGCTACCCCCTGCTCTGTGCCACCCAACCGCGGTTGCCCGCCATTGGGTCTCGCTTATCCCGAAGTTACGCGAGCAATTTGCCTAGTTCCTTCGGCATGGTTCTCTCAAGCGCCTTGGTATGCTCTACCAGTCCACCTGTGTCGGTTTCGGGTACGGTCTATACGCTAGCGCTGTTTCCCGGAATGCTCCGAAAGCCCCCACAATCCAGTAAGTGGGAACAACACCTTGCATTCGTCACGTCTAGCAGGCCCAGTAATATTCAACTGGTTCCCATCGGCTACGGCTGTCGCCCTCGCCTTAGGGGCCGGCTCACCCTGCGCGGATTAACCTTGCGCAGGAACCCTTGGACTTTCGGCGACAGGGTTTCTCACCCTGTTTGTCGCTACTCATGTCAGCATTCGCACTTCCGATGCCTCCAGCAGGGGTCACCCCCACGCCTTCGCAGGCCTACGGAACGCTCCGCTACCGCTCATCGGCTGCTACCCCGATGAACCCACAGCTTCGGTACGTGGCTTGAGCCCCGTTACATCTTCGGCGCAGGATTTCTGTTAGACCAGTGAGCTATTACGCTTTCTTTAAAGGATGGCTGCTTCTAAGCCAACCTCCTGGTTGTTTTGGAATTCCCACATCCTTTCCCACTTAGCCACGATTTGGGGACCTTAGCTGGTGGTCTGGGCTGTTTCCCTCTCGACAATGGACCTTAGCACCCACCGTCTGTCTGCCACGCTGTGCTCCCGGGTATTCGGAGTTTGGTTGGGTTTGGTAAGGCTTTGGGCCCCCCGAGCCCATCCAGTGCTCTACCCCCCGGGGCAAACACGTGACGATCTACCTCAATAGATTTCGCGGAGAACCAGCTATCTCCGAGTTTGATTGGCCTTTCACCCCTAGCCACAGCTCATCCCCGACTTTTTCAACAGGCGTGGGTTCGGCCCTCCAGTGCGTGTTACCGCACCTTCAGCCTGGCCATGGCTAGATCACTCGGTTTCGGGTCTTCTGCCGCCAACTGAACGCCCTGTTCAGACTCGCTTTCGCTGCGCCTACACCTTGCGGCTTAAGCTCGCTGGCAACAGAAACTCGCTGACCCATTATACAAAAGGTACGCCGTCACGGCATCAGCCGCTCCGACTGCTTGTAGGCATCCGGTTTCAGGTCTCTTTCACTCCCCTCGTCGGGGTGCTTTTCACCTTTCCCTCACGGTACTGGTTCGCTATCGGTCGCCAAGGAGTATTTAGGCTTAGAGGGTGGTCCCCCTACGTTCAGACAGGGTTTCACGTGCCCCGCCCTACTCAAGGACCATCGAGCCATTACGCATACGGGGCTA
>OZ253374.1:170000-1822500 GCA_965260935.1 Acetobacteraceae bacterium
TCAGGGATGTTCCAGTCCACCCAACTGGTCTCGTTGTCCTGGCAATACGGGTTGTTGTTCCCCCGCTGCGTCCGCCCGAACTCGTCGCCCGCCAGCAGCATCGGCGTCCCCTGGCTCAGCAGCAGCGTCGCCAGCATGTTGCGCATGCTCCGCCGCCGCAGCTCGTTGATGTCGCGGTTCTTCGTCTCCCCCTCGGCCCCGTGGTTCCAGCTATGGTTGTTGTCGCTCCCGTCCCGCCCGTCCTCCCCGTTCGCCTCGTTGTGCTTCTTGTTGTAGCTGACCACGTCCCGCAGCGTGAACCCGTCATGCGCGGTGACGAAGTTCACCGTCGACCACGGCTTGCGCCCCCGCTTGTTGAACACGTCCGCGCTGGCGCTCATCCGCGCGGCCAGCTTCGGCGTCATCCCCCCGTCGCCCTTCCAGAACCCCCGCACGTCGTCGCGGAACTTGTCGTTCCACTCCGCCCACCCCGGCGGGAACCCGCCCACCTGATAGCCCCCGGGGCCCAGGTCCCAAGGCTCGGCGATCAGCTTCACCCCGTTCAGCGCCGGGTCCTGCCCGCACACGTGCAGAAACCCGCTCTCGCTGTCGAACCCGTGCGGCTCCCGCGCCAGGATCGTGCCCAGGTCGAACCGGAACCCGTCCACGTGCATCTCCTGCACCCAGTAGCGCAGGCTGTCCGCCACCATCTGCACCACCCGCGGGCGCGACAGGTTCAGCGTGTTCCCGGTCCCGGTGTCGTTGATGTACAGGTTCTTCCGGTCGGGCAGCAGCCGGTAATAGCTGGCGTTGTCGATGCCCTTGAAGCTGAGGTGGGGCCCCCGCTCGTTCCCCTCCGCCGTATGGTTGTAAACCACGTCCAGGATCACCTCGAGCCCGGCGTCGTGCAGGTGCGCCACCATCTCCTTGAACTCGGCATGGGCCAGCGCCGGCTTGCTGCTATACCCCGGCTGCGGCGCGAAGAACCCGATCGTGTTGTAGCCCCAGAAGTTCGACAGCCCCTTCTCCATCAGGAAGCTGTCGTTGACGAACGTATGCACCGGCAGCAGTTCGACGCTCGTCACCCCGAGCGCCTTGATGTGATCGACCACCTCCTTCACCGCCAAGCCCGAGAACGTCCCGCGCAGCGCCTCCGGCACCGCCGGATGCAGCATCGTGAACCCCCGCACGTGCGTCTCATACAGCACCGTCCGGTCCCAGGGCACGCCCGGCTTGCGGTCACGCAGCCAGGTGAACGCCGGGTCGATCACGACGCACTTGCGCATGTGGGCCGAACTGTCCCGCTCATCGAACAACAGGTCGTCACCCGACTCATAGGTATAGCCATACACCTCCGGCCCCCACCGCAGCGTGCCGACATGCCCCTTCGCATACGGGTCAAGCAGCAGCTTGTGCGGGTTGAACCGGTGCCCCTCCATCGGCGCCCAAGGCCCATGCACCCGATACGCGTAAACCGTCCCGGGCCGTGCGTCCGGCAGGTAGCCGTGCCAGATCTCGTCGGTGTACTCAGGCAGCTCGATGCGCTCCAGCTCCGCCCGCCCCTCCGCGTCGAACAAGCAAAGCTCGACCTTGCTGGCGTTCGCGCTGAACAGGGCGAAATTGACCCCCACCCCGTCCCAAGTCGCCCCCAACGGGTGCGGCAACCCTTCGCTCAACCGCGACGCTTGTCTGTCCCGCAAATACGCTCTCCTCAAGCAACCGATGCCGGAGCATACAAGCCCGCAGCCGCCGCTCAACCGCCGCCCCCTGGCGCGAACGAACCCTTGGTTCCCAGCCCGACCCCCGGCATAACCGGCCAATGAGCGAGCCGGACCCCGCCCCCCTCTACTTCGACGACCTCACCGTCGGCCAGCAATTCAAGTCCGATCCCATAACCATCGAGCGCGACCGCCTCGTCGCCTTCGCCGCCGAGTTCGACCCCCAGCCGCAGCACCTCGACGAGGACCAAGCCAGCCGAAGCATGTTCGGCGCCCTCGTCGCCAGCGGCTGGCACACCGCGGCGCTCACCATGCGCATGCAGCTCGACGCCGCGATGGGCCGCATCCCCGGCGGTGCCATGGGCGCGCAGGTCGACAAGCTGCAATGGCTCCGCCCCGTCCTGCCCAACGACTCCCTCCGCGCCGTCATCGACGTCCTCGACCTCCGCGAAAGCCGCTCCCGCCCGGACCGCGGCCTCGCCACCCTGCGCACCACCACCCTCAACCAGAACAACCAGCCGGTCATGCAGATGACCGCCGCCGTCCTCATGCCCCGGCGGCCAGTCACGGAATCGTGAGCAAAACCCAACTGCCCGTGCAACCCCGGCTTTGCTAACCGCTGCGCAATGAATCTGTTCAAACCCGCTTGCCTGCTCGCCCTCCTGGCCCTCCCGGGCTGCGGCGCGCTGCTTACCGAAGGCACCTCCGACCTCGCCGGCATCGCCGCCTCCGGCATCTCCTCGGGCGTCACCAAGAACGCCACCGCCGCCGCGGCCATCGGCCTCGGCGTCCAGTCGGTCGCCTCCACCGGCCTCAAATACGTCACCCGCCGCCTCCACGGCAACGAGCAGGACGCCATCGCCCAGGCCGCCGGCCCGCTCGAACCGGGCGCCGTCGCCCGCTGGTCCATGAGCCACACTCTCCCGGTCGAACCCGACCAGCAAGGCGACGTCGCCGTCAGCCGCGTCTTCGGCGCCGGCCCGATCGAATGCAAGGAAGTGGTGTTCTCCATCGAGACCACCGAGAACAAGCAGGTCCAGCGCGCCTTCTACATCACCAACATCTGCAACGACGGCGCAGCCTGGCGCTGGGCCAGCGCCGAGCCCGCCACCGAACGCTGGGGCGGCCTGCAGTGAAGCGCCTCTTGCCGCTGCTCCTTCTCCTGAGCGGCTGCAGCGCCGTCCCCGGCATCGTCGGCGCGGTCTCGGGCGCGGGCGCAGGCGCCGCAACCGCCAACCCCGCCGTCGGCTTCCTCGTCGGCATCTCCGTCCGCGCCGCCGGCGACTACGTCCAGGCCTACATCGACCGCTCCCGCCAACGGGGCGAGCAGGACGCCATCGCCGACGCCGCTGGCAACGCCCCGCTCGGCCAGGCCCGGCTCTGGGAGATCATCCACACCATCCCCATCGGCAACGAGCGCGGCACCGTAACCCCCATCCGCGACATCCAAAATCCCCTCGCCAACTGTCGCGAGGTCCTGTTCGCCGTCGAGGACGGCGGCGTCTTCACCACCCCTATCTGCCACGGGCAGGACGGCTGGAAATGGGCCGCGGCGGACCCGGCGGTCGCCCGCTGGGGCTTCTTGCAGTAACGGTCCCGCGCCGGGCTGGCCAGCGGCGCGTGGCGAAACGCTTACTCCGCCGCCGCATCCAGCTCCGTCTGCTTGGCCAAGGCCGGCAGCAGCGGCAGCAGCAGCGTCAAGTCCCGCTCCGCCACGCAGCAAAGATACTGCTCCACCGGCGGCGCGTCCCCCTCCTGCTCCGGCAACGGCAGCCCGTCGGCCCCGAGCGGCAGCGCCGCCAGCCCAAGGTCCCCATACACCTTCAGCAAACCCGGCCCCGCACGCCACACCGCCGGGTCCAGCCCCTCCTGTTGCGCCAGGTCGCGCAAGGTCCAGATCGCCGACACCCGGTCCCCTGCCGAACCGGCCGGGTCGCCCAGGCCAAGCAGCACCCGCCCGCACCGCCGGAACGGCATCCCGGCCCGGCCCATCTCCCCCAGCACCATCCCGTCCGCCTCCGCTGGCGGCACTGCCCCGAGCGACGCGTAGTGCAGCCGCCCCCCGCCCGACCACGGCACCCAAGCCACCCGCCCGGGCCGGATCAGCCGCCAAAGCGCGATCAGCGCCAGCCCCACCGCCAGCCCGACCGTCGCCCGTAACGCGTTCGGCGCCTCCGGCGACAGCACGAGCTCCAGCCATGAATTGTCGTCGAGCCCCCGAACCTTCGGCTCGAACGCCGCCAAGGTCAGCACGCACAGCACCAGCGCCATCAGCGGCGCCAATGTCCCGGCCCGCAGCGGCCCGCTCAGCAGCCGGGCATGGCGGTAATAAGCGTTCCGGAACGGCAAAAGCAGCAGCGTCGCCAGTACCATGACCGCCGGCACCCAGGCGGCCAAACCCTGCGCCGCCGTGATCGCCGCCGCCGCCAGCAGCAGCCCGATCGTCAGGAACCACGCCAATGTCACCCGCTGCGACAGCCCGACCGACATCACGATCAGCGTCGCCCCGATCAACGACGGCAGATAGCGCCCCGCGTCGGTCGCCAGCGTCAGGTAGTCCGGGTCCATCCACGACACGTCCGGCCGGTCGTCCAGCAGCCCGACCCCCAGCAGCAACGCCCCGCACAAAGCCACCACCCCCGCCGCCGCCACGGCCGCGAACGCCGGCTCGCTCCAGCGCGACAACCCCTGGACCCTCTGCGCCATCCGGGGGCTGCGCACCATCGCTCCGCCCCGCAACATGATCTCGTTGCCCGCGAACAGCGCCCCCGCCAGGAACAACGGGATCACGTAATAGAACAGCCGGAACACCACGATCGCGCCCACGATCTGCGGCGCCTGCACGTACGGTTCCAGCCCCAGCAGCATCGCCCCGTCGAACACCCCGATCCCGCCCGGCAAGTTGGCCGCCAGCCCCGCCGTATAGGACGCGACGTAGATCCCCAGGAAACGGATGTATGTCAATCCAGGCGCTTCCGGCAGCAGGTGATAGAAAATCCCCGCCGTGATCGCCACGTCAACCGTCGCCAGCGCCACCTGCAGCAACGCCATCCGCCACCCCGGCAACCCGATCTCGGTCCCGAACAGCCTGACCGAGCCCACGAACCGCGACAACGTCATGTAGGCGATCACCACCGCCCACATCGCCACCCCGATCGCGTACATCGCCAGCGTCGGCACCTTGTCCCCGAAAAATGGGATCGCGTCCGGCTCGACGAACAGGATCGTCCCGCCCAGCACCAGCCCGCCCAGCGTGAACGTCAAGCTGCAGAACGCCACCACCTTGGCGATCTGGAACGGCGTCAGCCCCCAATGCGCGTAAAGCCGGTATCGCACCGCGGCCCCCGACACGGCCGCGAACCCCAGATTGTGCGACAGCGCATAGGCGCAGAACGACGCGAACGACACCCGCGCATAGCTCACCTTATGCCCGGCATAAATCGTGCCCAGCCGGTCATAAAACGTCAGCACGCCGTAGGAAAGCACCGTCCAAACCAACGACCCGATCAGCGCCGACCGCGGGATCGCATCCAGCGCCGCCCTGATGTCCGCGATCTTGAGGTGCCGGAACTCCTTCCACACCACGTAGACCGCCCCCACCAGCAGCACGACGCCCACCACCGCCGGCAAGTGCCGCGCCGCCCGCTTCAGCCACGGCGGCATCAAGCCGCGCCCTCGCTGGCCGGCATCAGGCGGCGTCCGCGGCCAAGGACAACCTGTCCTCGATCAGCCGCACGGTCTCCGCCACGCCGTACAAGGCGATGAACCCCCCGAACCGCGGCCCCTCGGCCTGCCCGAGCAGCACCTGGTAAAGGCACGCGAACCAATCCTTCAGCGCCGCGAACGGATGCCGCTTGCCCACCTCGTAAACCAGGTCCTGGATCGCCTCGGGCGTTTGCCCGTCCGGCAAGCCGCGCAGCCGCGCAGCCAGGTCGGCTAGCGCCGCCCGCTCGGTCTCCGTCGCCGCCCGGAACCGCTTCGCCGGACGCACGAAATCTTGGTAATACCGCACCGCGTGCCCCACCAGCGCGTCAAAGAACGGGCTCGCCCCCGGCGCAGCCTCTGGGCTGTACCGCCGCAAAAACCCCCAAAGCATGTCCGGCGTGTCCGCGTTCACCACGCTCGCCAGGTTCAGCAGCATCCCGAACGAAACCGGGCAAGCCACCCCCTCGTTCCACTGCCCCAGCACGTGCCAGGCCGGGTTGGTCGCCCGCGCCCCCGCCTCCTGCCCCGGCAACTTGGCCGCGTTGGCCACGAACTCGTCCACCGCCCGCGGGATCACGTCAAAGAACAGCCGCTTCGCCCGCGTCGGCTGGTGATACATGAACTGCCCCAGGCTCTCGGGCGGCGCATACTTGAGCCACTGCTCCACGCTCAGCCCGTTGCCCTTGCTCTTGCTGATCTTCTGGTGCTGCTCGTCCAGGAACAGCTCATACGTGAACCCCACCGGCGGCTCGCTCCCTAGAACCCGGCACACCCGCCCCGAAAGCCGCACGCTGTCGATCAGATCCTTGCCCGACATCTCGTAATCCACGTCGAGCGCATGCCACCGCATCGCCCAGTCCGCCTTCCATTGCAGCTTGCAGCCCCCGCCCGTAACCGGCGTCTCATACCGCGCCCCCGTCTCCGGGTCCTGCCAGAACACCGTCCCCGCGTCCGCGTCCACCCGGTCGATCCGCACCTGCATCACCCGCCCGCTCACCGGGTGCAGCGGCAGGAACGGCGAATAGGTCGCCCGCCGCTCCGGCCCCAAGGTCGGCAGGATCGTCGCCACGATCGCCTCGTGCCGCTCCGCCACCGCCCGCAACGCCGCATCGAACCGCCCGGCCGCGTAATACTCAGTGGACGACGCGAACTCGTAATCGAACCCGAACCCGTCCAGGAAAGCCCGCAGCCGCGCGTTGTTGTGCGCCCCGAAGCTCTCGTGCGTCCCGAACGGGTCCGGCACCCGCGTCAACGGCTGCCCGATGTACCGTGCCAGCATCTCCCGGTCCGGCACGTTGTCCGGCGCCTTGCGCAGCCCGTCCATATCGTCGCTGAACGCCAGCAGCCGCGACTTGAGCCCGGTCAGCGCCGTGAACGCCCGCCGTACCCAGCTCGTCCGCGCCACCTCACCGAACGTGCCGATATGCGGCAACCCCGACGGCCCATACCCCGTCTCGAACAGCGCCTCCCGCTTGCCCGCCGCCTCCAGCCGCGCTGCAACCTTCGCCGCTTCCTCGAACGGCCAAGCCTTCGGGACGTCAATATTTCGCAATGGTTCCGACATGGGCGGCAAACTAGCCTGCAATCGTCATGACTGGAACAGTCAGGATGTCAATTGCCAGGCCATGCCAAGCAGGGCAATCGCTTGAACCGTACTGGGATTCCGGCGCGGCCTGAAGTCTGATTCATGGGAAACCTCTCGTTGAGGAGGTTTCCCGATGCCCGGCCCATCGCTGATCGACCACTTCGCGGTGCTGGAGGATCCGCGTCAGTCCTGGAAGGTGCTGTTTCCGTTGCCCGAGGTTCTGCTGGTCGTGCTCTGCGCCACGCTGGCCGGCGCGGAAGACTTCGTTGAAATCAGGCGCTGGGGCCAGACGCATCAGGAGTTCCTGCGCCGCCTGCTGCCGTTCAAGGCTGGTGTGCCCAGCCACGACACCCTCAACGACGTCATCAACGCTCTCGACGGCGCGCTCTTTGCCGAGTGCTTCACCGCCTGGGTCGAAACTCTCCGCGACCCGGCCCCGGCCCCGTCCACTGCACCCGAAATCGTCGCCATCGACGGCAAGACCTCACGCCGCACCCACGACCGTGCCAAGGATCGCGGGCCACTCCACATGGTGTCAGCATGGGCCAGCAGCCAGCGCCTCGTGCTCGGCCAACAGGCGTGCGAGGCCAAGTCCAACGAGATCACCGCCATCCCGCTTCTGCTTGAACGCCTGGCGCTGACCGGGGCGCTTGTCACCATCGACGCCATGGGCACGCAAACCAAGATCGCCCAGGCCGTCCTCGACCGCGGCGGCGACTACCTGCTGGCGCTCAAGGGCAACCAGTCCAGCCTGCATGACGAGATCAGGCGCTACCTCGATGATCCCGCGGGCAAGGTCCACAGCCGGTTCGAGACGACCGACGGCGACCACGGCCGCATCGAGGTCCGCCGCCATTGGGTCAGCCACGACGTGGACTGGCTCACTACCGCCCGCCGGTTCCCGGGTGAGCCGCGGTTCCCGGGCCTGCGGGCCATCGCCGTCGTCGAGGCCGAGGTCGAACGCAACGCCAGCACCAGCTCCGAACGGCGCTACTACCTGTCGTCCTTGCCGCTCGATGCAAAGCTGTTCGCACACGCCGTGCGGTGCCACTGGCATGTCGAGAACCGCCTGCATTGGGTGCTCGATGTCGTGTTCCATGAGGACCTCAACCGCCTGCGATCCGGTGCCGGGCCGCAGAACATGGCCACGGTCCGGCACATGGCGATGAACCTGCTGCGCGGGCCGAAGGACAAACACAGCCTTAAGGTCAGGCGGAAATCAGCCGCTTGGGATACCGCCTATCTTGAAGCTTTGCTCCGCCAATCAGCGTGACCGCACTTCAAGCGATTGCCCTGCCATGCCAAGCCGTTCACGAGCCCGCCCCAACCCGCAGCCCTTGGTTCCCACCCCACCCCCTGCCATACACCAGCCATGGCCGCCGCCAGCCCCGTCCTCCTGCCCGAAGCGCCCGCGCTCGTCGCCGGCAACGCCCGCGCCGCCATCCTGACCACCGACGGCGAGCTCCTCACCCTCCCCGCCGAGGAGGCCGCCGCCCACGTCCGCCAAGCCCCGGCCTTCCTTCTCCACGCCCCCGCCGCCTTCCGCCGCCTCGGCATCCAACCTGTCCCCGCGCTCGACCTGCTCGAACTCTTCGCCTTCGTCCTCCCCGCTCATCCCGTCCCCCCCACCCCCCGCGGCCTCGCCCAAGCCCTCGATCTCCCGCCCCCGGACACCCTGGAAGGCGCCGCCGCCCTCCTGCCCCAGATCGCCGAAACCCTCCTCGCCCGCCTCGCCGCCGCGGCCAGCCTTCCCCGCCAGGCCCACGCCCCCGGCCTCGCCGCCCTCATGGGCGCGGCCGGCTGGCCCTGGTCCCGCTCCGTCCTCGCCGCCCTCGGCCAGCCCGCCGCCCGCCCCGCCAACCGCGGCCTGCGTGTCTGGGACGATCTCCCCAAATGGGAAGACGAGGCCCCGCCCCCTCCCCCCGCGTCCTTCCCCGTCCCCGCCGGGGAAGCCCGCGCCCGCCTCGCCGCCATGCTCGGCCCCGCCTCCGAGCAGCGCCCCGGCCAAGCCGACTACGCCAGCGCCGCCGCCCAGGCCTTCGCCCCCCGCAACAGCCCCGGAGACCCCGCCGCCGTCCTCGCCGAAGCCGGCACCGGCACCGGCAAGACCCTCGGCTACATCGCCCCCGCCAGCCTCTGGGCCGAACGGAACAGCGCAGCCGTCTGGATCAGCACCTACACCCGCCACCTGCAACGTCAGATCGACGCCGAACTCGCCCGCCTGGTCCCCGACCCCGCCGAGCGCCGCCGCCGCATCGTCATCCGCAAAGGCCGCGAGAACTACCTTTGCCTGCTCAACCTGCAGGAACAAATAAGCAGCCTCTCCCCCCGCTCGCCCGGCGCGATCCCCCTCGCCCTCGTCGCCCGCTGGGCGCAAGCCACCGCCGACGGCGACGTCATGGGCGGCGACCTCCCCGGCTGGATTCCCGAACTGTTCGGCCCCCGCCTCCTGCCCGGCATCGCCGACCGCCGCGGCGAATGCATCCATGGCGCATGCACCCACTACCAGCGCTGCTTCGTCGAGCGCACCATCCGCCGCGCCCGCACGGCCGACCTCGTCGTCGCCAACCACGCCCTCGTCATGTCCCAGGCCGCCTGGGGCGGCCTCGACGACGCCTACGTCCCCACCCGCTACGTCTTCGACGAGGGCCACCACCTGTTCGACGCCGCCGACGGCGCGTTCAGCGCCGAGCTCTCCGGCGCGGAAGCCGCCCTCCTCCGCCGCTGGCTCCTCGGCGCGGAAAATGCCCGCACCCGCGCCAAGGGCCTCCGCCCGAGGCTCGAAGCCATGGTCGGCGACCACGTCACCCTCGCCACCCATCTCCCCCCCATCCTCGACGCCGCCCGCGCCCTGCCCGGCCCCGGCTGGTCCACCCGCCTCGCGGGCAATCCAAGCGGCGACGCCGAACGCTTCCTCCACGCCATCCGCATCCAGATCCTCGCCCGCGCCCCCGAGGCCGAGTCCGCCTACAACGGTCCGGCCTGCCCCCTCCATCCCGCCGCCCCGAACCTCGCCGAAGCCGCCCGCGCCCTCGCCCAATCCCTTATCGCCCTCCTCGAACCCCTCCGCGCCCTCCGCGCCCAGATCGAAGCCGCCCTGGAACAGGACGCCGACCTCGAACCCGAAGCCCGCCGCCGCCTGGAAGCCGCCGCCAACATGCTACAGCGCCGCGCCATCGACCGCCTCCTCGCCTGGCTCGCCATGCTCCTCGCCGTCAATGAACCCCCGCCCGAACCCGGCGTCCGCCCCGACTACATCCACCTTCTCCGCCTCGACCGCCGTGACGACCGCGACCTCGACGCCGCCCTCGCCCGCCACTGGCTCGACCCCACCATCCCCTTCGCCGCCGCCCTCGCCCGCCCCGCCCATGGCCTCCTCGTCACCTCCGCCACCCTGCGCGACACTGGCATCGACGGCGTCGAAGCCTCCTGGTCCATGGCCGAGGCCCGCGTCGGCGCCAACCACCTCCCCTCCCCCGCCATCCGCGTCTCCGTCGCCAGCCCCTTCGACTACGCCGCCCAGACCCGCGCCTTCGTCGTCACCGACGTCGCCCCCGAGCCAGCCGCCCTTGCCGGCGCCTACCGCGCCCTCTTCCTCGCCTCCAACGGCGGCGCGCTCGGCCTGTTCACCGCCATCCGCCGCCTCCAGGACATCCACCGCCGCATCGCCCCCGCGCTTGAGGAAGCCGGCCTCCTCCTCCTCGGCCAGCACGTCGACCCCATGGACAACGCCACCCTCGTCGACATCTTCCGCACCGAGACCGACTCCTGCCTGCTCGGCGTCGACGCCATGCGCGACGGCGTCGACGTCCCCGGGCGCGCCCTCCGCCTTGTCGTCTTCGACCGCGTCCCCTGGTCCCGACCCGACCTCCTGCACCGCGAGCGCCGCATCCACCTGTCCGGCGCGGACCCGAAATCCTACGACGACAGCAAGGCCCGCCTCCGCCTCCGCCAGGCCTTTGGCCGCCTCGTCCGCTCCGCTAACGACCACGGCGTCTTCGTCCTGCTCGACCGCCGCACTCCCTCGCGCCTTCTCTCCGCCTTCCCCCCCGGCGTCGCCGTCCGCCGCGTCGGCCTCGCCGAGGCCGTCTCGGAAACCGCCGCCTTCCTCGCGCAAACGACGCCCGCATGACGCAGCCGCCACTTGTGCTAGGATAGGAACACGATACGTTCCGCCCCATGAGTTCTAAGAAGGATGCCAACATGCTCGCTCGCACCGGAATGGATGCGCAGGAGGCCTTGATCTGCACCATGGTCCTGGTCGCGGCCGCGGACGGCGCCATCACCGACCGCGAGATCGGCGTGATGTCGGGCCTGGTGCAAACCCTTCCCGCCTTCCACGATTTCAGCAGCGAACGCCTCGACGTCGCCACCGAGATGGCCATCGGCCTGCTCGAGGAAGACGAGGGCCTCACCCACGCCGGGCAACTGATCCGTGACGCGCTTGACCAGAAATTGCGCGAAACCGCCTACGCCTTCGCCTGCGAGGTCGTCGCCGCCGAGCAGGAAGCGAGCCAGCCGGTCCTGCGCATGTTGGAGTTCGTCGTGGGCGAGTTGCGGCTCGACCCCCTCGTCGCCGCCGCGATCGAGCGTGGCACCCGCGCCCGCTATCGCCGGGCCAGAACCGCCTGACCTGACCCCGCCCGGCCCAAAACGGAGCCGTCGCGTGCCAAACACCCGGCGTCAACCGTCGCCAAAGCGCTCATCGGGCAAGCCCGAACGGAACGCTCCCGCCAAGAAAGCGTTCATGGTGTCGGAACAGGGGAAACCAAATGACCGATAACAGCACGGAACAAAGCAACGAGCCGTCTCTCGCTCATCAGGTGCAGGAGGTGCAGGGCCACTTCCCCGACAACGCTGCCATCCAGGACGCCCTCGGGCGCTTAACGGTTGCCGGCTACGACCGCGCCGATTTCAGCCTTCCCGACGAGCAGAGCGCCGCGATGCCGACGCCGAACGAGACGGCAGAGAACCCCACCGACGAGATCGACCAGGCTCAGCTCCGGACCATGGGAACCGGCATGGCCGGATTTGCCGGCGCCGCGGCCGCAGGGGGCGCAATCATCGCGACCGGAGGTGCCGCCGCGATCGCCGCCGCCGCGGCCGCCGTCGCCGGCATCGGCACCGCAGGCATCGCCGGGGCCGCGGGCCGCGCCGCCGATCACAACCAGGAAGCCAGGCACAACGAGCGCGGTGCAGCGGGCACGCTGATCCTGGCTGTCCGTACCACGTCGCCGGAGGAGGTCGAGGAAGTCACGGCCCTCATGCAGCAATCCGGCGGGACCGATATCCGCCGCGTCGAAGCGGGTGAGAACGCATTAACCACCGGCGTAAGCTCCGCCTCCTGGACGGGCAGCTAATAAGCGATCGGCCAGCCTCACCAGACCATATATGGGTCGGTTGGACTCACCCGGCCAGGCATCGTGCCCGCCGAAAAAAGGCATGGCCCGTTAGGCGCGTCCAACGTTCTACGCAAGCTTGAGGTTCGTCGCCGCAGCCTTGCCGCGCTCCATCGCAACCTCGTAGCTGACCTTCTGCCCGTCATTCAGCCCGTTCAGCCCGGCAGCCTGGACCGCCGTGATATGCACGAACACATCCTTGCTGCCGTCCTGCGGCATGATAAAGCCAAAACCCTTGGTCGCGTTGAACCACTTGACCGTTCCGATCGCCATCCCACCCTACTCCAGTCTTGTTCAGCACAAAGCGCCGCGGCTTACGCCACCTTCAGGTTCGTGGCCGCCGCCTTGCCGCGTTCCATCGCGACCTCGTAGTCAACCGTCTGGCCCTCGTTCAAGCCGCGCAACCCGGCAGCCTGAACCGCGGTGATGTGGACGAAAACGTCCTTCCCGCCATCCGCCGGCATGATAAAGCCGAAGCCCTTCGTTGCGTTGAACCACTTTACTGTCCCAGTCGCCATGACGCTGTCACTCTCCGTCGATGCCCCGCGAACATCGCGGAGCGTCAACAACCGGCCTCCCCCCTCGTCTGGAACCCGGTTGGACGCGCAGCGAGCCAAGCGACGAATACGGTTGCATCGCCAATGGTGCAGAAACAACGGACAAAGTCAAATCTTCGGCATCTTGCGCCGCACAAAAGAAGCCCGTCCAATTAGATAGCCAGCATCGCGATTGC
Source organism: Acetobacteraceae bacterium (assembly GCA_965260935.1). GTDB lineage: Bacteria > Pseudomonadota > Alphaproteobacteria > Acetobacterales > Acetobacteraceae > JBBROS01. The sequence continues at coordinate 183,120 of OZ253374.1, forward strand.
CCGCGCGAGCACGGCGGCAACGCCGTCCGCAAAAAAAGGGCGGACCCGAAGGCCCGCCCCTGATTCTGGTCGCGTGAGCGGCTGGCCTAGAAGTCCATGTCGCCCATGCCGCCCATCCCGCCCATGCCGCCGCCCGGCGGTCCCATGGGAGCCTTCTTCTCAGGACGCTCGGCGATCATCGCCTCGGTCGTGATCAGCAGGCTGGCCACCGAAGCCGCGTCCTGCAACGCGGTCCGCACCACCTTGGTCGGGTCGATGATGCCGGCGCTGACCATGTCCTTGAACTCGGCGCTCTGCGCGTCGAACCCGTAGTTGTAGTCGCCGTTCTCCAGCACCTTGCCGCTGATCACGGCGCCGTCCTCGCCAGCGTTCTCGGCGATCTGCCGCAGCGGCGTCTGCACCGCCTTGCGCACGATCTCGATGCCGAACTTCTGGTCCTCGTTCTCCGGCTTGAGCTGGGCAAGGATCAAGCTGGCACGGGCCAACGCCACGCCGCCGCCCGGCACGATGCCCTCTTCCACCGCCGCCCGGGTCGCATGAAGCGCGTCGTCAACGCGATCCTTGCGCTCCTTCACCTCAACCTCGGTGCTGCCGCCGACGCGAATGACGGCGACGCCGCCAGCAAGCTTGGCCAACCGCTCCTGCAACTTCTCCCGGTCGTAGTCGGAGGTCGTCTCCTCCACCTGCGCCCGGATCTGGTTGCAGCGCCCCTTGATGTCCTCCGCCGACCCGGCGCCCTCGACCACCGTCGTGTTCTCTTTCTCGATCAGAACCCGCTTGGCCCGGCCTAGCATCTCCAGCGTCACCGTCTCGAGCTTGATGCCCAGATCCTCGCTGATCACCTGCCCACCGGTCAGGATCGCGATGTCTTCCAGCATCGCCTTGCGCCGGTCGCCAAAGCCCGGCGCCTTCACCGCCGCGACCTTCAATCCGCCGCGCAGCTTGTTCACCACCAAAGTAGCAAGGGCCTCGCCCTCGATGTCCTCGGCGATAATCAACAGCGGACGCCCGCCCTGCACCACGCTCTCCAGCAGCGGCAGCATCGCCTGCAAGCCCGACAGCTTCTTCTCGTGGATCAGGATATACGGGTTGTCGAGCTCGGCCACCATCTTCTCGGCATTCGTGATGAAATACGGAGAAATGTAGCCGCGGTCGAACTGCATCCCCTCGACCACGTCGAGCTCGGTCTGGATGCCCTTGGCCTCCTCGACGGTAATAACGCCCTCGTTGCCGACCTTCTGCATCGCCTCCGAGATCATCCGCCCGATCTCGGCCTCGCCGTTGGCGGAGATCGTCCCGACCTGGGCCGTCTCGCCCTCGGTGGTAATCTTCCGCGTCCGGTTCTTCAGCTCTTCGACGATCGCGCTCACCGCGCTGTCGACGCCCCGCTTCAGGTCCATCGGGTTGATGCCCGCGGCCACTGCCTTCGCGCCCTCGCGCACGATCGACTGCGCCAGCACGGTCGCCGTCGTCGTCCCGTCGCCGGCGATGTCGTTGGTCTTGGTCGCGACCTCGCGCAGCATCTGCGCGCCCATGTTCTCGAACTTGTCGGAAAGCTCGATCTCCTTCGCCACCGTGACACCGTCCTTGGTGATCCGCGGCGCGCCGAAGCTCTTGTCGATCACGACGTTCCGGCCCTTCGGCCCCAGCGTCACCTTGACCGCGTCGGCCAGCACGTCCACGCCGCGCAACATGCGCTGACGGGCGTCGCCGCCGAACCGTACATCCTTGGCTGCCATAAATGTTTCTCCTAACTATATTGACCGATAGCCGTCCGAACCGTGGTTAAGCGGCTTTCGCCATCGCCGAACCCTCGATCACGCCCATCACGTCGCTCTCCTTCATGATAAGCAGCTCCTCGCCGTCGAGCTTGACCTCGGTGCCCGACCACTTGCCGAACAGCACGCGGTCGCCAGCCTTCACGTCCAGCTCAACAACGGCGCCCTGCTCGTTGCGCGCCCCAGGCCCCACGGCGACGACCTCGCCTTCCATCGGCTTCTCTTTGGCGGTGTCGGGAATGATGATCCCCCCGGCGGACTTCTCCTCGGCGGTGATCCGCTTGACCACGATACGGTCATGCAAAGGACGGAACTTCATTGATAAACGCTCCATTTCAATTGGCCCCAGGATGGGGGCTACATTCGCGTTTGGCACTCTCGACCAGAGAGTGCCAGCGATCTAGAAGGCTTCTTAACGGAAGTCAACCGTAAAGCAGCACTCAAAATAACCGAGTGCTAAACCGTTCGCCGCGAACGTATTCTTCTTCACTTGTTAACTTCGCAAACGCCAAAATCCATCCAGCGCAGCATCGCGCAACGAACGAACATCAGGCTGGAGGCCCGCGAATGGCGATCGGACTGCAACTGAAGGACTACCGCCTTACCACCGCCGAAATCATCTACCGCCTGCCCGATCATCCCGAACTGCTGCAAACCTACGTGTGGCAGCAACTGGACCTCGCGCCGCTGTTCCCGGAACTCACCAAATTCCTGCAATTCTGGAAGCGCGAGATCGAAGGCAAGCTCCACTCCATCCGCATCGCCACCGGCGGGTCGATCCGCCCCGCTTCGGTCCGCCACGCGTCCCACATGCTGACCCTGCATTAAACTGCAAACTGCAATCGCCCTGACTGGAAACGCAAGGCGCGTCAATTGCCAGTCCAGATCAGTGCTAGTGTCCTGCCCCAGAAGTTCGCCTTCGAACGTCTGGGATAAGCAGGCCACGAAAACAAAAACTTAGTGTCCCAAGGCACGCAATTTCAGCACGACGAATTTCTGGACCGGGACACTAAGCATCATTCGGCAGGGCGTGCCGGCACGCTGCCGGTAAAATGATGCGTCCTCAAAGGTTTCTAAGCAGGCTTGCGTGGCACAAGCCACGCAAGCCTACTTAGGCCCTTATCGCCCTGCCACAGTCAGGGCGATAAGGGTCTAGCCGCAATACTGTTCATTTAGGTGGTTAGCCACCCTATATCCGTTGATCAGGTTTTTTAGGATCGACAGCGATGGCGGGTGTTCCCGCCGGCCTTCCGGCCGGCGTTCGTGTCAGCGACCACATCAGCCTCGGCGTGATCGCCAAGACGTTCCCGCCGGATCGGGTGCAGCAGGTCCTGGCCGAGACCGGCAAGACGAGCGAGCGCGAGCGCGACCTGCCGGCTCAGGTGATGATCTACTACGCCATCGCCATGGCGCTGTACATGGGGTCCAGCACCCGCGAGGTGCTGCGCTGCTTGCTAGAAGGCTTGCGCTGGCTGTGGGGCGCCGACGCGGTCAAGGTGGCGGGCAAGAGCGGCATCTCGCAGGCGCGCAGCCGCCTGGGCGAGATGCCGCTGCGCCGGCTCTTTGAGCAGGTCGTGCAGCCGGTGGCGACGCGCGCCACCAAGGGGGCGTGGTATCGAGAGTGGCGGCTGGTGAGCCTGGACGGCTCCAGCCTGGATGTGGCCGACACGGCCGAGAACGGCACCGCTTTCGGCTATCCGGGTGCCAGCCGCGGCGAGAGCGCCTTTCCGCAGCTCCGTTTCGTCGCGCTGGTGGAGAACGGCACGCACGTGCTGTTCGGCGCCAAGCTGGGCGGTTGCGCGGATGGCGAGACGACGCTGGCCCATGGCGTGGTGCCGGCGCTGCGGACGGGCATGCTGTGCCTGGCCGACCGATACTTCTTTGGCTATGCGTTGTGGCAGACAGCGGCCGCTACCGGTGCCGACCTGCTGTGGCGGGTAAGGAGCAACCTGCGCCTGCCGCGCGCCGCGGTGCTGGCGGACGGGTCTTATCTGTCCGTGGTGTATCCGAGCGAGAAGGACCGGCGCCATGCGACCAACGGCGTGCGGGTGCGCGTGGTGGAATATCGGCTGGAGGGGGTGGCCGACGCTGAGCCGCTGTATCGTCTCGTGACCACGATCCTGGACGAGGCGCAGGCGCCTGCCGCGGACTTGGCTGCCCTGTATCATGAGCGCTGGGAGATTGAGGGCGCGCTGGCCGAGCTGAAAACGCAGCTGCGCGGGGCACAGGTCGTGCTGCGCAGCAAGACCCCGGACTTGGCGCGCCAGGAGTTCTGGGGCCTGCTGCTGGCGCACTTCGCCGTGCGCGGGCTCATGCACGAGGCGGCGCTGCGGGCCGACGAGGACCCGGATCGTTTGTCGTTCCTGCATGCCGTGCGCGTGGTGCGCCGCAAGCTGCCGCTGCTTGCGGCTTTTCCCCCCTCGGGACAGGCTCGCCCTGCATAAGGAGGTACTGGACGAGATCCTGGAGGAGCGTGTGGCGAGTTCCCGGGGCCGGCAGGTGCCGCGCGGGGTCAAGCGCAAGATGAGCGGCTACCCGCTGCGCCCTCGCACGCCACAGCCGACCACGCGCATCGATTTCAACGCCGCCATCCGAATCACAAAGTGAACGGTATTGGGTCTAGCCGTTCAAGCCGGCGTCGCCCGGCGTCGCAGCAGCACAACGCCGAGCCCGACCGACAAAACCAGCAACGCCCCGGCCAGCCCCACCTGCACCGCGCCGGACACGCGGACGCCGCCGCCCAGCAACGCGAAAACCGCCGTCTGCGGCACGTAGCCGATCACCGAGGCCAGCACGAACGGCCCGGCCGCCACCCCCGATACCCCGGCCAAGAGATTGAGCACGATGTTGCTCCCAACCGGCAGCAACCGGATCGTCAACGTCGCGCGGAACGCGTGCGCCGCCAGGAACCGGTCCAGCCGCGCCAGCCGCCCCCCCTTCGCCAGCCGCCGCACCACCCAGCGCCGCCCAACCAGCCGCGCCCAATAGAAGTTCGCCACGCACCCCACGGTCTCCCCTACCAGGCTCAGCGCCGCCCCGGCCCAGAACCCGAACGCCAGCCCGCCCGCATACGCCACCACCTGCCGCGGCGCCCCAGCCGAGCAAGCCACGCTCCCCAGCAGCGCGAACGCCAACGGCCCATGCTCGCCAGCCTGCCGGATCGCGTCGCCAAGCCCAACCTCCCGCAACAACAGCCCGGCCCCGATCAGCCCCGCCGCCAACAGCGCCGGCCGAACCGCCAGGCCCGCCCACCGCCTCACGACCCCTCGACCTCCGGCCGGCGCCATCGCCGCTGCAGCCAGAACATCCCCGCCAGGTCGAATATCCCCACCCAAAGCCGGTCCAGCGTCCCGTACTTCGACTGCCCCCGCATCCGCGCCCGGTGATGAACCGGCACCGACACCACCCGCCCCCCCGCCCGGATGAACAGCGCCGGCAGGAACCGGTGCATATGGTCGAAATGCGGCAGCTCCAGGAACGCCGCCCGCCGGAACACCTTCAATCCGCACCCCGTGTCCGGCGTCGCGTCATGCAGCAGCGCCCGCCGCACCCGGTTCGCCACCCCCGAGCTCCGCCGCTTCACCCAGCTGTCCCGCCGCTCCGTCCGGTGCCCGGCCACCAGCAGCGGCCCCGCGCCATTGTCCCGCCGCGCCCGCTCGAACAAGGCCGGAATATCCGCCGGGTCGTTCTGCCCATCCCCGTCCAGCGTCGCCACCCACTCCCCCGACGCCGCCCGCACCCCCGTCACGATCGCCGCGCTCTGCCCGCAACTCGCCCGGTGCCGCCGCGCCACCACCCCCTCGGCCAGCACCCGCTCCCAAGTCCCGTCGCTGCTCCCGTCGTCAACGTACACGATCTCGTGATCCACGCCGGACAAAGCACGCCTAATCTCTTCCACGAGCGGCCCGATATTCGGAGCTTCGTTGCGCACGGGCACGACGACGGATAGCAAGGCCGGGGGCTGAGACATTGCGCCGCGCGGTAGCACCCGCCGCGCAGCCGTCGCAAGGCCCGTGCCGACCCTCGCCGCCCACCAAAGGCTCCGCCATGCCGTTCGACCTGCCGCTCAAGTCGCCGCACCTCCAAGCCGCCCGGCGCTCCACCCGCCCCGTCGCCGTCTGGCTCTTCGTCCTCTCCGCCATGATCCTCGTCATGGTCAGCCTCGGCGGCGCGACCCGCCTCACCGGCTCCGGCCTGTCCATCATGGAGTGGGCGCCCATCATGGGCATCGTCCCTCCTATGAGCAACGCCGAATGGCATCGCCTCTTCGCCCTCTACCAGCAGATCCCGCAATACGGCCTGGTCAACCAGGGCTTCGGCCTCGCCGGCTTCAAGGGCATCTTCTGGCTCGAATGGACCCACCGCCTGTGGGGCCGCCTCATGGGCGTTGCCTTCATCCTTCCCCTGGCCTGGTTCGCCATCCGCGGCCAGGTCACCCGCCGCATCGCCCTGCGCCTCGCCGCCCTCCTGCTCCTCGGCGCGCTCCAGGGCGTCGTCGGCTGGATCATGGTCGCCAGCGGCTTCGAGGCCGACCGCACCGCCGTCTCCTCCTACCGCCTCGTCATCCACCTCGCTCTGGCCGTCACCCTCTACGCCGCTATCCTCTGGACCGCGCTGGACCTCTGGCGTCAGCCCGCCGCCGCCCCGCGCGACCGCGCCCTGGTCCGCCTCCTGTCCGGCGTCTGCGCCTCCATCGCCCTGACCATGCTCGCCGGCGGCTTCGTCGCCGGGCTCAAGGCCGGCCTCACCTACAACACCTATCCCCTCATGGACGGCCACCTGGTCCCCCCCGGCTACGCCGCCCTCACCCCCTGGGTCCGCAACCTGTTCGAGAACGTCGCCGCCGTGCAGTTCGACCACCGCCTCCTCGCCACCTTTACCGCCCTCTTCGCCCTAGCCGCCGCCGTCATCGGCATGCGCCGAACCACTGGCCCGGCCCGCACCGCCCTCCATTTTCTCGGCATAGCCGTGCTCGCCCAATACGCCCTCGGCGTCGCCACCCTTCTCTGGGCCGTTCCCGTCGCCCTCGGCGTCGCCCACCAGGCCCTGGCCATGCTCCTTCTCACCGCCGGCCTCGTCGCCCTCCACATCCTCCGCGCCCCGCCCCCATATGCCCCGGCAGGCACGTAGTGGTCCGATCCTGACGCTTGGCTCCCAAGCGTCAGGTGAATCGGCCCACCAAACAAGGCTCCTGGCGCAAACCCGACGGCCTCTTTCGTCGGGTTTGCGCCAGGAGCATTTGCCCCAACCCACGCATCCCTGTAGTCGGGATGACGCCGTAATCAGGATGCACCGATGACCGCCCCATCCCCCCTCGCCGCCACCGACGATCTCTTCTTCGCCCGCCCCGGCGCAAACCTCGCCCGCGAGGACGCCGAGCGCATCACCAAGGGCGCCCTCGACGGCATGGACGACGGCGAGCTCTTCCTCGAATACCGCGAAAGCGAGAGCCTCAGCCTGGAGGAAGGCCGCATCCGCAGCGCCGGCTTCGACACCACCATGGGCTTCGGCCTCCGCGCCGTCCTCGGCGAGGAAGCAGGCTTCGCCCACGCGGGCGAGGTCTCCGCCGACGCCCTCGCCCGCGCCGCCGCCACCGTCTCCGCCGTCCGCGCCGGCCGCTCCGGCGCCGCCGCCGCCTCGCCGCGCGCCACCAACGCCCGCCTCTACAGCGACGCCAACCCCCTCACCGGTACCGATTTCGCCGCCCGCACCGAAGCCCTCGCCAAGGTCGACGCCTACGCCCGCGCCAAGGACCCCCGCGTCAAGCAGGTCATGGCCTCCCTCAGCGGCGAATGGCAGGCCGTCCAGATCATGCGCGCCGACGGCGTCCGCGTCGCCGACCTCCGCCCCCTCGTCCGCCTCAACGTCTCCGTCGTCGTCGAGCAGGACGGCCGCCGCGAATCCGGCAGCCACGGCGCGGGCGGACGCTTCGGCTACGACCGCATGATCGACGAAGCCTTCCTCCACGCCGCCGTCGACGAAGCCCTCCGCCAAGCCCTCCTCAACCTCGGCAGCCGCCCCGCCCCTGCCGGCGAGGTCCCCGTCGTCCTCGGCCCGGGCTGGCCCGGCATCCTCCTCCACGAAGCCATCGGCCACGGCCTCGAAGGCGATTTCAACCGCAAGAAAACCTCCGCCTTCGCCGGCCTCATGGGCAAGCGCATCGCCGGCCCAGGCGTCACCGTCGTCGACGACGGCACCCTGCCCGACCGCCGCGGCAGCATCACCGTCGATGACGAGGGCACCCCTTCGGGCCGCACTGTCATGATCGAGGACGGCATCCTCACCGGCTTCATCCAGGACCGCCTCAACGCCCGCCTCATGGGCACGGCCCCCACCGGCAACGGCCGCCGCCAAAGCTTCGCCCACACCCCGATGCCCCGCATGACCAACACCATCATGCTCGGCGGCCAAACCGAACCCGACGAGATGATCCGCTCCGTCAAGCGCGGCCTCTACGCCGTCAACTTCGGCGGCGGCCAAGTGGACATCACCTCCGGCAAGTTCGTCTTCTCCGCCAGCGAGGCCTACATGATCGAGAACGGCCGCGTCGCCGCCCCCGTCAAGGGCGCGACCCTGATCGGCAACGGCCCCGACGCCCTCCTCACCATCGACATGGTCGGCAACGACCCGGGCCTCGATCCCGGCATCGGAACCTGCGGCAAGAACGGCCAAGGCGTCCCCGTCGGCGTCGGCCAGCCCACGCTCAAGATGTCCGGCCTCACGGTCGGCGGCACCGCCACCCAGTAGCCTGATGGCGGAATCGCCCGGCATGACCATTCCGGCGCACGAGTGCCCTGCCCCAGACGTTCGCCTTCGAACGTCTGGGATAAGCAGGCCACGAAAACAAAAACCTAGCATCACGAGGCACGCAATTTCAGCACGACGAATGTCTGGTTCGGGACACTAGGATGCGGCGCTGGCTCTGGGCGGCGCTCGCCGCCTGGTTCGGCGTCGGGGCCATGAGCCACGTCGCCGCCGCTCCCCGTCTCGCCTGCCCGCTCAGCAAAATCCCGCCGCTCACCTTGCCCGGCGTCAAACAGGCCCTGGCCAACAATCGCGAGGTGTTCATCGTCGCCCTCGGCTCCTCGTCCACCGAAGGCTCGCAGGCAAGCGACGTCGCCCACAGCTACCCGGCCGTCCTGCAGCGGACCCTCGCCGCCGCCCTCCCCGCAGCCCACGTCGCCGTGCTCAACCGCGGCATCGGTGGCCAGGACGTTTCCGAGGAGCTGCCAAGGATCACCAGCGAAATCATCGGCGTACGTCCGACCCTGGTCATCTGGCAAGTCGGCGCCAACAGCGCCATGCGCCACATGCAGCCGGATCACTTCAAGGCAATGGTCGCCGCCGGCGTGAACCGCTTGAAAGCCGGCGGCATCGACGTCGTCCTCATGGACAACCAGCGCGCCCCGGCCATCATCGCCTCCCCCGAGCACGTCAGGATCGACCAGGCTCTCGCCGACGTATCGGTCACGGCCGGCGCAGGGCTATTCCGCCGCGGCGCGTTGATGGAACAGTGGCGCAACGAGAACCGCCCCTATGCCGACTTCATCGCCAACGACGGCATTCACCACAACGACCTCGGCTACCAGTGCGTCGCCGAAGCCCTCGCCCAAGCCATTCTGGACGGCGTCGCTCCCCGACCTCCCCCAACCCACGCCGAGGCCTCGTTCCGCTAACGGCGGCGGCCATGCGTCCGCGTCAGCAAGCCAGCAAAACGGCCCGAACCCGTCGGAACAAGTCCTAAGCATCATTCGGCAGGGCGTGCCGGCACGCTGCCGGTAAAATGATGCGTCCTCAAAGGTTTCTAAGCAGGCTTGCGTGGCACAAGCCACGCAAGCCTGCTTAGTTCGCCACCCCCGGCCCCTCGCTCCGCTCAACAACGCCGGCCAGCCGCAGCCCCTCGGCGATATGCGCCCGATGCGCCTCGTTCACGAACCCGGTCCGGGCCAGGAACTGCGCGACGCAGAAGTCAGGCTCAAGCGCGAGCAGCCGGCGTCGGATAAGAACAGCCTCCTGGCTTTGCTGCAAATACCCCAGCGCCGACAAATAAGGCTTATAAGGCTGCGCGAACGAAGGGTTGAGCTCGTTGACCCGCCGCCCCGCCGTCACCGCCGCCTCGTAATCCCGCTGCATCAGCGACACCGTGCTGAACCCGGCATCGAAATAGAACGCCTCCGGGTCCATCGGCGAAAGCTGCTTGTAACGCTCCAAGTAATGCCGCGCCGTGTCCCAGTTCCCAAGCCACAGCTCCGTGAACGCCGACAGCGCCCAAGCCATGCCCAGGTTCGGATTGAGCGAAACCGCCCGCTCGTGCAAGGACGCTGCCTCGCGCAAACGCTTGTCGAAATACGCCCGGACGTGCCCGGCCACCGCGAAGCACCGCGCGTCCTGCGGGTCAAGCGAGATCGCCCGCTCGGCATGGCTGATCGCGTCGGACCGCACCGCCTCCATGTTCTCCGCCCAGCCGTTCAGCGCCAGCAGGTGAAGCCAGAACGCGTAGCGCGCCCGGACCGCGGCGTAGTCCGGCTCCATCTCGATCGCCTTGCGCAACAGCCCGCCCGCCTGCATGAAGCTCGGACGCTCCAGCCGCCGCATCGCCGGGATCGCCTGCATCATCAAGTCATACGCCGTCGCATGATGCCCGGACCGGTGCATCGCCCGGCGGCTCTCGATCAGCATGATCTCCGGGTCGATCTGCGCCACCACCTCCGCCGCCACCTCGTCCTGCACCGTTAGCAGGTCATCGACCTGCCGGTCGAACCGCCGCGCCCAAACTACCTGGCTGCCGTCCTGCAGGTCTACGAGCCGCATCGTGATCCGCAGCCGCTTGCCCGCCCGCTGCACCGACCCGTCCAACAAATAATCAAGCCCCATCGACCGCCGCAGCCCCGCGTCGTCCCGCGTTTCCTGCACGAACTGCGCGATCGACGAGCTCGACACCAGGAACAGCCACCGGAACCGCGCCAGCCCCGAGGTGATCTCCTCCGCCAGCCCCAGCGCTAGGTGCGCCTCCGTCTCGTCGGTCCCGACCAGGCTCAACGGCAGCACGCCCAGCTTCGCCCCGCCGCGCACCGGGCCGTGCCGCGCCTCAAGCCGCCCGTCCGGCGTCGCCTTCGCCGGCGGCGTCATGTCCGCCCGCACCGCCTTGCCGCTGCGGATTTCCGCCAGCAGCGCCTGCGTTTCCGGCGACGGCACCGCGTCCATTAAATCGGCCAGCACCGCCCGGCATCGGTCATACGACTGGATCGCCATCCCCCGCTCGCCGCGCTCGGCATGGGACCGCATCAGCGCCCGCCAAGCCCCCTCGTGCGCCCGGTCGATCGCCAGCAACTGCTGCGCCACGGGAATGATCGTGTTCGGCGACTGCGCGTCGGCCAGCAAAGCCTCCCCCACCGTCCGCGCCCGGTCCCGCAGCCGCTCCCGCTCCGAATGCAGCCAAACGTCGAACGCCGGGTCGACCCCGTCAAGCTCCTCCAGCAGTTCGCTGTCCATCAGCGCCAATGACCCCGGCTGCAACGTGCTCGCCCGCAGCACCTCCTCCACGTCCACCCAAACCAGCCCGGGCCGGAGCGCGATGCTGTCCCGGTTGATCGTCAGGATATCCAGCCCGGCCGGCGCCAGCACCTCCAGCAGCCGATGGATCTCCTGCCGCAGCGACGCCCGCGCCTGCTCCTCGGGACGCCGGCTCCACAGCAGCTCCGCCAGCCGCGACCGCAGAACCGGACGAGGTTGCGACAGCGCCACGATCGCCAGCAGCGCCCGCGTCTTCCGCCCCGGCGGCAGCACGCTGTCGCTGGCCAGCGTCCACGCCTCCATCTGCCCGATCAATCGCAGCCGGACAACAACCGTATCGGCAAGAGGCCCTTCGGTCGTGACCCGAACCTGAGAAGGCATTTCCGTTATCACGACAACATTACCCCTCATTCGACGATAGAAATCAAGCTGGAATGTACGCCACCTAACGCACGCCAACTGAGATCAACAGAAGGAACACACAACTTTGAATTGAAAGCCATGTATCTTTAGATTGCAGACTCTCGAAAGATGCAAGAGGCATCGCCCCCCCAAACCGTCGAAAATCGCTCCAGCCACGCTTCCGCCTGCGTCGGCGCGCCCTCAACCAGCGCCAGCAACGGCGTCAGCAGCCGGCGCTCGTCCGCCCCTGCCCCGTCCAGCATCGCCCGATTCTTCAACCCGTCCATCGCGATCGCCACCACCTCCCGCGCCAGGTCCCGCACCGTCCCCTGCCCCCAGCCCGCCCCCAGCGCCAGTTGCGGCACGGCGGCCCGCAGCGCCACGTACTCCCGCCAAGGCCGCCGCCGGACCAACGCGTCCGCCGCCGCGAGCGCCGCGTCGTCGTACAGCAGCCCCACCCAGAGCGCGCTCTGCGCCGCCATCATCTCCGGCTGCCCGGCATCGGCCCCGCGCATCTCCAAAAACCGCTTCACCCGCACATCCGTGAACGCCGTCGTCACATGGTCCTCGAAGTCGCCGGTCGTGGCCTCCACGCCGGGCAAAAGGTTGCCGTAGTCCCCGTTCATGAACCGCCGGAACGACCGCCCGGCCATGTCCACGTAACGCCCCTCCCGCCGCACGAAATACATCGGCACGTCCAGCACCCACTGCACATACCGCTCGAACCCGAACGACTCGTCAAAGAACGCCGCCGGCATCCCGCTGCGGTCCGCGTCCACGTCCGTCCAAACCCGCGCCCGGCTGGAAAGGAACCCGCTCGGCCGCCCCTCGATGAACGGCGAGTTGGCGAACAACGCCGTCGCCACCGGCTGCAAAGCCAGCGACACCCGCAGCTTCCGCGCCATGTCCGCCTCGGACGCGTAGTCCAAATTAACTTGCACCGTACACGTCCGCGTCATCATATCGAGGCCGAGCCGCCCGACCCGCGTCATATACCGCCGCATGATCGCGTAACGCCCCTTCGGCATCCACGGCATGTCCTCCCGCCGCATCGTCGGATGGTGCCCGAGCGGCGCGAACCCCAGCCCGAGCCGCTCGCTCACCGGGCGCAGCGCCTCGAAATGCGCCGCAAGCTCGGCCTCGGTCTCGTGCAGGCTCCGCAGCATCCCGCCCGACAGTTCGAGCTGCCCGGCCGGTTCCAGCGACACCGACGCCGATGTGTGCGCCCCCTGCCCCTTCAGCCCGATCGGCTGCCCGTCCTCCAGGATCGGCGTCCAAGCCCCAGGCTCGGCCAAACCGTCCAGCACCGCCCGGATCCCGTCGGGCGCATACGGCGGCGGCCTCAGGTCCGCCGTCCTGAAACCGAACTTCTCATGCTCCGTCCCGATCCGGAACTCGGATACGGGTTTGCATCCCGCCGCCAGGTGGTCGGCCAGTTGCTGCACCGACGCGATCGGCATCTCGTCGGCCTCTCCAGGGTTGGACATTCGTAAGCCCGTGATCGTGGTCCCACAACAAACGGCGGGGCAAGGGGCGCGTCAAGCCGCCCTATCGCAACCCTTCCCTCTTGCTTATGGAGGCCCCATGCAAGGCTGGACCGACATCAACGCCACCGGATGGACCTCGCGCCTCCCGGCCCCCGCCCGCGCCTACGCTACCCTCGCCCGCATCGACCGGCCCATCGGCGCGTGGCTCCTGTTCCTCCCCGGCCTATGGAGCATCCTCCTCGCCCGCCCCGCCACGGCCCAATCAATCCGCCTGATCGCCCTCTTCGCCATCGGCAGCCTCGTCATGCGCGCCGCCGGCTGCGTCGTGAACGACATGTGGGACCGCGACATGGACCGCCTCGTCACCCGCACTGCCGCCCGCCCCCTCGCCAGCGGCGCGCTCCGGATGCGCGAGGCGGGCGTCTTCCTCGCCATCCTCCTCCTCCTCGGCCTCGCCATCCTGCTTCAGCTCGGCCCGCTCGCCCAAGGGCTCGGCGTCCTTTCCCTCGTCCTCGTCGCCCTCTACCCCCTCGCCAAGCGCGTCACCTGGTGGCCGCAAGCCGCCCTCGGCCTCACCTTCGGCTGGGGCGCGCCCATAGGCTACGCCGCCGCCGCCGGCCATCTCGGCCCGGCCGCCATCGCCCTCTACGCCGCCGCCTTCGCCTGGATTCTCGGCTACGACACCATCTACGCCCACCAGGACCGCGAGGACGACGCCCTCATCGGCGTCCGCAGCACCGCCCGCCTCTTCGCCCACGCCACCCGTCCCTTCCTCGCCGCCTGCTACGCCGCGGCCGTCGCGCTCCTCGCCCTCGCCGGCTGGCTCGCCGCTCTCGGACCCCTCTTCTTCGTTGCCCTCCTCGCCCCCGCCGCCCTCCTCGCCTGGCAAGCCGCCACCATCGACATCAACGACCCCGCCGGCTGCCTCCGCCGCTTCAAGCTCAACCGCGAAGCCGGCCTCCTCATAGCCCTCGCCATCCTGCTCGGATGACCGCCTTCCTCCGCGCCCACACAACCGTCGCCCAGGCCCCGCTCGTCCCCGAGGTCAGCCTGCATCTCGCCACCGAGATCACCCCCATCTGGCAGGCAACCGAAACCTGGCTGCGGCGGCACAACATCGCCCCGCCCTACTGGGCCTTCGCCTGGCCCGGCGCCCAGGCCCTCGCCCGCCACGTCCTCGACAACCCGCCACTCGTCGCCAACCGCCGCGTGCTCGACTTCGCCGCCGGCTGCGGCCTCGCCGCCATCGCCTGCGCCAAGGCCGGCGCGGCCGAAACCGAGGCCTGCGACATCGACCCCCTGGCCATCGATGCCGTCCGGGCCAACGCCGGCTTGAATAACGTCCTCGTAACGCCCCTGTGCCGCGACCTCGTCGGCCAACCCTGCCGATGGGACATGATCCTATGCGGCGACGTCTGCTACGAAGCCGCGATGGCCGGACGCATCATGCCCTGGCTCCGGTCGATGGCGCTCGACGCCGAAATCTGGATCGCCGACCCGGGCCGGGCCTACGCGCCCACCGACGGCCTCGACCAGATCGCCGTCTACGAAGTCCCGACCTCGCTGGAACTCGAGGACCACCGGCAACGGGTCACCCGCCTGCTCCGGCTTCACCCGCCCCGCGCATGAGCCTCGAGGCAGCATTCGACGCCGTGCCGGCACGCCGCCGGTGGAATGACGCGTTTTCAGAAACGTGCTTAAACTGCAATCGCCCTGACTGTGTCAGCAGGGCGATAAGCGTCGAGCTCCGACGACAAGGCCGCAACCTCCGCGGCCAGCGCCCAAACGCGGGAAGCTTGCATCGGCACTTCCGGATCGTTCAGCAACCGCTCCAGCTCATCCTGCTTCCGCTGCGCCTGTTCAGTCGTCGTCAAGCCGCTCACCACGTCCGGTCACGAGAGATATTGAACATACCACAATAACGATAGTTTCACACGCGCATCCTTCGCATACATCAATGCTCTGCCGACACGCTTCCGTGACTCAACCCTCGAACAACGCCGCCGTGATCCCCTCCGCCTGCCGCTCCCACCCGAACCGCCGCAACGCCTCCCCCCGCGCCGCCTCCAGCACGGCCTGGTGCCCCCCCTCCCCCTCCAGCACCCGCCGCAACGCCTCCTCCCACTCGTGCGCCCCGGCCAGCCACCCCGTCTCCCCATGCCGGATCGCCCCCCGGTAGGCGAACGTCGGCGTCGCCACCGTCAGCGTTCCCGCCACCGCCGCCTCGAACCACTTCAGCTCCGACTTGCAATTCGTGAAATCGTTGTCCTGCAACGGCACCAAGTTCACCTCCACCGCCCCGATCTCCCGCTGCAGGTTCACGAAGTCCTGCATCGGCAGCACCTCGATCCGCCCCCGGTGCCGGGCCAGTTCCGGCACGTCGTCCAGATAGCCGACCACCCGCAGCCAAACATCCGGGCAGTCATCCATCACCCGCCCGATCGCCCCCGCCGCCAACCCGAAATCCCGGTTGTGCGACGGCGACCCGCTGAAATACCCAAGGTGCCGCCGCCCGTCCTGCGCCCACCCGGACCGCGCCTTCGCCTCCCACACCGCCCGCGAAACCGTCTCCTGCTCCCGGTTCAACGCGTTCCGCAGCACCCGCACCGGCTTGCCGCTCCAAGCCCTCGCCCGCTCGGCCAGGAAATCATTGGTCACCAGCGCCCCGTCGCAAAGCGCGAACGTCGCCCCGATCCGCCCGATGTAAGCGAACCAATGGTCCAGCGACGCCGCGTCGTCGGTGTCCTGCGCCAGCGTGTCCATGATGAGGTGGATGTAAGCCGGGTCGAACACCAGGTCGTCGCAGTCGAACAGCACCCGCCGCCCCCGCGCCCGCGCCAACGCCGCCAGCTGCGCCACCCGGTCGGTGTAAAGCGAGTTCCGGCACAGCACGAGCACGTCGCAAGCGTCCACCACCCGCCCCATCCGCTCCCAGTCCACCGCCCCGAACCAGCACGCCGAAGCCCCCCCGCGCCCCTCCAGCGCCTGGCTGACGTTGTACGCCCGGTACCGGAACGTGCTTGTATCCGGCCACGTGTAGAAATAAGCCGCCCGCGGCGTCCCCTCGCTCAGCCGCGCGAACCGCTCGTCGAAAGACAGCGCCCAAGGATCGGAATAGTCGGCCCGCTCAACCTCCGCCGTGAACACCCGGCCTTAACCCGGCACGCCATCGGCCCAGGCCGCCAGCCGCTCAACCGCGGCCGCCGCCGACTCCGCCCAGTCCCGCTGCAATCCCGACTGCTCGAAGTTCGCCCGCCGCCGCTCCCGGTCCCCGGCCAGCCGCGCCCCGTCCGCAAGCGCCGCCGCCAATGATCGCACGTCCGGATCGGCGCAAAGGATATTGGGCGAATACTGCTCCAGCGACGTCTTCACCCCGAACCGGTTCGTCACCGCCACCGCCCCACTCGCCGCCAGGTCCAGCGGCGGATAGCTCGGATGCGGCGTGTACATCAGCGACAACCCCAGATCCATCCGCCGCGCCATCGCCGCGTACTCCGCCCAAGGCAGCCCCTGGATCAGCCGCGGCCGCGCGCCCCGAGGCAGCCGCAAGTCCGCCGCCGCCTTGCCCACGAAATTGAACTCCCACTCGTCCGGATCGAGCGCCCCCTGCTCGATCGCCGCCGCCAACGCCTCCAGCCCCCGCCAATACAGGTTCCGCGCGTTGATCGCCGGCCGCGCGTAGAAAAAGAACTGCCGCTTCCCCCCGCAATCCTCGTCCCGCGCATGATACGTCCCCCGCGGAAACGACGGCTCGAACGCTGTCGCCCCCGGCGCCAATCCCTCCCCCTGCAAGTGCTCCAGCAGCAGCCGCGAGTTCACCAGGTAAAGCAGCCCTTCGTCCCGCAACAACTCGCTCGCCCGCAGATGGTCGTCCCCGAACGGGTAGAACATCCGCTCGTCCTCCTGCAGCAGGTAGGCGATCCGCGCCCGCGGCACCGATTGCCGCACCGCCCAGGTCGTCCACCACGACGTCGTCAGCACCAGATCCCCCGGCCCCATCGGCACCGCGTCCCCCCGCCCCTCCCAGGGCGCGTGCACGAACTCGATGTTCCCCGCCCAATCCACCCCGTGCGCCGCCAGCACCGGAGCGATGTTCCCCATCTCCGGCCTTTCGATCCGCGTCGCCAGCCGCAAGCTCGCCCCCATCCGCCGCGCCGCCAGCGCCGCCAAAACCAGCGCCGTCCCCACGCCCCCGTAAAGGCTCCCCGCATTGATGCTGTCTGTCACCACCGTCAGCCGCCGCCGCGAATGCGGCGCGGAATAAACCCGAAGCGCCCGCAGCTCCCGGAACCGCTCATGCAGCAACGCATGAACGTCCGGCGGCTCCGGCGCCGCCGCCGCCGGCGCCGGCATCGCCAACGGCGCCTCCACCATCGGCTGCAAGTCCGCCTCCACAACCGTCGCTGCCGCGGGTGCCGCCAGCGCCGGTGTCATCCCGTCCGCCTCCAACCCCCGCCGCACCGCGTCCAGCAACAGCAGCCCATGCCCAACCGCCTCCGGATGCCGCTCCGCATACCGCCGCACCGAGAACAAAGGCCCCGGGTCCCGCCGCTCCGCCTCGCCCGTCTGCGCGTAATGCAGCGCCGGCCGCACCCCGCTCACCGCCACGTCCGGGTTCTCCGCCCGGTACCAATCCGCGTCGAACAACGCCGACCGCGCCACCTCCCCGGCGTCCCGCAGCACGGCCGACCGCGCCCGCAGCGCCGCCCCCAGCCGCCCCCGCGCCGCCGCCCCCGCAAGCCCGGCCCCCTGCCGCACGCCCCGCCGGACCGGCCCCGGCACCAGCCCCGCCACCCCGCGGACCGGCGCCATCGCCCGCCACGTCACCGCCCGCATCATCGCGCCCCGCTCCGCCTCCGCCCGCCAGATCTCCCGCCGCAGGAACGCCACCTCCGCCTGCACCGAACGCTCCGCCTCGATCGCCGCCTTCCCGGCCTCGAACGCCCGCGTCTCGGCCGCCTGGATCGCCTGGATCGCCAGCCGCTCCCGCTCCGCCAGCAACCCGCTCAGCCCGTGCCGCTCCAGCTCCAACGCCCCCACGGCCTCCTTCAACTCCCCAACCGTCCGCAGCGCCGAAGCCAGCTCCTCCAGCGCCGCCCGATGCCGCCGCCCCGCGCCGCCCGCCTCCGCCCGCAGCCGCTCCACCTCCTCCCTCGCCGCCGCATCCCGCATGGACGCCTCAACCAGCCCGGCTCGCTCCCCTTCCGCCAAGGCCCGCTCCAACGCCGCAACCTGCCCCCGGGCCGCCGCAAGCTCGGTCGCCAAACCGTCCCGCCCCGCCTCCGCTTGCCGAACCGCCTCCCCCCGCTCGCGCAGCGCCTCCGCATGGCTCCGCGCCTCCGCCACCAGATGCGCCTCCGCACGCACCGCCGAAGCGTCCGCCCGGAACCGGTCCCCCAGGAACGAGAACCGCTCCCGCACCGTGCTCGCCTCGCCCCCCGACAAGCGCGCAAGCCCCATCACCGCCTCGCCGCACCCGTCGCCCACCGCCACCACCCCGAGCCCATGCCCGTGCAGGAACTCGAACGCCGGATACGCCCCCGCCAGCTCGGCGAACAGCCGCCAAACCCCGAAATCCCCCTGCCGCACGTTCGTGTCATGCAGCAGCACCACGCCCCGCCCGGACAATTTCGGCCGCCAAACCTCGAAATCGTGCCGCACCGCCTCGTACGTGTGCAGCCCATCGATGTGCAGCAGGTCAACCGACCCGTCCGCCACCGCCCCCGCCGCATCATCGAACCGCATCCGCAGTAGCTCCGAGAACCCGGCATAACGCGCGTCATGGAACCGGTGCAGGTCGGCGAACACCTCCCCCCCGTAGAACCCGGCGTGCGCGTCCCCTTCCCACGTGTCCACCGCCAAGCAACGGCAATCCAGCATCTCCCGCTGCACCGCCTCGCAGAACGCGGAATACGAAACCCCGTGATGCGTTCCCAGCTCCACGATGCACCGCGGCCGCTCCGCCGCAACCAGCCAATGCGCGAACGGCACATGCCCGGCCCAGGCGCTCTCCACCCTCGACCGCGACGCCGGCCAGAACAAAGGGTCAAGCGCCGGGTTCAACAACGGCGCGATCCGTTTAACGGCCGGAAGCATGGGGGTGGAAGCCAAACCGTCGTCCATGCCGCCTTATACGCAAGCAAGCCCGCGTGATACAGCCGTCAAAAAGAACGATTCAGTACCGCCCAGAATCCGAATCGCGGTCATCCCGCGGCCGAGGCGCGTCATACTGCGGCGTCGTGTCCGAACGCCGCCGCCCATATGGCCCTCCATCGCCGTAGTCCCGCTGCTCCCGCTCGCGGCCATACCGCCCCTGCTGCTGGTCCGCTCCCCGCCGCCGCCCGTCCTCTTGCCGCGCCTGGTCCCGCCGCCCCTGCTCGTAAGCCCGGCGCTCGCGGTCCTGGTCGGCCTGCCCCTGGGAATTCGGCTGCCCTTGGTTCAGCACCCGGTCCTTCAGCATGGTCCCAAGGTCGTTCAAGCTCTGCGCCGTCGCCGGCCCGCTTCCCAGCATCGCCAAGCCCAGCGCCGCCCCTGCCACGATCCGCATCCCATCCTCCACTCCTCGTGTGAGGCGGAACGCGCGGACCCGGCCGCAGTTCACGCTAGATGAACGCCCACCCAATCACCTGTTCATCAGCACCGGCAACCCGGCCTTCTCCAGCACATGTCGCGTCACCCCCCCCAGGATCAACTGCCGCAGCCGCGAATGCGAATACGCCCCCATCGCCAGCAAATCCGCCCCGAACCGCTGCGCCGCATCCAAAAGCCCCCGCCCCACGTCCTTCTCGATCGGCCGGAACTGCGAAGCCTCCGCCTGGATCCCATGCAGCGCCAAATACCCGGCCAGCTCCGCCACCCCGGGCCCTCGCCGCTGATACTCCTCCGCCCAGATGATCTGCACCGCCTCCGCGCGCTGCATCCAAGGGATCGCCGCCTGCACCGCCGCGGCGCTCTCCGCCGTCCCGTTCCACGCCACGCACACCCGCCGCCCGATCGCCGCCCCCGGCCGCTGCGGCGCGATCAGCACCGGACGCCCGCTGTCGAACAGCACTGCGTGCAGCGCGTCGCTGCTGCTCACGTCGTCCCCCGCCTCCGGATGCGGCACCACCGTCAGGTCGCTCAGCCGCGCCAACTGCGCCACCAGATCCTCCTCCCGCCCGGTAACGCTGGCGTAACTCGCCGTCGCCTTCTCCCCCTGCGCCGGCTCCGCCACCGTCACCTGATGCTGCGCCACGAACCGGTCGAACATCGCCCGCACCGCGTTGCTCCGCTCGTTGCTCTCCTTCTCGGTGGCCGACATCATCTCCTCGATCATCGCTCCCGAAAGCCCCTCGCCCGCCAGCGGCGCGACATCCCGGCTGTCCACCCGCACGTGCAGCGCCGTCACGTGCGCCGACCAGATCCGCGCCGCCATCAGCGCCGTCGTCAGCGCCGACTCCCCGGCAGCGGTCCCCGTCAACGGCAGCAGAATACGGCGGATCGGCATTGCAGTCCTCGTTCACGCTTCAACGCGCCAGTTGTAGCACCTCGCCGCCCGGTCGCGCTCGCCCGAAATGAACCCGCCCCGCGGCGCTCAAGGCAGCATCGGCAGCGCCCCGGCAAAACAAAGGCTCAGGGGTAAAGCGACTCCACGAACCACCCCGCTCCCTCCCGCCGGTAAACCCGCCGGTCATGCAGCCGGAACGGCATGTCCTGCCAGAACTCGATCCGCTCCGCCGCCACCCGGAACCCCGACCAATAGGCAGGCCGCGGAATACTATCCCCCGGATACCGCGCGTCCAGCGCCGAAATCCGCCGCTCCAGCTCCCCCCGCTCCGGCAATAACCGCGACTGGTCCGAAGCCGCCGCCCCCAGCCGCGACACCCGCGCCCGGCTCGCGAAATAAGCGTCCGCCTCCGCCGCGCTCACCGGCGAGACCCCCCCTTCCACCCGGACCTGCCGCCGCAAGCTCTTCCAATGGAACAGCAGCGCCGCCCGCCCGTTCGCCTGAAGCTCCCCCCCCTTCCGGCTCTCGTAGTTCGTATAGAACACGAACCCCCGCTCATCATGCCCCTTCAGCAGCACCATCCGCACCGAAGGCCGCCCGTCCGCGGAGGCCGTCGCCAGCGCCATCGCGTTCGGGTCGTTCGGCTCGCTCCCCGAC
Organism: Acetobacteraceae bacterium; assembly: GCA_965260935.1. Taxonomy (GTDB): domain Bacteria; phylum Pseudomonadota; class Alphaproteobacteria; order Acetobacterales; family Acetobacteraceae; genus JBBROS01. The sequence goes on from OZ253374.1 coordinate 204,443, forward strand.
GCCTCCGCCAGCCAGGCATCGAACAGCCTCAAGGGATCGTCAACCGTGGGAATGCCGGGTTGCTCTGCGGAATGTGTGTCGGGCATGAGCCTCACTTGCGTCCGGCCGCTCCAGGATCAACCACCGCCGGCAAACGCGGCATCAACGTCGGCGGCCCAAGCTCCCGCCCCCGCCAGCCGAGTACGGACCGCCGGATGTTGTCGCCCCGCCATCGCCAGGCATCGGCCTCGGCCTCTCCATAATCTATAAGTTCGCCAAGCAGTCCGCCAGCCAGGCCCGCATCCGCTCCAAGCCCGCCACGGACATGACCAAACCCCTCGCCACGGACGCCCTGACCGCCAAAATCCAGGCAATAACCAACAACAAACGCCGCCTCCGCAACCAAATCCTTGACGGAACGCCAAGGACAATGTTCCTATCCAAGCAATGTCCGCCAACGCCGCCGCCCTGCACCCCACGCACGCTGCCGCGCAGCAGGCCGAGGACGCCCAATACTACCGCCAGGTCCTCCACGAACTCATCGACATGGGCGCAAGCCTCGCCCGCGGCATCCACCAGCAAGCCGCCGCCGCTTGCCACCCTGAAACCCCGGCCAATGGCGCCGCCTCCGCCGAAGACCCGGCCCTCGCCTTCGACCGCATCGCCCGCTGCGTCCGCCGCACCATCCTCCTCGCGCGGTCCCTCGCCGAACCCGTGCCGCAGCCGAAGCCCGCGCCCCCCAGCCGCACCGCCGCCCGCAAGCGCATCATCCGCGAGGTCGAGGACGCCATCCACCGCGAAGCCAAAGGCCCCCGCGCCGAAGCCCTCGGCGCAGAGTTCGCCGAACGCCTCGACGCCCCCGACCTCGACGACGACATCGCCGCCCGCCCCATCGCCGAGATCATCAACGAAATCTGCCGAGACCTCGGCCTCGCCGCCCAGCCCTACAACCATTCGGGAAAGCGCCGCACGCCCGGCGACGTGGCAAACCTCAACGCCCGCGCCGCCCAGCCCAGCGGCACGCCCCCCCGCCGCGCCCCGCCCCCGCCCCGCCCCGCGCCGCCGCCAAGCAACGCCGAACCGGCCGCCCTCTCGAACAACCCCGCCGAAGCCCTCGCCCAGATCCTCGGCTACGCGAACCGCATCCAGAACGAGTAACGCCGCAAGTCCCCCGGGATCACGGACCGCAAGCCTCCCTTCTGATTCCAGCCAAACCGATACCGGTCTGGACGCCGCGTCACAGCCATGGCTAGAATAACCGCGCGCCGCGGCAACGCGAGCTTGCGCCAAAACGAAAACTACCCCTGACGCGAGGCGGAAACCGGGAGAAAACGAAGCAAATGACCAGCATCACACGCCGCGGGGTTGTAGCAGCCGCCGCCACTGCAGCCGCCGCCTACGCCGGCACCGCCCGGAGCGCCAGCCTCGCGGTATGGTCGCCCGACCGGGCAAACCGCTGGTATGGGCAGCAGCCCTGGCCGGTCGGGTGCAACTTCGTGCCCTCGACCGCCTCGAACCAGCTCGAGATGTTCCAGGCAGCCACCTTCGACCCGGCCACGATCGACCGCGAGCTGGGCTGGATCGCCGCGATCGGCATGAACACGGCCCGCATCTTCCTGCACAACCTGCTCTGGCAACAGGACGCGGCAGGGCTCAAGGTGCGCCTCAACCAGGTCCTCGGCATCGCCGCGAGCAAGGGCATCCGCCCGATCCTCGTGCTGTTCGACTCCGTATGGGACCCGTTCCCCAAGCTCGGCCCGCAGCAGCCGCCGATCCCGGGCGTGCACAATTCGCGCTGGGTGCAAGCGCCGGGCGCCGCGATCCTCCAAGACCCCGGCCAATACGCCGGGCTGCAAGCCTACGTCCAGGACATCGTCGGATCGTTCGCGAACGACCCCCGCATCCTGTTCTGGGACATATGGAACGAGCCGGACAACCTGAACGGCGACCCCTACCGCGCCCAGGAGCCGGCGAACAAGGTCGCCCTGGTCTCGGGCCTGCTGCCGAACGCCTTCCTATGGGCGCGCAGCATGTCGCCGTCGCAGCCGCTGACCAGCGCGGTCTGGGGCGGCGAACGGTCGTCGCCGATCACCTTCAACCCGATCCAGAACCTGCAATTGGCGAACTCGGACATCGTCACCTTCCACCACTACAGCTTCGCCGACGACTTCGAGGCGCGCATCGAGTTCCTGCGCCAATACAACCGCCCGATCGTCTGCACCGAATACCTGGCACGGGACGCGGGAAGCCTGTTCGACACCTGCCTCGTCAGCGCCCGCCGCGCCAACGTCGGCGCAGTCAACTGGGGCTGCGTCGTCGGCAAAACCCAAACCAACCTGCCCTGGGACTCCTGGCAACATCCCTACACAACGGCGCAAGCCCTGGGCGGCACGGCTTTCAGGGTCCTGATCGAACCCGACACGAGATGGCCGATCTCCTATGAATCCGAAACCCCGATCGTCTGGCACCACGAGATCTTCTTCCCGGACGGCGCCCCGTACCGCAAGTATGAGACCGACCTGATCCTCCACTTGGCCAGGCGGGGCGCCTATCCCTGACCCGAGCTGACCGGCAGGCGTGCGGGATGGGGCAGGCAGCCGCGCGCCAGCAGCGCCCGTCCAAGCCAGCGTCGGCAGCGAGCGCGAAAGCACGCCGGCAAAGCCGCCTTGTATGTCTCGACGAGGCCCGCGCCACGGCAAGCACGTCGCCCCCGCGCGGCCAAGATCCTCGGCGCGGCCGCCTGGCCGACGCCGCGCCGCTCACGCCGCACGGCGTCACCGGGCATCGCCAAACAACCCGGCCCGTTCCCCTCCACCCGGCGCGCCAACCCTTGCCCCGCTCCACCCCATATGCGACCACCCCGGCCACGACACCAAGCCGAGGTCCCGCCCATGCCTGAAGCAACCCCGCCCAGCGGAACCCTGATGCAAGGCCGCCGCGGCCTCGTCATGGGCGTCGCCAACGACCGCTCCCTCGGCTGGGCCATCGCCTCCGCCTGCGCCGCCCAGGGCGCAGAGCTCGCCTTCACCTACCAGGGCGAAGCCCTCGGCAAGCGCGTCCGCCCCCTCGCCGAAAGCGTGAACAGCAGCATCGCCATCCCCTGCGACGTCGGCGAAGACGCCAGCATCGACCAAGCCTTTGCCGAGCTCCAACAACACTGGGACAGCCTCGACTTCCTCGTCCACGCCATCGGCTGGGCCGACAAGAACTATCTCCGCGGCAAATACCTCGACACCCCGCGCGAGGCCTTCCGCCTCGCCATGGACATCTCCTGCTTCTCCTTCACCGCCGCCGCCCAGCGCGCCGTCCCCATGATGAGGAACGGCGGCGCGCTCCTCACCCTCACCTACCTCGGCGCGGAGCGCGTCATGCCTCACTACAACGTAATGGGCGTCGCCAAGGCCGCCCTCGAATCCTCCGTCCGCTACCTCGCCGCCGACCTCGGCGCGCAGGACATCCGCGTCAACGCCCTCTCCGCCGGCCCGATGAAGACCCTCGCCGCCAACGGCATCGGCGACTTCCGCTACATCCTGCGCTGGAATGAGTACAATGCCCCCCTCGAACGCAACACCACCATGGTGGACGTCGGCGGCGCGGGCCTGTACCTCGTAAGCCCCCTCTCATCCGGCGTCACCGGCGAGGTCCACCACGTCGACAGCGGCTACCACGTCGTCGGCATGAAGAACCCCGCCGCCCCAGACATCGCCGTCGCCGGCAACTCCGCTTAGCGCATGGCAGCGACAACCCGCCCCTGGCTTCCTAAGCATCATTCGGCGGAGCGTGCTGGCACGCTGCCGATAAAATGATGCGTCCTCAAAGGTTTCTAAGCAGGCTTGCGTGGCACAAGCCACGCAAGCCTGCTTAGATACGCCGGATGAGCCACAACACCTTCGGCCACCTCTTCCGCGTCACCACCTGGGGCGAAAGCCACGGCCCGGCCATCGGCTGCGTCATCGACGGCTGCCCCCCGGGCCTCCCCCTCGCCGAAGCCGACATCCAGCCCGCGCTCGACCGCCGCCGCCCCGGCCAGTCCCGCTTCACCACCCAGCGACAGGAGCCGGACGAGGTCCGCATCCTCTCCGGCACCATGGACGGCCTCACCACCGGAACCCCCATCGCGCTGGAAATCCAGAACACCGACCAGCGCAGCCGCGACTACGGCGCAATTGCCGAGCAGTTCCGCCCCGGCCACGCCGACCTCGCCTACCACCTCAAATACGGCATCCGCGACCACCGCGGCGGCGGACGCAGCTCCGCCCGCGAAACCGCCGCCCGCGTCGCCGCCGGCGCGGTCGCCGCCCTGGTCCTCGGGCCGCGCGTCACGGTCCGCGGCGCCTTGGTGCAGATGGGCCGCCAAGCCATCGACCGCGACCGCTGGAACTGGGACGCGGTCGCCCAAAACCCGTTCTTCTGCCCCGACCCGGTCGCCGCCGAGCAATGGGAAACCGACCTCGCCGCCCTTCGCAAGGACGGCTCCAGCATCGGCGCGGTCATCGAGATCGTCGCCGAAGGCGTCCCCCCCGGCCTCGGCGCGCCCATCTACGGCAAGCTCGACGCCGACCTCGCGGGCGCTCTGATGGGCATCAACGCCGTCAAGGGCGTCGAGATCGGCGACGGGTTCGCCGCCGCCGCCCTGCGCGGCGAGGACAACGCCGACGAGATGCGGATGGAGGACGGGGAGGTCCGCTTCCTCGCCAACCACGCTGGCGGCGTCCAGGGCGGCATCAGCACCGGCCAGCCCCTCGTCGCCCGCTTCGCCGTGAAACCCACCAGCTCCATCCTGGTCCCCCGCCGGTCCATTGACCTTCACGGCCGCGAAGTAGACATTATGACCAAGGGTCGTCATGATCCCTGCGTCGGCATTCGTGCCGTGCCAGTTGGAGAGGCTATGGTCGCTTGCGTCCTCGCAGACCATCTACTACGCCATCGAGCGCAGAACCCGGAAGCGCCGTCCCGGACGCGCCTGCCGAGACCCTAGCCCGCGTGCAGCCCGCCGCAGCGAGAATCGACGTGGACTCGGTCAACGCCTGCGTGGCCGCGTGCGGCGAACCCCTGTGGCGCGACCGGATCGCCGCCCTGCAGGCGGCCGGCGCACGGCAGAACCACGGCGGCCGCCATATCCTGCAGCGCCACTGCATCGAGCTGACCCTCGAACGCCTCAGAACACGCCCGCTGTCCCGCCCGCCGAGCACGGCCGAACGCCTGATCGCCGGCTATGCCGCCAACGCGGTCGAGACCCTTGGACGCCTCACGCCAACCGGTCGCGGCGCCCTGCTCGCCAGCCTTCGCGCCGCCCTCGGCGGCGAAGCGTCGCTGGTCGCCCCGTTCCACCTGCTCCGCACCGCCGAAACCCACCGCGCCCGCGGCTTCGCCGTCCAGTTCGCCGCCTTCGAGCGCCAGGCCCCGTTCGACCTGCTGATCGAGCGCGACGGCATGGAAGCCGAGATCGCCTGCGACGTCGTCTCCGCCGAGGACGGCCGCGGCGTGCATCGGGGCGCGTGGTTCCACCTGATCGACCGCATCGACCCCGAGCTGCAAACCTGGCTGCGCGCCCACCCAGGCCGCTACCTCCTGAAGATGACCCTGCCGCAAGGCCTCAAGTCCATCGACGACGCCGGCCTGCTCTCCGTCCTGCACGCCCGCATCAGCGCCATGCTGCGGTCCCACTCCCGGTCCGACGGCGACAGCGCCGCCGTTCTGCGCCTCGATCCCCTGATGCTCGCCGCCGCCCGGGCCGACGAGCTCGGCCTGATGCCCCGTCTGCGCCAGGAGTTCGGCCCCGAGGCCCACCTGTCCGTCACCACCGCCGGCGGCGGCATCTTCGTCATGGCCGCCCGCGCCGGGCAGGAGAACGAGGTCGCCATCGCCGTCCGCCGCCGCCTCGACGCCATCGCCCCCGCCCGCCTGACCGGCAACCGCCCCGGCATCCTCGCCCTGTTCATCGAGGACACCGACCGCAACGAATGGCAACTGCTCCGCGAGAAGCTGGAACTGGAAGGTGAGACCCGCCAGTTCATGACCCACCCCGAGGCCCGCAGCGTCGTCGCCGTCACCTGCGCCTCCCGCCTGGAGCTGTTCGGCATCAGCGGCCCCGAAGCAGCCCCCGGCGGCGAGCTCCGCTTCCGCAACCCGGCCCACCCCGCCGCAAAGGCCGAAGCCCTGGCCCCCGCCGTCCTGTCCTCGGCATGACCAACCAACGGCCCTCAACGGCAGGGCCGGAGTGAAGGCGCTGGCAATCCTTTCGATCGCGATCACGGCCGTTGTCATCGCCGGAGTCTTCCTCCTCTACACCCCCGACAAGCCGCGCCCCGCCCTGGAAGCGAGATACGCCGGCCCACCCTCAACCTTCGTCAAGGTCGCCGGAACCCGCGTGCATCTCCGCGACACCGGCCCGCGCGGCGCCCCCGCGCTCATCCTGCTGCACGGCTTCGCATCCAGCCTGCACACCTGGGACGCCTGGTCCGAAGCCCTCTCCCCGCACTACCGCGTGGTCCGCCTGGACCTGCCCGGCTTCGCCCTCAGCGGCCCGGACGCCTCCGGCCTCTACACCGACGAGCGCGCGATGGACGTGGTCCTCGCCCTGATGGACCATCTCGAACTCCCCCGCGCCACCCTGGTCGGCAACTCGATGGGCGGCCGCATCGCCTGGCGCTTCGCCGCCGCCCACCCCGGCCGGGTCGAGAAGCTCGTCCTTGTCTCCCCCGACGGCTTTGCAGGCCCGGACCGCGCCTACGGACAAACGCAGCCCGTCCCCGCCCTCTACCGCCTGCTCCGCTACGTCCTGCCGGCCTTCGTGCTCCGCCAAAACCTGGCGCCCTCCTACGCCGACCCGGCCCGCCTCACCCCCGCCCTGCTCGCCCGCTACCGCAACATGCTCCTCGTCCCCGGCGTCCGCGACGCCGTGATCGCCCGCACCGGCCAGACCGTCCTGCAGGACCCTCGCCCGATCCTGCCGGCCATCGAGGCGCCCACCCTGCTGCTATGGGGCGAACAGGACCACCTGATCCCCATCGCCAACGCCCAGGACTACCTCGCCGCCCTTCCCCGAGCCGAGCTCGTCCGCTTGCCGGACCAGGGCCACGTCCCCCAAGAAGAAACCCCCGACCTGTCCATCAAGCCGTTGCAGGCCTTCCTCGCCCGCTAGAGCAGATCGCGGGACGCTTGGGACAAGCGGCCTGCGTGAGGATGCTCGCTAAACAAAGAGCTACAGCGTTCTGCGTCCCGGCAGGGATGCAGAACGCTGTAACATTCAACGCCAACGACCCCTCCAACACTGGCGACGCCGCCCCAATTAATCTAACGAATCCAGTTTCTTCCATCGAACGAGTCCGCTTGTATGATCGGTGCCTGCACAAGCGGGACGGAGTTGCCACCCGATATGACCACGCGAAGCCCGGACGCGCGCCAGCAAGCCGCGGCGGCATCCATCAAGCAGCTCCGCGCCCGGCTGCTCGACCTGACCGGGCGCAATCCCCTCATCTCGTTCTCCCACGGCAGATCCGCCGGGATGCGCACCCACGTCCGCGCCGTCAACGGCCGGATGGACGCGCTGTTCGCCGACCTCGCCGAAGGCAAGCCGCTCGTCATCCGCCCCGTGCCGCCGCCCGACCACGCGCTGGAGATCGACGAGAAACCGATCCTCCTCCTCGCCGGCCCGGCCCAGCCAGGCGGCGAACAGGCGGCGGCAAGCATCGGCACGCGGGAAGCCTCCAATCGGCCCTCCCGGACGGAACCGCCGTCAGCCCTCTCCGCCCACGCAACAAGGCTCGGCATCGACCCGTCGTTCGACCTCCGCCCATCAGAGCCCGGCACGGCGTCCCGCCCTACGCGCGGCCCGGCCCCGTTCCAAACGCTCGTCCTTCCGGACACCCTGGAACGCCAGCTCACCAAGCTCCGCGACACCGCCCGCACCGTCGCCGAGGAAAGCGGCGTCAGCACCCTGCACCTCGCCCTCGGCTTCCTCGAATGGTTCGAGAGCGAGTCCTCCGACCGCCCGCTCGCCAGCCCCTTGCTCCTGCTGCGCGTGGACCTCGACCGCAAGATCGTCGGCAGCCGCTACCAGTACTCGATCACCGCGATCGGCGACGAGGCCGAGGCGAACCAGACCCTGTCCGAGCGCCTGACCCGCGACTACCGCGTCAAGCTGCCGGATCTCGGGGAGGACGAACCCCCCGAAGCCTACCTGGACCGCGTGCAGGAGGAGGTCTGCAACGGCCGCCCCCGCTGGACGGTCCGCCGCTTCGTCACCCTCGCCCATTTCCCCTTCGCCCGCCTCTCGATGTTCCAGGACCTGGACGACGCGCAGTGGCGGGAAAGCCTCGCCGCCCATCCTATCGTGGCGTCGCTGCTCGGCGGCGAGGAGGCCGGGCCGTCCCTGTTCGCCGACGAGCACGACATCGACGCCCTGCAGGCATCGGCCAAGCTGCCCGGCCTCGTGCTCGACGCCGACGCCAGCCAGCACGGCGCAGTTTACGACGTGATGTGCGGCAAGAACCTGGTGATCGAAGGCCCGCCCGGCACCGGCAAGTCCCAAACCATCACCAACGTCATCGCCGCCGCCCTCGGGGCCGGCCAGCGCGTCCTGTTCATCGCCGACAAGCAGGCGGCGCTCCAGGTCGTCAAGGACCGTCTCGACAAGGCCGGCCTGGGCGATTTCTGCCTCGAGCTGCATTCCGGCAAGGCCCGCAAGAAGGACGTGCTCGACGCCCTCAACCAAAGGCTCGCCCGCCGCCCGACGTCCGCCCACGCCGAGCCGCTGGATGCCAAGCTGCGCGACCTGGCCGCGACCCGCGCCGCCCTCGCCCGCTACGCCGATCTGCTGGGCGTCCGGTTCGGCGCTCAAGGCCTGACCGTGCACGACATCCTGTGGGCCGACCGGCGTCGCCGCGACGGCGAAAGCGCCGAAGCGCGGCATCTGGACGAGATCGCCTTGCCCGCCTGCGAAACCCTCTCCGCCTCGGACACCGGGCATCGCCGCGCCGTCCTCGCCCGCTTCGAACGCGCGGCGGCGCCGGTCCTGGCCAGCGCCGGCACGCCGGCGGCGCATCCCTGGTTCGGCGTCACCCGCGCCGACTTGCCCTCGGTCGACATGGAGCAGGCCGTCCGCGACGCCGTCGATGCCGCCTCCGGCATGGCCGCCGTGGCGCAAGCCGCCGAGGCGCTCCGGCCCTATGGCCTGGCCAGGGACGCGACGCTGGACGAGCTAGGCCCCATCGCACAGGCCCTGGCAACGGTCGAGGTAGGCGAGGCCGTGCCGCCGGCCTGGTTCCAGGCTCTCGCCGCCGCCAGCCTGCGCGACGACGCCGCCGCCTGGCAACAAGCCCGAGGCGCTTATCGCCAAGCCGTCGAGGCGCAGGCGGCGCTGCTGGCCCTCCCCGGCGGCGCCGATCCCGCCGAGGCCGCCGACGCCCTGGCCGAGGCATGGTCGGGAGCCGCCATCCCCGCGCTCGACGAGGTCGCCATCGACGGGCTCCCCGCCTGGGCCGCGGACCTGCGCGCCAAGGCCGCCCTGCTGGCCGGAATGGACCAGGCCGCGGCCGAAACGGCCTCCCTGCTCGGCATTCCCGCGCCCGGAAGCCTCGCCGACATCTCGCTCGCCGCCAAGGCCGTGGCGCTCGCGTCGGACGCTTCTGACCAAGCCGTAGAGGCCATGACCCCGGAATTGATGCAGGACGGCAACGCCGCCATCGCCGGGTCAGCCGCCGCCGCGATCCGCGCCGCCCGCGCCAGGCAGTCGGAGCTGGAGGCCGAGTACAGCATCCCGCCCGCCGCCGACCCGGCCCTGCTCCGCCGGCACGCGGCCGCGCTCGCCGCGTCAGGCCTGTTCGGCTTCATGAGCAAGCCCGTCAAAGCGGCAAGGCTCTGCTACGCCGGCCTGCTCCGCACGCCGGGCAAGATGCAGAAGCCGGCGATGGTCGCGGCCATGGTCGGCATCGCCGAGCACATCGAGACGCTCGCCGCCTTCGATGCCAACCAATCCTACCGCTCCGCCATCGGCGCCCGTTACCACGGCGTCCTGACCGACATCGACGCGGTGGAACAGGCGCTCGCCTGGGCCGGGCAGGTCAGGTCGTCGCTGCCCCGAAACGACGAGACCGGGGTCTCCGCCGCCCTGCTGTCCGGCCACCCAGACCGCCTGCGCGCCATCAGAACACATGCCGGGCGGGCGGACGTCGCTGCGCTGCGGGCCTGCCTGGCTCAGTTCCCGCTCACGACCCCCTCGTTCGCGGCCTTGGCCGAGCGATTGCACGACCAAGCATCGGCGGCCGAGGCGCTTGCCGCCCGCTGCCAAGCGGCAGGCGTCCCGCCCGCCGCCCCGGCAAGCAGCCTGCCACGGCTCTGCGCCGCCTTGAGATCAACCGCCGAGGCCGCGGCGGCGGCCCAGCCCCCGCCATCCCTGGCCCTCGCCTTGCAAGCAACCTGCCCGGCGCCGCTGGACGACCCCGCGCCGTTCGACGCGGCCATACGGCTCGCCGCCGCCGTCGCCGCCTTGCCGCTGCCCGCGCCGATGCGGGACGCCCTCCGGCAAACCGCGCCCGAAACCCTGCGCACGGCAGCCGTCCCGGCCGCGGGCGCCCTGGCCGCCGCCTTGGACGCCGCCCTGCGTCGATGGGCCGCGCTCAACGCCCGGCTCGGCCTGGACGAGCAGCGGTTCCTCGGCAGCCACATCGGCGCGGCATCGGTGCCCCACGTGCTGGCCAGGCTCCACCATGCCGCCTCCCGCCGCGACGAGCTCGGCGACTGGATTCTCTACCTGCAGGAGCGCGAAGCCGCCGAGGCGCTGGGCCTCGCGGACCTGCTGCGGCTCTGGGACGAGCGGCTTCTCTCCTCCTCGCTCCCGGACGCCTTCGACCGCGTTTATCACCACGCCCTTTCCCGCGCTGCCTTCGGGGCCTATCCGGAGCTGAGCCGCTTCACCGGCCTCGGCCAGCAGGAGGCGCGGAGCCGCTTCGCCGTTCTCGACGCCGAAGCCGCCGCCCTGCGCCGGCAGCTCCTGGCCGACCAGCTCGGCAACCGCCCCGTCCCGCCCGGCGTTGGCGTCGGCAAGCGAAGCGAGTACACCGATCTCTCGCTCATCCTGCTCGAGCGTGGCAAGCAGAAGCGGCACATCCCGATCCGCCAACTCCTGGACCGCGCCGGGAACGCCGTGCAGGCGCTGAAGCCCTGCTTCATGATGTCCCCCCTCTCGGTCGCGCAATACCTGAAGCCGGGCGGCCTGGGTTTCGACCTCCTGGTCATCGACGAGGCGTCGCAGATGCGCCCGGAGGACGCCATCGGCGCCGTCGCCCGCAGCGGCCAGATCGTCGTCGTGGGCGATCCCAAGCAGCTTCCCCCCACCTCGTTCTTCGCCCGGGCCGACGGACCCGAGGACGATGACGACGAAGCCGACGAGGAGGTCGATGCCGAGTCCATCCTCGACCTCGCGCAGGCCGTGTTCCGCCCGATGCGCCGGCTGCGCTGGCACTACCGCTCGCGCCACGGCAGCCTGGTCGCCTTCTCCAACCACGAGTTCTACGACGACGACCTGATCGTGTTCCCTTCCCCGGCGGAAGCCGGCGACGGCCAGGGCGTCAGCGTCGTCAAGCTCGACGGCATCTACCAGGCCCGCAGCAACCAGGCCGAGGTGGACGCCGTCTGCGACGCCGCGGTGGAGCACATGCGGACCCGCCCCGGCCGCAGCTTGGGCATCGCGACGATGAACCAGGTGCAGCGCGAGCGGATCGCCGAACGGATGGACCAGTTGGCCACCCAACACCCGGAGGTGGAAGCCTACCGGGAGCGTTGGGGCAAGACCCTGGAACGCTTCTTCGTCAAGAACCTGGAAAACGTGCAGGGCGACGAGCGCGACGTCATCTTCATCTCGACGGTGTTCGGCCCGGCCACGCCCGGCGGCCGGGTGCTGCAACGCTTCGGCCCGATCAACGGCGCGTCCGGGCACCGACGCCTCAACGTGCTGTTCACCCGCGCCAAACACCAGTTGCGCCTGTTCACCTCCCTGCGCCCGGAGGACGTCACCGCCGGGCCGGACAGCCCGCGCGGCGCCCGCGTGCTCAAAGCCTACCTCGCCTACGCGCAGACCGGACGCCTGCACGCGGGCACGGAGACCGGCCGGGAAGCGGACAGCGATTTCGAGGTCTTCGTCCGCGACCGCCTGCGCCGCGCGGGCTTTGACGCCGTTCCCCAGGTCGGCGTCGCCGGGTTCTTCATCGACCTGGCGGTGCGCGACCCGGCCTTGCCGTCGACCTTCATGCTCGGCATCGAGTGCGACGGCGCATCGTACCATTCGAGCCGGTCGGCCCGCGACCGCGACATCCTGCGCCAGCAAGTGCTGGAGGGCCTCGGCTGGACGATCTATCGTATCTGGTCAACAGACTGGTTCCGCGACCCCGAGGGGCAGACAAGAAAGCTGCTGTCGTTCATCGGGCAGCTTACCAAAGGGGCTAGATCCACCCCTTCTTCTTGAACCAGATCAACGGCAGCACGGCGCTGGCCACGATCACCGCCAGCCCGTAGAAATACCCGTACTCCCACTGCAATTCAGGAATCCACTTGAAGTTCATGCCGTAGATGCTGGCAACCAGCGTCGGCGGCACGCCCACCACCGAGACCACCGTCAGCACCTTGATGCCGTTGTTCTGCTCGATGCTGATGAAACCCAAGGTCGCATCCAGCAGGAACTGCACCTTGTTTGACAACTGCGTGTCGTAATCCGACAACGAGGCGATGTCCTGCCGCAGCGTCTTCAGCCGAGGCCGCGTGCCGGGCGGAATCCAGCCCGACGCCGTTTCCGCCGTATACAGCACGATCCGCTGCACGCCCAGCAGGCTGTCCCTCAGGCTCGACAGCCGTTCGCCGAACCGCCCGATGCTCCGCAACGTCGCCCGCAACTGCACGTCCGTCTTTGAGGGCGTCGTCCGCCGGTCTTCAGGGCGGAACACCCGGCGCGAGATCACGTCAAGCCCGGCCCCCAGGTGCTCCAGCACGTCGGCCAGCCGGTCCACCATCGCCTCCAGCAGGCCGATGAAAGCCGTGACGCTGCAGGGCCTTTTGTCTTTCACCTGCAACTGCCGCGCATACGCGTCGAACACCGGCGCCTTGGTGAACCGCACCGTCATCAGGTACTTGTCCGACAGCACGAACCCGAGCGGCGCCGTATGCGGCATCCCGTCCGAATCGACGTAATGCATCGGCGTGCTCAGGTACAGCGCGCCGCTCTCGGTCGACAGCCGGCTGCTGCTCTCGATCTCCGACAGGTCGGCGATCGCCGGCACGCGCAGCCCCGTTGCCTGCTCCGCCAAAGCCCGCTCATGCTCGTCCGCGCGCAGCAGATCGATCCAAACGCCGTCAGAGACCTGCTCGGCCGAAGCCGCGCCGCCCTCATCCCCAACCACGCTGCGGGCCGCTTGGCCGGTATTCACGTAGATCATCGGCCGACCCTCGCCATGACGCCATCCAAATGAGTTGCGGCGCATACCTATCGTGCAATCGTTGCCCGGGCCATACGCCGCGCCCGTCTCGATCTGGCCCGTGCGCTGCGCTATTGTCCCGCCCCCGATCACCCCGTTTCCATCCTGATCCCGCCCCGAGGCTTCGATGAGCTGGCTCGCCGAATACGTCCGTCCCAAGATCCGCACCCTGCTCGGGCGCCGCGAGGTCCCTGACAACCTCTGGCTCCAATGCCCTTCCTGCCAGCAGATGCTGTTCACCAAGGATCTCGACCGCACGCTCAAGGTTTGCCCCAACTGCGGCCACCACATGCGCCCGACCGCGCTCGAACGCCTCGCCTACACGTTCGACCCGGCAGACGAGGAGGGCACGCCCGCTTTCACCCGCATCGAGCTTCCCCGCGCGCCCGCCGACCCCCTGCGCTTCCGCGACAGCAAGCGTTATACTGACCGCCTCAAGGAAGCGCGCGACAAGACCGGTCTCGACGATGCCTGCGTCGTCGCCCACGGCGCCATCGGCGGCCACAAGGCGGTCGTCGCCGCGATGGCCTTCGAGTTCATGGGCGGCAGCATGGGCGCCGCGGTGGGCGAGGCCATCGTCGCCGCCGCCCGGCTCGCCGTGCTGCAGAAAGCGCCCCTCGTCGTCTTCACCGCCAGCGGCGGCGCACGGATGCAGGAGGGCGCCGTCAGCCTCATGCAGATGCCCCGTACCACCATCGCCACCAGCATGGTCAAGCACGCCGGCCTGCCGTTCATCACCGTCCTCACCGATCCTACCACCGGCGGCGTCTCGGCCAGCTTCGCCATGCTCGGCGACATCCAGATCGCCGAGCCCGGCGCGCTCATCGGCTTCGCCGGCGCACGCGTCATCGAGCAGACCGTCCGCGAAACCCTCCCCGACGGCTTCCAACGCGCCGAGTACCTGCATGAGCACGGCATCGTCGACATGGTCACGAAGCGCTCCGAGATGCGCGAAACGCTCGCCCGCCTGATCGCCTTGCTCGCGCCGCAGGACATCCCCGCCCCGCACGCCGCATGAGCGCCGCGCCGCCCGGCCGCATCGAGCCGATCATCGCCCGCCTGCACGACCTCCACCCGCGCCTGATCGACCTCAGCCTCGGCCGGCTGCAACGCCTGCTCGAACAGCTCGGCAACCCCGAGCGCCAGCTCCCGCCGATCATCCACGTCGCCGGCACCAACGGCAAAGGCAGCACCTGCGCCAACCTTCGCGCCATGGCCGAAGCCGCCGGGCTGCGGGTGCATGTCTACACTTCCCCCCACCTCGTCCGCTTCAACGAACGGTTCCGCATCGCCGGCCGGCTGGTCTCCGACGCCGCCCTGGCCGACGCGCTGGAAACCATCGAGCGCGTCAACGGCGGCGCGCCGATCACCGTGTTCGAGGTGATCACCGCCGCCGCCTTCCGCCTCTTCGCCGCAGCGCCCGCCGACCTCTGCGTCCTCGAAGTCGGCCTCGGCGGGCGCGGCGACGCGACCAACGTGATCGCCCGCCCCGCCGCGTCCGTCGTCACCGCGCTCTCGCTCGACCATCGCGAGCTGCTGGGCGACACCCTCCCCGCCATCGCCGCCGAGAAAGCCGGCATCATGCGCGAGGGCGTCCCCGTCGTCACCGGCCATCAGGAACCCGAGGCGCTCGACACCCTCCGCGCTGCCGCCTCCACCCGCGGCGCGCCGCTCCTCGCCCGCGGCGATGCCTGGACCGTCGAGCGCACGCCGCAAGGCCTCCGCTTCGCCGACGCGCACGGGAGCATCGGCACGCCCCTCCCTGCCCTGCCCGGCCCGCACCAGGTCGACAACGCCGGCATCGCCATCGCCGCCCTTCGCGCCGCCATCAGGGTGCCGGAGTCCGCTTACGCCGGGCTGGCCGCGGCCGAGTGGCCCGCCCGCTTGCAGCGTCTTGGAGGCCGCCTCGCCGCCCGCCTCCCCGCCGGCTGGGAGCTATGGCTCGACGGCGGCCACAACCCGGCCGCAGGCGCCGCCCTCGCGGAACACGCCCAAGCCTGGCGCGGCCGCCCGCTTCACCTCGTCGTCGGCATGAAGCAGTCCAAGGACGCCAGCGCTTTCCTTGCCCCGCTGCTGCCCTTGGCGGACACCCTCTGGGCCGTCCAGGAACCCGGGCAGCACGATGCCCTGCCGGTCGGGGACATCATCGCCGCCTCCGCGAACCAGGCCCGTCCCGGCCCGACCGTGGCCGCGGCGCTTGATCAGTTGCCGAAAAATTCGCCATCCCGCGTCCTTGTCTGCGGCAGCCTTTACCTCGCCGGAGAAGTGTTGAAAGCTGATGGGCATAACAATGAATAACCACCTGATCCCTTGGCACTCGCCAGGACACACCATTTAATCCCTTCACGCCGCCCGTTACCGGAGCCGGATATGGACCGCCCACCCCCTCCCTCGATGCCGCGCCTGCTGACGACGCCTGAAGACGGTCGACGCGCGCCCATCATGGCAGGCCACCTCAGCGGTCTCGTATTCGCCCACGGCTCTCTGGAGCTTCGCTGGTACGTGCCGGACGCGGTCGACGAGCAGGTTCCGCACGACCGCGACGAGATCTACTTCATCGTCAGCGGCACCGGCGTCTTCGTCCGCGCCGAGGAAAGCATGCCCTTCGCCGACAATGGCGCCATTCCCATAGCCGGCGAGGAGCGCGTCACGTTCCAGCCCGGCGACACCCTGTTCGTCCCCGCCGGCACCGCCCACTTCTTCGAGGCCACGAGCCCCGATTTCGGCGCCTGGATGATCTTCTACGGCCCGGAGGGCGGCGAAGGCCCGTGACGCTGCAGGCGACAACCCTGCATCAAGCCGACCGGCCACGCTGGACCGAGCTCTGGCGCGCCTACCTCGCATTCTACAACACCGAATTGCCGCCGGAGAACTACGACCACACCTGGTCCAGGATCATCGCCGACGAGGAGATCCACGCCCTGGCCGCCCGGAGCGGCAACGAAATCGTCGGCATCGTCCACTACATGTTCCACCCCCACTGCTGGTCAACCACCCCGGCCTGCTACCTTCAGGATCTGTTCGTCGATCCGGAAGCACGCGGCCAAGGCGCCGGCCGCTGCTTGATCGAAGCCGTCGCCACCCATGCCCGCACCCATGGCGCGACCCGGCTCTACTGGCTGACCCAAAGCGACAACGTCGGCGCCCGGCAGCTTTACGACCGCTTGGCCAAGCACAACGGCTTCATTCGCTACGATTATCCGCTGGTGCGCTGAGCGTAGCGCCGACGTCGATGCCAAAGGCCCTTTGGGCTGAGTGGTGCGCGCCGGGTTGGCAGGCGGCGGCGCGCGAAAAGCGACTTGAGATTAGATCGTTCGACAAGTCGGCTGGCATAAAACGCGTGGGAGGCAAAGCCTCTTTCGTTAACAAATCGAAAAATTTCTATGGTCTTCGCGGGAGACTGTGTTACATTTGTTAATCAGCAATTCAGATTTCTTTCGTGGCACGATCAGTTTATTGAATGGACACGCGCCGGGTGCAGATACAGCGTAGCCGACTCCACTTCATCGACGCCATCCGTGCCCTCGTGATGCTGCTCGGAATACCGTTGCACGCTGCGGCGCTTTATAGCGGGAAAATCGAGATCTTCTCGAATTATAGCTACGACAAACCCATCGACGATATTTTCCTCGCCATACATTCGTTCCGCATGCAGGCCTTCTTCATCATCGCGGGCTACTTCAGCATCAAGGCGCTGCAAACCCGTACGTTGAGCACTTGGCTGCAAGGGCGCGCAACGAGGCTCGTGCTCCCCTTCTGCACCGCGCTGGCGCTGATCGGACCACTTCTGCTGCTTCTCGACTCCATCAACAGCTGCGGCGACCGATGCCAGGCGCCGGGCGACTACCTTACGGACGCGCTCCGGCAACCAAGCCTCGCCGTCTTCATCGGCCATCTATGGTTCCTGGAATACCTTATCGTCTTGACGTTGATCTTAGCCGTTGCGGACTATGCGTTCAGGCACTCGCAGCCCGTCCGCCGCCTGCTGCGATGGATGGCCCGCCTCGCGCTCGGCGCTCCACCGGTCGTCGTCGTCTCTGTCATGGTCGTCTACGCGGTCGCGGTATCCGGCCTCGACAACCTTGCCCACGTCGAAGCGATCTCGGTCCTGTGGGGAACGCTGAATGTTCAGTACCTCCTCCACCTCCTCGGATTTTACCTGTTCGGCGTCTATCTCGCCGCAACGGCCGACATCCTCAGCAGATACTGCCAACCCGACTGGAAGGTTGCTGCCCTCGCCGTTCTTGCCGTCATCGTCTACGTTCCCTGCGAACGGGCAGTCGACAACGAGACCGCCGGAGCGCTTCTCAAGCTCGGCGCACAGGTCAGTTGGGTCATCGCCGGCCTTGCCGTGACACAGGTCCTCCTCGCGCTCAGCGCCAGGTTTTTCGCGAACGAGAACAAACTCGTTCGCCGCTTCGTCGATAGTTCCTTTACGATCTACATCGTCCACTACCCGATCGCCATCATGCTCGGGGATGTGATGTCCCTAGCCGGGCTGGGCATCTGGCCCTCATTCGCCCTCATTGTCATCCTGACCACGGCCATTTCCTACGCGTTCCACCAGGTTGTGGCTAAAATCCCCATCCTGATCTTCCTGCTCAACGGCACCCCGCCCCGGCGGCGTCCATCCGTTCGGGTCGCCTGACGAGCGCCCCAGCCACGCCAACGCTTCCCCAGCCGCCGAAAATCCGCTGCTGAAGCAGCCTTGCAGCAGATATCCCCCCGTCGGCGCCTCCCAATCCACCATCTCGCCCGCCACGAACACGCCCGGCCGCGCCCGCAGCATCCATCCTTCCAGCGCATCGAACCGCACGCCCCCCGCCGTCGAGATCGCCCGCGCGATCCCCCGCGTTCCCACCAGCCGCAGCGGCAAAGCCTTCACCCTCTCCACCAGCGGCAATCCGTCCCCCGCCTCGCGCACCAACCCCGCCGCAGCCCCCGTCACCCCGGCCCGCCGCAGCCGGTTCGCGACCGATACGCCGTCCCCACCGAGCCGCCTCGCCAGGCTCTCCCGATCCAGATCCGGACGCAAATCCAGCATCACCGTCGCCGCCCCCTCGGACGCGACCGTCTCCCGGATTGCCCCGGACAAGGCATAGATCATGCCTCCCTCGATCCCGTCCGCGGTGATCACCGCCTCGCCCCGCACCCGCACGCCCCCGAACGACGCCGCCGCCCGCTTCAACGGCGCGCCCTCGAACCGCGCCCGGAACGCGTCCGACCACCCGGCCACGAACCCGCAATTCGCCGCCCGCAACGGCGAGACCCCGGCCCCGGCTGCTTCCAGCACGCCCGTCCAGCCGCCATCGGACCCGAGCCGCGGCCAGGACGCGCCGCCCAGAGCCAGCACCGTCGCCCCGGCCCGCACTGCCGCCATGCCCTCCGCAGTCTCGAACCGCAGCGCCCCGTCCGCGTCCCACCCGGCCCAGCGATGCCCGGTCCGCACCGGCACGCCCAAGCCCCGCAAGCGCCCGATCCAGGCCCGCAGCAGCGGCGTGGCCTTGAAGGCCGCCGGAAACACCCGCCCGCTGCTGCCGACGAACGTCTCCTGGCCAAGCCCCGCGCACCAAGTCCGCAAAGCCTCGGGCGGAAACGCCGCGACCGCTGCGCCCAGCCTGCTCCCGGCAGCTCCATACCGCCCGATGAACCGCGCCAACGGCTCCGAATGCGTGAGGTTCAGCCCCCCGCGACCGGCCAGCAGGAACTTCCGCCCGACACTCGGCATCCGCTCATAGACCGTGACCGCGACCCCGGCCGACGCCAGCCGCTCCGCCGCCATCAGCCCCGCAGGCCCCCCGCCAATGACCGCGGCGCCGCTTATGGCTGCTCCGGCAACGACCGCCTCAGCTCCTGCGCCAGGTCGCCGACCGCTGTCACCGCCCCCAGTTCGCGCGTTTCCCGGTCCACCACGCCGTGCTCGATGTCCAGGCGCGCGCTGATGCGCTCCAGCATCTGGATCACTTTCGTGACCTCCTTTTCCGCCAGCAAGTTGATCTGCAAGTCGAGGTGGTTCCGCCGGTCGCTCCGCGCGCTCATCCGGTTCTGCTTGATGAGCACGAACGTGGACAGCAGCACCGCCTCGAACGACACGATCATCAGAAGAAGCTGGAACGGATACGGGTCGAACGGCCTCATGCCCAGCGGTATCCAGCCCAGGTTGACCGCCGCCCAGACGCCGAACCACAGCAGGTGCAGCGCCACGAACGCCACCGATCCGGCAAACGCGGCGATCGCATCCGCCGCCCGGTCAACCAACCCGCGTGTCCGGGCTGCGTCCTCTTCCATGCGGATGATGGCTTGAACGTTGTCCACCACCGTCGCGGTGCGCGCATCGACCATCCGGCTCAGTCCGCGAAGGGGTCCGCCGGCGAGGGCCTTTCCCGCGAGTAGCCGTTGGCCGGGTAGCCGCCGCCCTGGTATCGCTCCTGCACCGGATCGCCGCTCGTTTTGCCCGACAATTGCCCGGCGAACGGATCGGCGCTGTCCTCCGGCGCCCAGCCAACCCGGCCCCGGTGGTCCTGCCGCCACCACGTCATCCGGCTGTTGTTGGACGCCCCCCAAACGACGCAATGCCCTACCGCGTCGGCCTCGACGCACCGCGCCATCAGCCGGGCCAGGTCGGCGTAGGAAAACCAGCTCGCCAGCATCCGCGCGTCGACCGGCTCCGGGAAGCAGGAGCCGATCCGCACGTTGACGTTCTCGACTCCGTGCTTGTCCCAGTAAAGCCGGCCCATCAGCTCGCCGTAAGCCTTCGACAGCCCGTAGAAACTGTCCGGGCGGAAGGCGCAGTCCGCGTCCAGCGCCGTCGCCCGCTCATGGAACCCGACGCTGTGGTTCGAGCTGGCGAACACCACCCGCGCGCGCTCCCGCCGCGCCGCCTCGTAAACGTGATACAAGCCGCGCAGGTTCGGGCCCAGGACCTCCTCGAACGGGCGGTCGACCGAGGCGCCGCCGAAATGCAGGATGGTCCCGCAGCCTTCCGCCAGCCGCAGCAAGGCGACGCCGTCGTTCAGGTCTGCCTGCGTGAACATGGCGCCCTTCGGCAACGCGTCCGGGAACGGCTTGAGGTCGGTGAGCCGCAAGTCCCAGCCATGCGCCGCAAGCGCCGGGGTCAGTTGCCGCCCAAGCGCGCCGCTGGCGCCGGTGAGCAGGATGGGCTGCTGTGTCCTCATGCCGTTTCCTTCTTTGTTCGAAGCCGCGTAAACTGGACTCATGGGCCGGGGCTTGCCCTCCGGTCAACCTGACGGCACCTTCGCCGCCATGCCGTCCCCGACCCAGACCATCGCCCAAGCCGCCGCCGAACTCGAAGCCCGGCACACGACCGCGCGCGACATGGTCGAGGCCTGCCTGCACCGCATCGAGGCGCCCGGCGGCGAGGGCAGCCGCGCCTTCATCAAGGTGTATGCCGAGCAGGCCCGCAGCAGCGCCGACGCCATGGACCTGCTGCGCCGGGCCGGCCGCGCGCCGACGCGGTACGCCGGCATCCCGGTCAGCCTGAAAGACCTGGTCGACGTCGGGCAAGAGACCACCGCGGCCGGCAGCAAGGCCCTGCGCGAGGCCAAGCCCGCTGCCTCGCACGCGCCGGTGGTGCAGCGCCTCCTGGCCGCCGGGTTCATCCCGGTGGGCCGGACCAACATGACCGAGTTCGCTTTTTCCGGCCTCGGCATCAACCCGCATTACGGCACGCCGCGCAGCCCGTGGCAGCGTCCAAAGGACGGCTCGGACGGCGGGCACATCCCCGGCGGCAGCAGCTCGGGCGCCGCCGTCTCGGTTTGCGACGGCATGGCCTATATGGGCCTCGGCACCGACACCGGCGGCTCCTGCCGCGTGCCTGCCGCGTTCTGCGGCATCGTCGGCTTTAAGCCGACGGCCCGGCGCGTGCCGACTGCGGGCGTCCTTCCCCTCAGCCCCACCCTGGACAGCGTCGGCCCGCTCGCCCGCAGCGTGCAATGCTGCGCCACCGTTGATGCCATCCTGGCCGGCGAGACCCCTCGCGACATCCCGAAAATCGCGCTGCGCGGCCTCCGGCTCGCCGTCCCCGGCAACGTCGTCATGGACGGCATGGACCCGGCGGTCACCGAGTCGTTCGGCCGGGCGCTGAACCGCCTCGACAATCTGGGCGTCCGCATCACCCACCTGACCCTGCCCCAGTTCAAGCAGATCGACGAGGCCAACGCCCGGGGCGGCTTCGCGGCGGCCGAGGCGCACGAGTGGCACCGCGCCCTGATGGCCGACCAGGGTTCCGTCTACGACCCGCGCGTCCGCTCCCGCATCGAGCGCGGCCAATCCATGACCGCCGCCGACCTGATCGCGCTGACGGCTGCCCGCGCCCGGATCATCGCTTCGGTGAACGAGGCCACCGCCGCCTACGACGCCATCGCCCTTCCAACCACCCCCATCGCCCCGCCCCGCATCGACGCCTTCGACGACGACGCCGACTATGCGCGCGTCAACGCCCTCGTGCTGCGCAACCCGTCCTACGCCAACTTCCTCGATCGTTGCAGCATCAGCCTTCCCTGCCATCGCCCGGGCGACGCGCCGGCCGGTTTCATGTTGATCGGCGACACCATGGGCGACGCCCGCCTGTTCGCCATCGCCGCCGCCCTGGAGCCTATCTTCAAGGAGTGATCCCGCCCATGCGCGCCGCCCTGCTGGCCGTCACGTTGCTGATAGCCGCCGTCCCCGCCCATGCCCAGGACGTGCTGAACGCCATTCTCGCCCGCGGCACGCTCCGCGTCGGCCTCACCGGCGACTACCGCCCGTTCAGCATCAAGCAACAAGACGGCCAGTTCGAGGGCCTCGACGTGGATATGGCCGGGAGCCTGGCCAAGGCCCTCGGCGTCAAGCTGGAGATCGTTCCCACCGCCTGGCCCAAGCTCATGGCCGATCTGCAAACCGGCCGCTACGACATCGGCATGGGCGGCATCACCATCACGCTCGACCGCGCCAAGACCGCCCTGTTCTCGGACCCGGTCATGCGGAGCGGCAAGACGCCCATCGCCCGCTGCGCCGACAAGGACAAATACCAAACCCTCGCCGAGATCGACCAGCCCGGCGTCCGCGTCATCGTCAACCCCGGCGGCACCAATGACCGCTTCGCCAAGGCCAATATCCATCAGGCGCAACTGATCGTCTTTCCCAACAACGCGGCCATCTTCGAGGAGATCGCCGAGAACCGCGCCGATGTCATGATGACCGACGCCGTGGAGACCCGGCTACAGCAGAAGCTCCACCCCGAGCTTTGCGCCATTCATCCCGACAAGCCCTTCAACACCTCCGAACTCGGCTACATGCTCCCCGTCGATTTCATGCTGCAGCAGTTCGTCAACCACTGGCTGCACATCCAGAATTATACCGGCGAGCGGGCCAAGGCGGTCGCCAAATGGCTGGAATAGCGGCAGCCCAAACGCCACATTGCTCCACGTGGAGAGAGCGAGCCACCCATGATGTTCGACCGGCTGCGCTACGTTGATCGTCTCATCCAGGCCGGCGTCGAGGAAACAATCGCTCGTGCGCAAGCCGAAGCCTTGCGCGACGCCCTGGAGGAAACAGTCGCCACGAAAGACGACATCAATCGGCTCGAACACAAGATTGAGCTGCTGGGCCGCGACTTGATCATCAAAGGCGCCAGCATGGGCGTCATACTTGCTGGCTTGCTCGTCGGGCTTAAGGTGTTTGGATAAGCCCAAATCGCGTAATAGGAGGACTCCAATGACCCCATGCATCGTAGGCTGGGCCCACACCCCATTCGGCAAGCACCCCGACCTCGACATTGAGGACTTGATCGGCCAGGCCGCGGGCGCCGCCATCGAGGACGCCGGCATCGCTGCCGCGGAAATCGACGGCGTTTTCGTCGGCCTGTTCAACAACGGCTTCAGCAAGCAGGATTTCCCCAGCTCCCTGCCTTTCCAAAGCATTGATGCCCTCCGCTTCAAGCCCAGCACCCGTTACGAGAACGCCTGCGCCTCCGGAAGCGCGGCCATCCACGGCGCGAGGGATTTCCTGGCCGCCGGGCGCGGCCGCTTCGCCCTGGTCGTCGGCGCAGAGAAGATGACCGCGACGCCCGGCCCGCAAGTCGGCGACAACCTCCTGGGCGCAGCCTACCGCCGCGAGGAAGGCGACATCCCCGCGGGCTTCGCCGGCGTGTTCGGCCGCATCGCCGAGCGCTACTTCCAGGCCCACGGCGACCAATCCGACGCGCTCGCCGCCATCGCCGCCAAGAACCACAAGAACGGCGTCGACAACCCCTACGCCCAGATGCGCAAGGACCTCGGCTACGACTTCTGCCGCGCCACGAGCGACAAGAACCCCTACGTCGCCCCCCCGCTGAAACGTACCGACTGCTCGCTGGTCAGCGACGGCGCCGCCGCCCTGATCCTGACCGACGAGGACACCGCCCGCGCCATGGGCAAGGCCGTGCGTTTCCGCGCCGCCGCCCACGTCAACGACTATCTCCCCCTGTCCCGCCGCGATCCCACGCGCTTCGACGGCGCGGCCCGCGCCTGGCAGATGGCGTTCGACCAAGCCGGCCTGACGCTCGACGACCTCAGCTTCGCCGAAGTGCACGACTGCTTCACCATCGCCGAGCTCCTCGCCTACGAAGCCATGGGCCTGGCCCGGCACGGGCAAGGCGCGCGCAGCGTGCTGGACGGCACAACCGCGGCCGATGGACGCTTGCCGGTCAACCGCAGCGGCGGCCTCAAGGCGAAAGGGCACCCGGTCGGCGCCACGGGCGTGTCGATGCACGTCATCGCCGCCATGCAGCTCACTGGACAAGCTGGGGACATGCAGCTGCCGAAGGCCGACATCGCCGGGGTCTTCAACATGGGAGGCGCGGCGGTTGCCAACTACGTCAGCATTCTGGAGCCGGTGCGCTGATGGCAGACATGGTGGGGCTTGAACCCACGACCACAAGATTAGAAGTCCTATGCTCTACCAACTGAGCTAGCCGGTGCGCTGATGATGGACATGGTGGGCCCGGTGGGACTCGAACCCACGACCACAAGATTAAAAGTCCCGTGCTCTACCAACTGAGCTACAGGCCCGCCGTGGGACCCGGACATAACGTGTCCGGGTCAAAATTGAAACCGCCTTGGGGCTATTTGGCGTCGGCTGCGACCTGAACGCGGACGATCTTGTCCGGGTTCGAGACCGTGCCGCCGCTGCCGCTGCCACGCTTGATCTGATCGACGTGCTCCATGCCGGACACGACCTGGCCCCAGATGGTGTATTGGTTATCCAGGTGCGGGGCCGCATCGAACATGATGTAGAACTGGCTGTTGGCGCTGTTCGGGTCGCCCGTCCTGGCCGCGCCCACCGTCCCGCGCACGAACTTGGCGGTTTTCGAGAACTCGGCCTTCAGGTTCGGCTTGTTGCTGCCGCCGGACCCGGTCCCCGTCGGGTCCCCGCCCTGCGCCATGAAGCCCTCGATCACCCGATGGAACACGATGCCGTCGTAGAACCCTTCGCGCGCCAACTCCTTGACCCGCGCCACGTGCCCCGGCGCCAGGTCGGGACGCAACTCAATGACGACCTGGCCATCCTTCAAATCCATCAGCAAGGTGTTCTCGGGGTCTTTGATCGTTTGCGGTGTTTCTGACATATGATGTCCTATTCAAATCGAGGGTGTCGCGGGGTCAGCGAACGCTACTTGGCATCCGCCGCAACCTGCATCTTGATGATCTTGTCCGGGTTCTGGACCTGCCCGTTCGGGCCGGCGCCGCGCTTGATCTGATCGACGTATTGCATCCCGGACACGACCTGGCCCCAGATGGTGTATTTGTCATCCAGCGACGGCGCCGGGCCGAACATGATGAAGAACTGGCTGTTCGCCGAATTCGGGTTGCTGGTCCGGGCAGCGCCCACAGCGCCGCGCAGGAAGTGCGCCTTGTTGGTGAACTCCCCCGGCACGTCGGAATATTTGCTCCCGCCCGTCCCGGTCCCGGTCGGATCGCCGCCCTGGGCCATGAAGCCCTCGATCACGCGGTGGAACACGGTCCCGTTATAGAAGCCCTCCCGGGTCAACATCTTCACCCGCGCCACCATCTTCGGCGCGAGATCCGGGCGCATCCGGATCACCACCTGCCCCTCTTTCAAATCCATGTACAAGGTGTTTTCCGGGTCCAACTGCTGCTGCGCTTGCAAGCCTTCCGGAATAATGAAAGCCGCCGCCGCAGTGATCGCGAGCAGGTCTCGGCGAAGCATGGAACTCTCCGTTATTGTGGGCGTACCCGGGACAACGTCCGTTGCAGGGTCAATGGCGGCACGAAGCTGGTCACGTCGCCGCCGAGCCTCGCGATCTCCTTGACGAAGCGGGACGAGATGAACTGGTGATGCTCGCTCGCCATCAGGAACACCGTCTCGACGGCGCTGTCCAGGCGCGAGTTCATCCCGGCCATCTGGAATTCATAGTCGAAATCGGACACCGCGCGAAGCCCCCGGATGATCACGCCGGCATTGACCGAATGGGCGAAGTCGATCAGCAGCGAGGAGAAGCTCGTCACCTCGATCGTTGTCCCGGTCCGCTTGGCGATCGCCTCCGTCTCGGCCGTAACCAGTTCCACCCTTTCCTGCAGCGGGAACAGCGGCCCCTTGCCGACGTTCTCGTGCACGCCGACTACCAGGCGGTCCACGAGGCGGGCGGCGCGGGCGATGATGTCGACGTGCCCGTTGGTGACCGGGTCGAACGTGCCGGGATAGACGCCGACATACGCCCGCGGCTCAGCCATCGACCGGCTCCGCGGCGGCCGCGTCCCCGTTCTCCGCCGTGTCGATCACGGGGAACACGCTGGTCACGCGCTCGCCGTTCGCCACCCGCAGCACGGTCACGCCCATGCTGGCCCGTCCCGTCACCCGGACCTGGTCGGCCGGCACGCGGATCAGCTGCCCGGCGCTCGTCACCAGCATCACCCCGTCGCCCGGGCGGACCGGGAAGCTGGCCACCACGGCGCTGCCCTTGCGCCCGCCGCCGAGCGTGGCGTTCGTGATCCCCTGTCCGCCGCGCCCGGTCGTCCGGTAATCGTAGGCGGACGAGCGCTTGCCGAACCCGGCGTCGGTCACGGTCAGCAGGATCTCCTCGCTCGCCTCCAGCTCGGCGACGCGTTCGGCGCTGAGCGCCGCCTCGGACACCCCCTCCTCCGGCACGGCGGACACATCGACCTCTTCGCCCGCGGACCGGCGCCGTGCCGCAGCGCCTTTCAGGTACGCCGCCCGCTCCTCGGCGCTGGCCTCGACATGGCGCAGCACCGACAGGCCGATCACCTCGTCTTTCGGCGCAAGCCGGATGCCGCGCACGCCCGAGCTGTCCCGCCCGCTGAACACGCGCAGGGTGTCATCGGCGATCTGGAACCGGATGCAGCGCCCGAGCCGGGTGGCAAGGAACACGTCGTCCCCCTCGCGGCAGGTCGCGACCCCGATCATCCGGTCGCCCTCGTCGAGCTTCATCGCGATGATGCCGGAGGAGCGTATCCGTCCGAAATCGGACAGCCGGTTGCGCCTCACCGTGCCGCTCGCCGTGGCGAACACGAGATGCAGGTTCTCCCACAGGCTCTCGTCCTGCGGCAGCGGCAGCACGGCGGTGATGCCGTCGCCCCCCAGCTCCGGCAACAGGTTCACCAGCGCCCGCCCCTTCGCCGTCGGGCTCGCCTCCGGCAAGCGCCACACCTTCTCGCGGAACGCCTTGCCGCCGGTGCTGAAGAACAGCACCCATTGGTGGGTATGCGCGTTGAAGCTGCGGGTCACCACGTCGTCGCCGCGCCGGCCGGCCCCGGTGCGCCCGCGCCCGCCGCGGTTCTGCTCGCGGAAGGTTTCGAGCGCGGTGCGCTTGATGAAGCCGTCGCGGGTGATGGTCACTACCATCTGCCCGGGCTCGATCAGGCTCTCGTCGTCCTGGTCGGCCAGCCCGTCGACGATCGCGGTCATGCGCGGGGCGGCGATCTCCTTGCGCGCGGCCAGCAACTCGTCGCGCATGACCTCCAAGCGCCGCGGGCGGCTTTCCAGGATGCGCAGCAACTCGGTGATCCGCTCGCCGACCTCGGCCAGCTCAGCCTGGATCTTCTCCCGCTCCAGCCCGGTCAGCCGGGCCAGGCGCAGTTCGAGGATGCCGCGCGCCTGCGCGTCCGTGAGCTTGACCCGGCCGTCTGCGATCTGGTTGCCGCTGTCGTCGATCAGGTCCAGCAACGGCTGGATGTCCGCCGCCGGCCAGTCCCGCCCCATCAGCGCCGCGCGGGCCGCAGCGCTGTCGGGGCTTTCGCGGATGACGCGGATCACCTCGTCGATGTTGGCGACCGCGATGGCCAGCCCGACCAGCAGGTGCGCCCGTTCCCGTGCGCGGCCAAGCTCGAACCGGCTGCGGCGAAGGATGACCTCCTCGCGGAACCGCATGAACGCCTGCAGCGCGTCCTTCAGCCCCATCAGCCGCGGACGCCCGCCGTCCAGCGCCAGGAAATTGACGCCGAAGCTCGATTGCAGCGCGGTGAAGCGGTAGAGGTGGTTGAGCACCACCTCCGGCGTCGCTTCCCGCTTCAGCTCGATGACGATGCGCATCCCGGAGCGGTCGCTCTCGTCGCGCATGTCGCTGATGCCCTCGACCTGCTTGGCCCGCACCAGCTCGGCGATCTTCTCCAGCAGCGTCGCCTTGTTCACCTGGTAGGGGATCTCGGTGACGACGATGGCGACACGGTTGCCGCGCATCTCCTCGAACTCGGCCTTGGCGCGCACGACCAGGCTGCCGCGCCCGGTCTCGAACGCGCTGCGGATGCCGGCGCGGCCGAGGATCAGCCCGCCGGTCGGGAAATCCGGTCCGGGGACGATCCGCATCAGGTCTTCGAGCGTCGCCTCGGGCTGCTCGATCAGGTGCAGCGCGGCGTCGATGACCTCGCCCGGGTTGTGCGGCGGGATGTTGGTCGCCATGCCGACGGCGATGCCGTTGGCGCCGTTGACCAGCAGGTTGGGGTAGCGCGCCGGCAGCACTTTCGGCTCATTGAAGCTCTCGTCGTAGTTCGGGCTGAAATCGACGGTGTCCTTGTCGATGTCCTCAAGCAGGAAGGTCGCGGACCGGGCAAGGCGGACCTCGGTGTAGCGCATCGCCGCGGGCGGGTCGCCGTCCACCGAGCCGAAGTTGCCCTGCCCGTCAACCAGCGGCACCCTCATGCTGAACGGCTGGGCCATCCGCACCATGGCGTCGTAGATGGCGGCGTCGCCGTGCGGGTGGTACTTGCCCATCACCTCGCCGACGATGCGGGCGGACTTGCGGTAAGGCTTGTCGGCGGTGTAGCCGCCCTCGTCCATGGCGAACAGGATGCGCCGGTGCACCGGCTTCAGCCCGTCCCGCGCATCGGGCAGCGCGCGGCTGACGATGACGGACATGGCGTAGTCGAGATAGGACCGGCGCATCTCCTCTTCGAGCGTCACGGGAGATGGCGCGGGGCCGGGCGTGTCTGGGGTGTCGCTCAATCGAAAGGTCCAGTTGGTCGGTCACCCGGCTCCGAGTCGGCGAGTGAGGGTGAATGGCGTTGAGGCGAGTTGGGTTATCACACGCCCCGGCATTGATCCATCCTCGCCCCCCTTCGGCAGGCGGGCGCCGGCCCTGTTGCCGGCGTCAGGAGCGAGCCGGCACGGCTGGCCGGCCGGGAAGCCAGTCAGTTTTCCGTCGAAACGGCGTTGCCAGGTTGGCGGGCGTGGCCGCGCCGTGACAGCCCACTCGGGACGACCGGCTCCAACCCCTTTCGCGGTTTCCGCTACTCGGCCGAGGCGATCCAGCTTGCGGCCTGGTTGCATCACGGCTTCAGCCTGCGCGAGGCCGAAACCATCCTGGCCGCCCTCGGGATCGAGGCACTCCTCCGGCAGCTTTCCACCTGCTTCGCAAGCGAAACCTTTGCTGCTTCCGCCCAGCGCTTTCTTTCCGCTCATAGCCGCATTCACAACCACTTCCGGCTCGCCGTCACTGCCTTACCGCCGGCCAGCGCCGTGCCGCACGCGGTCATGCCTTCCACACCTGCCGCGATCTCGCCGGAGTTGCTGCCGTTTCGTGAACTCGGCGCCTGCTCCGGGCAGTTCGCTATTCTCTTCCCTCAACCTGACACGGAGTTATGGCGGGCAGGGCGCCCTCCTGCCTCGGACAAGGCCTGCTGCGATCAGACCCAAACCGGGCAAACGGAGGAGGACTGACATGGAGCAGTATATCGGATTGGACGTGTCGCTGGAACTGACGTCAACCTGCATCGTCGACGGTTCCGGCAAGACGCTCTGGCAAGGCAAATGCGCTTCCACCCCGGAGGCGATCGCCTCGACCGTTCGAGCGGAGGCCGCCGACCTGGTCCGTGTTGGCCTGGAGAGCGCCCTTGTAGCGGCTGACTGAATACTCCCCGGACCTGCCGGACGAAATTTTCCCAGGCTGAGCTTTGTGCCTGGCCCGTGAGGCTGGGCGAGCCGGCGCGCTATGGCCTTCGCAAAACGGAGGTAGCGCCGGTGGTCCGATTGGGAGAACTTGTGATGATTCTTGACCTTCACCGCCAAGGGCTGGGCGTATCCGACATCGCCCGGCGCACTGGCTTCGACCGCAAAACGGTTCGCCGCTACATCGCGCGGGGGCTTGAACCGCCGGCCTACACGCCGCGGCCGCCGCGCCCGACCTTGCTCGACGCCCATCACGCCTACTTGCGGGAGCGCGTGGCCGCCTTCCCCGAGTTGCGGGCGAGCCGGCTGCTGCGCGAGTTGCGCAGCGTGGGCTACCGGGGAGGATACACCCAACTCACCGACTTCCTGCGCAAGGTCCGCCCCGCGGCGGCGACGGCCGGCTTTGAGCGGCGCTTCGAGACCGCACCGGGCCAGCAGGCGCAGGTGGACTTTGCGCACTTCCGCGCCGAGTTCACCGCCGAGCCTGGCGTGAGCCGGGTTGTGTGGCTGTTCTCGATGGTGCTGGGGCACTCGCGGCTGATCTGGGCGCGCTTCGTCGCCCACCAGGATCTGCAGGCCGTGCTGCGCTGCCACGCCGCGGCGTTCGAGGCGCTGGGCGGCGTGCCGGGCGAGATCCTCTACGACCGCATGCGCACCGCGGTCAGCGGCGAGGACGAGGCCGGCGTGGTCTACAACCCTGCGCTGGTGGCGTGCGCCCGGCACTACGGCTTCCAGCCCCGGGCGTGCCGCCCCTACCGGGCCAAGAGCAAAGGAAAGGTTGAGCGTCCGTTCCGCTACGTGCGCGAGGACTTCTTCCTGGCCCGGAGCTTCCGCGACATGGACGACCTCAACGGCCAGCTCCGGCAGTGGCTGGACGGAGTGGCCAACAAGCGCACCCACGCCACGACCCGCCGCGTCGTGTCCGAACACTTTGCCGACGAGCGATCACACCTCCAGCCGCTGCCGGCAGGCCCGTTCCAGGCGGTGCTGCGGCTGGACCGGCGCGTGACCCGCGACGGCATGGTTTCGGTTGGCGGCAACCTTTACAGCGTGCCGGACGGCACGCGTGGCCGCGCGGTGGAGGTGCAAACGCTGGCACACGAGGTCCGCATCCTGGGCAAGGGCGAGGTGGTCGCGGTTCACCCGGTGCTGGAGGGCCACGGCGGGCGCCGCTTGGCCGCCGGCCACCGCGTCGCGCACCCGACCGCGGCCCGGCTGCCCGCGTCCTGCGCCGAGGCGCCCATCCCCGGCCGCCCCGGCGAGCAGGTCGCGCGCAGGCCCTTGGCGGTCTACGCCGCCATTGGCGAACGTCTGGCTGCAGGGACAAGCGCCGCAGCCGAGGAGGCCCGGGCATGAGGGAGCGGCACACCGAGGCGGCCCCGGCGACTTTGGAGCGGGTGCGCCAGCACCTGGTGGGGCTGCACATGCCGCGTGCCCTGGAGGCGCTGGGCGGCGTCGTGCAGCAGCTCGAGCGCGGCGAAACCTCGGCGGTGGAGGCCATTGAGGCCCTGCTCGCCGACGAGTTGGGCTGGCGCGAAGGCCGGCGGGTCAAGGCGGCGCTGCGCATGGCGCGGCTCGGCGCGGTCAAGACGCTGGACAGCTTCGACTTCTCGTTCCAGCCCTCGCTCAACCGCGGCCGCGTGCAGGCGCTGGCCCAACTCGGCTTTGTGGACCGGCGCGAGGTGCTGCACCTCCTCGGCCCGCCCGGCACTGGCAAGAGCCACCTCGCGGTCGCCCTCGGCGTCGAGGCGATCCGGGCTGGGCGCAGCGTTTACTTCATGACCCTGGCCAACCTGGTCACGGCACTCGCCCGCGCCGAACGGGACGGGAGCCTGCGCGAGCGGCTGCGGTTCCTGTGCCGGCCGCAGCTGCTGATCGTGGACGAGATCGGCTACCTGCCCGTTGTGCCCGGCGGCGGCAATTTGTTCTTTCAACTGGTCAACGCCCGCTACGAGCGCGGCGCCATGATCCTGACCAGCAATCGCGGCTTTGCCGAATGGGGCGAGGTGTTCGGCGACCCTGTCGTGGCCGCGGCCCTGCTGGCCAGGCTGCTGCACCATGCCACCGTGATGCAGATCGAGGGCAACAGCTACCGCATGCGCCAGCACGCCAGCCTCGTGCCCGAGGCCATGCGCCCGCGGCCCGTCGCGCCACCTCCGCCGCCCGGCAAGCGCCGCGGCAGGCCACCCAAGGACAGGAGCGACGATCAGATCAGCGGTTGATCACCGCCCGAACCTGGGGAGATTTCAACCGGCAGGTTTGAGGAGCATTCAAGCGGCGTTGACACGACTAGCCGACCAGGAGCTTGAGCATGTAAGCATTGTTCCAGGCTGCCTTCTTCCGTTTGCCGCGCAGGCTGGCTTTGGTTGTCCTATCTTGGCTGACGATGTTGAGCGCGATCTTGCGCAGCAGCGCCAGGTTGCGGGCCGCGGCGCGATCACGTATGCGGCTGTCGTCCTCGCGGAACGTGACGTCCAGCACCCAGTGCAGCGCGTTCTCCACGGCCCAATGCGAGCGGATTGCCTGGCCCAGGACGGCCGGGCTGTCGGGGCAGCTCGACAGGAAGTAGCGGATCTCGCTTTCGACCTTGATAGGCGCGTTGTTGACGCTGCGGATGCTCTCGACCGCCAGCACGGTGCGCAGGCTTGGCCAACCGCTCAAGGCGTCCAGAGCGGCGGCGTTGGTGCTGGCGAACACCCGGCGCCGGACCAGACGCCCGTGGGTGTCGTCGAACGCGTCGCAGTCGGCACGGCCAGGCGCGCCACGGCCGAAGCAGTGCTGGTCGAAATGCTCGACCACGGCCGCGTGCGCCAGCTTGTGGTTGCCCTTGAGCGCCAGCAGGTAGTCGCCCCCGCGCGCCAGGATCGTCTCGGCAATCGCGGTCTGGCACCCCATTGCGTCCAAGGCGACAACGGTATTCTGCAACGCGAGCTGGTCCAGCAGCTCGGGCACTGCGGTGATCTCGTTGGACTTGCCGTCAACGCACCGCTGGCCCAGCACGAGGCCCTGCTCGCTGGCCCACGCGCTGACAACGTGCAACGGCGACTGCTCCCGCCCATGATCGAACGAGCGTCGGACCGACTTGCCGTCAATGGCGACCACCTCGCGCTCGAAGCCTCTCAGAAGCGAACCGACCCAGGCCGTGAACCCCGCCTCGAATGCGTCGGGGTCGATCAGCATGAACACGCGCCGGAACGTGTCGTGCGAAGGAATGCCGTTGGGCAGCTCCAGAAACGTCTTAAGCCAGGCCAGCTTGCTGCGGCCGTACAATGCGATGTCGTCCCAGCTTTCGGCGCAGGCGATCACCGCGCAGACCGCAATCACCAGGATGTCGCGCAGGCGGTGCTCGATCTTGCCGCCGCAGCGCGGGTCCTCGATCGCGTTGAAATACTGCGCCAGGTTCTCAATCAACATGCCTTGCTCCCTCGCCGCTGCGAGGAAGCGTCATCAAGCATCAGCGCCGGGGCGGCGAGGAAAATTTCATGCGTTGCCCCTGTTCCGCCCACCGTCTGCACAGGCCAATATGATCCGCGCCCGCAGCGCCAAGCCTTGCGCCGTTGAGCGCCGGGCCGCCAAGCCGTCCAGCTCCGTCCGCTCTACATCCGTCAGAACCAACTCCACCGCGCGACGACCCGGCATCCCTGCCTCCTGCCCCAATTACAGGAAAAGCCTGCCAGAGCGCAGGGCCAAGTACAAGCACCCAATACCACGAACTTCAGATTCGGGACACTAGCTTATCTTCACCGCCAACCTGTCCAGGCGATCGGGGCCACCTCATAAGACGGTGGCCACCCAACAATTCCTCAAACCCAGAGGCTGTTCACACGTCCGTGACCTGATTACCATTATGCAAAGCGCGCTTCAGCCGGAGTGCAGCGCAAATTGGAGATGGCTAGGCTTGGGACAGAAAGGAAATTATCGAGGATTCAATGGGCTCGAAGCGGACATAGATCTTGACGCAAATGCCACCACCCGTGCGCTCGAAGAGGTAATCGAACTAGTCGCTAACACATCGCGAGGTTCGGCAAATCCTTCCAGTGCACACTGGTTAGGTAATGCTGCTCGCATCGTTTTAGAAGCAGCGCGAGATGGAGTGTGCAACCTACTTCCAGGCGTGATGCCTGAATGTGTAGTTTTTGGCTCCGGCGGCACTGAGGCTAATAACACCGTCATCAAAAATTTCTGCTTGAATGCACCTAATACTACTTTAGTATTGGCTTTAGTAGAGCATTCGTCTGTCTTAGAGCCCGCCCATGCATTTGCACGGAAGGGAGGTAACGTAGCTCTTCTTCGAGTCGGCGCGGATGGGAGCATTGACATAGATGACCTTTGCAGAGCGGTCAGGAGGGCGCGGGGGCCTGTCCTGGTCAGCCTGCAGTGGGCGAACAGCGAAACCGGTGTCGTTCAATCCGTAAAAGCCCTAGTTGATGAAGCGCGACAGATCAGGCCGGACGTTTTCGTACATTCGGATGCGGCTCAGGCGGTTGGTCGGGTAGAAATTAGCATGGACGAAGCAGGGGTCGACGTTCTGACCTTTTCCGGTCACAAGCTACACGGTCCTCAGGGAACTGGCGCCATGGTGCTGCTCGACCCGGACGACCGCCGAGTCGGCGCGCTGCTGCTCGGCGGCGGTCAGGAGCGCGGTCTGCGGGCGGGCACCCAGAATGTTGCGGGAGCCGCCGGGCTAGGCCTGGCCACTCGGATAAGGGCTGAGGGGTTCTCCGGGATCATCGCGGGACTGGCGGAGATGCGAGATCGCTTCGAGTCGGAGCTCCTAGGCCTAATTCCGAGTGCCCGCGTGAACGGCGTCACGGCTCCGCGCGTGCCGAACACAACCAGCATTCTCTTTCCCGGTATCGAGGCGATGGAACTAGAGCCGTTCCCGCTCACGTAGCAACGTCGTCGTCGTTGTCGTAACCGGCGGCGGTGACGTAGTTGCGGCATTCCTGCGAGGTGAAGCGGGCCAAGGCATCTCGAGTGGCTTGGTGCAAGTCGGCTGTGGTGCGGGCGGCCGCACTGCGCAGCAGAGCCTTGAGCTTGGCGAAGGCTTGCTCGATCGGGTTGAAATCGGGGCTGTAGGGGGGCAGGAACAGCAGGCGTGCGCCGGCCGCCTCGACCGCCTCGCGCACCCGGCCACCTTGTGGACGCACAGGTTGTCCAGCACCACGACATCGCCGGGCCGGAGCGTCGGGACCAGAGTGTGGGCCACGTAGTCCAGAAAGCGCTCCCCGTTGGTCGCACCCTCGAACATGGCGGTGGCGACCAGGCCCGTGGTGCGCAGGGCGGCGGTGAGCGTGGTGATCCTGCGGTGCCCAAGCGGGACGGCAAGGCGGCAACGCTTGCCGCACGGCGCCCACCCGTAGCGACGGGCCATGGTGGTGGTCGCTGCGGTCTCGTCCAAGAAGATCAGACGGTCCGGGTCGAGGTCGGGCTGACCCTCGAACCAGGCTTGGCGCGCGGCCCTTACGTCCGCCCGCTCCTGCTCGGCGGCGTGCAGGTCCCCTTTTTGCGCGTGATGCCATGCCGGGCAAAGAAGCGCGACAGGCCGCTGGTGCTGGTCTGCACGCCACGCTCGGCCAAGTGGTCGCGCAACTCGCGCAGAAAGATGGCCGGCCGCCGACGGCAGGTGGCCAGAATCAGCCGGGCTTGCGCCTCCATGCGGTGCGAACTGTGGTCGCCCCCGGACGGCCTGGGTGCCACGTGCCCGTCCTGGCGCTGCCGTGCCGCCCAGCGGCTGGCGCTCGCGGCACTCACCCCGAAGCGGGACGCGGCCTCACGGCACGACGCGCCCGACGCGCCCGACAACATGGACGCCACAACGCGCTCGCGCAGATCAACAGACAAGGGTGACGGCATGGGCAGCCTCCTCTACCCGTCAACGCCTAACGCCCGAACGCGTTGCTACAGGCTCGGGAGCGGCTCTAGCTGCGCGCCTGGATGCCTCGGGCCTGGCCTGCAGCTTGGGGTCAGCATGCTCTTCGGGAAAACCCGAGCCCTCCCGCGTGCTGGTCGCCATGGGGTTGTCGGAAGCCGAGGCCTTCTCCAGCCTCCGCTTCTCGTTCTCCGTCATGAACACCATGGAGGAGGCTGAGCGCGCGGCGCGGCTCGTCGCGTCCGCCGTCGCGGGGATCGCATGAGCAACGCCGGACTACATAAAGACCGTTTCGAATACGGGCGGCATGAAACCTTCGCCATCCGTCACGGGTGGCTATGTAAGGGGCTCGGCCGCATGGAGGCGTCCCCCACCGGATTCCACGCCGACGAGGATGCCGTGGTCGGGCTGGGCCTGGGCAGCCGCATGGTGAAATCCCTGCGCTACTGGCTCGAGGCTAGCGGCATCGGCATCATGCGCCCAGCGGAGTCCGGGGCGCGCGCGGCCCGGGAGCTGCACACGAGTCCGTTGGGCCACGTCATTGCGGAACGCGACCCCTATATGGAGTATCCGGCCACTTGGTGGTTCGTGCACCTTATGCTTGCCCGGCGCTATACCAGTGTCTGGGGCTGGTTCTTCAACGACTACCGGGATCGCGTGTTCGAGCGGCCCGCGGCCATCGACGCTTACGTCCGCCACTTGAAGCTATACGCCGCCAACGAGACGACTATGCCCGTGGCTCAGCGCGACGTGGCCTGCCTGCTCGCGGCCTACGCCTCCGGTTCGGTCGAGGTGCGCCGTGATCCCGAGGACGGCACTGCGTCGCCCCTGCGCGAACTGGGCCTGATCCTGCGGCAGGACGACACGGGCAGATTCGAGCGCACCAGGCCGCTGGACGGGGTACCGCTCGAGGCGTTTCTGGCCTGCGCCGCAGCACAAGCCGAGGACCTGGACCTGGAGTCGCTTTCTATGGGCGAACTGGTCGGGTGCCGCGGCGGCCCCGGGACGATCATGGGTCTGTCCGGAGATGCCATCGAGGAGCTCGCCTCCCGGGCCGCACACGATGCCGCTGAAGGCGGCGTCACCCTAGACAGGCTCGGGTCCGAGAGGCGGTTGCGCGTGCCCGCGATGGGCGGCGCGCACCACTGGCTTGATCGGCATTTCCGCCGCCTGGAGAACGAAGGATGAGCGACACCGTCCTCCTTCGGTCGGTGAACCTGCGCGACGATGTCAGTTCACCGGGGCGGCTCGCCCACTATCGCCCGACGCGGCGCTCCCTGCCGATCGTAAGGGCGGTGCTCGGGGGTGGCGCGACCATGGCCATCGCGGCCTACGGCAGCGGCAAGAGCCTGGCCGCAGGCGTCGGGGCCCTGGCCGTCATGAACAGAGTCGAGGACGCGGAAATCCTAAGGGACCTCGCGGCCCGCATCGAGGCGGTCGACCCGGCCATCGGCGCGTTGGCAACGGAACGCGTTTATGGGACGGGGCGCGGGCGAGCCATTTTGCTCGTAGGCCATGTCCCCGACCTCGCGGGTGCCCTGCTCGAGGCCCTAGGCCTCCCCCGCAGGAAGGGCATCGACGCCGCGCTGACCGCCCTGAGCAGGCTTGAGGGTATAGACCGCGTCGCCATCGTGTGGGATGAGTTCGGTCGCCACCTCGAAGGCATCGTCAACGAAGGGCGTTCGCGCGAACTCGACGCGGTTCAGCGCTTGGCCGAGTGGGTCGTACGCGCCCAGGGAGCCTTCGCGAGCCTTACCCTGCTGCTGCATCAGGATCTGCTCGCCTACGCCTCGGCGTTGAACCAGACGTCCCGAAACGAATGGCGGAAAATCGAGGGCCGCTTCGAGCGGATCCGCTTCGTCGAGGATAGCCAGGAACTCTACGGGCTCGCGGCAGATATGGTGGAGGCCGCGCGCGAGGAGGGCGTCCGCCCACCCGGAATGCAAACGCTGCTTGCAATGGCCAAACGGGTGATTGGGGCCGGGTGGTTCGACGGCATGACCGACACCGACCAGGTGGCCTCGCTGCTTGGGCGCGCCTACCCACTCTCGGCCGCGGCGCTGCAGGTCCTGCCGCGCCTCGTCGCACGCATCGGTCAGAACGAGCGCAGCATGTTCGCATTCATCGGATCGGCCGACCTCGGCCGTCCGGTGGGGATGGAGGAGATCTACGTCGGGTTCAGTGACGCCATGCGCTCCGATGTCGGCATCGGCGGGGTCCACCGCCGTTGGGTCGAGGCGGAAACCGCGCGAAGCCGGGCCGAAAATGATGTCGAGCGCGAGGCCCTCGCCGCGGCCTGCCTGCTCCAGCTCGGGGCGGACGGGGAGCGCCGGAGGCTGCCGCGCCTGAGCCTCGAGATCGCGGTCGCGAGCCGCGGAGTGGACCCCGAAGCGGCCTCGGCGGCGGTCGGGAGGCTGATCGAGCGGAAGCTGCTGCTCCACCGTCAGCTCAACGACGATGTCTCCATCTGGCACGGAGCGGACCTCGACCTGCCCGGCCGCATCCGCGAGGAGCGGGCGCGGCGGCAAGAGGGTTTTGACCTGCTGGCGTTCCTGCACACCCACCAACCGCCCCCGTTCCTCCGTCCCACTCGGCACAACCTGCGGTTCGGCACGACCCGCTATCTCCAGGGCCAATACGTCCGCGCCTCCAAGATCGCCGCTGCTGCGAACCGCATGACCGAAGCTCAGCCCTCGTCCGAGTGGGGGCGCGTGTTCTTTGTGCTGGCCGACACGGCCGAGGAACTGGCCCAGGCGCGGCGCAGGGTCGAGGCAGGCTGGCCTGACTGGCCCCGCGCACTGGTGGCGCTGCCCTCAGAGCCGATCTCGGTCACCGAGGCCGTATTCGAAGTAGACGCTCTGCTGGCGCTGCAACACGACGAATTCCTACGCTCCGAGGACCCGCTGGTTGGCCAGGAGCTCGTCGAGCTGCTCGCCGTCGCGCGCCGCCAGCTCGGCGTCATGATGCACAGGCTGACCACCGACAGGCCGCATTCGACGGAATGGTGGCGCGACGGCGTAAGGCTACCCCTCAGCGTGGACCGTCCGGCGGGCGTCGCCGCCTCGGAACTGCTGGACGCGGCCTACCCAGAGACGCCGCGGATCCTGAACGACCAGCTAATGCGGCGCAGGCTGTCGCGTCAGATGGAGACAGCCCGAGTGCGCGTGCTGACCCGCATCTTGGAGCGATCGGAGGACCCGCAGCTCGGCTACCGCACCGAGGAGCTTTCGTCCGCCGAGGGCTCCGTATTCAGGACCGTACTCGAGGCCACCGGTCTGCACCGCGGCGAGGGAGACCGGGGCATTCTGGCCACTCCCGACGAACTCGAGGATCCCGGCATGAGGGGAGCCTGGTCCAGGATTCATGCCTTCTTCACTGTGCCCGGCCGTAGGTCCCTGGCTGACATCGTCGCGATGCTGAGCGCACCGCCCATCGGCATGCCGGACGGGGTTGTCCCCCTGCTGGTCGTGGCCGGGCTGAAGGCGTTCGGGCGCGCGGTCACCCTGCGGACGGACGGTGCCTACGTGGCCGACCTGCTCGGGTTCGCGGCGAGCCGCATGTTCCTGGAGCCCGGGCGCACGCAGGTGGAGGTTCATACCGGGGGTGCCGCGCTGACAGACTACCTGTCGGAGCTCGCCTACGTATTCAGCCACGAGCGGCCCGGACCGCTCGACGAGCACGTGCGCTTCGCCGCCGATGCGGTCGCAACCTGGCGCACGAGCCTGAGCGACGGGGTCCGCCGCTCCCGCAGGCACACCGACGATGGCCGTCAGCTGCTCCGCCTGTTCAACGAGGCCCGGGACCCTGCCGCCCTGCTGGTGGACACCGTCCCCGCCGCTTGGGGCGTGCGGCACCGGGGTGGCACCTACGCGTCCACGCTCCGGGTGATCGAGAAGGCTCGCAACGATATCGACCGCTTGGTCGAGGGCTACGTCCGGGATGCCGTCGAGGTCGTGGGCGAGGTACTGTCATTCGGGTCGAACGCCGACCCGGTAGCGGGCGTCCAGGCCTGGGCGGCCTGCTTCGACGTCGAAGCCTTCCTGCTGCGCGAGGACGTCACCCTGATTGATAAGGCGGTACTCCGCACAGCGCGCGACACCCTGAACGGCCGCTACTCGGCAGAGAGCCTGGCGCGGGCTGTTAGTTCCGTGCTGCTTCAGCGCGGCCTCGATCGGTGGGAAGACGGAACACCGGCGCAGATGCGGCGCCTGCTCCGGGAGTGCCGTATGCGGATTGAGGACGCCGCACTCAGCGTGGACGAACCCGGCGCGGCGTTGATGCCGATTATCCGCGGGCGTATCGCCTCCCTTGAGGAGAAGCTGCATAGGATGAGCGAACAGTCCGATCTGATACCGATGGCTGTCACGGGGGGAACAAGATGACCGAGATCGCCAGGATGGACGACACCGCCCTGGACGTTGGGGCACGGCACATCGTTCCGCTGTCCGGCGGAAAGGACAGCACTGCGCTGGCCATCTTCTTGTCGCAGCGGCACCCCCACCTGAACCTCGAGTACGTGTTCTCCGACACCGGGGCCGAGCTCCCGGAGCTATACGAGTACCTGGAACGGCTCGAGCACGTGCTGGGCTGCAAGGTGATCCGCATCAGCGCGCTCGAGATGCTCGGTGTGGGGGAGAAGCCCAGTCGGAGCGCGTTCGACGTCGCGCTCTACGACCACTTCTCCGGATTCCTGCCCAGCCCGCGCTCGCGGTGGTGTACGCGGATGTTGAAGATACACCCGTTCGAGAAGCACGTGGGTAACGACCGCGCCTACTCCTACATCGGCATCCGCGCGGACGAGAACCGCTCGGGCTACACGGGCGGTGGCAAGCCCGTCCTTGTCTCCGAGCAGCCGAACATCATCCCGGTCTACCCTTTCAAGGACGAGGGTATGGGCCTGGTCGACGTGCAGCGCCTACTCGACGACAGCGGCCTCG
Source organism: Acetobacteraceae bacterium (assembly GCA_965260935.1). GTDB lineage: Bacteria > Pseudomonadota > Alphaproteobacteria > Acetobacterales > Acetobacteraceae > JBBROS01. Next base: position 245,095 of record OZ253374.1, read on the forward strand.
GCCTGCCCGCCTACTACGAGTGGCGTTCGCGGTCGGGCTGCTACTTCTGCTTCTACCAGCAGCTCGGCGAGTGGCAGGGGCTGAACGAGCGACACCCCGAACTCTACAAGCAGGCTAAGGCCTACGAGAGCGGGAAGAACGGGCGGAAGTACACCTGGGTCGATGGGCGCTCGCTTGATGACATAGAGAGGATGCCCCGCCGGGCCGTGAAACCGAAGTCCGACGATGAGGGCTGTGCTATATGCCACCTGTAAAACGCGTGATGGGGAACCCGATAGTCGCCCTCCTCGGCGGCTACGGGCCCTCCGCCGCGTCCGATGCAGCCGTCGACGAGAACGTGCAGCGCGCGCTCCGTCGGCATGAGGTCGAGCCCATCGTGATCCCCGCGCCACGGATGGATGCCATCGGCGAGGCGCTCCTCAAGGCGACCCCGACCAACGTCATCCTGACGGGCACCGCGGGGGACGGTAAGACCTACCACATCCGACGCTTCCTGTTCGACCACACGGATTTCCCGGAAACCTCCTGGCCCGGTGGCGGCCTGCTGGAGGCGAAGCTCCCGTCGGGCCGGACGCTGCGGGTCATCCGCGACCTGAGTCAGCTTCAGGAGAAGGACAAGGCCGGGTTGATCGGTTCCATCACGGCGAGCCTTCTCGGCAGCGATACCGGCGAGCTGTATTTGATGGCCGCAAACGACGGGCAGCTGCTGAAGTTCTGGCGGGAGGCCGTGAACAAGGTCGCGCCAGGCGGCACCGCACGGGAGGCCCACCGGGGCATCCTGGCTTCGCTCACGGTCATGCTCCAGCATAACCTAGAGCATGACCCGGATGGGAAGCTGAAGGTGGCCCTCCTGAACCTCAGCAGGGCGGGGACCGGCGCCACTCTGGACCAAGTCTTGCAGAGAGTCCTGCACCACCCCGCATGGGGCACCGGCTGCGATGCCTGCGCGGTGGGACCAGACAAAGTAGGGGGGTGCGCGATCAGGCGGAACCGCGCCGTCCTGATGGGGGACGATACGACGCCCACGTTCCGCGGCCGCCTCCAGGAGGTTGTGAGGCTGGCTGCGATGAACGACCAGCACATTCCGGTCAGGCAGATGCTGATGCTCGGCGCGAACATCCTGCTCGGTGACACCAAGCGCGCCGACCGCCCGCTGCTCGACTGCGCCGAGGCCCGGCGCCGTGGGCCGCAGGACGCGCACTTCTCTAACCCGTTCAATAACGCCGTCGGCCTGAACGTCCGAAACGAGAAACGGCGGGCCATTACCGTGTTCTCCGTCATGGAGACGTTCGGTATCGGCTACGAGACGGACAACGCCGTCGACGCGCTCCTGATGAAGGGCGCCTTGAACGGGAAGGGGGCGGCGCTCGAGGCCCGCGACCCGCACTATGGCCAAGCGGTCTTCCGTTCGGCCTTGGACGGCTACAACCGCGGCGAGGTCGCGCCGGAACGGTTCAACGCACAGCTCGAGGCGCAACGACGGCGGCTGTTTTTCCTCCTCGGGGAGGGCGGCCTACACGCGCCGTCGCCCTGGCGCCTGACCATTTTCCACCACGCGGGCGAGTACCTCGAACTGTGCGCCGCCGGGCCAATTTCGGAAAAGGATCAGACCCGGACAAACATGGTCGACCAGCTGCTTAGGAAACTCCTCAGGGGGCTGAACCGCACCCTGACCGGGATGATGACGGACGATACCGACGCCCTTTGGCTGGCCCGCACCATAGGCCGGGCGGACGGCGCCCCAGGACGGTTCACCACGCTGTCGGCGATTAAACGCAGGCCTGCGGGCGAGCCATTCCGGATTGGGGTCACGTTCGATCCGGTGCTGGGGCGCCCGCAGATCAGGATCTTGTATCGCAACGGCCCCGTGTCCGAGCCTTCCGTGCCGCTCGACCTTCGCCCGCTCATGTTCGAGTACCTCATGCGCGTTTCGGGGGGCAGCCTGCCATCAAGCTTCTCGCGCCAGTGCCAGCAGGAGGTGCGCCACTTCTCCCTTTCCGCCATCGCATTCGTGGAGGCTCGGCTCCATCAGGAGGACGGGGAGTGCAGGCCGGTTCAGATTCTTTCCGTGGGCCGCGACGGGCGGATCAACTTTAACCCAATCGGAACCTGAGCATGGCGGCGAGTTCGACCTCAGCGGATCTTTTCGTAACCCCCGGGGCGTTGAAGGTTCCCGCCGAGCAGAGGGTGCATTCGCTCACCGTCTGGTGCGACCCGGCGATTTGGGGCTTGAGCCTTTATGACGACCAGACGCCCTGGTTTACGCTCATCGAGTGCCTGCAGGTCATGACTCACCGCGCCCGTATCAACGAGCCGCTGTTCGCCACTTCCGGCAAAGGACCGAATGGTCTCGCCCACGAGGCGCTCCCCTACAGGATCAGGTTGAACACGAACCTCCGACACCTCCTGTTCCGGGACAAGGAGGTCGCTCGGATCGCGGGCAAAGACAGCGGCGACGATTCCATATCCTGGCTCAAATGGTTCGAGACGTCGAAGCGCGACTTCCCCGACTTCGACGGCTCCTACTTGCGCGACGCGTTCGACAGCTTCGTCCAGTTCGCCGAGAGCCTTGACCTTCTGCGGTCGGCCGAGGTCGAGCAGTTCCACACCAAGCGTTGGACTTCGCGGCACCTGCAGCCCGTGGGCTCGGCCATGCTGTTCCCCGACGTGCAGGCGGACGCGGGGCGCGGCTTCGCCCTCGACCGACGGTTCTTCCAGCGCACCGGGGAGATCCTCTATCTGATGCTGGGCCGATCGGCCCGTCGAGACGAGCTGGCGGGCCTGATATCCAGGCGCCTTTTGAAGACCGATGCGGCGTGGGATCGAATCGCCCGAAAACTGCAGGGGCCCGACGCCGACCCTGCGCAGGATAAAAGCGTTGAGTCCAATTCCATTGGTTACCTGCCCATCCCGCACCTACCGCGCTACGACATGCTTGCCGAGGACTGGATCGCCGTGCTGTCGCAGGACGCCATCCCAGTCGAGGACTGCCTCGACTTCCTGATGCGGCTGAGCGGCCTGCATCAGGTCGTTTACATCGTCGAGCGCGCGGCGGAGATTGCGGGCCGGGCCTCCCTGCCGGGCTTCGTCCTAGACATGGCGGGATCTGCCCGCAACAATCCGGTCCAGGGCCTCGCCGCCGACCGCTACAAAGCGCACAAGGCGCTGCCCCACCTGGCAGTGCAAGCGCTCGTCGACAGCTACGTTGCCAGTCCGGAGTGGTCCGGGCTGGGCGACGGTGATGTCGACCGGGAACGGGCCTCCAAACTGCTTAATCAGCGTTTCGCGTGGAAGGCGAAGCGGACGAACAACCCAGGGAGCCACCCCACCCCGGCCGAGCAGCTCGATGCCATGCTCCTGAAGGCAAAGACCCGCAACCACGACATCGGCTCGACCTTCACCAGCCACGCGCGACGGATCGGACTGCTCAGCTCCCGCCAGCGTGCCGGGACTTGGTACGCGCCGACGGACGCGCTGCTGGAGGCGCTCGTGCTCGCCAACGTGCGCGGCGCCATGGAGCTGTCCGAGTTCCTGGGGGTGATGCACACCCGCTACCATGCCGTAATCGGCCCGGCGCAGGCCGCCACCGCCTCGGGAGAGCTCCCCATCCAGCTCCTTGCTCTCAAGGAAAATGAGCGTCGACTTGAGGAACGGCTGCGGGTGCTCGGCTTTATCGACCGGAAGTCGGACGACTGCGCCTTCGTCGTCAACCCATTCGCGGCTCGCCGCGACGCACCCTTCAAGGAAACGGCGCATGCTTCCTTGTGACCTCGTCGGCCAAGTGGTCGCCGACCGCTTGGCCGGGATGATCGACCCGCTCCCGGCGTCCGGCCGCATCCTTGCCGGTGTGATGGGCCTCCCCCCGGACGTTGCCACCGCCATTGCGCGCGAGGTGGCGGCGCTCAACTCGCATGACGGCGTGGTGGACGCCAGCGTGCACCCGGACATCGTGTCAGGTGCCCTTGGGACGGCCCGCAAGAGCGAGGCTACCGCCACGGAGCACCGCAACGAGCCGATGAGCGACGACGTGGTGCTTACGCTCTACTGCGTCCCGGCTGCGGACGTGGCTTCGGTCGAAGCGAGTGTGCAGCACGTGGAGCGGATCACCGATGCCTGGCTGCTCGACGACATCTCCCTTTGGGCCAACCGTGCACTACCCGGAACAGGGGCCAATGCAACGTTCAGGCAGCAGCTCGAGGGCCTTCTGAAAGGGCTGGTGCGCTACGCTCCGGACTCCGAGGCCAAGCGGGTTGCGGAGTACGCCGTCCGCGTCGCCGACCTGATCACGGCGGCCGGGCAGCCCTTCAAGGCGGCGGCGCGCGCCGCCCTCCCGGCGTTGCGGCTGCCCAGGGACTCCGGGGACCCCGGTACCGACCTTGCGGAACCCGCGCAGGCCGCTGCGTTCTTCAAGAAGGCCTTCGCCGAAGCGCAGCCCTTGCTCCACCTGCGCGACAAGGACGGCGAACCCCTGGACCGGCAGGCACTCCACAAGAACCTGGACAGGCTGGTTAAGGCAAATGAGATCCCCGCCGAGCCCGCCGCCGTGCTGGGTGCCCTTATTCGAGACCCCGACGTTGGTGACAGCGGATGGACGCCGTCTCAGGTGGCTGCGGCGGAGCTGCAATGGGAGCATATGGAGCGCCTATTCGCCGACGAACGGCGGAGGACCAAGCCCACCTTCGGCAGCGAAACCCGCAAGCACTTCGAGGCTCGTCACCCGACGATGCTGTCCGTCGAGGAGCGCGCCCTCCTGGACGACCTGCGGTCTGACAGCACCCGGGCGAGCGAGGCGTTGGACGACTTTTTTGAGCACCATCGGGACAAGCTCAGGGCGGACCCGAAGCTCTATCGCCGCTGGGAAAAGCTGGTCTTTCGCAAGCCTATCGAGGTCGCCGATCTGGCGGAGGGCCTGCTAAGGCTCGCCACCCGGCTCCGGCCCGACAACGACGGCACGGATGACTCGATGGGCCTATACGTCCGCCTATACGAAGGCGACACGCCCGCATTCTGGACCGAGGACAAGAACACCAAGCTCTGCAGGCTCCTGAGGACCCGCTGGCGCGGCCTGAACGTGCTGCTACAGCCCGTTGTTGCCTTGGATTTCGGGAAATGCTGGAGAGACGATTGGGAGGCGGAAGCGGAGGCGGAATCTGATTGGGAAGAGGTCACCGCATCTTCGAAAGAGGCCGTAACCTTCCGGTTTGAGGGCTACGCGGTGCCGCGCTCTACGTTCGCGAACGGCGCTCAACCTAGTGAGGACGACCTGCGAAAGGCATCCGGTCGCGCCCAGATGTTCTGGCGGCCCTCGGTGGACGCGATGGACACCGCCTTTCCGATCGACGTCGGCGTGGCGGTCAGGCTTGCGGGCGAGATCCCCCTGCTGACCGCGACCGTGACACCCAACCGCTACGATCGCCACGGCGCGCTGCAGGCGATCGACATCGAGGACGTCTCCACCATCACCGACGTGACCGGGGACGCGAACGGGCGCCTCGCGGATCCGACGCGCCCGGAGAACCGGATGGACCAAGCGTGGAGTGCGGCAATCGCCAAGCTCGCCAAGGATGGCATACTCCCGGACGGCGACCACGCCTCCCTGACCGCGTGTTACGACCGTTTCCGCGTGTCGTACGGCAAGGCATTGAGAGCGATTGCCTTGCAAGGCGGGGCGGGGCTGTCCGAACCCGCGTTGCTCGAACAGGCCGAGCTCTACGGAGACCTGCTGTCCGAGCTGGCCCGGGTCGCACGGGCCGAGGTCTGCGTGCGGGACCTGTGGCAGCCCATGCTGATGATTGGGGCGGCGGTGGTCAGTTCGGCCCGCCCCTGCGTCCTGGTCACGGCCTGCCACCCCTTGCGTCTAGCGGAGATCGCCATCAAGGCGCGCCAGCTCGGCAAAGCCATCGAACGCATCATGCAAAGCCCCGGCACGGTGGCGGACGAGGTCAGCGACTACGTTGACGCCGTAGTAGCCACAATGGGTGGCACATACTACGCCGACGTAGGTATTGTCCCGGGTTCTCCCGCCGTGCTGGTCGCGGAGAGCAAGCGACTAGGCGACGTCAGCCTGCTCGAACCGCCGACCTCCTGGGATCCGGAGATCCTGGCCGACGAGCCCGCCGAGGCGACCGTCGCCGCATTCGAGCGGGTGGCTCAGGAGTACCTCGACCTGCGGCCGCACGAAAAGGCGAGCTTCTCCGCGGTCCTGATCGACGTGGAGTCGGAGAACCTCCCCGTCCAGATGGCGAACAGCATGGCCAAGCGCATTGAGGGCGACCCGGGGCTGCGGTGCGACCTGGTACTCACCCATGATAGCGTCGGCAGCCTGCGCCGCATCTACGAACGCCAGAACAGGCGCATCGGACACGGAGTCGACACGTCCCTGACCAGCGAGGCGGCCCGGAACTTCCTATCTCGGCTGCGCGTGGCGATCGTGAACCCAGAGACTCTGGCGGCCTCAGGCGGCAAGAACCACGACATCGTCGTCCTGCAGGACGTGATTTCCAGGAGGGCAGAGGTGCGCTGGACCCGGGCGGAGCCCATGGCTGCGCCCGATCTCGCGACGAACGTTCCTACATCCCAGAGCCGTCGCAAGCCGTTCCGACGCGGCGACACCACGTCCGGCGCGTACCTTTCGGCCCCGGGTAGCCCGGCGGCCGTGCAGGCATATGTCGACGCCGTGCATGATACTCAGGACGGTCGCGCCTCGGAACGCACCGGCACCGCCTGGTTGCCCATCCAAGAGGTCGAGTTCCGTTCCGGCAAAGTAAAAGACACGATGGAGAAGGCTCACCGCCTGGGCCATTGGGTGATGACCTACGATCGGATCGCTGACCGCAGGCTGGTGTCTTCCGACGAGCGCCGGATACTACGCTACTTCTCCGACCCCCGATCCGACCACAACGTCATCGTTTCCGCCGAGGTCACTGAGCAGGCGCTGGGCGAGCGGCTTCGGGCGGACTTGGAGAACGCACTGCCCGGCGAGGAACCTGCGGTCATCCATGCTATCGCGGCCGCGATTCACGGAAAGTCGGCTTCCATCTCGGGGGCCATCGTCATGCGGGGAGCGCAACGGCGCAATCACGCGCAGGAGCTGCTCGGCCTCGTGCTGGCCCGGGCCCAAGTTGACCTGCTGCTGGGCCAAGGTGCATCCGACCACCGGACGGCTTGGTTCTTCTTGGGCGAGGTCTGCGGCTGGCTTGGCTTGGGGGGCGGCCTGCGGGCGGACCTGCTGGCCGTCGACTTCGGGATGGGACCGCAAGGGCCGCTGATCCGCTTTACTGTTGCCGAGGGCGTTGGTGCAGCGCCTGCTCCAGCGCGTCGAGCACGAAGCCGGCCTGGGCGGAGCGGGACGCGCGCCAGCCGACGATGCGACGGGCAAAGACGTCGATGACGAACGCCACGTAGACGAAGCCCGCCCAGGTCGCGACGTAGGTGAAATCCGAGACCCACAGGGCATTCGGGCACAGCGCCTTGAACTGCCGATTGACCCGGTCAAGGTTCTCCCGCGCTTTGCGTGGATTATGACGATAAAGCACTGATATTTGGGCGCCGGTGTCGCGCTACTTATAGAACATAACATGAACGAGCTTTGTCCCATGCCGGGCTGCCGCGTCGAGGCGATCACGCCCGACGGCCCGGACCTTTTCCACGTCGCCGCGCATGGCACCCGCCCTGGCGGGCGCTGCCCGGACTGCGGACGTGCGAGCCGCGCTGTGCACAGCCGCTATCGCCGGCACCCGGCCGACCTGCCCTCGCTTGGGCATCGGGTGCGCGTCGGGTTGCGGGTGCGGCGCTTCTACTGCCGCAACGCCAAATGCGCACGGGGTACCTTTGCCGAGCGCCTGCCGGAATTGGTGGCGCCCCACGCCCGGCGCACGCGCCGGTTGGCCGCAGCGCAGGCGCGGGCTGGGGCGGCTCTCGGCGGCGAAGCGGGCGCCAGGCTGTTGCCCTGCCTTGCCATGCCGGCGAGCGCGGACACCGTGCTGCGCCTGGTCCGCAAGCTTCCGCTGCCCGAGCTGGAGCCGCCACGCGCCGTAGTCGTGGACGACTGGGCGATGCGCAAGGGGCACACCTACGGCACGATCGTGGTGGATCTCGAACGCCGCCGCGTGGTGGACCTGCTGCCTGACCGCACGGCCGAGACGCTGGCGAACTGGCTGCGGCAACGCCCGAACATCGCGGTCGTCGCCCGCGACCGCTCGACGGAGTATGCGCGCGGCGCCGCCCTGGGCGCGCCCGATGCCGTGCAAGTCTGTGACCGCTGGCACCTACTGGCCAACATGCGCCAGGCGGTCGAGCGCTGGCTGCACGGCGCCCACGCCCGGCTCCGGTGCTTGCCGGCGTTTCCGGCCGGCGCTGCGGAAACCACCCCCGCTCCTGCCCGCCGCGACCGCGCTTTCCCGCGCAGCACGCCCGAGCGGGCGGCGGGTGCTGCGAGCCGCGCCCGGTGGCAGGACCGCTACGACGAGGTCCGGCGCCAGCACCTGGCGGGCGAACCCCTGCTCGCCATTGCGCGGGCGATGGGCCTCGCCCGTGCGACCGTGCGCAAATACGCCCGCGCCGAGAGCGTCCCAGCCAGGACCGCCTACGGGCCGGGTCCCAGCATTCTCGATCCCTACCTGCCCCACCTGGAACGGCGGCTGGCCGAAGGCTGCGAGAATGGCCTTGCCCTGTGGCGTGAACTGCAAGGGCAAGGCTTCCCGGGCGGGACCAAGCAGGTGCATCGATGGCTCGCCGAGCGACGCACGGTGCCGGTCAAGTCTGGGCGGCGTGCTCATGGGTCCCACAACAGCCAGCACCCTGCGGCACGCGACAAAGGACCGCCCCTGCCCACGCCGAGGCAGCTCGCCTGGCTGCTGGTCCAGCCCGCCGCCAGGTTGGGGGCGGCCGAAGCCGCCGCGGTCACCCGCATTGAGCGGGACGACGAGGCTAAGATGGTGGCGAGGTTGGCACGCCGGTTCACCGCGCTTGTGCGCGCGTGCGGCGTCAGGGGCCGGCAGGAAGGCCACGCCCCGGCCGACCCGGCCGCCGAGTTCAACGCTTGGCTGGCTGAAGCCCGTGCATGTGAAATCCCCGCCATGGCGACGTTCGCCGCCGGGCTGGAGCAGGACGGCGCGGCGGTGCGGGCCGCCTTGACCCAGCCCTGGAGCAGCGGCCAGGCCGAGGGTCAGGTCAACCGGCTCAAGCTGCTGAAACGGCAAAGCTACGGCCGCGCCAGCTTCGACCTGCTGCGACGGCGCGTTCTGATGGTGGCATGATCCACGAAAAGCGCGGGAGAACCGCGAGAACGGGCAGACCGCCGCAGGATCGGGCACTGTGGTGCGGACTTTCCGGCCTCGCACGACGCCCTGCATGTCAATCGGCTTTCAAACGGGACCCCCAATTGGAGTGCGCCCCTGGGGGTGGACAGTTTCAAGCCGCTGTTTTGACCGTCTGCTGGGCGTGTTGATCCTCGAACTGCACGGGGCTGAGATAGCCCAAGGCCGAGTGCAGGCGTCGTGAGTTGTAAACGTCGTCGATGAACCGCGGAAGGTCTGCGGTGACATCCTCGAACGTCTCGTAGGCGGCCAGGTAGACGGCCTCGACCTTGAGCGTTTTCATGAAGCTTTCCGCCTTGGCGTTGTCGTATGGGTTGCCGCGCCGGCTCATGGAGCCGACCAAGTTGTGGGCCGCTAGCAGGTCGCGATACGGCTCGGATGCGTATTGGGTGGATTCAAGTGGTCGTCGCAACACCTGGACGGAGGAGGTTGGGATGGCGGGTCGGCGGCGGTCGGATCGGGCTTTACGGAACAAGCTGAGGTCGCCGGGGCGCCCTCCCGTGGCGCGGCAGGAGCACCGGCGGCGGTTCTGGGCGTTTGTTGCGGCAGGATTGTCGAGCGAGGACGCGGCGATGGAGGTCGGAGTATCGCAGCCGGTTGGGTTCCGCTGGTTCCGAATGGCAGGCGGGATGGCGCCGTCGCACCTGTCGCGCTCGGCCAAGCCGCTTTCGGGACGGTATCTTTCGTTTACCGAGCGGGAGGAGATCGCGCTGTTGCGGGCGCAGGGCTTGGGCGTGCGGGAGGTTGCACGCCGGCTGGGGCGGGCGGCGTCTGCGATCTCGCGTGAGCTGCGTCGCAACGCGGCCACGCGGGGTGGCGAGCTGGACTACCGGGCCACCACGGCGCAATGGCACGCGGAGCGGTCGGCACGCCGGCCGAAGCAGGCGAAGCTGGCCGCCAACACAGCGCTGCGGGACTATGTGCAGGACCGCCTGTCCGGCGCGGTCGCTGCCCCGGGCGGGGACGCAGTGCCTGGACCGGCCGTGCCCTGGAAAGGCCGTCGACATGGGCCTCGGCAGGCCCGGCGCTGGGCGCGGGCGTGGAGCCCGCAGCAGATTGCCCAACGCCTGCGGCTCGACTTTCCCGGGGACCAGACGATGCGCATCAGCCACGAGGCGATCTACCAGGCGCTCTACATCCAGGGCCGGGGCGCGCTGCGGCGCGAGCTGACGGCCTGCCTGCGCACGGGTCGGGCGCTGCGGGTGCCGCGGGCGCGCACGCGGGGCCGAGGCAAATCGTTTGTTGCGCCTGAGGTGATGATCAGCGAACGGCCGGCGGAAGCAGCCGACCGTGCGGTGCCGGGCCACTGGGAAGGGGACCTCATCCTGGGCCTGGGCAGTTCCGCAGTTGGCACGCTGGTGGAGCGCACGACGCGGTTCACCATGCTGCTGCACCTGCCGCGCATGGAGGGTCACGGCGCCGGGCCTTCGATCAAGAACGGGCCTGCGCTCGCCGGCCATGGCGCCGAAGCGGTGCGCGACGCCATCGCACGCGCAATCATCAGCTTGCCCGAACAGCTCCGGCGATCACTGACGTGGGACCAGGGGGCGGAGATGAGCCAACACGCCCGGCTGCGGATCGACACGGGTGTTGCGGTCTACTTCTGCGACCCGCACAGCCCTTGGCAGCGGGGCACGAACGAGAACACCAACGGGCTGCTGCGGCAATACTTCCCGAAGGGCACCGACCTGAGCGCGCACAGCGTGGACGACCTTGCCGCGGTGAGCGCGACCCTCAACGGCAGGCCGCGCAAGACCCTGGGCTGGAGAACGCCGGCCGAGGCGTTTGACGAGGCGCTGCGGGCGGCGCACACAGGCGTTGCGACGACCGGTTGAGACCGAGTTGCGACCCGCGATCGGAATGGTGAATGCAGCCTTTCGGCGGCGTGCGGTTCCGGATCGCTGCCTTGAGCGCCGCCACGGCGATGCGCGCGTCCATCGACCGGCTGATCGCGTAGCCGACCACCATCGCGCAGCGATCCCACGGCGTGATGTCAGCGAAGCTGACAGGGCGCGACCAGGCATCCAGAATGGCCGCCAGATAGACGAAGCCGCCCGGGATGGCCACATACGTCAAGTCTGCAACCCAGAGCTGGTTCGCGCGGTCGGGAACGACATCCTTGGCCAGGTCGGGGTAGATTGGCCCGCCATGGTCGCTGTCCGTCGTCACCACGAAGCGCCGCCGCCGCTTAGGCTGTAAATCGTGCTCGCGCATCAGGCGACGGAGCTTCTTGCTGTTCACCACCACGCCCTGGTGGCGCAGCGCCGCCCCAACCCGGCGGTAGCCGTAGCATTCGAACTCGTCGCAGATCGCGCCGATCCGGGCCAGCAGGTCCTCAGCATCCAGCGCAGAGGCTGCGGTGTCGTAAAAGGTCGAGCGGGACAGTTCCATCAGCTCGCACCCCCGGACAACGGAGAGGCCGGAGGGCCGGTGACGACGGAGGCGGTCGCGCTTCTCGGCCGGGGAGCATGCTTCAAAGCCCCCTTTAGCAGTTCGAGCTCCAACGCTTGCCGCCCCACCATCCGCTCGAGGGCCGCGATCTTGGCCTCGTATTCCTGGATCAGGTCCGCCGCCTGCACGTCGTCGTCCAGGGCGCCAGCCTCGAACGTGCCGACCCAGATCCGGATCAGCTGGCGTGAGATGTCGTGCCGCTTGGAAAGCGCATGCAGCGTTTCGCCCGCGATGAACTCCCCAGCAACCTGCCGCTTGAACGCGACGCTGTGTGAACGATGCCGTGCCATGACTTCCATCCTCCGGAAGCCCAGGCAGGGGGGTCAATCCATTTCGCCCAATCTGTCCACCCCCAGGGGCGCACTCCAAATCGGCGTGCAATTGAAACCCCTTTTTGGTCTGATCACGACCGTGTCTTAAGCCTGTAGCTCTCGTTTCCGGTCTCGACGATGTCGCAATGGTGGGTGAGGCGATCGAGCAGCGCTGAGGTCATACGAGCGTCGCCGAAGACTTGCGGCCAGTCGGCGAAGTCGAGGTTGGTGGTGACGATCACCGAGGCCTGACCGTGCAAACGGGCCAGGAGGTGGAACAGCAACTCGCCGCCCGAGCGCGGAAACGGCAAGTAGCCCAGCTCGTCTAGCACCACGAGGCCGAGGCGGCGCAGGTGGTTGGCCATCGCGCCCGCATGGCCGTTGCGGCTCTCCGTTTCCAGTCGGTTCACCAGGTCGACGACGTTGAAGAACCTTGCCCGGGCGCCAGCGCGGATCACCTGGGCGGTGATGGCGACGCTCAGATGCGTCTTGCCGGTGCCGGTGCCCCCGACCAGCACGGCGTTGCGCCGCTCTGCCAGGAACGCGCCTGCGTGCAGGCTGCGCACCAGCGCCTCGTTGACCGGCGAGAGGTCGAAGCGAAAGCCGTCGAGGTCTTTCATCTCCGGCAGTCCGGCGATGCCGAGCCGGTAGCGGATGGACCGGCTCTGGCGCTCAGCCGCCTCGGCGCGCAACAACTCGCCCAGGATCTCCTCGACCGTGCGGCGTTGCCGGATGCCCTGCACCACCGTCTCGTCGAACGTCGCCGCCATGCCGCGCAGGTGCAACTCGCCCATTGCGGCGATCAAGTCATGCCGCTGCATGCTCAACCTCCCCAACTGCGGCAGCGGCAGACAAGGAGCGCAGCCGGTCGTAGCGGCCGCAATCCCCGGTTGGCGGGATGGCCAGCGCCAGGGCCGCTGGAATGGCGATCGCCCCCGGGCGAGGCGGCTCGCGCCGGCGGGACAGGATGTTCAGCACCACGTCCGCGCTGGCCGCCCCGGACGCGAGCGCCTCCGCACAGGCAGTGGTCACAGCCTCGATCCCGTCGCGTGGCACCGCGGCCAGCACCGACACGAACGCCCGATCTGCCTTGTCGCCACGGCCCATCGCACGACGCAGCTGCTCCAGCGCGGGCGGCAAGGGCCAGTCCTGGAACGGCGCGCCGTTTCTCAGCGCGCCGGGTTTGCGCAGCAGCACCGGCAAGTAGTGCCAGGCATCGAACACCGTGCGGTCACGGCCGAACTGGCGGGCGTGCTCGGCCACGACCTGGCCGTCGTGGCGGATGATGACGTGATCGGCGTAGGCGCGCACCTGCACCGGCCGACGCGCCGCAGCGGCGGCCACGCTGTAGCGATTGCGGTCGAACGTCACCAGACAGGTCGAGGACGCCACCGCCTCCGCCTCCCGAAAGCCCTCGAATGACGCCCCCAACGCCACCAAGGCCGGACGCTCGGTTTCCAACACCTCGGCCAGCGTGCGATCGCGCAACTCCGGGTGGCGGTGCTGCGCCGCCCAGCGACGGCATTGCGCCTCCAACCAGGCATTGAGCTCGTCGAGCGTGGCAAAGCGCGGCCGCGGCTTGAAGATGTTGTCGCGCGCGAAGCCGACCTGGTTCTCGACCTGGCCCTTCTCCCATCCCGCCGCCGGCGTGCAAGCCACCGGCTCGACCAAGTAGTGCGAGCACAGCTGCAGGAAGCGGCGGTTGAACGCCCGCTCCTTGCCCAGGAACACCGCATCGACCGCCGTCGTCATGTTGTCGTAAATGCCGCGTCGGCAGGTCCCGCCAAAGAAGCTGAACCCCCGCGCGTGCGCGTCGAACACCATCTCCTGCGTCTCGCGCGGGTAAGCCCGCAGGTAGAACGCCCGGCTGTGGCACAGCCGCACGTGCGCCACCTTGACCAAGGCCGTCACCCCGCCCAGCACCACGTGCTCGTGCGACCAGTCGAACTGGTAGGCATCGCCAGGCGGGAACACCAGCGGCACGAACGCCTGTCCGCCCGAAGCCGGCTGATGCGCCGCCCGCCACTGCCGGGCATGCCGGCGCACCGCATCGTAACCGCCCGCGTAGCCCTCCTGGCGCAGCAGGTCGGCGGTTCGGCGCAATGTCAGACGATCCCGCCGCGGCCGGGCCGCGTCCGCCGCCAGCATCGCATCGAGCCGCTCCGCAAACGCGCCCAGCTGCGGCCGCGGCTGCACCTGGCGCGTGTAGCTGAACGCCGTCTCCCCCGTGCGCACAACCTTGCGCACCACTTTGCGCGAGACCGAAAACTCCCGAACGATCGCCTTGATCGTCTTGCCATCGGCAAAATACGCCCGCCGGATCAGCGCTACCTTATCCACTGTAATCATCCCCTGCCTCGACCAGTCATCATCAAACCAGTCGGTTGCCACAGGTCAGGGGTGGGGTCCCATTTCGACGCCGATCACCCCCCTGCGGGGGTCCCTATTCCACGCCGATCAACAACGGGCGCACACCGGGTGAGACGGGTGCGAGACGCTGACGGTCTGGCGCACGTTTCGTGAGACATTCAGATTGGTAGCTCCCGCGATCGTCCCGATTGGGATGGTGTTTCGGGAAGCGCCGTGTGCAGTACTTGCAGTCCAGACGGTAGTTACCCTTCGGCGGCCAACGTCGTCAGCCGTTCACGCAGCCAGCGTTGCGCCGGATGGTTGGTGGTCCGGTCATGCCAGACATTCGCGATGGTAAAGCCAGGGATGGTGAGTGGCGGGTCCAGCACCTGCACCCGATCCGACCAGCCATCGGCGATCCGCCCTGGGATCAGAGCGATCATGTCGGACCGCGATACGACCTCCGGCACGATCAGGAAGCCCGACGTGGACAGGGCTACGGTGCGGCGGCGGCCGACGGCCTCCAGTGCCGCATCAGCAGGCCCTGAGAACCCGCCGCCCTGGGGAGACACGACAACATGCTCCAAAGCGCAGAACACGTCCAGGCTGAGACGGCCCTGCACGGCCGGGTGTTCCTGCCGGGCGATCACTGTGTAACCCTCGTGACAGAGCTGGCGCTGGCGCATGGCCGCCGGTGCATGGTCCGGAGATGCCAAGGCCAAATCGACCTCGCCGCGCTCCAACTGCGTGGAGAGCGCCAGCACATCGAGGGTTCGCCAGGCGATGCGGACCATGGGCGCCTCGGTCCTGAGCGCGACCGAGAAGCGGGTGAGCAGCGCATATTGCACGTAGTCGCTCGCGGCGATCACCAGGGTGGCCTGCATGGTTGCCGGGTCGGACGGTGCTCCATCTGCCACAACCCTGCGGATACTCTCCAGCGCCTCATGCAACGGGTGCTGAAGCTCGACGGCGCGCTGGGTCAGGACCATCCCGCGCTGGGCCGGAATGAGGAGGGGATCGCCAAGTGCGTCGCGAAGCCGCGCCAGCCGGGCCGACAAGGCAGGCTGGCTCAGGTTCAGGCGTCGGGCGGCACGCGTGACGTTCCCTTCCGCCAGCAGGGCTTCCAGGGTGACGAGCAGGCCGAGATCGAGGTTCTTGGTATCCATAATTTCGATAACAGCAGGCAGAAGGTTCGATTTCAACACCGCAATGTGCCGAGCAATATGCTGAACGGGCTCGATTTCCCGGAGCCTCCATCGACACCACGGATAGCAGATTGCCGGAAGCCCTCTCCCTCGAACCGCATCGCCGTTCGTCGAACGCGTTCCCGCTGCTCGCGGCCATCCTGTTCCTGTTCTTCGTGTCGGCCAGCGTGCCCTCGCCCCTGTTCGTCGTGTTCCAAGTACGTTGGGGCTTCTCCCCGGGCATGCTGACGCTCGCGTTCAGCATCTACTCCCTGGTGCTTCTCGTGACGTTGCTCGTGGCCGGCTCGTTGTCCGACCACCTGGGACGCAAGCCGGTGATCGTCGCGGCGCTGGCGATCCAGGTCGCGTCCATGGCGCTGTTCCTGACGGCGGACGGCATCGGCGGACTGCTCGCTGCCCGGATCGTCCAGGGCCTGTCCATGGGTGTGGTCAACGGCGCCCTGTCGGCCGCGGTGATCGAGGCGGCGCCGCCGGCCCGCAAGGCACTCGGCAGCCTGCTCACCAGCGTCTCGCCGCTCGCAGGGCTGGCGATGGGCGCCTTCGTCACCGGAGCCCTGCTCGGGGTGACGGACAAGGCGGAGGTCTGGGCATTCGGGTTGCTCGGGGGGCTGTTCTGCCTGGGTGCGGCGATTGTCCTGCTGATCCCCGAAACGGCAAGCCCGGTGCCCGGCCTGCTTCGTTCCATGGTGCCTAGCGTGCATGTCGCCCGTTCGGCGCGCGACGGCTTCACGCGTGGACTGCCCCTACTCCTGTCCATTTGGGCGCTGTGCGGCTTCGTCATCGCGCTCGGGCCGTCGCTGCTGCGCACCGTCTTCGACGTCAACAGCGGATTGCTGAACGGCGCCACCGTCGCGGTGCTGTGCGGCGCCGGCGCCGTGTCCCCGCTGACGCTGCGCGGGCTGTCGCCTGGGCGCATGGCCGTCGTGGGCATGGCGGCGGTGACGGCCGGGGTCGGCCTCCTGCTCGTGTCGATCGGCACCGGAGCGTTGGCGCTGTTCTTCGCCGGCGGCGCGCTCGCCGGCGCCGGGCTGGGCGCCTCGTTCAGCGGCCTCATCCAGTCGCTCGTGCCGCTCACCCCGCTGCACGAGCGTGCCGAACTCTTCGCGGCGATCTTCCTGGTCACCTACCTGTCCCTGAGCGTCCCGCCCATCGCCGCCGGCTTCGCCGTTCCGCTGACCGGCTTCCTGGGCACGACCCAGGCTTATCTCGGCGCCGTCCTGGTCGTCTCGGCGATCGCGACCGTCCTGCAATGGCTGCCCTCACGCAGCCGGGGAGAACCCGCATGAAGGCTATCCAGGCTCATCCGCAGCAAGGGCTCGACGGCCTGACGCTGGTGGACCTTCCTGACCCCGGCGATCCCGGGCTGAGCGCCATCCGGGTGCGGGTGCATGCCACCTCCCTGAACTTCCACGACCTGGGCGTCGTGACGGGACGGCTGCCGGCCGCCGATGGCCGCATCCCCATGGCCGACGGCGCCGGGGTGGTGGAGGCGGTCGGTTCGGATGTCACTGAGTTCAAGCCCGGCGATCATGTCGCGTCGACCTTCTTCCCGACATGGCTGGACGGCGAAGCCACCCTCGCCGACTTCGCCACCACGCCGGGCGACGGAGTCGACGGTTTCGCCCGGGAAGTGGTGGTGGCACCGGCCACCTCCTTCACGCACGCCCCGGCCGGCTGGAGCCACGCCGCGGCCGCGGCCCTGACCACGGCCGGGGTGACCGCATGGCGGGCCCTGGTGGTCAACGGCGGCCTCAAGGCCGGCGACAGTGTGCTGGTGCTCGGCACGGGTGGCGTGTCGATCTTCGCGCTGCAGATCGCCCGGGCCATGGGGGCCACGGTGATCGCGACCTCCTCCTCCGACGAAAAGCTGGAGCGGCTTCGCGCGATGGGTGCTGCGCACACCATCAACTACCGCCGGCACGAGTACTGGGGCGATCGGGTGCGGGAGTTTACGGGCGGGACCGGCGTCGATCACGTCGTGGAGGTGGGCGGCCCGGGCACGCTGGCGCAGTCGATCAAGGCCGCGCGCATAGGCGGCCACATCGCGCTGATCGGCGCTCTGACCGGAAGGGCGGGAGCGGTGCCGACGGCCATGCTGATGGCCCGGCAGCAGCGCCTCCGGGGGCTGATCGTCGGCAGCCGCCGTCATCAGATGGACTTGATCCGCGGCATCGATGCCGTCCACGGCCATCCGGTGATCGACCGCTCCTTCCCGCTCGCCGCCATCGCGGACGCCTTTCGGCTCCAGGAGAGCGGCGGCCACTTCGGCAAGATCGTCCTCGAGTTCTGACCCTCGCATCCAGCAGGAACAACGCACCATGAAGGTTCTCCTCGTCTTCGCCCACCCGGAACGCCACTCCCTGACCTGAACGGCGCGCTGCGCGACGTCGCCGTGGCCGAGCTGGAAGCACAGGGGCACGAGGTCCGCGTCAGCGACCTTTACGCCGATGGTTGGAAGGCAAGCGTCGATCGCGCGGACTTCCCCGAGATGGCGGAAGACGAGCGGCTACGGGTGGCTGGCGCGTCGGGCCAGGCCTTCGCCGCCGGATCACTGACGGAGGACGTGAGGGCCGAGCAGGAGAAGCTGCTCTGGGCCGACACGCTGATCCTGCAATTTCCCCTGTGGTGGTATTCGATGCCGGCCATCCTCAAGGGCTGGGTGGATCGCGTCTACGCCTTCGGCTTCGCCTATGGGGTCGGCGAGCGGAGCGACACGCATTGGGGCGACCGCTTCGGCGAAGGCACGCTGGCTGGCAAGCGCGCGATGCTGATCGTCACGGTCGGCGGGTGGGCGACGCACTACGCCCCGCGCGGCGTCAACGGCCCGATCGAGGATATCCTGTTCCCGATCAACCACGGCATCCTCTACTACCCCGGCTACACCGTCCTGCCGCCCTTTGTGGCCTACCGCGTGGACCGGATGGACGAGGCCGGGTTCCAGAAGGTGGCGGACCAACTCAGGGAGCGGATGCGCAGCATCGAGACCACCGCGCCCATCCCATACAGAATGCAGAACGGCGGCGACTACCAAGTTCCTAGCCTGGAGCTGCGCCCCGAACTCGGCGATCCGGGCGCCTCCGGCTTTGGCCTGCACGTGGATCGAACGCTGATGGGCTGATACGGCTACAGCTTAAGACCCTAACTGCATGGTCGATCAGTGAAGCATCGACGACGCTCCTTCATCCTCCCGCAAACGAAGGTACAACGAGATGGCAAAAGCCGGCACATTCCGTCTGGCGTCACCAAGGGTGCTGTTTTCCCATAATCTGTTCCCGATTGCTTTTTCCCGAAACTCGCCGGTGGAGATGGGAAAACGGGATTCTCGAACGCGCCTACAGTCGCCAGAAAACGTCCGGTTTCCTTGCGGTCGCGGTTCGCATCCTCAACGCAGCCTTTCGCAGCGAGAAAAGCCGTTGCGGAAACCAACGCCAGCATCGAGGCTACCGGGCAGCTTTCCTTGCGGGTGAACGTCTCACGAAACGTGCGCCAGACCGTCAGCGTCTCGCATCCGTCTCACCCGGTGTGCGCCCGTTCTCAAATAGCGCGCGCCCGAGCACGTCCACGTTCTCACCGAGCGTGCGCCAGAATGGGCCTATAATCTCGCGTCGAGCCGATCATCATTGCGCGTCGTTACACCTAATACCCTGATGACCAACGCGCTCTGGTGGGCCAAGTCCATCCGCGAAGAGGGCCGCGTAGCCGATCCAACCGATCCCGGCCGCACTGCGCCGGTCGATCCGCGGGACGTTGCCCGAGTTGCAGCACTTGTCCTCACGACCCCGCAATTCGAGGGGCACAGTTATATTCTAGTGGTCTCCAAGCGCTTAGCGCTCGCGAGCAGGTAACGACGATCGCGGAGGTGCTCGGCCGAGAGATCGAGTTCAGGCAGGTCACGCCCGAGGTTTATGAACGAGACAGCTTGACGAGTGGCATGCCGCCGGAGCGGGCAACCGCCATGCGGAGTGTTTTCGAGGAGTTGCGCTCGGGAAGGGCGGGATTCATTGCGGACGACATCGCCAATCTTACCGGCTTTCCAGCGGGGAATTTTCGATCATGGTGCGAGCGGAACGCGGATGCATTCCGCTGACTAAAGGGTATCTGACACAAGCATGTTGACATTGTCAACATGACTGGCCTAGGTTGACAGGGCAATCGCTTGAAGTGCGGTCACGCTGATTGGCGGAGCAAAGCTTCAAGATAGGCGGTATCCCAAGCGGCTGATTTCCGCCTGACCTTAAGGCTGTGTTTGTCCTTCGGCCCGCGCAGCAGGTTCATCGCCATGTGCCGGACCGTGGCCATGTTCTGCGGCCCGGCACCGGATCGCAGGCGGTTGAGGTCCTCATGGAACACGACATCGAGCACCCAATGCAGGCGGTTCTCGACATGCCAGTGGCACCGCACGGCGTGTGCGAACAGCTTTGCATCGAGCGGCAAGGACGACAGGTAGTAGCGCCGTTCGGAGCTGGTGCTGGCGTTGCGTTCGACCTCGGCCTCGACGACGGCGATGGCCCGCAGGCCCGGGAACCGCGGCTCACCCGGGAACCGGCGGGCGGTAGTGAGCCAGTCCACGTCGTGGCTGACCCAATGGCGGCGGACCTCGATGCGGCCGTGGTCGCCGTCGGTCGTCTCGAACCGGCTGTGGACCTTGCCCGCGGGATCATCGAGGTAGCGCCTGATCTCGTCATGCAGGCTGGACTGGTTGCCTTTGAGCGCCAGCAGGTAGTCGCCGCCGCGGTCGAGGACGGCCTGGGCGATCTTGGTTTGCGTGCCCATGGCGTCGATGGTGACAAGCGCCCCGGTCAGCGCCAGGCGTTCAAGCAGAAGCGGGATGGCGGTGATCTCGTTGGACTTGGCCTCGCACGCCTGTTGGCCGAGCACGAGGCGCTGGCTGCTGGCCCATGCTGACACCATGTGGAGTGGCCCGCGATCCTTGGCACGGTCGTGGGTGCGGCGTGAGGTCTTGCCGTCGATGGCGACGATTTCGGGTGCAGTGGACGGGGCCGGGGCCGGGTCGCGGAGAGTTTCGACCCAGGCGGTGAAGCACTCGGCAAAGAGCGCGCCGTCGAGAGCGTTGATGACGTCGTTGAGGGTGTCGTGGCTGGGCACACCAGCCTTGAACGGCAGCAGGCGGCGCAGGAACTCCTGATGCGTCTGGCCCCAGCGCCTGATTTCAACGAAGTCTTCCGCGCCGGCCAGCGTGGCGCAGAGCACGACCAGCAGAACCTCGGGCAACGGAAACAGCACCTTCCAGGACTGACGCGGATCCTCCAGCACCGCGAAGTGGTCGATCAGCGATGGGCCGGGCATCGGGAAACCTCCTCAACGAGAGGTTTCCCATGAATCAGACTTCAGGCCGCGCCGGAATCCCAGTACGGTTCAAGCGATTGCCCTGCCTAGGTTGACAGCGACAACATTAGGGGGTGTTTGTGGCTACTATTCTTATCACTGGAGGGAACAGCGGCATCGGGCTGGAGTGCTCGAAGCGGCTCGCATCGGACGCGAAGAATACCATCGTGCTTGCCGGGCGCGACATGAACCGCGTGGAGGCGGTAGCACGAGAGCTTCGAACTAAAAGCGCCACGATAAAGACGCTCCAACTCGACGTATCATCCCTTGCATCGGTGCGGACTGCCGCTGCACGCTTGCGCGTGATGTTCGACAAGGGTGAGATTGCTGGCCTCACAGCAATCCTTTGCAATGCGGGCGCTCAGTTTAACGGGCCTGTCCCGTATAGTCCTGATGGCTATGAGATGACGTTTGCCACCAACTAGGGCCGTGCGTATGATTTGTACGGCCTACTGTCATAAGCTGGTATGCGGAACTTGACACATTTGCACGCCGCATTCTGCCAGATTTGGATCAAGCTTTTTCAATAAGATAGTGTGTGCGAAAGTCCTGCGCGGAGGCGGAAGACTTTTGCAGTAAGTTTTGCATTACCTATCAGCCTCTTTCCGATTTCGGATCAACCATTCCGCAACCCACTGATATAAGACCAGAAAAACTCTTATGACAGTAGGCCGTACAAATCAGACGTATGGCCCTAGATCATCGCCCGCGACCAAAAAAGGCGTTACGCCGCGAAAAGATTGCGTCCTCCGTGTTCCATCAAATTATGAGCTATCTCAAACGCTAAACACCAGAGTTTCGCATGCCATGCCGAGCCGTTTTCTGTCCGACGAACAGCTGGCCCGATACGGCCGCTATGCTGGGGACCCCAACGAAGAGCAGCTTGCTCGCTACTTCCACCTGGATACCGCTGACCGCGAACTGGTCGGCAGGATGCGGGGTGCGCATAACCGGCTTGGCTTTGCGGTCCAGCTTGGGACGGCGCGCTTTCTCGGCGCCTTCCTCGACGATCCGACCCAGACGCCGTCTGCCGTCGTCACGGCCATGGCGCATCAACTCGGGGAAGCGGAGCCGCCGTGCTTGGACAGCTACCGCGACGGCCGGCAGCGATGGCGGCACACCGCGACCATCCGCGAGCAGTATGGGTTCTGGGACCTCGAGGAGGATCCGGCGGCCGGGTTCCGGCTGACCCGGTGGCTCTATGTCCTGTGCTGGACCGGTGATGATCGGCCCGGGCTGCTGTTCGACCGGGCGACCACCTGGCTGCTGACGCACAAGGTGCTGCTGCCCGGCGTGTCCACGCTGGAGCGCCTGATCAGCCGCGTGCGCCATCGCGCCACCCTGCGGCTTTGGCAACGCCTGACCCGGGCCCTGACTGCCGAGCAGCAGGAGAAGCTGGTGGCCTTGGTCAGCTCCGACAACGAGGCGCTCGCCACGCTTGATGACCTCCGCACCGCGCCGCGACGGCGCACGCCCGGCGAACTGCTGCAGCATCTGGAGCGCATCGACACCATCCGCAGCCACAGCCTGACCCTGACGCCTGCCGCTGATCTGCCCACAGCACCATTGGGACGACTGGCGCGCAGCGCCCGCACAGCCAAGCCGGCGAACTTGGCAGCACTCCAGGAACCGCGGCGCACCGCCACCCTGGCAGCCTTGTTCCAGACGCTGGAGGCCACGGCGCTTGACGATGCGGTCGAGCTGTTCGACGCCTTGGCCACCGACATTTTCAGCCAGGCAGAGGACGCGCACAGCAAATCCAGGCTGCGCTCGCTGCGCGATCTCGATGCTGCCGCCATCATGCTGCGCGACGTCGGCCAGCATGTCGTGGCCGACGAGGAGGGGGATCAGCCCCTGGCCGAATGGAAAGCCTCCCTGTTCGAGCGGATCGCCCGGATCGACATCCAGGCCGCCATGGCCAGCGTCGACAGCCTGGTCACCAAGCCCGACAACCGGCGCTACCAGGAGCTGCGGCCGCATTGGCGGCGGGTGCGCACGCTGTTCTCCGGCTTGCTGCAGCGAACCGAGTTCGCATCGACGCCGAACGCCCAGCCGGTGATTGCAGCCCTCGACTACCTCCGTGGCGTTAAGGACTGGAACAAGTCCCGCATGGCCAACGCGCCGACCCAGTTCATGGGGGCTGCCTGGAGGCGCCATGCTCTCGACGACGCCGGCTGCGTTGCCGACAGCCGCGCCTATGTCTTTGCGGCCCTGGATGCCTTCCGGGCCGGGCTCAAGCGGCGCGACGTGTTTGTCCCGGCCGGCATCCGCTACGCCGACCCGCGGCAGGGCTTGCTGAGCGGCGAGGCCTGGAATGCCGCACGCCTGACCGTCTGCCGCTCCTTGGACCGTTCGCTCGATGCCGAGACCGAGATCGGCGACTTGGCCGCCCGCCTCGATCGGGCCTGGCGCCAGGTCGCCGCCAACCTGCCCAACAACCCGGCCGCCCGGATCGAACGCCGCAACGACTGCGATGAACTGGTGCTCAGCCCGCTCGACAAGCTCGAACGGCCGCCCAGCCTCGTCGCCCTGCAGGCGGCTATCTCGGCCCGCATACCGAAGGTCGACCTGCCGGACGTCATGCTGGAGGTCGCCACGCGCTCCGGCTTTGCCAACGCCTTCACCCATGTCAGCGAGCGCCGCGCCCGCGTCGATGACTTCACCACCAGCCTGTGCGGCGGCCTGGTCGCACAGGCCTGCAACATCGGTTTCGAGCCGCTGGTCCGCACCGACCAACCGGCGCTCAGCCGGGCGCGGCTGTCCTGGGTCAGCCAGAACTTCATCCGGCCCGAAACCATCGCGGCTGCCAATGCCCGGCTTGTGGCGGCGCAGAACGCCCTGCCCATCGCCCATATCTGGGGCAGCGGCGAGGTGGCCTCGGCCGACGGCATCCGCTTCGTCGCCCCCAGCAGCGCCCTCCATGCTGGGCCCAACCCGAAATACTTCGGCGCCGGCCGCGGCATCACCTACTACAACCTCGTCTCCGACCAGTTCACCGGGCTCAACGCCATCGTCGTGCCCGGCACGCTGCGCGACAGCCTGGTCATCCTGGGGCTGCTGCTCGGCCAGGAAACGGACCTCACGCCCGCCGAGGTCATGACCGACACCGCCGCCTATGCCGACACGGTGTTCGGGCTGTTCTGGCTGCTCGGATACCAGCTCAGTCCCAGGCTCGCCGATATCGGCGATGCCCGCTTCTGGCGCATCGACAAGAACGCCCACTACGGCCCGCTGAACGGGCTCGCGCGCAACCGCATCAACATCGACCTGGTCACCCAGAACTGGGAAGACATGCTGCGCCTGGCTGGGTCGCTGAAGCTGGGCCGCATCCATGCCGGCGCCATCATGCGCGTCCTGCAGGTAAAGGACCGGCCGACCACCTTGGCCCGTGCACTCGCCGAACTCGGCCGTATCATCAAGACGCTGCACATGCTCGGCTACATCGACAGCAAGGAGAAGCGGCGCCGCATCCTTACCCAGCTCAACCGCGAGGAGTTCCGCCATCGCCTGGCTCGGCGCGTTTGCCACGGCGACCGCGGCGAGATCAGGAAAGCCCATCGGCACGAACAGGAGGAGCAACTCGGTGCCCTCGGCCTGACGCTGAACGCGATCGCACTGTGGAACTCGACCTATATCCAGGCCGCCATCGACCAGCTCACCCAAGAGGGCTGGAGCATCAGCGATGCCGATACCGCCCGGGTCTCGCCGCTCCTGTTCAAGCACATCAACTTCCTCGGCCGATACGCCTTCGAGCTGCCGCAGGCCATCGCTGACGGCGCCCTCTGCCCTCTCCGCAACCCTAATTCCGAATAGGACTTCCGCATAGGCTTATGACAGTACACCGCACCGCTCAGACGCACGGGCCCTATGCGGGTGTAACCTTTGCCAGCTCCGCCCAGGGCGAGGCCAAGGCGGAGCGGGGCGATCCGGCGCTGAAGCAGGCGCGGGCGGCCAAGCGCCGGACGAACCGCGGCGCGCTGCCGGCGCACTTGCCGCGGATCGAGGTGACGCTCGAGCCCGAGGATACAGCTTGCCCATGCTGCCGGGGCGCGATGGCGGTGATCGGCCATGACAGCTCCGAGCGTCTGGACGTGATCCCGGCCCAGTTCCGGGTGGTGGTGACCCGGCGGCCGAAGCTGGCCTGCCGGGCCTGCGAGGGCGTGGTCGTGCAAGCGCCAGCGCCGGCGCGGCTGATCGAGGGCGGGCTGCCGACCGAGGCGCTGGTCGCCTCGGTGCTGGTGGCGCGCTACGCCGACCACCTGCCGCTGTATCGCCAGGCGCAGATGATGGCTCGGCAAGGCGTGGAGCTGGACCGTTCCACCTTGGCGTTTTGGGTCGGCTACGCCGCAGCCGAGATCGCGCCGGTGGCGGCGCGGCTGCGCGAGATGCTGCTGGCCTCGGCGCGGCTGTTCGCCGACGAGACGCGGGCGCCGGTGCTCGATCCCGGGCGCGGGCGGACCAAGACCGGCTATTTCTGGACCATCGCCCGCGACGACCGGCCTTGGGGCGGCGCCGACCCACCGGCGATGGTCTACAACTATGCGCCAGGCCGCGGCCAGGAGCACAGCGATCGGCTGCTCGGGGCCTACCGGGGCATCGTGCAATGCGACGGCGACGCCGCCTACAAGGCGCTGGCCGCGCCCTCGCGCGGCGACGCCGGCGTGACGTTGGTGTTTTGTTGGAGCCACGTGCGACGCGGCTTCTACGACCTGGCCAAGGCCGGCGCGGCGCCGATCGCCACTGAGGCGCTGGCGCGGATCGCCGCCCTGTATCGGATCGAGGCCGACATCCGCGGCCACGACGCCGGACACAGGCTTGAGGTGCGCCAGGCCAAGAGCCGGCCGCTGGTCGCCGACCTGCGCATCTGGTTCGAGGCGCAGGCCGCCAAGCTGCCGGCACGCGGTCCGACGGCGATGGCGATCCGTTACGCGCTGAACCACTGGGACGGGCTCGAGCGCTTCCTCGATGACGGGCGGGTCGAGATCGACACCAACTCGGTCGAGCGCGCGATGAGGCCGGTGGCCCTATCCAGAAAAAACTCGCTCTTCGCGGGCAGCGACGAGGGGGCGGCGAATTGGGCAGCCGTCGCCTCGCTGGTGGAAACCTGCAAGTCAGCGTGGTGCATGGATGGGATTGTTGGTGGTGCCGGAGTGCTGTGCGGGGCAGGACTGCGCTTCCCTTGCTGACCCCGGATGCCCACCTTGCCGTTCAAGCTGAACCAGGACCGACGCCACCATATTCCCTGCCAGCAACACCGGGTCACGAACTGGCCCGCCTACGAGGCCGGGCTGCGCCAGCGCGGGAGCTTGACGGTCTGGTTTACGGACAAGGCGATCGAGGCCTGGGCGGCTGAGCCGCGCACGACCCGCGGCGGCCAGCCCCGCTACTCGGCGCTGGCCATCCTGACCGCACTCACGCTCAGGGCCGTGTTCCGCCTGGCTTACCGGCAGGCTGAGGGCCTGATCGGCTCCGTCATTGGCCTGCTCGGGCTGAGCTTGCGCGTGCCGGACCACACCACCCTGAGCCGCCGCTCGGCGACGCTGGACGTGCCACGGCCATCGCGGCCCAGAATCGGTGCTGACGGCGGGGCCGAGCCGCTGCATTTGCTGGTGGACAGCACGGGGCTCAAGCTGTGCGGGCCCGGCGAGTGGCTGGTCGAGAAGCACGGCACCCGCACGCGCCGGGCGTGGAGGAAGCTCCATTTGGGCATCGACGCCGACACTGGGCAGATCGTCGCTGCCTCGCTCACGGCCAAGGAGGTGGACGACGGCGCCGAGGTCGGCCCCTTGCTCGACCAGGTCAACGCCGCCGTGGCCACGCTCACGGCCGACGGTGGATACGATCAGGACAACGTTTACACCGACGTGGCCGAACGCCAGCCGGACGCGAACGTCGTCGTGCCCCCACGCACGACGACGGTGCCGAGCGCCACGGCCGAGACCGCGCCGACGCAGCGCGACCACCACCTCCAGCACATCGCCGAGCACGGCCGCATGAGCTGGCAGAGAGCATCCGGCTACGCGAGACGAGCGCTGGCCGAGGTCGCGATCGGGCGTTGGAAGCAGGTGATCGGCGATGTGCTGCGCGCGCACAAGGATGAGTGCCGGGCGACCGAGGTGGACATGGCTGTCTACGCGCTCAACCGTCTGTGGGAGCTGGGACGCCCGAATTACGTCCGCACCGCGTGACCCGGAACGGGGCTGGGGCAACTGCGCCCACACGCCTGATCCATGCACCACGCTGCATCACGTGGGTGTTGTTGCGGCCCTGATCTCCCGATCAGATCGACCGTGAACCTGACATCACGAGGCCAACGCTTCCGACGCCATCATGCGGCGGCACACGCCAACCGCGGAGAGAACCATGATCCGGCAGGGATATCCACGATTGAAACGAAGTTCATACAGAGGGTTTGACCCGTAAACCCGCCATAAAAGAACACCCTTGTCAGCCTAAAAGCTGCGTGGATGAGATTGCCACTGCGAGGATGGTCAGCGGCGCTGGATGCGCTGGTCGCCACGTCACGCCCACCGCGGCGCTGTCGTGCGAGTCGCTGTGCTCGATGGTCGGCTCACTCCGGAACGAGCACTGTCAAAGGCAACCTGACCAGCACAGGCTTTTTCCACTCCCCGCTCAGCCGCACAGGCCAACGTCGCCAGCCTGCGCGACGAGCTGGCCAGGCTCGGCGTCATCCGCCAACTCGGCCTGCCTGCCGACCCGTTCCATTTTGGCAAGCCGACGGGTGCGGTTGCGCGGGGTGGCTTGACTCGCTATCTGGAATGCAACGACCTTGCGACGAAGTATCAGCTCTTGTCTGAGAGGAAGACGCAATGAATACGATCCGGAGTTTGCTGCAGCCGAATAAATGTCTGGGACTTCCGGGCGTATTTGATGGGATTTCAGCTCGTATTGCGAATAGTCTTGGCTTTCCCGCTCTTTACATGACTGGTTACGGGTCGGTGGCGTCATCGTTGGGCGTCGCGGATGCTGGCACGGCGACATACTCCGAAATGCTGGACCGGGTGCGTTGTATCGCGGGTGCCGTTTCGGCGCCGTTTATCGCTGATGGGGATACGGGCTATGGCGGGCTGCTGAACGTGGATCGCACGGTGCGTGGCTATGCGGCGGCCGGTTCGGCGGGCATCCAGCTCGAAGATCAGGAGTTCCCAAAAAAATGTGGGCACACGGAGTATCGCCGCGTCATCCCGATCGCCGATGCGGTGGCGAAGGTGCGTGTGGCCGTCGAGGCGCGGCCGAGCCCGGACTTCTTGATCGTCGCCCGCACGGATGCGCGATACGCGCATGGCATGGATGAGGCGTTGCGGCGCGCTGAAGGTTTCCTCGAGGCGGGCGCGGATATCCTGTTCGTCGAGAGTCCCGAATCTCACGAGGAGCTGCGCCAGATTGCCGAACGGTTCCGGGGCGCGACGTTGCTGGCCAACATGGTCGAGGGTGGGCGCACGCCCTATCTGAGCACCGACGAGCTCGCGGGGCTGGGATTCACCATCGCGATCTATCCGTCGGTCGGCTTCCTCGCTGCAGCGGCCGCACTCAAGACGTCCTACAACCGTCTCAAGGCGGCGGGGATCGGTACGGGCGGGGCCGAACTGATGCCGTTTTCCGAGATGAATGGGCTGATGGGCTTTCCCGCGGTACACGAGTTCGAGCGGCGGCACGGCCAGACCGACGCGCGCCTGTAAGGCGCCGCCCGATGACTTCAGCCGAACGCAGCATCGCGGCGCGGCTCGACCGGCTGCCGATCCTGCCCTTCCACCGCCGGCTGCTGTTCCTGATCGGCGCGGGCATGTTCTTCGACAGCTTCGACATCTACCTCGCCGGGTCCGTGCTGGGTGCGTTGCTGCACGGCGATTGGTCGGATTTGGCGGCCAACGCCCGGTTCATCTCGGCGACGTTCGTCGGCATGGTGATCGGCGCGGCCGGTGCGGGCTGGTTGGGCGACCGATTCGGGCGGCGCTTCACCTATCAGTTCAACCTGGCCATCTTCGGCTCGGCCTCGCTGGCCTGCGCCGCCGCGCCCTCGATGGGTTGGCTGATCGCCGCGCGCTTCGTGTCCGGGATCGGGCTGGGGGCGGAGATCGTGATCGGCTACGCGACCATGCTCGAGTTCGTGCCGCCGCAGCATCGTGGGCGCTGGGCGGCGCTGCTGTCGCTGGTGACCAATTTCGGCCTGTTCGCGGCGACGCTGGTCAGTTGGCTGGTTATCCCGGCGTTCGGCTGGC
This sequence comes from Acetobacteraceae bacterium, assembly GCA_965260935.1. Classification (GTDB taxonomy): domain Bacteria; phylum Pseudomonadota; class Alphaproteobacteria; order Acetobacterales; family Acetobacteraceae; genus JBBROS01. The sequence goes on from OZ253374.1 coordinate 274,314, forward strand.
GGCCAATGTTCCTGATTGCCGGGGTCGGCGCGTTCGTCGTGCTGTGGATACGCAAGGCGATGCCGGAATCGCCCCGCTGGCTGGTCTCGGTCGGGCGCGAGGCGGAGGCGGACGCCATCGTCAGCGGGGCGGAGCGGGAGGTGCCCGGGATCACGCCGGCCGTCGTGCCGCCGATGGCGACTGCGTCGGCCGGGCTCTCGCGGGCCGCGTTCGTGCGCCGGGCGGCGATCGGCAGCGTCATGCAGGCTGTGCTCGGAATCGCGATCTACGGCTTCGTCGTCTGGGTGCCGACTTTTCTGGTGCAGCACGGCATGGGGATTAGCCAGTCACTCGGCCAAGCCGTGCTCATGTCGTTCGGCGGCCCTGCGGGGGCGGCGCTCGGCTGGCTGCTGAGCGACCGCGTCGGGCGACGTCCGGCTATCATCGGCGCCTCGCTCGCGGCCGCGATCTGCGGCTGGGCATTCGCGCATGCCAGCAACCAGCCGACGGCGACGGCACTGGGCTTCATCATGTTCACGCTGATCTACTTCCTAGTCGCGGTGATCGTCGCCGGTTACGTGCCGGAGCTGTTCCCGACCGCGTCGCGCATGCGCGGCAACGCGATCACCAGCGTCGCGGGGCGTTTGACGGCTATCGCGGTGCCGTTCGCAGTGGTGGCGCTGTTCAAGGCAGGCGGCGTCGAGGCGGTTCTCGGCGGCGTTTCGGCGGCGCTGCTGCTGCAAGTCGTGCTGGCGGCGGCGTATCGGGAGGAGACGAACGGACGGAGCCTCGAGGCGATCGCGGGCGACGGCGAGACCGTGAGAGAGACGGTCACAGATTGAGACGGGGCCACGGCGGTATCATTGCGGCCGGGCGCCGAGGTAGGATCGCGGCAACGTAAGATTGGAGGAAACGATGGCTACGATGACGATGGTGCGCCGCTTACTGCTGCTGGCCGGCTTTGCAGCGGCGACGGTGGTGGCCGCGCCGGCGCAGGCCGACACAATCACGGTGACGCATTGGGGCGGTCAGTTCTATGGCGCGCCGTATGCCGTCGCGATGGAGAAGGGCTACTTCAAGCAGCACGGTGTCGACGTGACCGGCATCTTGACCGCGCCGGGTGGCGGCACAGCAGTGCGCAACACGCTGGCGGGCGGCATCCCGTTCGGCGAGGTCTCGCTCGCGGCCGCGGTGCAGGCGATCAATGCCGGCGAGAAGATCGTCATCGTGGCGGGCGGCACGCAGAGCGTGGGCGACCAGATGTGGATCGCCAAAGCCGGATCGCCGCTACACGGCATCAAGGACCTCGCGGGCAAGCGGATCGCGTTCACATCGCCGAACTCGGTGTCCAACATGATCATCCTCATGGCGCTGAAGGCCAACGGCATGACGCGCGAACAGGTCAAGCTGGTGGCGGCCGGTGACCTCGGCGCCAACCTGTCGGCCGTGACCAGCGGTGCGGTGGATACCGGGTTCAGCGATACGCTGATCTATTCGCAGCGCAAGGACCTGGTGCAGCCGGTGTTCTACGTGAAGGACGTCATGTCGCCGCAGATGATGCAGACCGTCTGCATCACGACGTCCGAGTACGCCAAGGACCATCCCGACATCGTCCGCGGCGTCATTGCGGCGCGCAAGGAGGGGCTGGATTACGTGATGGCGCACCCTGACGAGGCGGCGGACCTGCTGGCCAAGGCGTATAGCAACCCCGACACCGCCAGCTTTCGGACGCACATGACCGATCTCGTCGCGATCAAATACTGGAGCGATGGTCGGCTGGACTACCCGGCGATGGACCACATGATCGAGGGTCTGCAGATCACCGGTCAGCTCAAGCAGGCGCCTGACTGGGCCAAGATGGTGGACCTGCAGTTCCTGCCGCCGGATCAGCGCACGGCGCGCTGATGCCGGAAGCGACGCCGATCCCGGAGCCGCACGCGGCGCTACGCGGCGTCGTGCGCCGGTTCAGCGGCAAGCAGCCGGTGCACGCGCTAGGGCCGATCGATCTCGACTTGGCGCCGGGCGAGTTCTTCTCCGTCGTCGGCCCGTCCGGCTGCGGCAAATCCACGCTGCTGGACGTGCTGTCCGGCCTGGGAGACCCGAGCGAGGGAACGGTCACGTTCGAAGGCAAGCCGTTGCGCGGGGCGGTGCCGGATGGGGTCGGCGTCGTGTTCCAGGAGGATGCGAGCTTCACGTGGCTGACGGTGCGCGACAACGTCGCCTTTGGGTTGCGACGCGCGAAGCTCGGCAGCGCGGAGGTGGCGCGCCGGGTCGACGGGGCGGTCGAATTCATGGGGCTGGCGCAATTCGCGTCGCACTACCCGGCGCAGCTCTCCGGCGGCATGCGGCAGCGCATGTGCATCGCACGCACGCTGGTGCAGCAGCCGCGCCTGATTTTGCTCGACGAGCCGTTCGGGGCGCTGGATCAGCAGACCCGGCTGCTGATGGGCGACGAGCTTCTCCGGCTATGGCGCGAGACGGGGGCGACCGTGCTGCTGATCACCCATGCGCTCGACGAAGCGGCCATGTTGTCGGACCGCGTAGGCGTCATGTCGGCGCGACCCGGCCGGTTCATCGACCTCGTCGAGACCGGTTGGCCGCGCGAGCGGGATAGTCGTGTGGTGTCGGACCCGCATTTCGGCGAGCTGACGGCGCGGCTGTGGACGTCGTTGCGGACGGAGTCACTACGCACGATGGGGCGCGCTTGAGCCGCGGGACCGCCGTCCTGCTGGTGCGAACGGGCGTGCTGGTCGCGGCGGTGCTGGTACTCGAGTTGCTGTGCCGAACGGGCGTGATCAGCCCGCAGGCCGTGTTGCCGCCGAGCGCGATGGCGGCGGCGATGGTCGAGGTGCTTGCGTCGGGCAACGCGACGGAGCCGATGCTCAGCACGTTCAGCACGGTGGGCCTCGCCTTCGCGCTCGCCGTGGTGCTCGGGATCGCGGGGGGCGCCGTTCTGCATGCCACGCCGCGGCTGCGGCGCGCCATCGACCCGGTGCTCGCCTCCTACTACTCGGTGCCGACCTTCGTGTTCTATCCGCTGTTGGTGGCGTTGCTGGGGCTGAACATGGCGCCGTTGGTCGTGCTGGGCGTGCTGTCGGCCGCGCCGGCGATGGTGATCGGCACGCTGGCGGGGTTGGACAGCCTGCCGCGCGTGTTGCGTCGGGTCGCGCGAGTGCAGCGGCTGGGACCGTTGCGGACGCTGATGACCGTCGTGCTGCCCGCGGCGATGCCGTCGCTGTTCGGCGGCATCAAGCTGGCTCTGTCCTACGCACTGATCGGGGTGATCGCGGGAGAGTTCATCTTGTCCGGCAGCGGGCTCGGCTACGCGATCTCGTACGCCTACCAGAGCTTCGATAACCGGACGATGTATGGGTTGATGCTATTTGTGCTGCTGGTCGCGGTGACGGCCAACGGGCTGCTATACAGTTGGGAAGGGCGGTTGCTGCGCCGCCGGGTGCGCTCGTGAACATCACCACCTCGACCGAGGCACGGCGGGCGCCGAGGCTGCGGGTGCTGGACCCGCTACTGTTGATCGCGATCGCGCTGCTCGTGTGGCAAGCGGTCGGCAGTTGGACGCAGGGCGTCGCGGTAACGGGACCGCTCGCAACGTTCGGCTACACGGCAAAGCTGCTGGCGACGGCTCGGTTCTGGGACAACGCCGGCGCGACGGCGACCGCTTTCGCGCTCTCGTTCGCGCTTTCCTCCATTTGCGGCTTGCTGCTGGGGCTGGTGCTCGGGTTGCGGCGGTTCGCCGGCGACGTGGCCGAGCCGGTGTTGGCGGGCTTCTACACCATCCCGAAGGTGACGCTGTATCCCGTGGTGCTGCTCCTGTTCGGTCTGGGCATGAGCGCCAAGGTGGCGTTCGGGGTGATGCACGGGCTGGTGCCGGTGACATTGTTCACTATCGCGGCGATCAAGACGCTGCCGGCGGTGCTGCCGCGGGCGGCGCGGGCGATGCGGCTGTCGCCGGCGCAGACGATGCGCTGGGTGCTGGTGCCGGCCTGCCTGCCGCAGATCGTGTCGGGGCTGCGGCTCGGCTTCTCGCTCAGCCTGCTGGGTGTGCTGATCGGCGAGATGTTCTCCTCGCAGCGCGGGCTCGGTTTCCTGCTGGTCAACGGACTGGCGCAGCACAACGTAGCGCTGTCGACCGCGGTGGTGCTGCTGATCGTGGTCTTTGCGCTGGCTGCCAATACGGTGATGCTGCGGCTCAGCCGGCGGCTGGGGGGCCAGTAGGCGGACAGGTAGGCGTCACTCGGCCGCGGTGCGGAACCGCGTGCGCAGGGCATCCCATTCATCGGCGCCGAAGCGGCGGAAGGAGTTCTGAACGCTGCTGTCGAAGAGCGGGGTTGGGTGGCGCCGATCCTGCTGCAGGGCGGCAAGCGCTTGATCGCAGGCGCCATAAATTGTCTTGAGCAGAACGCTTGGCAGGATGGCAAGGCGGTAGCCCATGGCTTGCGCCTCGTCCATCGAGACCTGCGGCGTCTTGCCGCCCCAGACCACGTTGAGCAGACACGGCCCGGCCACGCGCTCCGGCACCAGGCGGACCTCGTCGAGGGTCTCCGGACTTTCGACAAAGGCCAGGTCCGCGCCGGCCGTCAGGGCGAGATTGGCCCGGGCGATCGCCTCGTCCAACCCGGCGACGGAGCGCGCGTCGGTGCGGGCAATGATGACGAAGTCCCTATCCTGTCGGATCGCGACGGCCGCCTGGATCTTGGCGACGAACTCGTCGCGCGAGACCAGCTCCTTACCGTCGAGGTGGCCGCAGCGTTTGGGCGAGACCTGGTCCTCGATATGGATCGCGGCGGTGCCGGCGCGCTCGTATTCGCGCACGGTGCGGACGACGTTCAACTCGGTGCCGTAGCCCGTATCCGCGTCGGCGATCAGCGGTAGGCGGGTGGCGCTGGCCATGCGGGCGGCGTTGCCGACCATCTCCGTCATTGACAACAATCCGTAATCGGGTAGGCCGAACGAGGCGGCGGTGCCGGCGCCGGTCATGTAGACCGCGCTGAAGCCGGCCTGCTCGATCAGGCGCGCGGTGATGCCGTCATAGCCGCCGGGCGCGACCAGCATCTCAGGGCCGGCGAGCAAGCGGCGCAGCTCGCGCCGGGCGTCGGTCATGCCGCGTTCTCTTCCGCGAGATCCCAGATCCAGGGCCGGGCAAGGCGATCCTGCGCCTGGAACGACGCGATGGCGGCCTCCATCGACAACGTCTGCCCGACCTCGTCGAGCCCGGAAAGCAGGGCCTGCTTGCGAATGGCCTCAATGGCGAACGGCCTCTCTTCCCCGTGCGGTGCGATTACGAGCTGCCGCTCCAGATCGACGGTCACCCGCGCGTTGCCACCGGCGCAGGCTTCGGCCAGGCGCTCGACCTGCGCCTGGGGCAGCACAACGGGCAGCATGAAGTTCTGAAAGCAGTTATTGGCGAAGATGTCGCCGAAGGAGGGCGCGATCACGCAGCGGATGCCCGAGAATTTGAGCGCCCAGACCGCACCTTCACGCGAGGAACCACAACCGAAATTCTCGCCCGCGAGCAGGATCGGGGCGTCGCGAAACGCGGGCTTGTTCAGGATGAAGTCGGGATCCTCGCGCCCCTCGGCATCGAAGCGGAGCGACTCGAACAGCCAGGGCGCGGTCTCGGCCGGCTTGGCGTTGGTCAGCCGTTCGATGCGGATCACCGTGTCGGTGTCGATGTTCGCACGCATCAAGGGCGCGGCGATGCCGGCGAGGGTCGTGAAGCGGTTGGCTTCAGACATCACAGCGTCCGCACGTCGGTGATGGCGCCGCGTAGCGCGGCGGCGGCGGCCATGGCCGGGCTGGCGAGGTGGGTACGGGCGCCGGGGCCCTGGCGACCCACGAAGTTGCGGTTCGAGGTAGAGATTGCACGTGCGCCCGGCGGGACCTGCTCGCCATTGGCGGCGACGCACATCGAACAGCCAGGCTCGCGCCAGGCAAAGCCGGCGGCGCGGAACAGCCGGTCGAGCCCCTCCGCCTCTGCCTCGCGCTTGACCCGTTCCGAGCCGGGCACCACCCAGGCCGTCACGCCCGGAGCGACCCGGCCATCACGCACTATCGCAGCCGCCTGCCGCAGGTCGGACAAGCGACTATTGGTGCAGGAGCCGATGAACACCCAATCGACCTTGGTGCCGGCGATCGGTCGGCCGGGCTCAAGCCCCATGTAGTCCAGCGCGGCGCGACGGGCGGTGCGGATAGCCGCGTCGGTGCCATCCGCCGGGTCGGGGATGACGCCGTCGACGGGCATCGCGTGCTCCGGGCTGGTGCCCCAGGTGACGGTCGGCGCAACGGCGGCGACGTCGATCGTCTCATCGCGGTCGAAGCGCGCGTCGTCGTCGCTCGGCAAGTGGCGCCAGGCGGCGACAGCACGGTCGAACATTGCACCCTTCGGGGCGTAGCGGCGGGCGGCAAGGTATTTATAGGTGCCGTCGTCGGGCGCGATCATGCCGATCTTGGCACCCATTTCGATGGACAGGTTGCATAGGGTGAGCCGCTGCTCGATCGTCATGGCGCGGATGGTGGCACCGGCATACTCCACCGCGTAACCGGTTCCAGCCTTGGCGCCGAACGTTCCAATCGCGTGTAGGATGAGGTCCTTGGGGCCGACATGCGGGCTCGGCTGACCCTCGAAGCGCAGCCGCATCGTGCGCGGGCGGCGCTGGCGCAGGGTCTGGGTGGCAAGGGCATGGGTGAGTTCGGAAGAACCGACGCCGAAGGCCAGCGCACCGAGCGCGCCGTTGGTGCAGGTGTGGCTGTCGCCACAGATCAAAGTCGTGCCGGGCAGGACGATCCCTAACTCGGGGGCCATGACATGAACGATGCCCTGCCCATCCTGTCCAAGATTGAAGAAAGCGATGCCGTCGGCGCGGGCGCGGTCGCGCAACCCGTCATGCAGGGCGGCGCCGGGCGGGTAGCTGGACGCGGTGCGGCCGGGCAGGCTGGAGACGGCGTGGTCGGGGGTGGCGAAGGCGAGTTCGGGATTTCGGGTGCGCAGGCCTCGTTCCTCAAGCATCTCCAGAGCGCGTCCGCCCGACAAGTCGTGTAGCAGATGCCGGTCGATGTGGAGCAGTGCCCAATCCTCGCCGAGATCGGCGACCACGTGCTGCCGCCAGATCTTGTCGAACATGGTTCGACCCGTCATCGCATCCTCCCTCAACGGACGAGACCCTGCGCCGCATCAACAAAGCTGCCAAGTCCCGTCGAGGACGAGACGGCAGCGGACTGGGTTCAGCGCGTTCCAAGCCAGCATTACCGCAGTGGCTCTTATTGGGTTCCGGGGTGGTGCCGGGTTTGTCACGCAACCAGCCCGGCGATCAGGGCACCGAGCAGGGCTTTGCCACGTCGGCGTGCGTTGTGCACGAACTGGAAGAAGCCGAGGTAGAGCGGCAGCTTGTCCTGCGAGATGCCGCGGTGAGGGCGCAGCCAGGAGCGCAGCAGCGACCAGAAACCCTCGATGGTGTTGACGTGGACCTCGCAGAAGCCGTCGCCGTCCTCGTCGCGGGCGTATTCGCCGCGCCCATGGTAGACCGTTTTGTGCCCATAGCCCCAGGCTGGCAGGCGGGCGTGGATGCTGTATTCGTCCGTGTGGACGAGGGCGCCCGGGGCGACGGCGGCGGTGATGACCGGCTTGGTCATCCTTTGCTGCACGTTGGCCAGCATGTGCAGCACCACTTGGCCGCCGCGCTGGATCAGGCCGAGAACGGGTGGCTTGTCCTTCTCCAGTGTGCCGCGCCCTCCATTGCCTTTCCAACGGCTTTGCCGCCGGAACCTCGTATGGGGTTCCAGTTGTCAAGCACTCATTGTGTGATCTCCTGTCGCGGTGTGATCCGTGGTTCGAGCCCGTCATCCATCATGCGGCAGCACTGTCCGCATCACCTCGTATCCGGTCGGACCTTAGGCGGTCCGGACCACGATCCCTCATGCTTGAGGGCCAGGGCTTGGAGGGATGGGACCCTTCTTGGGAGCGCGGCGTATCTCAGCCCCGGTTCCGGCCGGTCACCATCCACCCCGGATCAGCGGCTCAGCCAGTGACCGGGCCGCGGATTGGGTTGCGTGCAGGGCGTTGTATCAGCCTGCCTGCACCGCCTTCAGCACGGCGCCGGTCGGCACCAGGCCGTGGGTGACGAACCGCCACAGCGCCACCAGCAGCTTGCGCGCGAGTGCGGTGATGGCGATGCGCTTGATCCGGCCCCGCCCGTCGCGGACGCGCTCGCGATACCAAGTACTTAGAGCACTACCGGGCTGGTTGCGCAGCCAAAGCCAAGCCAGCTGCCCCATCGCCCGGCGCACGCGCGCGTTGCCGGCTTTGGAGATGCCCTGCTCGCGCTCGACGCCGCCGCTCTGCCACGGGCTGGGGGCCAGCCCGGCATAGGACGCCACCTCCCGCCGGTTGCGGAAATCGCGGAAGAACGCCTCGCCCGCCAACACCGAGGCGGTCTCGGGTCCGACGCCCTTGAGCCGCAGCAGGCGCGCACCGGGTCCATCGCCGCAGGGCAATGCCGCCGACGCATCCTTGCGTCCGGCCGCCCCCTTTCTCTTTTCTGTTCCGGCGGCAACGCACGCCGGGGTTACAGTGCGTTCGGCCGCGAACGCGGCGTCACGCACGGCCTCCACGGCGGCGAGTTGCTGCATGGCCAGCTCCAGCCGGTTCAGCTGCCGTCCGACCTCGGCCAACAGCCGCGGCGGCAGCGCGGCGCCTTCGGGCGTGCGCAGTTCCGCCAGCCGGATCCTCCGATCTCGCCGGGTCGGCTCGAACCCAAACACGCCCTGTGTGGCCAGCAGTCCTTTGATCCGGTTGGCGTGCCGGATGCGCTCAGCCAGCAGCGCTTCCCGCTCGCGGGTCAGCCGGCGCGCGTCCTCCGCCTCGCGCGAAGGTGGTCGCACCATGGCGCACACCTGCCGCTCGCCGCGCGACCACGCCATCAGCGTGCGCAACATCGCCTCGGCGTCGATCCGGTCCGTTTTGGCGCGGCGGCTGCGCCGGTTCACCGCAATCGAGGACGGGTCCACCACCAGGCTGCGCACCCCCTGGGCCTCCAACAGGCGATGCACCCAGAACCCGTCGCGGCCGGCCTCCTGCATGACAACCACCGCCACCGGGCGGCCGCAGCGCCGCTCGGCACGCTCCTGCAAGCGCCGCAGCAACGCAAGCAAGCCAGGACCGTCGCAAGCAGCCAGGCCATGCTTGCTGGCCTTGTCCTCGCCAGGAGCGCTGGCCACCAGAACCCAGCTCGAGAGGCTCAGTTCAAGAGCAGCAAACAGCGTGGCGTCCATGTCGATCGGCGTGGCAGGATCAGAATGGGCGGCGGCGCGGGCAGGATGTTCGGTGCAAGACATCGGGCGTCTCCAGGATGAAGTGGCAACAACCTCAGCCTACGACCCGGCCGCCGCCCACCCGCATAGGATCTTGACCGGCTCCGCCCGGCGCGCCTGCCAGCCTGCGGCAGCGCCCGAGCCGCCCCTTTTGGCCACTTCGTCCGGCTGGCCCTTGTGCCCCGCCACCACGTAAACCTCGTCGATCTCCACCTCGCCCTGCAGTTCTACCGCTGGCATCTTGGCGACCAGCCCGCGGCGCAACTGGTCCGTCATCGCCTGCGCGTCCGAGGCGTCCAGGCCCAGCTCACCCGCGATCTGCCGGTTCGACAGGCTCAGCCCCATGAAATACAGGTACAGCACCCACATGCGCAGCGGCTGATGGTGCCCGGCCAGCGCCGTTCCGGTGAGGTCGTCGAAACGTCCTGAACACGCCTTGCAGCGATAGCGCTGCCGGCAGGGCTGCGTGTCGTCGCATCCGTCTCGGATCACCGCGCCGCTCTCGCAGGCAGGGCAGCGCACGGCTTCCGGCCAGCGGTGCTCGCGCACCAGCGCAAAGCACTTGGCGTCGTCGATCAAGCCCGAAAGGTTGACCAAATCGGATGCAGCCATGGCGAAAGCTCCTCGCGCGAGCAGGCCACCTACTCCCACTTCCGCCCGCGCACCAGAAGCCCTCAGTCCCGCTTTCCAATCCCGACCTCACCACCCCGGAATCCAACAAGAGCCTCCTGCCAATACCAACATGGATCCTGCGGTCTCTAAGCGCGCCGACTTGTTCCTCTGTCAGCATTTCGAACAACTTGAACTCGATGTCTGGGTGTATTTGATGGAATGCCTTCAAGGCGAGCGGCAGGACACTGTATATTGCCGAGCGGGTGAAGCCGATTCCGAGCCAGCCGCGTCGGCCAGCAGCGATTTGCCGAGCGCCTGTCGCAGCCTCCTCGTATTCGGCCAGGAGGCGGCGTGCCTGGATAAGGAAATACTGCCCGGCTGCTGTCAGCCGCATCGGGCGGCTGCCGCGATCAATCAGGCGTGCTCCGACGCGGTCCTCGATAATGCGCATTTGATGACTGAGCGCCGGCTGCGCGACGTGCAGCCGCTCGGCGGCGCGCGTGAAATTCAACTCCTCCGCGAGCACGACGAAAAATTGTAGATGACGAAGATTCAAAGTTTTCCCCTAGCCGTAGCAAGAGCGGCGGATGGTAAGTCGAGGGTAACTCCGCGACTTATGGCATCTGTCAGCAGCCGCCCGACCGCAACCAAGTCGGGGATGACGGAGGTCGTGAACAGGACGATGGCGGAAAGCGCTTGGTCCCAGACCGAAGCCGGCAAAGGCATCAAGGTGTCCGGTGCTCCTTCAAGCCCGAAAGCGGCAGTGGCAGCCATTATGGAAGCGCGGTCCGAAGCAAGTCCACCGTGCCGTACGTGGGACTCGATTCGTCGCTCTACGGACGGTAGCAGCTCTGGCCAGTGAGCCAGATGCAAATACAGGCTCGGTGTCACACCGCGCTGCGCTGCGTCGTGCAATGATGCCAATTTCGTGACCAGTACCCTGGTTTCGAGAGGGAGCGCGTCCAAACGCGGCAAGGGCGGAATGACTGGAATGGGCGGGGTCGCGCTACGCTCCTTGCGAGGCGAACCGGGCGGCAGCGCTGGATCTTCCAGCCGCCGCCGCACCCCAGAGAGAGCAATCAGGTTCAATGCGTTACCGCGGCCATACACGCTCAGTAGGTTTAGGACGGTTACTGCGTCCACCTCGGCCAACTCCGCCGTGCGCATCGCTTCCACCCCGGACGATGCTTTCAGCAAGGGCACGATCGCCTCGTCAGCAACTGCCGACCGCATCCATGGCCGGATTGCGTTCCAGACAGCGGGAAGTGCCCCCGGCAGGGTGGCCAAGTGCCTGTAAATCAGGTTGACCTGCGGAAGCGCTGAGGATGCCCGGATATCGGTATAGATGTCGGCCGTCACAGGATCCGCATCTATCTCACGTATTTCAAGCAAGCTTACCATGATCTTCTTTCCCGGTTGAAGTGATGCACAGCATGATAGTGTCCGTCGAGCTGATACAATTTCGGTGGAGGTCCTAACATTACCTGCTGCCCAAGCCCTCAGCCATCCCCTCATTTCGCCTGAGCATACAATCCGCTGAAATCTGGTGCCTTTGAGACCGCTTGCTCGAACGCTTCCATGAGCGGCAGCAGGCGGTGCTCGGGCATGTTGGGGATGAGCTCGTCGAGCATGCAGCCCGGCCGAAACAGCGAGTGAGTGCGGGTCCGGCTGGTGTTGGACTTGAGCAACCGGTCCAGGCCGAGGCTTTCGCCTACCGCGCCGAGCAGCGTCAGCAGCGCGACCGCGAAGGCGCTGACCAGCAGCAGCCGGTCTCGGCGCATAGGTTCGCCGACGCGGGTGGACGACAGTCCCATGCCGAAGCGCAGATCCTTGGTGTCGCGGAACTGCGGCTCGATGGTCCAGCGGCGGGCATAGTGGTTGACCAGCATCGCCGCCGACGCCTCCGGGTCGCTTGCGGCCAGGCACCAGGGCTCCCTCATCGCCTTGGCATGAACGCACACAACGGCGCCGACCTGCTGCCCCTTGGCCGTCACCCGCGCATCGCGCAGCTTGCGCGCCCGGCCGCTCTTGCCCACCCACTCGGCGGCGGGCTTGGACGTGCCGTCGGCATCGGTCACGCGGATGTTGCCGCGGAAGCGGATGACGTAGCCAAAGCCGATCCGGCCCAGAAAGGCGAACAGCTTCTGGTCGCCGAAGCCACGGTCGGCCAGGATCGTCACCCGGCATTGCGGGGGCACCGTCTCGGCCAGGCGGCACAGGCACGCGTCCTCGTAGTCGTTGCGCCGTGTCGCGATCTCCTCTTTCCATACCGTCAGCCATATCAGAGGCGCCGCGCGGCCATGGTCCGTCACCAGGCTCAGCACGAGGGTTGACTGGTCGTCATGGTCGAAGTCGGTCCAGTCCATCGCGACCAGGATGCTGGGCCGGGCGTTGACCTGATGCGGGACCCAGCGGGCGAAGCTGTCCCACACCTCGATGCCGGCGTTGCTTATCAGGCGGTCGACCTGCTTGATCGCATGCTTGGTCACCCAGCCCCGTGCTTGCGCCAGCGCCTGGCCAATCGTCGCCACCGCGAGCGAAGCGCCCGCCATGACGCCAAGCGTGGCACCCGCAAGGGCTTCAACCCGCTTGGCATGCAGGTCGCGACCATAAAGCTCGTCAAGGAAGCCCCGAACATTCGACAGCCGCTTGTCCGGACGCTCCAATTTGACCACCGCCAGACTCCATACCCGCTATCCGCGGTCATACGAAGTCGGCCCGAATCGCGCCTAGTAGAGGGTCAACTCAAATGAGGGGATTCGTGAGCGGTAGACCATAAGTTGTTTGGAAAAAATACAAAATGGGCTTTAGACTGCTTCAACGATTTCCGAAATGATTTTGCCTATATTTTCGGTTTTGCTATTACCGACCATGATGTTCATCAGCTTGCCCGTAGTCTTGAGAGGTATGGCGTAGACTTTAGCGATTCTGTTGGTCGTCAGCCCTTTGAGGAATCCATGCGGGGTTATGGCGGCGAGGCAGGCATATTGAGCGAGATACTCTGGACTTCTGCGTCAGTCCGGGCGTGGACCAAAGATTAGGCACTTACATGCTGCAAATGTCCCATGCGGAACAGCTGCTTTATGCGATAAGTTTCGCACGGCTGCCGAGCGCCTGTCGTGAAGCTCGGCTACGCCCGCGTGTCGACCGAGGATCAGCGCCTTGATCTGCAGCGCGCCCGGTTGAAGGACGCCGGATGCGGCAAGCTGTTTGAGGAGAAGATCTCCGGTGCTGCCCGCCAACGACCCGCACTCGAGCAACTGCTCCAGGAACTCCGCAAAGACGACATTCTGGTTGTCAGCCGCCTCGATCGGCTCGCGCGCTCGACAGCCGAACTGCTTCGCATCGCCGAGGTGATCCGAGAGAAAGATGCCGGATTGCAGTCGCTTGAGGAGCCCTGGGCTGATACCACGACCCCCGCCGGTCGCATGGTTCTGACCATGTTCGCTGGCGTCGCCGAGTTCGAACGCGCCCTCATCCGGCATCGAACGGACGAGGGCCGCCAGGCCGCCAAGCGGCGCGGCGTGTCGTTCGGACGGCCGCAGAAGTTACGTCCAGATCAGAAGGCGCTCGCCCTCTCCCTGGTCCGCGAAGGCCGGTCCATCAGCGAAGTCGCCAGAACCTTCAATGTCCACCCAGCCACCATCCATCGCTGCCTAAACGAGCCTCAGGCCGCAAAACCCGCCTTATGACAGTACACCGTACCGCTCAGACGCACGGGCCGAGGACGCGGATCGTTTGTCGTTCCTGCACGCCGTGCGCGTCGTGCGGCGCAAGCTGCCGCTTTTCGCGGCTTTTCCCCCCTCGGAACCGGCTTGCCCTGCATGACGAGGTCTTGGCCGAGATCCTGGAGGAGCGCGTAGCAAGCTCCCGGGGCAGGCAGGTGCCGCGCGGGGTCAAGCGCAAGATGAGCGGCTATCCGCTGCGCTCTCGCACGCCACAGCCGATCACGCGCATCGACTTCAATGCCGCCATTCGGATCACTAAATGAATAGTATTGGGTCTAACTGACCCGCCGCGCTCAGGCTGCGTCCGTCTCCGGCTGCACGGCCTGCAAGGCCTGCCAGACGCGCTCCGGTGTAGCCGGCATATCAATATGCCGAATGCCGAGAGGCCGCAAAGCGTCGGCCACCGCGTTCATCACCGCGGGCAAGGAGCCGGCGCAGCCGGCCTCGCCACATCCCTTGACTCCTAGCCCGTTGGTCCGGGCCGGAATCGGATGACTCGCGAACGAGAAGCCGGGCACCTGGCTCGCGTGCGGCAAGGCATAGTCCATCAAGCTGCCGGTTAGGATCTGGCCGCTGTCGTCGTAGACGACGTTTTCGAGCAAGGCTTGGCCAACGCCCTGCACGACCCCGCCATGCGCCTGGCCCTCGACGAGCAGCGGATTGATCAGGACCCCGAAGTCGTTGACCATGCTGTAGCGGTCAACCTCGATCACGCCGGTTTCCGGGTCGATCTCGACCTCGGCCACATGGCAGCCGTTCGGGAAGGCCGAAGGTGGCGTGACATAGTCGTGTGCCACGTCGAGGCTGGCCTCGATGGCGGGCGGCAGGTCCACACCTTCGTGTAGCCGGGCCGCCAGCTCCATCAAGCCGACCGCACGGTCCGTACCGGCGACGGTGAAACGTCCCTCGGAGAATTCAATATCAACCAGCGCCGCTTCCAGCACCTGGGCCGCGATAGCACGGCCGCGCTCGATCACCATGCCGCTCGCGGCCACGATGGCATTGCCGCTCGCCATGATTGAGCGGGAGCCGCCGGTGCCGCCGCCGACGATGAGCTCGTCGCTGTCGCCCTGCAGCAGGCGTACCTTCTCGAACGGAACGCCTAGGCGATCGACCAGCACCTGGGCGAAGGACGCCGCGTGGCCCTGGCCGTAGTCCAGCGTGCCGGTAACGATAGTGACGGTCCCATCGCGCTCGAAGCGGATGCCGCCCATTTCGTGGCCCGAATCCGCGGTCACTTCAAGATACTGGCCGATGCCGCGGCCGCGCAGCTTGCCTTGCTGCCGGCTTTCGGCGCGCCGAGCCGCGAAGTTATCCCAATCGGCGAAACCAAGGGCCTGGTCGAGCACGGCCGGAAAGTCCCCGCTGTCGTAGCGCATCTTGGACGCGGCCTCGAACGGCATCTGCTCCGGCAGAATGTGGTTGCGCCGGCGCATTTCGACCGGGTCGATCCCCATCTCCGCAGCAGCCGTGTCGATCAGCCGCTCGATGTAGTAGTTGCCTTCCGGACGTCCGGCGCCACGATACGGGCCGACCGGCGTCGTGTTGGTGTAGGCGCACCGGACCGAGACTTCAAGCGCGGGCGTCCTGTAGACGCCGATGACGTTCTTCACCAGGTTCGAGGTTGGCATGAAGGTGTTGAATGCGCCGAGGTAGGCGCCCATGTTGGCTCTGCCCTCGATGCGGAGCGCCAGGATGCGCCCCTCCGCATCCAAGCCCAGTTCCGCGTTCATGGTGTGGTCGCGGCCGTGCGTGTCAGAGAGGAAGCTGCCGCTGCGGTCATCCTTCCAATGTATGGGCTGGCCGAGAACACGGGCCGCATGCAGGATGGCGATATACTCAGGATAGACCGCCGCCTTCATCCCGAACGAGCCGCCGACGTGCCCGGTTTTCACGCGGACGCGCTTGGGCGGCACGCCCAGAATCTCGGCGGTGCTGGCACGCATCCCGAATACGCCCTGGCTGCCGACGTGGAGCGTCCAGCGCTCGTCGCAGGCGTCATACTCGGCCGTGGCCGAACGCGGCTCCATCGCACAAACGGCGATACGGTTGCTGCGCAGCGCGAGCCGGCAGACATGGGCCGACCGCGCCAAGCCATCGGCCACGGTCTCCGCGTCGCCGTAATGGTAATCGAGCGCCAGGTTGCCCGGAACGTCGTCGTGCACCAATGGCGCGCCCGGTGCCAACGCCGCCGCATCGTCGGTCACGGCGTCCAGCGACTCGATATCGGCCACCACCGCTTCGGCCGCATCCTGCGCCTGCTTTAGCGTCTCTGCCGCGATGACGGCGATCGGCTCGCCGACGTAGCGGACCCGCTCGCGCGCCAGGGGAGGGTGGCTGGGGCAAACGTTGGTGGAGCCGTCCCGGTTCTTGATCCCGGTGTTGCCCGGCAGGTCCTTGTAGCCGGCCAAGTCGGCGGCCGTTACGATGACCTTAACCCCTGGCATCGCGAGCGCCTCCGCGCTGTTGACGCCGCGCAGGATGCCATGCGGATACGAGCTGCGGACCACCACGGCGTGGAGCTGTCCGGGCAGGCTCAGGTCATCGCTATAGCGCCCCTCGCCGCGCAGCAGCACCGGGTCTTCGGTACGCGCGACGGGCTGGCCGATGGAAAATTTGCTGAATGCGACGTTCATGAGCGCTGATCCTTAACGGGGCGACGGACACGGAATTTGGGGCAGATTTAGGGGCATTCCGATGGATGCCAACGGCATTCGCGGCGCCCAGTTACCTGTGCGCCTCTTCTCGGCGCCACGGCCGACCGGTGCCGCACAACGCCCCTGCCTTGGCGCAGGTTTGGCGCACGGCAACGTCTGCGCCTCTTTACGCCTTACGGCCGAATAAGGCCAATGCGCAAGACGCCACCCGCGCCTGGCGGGACTCGGCCCGGCTGGTCAGGATAATTGGGACGCGGGCTCCAAGGACGAGGCCGGCGCATTCGCCGCGCCCTGCATAGACAAACGATTTGTAAAGCGTGTTGCCGACGTCGAGGTTGGGAACCATCAGGATGTCGGGGTCGCCGGCCACGGAAGACGAAATGTTCTTCACGGCCGCCGCAGCGGCGGAGAACGCGGCGTCGAAAGCGAGCGGCCCATCGACCACGACCGGGCCGCCGATCTGGCCGCGGTCGGCCATCTTGCACAGGAGCGCCGCGTCGACGCTGGACTGCAGCGCCAGGTTGACGGTCTCCACCGCCGATAGCAAAGCAATTTTTGGGCACGCCAGGCCAAGACAGCGCGCGAAGCTGACAGCATTGTGGAGGATGTCCGCTTTCTCTGCGATGCCCGGCGCGATGTTGACGACGCAGTCGGTCAGCATCAGTGGTTTGTGATAAGACGGGAGATCAAACCAGAAGACGTGGCTGATGCGGCGGCTTGTGCGCATGCCAGCGTCGCGCGCCACGACCGCGGCCAGCAGTTCGTCAGTGTGCTGCGACCCTTTCATCAGGGCAGTTACTTCACCGGCGGATGCTAAGGCAACTGCGGCGCGCGAAGCCGCTGCGGCATCGTCCGGCGTGTCAACGAGCGTTAGCCCAATCAGGTCAGTCTCCGCGGCCTTAGCAATCATCCGGATGCGGGCGGCAGGCCCCACCAACGTGGGCTCGATCAAACCCTCGTCGCGCGCCTCGATCGCCGCGAGCAGGGATGCATGCGAGCAGGGGAACGCGACGGCGATCTTGCAAGGACCTTTCTCGCGCGCGGACGAGACGAGTTCGGCCAGCCTTGGGAAGTCGTTTGCCAATTCCATAAGAGTGCTCCTCTGCAACGCGTCATTCCAGCGTCAACGTGTCATTCCAGCGTCAACGTGTCATTCCAGCGTCGCGGTGAGCGCCGAGGCTGCCGTCTTCAGCTTCGGCAAGGTTCCCAGGATCTGCTCGGTGTTGAGCCGGGCGGCCGGCGCCTGGACAGCCAACGCCGCCACACAGGACCGGCCACGCCCAACCGCCTGGAACACAGGAACGGCCAGGCAGACGAGACCCTGGAGGTACTCCTCGCGGTCGAGCGCGTAGCTCTGCTTCCGGATGGCCTTCAGCTCTTGCTGGAGCGCCTTCCGGTCGCTCAACGTGTTCTCCGTGAAGGCTTCCAGCGCCAGATTGCTCAGCAACGCCTCGCGCTTGGTCGGCGGCATCATCGCGAGGAACAGCTTGCCGCTTGCCGAACAATGTACCGGGACCTGCGAACCGCGCTGGAACGTGACGCGCAGCGGCCAACTCGCTTCCACGCGGTCGATATACGTGACGTGCAGGCCGTGCAGCACCGTAAGGTTACAGGCCTCGCCGAGCCCCCTGGCTACCCCTTGCAGGATGTCATGGCGCAGCGCCGAGCCCGGCTGGTTCGCTAGGATCGCGAAGGCGAGCTGCGACGCGCGTGGCGCCAGCTCGAAATGCCGCCCGTCCGGCGCCCGTTGCAGCAGCCCAGCGCCGACGAGCGTCCCCAGCCAGCGATGCACCGATGGCCGCGGCGCATCCAGCGCCGACGCCAGCGCGGCAAGCGTTATCGGGGCTTCCTGCGCGATGACGAGTTCCAACGTCGAGACGAGCTTGTCAGTGATCATTAGCCATCCGTTGAGAGTGAATACTCGCATAGAATTCCGGAATACGGAACGCTTTATATCGAAATGTAATTTATGCTTGCAATTGCTCCGCTGCGGTGAGATAGGAAGCTTACATCGCCGGTGCCTGCCGCGAAGTCTCCCTGTCTGCGAAAAAGGAAATGCCCGATGAAGATGACCACCGAGGAAGCTTTCGTGAAAGTCCTGCAAAAGCACGGCATCGAGCACTCCTTCGGCATCATCGGTTCCGCGTTCATGCCGATTTCTGACCTGTTCCCGAAGGCGGGCATCACGTTCTGGGATGTGGCCCACGAGACCAACGGTGGCCTGATCTGCGACGGCTACACGCGCACGACGGGCAAGGTCGCGATGGCTATTGCCCAGAACGGTCCTGGCGTCACTGGTTTCGTAACGGCGATCAAGACGGCCTACTGGAATCATACGCCCATGCTGCTCGTCACCCCGCAGGCGGCGAACCGGACGATCGGCCAGGGCGGCTTCCAGGAAGTCGAGCAGATGGCGCTGTTCCGCGACATGGTCTGCTACCAGGAAGAGGTGCGCGACCCCGCGCGTGTCGCCGAGGTGCTGAACCGCGTCATCCTGAAGGCCAAGCGTCTGTCGGCCCCGGCGCAGATCAACATCCCGCGCGACTTCTGGACCCAGGTCATCGATGTCACGCTGCCGGAGGTCGTGGAGTTCGAGCGCCCCTCGGGCGGCGCAAACGCGATCGCGCAGGCGGCGAAGCTGCTGTCCGAGGCCAAGTTCCCGGTCATCCTCTCGGGCGCTGGCGTCGTCTTGGCCAGCGCGATCCCGGACTGCGTGGCTCTGGCGGAGCGACTCGATGCGCCGGTCTGCAATAACTACCAGCATAACGACAGCTTTCCCGGCAGTCATCCGCTCGCTGTCGGCCCGCTCGGCTACAACGGGTCGAAGGCGGCGATGGAACTGGTGGCGAAAGCCGACGTGGTCCTGGCGCTCGGCACGCGTCTGAACCCGTTCTCGACCCTGCCGGGTTACGGCATCGATTACTGGCCCAAGGACGCGAAGATCATCCAGGTCGATATCAACGCCGATCGGATTGGCCTGACCAAGCCGGTGACGGTCGGCATCTGCGGTGATGCCGGGATGGTCGCGCGTGCCCTGCTGGCGCAGTTGAGCGAGGCCGCGGGCGGCCAAGGGCGCTCGGAGCGGAAGGCGCTAATCCACCACACCAAATCCGCCTGGCTGCAAAACCTGTCTAGCATGGACCATGAAGAGGATGATGAGGGCACGACCTGGAACAAGGACGCGCGCACCCGCGATCATGACCGCATGTCGCCGCGCCAAGCCTGGCGGGCGATCCAAGCCGGCCTGCCGCATGACGCCATCATCTCGAGCGACATCGGCAACAACTGCGCGATCGGCAACGCCTACCCGACCTTCGACCAGGGCCGGAAATACCTGGCACCCGGCCTGTTCGGCCCATGCGGCTACGGTTTCCCCTCGATCATCGGTGCCAAGATCGGTAACCCTGCCACGCCCTGCGTCGGGTTCGCGGGAGACGGCGCGTTCGGCATTTCCATGAGCGAGATGAGCTCGATTGGCCGCGAGGAGTGGCCGGGAGTCACGATGGTGATCTTCCGCAATTATCAATGGGGCGCGGAGAAGCGCAACTCGATCCTCTGGTATGACGACAACTTCGTCGGCACCGAACTTGATCCGCACCTAAGCTATGCTAGAATCGCTGAGGCATGTGGGTTCAAGGGAGTTGTGGCCCGGACGCAGGATGAACTCACGGCCGCGCTGAAACAGTCATGCGGGGATCAGAGGCAGCGCATAACAACGTTCATCGAAGTCATTCTTAACCAGGAACTCGGCGAGCCGTTCCGCCGCGACGCAATGAAGAAGCCGGTCACTGTCGCTGGCATCTCGCGTGAGGACATGCGGCCACAACAAGCGGCCTTCGCGGCCGAGTAATACCAACGCGCCTTGGCGCGGGGCATTTCGCCGCTCCCGCACCCAAATTATGCGTCTTCAATGGCTTCGGAGCAGTTTTCCTGGCGCAAGCCACGAATGCCTGCTTCAGGAAGCGGCCTACAACGTCTTCGTTGCAAGCTCGCGGCCGATGTATTGCGCCAGGTAATCGGCCACTTGCGAAATGCCTCCCGGCCGCCGATGCAGGACTAGCTCGACCGGCGGCAACGGCGGTAATCCATCACCGCGGCCCAGCCGGCGAACGCCCCTGGCTAGTGCACAGGATGGGAATACCGAGACCGCAAGGCCGGCCAGGACTGCGGCTTGCAGCCCAGCGATGCTGTCGCACACCGACCGGATCGACCAGGCCCAGCCATACCCGCCCAATGCTTCCAGCGCGCGCTGCCGATACACGCTGCCTTGCGGCAGCAACGCAAGCGGTAGGGGATCGACGCGTTCGACCCTGCTGTTCAGTCCAGCAACCCAGACGATCGGTTCCTGGCGAATCAGTTCGCCTTGCTTAAAATCCGGCTGGTTGGTCATCAGCGCGACATCCAAGTCACCCTGTAGCAGCGCCTCATGCAGGTGAACGCTGCGGGTGCAACGGAGCTGGATCTCGATGTCGGGATGGGCACGCGAAAAACTGCCAAGGACTTCGGGAAGTATGTAGGCGGCGTAGAGGTCAGGTGTCCCCAATGTCACGGTGCCCGTCACGTGGCGGCTGGTCAGGCGGCTGCATGCTTCATTGTTCAGCCGGATAATGGCCCGTGCGTATTCGAGCAGGATTTCACCGTCGGCGGTCAGCACGATGTGGCGGCGGTCGGATGCGAACAGCGCGCAGCCAAGCCGTTCCTCCAATCGCCCGATCTGATGAGTGATCGCGGGCTGGGTCCGTCCGACCTTCCTGCCAGCCGCTGTCAGGCTGCCCGTATCGACGATGGCGACAAACGTGCGCAGCAAGCCAATCCCAAGGTCAGAGTACATGCATTAATGTCCCGAATGAGACCGATGCAGGTTATGAATTTTATTTAGCCCTTGATCGAACCTAATGCTAGGGCCCGTTCTGGAGCGGCAATGCTCCCGGGCTGGTCGGACGGCGGATCAACCGTTGCCGACGGACGAAACAGGGAGGGGGAGTCCATGAGAATCCGCCACGTTGCCAGTCGCTCGGTTCTGCTGATCATCTGCTTGATGTATTTCATCATGTACGTTGACCGGGTGAACATCTCGACTGCCGCGCCGCTGATCCAAAAAGATTTGGGCCTGTCAGCGACGGAGCTGGGGCTGATCTTCTCGGCGTTCGCCTATCCCTACGCATTGTTCCAGCTTGCCGGCGGTTGGCTGGGCGACCGCCTCGGGCCTCGTTTGGGTCTCACTCTTTGTGCCGTCCTCGTCGCGGTGTCGACCATTCTCACCGGCTTGGCCGGCGGCCTCGCAACCTTGTTCGCAGCCCGACTGGTCTTGGGTCTCGGGGAAGGCCCGGCGTTCTCGACCGCGACACGCGCACTCAGCAACTGGACACGGCCAGACCAGCGGGGATTTGCCCAGGGGGTTACCCATTCAGCTTCCCGCCTGGGCAATGCGCTCACGCCGCCGCTGATCGCCGCGATCGCCGTCGCTTACTCTTGGCGGGCCTCGTTCTACGTCCTGGGGGGGATCAGCCTCGTCTGGGCAATCGCGTGGTTCGCATACTTCCGCGATGACCCGCGCGCGCATAGCGGTACGACCGCGAGCGAGTTGGAAGGCCTGCCGCCTGCCACCGTGGTCGCGACGCGTAAGAGCATCCCCTGGGGGCCACTGCTGCTACGTATCCTGCCCGTGACCCTAACAGACTTCTGCTATGGCTGGATTCTCTGGCTTTACCTCAACTGGCTGCCGTCGTTCTTTCAGCACGAGTATAGCTTCGCCATCAAGCGGACCGCGATGTTCGCGGCCGGCGTGTTCCTGGCGGGCGTGATCGGCGACACAGTGGGCGGTGTAGTAAGTGATTTGATCCTGCGGCGCACCGGCGACGTCGGGCGCGCGCGCGTTGCCGTCATCGTGACCGGCTTCCTCGGCTCGTTCTGCTGCATGTTGCCAATCGTGTTCGTCCACGACATCGTCATCGTCTCCGTATGCCTGAGCCTCGCGTTCTTCTTCACCGAGCTGATTGTGGCACCGATCTGGGCGGTACCGATGGACATTGCTCCGGAGTTCGCGGGGGCGGCCAGCGGCTTCATGAACTTCGGGTTCGGAATAGCCGGCATCGTCTCGCCGGTAGTGTTTGGTACGCTCATTGATTTCACGGGCCGTTGGGACGTTCCGTTCATTGGCTCGTTAGGTTTCCTGCTGCTGGGCGCGGCATTGGCCTTCACGATCAAGCCGGGCCAGCGTTTTATCCCGCTCGGCGGCGCGGATGCCGTGGTGGCGCGGCCAGCCAAATTTGTCCATTAGTTCTGGAGATCCGGCGATGAACGTGACTCTTCCTCTCACCAACGCCTTATCCGGCGCGCATGAGATCATCGATGCGCTGATGGCCCGCGCGCGGACGGCGCAGGACGCCTTTGGCCACGTCACGCAGGAGCGCGCCGATGAAGCGGTGCGCGCCCTGGCCTGGTCGCTGTACAACCCTAAGCACGCGCGCACTCTCGCCGAGCTGGCCGTCGCCGATACCGGCCTCGGCAACGTCGCCGACAAGGTCATCAAGAAACAGCGTAAAACCTTTGGCACGCTGCGCGACCTGCTGCGGGCCAAGTCGGTTGGCGAGATCGAGCGCGACGACAAGCGCGGCATCGTCAAATTCGCCAAACCCATGGGGATCATCGGCGCGGTCACGCCCTCGACCAACCCCGGTGCCACGCCGGTCAACAAGGCGATGATGGCCATCAAGGGCCGCAACGCCGTGATCATCGCGCCTTCGCCGCAGGGCTACAAGACGACGGCGCTCGCGGTGGACTACATGCGCGCCGAGCTGGAGCGCATCGGCCTGCCCGGCGACCTGGTGCAAATCCTGCCCGCCCCCGTCAGCAAGGAGCTGACCCAGGCGCTGATGGAAGCTGTGGACCTGGTCGTCGTCACCGGGTCGCAGGATAACGTGCGCCGGGCCTACTCGAGCGGGACGCCGGCGATCGGCGTCGGCGCGGGCAACGTGCCCGTCATCATCGACGAGACCGCCGACCTCGACGCGGCGGCCCGCAAGATCTGCGCCTCCAAGACGTTCGACAACGCCACCTCGTGTTCCTCCGAGAACGCCGTCGTCATCGTCGAATCCGTCTACGACGCCGCGATCGAGGCGTTGCAGCGGGCCGGCGGTTTCCTGGCGGATGGCGCAGCCAAGCCCCGAGTCCAGGATGAGCTGTGGAAGAAGGGCAAGCTCAACCGCCGCCTGATCGCTAAGGACATGCCCGTGCTGGCCGAAGCCTTCGGCCTGCCGCAGGCCGCGGGATCAAAGTTCCTTATGGTCGAGGAGACCGGCGTCGGTCCCGGTTATCCGCTCTCGGGCGAGAAGCTGTCGCTGGTGCTGACAATCTATCGCGCGCCCGACTTCGCCGCGGCCACCGAGAGGGTGCGCGAGATCCTTGACTTTCAGGGCCGGGGCCACTCGCTGGGCCTGCACACGACCGACCTCGACCGCGCCTACAAGCTGGCCGAAGATTTTCCCGTCGTGCGCGTGCTGGTCAACTTTGCCCACACGTTCGGCAACGGCGGCGGGTTCGACAGCGGGCTGGAGTTCACGCTGACCATGGGCTGCGGCTCCTGGCAGAAGAACAGCATCTCGGAGAACCTCAGCTACAAGCACTTCCTCAACATCACCCACCTCGTCATGCCGATCCCCGAGGACAAGCCGTCCGAGCAGGAGCTGTTCGGGCCGCATTGGGACCGTTACGGGCGGTAGCGGGGCATGGACCTCGAAGAGCACGCGGCCAAAAGTCTGGTCCTCGCGCCTTTCGGCGTGGCGACGCTGCAAGGCCGCGTTTGCGCCACCGCAGAAGAGGCGGCGGCGGCGGTCAAGGCAACAGGTGCTTCCGTGGTCAAGGCGCAGGTTCCCACCGGCAAACGCGGGAAGTCGGGCGGCATCAAGATGGCTGATACGCCGGAACAGGGGGCGGACGCGGCCCGCGCCATCCTCGGCATGACGATTGGCGAACATCGCGTGGAGCGCGTCCTGGTCGAGGCCCGGGCGGCGATCGCGCGCGAGTTCTACGCCGCCGTCCTCCCCGACATCGGCGCCCGCAGCCCTCTGGTGCTGTTCTCGACCGAGGGCGGCATGGACATCGAGGAGATCGCCGCCGAGTATCCAGAGGCGATCCGGCGTTGCCTGGTCGATGTCACCGAGGGCTTTTCCGAGGCCGATGCCCGCGCCATGCTCGACGGGCTCGGCCTGGGCGAGAGCGAGGAACCGGTCGCCGCGATCCTTGCCAAGCTGTATCAGGCCTACCGCGACAGGGATGCCGAGCTTGTCGAGGTTAATCCACTGGCCGTCCTCGATGACGGCTCCGTCGTCGCACTGGATTGCAAGTTCACCCTCGATGACGCGGCGGCGGACCGCCAGCCCGAGCTGGCCGCCGCCGCATCTCCGCCCCGGCTGACGCCGTTGGAGCAACGCGGCGCCGAGAACGGACTGAAGTTCATCCAGCTCGACGGCAACGTGGGCGTGCTCGCTAACGGCGCCGGGCTGACCATGACGACGATGGACGTCATCGACCATTTTGGAGGCCGGCCGGCGAACTTCCTGGAGATCGGCGGCGAGGCCTACACCAAAGCCGAAATCGCGCTCGACCTGGTGCTGTCCAACCCAGGCGTCAAAACCCTGGTCGTCAACTTTTGCGGCGCCTTCGCCCGCACCGACGTGATGGCGGACGGCCTCGTGCGCGCCTGGGACATCCTACGGCCGACCGTGCCGGCCTTTTTTTCGATCCACGGCACCGGCTCCGAGGCCGCCGTCAAGCTCGTGCGCGAACGGCTCGGGATCGAGCCATACGATTTGATGGAAGACGCCGTCCGGGCGGCGGTAGAGGCGGCGCGATGATCTACCGCGGCGGCCAATCGGTGCTCGTCCAAGGCCTGACCGGCAAGCAGGGAACGTTCTGGGCGGAGAAGATGATCGGCCAGGGCACGAAGGTCGTCGCCGGCGTCAACCCGAAACGGGCCGGCCAGACTCATCTCGGCCTGCCGCTATATGCATCCGCCGTGGAGGCGACGCGGGTCACGCCATGCGACGTCTCGGTCGTGTTCATTCCGCCTGCCATGGCGCGGGACGCGGTAATCGACGCCATCGACGCCGGGGTGCGCACGATCGTCCTGCTGACCGAGCACATTCCAGCCCGCGACGTCATCGACATCCACGCCCGCCTGCGCCGGTCGCAGAGCCGCGTCATCGGTCCGAACACGGCGGGGGTCGTGACCCCGGGCGAGGGCTTCGTCGGCATCATGCCCGGCCATAACCCGAACGTGTTCCAGCCCGGCCGCGTCGGCGTCATATCGCGCAGCGGCAGCCTTGGTACGCTGGTCTGCCTCAACCTCACCCGCGCCGGGCTCGGGCAGTCGGCCTTCATCGGCGTCGGCGGCGACCCCATGATCGGGACCACGACCCGCGACGCGCTCGAAGCGCTCGACCGCGATGCGCGCACCCGAACGGTCGCGCTATGCGGCGAGATCGGGGGCGCTATGGAAGAGGACGCGGCGGACTACGCGCGCGGCATGGAGAAGCTGGTCGTGGCCTTCATCGCCGGTCGCTCGTCGCCGCCGGACAAGAAAATGGGTCATGCCGGAGCGATTGTGACCGGGGGTCGGGGCGGCTATGCGGCCAAGCGCGCGGCGCTGGAAGCCGCAGGCATACGGGTCGTTGACACGCCGAATGAGATCGTGGCGGCGCTGGCGGACGTGCCGGACCATCCAAATACACAGGAGAAATCGATGTCATGAGTGCTGCTTCCTTGCTTCTCTCATCGTCGCGGCGCTCGCTTATCCGGATGGCTGGCCTTGCCGGGTTGGGCTTGGCAACCGCGCCCGCCCTGGCGGACACGGAGATGCAGTTCTCCCCGCCGCTGCCGGGCGGCCCGAATGGACGCCCGCTCACCACGACCTACCCGACGAAAAGTCAGATGATCCTGCAGCGTACGCGCCCCCCGCTGCTTGAGACGCCGTTCGAGGTGTTCGACCAGGGCGTGTTCACGCCCAACGACCAGTTCTTCGTACGCTGGCACTGGGCCGACATCCCGACCGAGATCAATGCGGACAGCTTCCGCCTCGCCGTGCGCGGCCACGTCAACCAGGCGCTCTCGTTGTCGCTGCCTGATGTTCTCGCCCTGCCGCGGGTAGAGCTGGCCGCGGTCAACCAATGCTCAGGCAACTCGCGCGGCTATTTCCAGCCGCGCGTGGCGGGCGGGGAGTGGGGCAACGGCGCGATGGGGAACGCCCGCTGGACCGGGGTGCGGCTCAAAGACGTGCTCGACCGCGCCGGGGTGAAAGCCGGCGCCGTGCAGGTGCGCTTCAACGGCCTGGACCAGCCGGTCGTCCCGGACGGGCCGGATTTCATGAAGTCGCTCGACGTGGACCATGCTCGCGATGGGGAGGTGATAATCGCCTACGCCATGAACGGCGAGCAGCTCCCGCTTTTGAACGGTTTTCCGCTGCGCCTCGTGGTGCCGGGATGGTTCTCGACCTACTGGGTCAAAATGCTCAGCGACATCGAAGTGTTGGATAAGCCAGATGACAACTTCTGGATGGCCAAGGCCTACACGATACCCGATACCCCGAACGCGAGCGTCAGACCGGGCGAGGCGGGTTACAAGACGGTGCCGATCAGCCGTATGGTGCCACGCTCCTTCCTGACGAACGTCAGGCCGGGCGATACGGTTCACGCCGGCGCGCCGAAGCAGGTCCGCGGCATCGCCTTCGGCGGCGACACGGGCATTGCTAAGGTGGATTTCTCTGCCGATGGTGGAACGACGTGGCAGGTGGCGCAGCTCGGCCCGGACGAAGGCAAGTATAGCTTCCGGCGATGGCAGGCCGAGTTCACCCCCCCGGCACGAGGCAGCCACATCCTGATGGCCCATTGCGTTAACAGTGACGGATTGGCCCAGCTCAGCGAACCGCGATGGAATCCGGGCGGTTACATGCGCAACGTCGTCGAGGCCATCCCCGTTAACGCGATCTGAAAGGACCAGGCCATGCTGCGATCTGGCAAAGCGCTTACTGTCATTCTCGCCCTTGCCGCCGTTCTGACGCCGCTGCGCGGCTACACGCAAACACGAGATCAATCCAAAGCTGATGGGCCCCCGCTCGTTCTGAAATCGGTCAGCATTGATTTGCCGACCGGCGATCGCACGTTCGCGGCTGGCCCTGGTTCCGACGCAATCAATAGTAACTGCCTCACCTGCCACTCGGCCGGTATGGTCCTTCACCAGCCAGTCTTGTCAAAAGAAGCTTGGAATGCCGAGGTCCACAAGATGATTACTGTTTATAAAGCACCCGTCGCCGCTGAGAGCGTGCCGGAGATTGTTGCTTATCTGTATCAAATTAATGGCAAGAAATAACTTCATAGAGCCGCTCCCGAGCCTGTAGCAACGCGTTCGGGCGTTAGGCGTTGACGGGTAGAGGAGGCTGCCCATGCCGTCACCCTTGTCTGTTGATCTGCGCGAGCGCGTTGTGGCGTCCATGTTGTCGGGCGCGTCGGGCGCGTCGTGCCGTGAGGCCGCGTCCCGCTTCGGGGTGAGTGCCGCGAGCGCCAGCCGCTGGGCGGCACGGCAGCGCCAGGACGGGCACGTGGCACCCAGGCCGTCCGGGGGCGACCACAGTTCGCACCGCATGGAGGCGCAAGCCCGGCTGATTCTGGCCACCTGCCGTCGGCGGCCGGCCATCTTTCTGCGCGAGTTGCGCGACCACTTGGCCGAGCGTGGCGTGCAGACCAGCACCAGCGGCCTGTCGCGCTTCTTTGCCCGGCATGGCATCACGCGCAAAAAGGGGACCTGCACGCCGCCGAGCAGGAGCGGGCGGACGTAAGGGCCGCGCGCCAAGCCTGGTTCGAGGGTCAGCCCGACCTCGACCCGGACCGTCTGATCTTCTTGGACGAGACCGCAGCGACCACCACCATGGCCCGTCGCTACGGGTGGGCGCCGTGCGGCAAGCGTTGCCGCCTTGCCGTCCCGCTTGGGCACCGCAGGATCACCACGCTCACCGCCGCCCTGCGCACCACGGGCCTGGTCGCCACCGCCATGTTCGAGGGTGCGACCAACGGGGAGCGCTTTCTGGACTACGTGGCCCACACTCTGGTCCCGACGCTCCGGCCCGGCGATGTCGTGGTGCTGGACAACCTGTGCGTCCACAAGGTGGCCGGGTGCGCGAGGCGGTCGAGGCGGCCGGCGCACGCCTGCTGTTCCTGCCCCCCTACAGCCCCGATTTCAACCCGATCGAGCAAGCCTTCGCCAAGCTCAAGGCTCTGCTGCGCAGTGCGGCCGCCCGCACCACAGCCGACTTGCACCAAGCCACTCGAGATGCCTTGGCCCGCTTCACCTCGCAGGAATGCCGCAACTACGTCACCGCCGCCGGTTACGACAACGACGACGACGTTGCTACGTGAGCGGGAACGGCTCTAATAAGCCTAAACTGCATTAGCACTACCTGGGCACTTCCAAGCTGGTAGGCCAGAGACCATGTTTTGATGGGCGTGGTTGGATGGAGTTCTGGCGGGCGTGGGCGATGGTTTGCGTGATCTGGATGGTTGGCTGGAGCCGTTCCTGGACGTGATGGGCCGCAAGACGCGGCGGGAATGGGCACCCTTGTACGTGCGTGGCCTGCTTGGACCCGGCGAGCGCAAGAGCTTGCAACCGATTGCCGAGCGCCTGGGCCTTGGCGGCCACGACCAATTGCAGCACTTCGTCGCCAGCACGGCCTGGAACGACGCCCCGCTGTGGACGGTGCTGGCGCAGCAGGCCGACCTGCTAGTGGGTGGCAAGGCCGCATACCTCGTGATCGACGACACGGCACTGCCCAAGAAGGGGACGCTGTCGGTCGGTGTCGCGCGGCAGTATTGCGGCCAACTCGGCAAGCGGGCGAACTGCCAGTCGTTGGTGTCGCTCACCCTGGCGCAGGGCGAGGTGCCCCTGCCGGTGAGCTTGCGCTTGTTCCTGCCTGACGAGTGGGTCGCCAGTCCCGAGCGCTGTGCCCGGGCGGGCGTTCCCGAGGCGGAGATGGTGGCGCGCGCCAAGGGTGAGATCGCACTGGCGGAGCTGGACCGCGTGGCGGCGGCGGGCGCGCGGTTCGGCTGCGTGCTGGCGGATGCGGGCTACGGCACCAGTGCCGCGTTCCGGCACGCCCTCGACGAGCGCGCGCTGTTGTGGGCGGTCGGCATTGCCCGCAACCAGAAGGTTTATGGCCAGGACGTGCAACTCGTGCCGCCTGCGGGCCGTGCCCGCAAGCCCGTGCCGGACCAGGAACCGCGGGCAGCCGAGGATGTGCTGGGCAGGTTGCCTTGGCGGCGGGTGACATGGCGGCATGGTACCAAGGGCAAGCTCACCGCCCGGTTCGCGGCCACCCGCGCGCGGGTCGCGGATGGTGCCGTGTGGGGCAACAACCGCCATCTGCCCGGCAGAGAAGCCTGGCTGGTCGGAGAATGGCGCACCTCGGGCGAGCGCAAGTACTCCCTGGCCAACCTGCCCCCGCGAACGTCGGTGCGGGCGCTGGCCGCCGCGATCAAGGCGCGCTGGGTGTGCGAGCAAGCACACCAGCAGCTCAAAGGCGAGCTGGGGCTGGGGCAC
Source organism: Acetobacteraceae bacterium (assembly GCA_965260935.1). GTDB lineage: Bacteria > Pseudomonadota > Alphaproteobacteria > Acetobacterales > Acetobacteraceae > JBBROS01. The sequence continues at coordinate 304,198 of OZ253374.1, forward strand.
TTCGAGGGCCGCTCCTGGACCGGGCTACACCGGCACGCGCTGATGTGCTGCATCGCCTACACCTACCTGCAACACGTGCGCCTCGCCGGGCAGACCCGGACGGGGCCGGGGGAAAATGCACCCCCACGTTCCGGGACCGCCACCATCCCCAAGCCTGCCCGCGGTGCGCCGCGCCATCATCGCCAAGCTGTTCGGCCAACTTGCTTCGCCCGTCCAGTGTCCCTGCTGCAAGCACCAGTTCCAACCATCTCCTGAGATGAAAGTGCCCAGGTAGTGTTAGACGATGATGCGGTGCAGCATGACGGGCGCGGTTTCGAGTCTGGGCACAGGTTTGTCCCCCGATTCTGGGGATAACCGCCGCAGCCCAAACCGGAATTATGGCACGGCTCGGCTGGCTGAGCTACGGTCGCAGAGGGTGGGAGGCAGCCAGTCCGCTTGCGGGCTTGCTGGAGTCCAAACCGGCCCTTCCGAGCCGAGAGGAAGACACGGACGCCGCCTTTGCAGCGACAGCTTGCTGCAACGCAATTCCGGAAGCCTTAGCGTGCTGTTTGAGCAAATGGTGAGCTGATCCTATGAACCGAAAACTCGACCTTGCCGTCACCGACGTCGAGCGCGGCAGCGATTACCCGCCGCCATTTGATGCCCCCTGTCGCGACGGCGAGCGGAAGCGCCTCGGCGACGCCGCGGGTCTGAGCCAGTTCGGGGTCAACCTCCTCCGCCTCCCGCCCGGAACCTGGTCAAGCCAGCGACACTGGCAGACCGCGAGCGACGAGTTCGTCTACATCGTCAGCGGGGAGGTCGTTCTGGTAACAGGCGCCGGCGAGGAAACGCTGCGCGCGGGCGATGCCGCAGGCTTCAAGGCAGGCACCCCCGACGGGCATCACCTACAGAACCGCAGCACGTCGGAAGCACTGGTCCTCGAGGTCGGCACGCGGCTTCCCGGCGACGGTTGCTACTACTCGGACATCGATATGATGATCATCGACGAGAGCCCGGACGGCTACACCAGGCGGGACGGGTCGCCCTATGCCCGTCGCTCCTCCAATGGCGAAGCCGAATGACAGACGGCGATCGCGCCGGGATCGGGATGTCGGCTTTCGGCCATCAGGCAAGTTAGATCATGGCGACGATCTGCGCCAAATCCTCACACATTGCCCAGCCAAGAAAAACTTTGAACCGGGAGCAACCGCGTGTTGAATGCCTGAATCGGTTTTCTGACGCTCTTGCCCTTTTGTGACCCCTGTCTACTTTATGACCCTGTCCACGGTCCGCCAGATTACCCGCCGGTTTTCTGGCGACTCGGCTAACCCAACCGCGCCTCAGCACCAGGACGATGTATGAGGATTTGGCGCGGATCGTCGCCATGGTCCGAGAGGGCGCGCACATGTCCGGGCTTTATTGTCGCACCGTGTCCGAAGCCTGGCGGCTCAGCCCATTTGAGTGTCTCGCATCATCGGATGCAACAATTCCGAGAACCCGATCCGATGCAGGAACTGCTCGCGGATACGGTCCACCACGGGGAACGTGACCCTGGCGCCGTCGTCGGCCGGGTCGATCACGGTGCGGAACGGCCGCTTGCCCACTGGCGTACGGACGATGGCGGTCACCGCTCGGCCGATCTCGGATGGGTCGGAGTCGAGCGGGTCCGTCGCGGCAAGCACCGTCTGCATCCGGTCGGCGAACCCGTCCGGCCAGCCTGCTTCATAGGCCTTCGCGCGCGTCTTGTCCTCGGGGTGACCCGCGTGCGCGAAGTGGTTCGTGCCTTTGGTATAGGCGCCGGGCACGACGATCGCGGTCTCGACGCCGAACGGCGTGAGTTCGCGCGCGTAAGCAACGGCGAGCTGATCCATGCCGGCCTTCGCCGCGAAATACGGGCCCAGCAACGGGGGAACGCCACCCATGACGCTGCTGCTCGATATCCAGACCAGCAGGCCGTTCCGAGCCTCGCGCATGTGCGGGAGCACGGCGCGATTGACTCGATGGGCGCCAAGCACATTCACGTCGTACTGCGCGGCAAGTTGCTCTGGCGTGAACGCTTCCGTCGGCCCCCACACCATATGGCCAGCATTGTGGACGAGCACGTCGAGGTGGCCGTGCTTGTCCACGATGGTACGAATCGCTGTTCCGATCGACTCTTCATCCTGTACGTCGAGCTCGACCGTTCGAAGATCCAGGGCAATCGCTTGAACCGTACTGGGATTCCGGCGCGGCCTGAAGTCTGATTCATGGGAAACCTCTCGTTGAGGAGGTTTCCCGATGCCCGGCCCATCGCTGATCGACCACTTCGCGGTGCTGGAGGATCCGCGTCAGTCCTGGAAGGTGCTGTTTCCGTTGCCCGAGGTTCTGCTGGTCGTGCTCTGCGCCACGCTGGCCGGCGCGGAAGACTTCGTTGAAATCAGGCGCTGGGGCCAGACGCATCAGGAGTTCCTGCGCCGCCTGCTGCCGTTCAAGGCTGGTGTGCCCAGCCACGACACCCTCAACGACGTCATCAACGCTCTCGACGGCGCGCTCTTTGCCGAGTGCTTCACCGCCTGGGTCGAAACTCTCCGCGACCCGGCCCCGGCCCCGTCCACTGCACCCGAAATCGTCGCCATCGACGGCAAGACCTCACGCCGCACCCACGACCGTGCCAAGGATCGCGGGCCACTCCACATGGTGTCAGCATGGGCCAGCAGCCAGCGCCTCGTGCTCGGCCAACAGGCGTGCGAGGCCAAGTCCAACGAGATCACCGCCATCCCGCTTCTGCTTGAACGCCTGGCGCTGACCGGGGCGCTTGTCACCATCGACGCCATGGGCACGCAAACCAAGATCGCCCAGGCCGTCCTCGACCGCGGCGGCGACTACCTGCTGGCGCTCAAGGGCAACCAGTCCAGCCTGCATGACGAGATCAGGCGCTACCTCGATGATCCCGCGGGCAAGGTCCACAGCCGGTTCGAGACGACCGACGGCGACCACGGCCGCATCGAGGTCCGCCGCCATTGGGTCAGCCACGACGTGGACTGGCTCACTACCGCCCGCCGGTTCCCGGGTGAGCCGCGGTTCCCGGGCCTGCGGGCCATCGCCGTCGTCGAGGCCGAGGTCGAACGCAACGCCAGCACCAGCTCCGAACGGCGCTACTACCTGTCGTCCTTGCCGCTCGATGCAAAGCTGTTCGCACACGCCGTGCGGTGCCACTGGCATGTCGAGAACCGCCTGCATTGGGTGCTCGATGTCGTGTTCCATGAGGACCTCAACCGCCTGCGATCCGGTGCCGGGCCGCAGAACATGGCCACGGTCCGGCACATGGCGATGAACCTGCTGCGCGGGCCGAAGGACAAACACAGCCTTAAGGTCAGGCGGAAATCAGCCGCTTGGGATACCGCCTATCTTGAAGCTTTGCTCCGCCAATCAGCGTGACCGCACTTCAAGCGATTGCCCTGTTCGAAGATCGACGCCCTTGTTCTTCGCCTCGTCGGCGATATCCTGCACCGTCGCAGCGTTCTTGCCGCCCGTATCGCGCATGGAGGCGTAGGCGGTCAGTCCGGCGCCGGCGAGTTCGCCCGCGATCATTCGGCCGAAGCCGCTTGACGCGCCGGTCACCAATGCGACTTGAGCCACGTTCCACCTCCTCAGATGATGCCGCCATTGGCGCGGAGCACCTGGCCGTTGATCCAGCAGCCGTCGGGCGAAACCAGGAAGGAGACCGCGCGCGCGATGTCGTCGGGCTCGCCCAGCCGCCCGAGCGGCGTGCGCCCGACGATCGGCTTGATGTCGTCATCGCTTTTGCCGTCGAGGAAGAGCTTGGTGGCGACCGGCCCCGGCGCGACCACGTTGACGGTGATCTTCTTCGGGCCGAGCTCCTTGGACAGAATGTGGCTCATCGCCTCGATGCCCGCCTTGGTGGCCGCGTAAGCCGCGTAGGTCGGCTGGTAGAGGCCGACCACGCTGGACGAAAAGCTGACAATCCGACCGCCATCGCGCAGCCGCCGCGCTGCTTCGCGCATGCCGTTGAACACGCCCTTCAGATTGACGGCGATCGTTTGGTCAAACAATTCGTCGCTGGTCTCGGCCAGTGCAGCGAGCTTCATGATGCCAGCGTTGTTGACCAGCACGTCGACGCCGCCAAACGCTTCTTCAGCTTGCGAGAACAGTTGCCCCATGGCAGCAGGGTCGCTGACATCGGCCCTGACGGCGATGGCCTGCCCACCGGCCGCCTTTATCTTGGCCATCAGCTCCTCGGCCGGTGCAGCTTTGCTGGAATAGTTCACGACGACGGCCAGGCCGTCGTCGGCCAGCCGTTCGGCGACGGCCGCACCAATTCCTTGCGACGATCCAGTGACGATCGCCACGCGCGTTTGCGTAGCCATGAGCTTGCTCCTGGTCAGAATGCTCGAGTGACGGGTCCGCCAGCGCTCAGCTCGAGCCGCTGCCCTGCTGCACTTTCATCCGCTGCATGGCCGCAAGGTCGAACACCTCGTCCGCGCGGCCGAAGCCGCCATCGACCACCTCGTCCACGAGCACCATCGTGTAGGGGCGGACCCCCTCGCCGAAATACGACGCGAACAGGTCGGTCGTGCGGTGGATGATCTCGGCTTTCTGCTCTGCGGTGATCATACCTTGCGGAATCTTGTAGTTCGCGAACGGCATGTGAGCCTCCGTTGTTGGGGTTTTGAAAAAGGTTATGCCTGACCGGCGGCGCCGATCTGCTCGCGCCAGCCGGACCAGTCTTCGAGGTGCCAAGTGTGAGTGATGCGGTCACCCTCGAAATGATGCATCTCGTGCATGGCGATCTCGAACGAGCGGCCTGTGGCGGGCACGCCCATCCACTCGCCCACATGGCGGCCGCTCAGCGTCAGCCGCACCGCCGCACGCCCGTCGCAGAGGATCACCTCCTGCGGCGTGAACGCGACATCGGCGAACGCGGCACGGAACGCCGCGACCATTGGCTTGACGCCGTCACGGCCGGGCTCCTGCCCCGGAGCGAGCGGGAGGTCCTGCCAGTTCTCCACCAGCACCGCGTCGAGCAGGTTGGACTCGCCGGTGTTGAAGGCCCGGTATAACGTGCCGATCGCGTCACGTTGAGCTTGGGTGAGGCCGCTGGTTGAAAGGTCGCTGCCGGGCATGGTGTTCTCACTTTCCATGTGTCGATAACCCGTGTCGCTGTTAGTGTTTCCATCGATTGTGAGTATGCGAGCACATCAACGTCGTGGATTTGCATGGCATCGACTTGAACCTGCTGGTGGCGTTCGACGCACTCATGGCGGAGCGCAGCGTCACCAAGGCCGGCCGCCGCATCGGCCGCACGCAGCCGGCAATGAGCGCGGCGCTGTCGCGGCTTCGCGGCCTGTTCGACGACCAGCTGTTCGTCCGCGGGCCGGACGGATTGCAGCCGACCCCGCGCGCGATTGAGCTGGCCGAGCCGCTTGGGCACGCGCTTGAGGAGATTGGGCGCACGCTGGGCTTCGCTCAGGAGTTCGACCCGGCGATGTCGCGCGTCACGTTCAACATCGCGCTTCAGGAGCATACCGCCTTCAAGCTGCTGCCGAAGCTGGTGCAATGCCTGCGTCGACAGGCGCCCGCGACGAAACTGGCGATGCGCGTCTACACGGCGCGTGACGACGCAATCGCGCTGCTGGACGCGGGTGAAGCGGACATCGCGGTTGGCGTGCCGCCGTCGAGCGCCCCCGGACGGGTGTTCACGCAACCGCTATTTGCGGAGCCGTTTGCATGCGTGGTGCGGAAAGGCCATCCCGCCGCCGACAAACCACTTGAACTTGAGACGTTCCTCAGCCTCGAACACCTGCTTGTTTCGCCGGAAGGCGATCGCTTCGGCCACATCGACGCGGCGCTCGCCGAGCTTGGTCTCCGGCGATCTCTGGCGATCACGCTGACCCAGATGTACGCCGTCCCCGCGATCGTCGCCGGCTCGGACCTGATCGCGACATTGATGCGCAGCGTGGTCGAACTGTCCGGCTACGGGGATCGCCTGGCGATGCTGGATCCCCCGCTCCCGCTCGATCCCTGCCCGTATGTGATGTGCTGGCATCGCCGGAACGACGCTCACCCGGCGCAGAGATGGTTGCGCGAGTGCGTCTGCTCGGTGGCTTGAACAAAGCTCGCACTCATGAACGCCTTGATGCGCCTGCTGCTGGGCCTTGTCGTAATCTTCCTGACCGGAACTTGTATGGGAGTTGGCTCTTGTTGGGTTCCGGGGTGGTGACGGCCCCATCATGCAACCAGGCCCGCAATCAAGGTGCCGAGCAGGGCCTTGCCGCGTCGGCGAGCGTTGTGCACGAACTGGAAGACGCCGAGATAGAGCGGCAGCTTGTCTTGCGAGATGCCGCAGTGTGGGCGCAGCCACGAACGCAGCAGCGACCAAAAGCCTTCCATGGTGTTGACGTGGACCTCGCAGAAGCCATCACCGTCCTCGTCGCGGGCGTATTCGCCCCGCCCATGGCAGACTGTCTTGTGCCCTTAGCCCCAGGCCGGCAGGCGGGCGTAGATGCTATACTCGTCCGTGTGGACGAGAGTGCCCGGGGCGACGGCGGCGGTGATGACCGGCTTGATCGTGTTCTGCTGCACGTTGGCCAGCATGCGCAGCACCACCTCGCCGCCGCGCTGGATCAGGCCGAGGACCGGCGGCTTGTCCTTTTCCAGCGTGCCGCGGCCCGGCGCGCCTGCCAGCCTGCGGCACCGCCCGAGCCGCCCCTTTTGGCCACTTCCTCCGGCTGCCCTTTGTGCCCGGCCACGACGTAGACCTCGTCGACCTCCACCTCGCCGTTCAGCGTCACCTCTGACGCCTTGGCGACCAGGCCGCGGCGCAGCTGCTCCGTCATCGCCTGCGTGTCCGAGCCGTCCAGGCCCAATTCCAACGCGATCTGCCGGTTGGAAAGGTTCAGGCCCATGAAATACAGGCACAGCACCCATACCCGCAGCGGCTGGTGGTGCCCGGCCAGCACCGTTCCGGTCAGGTCGTCGAACCGCCCTGAGCACGCCTTGCACCGGTAGCGCTGGCGACAGGGCTGTGTATCGTCGCATCCGTCCCGGATGACGCCGCTGCTGTCACACACGGGGCAGCGCACACCTTCCGGCCAGCGGTGCTGGCGCACAAAGGCAAAGCACTTGGCATCGTCCATCAGGCCGGATAGGTTGACCAGGTCGGATACAGCCATGACGCAAGCTCCTCGCGCGAGCCGGTCAGCTACTCCCGATCCCGCGATCACACCAGACGTCCCCAGACCCGCGCCACGGTTCCGACTTCACCACCCCGGAACCCAATAAGAGCCATCCTCCCTTGGTTCCGTGGCTCTCCCGCGCTTCGCGTGGATTGTAGCGGTTTCGCATCGACACTTGGGGCGAGCGGCCGTCGTGTCCATAGGACAAGGCATGAATGAGCTTTGTCCCATGCCGGGCTGCCGCGTCGAGGCGATCACGCCGGATGGTCCGGACCTCCTCCATGTTGACGCACGCGGCACCCGGCCTGGCGGCCGCTGCCCGGACTGTGGGCGTGCGAGCCGTTCCGTGCACAGCCGCTATCGCCGGCACCCGGCTGACCTGCCTTTGATTGGGGCGGAAGGCCCATCTCTGCGAAAACGTACGTTAGCGTATTGCACGCATATGTGGACATCGGGTAATCGCGGCGGGGGCCTAGGCCATCCATGATGCCGCGGTCCGGGCGCTATCGCCCGGCGGTTCGCAGCCTGGGAGGCGGTTCGATGACCCAATTTGTTGGTTTGGACGTGTCACAGAAGCTGACGGCGATCTGCATCGTGGACGAGACAGGACGCAGGCTGTGGCGCGGCCAGTGCGCCACAGCCCCAGAGCAGATCGAGCGGATGGTAAAAGGGCATGCGGGAAAGGACGCCAGGGTCGGCGTCGAGACCGGCTCCATGACGCCTTGGCTTGTGCATGACCGTAAGCGTTGCTCTGCGGCCCTTTGTTTACTGGCTTGACGGCAGGCTGGCAGCTGGTTTGGTCCAGTTCCATGGCATCAGCTCGTCGATGCGGGCATTTGGCCAGCCTTGGACGAGGCGGGTCAGCAGATCGGTGAGGTAGCCGTGCGGCTCGACGCCGTTCAACTTGCAGGTTTCCACCAGCGAGGCGACGGCTGCCCAATTCGCCGCCCCCTCGTCGCTGCCCGCGAAGAGCGAGTTTTTTCTGGATAGGGCCACCGGCCTCATCGCGCGCTCGACCGAGTTGGTGTCGATCTCGACCCGCCCGTCATCGAGGAAGCGCTCGAGCCCGTCCCAGTGGTTCAGCGCGTAACGGATCGCCATCGCCGTCGGACCGCGTGCCGGCAGCTTGGCGGCCTGCGCCTCGAACCAGATGCGCAGGTCGGCGACCAGCGGCCGGCTCTTGGCCTGGCGCACCTCAAGCCTGTGTCCGGCGTCGTGGCCGCGGATGTCGGCCTCGATCCGATACAGGGCGGCGATCCGCGCCAGCGCCTCAGTGGCGATCGGCGCCGCGCCGGCCTTGGCCAGGTCGTAGAAGCCGCGTCGCACGTGGCTCCAACAAAACACCAACGTCACGCCGGCGTCGCCGCGCGAGGGCGCGGCCAGCGCCTTGTAGGCGGCGTCGCCGTCGCATTGCACGATGCCCCGGTAGGCCCCGAGCAGCCGATCGCTGTGCTCCTGGCCGCGGCCTGGCGCATAGTTGTAGACCATCGCCGGTGGGTCGGCGCCGCCCCAAGGCCGGTCGTCGCGGGCGATGGTCCAGAAATAGCCGGTCTTGGTCCGCCCGCGCCCGGGATCGAGCACCGGCGCCCGCGTCTCGTCGGCGAACAGCCGCGCCGAGGCCAGCAGCATCTCGCGCAGCCGCGCCGCCACCGGCGCGATCTCGGCTGCGGCGTAGCCGACCCAAAACGCCAAGGTGGAACGGTCCAGCTCCACGCCTTGCCGAGCCATCATCTGCGCCTGGCGATACAGCGGCAGGTGGTCGGCGTAGCGCGCCACCAGCACCGAGGCGACCAGCGCCTCGGTCGGCAGCCCGCCCTCGATCAGCCGCGCCGGCGCTGGCGCTTGCACGACCACGCCCTCGCAGGCCCGGCAGGCCAGCTTCGGCCGCCGGGTCACCACCACCCGGAACTGGGCCGGGATCACGTCCAGACGCTCGGAGCTGTCATGGCCGATCACCGCCATCGCGCCCCGGCAGCATGGGCAAGCTGTATCCTCGGGCTCGAGCGTCACCTCGATCCGCGGCAAGTGCGCCGGCAGCGCGCCGCGGTTCGTCCGGCGCTTGGCCGCCCGCGCCTGCTTCAGCGCCGGATCGCCCCGCTCCGCCTTGGCCTCGCCCTGGGCGGAGCTGGCAAAGGTTACACCCGCATAGCGGGTGGAAAGCCAGCGGAGGGGATGGCCTGCTCGAGGGCTTCCAGGCCGAGTTGCAGCTGCTCTTCGGGCAGGCGCTCGGACTTCGCGCCGAACTGCATGCGCTTGAGCTTGAGCAGCAGATGCCGCAGCCGGTCGTTCTGCGAAGCCAGCGCGTCGCGTTCGGCGGCAATCCGGTCGCGCTCAGCCACGGCGCTGTCTCGGTCAGCAACGATGCCGTCTCGCTCGGCCCAAGCCGCCAGCAGCAGCGTCCGCAGCGCATCGGCCGTCTCCGGCAGGTGGGGCAAGGGGGCCGGCGTGGCAGGCATCGCCCCCGGATGCTACGCCGCCACGGTCGGTATGGGAATCCTCCTTACGCTCTGCACCCGCGTCCAATCCACCCTCCGCCGGCATTCCCGCCGCTATGCGACGTGAACCTTGGCCGGCTCCGCCCGTCGAACAGGGCCGCGAACTCCATTGCCGACAACCGCATCGCCCCGTCCGCCACCGGCGGCCAGCGAAAGGCGCCCTGCTGCAATTGCTTCCAGATCAGCACCAGCCCGCTCGCGTCCCAAACCAAAATCTTGACCCGGTCCGCACGCTTGCTGCGCCAGACGATGACCACGCCTGAGAACGGGTCCACCCCCAGCATCTCGGCCGCCAGCGCCGCCAAGCTGTGGGCGCCGCGGCGGAAGTCCACCGGACGCGCCGCCAGCAGCACCCGCGCCCCGGACGGGATGGTGATCATGCCGGGGTCGCCGACATCCGCACCGCCCGCAGCACCATGGCAAGCAATCCATCGTCCATACCGGGCAGCACACGGACTACCGCGCCGGCAATCTCGACTTCGATCACCGGCACAGACACCGCCGCTGGTGCGACCACCGGAGGGGCGATCGAGGCGGGATCGGCCACGATTGGCACAAAGGCCGGCTCAGGCGGATTGACCCCAGACCGCTCCGGCGCGAGCGGCAGCAATCCCCCCTGCGCCTCGCGCCGCCAAGCGTAAACCTGCCGCCGACCAACGCGCCAGCGCCGCGCCGCCTCCGAGGCCCCTACGTCAGGCGCAAGGCTGTCTGCGACAACCCGCGCCTTGTCCGCCGCCGACCAGCGCCGCCGGCCGCTTGCATCAATCACATCGTCAGCCCGCGATTCAACTGACCTCGTGCTGTTTTTGCCATTCAACATCGCGTCTGCCCAATGCTCCTCGCCTCACGCAGACCAACCACAATCAGATGTCAGCAAGGAAGAAGGGCCAGGCAGCAACGCTTACGATGAAGCGGTTCAAGTCGCCTGGCCAGGCACAACGCTTCCTGTCCGCCCACGACGGGATCAACAACCTCTTCCTGCTCAACCGCCACCACGTTCCAGCCGTCCAGTATCGAGCCGCCCGGGTCCACGCCTTTCAGGTGTGGGCCGAGGTCACTGGCGTCACCGCTTCGGCGTAATCACGAGCACGCCATCCTGATCGCGCACCGTCGCGACTACAGCTCGACAAATTAACGGTGCCCCGGCGCCGGCTCGCCCTCCCCCAGGCAGGAGCACTGCAGCCATAAGTTCCGCTGCTGGTAGCCGCGCACCAACGCCGCGCCGTGGTCCCGCTCGCGCGCCGACGCGCCGACCCGGGCGAACACGGCAAGCAGCGTCTCGCAGTCGTCGGCGCAAATCGCGCCGGCCGCCCTGCCCTGCTTGTCGATGAGGGTCAGCATGACGGCAGCCTTGCCAGCGCGCCGTCTCTGCCATTCGGGTGCGCCCGTTGAAGCTCCTGCATTCCGTGCCTCCGATCTGTCCAAGCGTCAGGATCGGCGGCGACGGCGCAAACGCGAATTCAGGTGGCGGGCGATGAACTCAGACCAGACTGCCGGGACGGCGGCCGCAGCCGGTGCGATCAGGACCAGAGGAATGGACGCGTGCGCCTGCCAGGGCGAGGAACCGCTCGGGCGAACGGCGGAGATGGCTGTCAGAACCCTGGATGTCCGCTCGATCGCCCGTTCGCCTGACCGGATGTGAACTTGCAGCAGCGATTCCAAGCCTGGCCGGGCGTAGGCGATTTGGCTGTCAGCGCGGTCAGCAACTCCCGCAGATGGACCAGTCACTACATGACGCAAGCGAGCAATCGGGTTGATGAACCAGGTCTATGGAGGGCGTTGTCAGATTGGCGGGCTGGACGAGCTGGTGCTGGCCTTTGCCGCCATGATTCACAAGGCGCAAGGGTCGGAATACCCGGCGATGGTGATCCCGCTCTTGAGGCAGCACTATGCCATGCTGGCACGCAACCTACTGTATACCGGCGTGACAAGGGGCAAGCGGCTGATGGTATTGATCGGCAGCCGCCGCGCGCTGGCCATGGCGGTGCGCGGCGCAGGCGTGCGGCCCCACTGGTCCAAAGCTGCGCGAACCGTTGGCAGCTAAAGCGTCGATTGAAGAGGTTCGCCTTGGCAAAACCTTCGTCCCGATCATCCGGCCCACATAGCAAGATGCATGATGCACGAGCCACAGTTGGTTAAGAAGTCTTCGTGATGCACGCATCGCGAAGAACGATTTACGATGCGTGCATCGCGAAGCATAATGCGTCGTTCGGCTCATGCTTCTCTCTAAGTGAGTGGTCTGGCGGCATCAGGCCGCTCACATGGTCTAGAATTCCACCTGCGGCGCCAAGCGGTCATTCTCATCTGAAAATGGTGTGTGCTTCGTGCATCACGAAGCATGAATTCTGCGCAAAGGGTGATGTTTGGCTGGACCTTGCTATGCGGCACGGACCAAAATGTCTGGACGCACAAGTGAGACGGTCAGCAATGACAAGGGACTTCGTAACCTGCCCCACTCTACGTGATACGTGATGTTCAATGCGTGATGCACGCCATCGGGGAGAACAAATTTGCGACGGATCGTGCTTGTCCAGCAGAAAGGGGGGGCCGCAAAAACAACCTTGTGCGTCCATCTTGCCGTCGCGGCGGAGCGAAGCGGCTTTAGGACAGCGATTATTGATACTGACCCGCAAGCCAGCGCGTCCGGCGTCTGGGGACAAGCTCGTGGCGGCCGCGCGCCACCTGTCGCCCACGCTCTTGCCGCGGAACTGCGGAACGTCTTGGAAGCGGCCGAAACGGACGCATTCGAAGTGGTGTTCATTGACACCCCTCCACATACGGCTCCCGCAATCGAAATGATTGCGCGCAGCGTCGATCTCGCGATCATTCCAGTTCAGCCATCCGTCTTGGATGTCGCCGCGACGCAGAACACTGCCGACCTGCTCCGGGCAGCCCGCGTTCCCACAGTGGCGGTGCTGACACGCGCGCCGCCAACCCGCGACGAAGAGACGATTGAGACGGAAAAGGCGCTACAGTCACTTGGCGTGACGCTGCTGAAGACCCGCATTTGTGAGCGGAAGGCTTATCGTCGCGCTCTCACGCAAGGCCAAGCCGTCGCGGAGTTCGATCCGTCAAGCAAAGCGGCCCATGAGATTGCCGCTCTGTGGGCCGAAGTCGAGGCAATCAAGCCAGCGGTCAACACACGCAGGAAGAGGGCCAAGGTGGCAGCATGAGCGGTTCGAAAAAGGGCTTCAACGCGTTCATCCGTCCGATCGCTTCATCGAGCGACCCTGAAGCGGTGGAAGGTGAGGGGAGGGGGGGCGCGCCCGCGCTGTCTCCGGGCTTGTCAGACGGCATGGCAGCTCGTTCGAGGACTGCGTCTATTCAGCCTCCTGAACAGGATGGTGGCCGGATCCGACAGGTTACGTCCACTGGCCGGGTTCGGACTTACAGCGCCAACCGGGAACTCCCTGGCATTACGTTGCGGCTGTCAGAGGAGCGCTGGGAACGATTGAAAATGATGAGCATTCAGGAGCGCCGCCCATTGCAGGAGATCCTTGGCGAGGCCGTGGAGCACTACATGAAGATGCGTGGCCTTCCTTGGTGAGCCACCTTTTGATGCGTGCATCGTGCATCACTCATCAACAATCGCAATGCACGAGGCACGCATATGTAAAGCCAGGCCGGCATGAGCTGCTTTCTGCGTGGCGACACAGCAGTCATTCAAAACGACGGACACGGTTCAGCGTGGCTCAAAGTCGGGCTATAGGCGACGCTTGGCTGACGCTTGACAGCTGTAGGCCGGCCTTGATGGTGACACTGTCTGCTGTTGTCAGCACACGGCCAACTTCGAGCCCGGCGGGCACGATGGACAGCAGGGGAGCTGGCACGAGGCAGACGTTCATCCGCATGGGCGGCCAGCAGCATGATCTCTGGCGCGCCATCAACCAGAACTGGCACGTGCCGGACATCCTGGTTCAGAGCCGGCGCAACATCCGTGCGGTCAAGCGGTTCTTCCGCAAGCCGCTCCGGAGCCTGCGCTATGCCCCGCGAGTGATCGTGACCGACGGAAGCGGATCCTGGCGCATGAGGTGACACGGCGGAAGTGGTCCGGTTCTGATGTTAGTTTTTTCGGCGGATTTCCCCCATGGAGGATGAGGAGATTTGTCATGAAGAAGCGGTTCTCGGTGGAGCAGATCGTGGCGGTGCTGAAGCAGGCGGAACTCGGGCTGCCGGTGGCTGACCTGATCCGCAAGGTCGGCATTTCCGAGCAGACCTTTTACCGGTGGAAGAAGCAGTATGCCGGGCTGCAAAGTGACCAGGTCCGTGAGTTCAAGCAGATCTCGGAAGAGAACGCCCGGCTGAAGCGGCTGATGGCCGAGCTGAGCCTGGACAAGGCCGTGTTGCAGGACGTGCTGTCAAAAAAGTTCCCCGGCCCGCGCTCATGAAAGAGGTCGTAGCCTAAGTGGCAGCAAGCCACGGCTACAGCCAGCGACGGGCCTGTTCGCTGACCAAGCAGCACCGTTCCACCCAGCGCAAGCCGAGCCGACGCGATCCCCGGCTGGAGATCCGGCAGCGCATGCGTGAGATCGCGGCAACCCGGGTGACCATCCCCCGTTACGGCGGTTCTCCCGCGCTTTGCGTGGATTATGACGATAAAGCACTGATATTTGGGCGCCGGTGTCGCGCTACTTATAGAACATAACATGAACGAGCTTTGTCCCATGCCGGGCTGCCGCGTCGAGGCGATCACGCCCGACGGCCCGGACCTTTTCCACGTCGCCGCGCATGGCACCCGCCCTGGCGGGCGCTGCCCGGACTGCGGACGTGCGAGCCGCGCTGTGCACAGCCGCTATCGCCGGCACCCGGCCGACCTGCCCTCGCTTGGGCATCGGGTGCGCGTCGGGTTGCGGGTGCGGCGCTTCTACTGCCGCAACGCCAAATGCGCACGGCGTACCTTTGCCGAGCGCCTGCCGGAATTGATGGCGCCCCACGCCCGGCGCACGCGCCGGTTGGCCGCAGCGCAGGCGCGGGCTGGGGCGGCTCTCGGCGGCGAAGCGGGCGCCAGGCTGTTGCCCTGCCTTGCCATGCCGGCGAGCGCGGACACCGTGCTGCGCCTGGTCCGCAAGCTTCCGCTGCCCGAGCTGGAGCCGCCACGCGCCGTAGTCGTGGACGACTGGGCGATGCGCAAGGGGCACACCTACGGCACGATCGTGGTGGATCTCGAACGCCGCCGCGTGGTGGACCTGCTGCCTGACCGCACGGCCGAGACGCTGGCGAACTGGCTGCGGCAACGCCCGAACATCGCGGTCGTCGCCCGCGACCGCTCGACGGAGTATGCGCGCGGCGCCGCCCTGGGCGCGCCCGATGGCCCTGAGCCAACACCTTTGTCACCAGGGGCCATTTCGGATCATGCAAGGGCTGTGATTCGGTTGCACATGCCGGGGTCCGAGGCCGCCGCAAGGGTCCACGTGCGTCCGGAACGGCCACACCGGCGTCCCGCAACCGATCGGTTGCGGAACGCCAGGGCTGCTGTTCCGGACGCGCGTGGCCCCTTACGGCTGCCTCAACCCCGACATATGCACCCGCATCACAGCCCTCGCCTGACCCGAAATGCCCCCATCCGGAATAGCCCCTGGTGACAAAGGTGCTGGTTCAGGGCAGTGTTGCGCACGGCGCGGCTGAGCAGGACGCGTCCTGACGCTTAAGTCCGGCCTCGAGCGAGGCCGACCGCCGAGATTTGGCGTGGAACGACGGCACCAAACGTTAGGTTTTATCCACTAGAACTTGCCGTTGTTGTTGCGCCACTGGTCGCGCGCGGCGATCCGCTCGATCACGTCCCAGTGCTCAACGATCCTGCCGTCCGCGAGCCGATAAAGGTCGTAGAAGGAGGTCGGCGCCTTCGTCTCCGCGCCCTCGGTCGTCCGGCCCTCACTGATCGCCAGCACGAAATTGCCTTCGCCGATGATCCGGTGCAGGCGATCGTAGCGGTATTGCGCCTCCCCCAGCGACCGCACTAGCGCCGCGACGCCGTCCCCGATGTCGGGATTGTGCTGAAGCAGCCCGTCGCCGTGGAAGAACTGGCCGATCCGCCCAAGGTCGCGAGCGATCAGGACGTCGGTCGTGAACCGCTCGACGACCGCCTTGTTGACCGCCGTATGCTCGTGATCCGTCATCACCGTGGCGCCGTCGGTCATCGTCCGGCCGCTCGGATTGGGGTGGGACGGCAGGCTCTGGAGGTTATCCCAGTGCTCAACGATGCGGTCGCCTTCCCAGCGATGCACCTCGAACCCGGCCATGGCGCCCCAATCGCCGAGCAGATAGTCATTGTGGACGAAACTGATGTCGCCGTCCTCAACCGCCCGGCAAACACGGACATTGCGCTGATCGGCCGGCAGCTCGTCCATGAACTGAAGGATCGGACCGAGCCCGTCGGGGATCAGCACGTTGTGCTGAACATATTGGCGTGAGTCGAAGAACGACAGCGGATAAAGCGATCCGCCGTTCATCAAACTTTGCTGGATAGCAGCGGATCGTTCTTTTTTCGACTCAAGCATAGTGAGGCTCCGTCGCGGAGGAGATGTTTGATGATCGAGGCTGCGGCCTGTTTGGGAGCGGCATCCGCTGTTGACCTGCGTCATCGCTTATTCCGCCCTTCATGCCGCACCGTCGATGATGAGGGCCGCGGCCCATAAGATTGCAGCGATCGTCCTATGACGGTTGCCAATGGTCCGTCACCAGAGATGTATGGTTGGCGGATCATCAGACGAGCTACAATGTTTTGGCTGCTGCCATAGGAAGGAACTATGATAACGTCGTCGGACTTGGCGCTTCTCCCAGCCTTGGCGGCGCTGCTCGAGGAGGCGAACGTCACCCGTGCGGCGACCCGGCAGGGCATCAGCCAGCCAAGCATGACCGCGAAACTGGCGCGGCTGCGGGACCTGACGGGAGACGCGCTGCTGGTGCCAGCAGGGAACGGACGCGGCATGGTTCTGACACCTCGGGCTGTGCTGATGCGTCCCCAGGTCTTGGAAGCGCTGGCGACTGCTGCGAACTCACTTCGCGGCTTCGCTGGGTTCGATCCAACGAGGAGCCAAGCGACTTTGCGGATCGTCGCCAGCGACAATGCGGCGACGCTGGTTGCGGCGACCCTGCTCGCCGACCTTGCGGCCACGGGCGCCCGCGGGCTCCGGGTCCGACTGCTCGGCCCGCGCGACCATCCGATCGCGCAACAGCTCGAACGCGGCGGCGCCGATCTCGCTATCGCGATCGCAACGACCGTTCCTGGCGCGGATCGGCTCCATTGCCACCCCGTGCTGACTGACGCGCTCGCCACCGCGCAGCGCAAGGGGCATCCGCGCGGCACCGCCTCGCTCGGGTTGGATGCTTTCTGCGCGGCGGACCATCTGCTCGTCGAGAGTGGCCACGGCATTTTCCGAGGGGTGGTGGACGATGCGCTGGCTCGTCTCGGACGGACGCGCCGCGTGGCGTTGTCCTCCGAAAGCTACGCGCTTGCGCCGCTGATCGCGGCGCAAAGCGACTTGATGGTGACGCTTCCGCGCCTGCTCCTCGCGGAACATGGCGATAGGCTGGACCTATTCGATCCGCCGCTTCCGTTGGAGCGGTTCACCGTCGTCGCGATGTGGCATGACCGGACCGACCAGGACCCGCTCAATCAATGGGTGCGCTATCAGCTCTTCGCGGCGTTCGAAGCGCGGCAACGGGCGCAGGAGGGGCGAGCCATCCCATAAAGTGCGGGAGAGCCTCCTTCCACCGCGCAGTCCCAGTGTGTATGCTTGGCAACGTTCGAGTTTGCACAGCACGCAAACAGGCCTGCTTCAGCAAGCATCCACCATCAGAGATGATTGTTTATCGAAATGAAAAGCTGACTTTCTAACCATATCAGCACATTACCATCGTGCTGCTACCGCAAAATGTTGAAAGTAAACGCTTTTCAGATCGGCACTTTCGGCATGCTGGTTACGACAAGGCCTGATTGGCAGCCACTTCTTGCCTATGTGGACCGACTCGCCAACCACGGCAGGAGCGGTTGTTCCGGACGGCCGCGAGCGGGTGTCGGCATTCATAGCAGAAGCGCGGGAGCGTCTCGCGTTCGCGGCGTTCATAGCGGAGGTGGATGGCGTGCCAGTGGGATCGGCCTCATGCCAGCTTCACCTCACTCCCTACCCGAACGTGCTAGAGCCGGGCTATCGCCGCTACGGTTACATTTGGGGCGTGTACGTCGAGCTAGACTGGCGCCGGCGCGGGCTGGCACGTCAACTGACAGAGGCCACGCTGACCTACCTGCGTGACCTGGCCTGCACGCGGGTGATCCTCAATGCATCGTCATGCCGCCGCACAGCAACGGCAACCTTGGCGCCGCGCGAGGCGAGCAGCCGCGCCACCTCCGCGCCGGTGCCCGTGCTGCCACCCGTGATCAGGACGACCTTGCCTTATATTCCCTGGCTCATGCTGCCGCCTTCGCCATCGGGTGCTGATTAGGCCCCGCGTAGGCCGGGTAGTCGGTAAAGCCCTGCTCGGCCCCGCCGTACAGCGTTGCCGGGTCGAGCGCGTTCAGCGGCCAGCCATTGGCGATGCGCCGGGGCAGGTCGGGGTTGGCGATGAACGGCCGGCCGATGGCCACGAGGTCGGCGAGGCCCGCCTCCAGGAGGCGAGCGCCCCGCTCTGCGGTGTAGCGGCCCGCGTAGATGATCCGGCCGCTGAACGCCTGCCTTATATCGCGACGGAACGCCTCGGGCAGGTCGGGCGCGTTGTCCCAGTCGGCTTCAGCGATCGACAGGTAGGCGACGCCGGCCTCCTCAAGCACCTTGACCGCTTCGACGTAGGTCCGGTGCGGATCGTCCTCGACGAAGCCGATGTAGACCCGGTCCTGATCGGTGCTGGTGAACAGGGGCGTGAAGCGGACACCGAGGCGGTCCGGACCCACGACCGCGCTCACGGCCTGAACGATCTCCCGCAGGAACCGCAGCCTGTTCGGCAGCGATCCACCATAGTCGTCTATGCGCCGGTTCGCATGCTCCGAGATGAATTGATTGACCAGGTAGCCGTTGGCCGCATGGATCTCGACACCATCGAAACCGGCGCTTACCGCGTTCTGCGCGGCCTGTGCGTAGAGCGCGACCATCTCCTTGATCTCGGCGACGCTGAGCTCGCGCGGCATCGAGGGCGCGACAAGCGTGCCGACGCCCGGGCTGGTTTCGATGAAGGCCTTCACCTTTTCCGCCTGGATTGCGGAGGGCGCGACAGGCGCCGCGCCGCCCGGTTGCAACGCCGTGTGGGAGACGCGGCCGACATGCCAGAGCTGGGCGAAGATGACGCCGCCTTCGGCATGCACCGCGTCCGTCACCTTCCGCCATCCCTCGATTTGCGCCTCGCTGTAGATACCAGGCGTCCAGGCGTAGCCCTGGCCGCGCGGCTCAATCTGCGCGCCTTCGCTCACCATGAAACCGGCGCTGGCGCGCTGGCGGTAATAGGCCGCCATCAGGGCGGTCGGGACATCATCGGGCTGGCCGCTTCTCTGGCGCGTGAGCGGCGGCAGGACGATGCGGTTCTTCAGGGTGTAGCGGCCGAGCGTGACCGGCTCGAACAACGAGCTGTAATTCATGATGGGTTTCTTTCGAGGAAGGATGTTGCGCGGTTGGGGGCTACAGGCCGCCGAGGCTCAGGTATTTGAGGTTGAGGTAGTCCTCGATGCCGTGCGCGGCCCCTTCCCGGCCGATGCCGCTGTCCTTCACGCCGCCGAACGGCGCCTCCACCGTCGTGATCACGCCCGCGTTGATCCCGACCATGCCGCTCTGCAATGCACGGGCGACGCGGAAGGTGCGGGCGAGATCGCGGGTGAAGAAATAGGCGGCAAGGCCGAACTCGGTGGCGTTCGCGGCGTCGATGGCCTCCTGCTCGTCGTGAAAGCGGAACAGCGCGGCGACGGGGCCGAACGTCTCCTCGTGGGCGATGAGCATGTCCGGCGTTGCGTCGGCGATGATGGTGGGTTCGAAGAAGGTCGCGCCGAGCGCATGACGCTGGCCGCCCAGCAGGACGCGACCGCCCTTGTCCCGCGCGTCCTTGACGTGGGCCTCGACCTTCTGCACCGCTGCCTTGTTGATCAGAGGCCCTTGCTCGACACCGGCCTCGAAGCCGTTGCCGACCTTCATCTGCCCGACACGATCGGCCAAACGCCGCGCGAACTCGTCGTAGATGCCGTCCTGGACGTAGAAGCGGTTGGTGCAGACGCAGGTCTGGCCGCTGTTGCGAAACTTGCCGGCGACGGCGTTCTCGACCGCGAGATCAAGGTCGGCGTCGTCGAAGACGATCGTGGGCGCGTTGCCGCCAAGCTCCATGGAAAGCTTCTTCATGGTCCCGGCGGACTGGGCGTAGAGCAGCTTGCCGACCCGGGTCGAACCGGTGAAAGTGATCTTGCGGACCAGCGGGTTGGCGCTGAGTTCGCCGCCGACCGCGGCGCCGTCTCCCGTCACGACGTTCACCACGCCTGCGGGAACGCCGGCCTTCTCCGCCAGCACCGCGTAGAGCAGGCCGCAATAAGGCGTGAACTCCGAGGGCTTGATGACGATCGTGCAGCCTGCCGCGAGGGCGGGCGCCACCTTGCGCGACAGCATGGAGAACGGGAAGTTCCAGGGCGAGATCGCGCCGACGACGCCGACCGGCTCGCGCGTCACCAGGATCTGGCGGTCCCTCCAGGGCGAGGGGATGATCTCGCCGTTGACGCGCCGGGCCTCCTCGGCGAACCACTGCAGGTAGTCGGCGCCGAGCTTCATCTCGGTGCGGGCCTCGGCGAGCGGCTTGCCCTGCTCGAACGTCAACAGGGCGGCCAGCTCGTCGAGGTTGTCGCGGACGGTCTGGGCCATGCGGTTGAGGAACCCGGCGCGTTCGGTCGCCGTGGTCATCGACCACGAGGCGAACGCAGCGTGCGCGGCGTCGATGGCGCGGCGGGTCTCGACGGCGCCGGACCAGGGGATCTCGCCGATCCGGGCCTCGGTCGCAGGATCATCGACCCCGTAGACCCGGCCGTCGTCTGCGGGGACCCACTGCCCGCCGACGTGGTTGGCTTCCCGCAGCCAGCCGGCGACTTTGATCTGTTCAAGGGAGGCGGTGGTCATCATGACGAGAGTCTTTCCTGGCTTCGGGGTGGATGTCGCGGGAGGCGCGTGTCGCCTCCCGCGACGCAGTTCCGCTTAGGCTGCTGCCGTGGTGGCGAACCGCTGGATCAGGACCTTCGCGGCCGGGCCTGACGAGTTGGGGTTCTGGCCCGTGATCAGGAGGCCGTCGCTGACGACGTACGGCGCCCAGTCGGGACCCTTGGAGTAGATCCCGCCCTTGGCCTTGAGTTCGTCCTCGACCAGGAAGGGCACGACCTTGGTCAGGCCCACAGCCTCTTCCTCGGTGTTGGTGAACCCCGTGACCTTCTTGCTCTCGACCAGCGGCTTGCCGCCCGGCGTCGTGACGTGGCGCAGCACTCCGGGCGCGTGGCAGACGAGCGCGATGGGCTTGCCGGCTGCGAGGAAAGCTTGGATCAGCGCGATGGACGCCTTGTCCTCGGCCAGATCCCATAGCGGGCCATGACCGCCCGGATAGAAGACGGTGTCGAAGTCCGACTGCGTGACGCTGTCCAGGCGCAGCGTAGCGGCGAGTTGGGCGTTGGCTGCCGCGTCCGCCTCGAAGCGCCGGGTCATGTCGGTCTGGAAGGACGGCTCGTTGCTCGCGGGATCGAGCGGCGGCTGGCCGCCCTTGGGCGAGGCCAGCACGACCTCCGCACCGGCGTCGCGGAACGCGTAATAGGGTGCCGCGAGTTCTTCGAGCCAGAAGCCTGTCTTGCGTCCGGTGTCGCCGAGCTGGTCGTGGGACGTCAGAACCATCAGAATCTTCATGTTGCTTATCCTGCGGATAGGTTATTGTTAGTAGACCGGTCGTCTATAAACTAGGCACGAAAGGCGCCTCGGATTGAGGTGCAGCCAACACCTTCCCGTCTTAGGGGGGCAGGTGGAGGATCTGGCGAGTCGTCGTCATGGCCGCCTCGAAGGGTTGGATGTTGCGGACGATCTTCACCATCACGCTGGCCCCAAGCCAGAGCTGGTAAAGGCTCTGCGCAACACAGCCAGGATCGCCGTCGATCGATAGCGATCCTTCCGCAACGCCGGTTTCGATGGCCGTCCTCAGGCGGCTGGTGATCCCGGACGTGCCGTGCTTCAAGACGGAGCGCATGGCCTCGGAAAGGTCCGCGACCTCCGCACCCAGCTTCACGGCGAGGCACTTCCCCTGGCAATCGAAGAAGGACTGGGTCTCCTGCCATTGCTGCCAATAGGCCATCAGGCGCTGCGCCATGGTTAGGCCAGGCTGGCGAAGCGTATCGTCGAGGTCGGCCAGGTAGTCCTCGAAGTAGGTCGCAAGCATCGTCTCGCCGAATGCATCCTTGGAGCCGAAGTAGTGGTAGAACGACCCTTTCGGCACCCCGGCCCCTGCCAGGATCTCGTTGAGGCCGACGGCAGAGAAGCCCTTGCCGGCCATGATGCGCTGGCCAGTTTCGAGGATGCTCTGACGGACACCGGACGTGTCCTGCGGGGCTGACGTGCTCACAGCAGCTGTAAAGCATGAAATAGACTGGTCGTCTAGCTCTTTTTTCCGAGGCGAGAGCCAGATGGGTTTGCCCCCGTGCGCGCCGGTTGCGAGCGTCTCGCCCATGGCAGCCATCGGTTCTGACGAGTCAGGCGTTCCCGGATGACAACGTGTTCCCCACACGGCGTAGTCCCGACCGTTCACCTGCGCTTTCGTCGTCAGCAGACCAGCAGCTTTCCGTCAATCTCGGGCGTGGACGCTACCTGAGAGCTTACATAGCTTTCTCGTTCCGTTGCCCCCTCAGATCCCTGCCTCAACTTCTTGACCAATGGCCAGGTTAGAGGTGTCGGGGTGGGTTCGGGATACGTGTGAAAAGTGGTCACAAGCCTTATGTGGCCCGTTCGAAGGGTAGCGGCTGCGGGTCTAGCGGGTCCGGCAGGCTGTCCATGTCGAGCGTGTATTTGCCAAAGCGCAGGATGTGCCGGCGCGTATAGGGGCTTGTCGAGGCCACCAGGGCGGGCGTGACCGGATGACCGTCGCGGGCCATGTCGGACAGCACCCGGGTGAGGTCGGCGACGTTGGACAGCATGACCGCATTGGCAACCAGGCTGGCATATTTGAGCTGTTTCTCCTGCTCCACGGGGTCGCCGCTCTTCACCACGGGGCCGCCGAACGTCACCCAGTCCAGGAAGTCGTTATAAGCTTCAATCTTAGTGGTTTCGGCGCGGATGGTCCGGCGCACCTCGGCGCTGGAAATAAAGCGCAACAGGAACAGGGTGCGCTCCACCCGGCCCAGTTCGCGGAAGGCGCGGTAGAGCCGGCCACGGCGGTTGGCAGTGCCGAGCCGGCGCAGCAGCATGGACGGCATCACCCGCCCGGCCTGGATGGAGAGCACGACCTGGATCATGTCGCGCGCATGGGCGGCGATCAGCTCCCAGTCGATCTCGGCACCGAACAGGGCGTCAATGTGCCAGTAACGGGCCGCCTTGTCGGCTTGGTAGAACACGGCGTCGCTCAGGCCCCGCATGCGCGGCATCAGCTTGATCCCGAGCATCCGACAAAGACCAAACACGCTTTCCGACTGTCCTTAGGTGTCGGCATGGAGCGTGTCCGGCTGGACTGCGGATCGGTTCTTCAGCAGCGCGTCCAGGATGTGAACGGCTTCCCACACGCCGCACGGGATGAAGCTGGTGAACAGGGCGACGTAGGTGCCGGCGATGTGGTGGTAGGCGATCCCGCCGTAGCCGCCATAGCGGACGTGCCGCGAGCCCAAGAGGTTGTTCTCGCGCAGCCTCACGTGCGTGCCGTCGGCGATGGCGGCCCTGCCCCCGCCCCATTGCCGGGGCAGAGAGAAACGGGCGTACTGATTGATGACGTCCGCCATCCCGGCTTCCAGCTTGCCCGCGGTGACGTGCTGGGCGTTGGTCCGGCGCAGCGCCTGGGCGCTTGCGACCTCGGGCGCGTGCCGCGCGGTCTGGCCCGGGCCGAGATTGCAGCCATAGCCGAACACGGTCAGCAGATAGCGCTGCTTGGCCTTGACGAGCTTGGGATCGGAACCAGACGGTGGCCCGAAGTGACGGGTGAAGCCCGACCAGTGCTCGGCGTGCTTGAGAACGTCGAGCACGTGCCGCTCCGGCATGCGCGCCTGAGCCTCCTGCTCGAACTCGGCCAAGCCCGCGGGCTGCCCGGCGGCTGTGAGCTGCTTCAGGTGTGGCGTGCCGTCGGCGTCGAGGCTGAGCTCGGCGTTGTCGGGGAAACCGGCATCCACCTCAGCGGCGAGCGTTGCCAGTTCGGCTTTCAGTGCGACAGCGAAGTCTTCGCCCTGCTCGGGGATGCCAAGGGCCGCGCAATAGGCCGGCAGCCGCGCTTCGCACTCGGCCCATGGCAGGAGTTGGGCGCGGTAATCGGCGAAGGCCTCGGCACCTTCGACGTAGAGGTCGCCCACCTGAAGCGCGTCAGCCAGGTGGACGAACACGCATACCTCCAGCGCGCGCCGATCGAAGGCGACGGGTCCGGACCGGCGGCGCTTGGCGACAAAGGCCTGCCAGCGCTGGGACGCGAACCCAAGGTCGAGGCCGCCCAGCACCTCGTCGCGGCGCGCATGACGGTGCTGGCTCACCACGGCCAGTGCGTTGAGCAGGCTGCGGTCCTGGGTCGCCGAGCGCAGGTTCAGCAGGTCGAGGAGGCGGAACAGCAGGACGCGGTGCTTGGCGTGGATGGGCCACAGCAGGGGCAGGTCGTTTCCGCGATGCCAGGCCGACACCGCCCGGCACTGCTCGGCCAGCGCCTCGGCGCCGCCCCGTTCCGCCAGGAGCTGCCTGATCTCGCGCCCGAACGCCGCGTCGCGCGCAGTTGCGTCGTCCGGCACTGCGCTGGCGGCAGCCTCCCCAGCCCCGGCCACCTCCAGTACCTGGCCGAAGACGTCGATCAGGTCCTCCTCCATCTCGCGGTGCTCGTCGTGCAGCTCGGCCAGCCGCTCCTTGGCCACGGCCTGGGTGCGCCGGATGCGGCGCAGCAGCATCTCCACCAACTCGTCCCGGCAGCGTGTGCCGGCCTGGCGCAGCAAGGCCAGCAGCAAGACATACCGCCGGGCGGGCTGGGCGATGTCGGACATGTCGCCCACCTCCAGCGCCGCGGCCTCGGCGGCGAACTGGCGCAGCTTGGTGTGGGCGACCCCTTCCAGGGCCGGGCCGGGGTCGGGCAGGCTGCCCAGCCATTCCAGGCGCTCGGTCCACAGGCCGATGGTCTTCGGCGTCGCCGGCCCAGGCGTCTGCTTCAGGCGGTTGAAACCGGTCGTGGCACCGCCGGGCAGCTTGGCCAAGAAGGCGTCCAGCACCACGGCCTGCTCCGGGGCGAGGCGGGCGGCCACGCGGTCGTAGATGCGCCCATGCACCTCAGCGCGGGTGCGACCCACCAACCGGTCGAGGGTGCCGAACGCCGGCAGGTCGGTCGCGGCCATCTGCAAGGCTTCCACCGCGCGGTTGATGAGGTCGGCGGGGTCGCTCATCGTCTCAGCCGCGGCAAGCACGGCGTCGGTGACCATGCGCTCGCCGGTGTCGTCGTACGACGTGACGGACAGGTAGGCCCGGACCGCGGCTTGGTAGCGGTAGAGCGACTTCGTCCGCCGTGCCCAGTCCGATCCGGCAGGCGGCGCGATGTCGAGTTGTGCGGCGAGGTGGGCGACGGTACCGGCGTGCAGTTCATCTATAGCCGGGAACAGGCCGAGGTCCTGGCGCGCCTTGAGCAGCACCGCCAGCAACAGGCGACCATCATCGCCGCGGGCCGTGGATTGGATGAAGGCCAGATCGGCCTCGGTAAGGGCATGCCGGGCGTCCAGCTCCTCCCGGGTCAGCTTGCTGCCCGGGCGTGGGTAGGCCGTGCGGTTAATGGCTGTCATAGGTGTCCGGAAAAGGATGCGCCGGAGCGGCAGAATGAACTATGTGATCTGAAGGGGTTGGGAGGGTGCCGCCCGGTGTCCGCAAAGAAATACCATTCAGGACGCAGGCGGAAGGCAGCCGGCCCACGGCAGAGCAGCACGCGCACTGCACTCTACCTGCGGGTTTCTACCATTGAGCAGAGGCCCGACCTGCAACACGATGGACTACGTTCCTACGCCGAGCGTGCCGGCCTCGACGTGGTGCAGAGCTACTGCGACGTGGCTGTCTCGGGCCGCAAGGAAGGCCGGCCACAGCTCAACGCGCTCATAGCGACCGCGCGCCGGCGTGAAATCGATTGCGTGCTGGTCTGGAAATTCGACCGATTCGCCCGCAGCACGCGCCATCTGCTGAGTGCCTTGGAAGAGTTCGACCACCTGGGTGTACGTTTCGTCAGCGTGCAGGACCAGGTGGACACGAGCAGCCCGATGGGCCGGGCGATGTTCACCATCATCGGCGCCATGGCCGAGCTGGAGTCCGCGCTGATTAGCGAGCGCGTGACCGCGGGCATGCGGGCGGCCGAAGCCCGCGGCAGGCACCTCGGCCGGCCCGCGACGCCGAATCGCGTCGTCGGCGAGATTGAGGAGCTCGCCACGTCCACAGATTTGAGCGTCCGCCAGATACACGCGAAGATCGGTGGTCGGGCCAGCCGGGGCGTTGTCGGCGAGATTGCCAAACGCGCCCGCAGTATTCAGCCAACAACGGCTTGAGAGCGCTGCGGCAAGGCATGAATGCCCACGAAGCGGTTGAGCATTGACACCCTGCCATTGAGATCCTGGCAGAGACGGGGCGAGGCAGCCTTGCCCTGCCAATGTCGCACCGTGAGCCGCACCGGTTGCGGCGCCCGTGCCGATCACGCGCCCACTTGTCACGCCGCAGACGCCCAGACATCCTCAAGGTAGCGGTGGCGCTTCACCAGCCCGGCGAGCCAGGCCTGCGCGTCGACGGCGGTGGCGCCGGTATGCTCCCGGAACACATTGGCGAAGGCCTGCCTGACGGCAGGCGCCATACCCGACGCTTCGCCGCACACGTAGACCGCCGCGTCCTGCCGAAGCAGCCGCCAAACCGCTTCGCACTCCGTCTCGATCACCTGCTGCACATAAGTCCTCGGTTTGCCGGGCTCGCGCGAGAACGCCGGGAGCAGCCGCATGATCCCAGCTGCCTCGAACGCCCGTAGCTCATCCTTGTAGAGGAAATCCTGCAGCGGATCGCGACAGCCGAAGAGCAGCATGGCCTTGCCCAGGGGTACGCCTCTCTGTTTCAGTGCCGCACGCTCCTGGAGGAAGCCGCGGAACGGCGCGACTCCAGTTCCGCAGCCGATCATGATCAACGGCGCGCGCGGGTCATCGGGCGGATGGAACGGAATGCCCGGTTTGCGGACGAAGCCGCGTACCGCAGCACCGACCGGCTGCGCGGCCAGGTAGTTCGAGCAGATGCCCTTGACGGTCCCGCAACCGTCGCGTGTCGGCCCCGCCACCACGCCCACGGTGATGCTGCAGATCTCCGGCGCGGCCAGCGGCGACGACGAAATCGAGTAGTAGCGCGGTCGCAGCGGTGGGAGCAGGCCGAGGAGGACCTCAAACGGCGGCATGCAGGACGGGAAAGCGTCGAGCACGTCCAAGACCGACCTGCGCGGCCCGGAGACCTGCTGGCGGTAACGCGCCCGGCTGCTCTCGTCGTCCGCGCCCAACGCGAGAAGGGTCCGCCGCTCGACATCGTCCCGCGCGTGCCCGGCAAGCGCAGCGAGTTGCGCGCGCGTGGCAACGCTCTGCAGCTCGACCCGGCCTGCCAGATCCATGTCGGCTCCGGGCTCGAAGCGCAGCAGGACGCGCCGGATCTGCTTGGGGTCGTTGTGTGGAATGATCGCCAGGTGATCGCCCGTGCCGTAGGCAACGCCCGCCGGGAGGCCGAGCTCAAGGTGCCGGGTCGAGCGCTCGGCGGGGCACTCGTCGTCCCGGCGCTGCAGCTCGTGGTTGGCACAAACCGTCAAGCAAAGGGCGTCCCGGAAGGCAGCGACGGCGGTCCGTCCGGCGATGGGGGTTGCCGGGCAGCGCGGTGCCCTGGCTTTCGCCTGGGCGGCATCGTCCGGCAGCCGGAGCGTGGTGGCCACGGATGGCCATAAACGAGCTTGCCAGGTGCGGTAGTCGGCGTCGAGGTCGCCGCGCGCGTCGCCCTCGCCGCGCACGCATAATGGCGCCGCGCCGTGCTTCTCGAACTGGGCAGCTATCAGCGCCGGGACCGCCTGGTAAGTCGCCGCCCAGTCGCGGTTCCCGCAACCGAAGACGGCGTAGCTCACGCCGGTGAACGCGTCCGCGGCCAGCGAGGGATCCAGCAGCCACCGACAGAACCCGGCAGCGTTGTCGGGCGGCTGGCCGTTGTAGGAGGCGGTGACGACGATGACGCCCCCTTCTGTCGGCAGGGACCCCGCATGGTCGTCGAGCGCGCCCGTCGTGACCCGGAAACCGCGGTCGCGCCCGTCCTCGGCGACGGCACGGGCCAGGCTCTCGGCCGTACCTAGGTTCGACCCGTAGAGCACCAGCAGGGGTGTCCGGTGCGTATCGCCGTTGGAAGCCGGCGCTGAGGTGGGCTGAGGTGCTTTGACCGGGCGCTCCGCCATCGGCGGCGCAATCGGCGCAGGTTTGGCCCGCAGCTTGACCCTGATGTGGAAGTTGCTGGGCTTGATGGTGAGCGTCTGCTTGGTTTCGAGCTGGTAGCCGGTGAAGTCCACGAGCTCGAAGCGCTGCAGGATCATGCCCAGCACGAGGGCCGCCTCCTGCAAGGCGAACTGCCGGCCGATGCAGGCCCGTTGTCCGGTGCCGAACGGCTTGTAGGCGTTCGGCGGGATGTTCGCCCGGTTCTCCGGGGCGAAGCGGTCCGGGTCGAACGCTTCAGGGGCCTCGCCCCACACCTGCTGGTCGCGATGCAGCATGCCGGTGAGGATGACCGCGGCGCAGCCCTTTTGCAGCCGATACTTCCCTCCGATGACAGTGTCCTCGTAGGGGCTTCGCGTGAACGCTGGCGCGGTGGGCCACAGCCGCAGCGCCTCGTCGAGAACCTGGGCGACGTAGCGCAACCCGTGCACCTGGCCCTGTGTCGGCGGTGCGGTCAGGTCTCGCCCCAACACGGCGTCCACCTCGTCGTAGCTCCGCGCCAGCGCGTCGGGGCTCTTGAGAAGGGCGTAGAGCGCGAACGACAGCAAGCCGCTGGTCGTCTCGTGACCGGCGATGAGGAAGGTGATGCACTGGGCGACGATGTTCGCGTCGTCGAGCCGCTCGCCCGACTGGGGATCAACACCGGTCAGCATGCGGTCGAGCAGGTCGCCCACAGTGCCGACGGCGCCCGATGCGCGCCGCCTCTCGATCAGGTGCTGCACCGTCTGTGTCATAAACTGCTGGTCGGCGCGGAGCTTCCTCGCGCGCCCGGGGTGCAGCCGGGCCTGGATGGGCAGCTCCCGCATCCGGGCCTGCGACGCTTCGAGGGAGCCCAGCATGGCGACCACGAACGGGTGCGGCGTGTCGCGGTAGAAGGAGTTGAACCGGTAGCCGAAGCCGCACAGCGCGATCGTGTCCAGCGTGAGCCGCGTCATGTCGGCCGGCACGTCTATGGCATCGTCAGGGTTCGACCGCTCCCACTTCTGCACGAGCTGCCGGGCGACATCGAGCATCTGCGAGAAGTAGCCGCGCATCGCGCCCAGGCTGAACGCGGGCAGCAGCACGTTGTGCGCCTTGCGCCAGTTCGGGTCCGATGTCTCGGCGGTGAACAGCCCCCGGCTGGCAGGGTTGGCAGCCAAGGCGGCCAGGCCCGGCCCGACCTGCTTGTCGAAGCGGGCGTCGTCGCACAGCTCGTCCACCAGAGCGTGACCCGAGACGATGACGCGCAAGCCACGGCCCGGCACCTCGATGCGATAGATCAATCCGTACCGGCGCGCGAGGTCAGCCAAGCTCTCGATGAGATGGTCAGCATCCACGTCGAACAGGTTGCCCACGAGTAGGTGGCTTGGTGGGCCGGGAATAGGCTCAAAACATGCGACGGCGTCCATGCGATGCATCCTTCTTGCTTCGTCGTCACGCCGCCGGAACTGAGGCAGCACGCGAGCCCCGACGGTCGGACCGTTTCTGGTGGCACGTCAGTGCGGCGGCACACGGCCTGCCTCGATCCAGCCCTGCGTTGCGAAGAATTGGCCGAGTTCGTGGGCAATCCGATGTGCGAGACGCTGTCCTTCACCGGCAATGCCCGACGCCCTGACCTCGCCACCCATGCCGAGCGCGGACGAAACCGCCAGCGGGACGGCGCTGCCCTGGGCGAGGGCGCCGACGCCGCCCAATACCAAGCCTGGCCTGCGACCGCTGCCGGACCCCGCGCTGTAGGCCTGCAACAAGCGAGGCGTGAGGTCCGGGCCGACGAGGTAGACCTGTATCGCCGCGCGCACCTCGCTCGCGCCCGCGCCGAAGCCGAGCGCAAGCCGGCGCGTGCGGTTGCCCTGATCAACCGACACGATCTCACCTGCCACGACGAGGTCGCCCGGGCGCGACGCGTCGCCGGGTCGCGCGCGCTCAGCGGCGAAGCCCATTCGCGACAGGTCGCCGACCAGCGTGTCAGAGACGACGCTCTGCACCGCGTCGGCGAGCACCGACTGTTGGGCACCGGCGTCTGAGGCTCCGACTTGCCGCTGCAGTTGCGCGCCGACGCCACGATCGAGCTGCACCTGCGTAAGGTCCGGCGCGAAACCGACGACCATGACGCGCTGTGGACGAGGCAGCGCGCTGTTTAAGCTCCAAATCGGGACGTCGTGAGGCGTGGTGTTGCGGAGTTGGGTGGAGCAACCGACGAGCACCGAGACGGCGACGGTCAGCAGAGTGACACAGGTCTGGTTCATGGGGCGGAGTTTCCCAAGCAATCCGGGCATGGTGGCGCAGAGTGGTGCGCGGTGATGGCTGATCCGACGTGAGCGTCTGGGCCGTGGAGCCAAATTCGGCTCCACGGCCCGCCTCGGGGCCGCTTGACCATCGAGGCCAGCCGGGCATCCTTTCCCACGGTTCTTCTCCTGCTCGGTTGCGTGCGGGCGGCGGGCTGCACCGTCCGGATTGGAGCCGTGCGGGCCGGGAGGCCTCGGCGGCTTTAAGCTGGCTGGCGTACGGACAGATCCACACCACGCTCGTCTGTGGGCACTTGTAAGGCCGGGCATGAGGTGCCCGGAGTGGCATTTTTTGTGCCCATGTCCGATCTCGCCCGGCGCCGATTGACACGGTGCCGCCGCGCGGAATGCTATTTCCCCCAGCAGCGGAGATACGGCCTATGGCAGCGGCATGGCGCCCCGGCGATCCGACCGCGATGCGGAGGTCCCGTGTCGCTTCTTGATGTGTTCACGCTCCTTCTCGTGGCGGCTGCCGGGATCAGAACCGTCAACCACCTCTACGTCCGCTTGCCGCCTCCTATCGGCCTGCTGCTCGGCTCCCTCGCAATTTGCGTCGTCCTGCTCGCGCTCGATCCGCTGATGCACTACGCGATCGCGAGCCGGCTGCGCGAGGCGTTCGCCGAGATTGACCTGCCGCACGTGTTCCTCGACGGGGTCCTGGGATACCTGCTCTTCGCGGCGAGCCTGTACGTCAACCTCCGCGAGCTGCGGGACAACCGATGGACGGTCCTGCTGCTCAGCGTCGTCAGCGTCATCGTTTCTACGGCCGTGTTCTGCTTCGGCCTTTACGGTGTCTGCCGCGCCGTCGGCTTCGCCCTCCCGCTCCCCTGGTGCGGCGTAATCGGCGCGATCCTGGCGCCGACCGACGCCGTGGTCGTCGACGGGATCCTGCGCCGCGTGTGGATGCCGTCGGCGCTACGCGCCGCGATCACCGGGGAGAGCCTCCTGAACGACGGCGCCGGGGTCGTGCTGTTCGCGATCACGCTGCGGATTGCCGGCGGCGAGACAGGCCTGATTGGACATGGCAGGGTGCTTGAATCCATCCTTGTGGCGGCAAGAGGCGGCGTTCTTGTCGGAGGCGTTGCCGGGGCACTGACCACCCGGCTGATGGCGCGGGTCGCGGAGAGCGGGCCGAACCTCCTCGCGTCTTTGGCGCTGGTCATGTTCACGTATCGCCTCGCGCACGCGCTCGAAGTGTCCGAGCCCGTCGCCGTTGCTGTCGCTGGCCTTATGCCTTGGCAGGAGCACGCGGCCTCTCGACGCTGCCGACACCTGGCGGCCGGCCATGCTGGCATTCTGGTCGCTCCTCGACGAGACGCTGACCGCGGTCTTGTTCCTCCTGATCGGCTTGCAGCTCGTTGAGGTTCCGTTCCGGAGCCTGGTCTGGCTGCCGGTGATCGCTTCCGTCTCGCTGGCGCTGGGTGCGCGGCTGGTCAGTACCGGCATCCTGCTGCTGTTCCTGGGAGGAACCTGGGGCAACAGGCTGCGCTCGGCAGCGGTCCTCACCTGGGCCGGCATGCGGGGCGGCGTCTCCGTCGCCATGGTGCTCGCGACGCCGGCGACGTCATACCGGGCGGAGCTGCTTGCGATCGCCTTCGCGGTGGTCCTATGCAGCACAGTGGGGCAGGGGCTGACGATGCGCCCGCTCGTGCAGCACCTCTTCGCCACGCCGCAGCCCTAACGCGGGCGTTGGACCTCGACCGGCGATGACGCAGCCGGTGCCCCGGTCGTGCACGTCCATGCCTTGTCGCGAGCAGGGCCGTCCCCACCGTGCTACGGTGGGGACGGAAAGCGGACGACGCCGTATCGCGGCGTCCAAGGGGCTGCGAACCCCTCTCGCTCAGAAATCCTGACCGAAGGGCAGCTGCGCCCGGAGATCTATGCCGCCGCTGCTGCCTGGGGCCGGGACGTTCCGGATGATCGCGTCGTAGGCGAGGTACGCATACCTCGACGCAGTCTGCGCCACCCCGAACGCTGCCGGCAGCGGAGCGCGCAGCACGTTCGGAACGACGTTCTCCAGGAGCGCCTGCTTCAGTTCCGGAATGCGCGGGTCACCCTTGAGGTTGTCCAGCTCGGCGCGGCCGGCCGCCGTCGAATAGTCGTAGAGCTCGGTCTCGAGCGTGCCGTCGTCGGCAATCTGCGCCGTGCTATCCCGCCAGTTCGTGTAAAGGCCGAACTTCAGTTCCGGCGTGCGCACGCCGACGAGGTGCGTCGGCGAACCGTTGAAGTTGAAGTAGCCCGGCACGCCCTCGTCGGAGGCGAGCAGCACGTATCGCCGGCCCGGCGCTTGCGATGAGCGCAGCATCGGGAGCAGGTCGTGCCGCTCGCCGTAGATCCGGCCGAGGTCGCCGCTGAGCCAGCCGCGGCCGCCGCCGTGGCCGAGGCTGACAAGCAGCGGAAGCACGTCCACCGAGGAGGTCAGGCCCTGGCGAGGAACGTCGATATCGCCCGTGAAGCGCCCTGACGGGTCCACGACGATGAGCGGC
Source organism: Acetobacteraceae bacterium (assembly GCA_965260935.1). Classification (GTDB taxonomy): domain Bacteria; phylum Pseudomonadota; class Alphaproteobacteria; order Acetobacterales; family Acetobacteraceae; genus JBBROS01. Next base: position 337,210 of record OZ253374.1, read on the forward strand.
ACGTGGAAGGCCTCGTTGTAGAGGCTCCCGACCTTCCCGGAAAGGAAGCCGTGCGCACCCGCGTACTCGCCGTGGTCCGACATGAAGACGATCACGGTGTTGTTCTGGACGGCGGCGGGCAGCTGGACAAAGGCCTGCAGCACCTGCCCGATGGCGCCGTCAGCAACGGACATGATCTGGGTGTAGGAATCGAGGCTGCGCTGCCAGTAGCTGAACGGCGCCATGCCGATGCCATAGGAGGCCCCGGGGATCGAAGGGTATGAGGCGGGGGGATAGGGGGCAACGGCGAAGCCAGGCTGCAAGGCGTCGTCCGCGACGCCACCCCAGACCAGCTCCTGGAACAGGCGGCTGAAAGTCTGCGTAGACGGCTTGTCCGCCGCGATCTTCGGCCCTGCTTCCCAGTTGGGTGGGACTGTCGGGTAGCCAAGCGGCGGCGGGCTCCTGAGCGCGTTCTGCTCCCACGGCACGTCCGGCGGGTTGTCGGGCGTGGAGTAGAGAGTGAAAGGCTGGAACGTCGACTGCGCCGAGAACAGGTCGCTGTAGGTTTGGAACTCGGTCCCGGCCCAGAAGAACTCCTTGTCGTGCGGGTTGATGAGGGAGACCGTCAGGCACCAGGGCGCTGCGCTGGCCCCGTGCTGCTGCAACCATTGCGCCCCCTGGCTCGCGATGTCCTGGTCGTTTCGGTACGGATACTGCTGGCTGGTGTAGTCGCCGTAGGCCCCCTGCAGGTTGGAGCCGGTAGGGTCGGGGTAGGTGAGGCCGTCGAAGCCGTACTCCTCCAGCCTCGGCGTGTCCTCGCGCGGGATGGAAACGTGCCACTTACCGGCGTAGGGCGTCTGGTAACCGGCGCTGCGCAGCAGCTTGCCGTAGGTCGGGTAGGCCGGGTTCAGCCAAGGCTGCAGGGAGACCTGCGTGCCGGGCTTGGCGAGGATGGTCTGGACCAGCCAGCTCTGCTGCGAGTACAGGCCAGTGATGATGGTGCCGCGAGCGGGCGTGCAGGCGCAGGCGGCCGTGTAGTGGCTCGCGAATTTCACCCCGTTCTGCCAAAGCTGGTAGAGGTTCGGCATGACCTGCTTGAGGAACTCGTCAGGGCTGTCGATGCCGGACGGAAACACGCTGGGGAAGCGCAGCTGGTCCACCTTGATGACGAGGATGTTCGGGCTTGCGCCCTGAACGGAGCCGTCGGCCTGAAAGCCTTTGGCACTGGCGCGCCCGCCGTCGAACAGGCCAGGGCCGAAGGCGAAGCTCCCCGCCGAGGCTGCGGCAGCACCTCTCACAAAAGTCCGACGGTCCATGGTTTTCTCCTTCTCTGTCCTGTTGTTCAGGCGGAGCCAGTGTGTCCGCCGACGGGCCCGCCGCCACATCCATCATCCCCGAAGACGTTTCCGCCCTCGGTCGAAACCGTAGCTTGCCTTGTCGGCGCGACCGCGACGCCATAGGCTCATAGAGCGCGTGCGATCCTGTCGGGATGGCAAAATCTGGGTGCATCGCCGCGGCCCACAGGGGCCGGACAGCACCCAGTCCAACCGAGGCCGCTGTGGAGCAGGTCCATGTGGAGGTGAGAGTGACATGCGAGCAGGCGGTAGCGCTTTGCACAGGGCGTCACCTTTGAGGCAGCCGTGGCGGTAGGCGTCGGGGATGAGGTGTGCGCTGCCGGGCCAACCAAGCCGCCGCCCGGAACAGGAAACGTCCCGTCGAGGTACGCCATCAAAGCGCTACGGGAGCATCCGCGCTTCCGGGAAGCCACCCGAGCTCTGATAGGCGGCTTGGTCGAGAGATACAGCCGCAACAGGCTGCTCAACTGCGTGGTAAACGATCGCGGCCGCTTGGTCGGCAGTCTGATTGCGCTTTACCTGCACTTCTCCTCGGTGCCGGGAGATCAGGGGAGCGGCCTGACCGCCGGCCGTTTCCGGACGTTCTGCGTGGATCTGAAGCTGTGCAGCCCCGGTCGTGCGCAGGCCTTGCTGCTGCTGATGCGCTACGCGGGCTATCTCGCGCCGGCGCCGTGCGCCTCGGACCGCCGGCGGCGCTGTTTGGTGCCGACAGAGCGCATGATCGAGGAGCAGCAGCAGAGGTGGAGCCTTCAATTCGAAGCCATGGCGCTGATCACACCAGCAGGAGGCGTGGCGTTGAAGCTTCAGGGCCGGCAGGAGTTCACGGCGGCGTTCATGCGGCATCTCGGCGCGACCTTTCTCGGCGGCTTCCGCCTCCTCGATCATGCACCTGACCTGGCGCGTCTCGTCGAGAACAACGCGGGCCTGCTCGTCGTCGCAAGTCTCTTTGGCGCGGCATTGGACAGCCAATTGGGGCCGGACGGGGCGGCCGTACCGGTCTCGATCTCCTCGCTGGCCATACGCTTCGGCATTGCCCGCGCTCATGCGCGAAACCTGCTTGCGGACGCGACCGAAGCCGGGCTGGTCAGGCGAACTGGACGGAGCGAGACGGTGGTTGTGCTGCCCCGCCTTGTTCAGGCAGGGAGCAGCTTCTTCGCAGCCCTCTTTGCGGTGCAGGCGCATTGCGCCCAGGCCGCCGCGGAGGAGATTGGGGTCGGCACCATAGAACGGGCCTCGACGTTGCTCATACTACCGAGCCGCGAGATCTGGGACGCAAGGTCAGGCGCGAATTCAGAACGACGGCTCTGAGGCGATGAAGACGAACGCGGCGTCGAGGAGGGAGGGCACCGAAAGGTCCAGCCGAACCCAGAACCCAAGTGTTGCGATGCCACTGCACCTTGGCACGGTTGCTCGACGGTATCGGCCTGAGCCGATCACTGCTGTGGAGGTCGAGCGCATGGTCCAGGGCGGCAAGATCAAAGACGCGATCAAGGTGGCGACCCTCGGCCTGCTGCGCTTCAAAGGCCTACTGTGACGTGTGGGTCACTCCAACCTTGTGACCACTTTTTACACGTATCCCGAACCTGCCCCGTGTCCGTCAAACGAACAATAGGCGGACATGCTTTCTCGAAAAGAATGGTGTTTTGGGAAAGCGTCTTACCGGGCATCCACGTCTCTGCCGGATGACGGGTCATAGCCCGAATGCCCGCACCTCAACTATTTCTTGGCTTCTATCCGGCAGGTTGTCATGAGCTTCTACCGTAGCCAGCGATGAGCCGGATCAGCATCAAGGCGAGGATGCCACATGGCGCTAATTGCGAGTTCCGGCGTCGCTACGGGTAACTCGAAGCCTTGCAGGCCCTGCGCCATGATCTCTCCATCGCGGATGCAGGAGCGCGGCACGAGCGCGATCAGGTCCGAATGACGCGCGATGTTCAGCCCATCGAGAAAGCTTGGCACGATCGCGACGATCTTACGATGCAGACCCAGCGCGTGCAGGGCATCATCGACCGGTCCCCTCGACGCGCCCCGGCGAGACGTGACGATGTGTCCGCAAGCGGCATAACGCTCCGGCGTCATCGGCCCTTCCAGCAGGGGATGGCGCAGCCGCGCCGCGCCGATGAATCGGTCGCGGAAGATAAGCTGACTTCGTATCTCCGGTGCGGATGCTCCTGCCGTCCCGACCTCCAAGTCGATCACGCCTTCGCGCAGCGGGGTCGCCTTCTTGTCGGCCTTGGGGGCGAAGCAAAGCCGGACGTGGGGAGCCGCTTCGGTGATGACTGCGACAAGCATGGGGGCAAACAGCGCCACGAAGTCTTCATTGGCGCGGATCGTGAACGTCCGCTCTAGCAAGGCCGGGTCTACATGGTCCAGGGCGGGCGTAAGCACGGCTCGCGCATCTTGCGCGAGCGCATGAACACGGTTGGCCAGTTGCTCCGCATAGGGCGTCGGCACGAGCGAACGCCCGGCCTGCACCAGCAGAGGATCGCCGGTCGCGGCCCGAAGCCGCGCCAGTGCCCGGTTTGTCGCGGAAGGGCTTAGGTCGAGCCGCTTGGCGGCAGCCGTGACGCTGTGTTCGGCCAGCAGCACGTCGAGGGCTGCAATCAGGTTCAGGTCGATGACGGCCATCCAGGGAGCATAGTCACACCCTCACGGCTTAGATAGCGTCCGACGCAATCATGCTTTGCATCCCATGCGTCTAGCGCCTTGTGTGGTGACTTCCATCTTCGGACGGACACGATGGAAGGAAAACCGTAACATGACCGAACCTTTGGATCGGCACCCTCGAACCGTCCTGCTCGTCGGCGCATCGCGGGGCTGACCATCCCCCGTTACGGTGGTTCTCCCGCGCTTTTCGTGGATCATGCCGCCATCAGAACGCGCCGTCGCAGCAGGTCGAAGCTGGCGCGGCCGTAGCTTTGCCGTTTCAGCAGCTTGAGCCGGTTGACCTGACCCTCGGCCTGGCCGCTGCTCCAGGGCTGGGTCAAGGCGGCCCGCACCGCCGCGCCGTCCTGCTCCAGCCCGGCGGCGAACGTCGCCATGGCGGGGATTTCACATGCACGGGCTTCAGCCAGCCAAGCGTTGAACTCGGCGGCTGGGTCGGCCGGGGCGTGGCCTTCCTGCCGGCCCCTGACGCCGCACGCGCGCGCAAGCGCGGTGAACCGGCGTGCCAACCTCGCCACCATCTTAGCCTCGTCGTCCCGCTCAATGCGGGTGACCGCGGCGGCTTCGGCCGCCCCCAACCTGGCGGCGGGCTGGACCAGCAGCCAGGCGAGCTGCCTCGGCGTGGGCAGGGGCGGTCCTTTGTCGCGTGCCGCAGGGTGCTGGCTGTTGTGGGACCCATGAGCACGCCGCCCAGACTTGACCGGCACCGTGCGTCGCTCGGCGAGCCATCGATGCACCTGCTTGGTCCCGCCCGGGAAGCCTTGCCCTTGCAGTTCACGCCACAGGGCAAGGCCATTCTCGCAGCCTTCGGCCAGCCGCCGTTCCAGGTGGGGCAGGTAGGGATCGAGAATGCTGGGACCCGGCCCGTAGGCGGTCCTGGCTGGGACGCTCTCGGCGCGGGCGTATTTGCGCACGGTCGCACGGGCGAGGCCCATCGCCCGCGCAATGGCGAGCAGGGGTTCGCCCGCCAGGTGCTGGCGCCGGACCTCGTCGTAGCGGTCCTGCCACCGGGCGCGGCTCGCAGCACCCGCCGCCCGCTCGGGCGTGCTGCGCGGGAAAGCGCGGTCGCGGCGGGCAGGAGCGGGGGTGGTTTCCGCAGCGCCGGCCGGAAACGCCGGCAAGCACCGGAGCCGGGCGTGGGCGCCGTGCAGCCAGCGCTCGACCGCCTGGCGCATGTTGGCCAGTAGGTGCCAGCGGTCACAGACTTGCACGGCATCGGGCGCGCCCAGGGCGGCGCCGCGCGCATACTCCGTCGAGCGGTCGCGGGCGACGACCGCGATGTTCGGGCGTTGCCGCAGCCAGTTCGCCAGCGTCTCGGCCGTGCGGTCAGGCAGCAGGTCCACCACGCGGCGGCGTTCGAGATCCACCACGATCGTGCCGTAGGTGTGCCCCTTGCGCATCGCCCAGTCGTCCACGACTACGGCGCGTGGCGGCTCCAGCTCGGGCAGCGGAAGCTTGCGGACCAGGCGCAGCACGGTGTCCGCGCTCGCCGGCATGGCAAGGCAGGGCAACAGCCTGGCGCCCGCTTCGCCGCCGAGAGCCGCCCCAGCCCGCGCCTGCGCTGCGGCCAACCGGCGCGTGCGCCGGGCGTGGGGCGCCACCAATTCCGGCAGGCGCTCGGCAAAGGTACCCCGTGCGCATTTGGCGTTGCGGCAGTAGAAGCGCCGCACCCGCAACCCGACGCGCACCCGATGCCCAAGCGAGGGCAGGTCGGCCGGGTGCCGGCGATAGCGGCTGTGCACAGCGCGGCTCGCACGTCCGCAGTCCGGGCAGCGCCCGCCAGGGCGGGTGCCATGCGCGGCGACGTGGAAAAGGTCCGGGCCGTCGGGCGTGATCGCCTCGACGCGGCAGCCCGGCATGGGACAAAGCTCGTTCATGTTATGTTCTATAAGTAGCGCGACACCGGCGCCCAAATATCAGTGCTTTATCGTCATAATCCACGCAAAGCGCGGGAGAACCGTTACGGTGGACACGGGTTACGGCCTACGCGGCCGCGGCGAGCTGTTCCTTGTCGGCGGGCGTGATGTAGCCGATGCCCGAGTGGAGGCGCTGGCGGTTGTGCCAGCCCTCAATGGCCTGCAATGGCCTGGAACAGGGCTGTGTGCGCTGCCTGCCTAAGCAGGCTTTGCTGGTTTGTGCCACGGATGGCAAAAGGTCGGCCGTTGGGCGTGGATGAGGTAATTTGGCATGGCGGGTTGATCCTCGTTGATTGCGAGCGCGGAGCAAGTCGCGGCGTTGCGGGTTCTGGCGGGATCGGCGGTGCGCGGCGAAGCGGACCGGGCACGGGCGGTGCTGCTGACGCTTGCGGGCTGGACGGCCTCAGAGATTGGCGAAGCGTTCAGTGTCGGGGAGGACGCGGTGCGGCGCTGGCGGGCATGGTTCGCGCAAGGCGGCATCGATGCGTTGCGCTCGACTTTGGCCCCGGGCCCTTCGCCCGAACGGGGTGAGCGGGTGTTGGCCTGCGCACGCGAGATCCTGGCCGCGCCGGTGCAAGACCGGCCGAACTGGACTTTGCCGCGGCTGCGGGCTGAGATCAAGGCGCGCACGGGCGTGCACGTGGCGCAGTCGCATATGAGCGTGCTGCTGCGAAAGGGGGCTTCCGGTGGCGACGGCCCCGCCACAGCCTGACCGGGCGGCAGAACGCGCGCGAGGTGGAGCGGGTGGGCCTGCGGCTGCAACTGCGCCGCGCGCAGGCCGAGGCGGGCGACATTGTGCTGCTTTACGGCGACGAAAGCGAGGCGCTGACCCACCCCTACCTCGCCCATGCCTGGGCCGAACGCGGCGCGGACCTGCGGGTGCAAGCGCCGGGGCAGGCGCACAAGGTCGCCATTCTGGGCGTGCTGGACGCGATCACCCGCATGGCTTTGGTCCACACCTCGCCCACCAAACGCAGCAGCGACTTCATCACCTTGCTTGAGCAACTCGACCGCGCCTATGGCCCGGTTCCGGGCCAAACGCGCAAGCCCGTCGTGCTTGTGCTCGACAACGGCCCCATCCATACCAGCAAGGCAACCACCAAGGCCCTGGCCGCCCGGCCCTGGATCACGGTGAACTGGCTGCCCCGCTACGCTCCGGAACTCAACCTGATCAAGGCGACCTGGCGCGACCTCAAACGCCACCACCTCGCGCACCGCACGTTCCGCGACACGGACGAGCTTGATCAAGCTATCCACCAAGCTACGGCCGCATTGAACAAGGAGCGTTCCAGCTTGCATCCGTGCCATAACCTACCGAAAGCTGCTTAGGCGTAGCACGAGGTTGCCCCAGCCCGCCCAGTAGCGGTCAGGCGACACGGACGGAGAGGGGCTTGGCGATCCGGATCATGCGATTGAGTGCCTGGACGGCGAGGGCGACCTCCCCTTGCTGGCCGGGCAGGTTGCGCGCCCGCAGCTTGGGGCCGATGAGGTGTTTGTACCTGCCGATGGCGGTCGCGCGGGCTCTGCTTGGCGGGGTTGTCGGAGCTGGGCACCGCCGACGCGCGCGGCGGGACGACCACGTCCGGCGGCGGGTCGGGCTGCCGGGCCACGGCAGCGGCGTATGTGGGCTCGCCGTCGTAGGCGCCATCCGCGGTCACGCTGGCGATCGTGCCTTCCGCTTGCCCGAGCAAGGCAGGCACCTGAGCCGCGTCGTCGGCCGTGCCCTCGGTCAGCATGTGGGCCGCGATCTCGCCCGTGGTCGCGTCGATGCCGAGGCGCAGCTTCAGCCAACGCCGCTTTGCCCGTCCGTGTCTCTCGGCATCCCATTCGCCCTGGCCGAACAGCTTCAAGCCGGTGCTGTCGAGCACAAGGTGCACGGGGCCAATGCTTACAGCGACACGGGTGTGCCGGCCAGCAAAGGCCTGGCCGCGGCGGGACAGCGTCGTGTGGTCCGGCACGGTCAGGGCGTGCCCGAGCAGGCGCAGCACGCTGGCCGTGAACGCCGCCGCCTGGCGCAGGGCGAGATGGAAAACGAGGCGCAGCGTCAGCACCATTTCGATCGCCAGGTCAGAGTAGAGGGGCTGCCCGCCTGGTGTCGTCCGTCGTGGTGCACGCCACCCGGCCAGGGCCGCTTCATCCAGCCAGAAGGTCAGGTCACCACGCCGCCGCAGCCCGGCTTCGTAGGCCGGCCAGTTCTGGACGCGATAGCGGGCGCGCGGGATGCGGTGGCGGCGGGCGGCATTGTGCTTGAACGGCATCTCGGGGGCGTAGCCGGGCGACCAACATAACGCTACCCGGCTCGCCTCGCTGCGCCAACGCCGCGACCGAGGAGAATGCTCTCAACTGCCGCAGTGTGAAATTGTGAGATTCGACACCCATAATCGTCAATGCTTATCGAATTGTCCCTGCACGCGGGTTTCACTAGCCTCCGGAACAATAAGAACAGCAAGGGAGAAGCAAGTGGAAACCATCTCCGCGCTCGGATCGGGAAGCTTCCAGCCGCCTTTGAACATCCTGTCAAGCCCGCCCGCAAGTCGCGAAGCGAAGGATGCTCCGGAGCGGGATCCTGACGCTGAGGACACCTTAGGATCAGCCCCCGAGTCGATCAGCCGCTTGACCCTGGCAAGCGACAACGGTCCCGGCAAGAGGCCGGAAAAAAGCTCTAACACGACGTGGCAGCGAGTGGCTCGTCGACGGTGCGCGAACGAGGAATCTGGCCTTGACGCATGACGGCGGCGATGAGGCCCTTAAGGCCACCCCTTTCAGGGTGTTCGCGTCATTCCCAGCCTTGATGGATGAGCAGTGCATCTGATGGGGTTGGGTCGGTGTGGCCCATAGTTCTGGAGCGGTTTGAGCGGCACGCACCGACGGGCGTGATGGCGCGGATGGTGTTGGAGCACGCGCTGCCGGCGGGCTGGGTGGACGAGGTGTTCGAGGCGCACCGCGAACGCCAGTATTCGCGTGAGCTGCTGTTCTCGACCGTGGTGGAGCTGACCGCGCTGGTGTCGCTGGGACTGCGTCCCTCCTTGCACGCCGCGGCGCGGCAGATGCCGACGCTGCCGGTGTCGTTAGGGTCGTTGTATGACAAGGTCAACCACACCGAGCCCGCCATCCTGCGCGCGCTTGTGCGCGGCAGCGCCGGACAGCTCGCGCCGGTGATGGCGGCGCTGGGCACCGGGGCGAGCCTGCCCGGCTGGCGGGTGCGCGTGCTGGACGGCCGCCACCTGCCGGCGAGCGAGAAGCGCCTTGCGCCCCTGCGCGGGCTCCACGGTGCGGCGCTGCCCGGGCAGTCGCTGGTGGTGTATGATCCGGATAGCGGCCTGGTGACCGACCTGGTGGCCCACGAGGACGCGCACGCGAGCGAGCGCGCCGCGGTGGAACCGCTGCTGGGCAGCGCGCAACCTGGGGAGCTGTGGATCGCCGACCGGCACTTCTGCACCCGCACGGTGCTGGCGGGCTGGCAGACCGCAGGAGCCGGCTTCATCGTGCGCGAGCACGGCCGACATCCCCGCCTGGTTGGGCCAGGAGAGTGGCAAGGACGCGGCCGCGCCGGAACCGGCCAGGTCCGTGAGCAGGCGATCAGGAGCGAGGACCAGCCACCCTGGCGGCGCGTCGAGCTTGCGTTGGATGTGCCCACCGAAGACGGCGAGACCACGATCCGGCTGTGGAGCAACCTGCCCGCAGACGTCGGCGCCGGGCAGATCGCTGAGCTGTATCGCGCGCGCTGGCGCATCGAGGGCATGTTCGGGCGGCTGGAAAGCGTGCTGAACAGCGAGCTGGCCAGCCTCGGCCGCCCCCGCGCGGCGCTGCTGGGCTTCGCGGTCTCGGTGCTGGCCTACAACCTTCTCACCCTGCTCGCCCGCTGCGTGGAGCAGGCGCACCAGCAGCAAGAGCCGCCGCCGAAGGTGTCCGCCTACCACTTGGCCCTGCAAGCCAGAAGCAGCTACGAGGGCCTGCTCATCGCCGTGCCACCCGAATGCTGGCCGCCCTGGCACAGCGCCACGCCCGAATGCCTGGCCGAACGGCTGCTCTCCCTGGCGCGCCACATCGACCCGCGCCAGGTCGCCACCAGCAGACGCAAGCCGAAGCCGAAAACACCCAAGGGCTACGTCGATGCCAAAACCGCCCGCGCCCACGTCGCAACCGCACGCCTCCTCGCACAAGCAGCGACACGACCCTGAAAGGGGTGCGCTTTAGAGCCCGAACGACGCTACGGCGGGGGCGCCTCACCCATCCGCCGGCTCCAGCAGCGTCTCGGCCGCCGCGAAATTGGGCGGGGTGAGTTCCGCATAGCGCACGCAGGCGCACAGGTGCCCGGGTGCGACCGAGATTAAGGGCGGCCGGCCCTCGGTGCATCGCGGCTGGCTATTCGGGCATTGCGCGGCGAAACGGCAGCCGGCGGGCGGGTTGATCGGGCTCGGCGCCTCGCCGGCCACCAGCGTCTCTGCGCGCAGGGCGTGCCCGCCGCCGCGGCCCGGGGTGGCGGCGGCGATGAGCGACCACGTATAGGGATGGCGCGGGGCCGCGAACAACGCCGGCACCGGCGCCTGCTCGACGATGCGGCCCATGTGCATGACCGCCACTTCGTCACAGACGTGCTGGATGACGGCGAGGTCGTGCGAGACGAACAGGAAGGTGAGGCCCAGCTCCTGCTGCAGGCGGCGGAGCAGCGTCAGGATCTGCGCCTGGATCGCGACGTCCAGGGCCGATACCGGTTCGTCGCACACGACGAGGTCGGGGGAGGTAGCGAGCGCGCGGGCGATGCATAGCCGCTGCCGCTGACCACCGGAGAACTGGTGCGGGAACAGCCGTGCGGCCTCGGGCGGCAGGCCCACCGCCTCGATCAGCTCGGCCACGCGCCGCTCCCGCCCCGGGCGGTCCAGCAGGCCGAGCCGGTCGAGCGGTTCGCGGATTAGGGCGCCGGCGCGGCGCCGCGGATCCAGCGAGGCGAACGGGTCCTGGAACACCATCTGAAAGCCGCGCCGGGCCTGCCGGAGGGCGTGGCCGCGCAGAGCGCCAACGTTGACCCCGCCGATTGTGACCCGGCCCAAGGCCATGGGCGCGAGGGCCATCACGGCGAGTGCGAGGGTGGACTTGCCCGAGCCGCTCTGTCCGACGATGCCGAAGGTGGTGCCGCGGCGGACCCGCAGGCTGACGCCGTCCACCGCGTGCAGCACGGGGGCCGGGCGGAACGGCGACGGACGCGGCATGCGGAACCGCACCGCGAGGTCGTCCACCTCCACCAGCACGTCGCTGGCCGTGGCGCTCATGCCGCCCGCCAGCACGCGGCGGCGTGGCCGGGGCGCACGTCGGCCAGCGGGGGGCGGATGGCGCAGTCGTCGCCAGCCTGGCTGCAGCGGGGCCGGAAGGGGCAGCCGGTCTCGCGGGCGCCCAAAGGCGGCACCATGCCGGGGATTTCGGACAAGGCGGGTGCCGGCCGCCGCGCCGCCTCGCCGAGCCGGAGGGCGGGCGTGCACGCCAGAAGGCCTTGCGTATAGGGGTGCTGCGGCCGGGCCAACACGTCCGCGGTGGGGCCGGTCTCCACGCAGCAGCCGGCATAGAGCACGGCAACCTCGTCCGCGATGTCGGCCACGACGTGCAGGTCGTGCGTGATCAGCAGCATCGCCGTGCCCTCCTGCCGCTGCAGCGTCCGCAGCAGGTCGAAGATCTGCGCCTGCACCGTCACGTCGAGCGCCGTCGTCGGCTCGTCGGCGATCAGCAGGCGGGGGCGACAGGCGAGGGCGATGGCGATCATCACCCGCTGCCGCATGCCGCCCGAGAGCTGGTGCGGGTAGGCGTCCGCCCGCCGCTCGGGGGCCGCGATCTCGACGGCGCGGAGCATGTCGATCGCCGCGCGCCGGGCGGGGCGGCGGCCCAGGCCCTGGTGCGCGCGCAGGGTCTCGGCGATCTGCTCGCCGATCGGGAACAGGGGATTGAGCGCCGTCATTGGCTCTTGAAAAATCATCGACAGGGTGGCGCCGCGCAGCGCCCGCAGGCGGGCGGGCGTGGCGGCGGAGAGGTCCTCGCCGTCAAGCCGGACGGCCCCGGCGATGCGGCGCACGCCGTCCGGCAGCAGGCCCATGAGGGCGAGCGCCGCCATGCTCTTGCCGCAGCCGGATTCGCCGATCAGCGCCGTCGTCCGCCCGGCCGCGACGCCGAACGAGACGCTTTCCAGCACCTTCTTGCCGTCCTCGAGCCCGATGCTGAGGCCATTGACCTCCATCAGCGCGCCCATCAGCCGCGCCGCCGCAGCCGCGGGTTGAAGGCGTCATTCAACCCGTCGCCGAGCAGGCTGACGGCCAGCACGCATAGGAAAATTGCGGCGCCGGGCGCTGTGACGGCCCACCAGGCGTCCAGCAGGTAGGTGCGGTTCTGCCCGAGCATCAGCCCCCAGCTCATGACGTTCGGGTCGCCGAGGCCAAGGAAGCTCAGGCCGCCCTCGAACAGGATGGCCGTGCCGATGGCGAGTGCCGCGGCGACGACGACCGGCGGCAGGGCGTTGGGCAGCACGACTCGCAGGATAAGGTAGGCGGGCGTCGCGCCGGCCGAGAGCGAGGCGCGCACGTGGTCGAGCGCGCGGACGCGGAGGCATTCCGCGCGGGCCAGGCGGGCGACGCCGGGCCAGGAGACGACGCCGATCGCGAGGGTCTCGATGGCGAGGTGGGCGCCGAACAGGGTGACGAGCACCATGGCGAACAGCAGCGCCGGCAGCACCTGGAAGAACTCGACCACCTTCATCAGCACGCGGTCCACCCAGCCGCGGCACCAGCCGGCCAGCGCGCCGACGGTGACCCCGATGAGGACGGAGATCAGCGCGGCGACCAGCCCCACCATCAGGCTCGCGCGGCCGCCCCATAGGATTCCGGCCAGCACGTCGCGGCCGAGATAGTCGGAGCCGAGCGGCAGGTCCGCGCTCGGCGGATCGAACGGCGGCCCCATGATGTCGAACGGGTCCACGCCGTAGAGCCGCGGTCCGGCGACCGAGGCCACGACGATGACGAGCAGGATGACGAGGCCCAACATGCCGGTGGGGTGCCGGACGAGCTGCGCCGCGGCCTCGCGCAGCGGCGAGGCGGGGCGCGCGGGCTCGATGGCGGCGCTCATGCCGCGTCCCGCAGGCGCGGGTCGATCAGCGCATAGGCGAGGTCGGTGAGGATGTTGGCGAGCATGACCAGGAACGCGGAGACGACAAGGATGCCGAGCAGGGTCGGGTAGTCGCGCCGCAGGATGGAATCGAGCACGAGGCGGCCCATGCCGGGCCAGCCGAACACCGTCTCCACCAGCACCGCCCCGGCCAGCAACTGGCTGAACTGCAACCCGGCCAGGGTGACGACCGGGATCATCGCGTTGCGCAGCGCGTGCTTCAGCACGACGGCGTGTTCCGGCATGCCCTTGGCGCGCGCGGTTCGGATGTAGTCGGTGCCGAGCACGTCGAGCATGGCGGTGCGGGCCTGGCGGCTGTATTGGGCGATGTACACCAGCCCGAGCGTCAGCGCCGGCAGCACCAGGTGGCGGGCGACGTCCGCGGCGTAGGCGGCGCCGCTTAGGGGTCGGGTGACGTCGGTCATGCCGGCGATGGGAAAGATCGGCAGCACGGAGGCGAACAGCAGCAGTAGCAGCAGCCCGCTCCAGAACACCGGTGCCGCGTGCCCGGCCAGCGACAGCACCGTGACCCCCGCGCCCACCGCGCCCTTCGGCCATCGCGCTGACACGACGCCCATCAGCGTGCCCGCCACCGCGGCGAAGCCCAGCGCGGTCGCCATCAGCAGCACCGTCGCGGGCAGCCGGCTCAGGATGAGCTGAGAGACCGGCTCGTTGAAGTAGAACGAGTAGCCGAGGTCACCGTGCGCCGCACGGACGACGTAGCGCCCAAGCTGCACAGGCAGAGGCTGGTCGAGGCCGTACTGGGCGCGGATCATCGCCAAGATCTTGGGAGACGTGCCGCCCATTTCGCCCGCGATCACCTCGGCCGGGTCCCCGGGGGCCAAGTGGACGAGGATGAAGTTCAACACCACCACGGCCAGCAGCAGCAGCGCCGACCCGGCCACCCGGTTCAGCAGGCGCGCGAGAAGGGTCATCGCGCCAGCCTCACGCCGCCCGCCTCATGTCGGCTGCTTGTCCCAGTGCAAGGCGTCGAAGGGCGAGAACGGTCCCCAGATCGACTCCGGCAGGTCGCCGAGACCGGCGTGGAACACGCTGTGGTACGGGGTCTGGTCGATGAAGAAGATCGGCGCGTCCTCTACGACGATCTTCTGAAACGTGCTGTACAGCGCCTTCCGCTTGACTGCGTCCTGTTCGACCGCTGCCTTGTTCAACAGGTCGTCCACCTCGGGGTTCTTGTAGCCCTGAGTGTTCGACCAGATGACGCCCTTGCGGATGTTGGTGCTGAGATAGGTCCGGTGGACGCCGATCACCGGGTCGCCCCAGTTCCAGACGTTGTCCATCGTGAGATCGAACTCGAAGTTGCTGATCCGCTGCGCCCAGGTCGGGAAGTCCGGCGCCGGGCGCACTTCCAGCGCGATGCCGATCTTGCGGAGCTGCGCGCGCAGGAACTCGGCGACGTTGCGGCTCTGCTCCGGGTTGCCGGCGGGCGCGTCGATCGTCAGCGACAGGCGCGTGCCGTCCGACCCGGGCTTGTGCCCGGCCTGGTCCAGCAGCGCGTTCGCGTGGTCGAGGTCCGGCTTGTACAGCTCGACCGCCGGCTCGTAGAACGGCGACGAGGAGACGATCGGCCCGGTCGCCGGCTCGGCCTTGCCGCTCATCAGCCGCTTCAAAATCGCCTCGCGGTCAGCCGCGAAGCAGATCGCCTGGCGCACCCGCTTGTCGTCGAGCGGCGCCCGCTGCGTGTTGAAGGCGAGCCAGGTGATCGGCCCGATCCCCTCGTAACCGCGCGGCGTGACCACCGCACTCTTGACCCTCTCCGCCCGCAGGATGTCGCGACTGCTGCTCACCATCGGTACCATGCCGAAATCGCCGCGCTCGACGCCGAGCATGACCACGCTGGTGTCGTTGATGATGCGGCAGGTGATGCGGTCGAGCTTCGGCTCGTCCTTCAGGAAGAAGCTGTCGGAGCGTTCGAGCGTCCAGTAATTGTTCGGCTGGTATTCGATGAAGCGAAACGGGCCGCTGCCGACCGGCTTGAGGTTCGCCGGGTGCGTCTGGATCGGCTGGCCGTCGCCGTAGATGTGCTTCGGCAGGATGGGCATCAGCGCGGGCGACATCGCGAGGATCAGCGCCGGGTGCGGATGCGCTAGATGGATGACCACCGTGTGCGCGTCGGGCGTGTCCACGTGCGTCACCGGGGCGAGCATGGCCTGGAACGGGTGGTTCGCCTTGATGATGCCGATGGTGAAGGCAACGTCCTCGGAGGTGAGCGGCTTCCCGTCGTGGAAGACGGCGTTATCCACCAGATGCAGCGTGACGCTAAGGGCGTCTTGCGCCACCTCGTAGCGGCGGGCCAGGTAGGGCTGCGGCATCCAGTTGGCGTCGAAGCGCAGTGGGCTGGCGAAGAGCTGCGTGCCGGGGAGGGCGGTGGCGGAGCCGGACTGGATCGCGCCGTTGAAGTGCCGCAGCGACAGCGCGCCGGCAATCACCAGCATGCCGCCCTTGGCGGCCGCGGGCTCGGCGGCCATGGCGGCAGGCAGCCAGTCCCATGGTCCGGCGCCCGACCCGGCGAGCAGGGCGGCGCTGGCGGCGAGCGCTCCTTGAAGGATGTGGCGACGGGGATGGGCCATGTCAGGTCTCCTGGTCGTGGAGTAGAAATGCAAGAACCGTGCCCGCGAACAGTGTCGCGAGCGCATCGTCGGGCGGCAGGTCGGGGGTGCCGATCAGCACGAGCCCATGCTCCGCGGCCTCTTGCTCGGGCGTCCAGCGCTCGAGTGTCCAGCGTGCGCCGGCCATTTGCAGGAGGTGAGGCACCGCGCCCGGGCCGACCCGGCAGACGCCCTTGGCCCGCAGCACCGAGGACGGCAGCGTGCCCATGACCCGGCGCAGCGCCGCCTCGTCGAGCGGCGGCGGATCGCGCCACGACCAACTGCGGAACCCGTGCCCGGGCGCGTCTGCGACCCGCCGGCTGGCCTGGCCCTTGTCGCGCGGCGGGCCGGTGCCCAGCATCAGCAGGCCAGCGAGCCCGCCCGGTTCCAGCGCCGCCATGCGGACACCGGGCCGAATGCGCTGCACGGCTGCCTCAGTGGCCGCTCGGCCCTCCACCGGCACCGCATCGGTTTTGCTGATCGCCACCAGGTCGGCCCGCGCCACCTGCCGCTCAAGCGTGTCGGCGAGCCAGGAATCGGCGAGGTGGGTGGTGAACGCGGTGGCGTCGGCCAGCACCAGCACGGCGTCGAGCGCGACGGATGGTTCCAGCCGCGCCAGTTGCGCGATCCGCCACGGGTCGGCGACGCCGCTCGCCTCGATGACGATGCGCTCGGGCACCATCGCCACGACCCGCGCCAGGCTGTCGCCCAGGTCGGGCCCGATGGCGCAGCAGACGCAGCCATTGGCGAGCGAGACCACGCCGCCGCCCTGGCCGGCGATCAACGCCGCATCGACGCCGATCGCCCCGAAATCGTTCACCAGCACGCCGACCCGCGCGGGGGCGTCCCGCAGCAGCCGGTTCAGCGCCGTCGTCTTGCCCGCGCCGAGGAAGCCGCCGAGGACGGTGAGCGGGATCGTCATGCGGGGGCCGGGAAGACGCGGCCGCCCAGCACCGTCGCGTGCACGCGGATATCGCGCAGCCGCTCGGGAGCCAGCGCCAGCGGGTCGTCGTCCAGCACGGCGAAGTCGGCGCACTTGCCCACCTCGATGCTGCCCACCATGCCGTCGAGCTTCAGCGTGTAGGCGGCCCCCAAAGTCACCGCGTGCAGCGCGTCGGCGACGCCGATCCGCTCCCCTTCCCCCAGCACCCGGCCCGAGGCCGTCTGCCGCATGACCGCGCACCAGGCGGTGAACAGCGGCGCCAGGGGCGTCACCGGCGCGTCGGAGTGGATCGCGAACGGGATGCCCAGCCGCAGCGCCGTGCCGCACGCGTCCATCCGCTCGGCCCGCGCCAGGCCCATCGTCTGCGCCACGTGCTCGTCGCCCCAGTAAAAGAGATGGTTGGTGAACAGGTTGCAGCAGATGCCGAGAGCCTTGATGCGGCGGAACAGCGCGGGGTCTGGCATCTGGCAGTGCTGCAGCGTATGGCGATGGTCAAGGCGGGGATGGGCGGCGAGCGCCCGGCCGATCATCTCGACCGCGGCCTCGCTCGCCTCGTCGCCATTGGTGTGGATGTGCAGGTGCGCGCCGGTGCGGTGATACGCCTCGACCACCTGTTCGAGTTCGGCGGGGGCCAGGTACCATAGCCCGTTCGGCGCGCCGTTATGGTAGCCGGGCCAGCGCAGCCGGGCGGTGAAGCCCTGGATCGAGCCGTCCACGACCAGCTTGATGAGCCCGAAGCGCAGCCGGTCCGTGCTGCGCGCGCGCAGCGACTGGATGCGTGCGATCCCCTCCTCGGTCCCGAACAGCCGCGCCGCCATGGCGGGCACCAGGCGGAGCGGGAACGCCTCGTCCGTCGTCATCGCCTCGTAGGTGGCAACCGTGTCGTCGGACATGTCGCTGACCAGGTCCGTTGCGGTGGTGACGCCGGCGAGTTGCGCCACCTGGCCGAAAAGACGCATCGAGTCGTGGTCGAGCCGGCGGGACAGCGCGTCCGGCACTACGCGGCGGCGGATAAGGCCCATGACATCCGGACCCAGCAGCTCGCCCGTCAACTCGCCGGCATCGTCGCGCACCAGGCCGTCGAGGTCGGTTTCCCGCGACAGGCCGGCGACTTCGAGCGCGCGGGTGTTGACGTTCATGATGTGCCCCGAAGCATGCGTCAGCACGATCGGGCGGTCGGTCGCCACCGCGTCGAGGTCGGCGCGCACCATGCGGCGACCGCGGAAATAGATCGGGTCGAAGCCCCAGGCGGTCAGCGGCGCCGCATTGCCGGTGGCGGGCGGCAGCAGCGCCTTCAGCCGCTCGACCACCGCCTCGATGCTGCGCAGGCCCGGGGCGGTGCTGCCGTCGGGCGCGCGGCGGTCGAAGAAGCCCAAATAGGGGTCGCGCCAGGCCGCGCCCTCGTGCAGGTGGCAGTGCCCTTCCACGAAGCCCGGCAGCAACACCTTGCCGGCGAACTGGTCATCATGCTCGACGGTGCCGAGGTCCGCCATCTCGTCCAGGCCGCCCACCGCCAGGATGCGGCCGTCACGGACCGCGACATGGGTCGCGAACGGCAAGGCGGGGTTCATCGTCACGATGCGGAGCGCGCGGAAGACGCGGGTCGGGGTCGTCGTGGGCTCCGTCATGGCCTGTCTCCTGGGGCGGCGGGCGTCATCGGTCGGGCCGTTCGTCGCGGCGGTGATAGGCTTGGTAGAGCATGCGCTGCCCGAGCCTGCGGAACGGCGCGAAGGCGTGCCCCGGCAGCTCGCCCTTGAAGATGGGCACCGCGTGCCGGGCCGGCCGGCCGGCGACCAGCTCGGCGAGCCGCCGCCCGGCCTGCGCCGAGTAGCTGACGCCGTTGCCGCCGTAGCCCACGGCATAGAACAGCGGCTCCGCGGGATCGGGCTGGACAATGCGCGGCATCATGTCGTGGCTGACGTCCACCCAGCCCCACCAGGAGTAGTCGATGCCGACGCCGCGCAGGGCCGGGAACTTCGTGTGCATGCCGTCAATCAGCCGTTGCAGGTGCGCCGGGTTGCCGGCATCCGCCCCGGTAATCGCGCTGCGGCTGCCGATCTGCAGTCGGTCGTCGGGCAGCAGGCGATAGTAGTGCCGCAGCACGCGCGTGTCGGTGATCACCTGGCGGGTACGGAAGCCGGTCGCGTCGATTTCCTCGGCCGTCAGCGGACGCGTCACCAGCGAGTTGGACAGGATCGGCATGACGCGGCTGCGCAGCCGGGCATGCACGCTGTTGCTGGTGTAGCCGCCGGTCGCGATCGCGACCGCCCGGGCCCGTACTGTGCCGCCCGGCGTCCGCACCCGCCAGTGCGCGCCGTCACGCCCGATCTCCTGCGCGGGGCTCGCCGTGTGGACCCGCGCGCCCGCCGCCCGGGCTGCCCGCAGGTAGGCGAAGGCGAGCTTCGCCGGATGCACTCCGGTGCCCAGCGGCTCGTGTAGCGCGCCTGCCGCCTCGGCCTCGCGCACCCACTCCGCATCGAGCGCGGCGCGGTCCAGCACGCGGGTCTCGTAGCCGAACACCCGGTTCGCGACCTCCGATTCCGCGCGCAGCCGTTCCAGCGTACGCTTGCGGTGCGCGATGTAGAGATGGCCGCCAGGCTGGGCGTCGCAGGGGAACTCCGCGATGAGGGCCGAGAACAGGTCGAACCCCTCGCGGATCTCTGCGTGCAGCGCCTTCGCCGTGTCCTCGCCCCAGCGAGCGATCCACTGCGAGCGCGTCAGCCGGCCGGAGGCGTTCTGCCCCTGGCCGCCGTTGCGCGTGCTGCAGCCCCAGGCGACGCGGTTGGCCTCCAGCACGGTCGCCTTGATGCCGTGCTCCCGGGCGAGGAACAGGGCGCAGGTCATGCCGGTGAAACCCGAGCCGACGATGACGACGTCCGCGTCGATGTCCGCTTCGACCGGGCCGTCATCCTCGGGCGGCGTGCCGGCGGTGGCGACCCAGTAGGTCGGCGCATAGCCGCGGTTGCGGCCGGGCGTGGCATCGACAAGGGGGTCGTAGTACGGGTCGTATGGCTGGGCCGGCGGCGCGGCGGCGTGACGCGGGCAGAGGGCGGCGTCCACCACCTCAGGCCGCTTTCAGCGCCGGACGGTCTTTGCGGAACGCGCTCTTGCGGGCCACCAGCGCGCCGTCGAACGCGAACAGGTCCAGCCCCTCGGCCTCGATCCGCGCGCCATCGGCACGGGTGCCGGTGAACAACCATTCGGTCACGGCTTCCTCGCCCAAAATCCGGCTGCGGCGCACCGTCCACTGCACGTCCGGCATATCGGTCCAGACCGCGACGAAGGCGGCGCGGATGGCGTCCCGCCCGGCGATCGTCCGCCCGCTCACTTCCGGCCCGCCGGCGGCCAGGAACACCGCGGAGGGCGCGAAGCACGCCATCACCGCCTCGGCGTCATGGGCGTTGAAGGCGCGAAACAGGCAATCGAGGGTAGCGAGGCGGTCGGTCTCGGTCATGGTCGTTCCTGGTCGGCGATGTCTGGCGCTAAGCTAGCGCGGCCGTGGACATCTTCGAAAGGGCCAGTTGCCGCCTGCCCGCGAGCCAGATGAAATTCTGCTTGCTTCCTGGGCAGGATGCCGGGCATCCTTGAGGCATTGTAAGCATTGTCGGTCTGGCCAGCCCGTTTTCACGTCAGGTGCAGCGGCAGGTTCTGTCGGCTGCGGTTGCGGACGCGCAACGTCAGCCTGGCCGGCTCGCTCCTGAGACGCCGGAAGGCGGCGGGAGCCGGGCGATGACGCGGCCAAGCCGGGCCAGCCCCTCCTCGATCCGCTCCGTGCGGATCGAGGAGAAGCCAAGCCGGAAGCAATGGCGCCCCCGGGCCGGCGTGTCGAAGAACACGTCGCCCGGCTCGATCAACACGCCATCGGCCGCGGCGGCCGTCGCCGCCGCCCGAGCGTCGAAACTCGGCTTGCCTTCCACCCAGTAGCTCGCCGCCCCCGGCCCGCGCTGCCAATGCGCGCCGGCGAGGTGAACCGGCAACAGACGGTCCACGATGGACGCCCGGGCCGCCAGGGCCAGCGCCACGCGGCGCAGATGGGCGCGGTAGTGCCCGAGGGAGATGAACATCGCCATCGCGCGCTGGTTGTTGCTGGGCGGGTGGCGCAGCATGATTCGCCGCAGTACCCGCAGCTCGCGGATCATCTGTACCGGCGCCACGACGTAGCCGAGCCGCAGACCGGGGGCCAGCACCTTCGACAGGCTGCCGACATAGACCACCCTGCCCTCCGCATCCGTGCTCTTCAAGGGCGGCACCACCTCGCCTTCCTGGAACAGGTCAGCATCGTAGTCGTCCTCGATGATTGTGACCCCGCGGGCACGGACGACCGCCATCACCGCCTCCCGGCGCTCCGGCGACATCGTGGCGGTGGTCGGGCACTGGTGGCCCGAGGTGAGCAGCGCGACGCCGCAGCCGGCCAGCCCTTCGTCGGGCACCGCGCCGTCCCGGTCAACTGCCAGGCGATGCAGGTGCCCGCCCGCCAGGCGGATCATGTGCCGGGCGTCCGGATAACCCGGGTCCTCCATGGCGACGCGCGTGCCGGTCCCGACCAGGAGCCGGATCGCCAGATAAAGCGCCTGCTGGGCACCGATCGTGATCATCACCTCGTCCGCCGCGGCCCAGATGCCGCGCCGCGGCAGCACGAGGGCGCGCAGCTGCCCGACCAGCTCCGGGTCGTCGTCGTCGATCAGGTCGCCGGCCCAGTCGTTGACGCTCGAGACGCTGGAAGCGGAGGCGACGCTGTCCCGCCAGGACTGGATCGGGAACAGGCCCGGGTCGAACTGGCCGAACAGGAAGGGATAGGGGTAGCTCTGCCAGTCCCGCGGCTTGTCGATGTGGTGCAGCGACGAGGGCCGCATCGCGAGCGGCGGTTGCCAGCCGGCCGCCGGCGCCCCGGCCAGGGCAACGGCGGGGGCAGCGGCGTGGGCGGCTTGCCCGGGAGCCGCCACGAATACGCCGCTGCGCTGCTGGGCCAGCAGCGTGCCTTCCTGCACCAGTTGCTCGTAGGCCGAGGTGACCGTATTGCGGGAGATGCCCAGGACCTCCGCCAGCCGGCGGGAGGAGGGCAGCCGCTGCCCGGCCGGCAGGTGGCCTTGCTCGATGGCGGCGACGAGCAGGCGCCGGATCTGCGCCTGCAGCGCGATGCCCGGGCGGCTGAGGTCGTGAAACAACTGGCGCCAAGCGATGTCGTCGTCGCCCTTCGGCACGGGGCTGCTCCGGTTCTGCTCGGGGCAGACTACCGCGGTTTGGCCCGGCGGCCGCAACCCCCCGGAACGAGAGGCGAGAAGCGGGTGCCGCCCGCTACCCCGCATCGCTCGCCAGCGGGGGTTGTTCTCTTATGGCGGGATCACAGGTCAAACCCTCTGTTTGAGCCTCGCTTTGGTAGTGAATGCCCCTGTGCACGAGCGCAACCCCGAGCGGCAAATCTACCGCAACGGCTTCCGCGACCGCGCGCTGGACACGCGCCTGGGCACGTTGCAGCTTCGCATTCCCAAGCTGCGTACCGGCCCGGCTTACTTCCCGCCGTTCCTGGAGCCGCGCAAAACCTCCGAGCGGGCGCTGGTGGCGGTGATCCAAGAGGCCTGGATCGGCGGCGTGTCCACCCGGCGCGTGGACGACTTGGTTCAGGCAATGGGGCTTTCGGGAATAAGCAAATCCAGCGTCAGCAAGCTGTGCCGCGACATCGACGAGCGGGTGCACGCCTTTCTCGACCGCCCGCTTGCCGGCGACTGGCCCTACCTGTGGCTTGACGCGATGTATCTGAAGCAGCGCGAGGGCGGACGCATTGTCAGCGTGGCGGCAATAATCGCCGTGGCCGTCAACGCCAAGGGCAAGCGCGAGATCGTCGGCCTGCACATCGGGCCTTCAGAACTCGATCAGGTCTTGCCGCGACGCTGCGTCCAAGAAACCGCCCCGTACCATGCAAACCGTAGAATCTAAGAGTCCATTTCGGATCGGTTGATCAACGGGCAAGTCTTCGCAGCAGAATGACGCTGGAAGCGGCATAGAGGAAGGCTTCGACACTCCCGACCGTGGCCTCGAAGTCCTTTGCCAGGCGTCTGTTCCGGTTGATCCAGGCGAAGAACCGCTCGACGACCCAGCGCCGGGCGATGACTGCAAAGCCGATCTGGTTGTCGGCCTTGCGCATCACCTCGATGCGGATTGGGCTGGCCTCGGCGACGCGAGGACCAGCATAGCCCCCGTCGGCATAGCCCAGCGCCACGAACGGCCAACTCGGGCGCGAGGCCCGCAGCAGCGGCCCGGCCCCGTCGCGGTCCTGGATATCGGCGGCATGGACCTGCAGCTTGAGCGCCCGGCCGTCCGTGTCCACCATGGCGTGGCGCTTGCGGCCCTTGATCTTCTTGCCGGCGTCGTAGCCGCGGATGCCGCCGCTCTCCGTCGTCTTCACACTCTGGCTGTTGATTACGGCGGCGGTCGGGCTGGCCTCGCGGCCCACCCGCTCGCGATCGAGCATCACCAGGTGGTGGTTGATCCGCTCCCAGGTGCCGTCGTCGCGGAACCGGGCGAACCAGCGATACGCCGTGGGCCAAGGCGGGAAATCCTTGGGCAGCAGGGTCCAGGCGATGCCGCCGCGCAGGACGTAAAAGATGGCGTTGACGATCTCCCGCATCTCCCACTTGCGATGCCGTCCGCACGGCATGGGCGCGGGCAGGAACGGCGAGAGGATCAGCCACTCGGCGTCGGTCACGTCACTTCCATAACGCAGCCCCGCGCGGCTATGCTGCGCGCGGGGGGTCGGCGTCCACATGAGACCTCCGGCAAGGCTTCGAACACCTGTCCAGGATCTCACGAATCCCCTCATTTGAGTTGACCCTCTACTAGGCGCGATTCGGGCCGACTTCGTATGACCGCGGATAGCGGGTATGGAGTCTGGCGGTGGTCAAATTGGAGCGTCCGGACAAGCGGCTGTCGAATGTTCGGGGCTTCCTTGACGAGCTTTATGGTCGCGACCTGCATGCCAAGCGGGTTGAAGCCCTTGCGGGTGCCACGCTTGGCGTCATGGCGGGCGCTTCGCTCGCGGTGGCGACGATTGGCCAGGCGCTGGCGCAAGCACGGGGCTGGGTGACCAAGCATGCGATCAAGCAGGTCGACCGCCCGATAAGCAACGCCGGCATCGAGGTGTGGGACAGCTTCGCCCGCTGGGTCCCGCATCAGGTCAACGCCCGGCCCAGCATCCTGGTCGCGATGGACTGGACCGACTTCGACCATGACGACCAGTCAACCCTCGTGCTGAGCCTGGTGACGGACCATGGCCGCGCGGCGCCTCTGATATGGCTGACGGTATGGAAAGAGGAGATCGCGACACGGCGCAACGACTACGAGGACGCGTGCCTGTGCCGCCTGGCCGAGACGGTGCCCCCGCAATGCCGGGTGACGATCCTGGCCGACCGTGGCTTCGGCGACCAGAAGCTGTTCGCCTTTCTGGGCCGGATCGGCTTTGGCTACGTCATCCGCTTCCGCGGCAACATCCGCGTGACCGATGCCGACGGCACGTCCAAGCCCGCCGCCGAGTGGGTGGGCAAGAGCGGCCGGGCGCGCAAGCTGCGCGATGCGCGGGTGACGGCCAAGGGGCAGCAGGTCGGCGCCGTTGTGTGCGTTCATGCCAAGGCGATGAGGGAGCCCTGGTGCCTGGCCGCAAGCGACCCGGAGGCGTCGGCGGCGATGCTGGTCAACCACTATGCCCGCCGCTGGACCATCGAGCCGCAGTTCCGCGACACCAAGGATCTGCGCTTCGGCATGGGACTGTCGTCCACCCGCGTCGGCGAACCTATGCGCCGAGACCGGCTGCTGCTGGTCAGCGCCTTCGCGGTCGCGCTGCTGACGCTGCTCGGCGCGGTAGGCGAAAGCCTCGGCCTGGACCGGTTGCTCAAGTCCAACACCAGCCGGACCCGCACTCACTCGCTGTTTCGGCCGGGCTGCATGCTCGACGAGCTCATCCCCAACATGCCCGAGCACCGCCTGCTGCCGCTCATGGAAGCGTTCGAGCAAGCGGTCTCAAAGGCACCAGATTTCAGCGGATTGTATGCTCAGGCGAAATGAGGGGATGGCTGAGGTCCAGGATCACATCTGGCCCGGCCATCCAACCCCTCGCAAAACATGTTCCGCCTTGATTCCGAAATGGCCTCTAAAACCGGGCCGCTTCGCAAGGGGCTGCGTGCAGATTTTCAATAAGTCGGAGTATACTCGATGGAAACGATTTGAACGTTTTTACGTTTTTTACGTTCTTTTGTGATTGCATCCCTGGCAGCAGACTCATTTCCTACTGTGAGAATACCTATCCAGAAAGCAGTTTGGATTGCTGCCTCGCTCTCTTCCAGACTGAACAAATATGTGACGACGGCACTAACCACTGCTATCTCTCCCAAATTAAGGCGGTAGGCTTAAGATGAAACACGCTGCCGTTCGTGAGGACCAAATGCGAGTAACAGGACTACTTTCAGCCGCGCTCGGCGAAGACGCACAGGCTGGCTCATAGGGCGCAGCAGGATTATCTCTGAGCTAAGCTTTTACATTCTCATCATAGGGTTATTGAAGAAACAACAGTATTGGTTGCGATGTTCAATGAACAATGAACTCACCAACAAAATTTTGTATACGGAACAGATTGTTTTACTTTGAATATTTAAACAAGGTTGTCAAGCCTGGATTTCACTCAATGGTCGTGCGGCACAGAACAAAGGAAACTGACCACCTGGATGGAGCCGTTCAGCCGCGCCTTCACCGCCCCGATTTGGCAGCACGTGTTGGTGTTGGCCCCGGTACCATCCTCAGCCCCGGCTGACGCACCGTCGCTGCAGCCTTGCGTGTTGCCGGCTTCGACCAGGGCGCGTGCTTTACGAACTGCCATCGGGTTCTCAACCGGAGCTATGGCCGAAACTGGGTGACGACGGTTTGAGAGAGGCGGCGTATCGAGGCGGGTGAAGGCCTGCCTGAACTCCCGAAGGAGCCGATACGCCATGTCGAGCAGTAGCACCGTTGTTTCCCTTCGTCAGCCCGATCGGCTCGACGAGGACCCGCTGACGGCCATTCTGCGCAGCGGCGCCCGCCAGTTGCTGGCCCAAGCCGTTGAGGCCGAAGCCGAGGCGTTCCTGGCTGCGATGAAAGGCGAGCGGCTGCCGGACGGGCGTGACCGCCTGGTCCGGCATGGCCACGGCCCGGAGCGCCAGGTGCAGACCGGCATTGGCCCGGTCGCGGTGCAGCGGGTCCGGTTGCGCGACCGCGGCGGCGACGAGGCTGGCGGCGAGCGCATCCGCTTCACGTCGGCCATCCTGCCGCGCTGGGCGCGTCGCACGCGCAGCCTGGATGCCGTGCTGCCGGTGCTCTACTTGCGCGGCCTCTCGATGGGCGATTTCCAGGAGGCGCTCGGGGCGTTGCTGGGCAAGGAGGCCCCGAACCTGTCGCCATCGGTGATTGCGCGGCTGCGGGCTGAGTGGGAGTCAGACTACGCGCGCTGGCAGCAGCGCGCCCTGTCGGCCCGGCACTACGTCTACGTTTGGGCCGACGGCGTTTACCTGCAAGCGCGCATGGAGCCGCAGGCGGAATGCATGCTGGTGCTGATCGGGGCCACGCCGGAAGGCCGCAAGGAGCTGCTCGGCTTCCAGGTGGGCGAAGCTGGCCAAAGGTTTCGCCAAGCGAAGCTTGGTGGAATGGCCAGCGGAGGGCAGCGGGAAAGCGTGCAGAGTTGGCGCGAGTTGCTGGTTGACCTGAAAGCCCGCGGCCTGGCTATCGCGCCGAAGCTGGCCACCGGCGATGGCGCACTTGGCTTCTGGAAAGCAATCGAGCAGGTCTGGCCAGCGACCCGGCACCAGCGCTGCGCAGTCCACAAAACCGTCAACGTCGTAAACAAGCTGCCCAAGTCCGTCCAGCCCGCGGCCATCGCCTTTTCGGCGATCCGTCTGCGAAGCAGCCGGCGGCTCTGCCGCCGGAGGGGCAGACTTGCGCGAGATCTGGGCCGCGCCGGACCGGGCAACAGCCGAGACGGCGATGGCCACATTCGCCGACAAGTATGGCGCCAAATACGACAGGGCCGTCGCCTGCCTGATCAAGGACCGCGACGCGCTGCTGGCGTTCTACGACTTTCCCGCCGAGCACTGGGACCATCTGCGCACGACCAACCCCATCGAGAGCGTGTTTGCGACCGTCCGGCACCGCACGGTGCGGACCAAGGGCGCGCTGTCGCAGAACACGGCCCGGCTGATGGTGTTCAAGCTGGTGATGACCGCTGCGAAAACCTGGCGACGGCTGAAAGGGGAAAACCAGTTGCCCAAAGTCGTCCGGGGCGTCACCTTCCGCAACGGCGTCGAGGTCACCGACACGCCAAACCAAAGCGCCGCCTGATCACGGCGTCACCCAAATTCCAGTATAGCTCCTCAACCGCGGCCACTGGTCGAGCCGCCGAGTCGCGCGGCGCCTGTTTTGCCTGCTGGTCAGCGCCTTTGTTGCGGGTGGCCCCGTCGTGACCGGCCTCGGCGAGACATTGGAGCGCCGGTGGGGAGCGAAGACCAAAGCCCGGGGCATGTGTCGCGATCCGGTTCGCTCCTCACACGGCCGCTTGGTCAAAGCCAGTGGCCTACGATCTCAGCCATCCCCTCATTTCGCCTGAGCATACAATCCGCTGAAATCTGGTGCCTTTGAGACCGCTTGCTCGAACGCTTCCATGAGCGGCAGCAGGCGGTGCTCGGGCATGTTGGGGATGAGCTCGTCGAGCATGCAGCCCGGCCGAAACAGCGAGTGAGTGCGGGTCCGGCTGGTGTTGGACTTGAGCAACCGGTCCAGGCCGAGGCTTTCGCCTACCGCGCCGAGCAGCGTCAGCAGCGCGACCGCGAAGGCGCTGACCAGCAGCAGCCGGTCTCGGCGCATAGGTTCGCCGACGCGGGTGGACGACAGTCCCATGCCGAAGCGCAGATCCTTGGTGTCGCGGAACTGCGGCTCGATGGTCCAGCGGCGGGCATAGTGGTTGACCAGCATCGCCGCCGACGCCTCCGGGTCGCTTGCGGCCAGGCACCAGGGCTCCCTCATCGCCTTGGCATGAACGCACACAACGGCGCCGACCTGCTGCCCCTTGGCCGTCACCCGCGCATCGCGCAGCTTGCGCGCCCGGCCGCTCTTGCCCACCCACTCGGCGGCGGGCTTGGACGTGCCGTCGGCATCGGTCACGCGGATGTTGCCGCGGAAGCGGATGACGTAGCCAAAGCCGATCCGGCCCAGAAAGGCGAACAGCTTCTGGTCGCCGAAGCCACGGTCGGCCAGGATCGTCACCCGGCATTGCGGGGGCACCGTCTCGGCCAGGCGGCACAGGCACGCGTCCTCGTAGTCGTTGCGCCGTGTCGCGATCTCCTCTTTCCATACCGTCAGCCATATCAGAGGCGCCGCGCGGCCATGGTCCGTCACCAGGCTCAGCACGAGGGTTGACTGGTCGTCATGGTCGAAGTCGGTCCAGTCCATCGCGACCAGGATGCTGGGCCGGGCGTTGACCTGATGCGGGACCCAGCGGGCGAAGCTGTCCCACACCTCGATGCCGGCGTTGCTTATCAGGCGGTCGACCTGCTTGATCGCATGCTTGGTCACCCAGCCCCGTGCTTGCGCCAGCGCCTGGCCAATCGTCGCCACCGCGAGCGAAGCGCCCGCCATGACGCCAAGCGTGGCACCCGCAAGGGCTTCAACCCGCTTGGCATGCAGGTCGCGACCATAAAGCTCGTCAAGGAAGCCCCGAACATTCGACAGCCGCTTGTCCGGACGCTCCAATTTGACCACCGCCAGACTCCATACCCGCTATCCGCGGTCATACGAAGTCGGCCCGAATCGCGCCTAGTAGAGGGTCAACTCAAATGAGGGGATTCGTGAGGCCTACGATGGCTCTCGGTCATGCTGCTGCCTGACGTTTCTTGGGCGGGACGGGTCTGGGCCTTGTTCCTGGCCGCGCTCGCCCCTTCCGAACGCTATGCCGCCGAGCGTCACAAGCGGCACAAGACGCTGACCGGCTGGGGTCGGCAGGTTCTGCCGCAGGCGCTACGATGGCTGCCTGGCCGCCAGATCATCGGAGTGGCCGACAGCAGCGACGCCGCCATGGACCTGCTGAACGCCGTGCGGGGGCGCATCCGCATGATCACCCGCCTACGGTTGGACGCGCGCCTGTTCGACGACACCCCGGCGCTGTCGGGCGGCCGCGGGCGATCGGCAAGCGGCAAGCGGCAAGCGGCAAGCGGCAAGCGGCAGGCCAATTCGGCCGAACGTCCGGTCAACGCCAAGACACGCCGGCGTCGACTGTAGGCGGCCGGCTGGCATGGTCGTGGCGAACGCCTGGTCGAGATCGTCTCCGGCGGCGCCCTTTGGCGCCATCCAGGCCGGCTCGTGCCGATCCGGTACGTGCTGGTCCGCGATGTCGCGGGCGAACTCCGGCCACAGGCATTCCTGTGCGCCAGCCTCGACGCAGACCCGGTCGACATCCTTCGCTGGTTCGTTCGCCGCTGGTCAATGGAGGCAGCCTTCGCTGAAGCGCGCCGGCATCTTGGCGTCGAAACCCAACGCCAATGGTCAGACTCTGCTATCGCCAGAACCACGCCGGCACTGCTCGGGCTGTTCTCGTTGATCACCTGGTGGGCGCAAGATCCATACGCTGGCGCCACGCCGGCGCCGCGTGCCGCGAGTTGGCGTCCAAAACCTCCGCCAACCTTCAGCGATGCGCTTGCCGTTGTCCGCCACGAACTCTGGACGCATCATGGTTTCAACGCATCCGCGACCACAGCCGATATCGTCCAAATTCCCCACGCCGCGATCAACGCCTTGATCAGCGCCGCCTGCTACGCCGCGTAAATGGCCAAAGTCGAGCTAAGAAAGCACGTCACCTTGGCACGGAGCCTGGTGTAGCCGGCTCAATCTCAAGCAAGGCAGCAACGGACGCCGCTGCTGTGCGGAGCAATGGGAGCAACGCAAGCAACGATGTAGGAGAGTGGCGCGCAGTGGGCGCGTGCACCGCGAGCGCTGCCAAGAACGTGCCAGCCGAGTTCCGCACAGGCACGGCGATGGCGACCATACCTTCGATGAACTCCTCCTGATCGAGACCAATATCCTGTTGCCGAGCCGCATTCAGAGCCCTGCTGAGGGCTTCGTGGCAGGTAATCGTACGCGGTGTCAGCGCCGGAAGCGGCAGGGCGGCGATCAGTCTCTCACGTTTGCCGGCGGATATGCAGCTCAGATACAGCTTGCCGCCGGCCGTACAGTGCAACGGGACGCGAGAGCCGATTGGAAAATGCACGGACAGCGGCCAACGCGCCTCGACGCGGTCAAGATAGGTCGGCGTCGCCGCTGGGAAAATAAGAAGGTTGCAAGTCTCGCCGACCTGATCCACGACCCTTTGCAGCACAGGATGCCAAAGCGACGGCAGCGACGAGAGACTGGCGATCCGAAGCACCGCACGCGTGAGCCTCAGGCCGAAGATCACCCGGCCACTCCGCGGATGCCTGGCAAGGATGCCGTCCTGCTCGAGTTGAGAGACGATGCGGTGGGCTTGCGGCCTGGAGACGCCGATCATCTTGCCAAGTTCAATCACGGTCAAGGATCGCCCGCTCGTCGCGAGCGCCTCCAGCACGTGCAGCAATCGGCCGCCGGGTATCCGCGTCGACGTCGCGGGACCATGTGATATTGGGCCTTGATGTCTCGTTGAATGCGACAAAACCGCCTCGCAAAATGTGAGTCCAGCGCGATCAAGGTTGCAGGGCCGACGGAATGAACGCTAGCCTCGGTTAAACAAGTGCCGCTAAAGGAGACGCTTTCCAAGCAAAGTCCAATCCGACAATCTGCGGCAAATGCCGAATGGCCTACAATACTGATGCTGAACATCAGAATAGGGAGGAAACATTAGTGAGTGCAAGCCAATACCAGGGGCAGCATAAAGCACCTCACAACGTCGGAAAAATCGCGATTGCCAGTGCAATTGGTGCGATTATTGAGTGGTACGACTTCTTTCTTTACGGCGTTGTCGCCGCTCTCGTGTTCAACAAGTTGTTTTTTCCTGACTTTGATCCGTTAGTTGGTGTCCTGCTTTCATATGCAACGTTCGCGGTCGGTTTCGTGGCCCGCCCGATTGGCGGCATTATTTTCGGCCATTTTGGTGACCGGGTTGGGCGCAAGACGATCCTTGTCTTGACCCTGCTGATCATGGGCCTTGCAACCGTACTCATCGGCATCCTGCCCACTTATGACTCAATTGGGATCGCTGCCCCGCTCCTGCTGCTTCTGCTACGTGTTCTGCAGGGCATCGGCATCGGCGGCGAGTGGGGCGGTGCCGTGCTCATGGCGGTGGAGCACGCGCCGCAGGGCCGGCGGGGGTTCTACGGCAGCTACCCGCAGATCGGGGTTCCCGCCGGGCTGATGCTGAGCGCGGCCGTGATTGCCCTGCTAAACTTGCTGCCGAACGAGCAGTTCCTTGCCTGGGGCTGGCGGGTCGCGTTCCTGCTCAGCGCGCTCCTCGTCGTCGTCGGCCTGTTCATTCGCCTGCAAATCCTGGAGACGCCCGATTTCGTCCGCATGAAGTCGGCCGGGGCGGAAACCCGCGCGCCCTTCTTGGAGATGTTCCGCAGCCATTCCCGCAGCACGGCCCTGGGCGTCGGCGCGCGTTGGGTCGAAGGGGTGTGCTTCAATATGTGGGGCGTGTTCATCATCGGCTACGCGACGCAGACGCTGCACCTGTCGCGCTCGACCGCCCTGCTCGGCGTCATCATCGCCTCCGGGCTGATGATCCCGCTCGTTCCGGCATACGGGGCGCTTGCGGACAGGTTCGGCTTGCGCACAGTCTATTGCTGCGGGGCGCTGGCAATCGGCGCGCTCGCGTTCCCGTCGTTCTGGCTGATGAACGCCGCCGGCGCCACGCACCCGTGGCTCGTCTGGATCGGCATCATCGTGCCGCTCTCGATCGCCTATCCCGCGGTCTACGGCCCGCAAGCGGCGTTGTTCTCCAGTCTGTACCCACCCAACGTGCGCTACACGGGCGTGTCGTTCTGCTATCAGTTCTCCGGCGTCTTTGCCAGCGGCCTGACGCCCCTGATCGCGACCGCGCTGCTGTCCTGGGGCGGCGGCCAGCCCTGGTACATCTGCGGCTACGTCTTGCTTGTGGCCATTATCAGCTTCTTCTGCGTGGCAGCGATGCCTTCGGCCTGGGTCTCGGCATCCGCTGTTGCCCGGCCGGCGACTGCGTAGCCTGAGGACCTCAATCATGGACAACGATACATACGACTACATCGTCGTCGGCGCGGGCTCGGCCGGGTGCGTAGTCGCCAATCGCCTCTCCGCCTCGCCGTCGAACCGGGTGCTGCTGCTCGAGGCCGGGCCGCGGGACAGGAATCCTTGGGTCCACATCCCGGTCGGCTACTTCAAAACGATGCACAACCCACGCACGGACTGGCGCCTCGTCACAGAGCCGGACCCAGGACTGAACGGCCGCAGCCTGGCCTGGCCCCGAGGCCGCGTGCTGGGCGGGTCCAGTTCCATCAACGGCCTGCTCTACATTCGCGGCCAGGCCGCCGACTACGACCACTGGCGGCAGCTCGGCTGTACCGGCTGGTCGTATGAAGACGTGCTGCCGTTGTTCCGCATGAGCGAGGACCAGGAGCGCGGCCCGGACGCGTTCCACGGAGCGGGCGGCCCGCTCTCCGTGTCCGACATGCGCGTCCGCCGCAACGTCTGCGACGCCTACATCGCGGCGGCCGAGGAACTCGGCATCCCGCGTAACAACGATTTCAACGGGGCACAGCAGGAGGGGGCCGGCTATTTTCAGCTCACTGCCCGCAAGGGCTGGCGGTGTAGCGCCGCCGTCGCCTACCTCCGCCCGGCCCGCAACCGGCCCAACCTGGACATCGTGACCGGAGCGCTCACGCATCGCGTCGTGATCGAAGGGTGCCGGGCGACAGGCGTCGAGTTCTCCATCGGCGGCGAGGTCCGCACGGCGCGGGCGCGCGGCGAGGTGGTGCTGTCCGCCGGCGCGATCGCCTCGCCCTGCTTGCTGGAACTGTCCGGCATCGGCCGCGGCGACGTGCTGCAGACGCTGGGCATTCCTGTCGTGCAGGAGATCATGGGCGTCGGCGAGAACCTGCAGGACCATTTGCAGGCGCGGGCGGTCTACCGCTCGACCAAGCCGACGCTCAACGACGAGGTCAACCATCCGATCCGCAAGATGCTGATCGGCTTGGAGTACATCGCCTTCCGCAGCGGCCCTATGAGCATGGGGGCGAGCCAAGCCTGCATCTTCGCCCGCACCCACCCGTCGTTGGAACAGCCGAATGTCCAGTTCCACATCCAGCCGCTCAGCTCCGACAAGCCCGGCGAGGGCCTGCACCGCTACTCCGCCTTCACCGCCTCCGTCTGCCAGCTTCGCCCGGAAAGCCGCGGCCGGATCGTTCCGCGCTCCGCCGATCCGAAGGAGCCCTCGGCAATCTATCCGAACTATCTGGCGACGCCGCTCGACCAGGAGACGCTGGTCGCGGGCATGAAGCTGTCGCGCAAGCTCGCCGCGACCCGCGCGCTGAGCCCGTTTATCGTCGAGGAGCTGGACCCAGGCCCGGAGGTCAGAACCGACGAGCAGTTGCTGGAGCACGCCCGCAATACCGCGACGACGATCTACCACCCCGTCGGCACGTGCAAGATGGGCATTGATTCATGGGCGGTGGTGGACCCGCGCTTGCGCGTCCGTGGGATCGCCGGGCTGCGGGTAGCCGACGCTTCGGTCATGCCGACGCTCGTGTCCGGGAACACGAACGCACCGACGATCATGATCGGAGAGAAGGCGGCGGCGATGATCCTCGAAGACGCCCGGACCGGCACGCACGCGGAGGCCGCGTAGATGGCCACCGCGCGGGAACTAGCCTTCGCTGCGAAGCCGGCGTTCGGTTGGGGCGGCTTGACGGCGGGGCTCGCGCTCTGCGCCGCGATCATGGTGGTGGCCGAGATGCTCGGGGCACAGGTGCCGGTTGTCGGTGCGCCGCTGTTCGCGATCGCTATCGGCGTCGCCGTCGCCAACATCGTGCTCGCACCGGCGCAGCTCAAAACGTTGCGGGTGGGAGACATCGGCAAAATGTGCCTCAAGATCGGCATCGTTTTGCTTGGGGCGAGTCTCAACCTGGCCGACATCCTGCAAACCGGCCTACAATCGCTACCGGTGCTGCTGGCAACCTTGGTAGCCGGGTTCATCGCCGCATTCGGCATTGGTTGGTTGCTGGGGGTAGAGTGGCGGATGCGGTGCCTGATCGGCATCGGCACCACGATCTGCGGCGCGTCTGCCATCGCGGCGCTTTCGCCGGTGGTGCGGGCCAAGGCCGAGGAGATCGCCTACGCGATCTCCGTTATCTTCCTGTTCAACATGATCGCGGTGTTCGCCTTCCCGGCGATCGGACACTTTCTAGCCTTGGGCAACCAAGCTTTCGGCCTGTGGACCGGGACGGCCGTGAACGACACCTCCGCCGTCGTCGCCGCCGGCTTCAGCTACAGCCATGCCGCCGGCGCCTACGCCACGATCGTCAAGCTCACGCGGACGACGCTCATCATCCCGCTCGTGTTGGGGTTCGGCCTGCTAATGCCCATCCTCGACCGCGGCACCGGCGCGGGCAAGGCGTCGCTGGTCCGCCGGGTCTGGAATGCGGTTCCCCTGTTCATCGTCCTATTCGTCCTCGCTTCGTTGGCGCAGACGATGGGGCTGTTCGGCCATGCGGCGCCGCAGATTGAATTCCTGGGCCGGTGGGTCATGGTCATGGCGTTGGCCGCCGTCGGATTGCAGGGCTACTGGCGCGCGTTCGTCGGTGCAGGGCCGCGGCCTCTGCTGCTCGGCCTTGCAACTTGGATCGCCGTCGCCATCACCAGCCTTGCAGTACAGCACGCAACCGGCACACTGTAGCGCAGCGATCAAGAATGGAAGCGAGTCATGGAGAAATACGGATCATCCCAGCCGGTTCGCCGGGTTGAGGACACGCGGCTGCTGCGGGGCAATGGCCGCTACACGGACGACGTCACCCCTTCGGGCGCCCTATACGGCGTCGTGGTCCGCAGCCCGCACGCCGCGGCGCGGATTGTGTCCATCAACGCCGAGGGCGCGCGCCAGGCCTCGCCGCACGTGTTCGCGGTCTACACCGGTGCCGATCTGGAGGCCGACAGGATCGGCCCGATCCCCTGTCTCGTGCCGCTCAGCAACCAGGACGGCACGGCCCGCAAGGATACGCCGCGGCCCGCGTTGGCCAAGGACGCTGTCCGTTTCGTGGGCGACGCCGTGGCGTTCGTGGTGGCCGAAACCATCGACGCCGCTCGCGACGCCGCCGAGGCGCTGACGATTGAGTACGACATTCTTTCTTCGGCCAGCAACATCCAGGCTGCGACGGCGCCCGGTGCGCCGCTGGTCTGGCCGGAGGCTTCAGGGAACGTCTGCTTCGACTGGGCCATGGGCGATAAGGGCGCCGTCGACGCGCTGTTCCGGTCAGCTGCGCACGTGACCCGGCTTGAGGTCGTCAACAACCGCATCGTGGTGTCGAGCATGGAGGCACGCGCCGCCCTGGCCAGCTACGACGCCGGGAACGGTCGCTGGACGCTGGAGACCAACACTCAAGGCGTGTGGCTGCTAAAGGGCCAACTCGCGGAGACGGTGTTCAAGGTCAAGCCCGAGCAGTTCCGCGTGCTCACCAACGACGTGGGCGGCGGCTTCGGCATGAAGGCGTTCCTGTATCCGGAGCACGTGCTGGTCTGCTACGCCGCGCGCAAGCTTGGGCGCCCGGTGAAGTGGACCTCCGAACGCAGCGAAGCCTTCGTCTCCGACACCCACGGGCGCGACAACGTGACCGAGGGCGAGATCGCCGTCGACGCGGATGGCAGGGTGCTGGCGCTGCGGTCCCGCAACGTGGCCAACATGGGGGCCTACCTGTCGAATTTCGGGCCCGCGATCCCCACCATCGCCGGGTCGAAGGTGCTGGCGAGCGTCTACACCTTCCAGGCCATTTACCTCAACGTGATCGGCGTGTTCACCAACACCGTGCCGGTCGACGCCTATCGTGGGGCGGGACGCCCGGAGAGCAACTACCTGGTCGAGCGGCTGATGGAAGCCGCCGCACGCGAGCTGGGGCTGGACCCGATCGCGTTCCGCCGCAACAACATGATATCCCCGTCGGCGATGCCGTTCCGCACGGCGATGGGCGAGACCTACGACAGCGGCCAGTTCGCCCAAATCCTGGACGCCGGGCTGAGCAAGATTGACCACGCCAACTTCGCGGCCCGACGCAGCGCCGCCGCCAGGCGCGGCAAGCTGCGCGGCCTCGGCCTGTCATACTATCTCGAGGCGACCATGGGCGACCCGACCGAGCGCGCCGAGATCCGCTTCCGCGACGACGGCGACGTGGAGGTCTGGGTGGGCACGCAGTC
The DNA here is from genome assembly GCA_965260935.1 of Acetobacteraceae bacterium. GTDB lineage: Bacteria > Pseudomonadota > Alphaproteobacteria > Acetobacterales > Acetobacteraceae > JBBROS01. The sequence goes on from OZ253374.1 coordinate 373,223, forward strand.
GAACGGGCAAGGGCACGAGACGGCGTACACGCAACTCACCGCCGAGCAGCTCGGCATCCCGCACGAGCGCATCCGCGTGCGCCAGGGCGATAGCGACGAGATGCCGACCGGCGGCGGCACGGGCGGCGCGCGAAGCCTCTATTCGGAGGGACAGGCGATCCTGATTACCTCCAAGAGCGTGATCGATAAGGGCAAGCAGGCCGCATCCGAGGCACTTGAAGCGTCGATCGGCGACATCGCGTTCGAGAACGGCACGTTCACCGTCTCCGGCACCGACCGGGGTATCGACATCCTGACGCTCGCTACGCAACAGATAAGGAAGGCGGCGGCGGGCGAAGCTGCAACGTTGCTGGACAGCGCCGAGATCGCCAGGGTAGAAATCCACACCTTCCCCAACGGCTGCCACCTGGCCGAGGTTGAGGTCGATCCCGAGACGGGGATGATCGAACTCATCCGCTACGCCGTGTGCGACGACATGGGCCGCACGCTCAACCCGATGATCGTTCGCGGCCAGGCGCACGGTGGGGTCGCGCAAGGGGTCGGCCAGGCGTTGCTGGAGCGGACGTCCTACGATCCGGACAGCGGCCAGCTCCTCGCGGGCAGCTTCATGGATTATGCCCTGCCGCGCGCTACGGACTTGCCGGATATCGAGGTGGACCTGCTGGAAATCCCCTGCCTCTCCAACCCGCTCGGCGTCAAGGGCGCGGGCGAGGCCGGCGCGGTCGGCAGCCCTCCCGCGGTGATGAACGCCGTCCTCGACGCGCTCGCCAATCGCGGTGTTACGCACCTTGATATGCCGGCAACGCCGGAAACCGTCTGGCGGGCGCTTGCCTTGGCCGAGGCGGCATGAGAGTGCGCAATGCCTGACCCCGTCATCATCTTGGGGTAGGTTGAGGATACGTATTTATGCTGATGTCGGCATAAACCCGTTTATGCCCCGTTCCGGATTATGCCGAGCGGTTGCGACTGGCGAGTGCCACCTTCCCAGACCAGCAGTGTTTCGCCTGCCTTAGCCTCGGCATAATTCATGAGCCTTCCCCGGCGGCCATTCCGGCTATTGGGAGAGGACGATGGACACGACAAGCGGCGACGCTGCCTTCTGGGCAGCCTGAAGCGTCCCGGGTTTTCCGGAGGCTCCAACTTGTGAGTAGGAGCAGCGGCACAAGGTTGGGTCGCCGCTTCCTCCAAGGCGGCACGGTGCCAGCGATAAATCAGGCTGGTGCAGATGCCGAACCGGCGCGCCAAGTCCCGCACCCGTGCACCGGGCACCAGGCACGCCTCGACCACCCGCGCTCGGAAGGCCGCATCATGCATCCGCCGCCGCGCGCCGACAATCTCAATCCGTGTCTCCGTGGCTGCCACAGTGGCAGCCATATCTGTCGACGTGTTGCTCTTTGCCATGCAGCAATAGAAAACAAGCCGGCCCGGCCCTCACAAGGCGGCCATCAGCAGACGCTTACGATTGGCTGAGCGCGATCGCGAGCCCGGGCGCGATCAGCGGCAGCGTCACCGACCGGAACCGGCGGAATGGCCCCGCGCCGTCGAGCTCCGCCGCCTCGTATAGGCTGGGCGGAATGCCCTGCAGCCCGGCCAGCACGATCACGGCCGTCAACGGCATCATGCGCCAGACATGCACCAGCGCCACCAGCGCCAGCGCGGTCCCCCGGTCGTTGAACCACACCCGGTTCTCCGCGATCAGCCCGGCCGCACGCAGCACGCCGTTCAGCAGCCCGTAGTTAGGATTGTAGATCCACAGCTAGATGATCGCATTCACCACCGGAGGCATCGCCCATGGCAGGATGACGGCGGCGAGCAGCCATTTGCGCCCATGCCGCACATCGCTGAGCAGCAGCGCCGCCAGCACGCCCCCCCACAGTCTCGGCCACGACGGCCAGCATGACAACCGCGACCGTGTTGCTGTCGCTCTCCCTTAATCATGCGAATCACGTCGAGTGTTGGCGGTGTCCTGTCGGATTGCTCCTGAATCGTGCGACTCAGGCTCCAACCGCTCGGCCTGGTCTTGGGCGAACTTGCCATTGCCAAAGACGCGCTGCGTGACGTTGTTGCGCCATAGGTCAGCCGGGCGGAGATAGGCCAGGGCAACTTGGGTGCTCTTGTGCCGCGTCTGCCGCATCAGGTCCGGCAACGCCGCGCCCGCATCGCCGACGGCCGTGGCCAACCCGGCACGCAGCGAATGGCCGCTGTAGCGCTCCGGATCCAGCCCGGCCTTGAGCGCGGTCGCTTTGACCAGCCGGGCGACGGCCTTGTCGGACAGGATGGCGCCGGTGGGCCTGCCCGCCTTTGTGACGGCGCAGAACACCCGCCGCTCCTGGCGGGCGCTTTCGGCGGCAGACCAGTCGAGGTCGCGCGCGCGGCGGCGCACGGCGAGCCAGGCATCCAGAGCGGCGATCACGCGGAAGGCGGCCTCGGCCGGGTTGGCCCACACCGCGACGTGCTGGCCTTCGCCGTGCTGGTCGGTCTTGGAGCGCCGCACCAGCAGCCATACGCCGCGCCCCGCCACCCTCTACACGTCCCGGAGCTGCAACGCCACCAGTTCCGACCGCCGCAGCGCCGCCCCGAAGCCCAGCAGCAACATGGCGCGGTCGCGGGCGCCGAGGGCCGTGCCGGGCGGCGGGCAGGCCGCGAGCATGACCTGCAGCACATCCGGCACGGCCGGGACCGCCTGGCGGCCGGGCCTCGTGCCGCGGGAGCGGGTGATGCCCTCGACTACCATGGCGAGGTGCGGGTGGCGCATGTCGAGCGGGACGCCGGCCAGCAGGTGGGCGGTGCGGACGGCCGCGAGGTCGACGCGGAGCGTGCTGACGGCCACGCCGTCGTTGGCCCGGCGCGTGGCGTACATGGCGACTAAGCAGCTTTCGGTAGGTTATGGCACGGATGCAAGCTGGAACGCTCCTTGTTCAATGCGGCCGTAGCTTGGTGGATAGCTTGATCAAGCTTGTCCGTGTCGCGGAACGTACGGTGCGCGAGGTGGTGGCGTTTGAGGTCGCGCCAGGTCGCCTCGATCAGGTTGAGTTCCGGAGCGTAGCGGGGCAGCCAGTTCACCGTGATCCAGGGCCGGGCGGCCAGGGCCTTGGTGGTTGCCTTGCTGGTATGGATGGGGCCGTTGTCGAGCACAAGCACGACGGGCTTGCGCGTTTGGCCCGGAACCGGGCCATAGGCGCGGTCGAGTTGCTCAAGCAAGGTGATGAAGTCGCTGCTGCGTTTGGTGGGCGAGGTGTGGACCAAAGCCATGCGGGTGATCGCGTCCAGCACGCCCAGAATGGCGACCTTGTGCGCCTGCCCCGGCGCTTGCACCCGCAGGTCCGCGCCGCGTTCGGCCCAGGCATGGGCGAGGTAGGGGTGGGTCAGCGCCTCGCTTTCGTCGCCGTAAAGCAGCACAATGTCGCCCGCCTCGGCCTGCGCGCGGCGCAGTTGCAGCCGCAGGCCCACCCGCTCCACCTCGCGCGCGTTCTGCCGCCCGGTCAGGCTGTGGCGGGGCCGTCGCCACCGGAAGCCCCCTTTCGCAGCAGCACGCTCATATGCGACTGCGCCACGTGCACGCCCGCAGGGCAATCGCTTGAACCGTACTGGGATTCCGGCGCGGCCTGAAGTCTGATTCATGGGAAACCTCTCGTTGAGGAGGTTTCCCGATGCCCGGCCCATCGCTGATCGACCACTTCGCGGTGCTGGAGGATCCGCGTCAGTCCTGGAAGGTGCTGTTTCCGTTGCCCGAGGTTCTGCTGGTCGTGCTCTGCGCCACGCTGGCCGGCGCGGAAGACTTCGTTGAAATCAGGCGCTGGGGCCAGACGCATCAGGAGTTCCTGCGCCGCCTGCTGCCGTTCAAGGCTGGTGTGCCCAGCCACGACACCCTCAACGACGTCATCAACGCTCTCGACGGCGCGCTCTTTGCCGAGTGCTTCACCGCCTGGGTCGAAACTCTCCGCGACCCGGCCCCGGCCCCGTCCACTGCACCCGAAATCGTCGCCATCGACGGCAAGACCTCACGCCGCACCCACGACCGTGCCAAGGATCGCGGGCCACTCCACATGGTGTCAGCATGGGCCAGCAGCCAGCGCCTCGTGCTCGGCCAACAGGCGTGCGAGGCCAAGTCCAACGAGATCACCGCCATCCCGCTTCTGCTTGAACGCCTGGCGCTGACCGGGGCGCTTGTCACCATCGACGCCATGGGCACGCAAACCAAGATCGCCCAGGCCGTCCTCGACCGCGGCGGCGACTACCTGCTGGCGCTCAAGGGCAACCAGTCCAGCCTGCATGACGAGATCAGGCGCTACCTCGATGATCCCGCGGGCAAGGTCCACAGCCGGTTCGAGACGACCGACGGCGACCACGGCCGCATCGAGGTCCGCCGCCATTGGGTCAGCCACGACGTGGACTGGCTCACTACCGCCCGCCGGTTCCCGGGTGAGCCGCGGTTCCCGGGCCTGCGGGCCATCGCCGTCGTCGAGGCCGAGGTCGAACGCAACGCCAGCACCAGCTCCGAACGGCGCTACTACCTGTCGTCCTTGCCGCTCGATGCAAAGCTGTTCGCACACGCCGTGCGGTGCCACTGGCATGTCGAGAACCGCCTGCATTGGGTGCTCGATGTCGTGTTCCATGAGGACCTCAACCGCCTGCGATCCGGTGCCGGGCCGCAGAACATGGCCACGGTCCGGCACATGGCGATGAACCTGCTGCGCGGGCCGAAGGACAAACACAGCCTTAAGGTCAGGCGGAAATCAGCCGCTTGGGATACCGCCTATCTTGAAGCTTTGCTCCGCCAATCAGCGTGACCGCACTTCAAGCGATTGCCCTGTGCACGCCCGTGCGCGCCTTGATCTCAGCCCGCAGCCGCGGCAAAGTCCAGTTCGGCCGGTCTTGCACCGGCGCGGCCAGGATCTCGCGTGCGCAGGCCAACACCCGCTCACCCCGTTCGGGCGAAGGGCCCGGGGCCAAAGTCGAGCGCAACGCATCGATGCCGCCTTGCGCGAACCATGCCCGCCAGCGCCGCACCGCGTCCTCCCCGACACTGAACGCTTCGCCAATCTCTGAGGCCGTCCAGCCCGCAAGCGTCAGCAGCACCGCCCGTGCCCGGTCCGCTTCGCCGCGCACCGCCGATCCCGCCAGAACCCGCAACGCCGCGACTTGCTCCGCGCTCGCAATCAACGAGGATCAACCCGCCATGCCAAATTACCTCATCCACGCCCAACGGCCGACCTTTTGCCATCCGTGGCACAAACCAGCAAAGCCTGCTTAGGTCCGGGTCGCCGCTCAGCGGCTCGCGGCCGAGCGCACGGCACCAGCTCTCGAAGCCGCGCCAGGCGGAGCGGTAGACCCGGCGCGTGCCCTCGCCGCGGGCGCGGGTGGCGTAGACGGCGGCCCGGGCGGCGAGCGCTTCCAGCTCGGCCGCGCGCCCCGCGGCGCCGGGCACCAGGAGATCGCCCAGCAGGTCCGTCCTCAGGACCAGCGGTTCGCCGCTGCCCGGCAGGGCGGACAGAGAAGGAAAGGGGGCCGGGTCCGCCACGGTTTTCAGACCGCCTTGAAGGGGTTCTGGATGGTGAGGACTCCGTTGACCAGCAGGTCGTGCTGCATGTCCTCGGACATCAGGGCGGCGCAGCGCGCTTCCAGTGCGGAGGCGACGATCAGGGCGTCGTAGAACGAGAATCTGTGCCGCTCGGCTAGGGCCAGCGCCGCCTCGTGCGTCGCCAGCGTCAGCGGCAGCGGGGCCGCGCACAGGACACGCAGGGACGCGAGTGCCAGCGCGACCTCCGCCCAGGGCAGCCCAAGCTTGCGGTGGGCGACGTTGGCGAACTCGTTGAGCACCTGGACACTGACCGTGCCGCCGCGCACGAGTAGCTCCGACGCGACCGCCGCGCGCGGGTCGCCTTGCGCCAGGGTGTAGAGCAGGACGTTGCTGTCGAGGAAACTCCCTGTCACGTCTCGCGCTCGTCGGCCCCGCGCTTGTTCGCCTCGTCGCGGCTGAAACGGAACCCCGGCGGCAGCGGGTGGGCGAGGGCGCGCAGCTGTTCGAGGACGCGGGCGCGGGCCGGGTCACGCGCGACCCGGAAGCTGCGCGCGCCGGCCACCTCGATTTCGATCTCGTCGCCCTCCTTGAGCTGCAGCGCGTCAACCATCGCCGCCGGCAGCCGCACGGCCAGGCTGTTGCCCCATTTCCCCACCTGTACGACGCGCTCTCCTGATAGACCGAACCGATGTCTATCAAGGACGGTCCGGGCAGACAAGGAGCTACGTCCGCAAAGCACGTTTAGCGGACGGAACGGCGGGAACGCTGGACGGAGTGCCAAAACCGTTTACCAGTCTTAATAAAAGCTTACCTTAATCGCGCTGGCTACGCAAACCTGCACTCATGTCAGATGCCGACTTCTTCGTCGGAACCCAACGGCTGCGGCGCTGCCGCAGTGCGAGAGCGGATGGTCGGGTTCTGCGATGACCCGAACGAACGCCGATCCGGCGGCCGCCGGCGTGGCATTGGCGGCCGCGGCAGCCGATACGGGCGCCGTTCCTGCCGGGCCAGCCCGCGCTGCGCCGCACGCGGCCGAGACGCGGCGGCTCTACGCCGCCGACTGGGCGGCCTTTGCAAAATGGTGCCGCGAGCGGCGCCTGGCCGCGCGGCCGGCCGCGCCCGCGACGGTCGCCGCCTACCTCGGCTCGCTCGCGCCGGCGCTGTCGCACGGCGCCCTGGCCCGCCGCGCCGCCGCCATCGCCGGGCGGCACCGGCAGGCCGGCCATCCGTCCCCGACGATCGACCTGGACGTCCGAGGCGTGCTCCGGACCGCCCACGCCGCCGGGCGCGCGAACGGTGGCGCCGCGGGGTCCGGCGTGGCCGCCCCAAGACCGGCCCGACGCAAGCCGCCGCCGAGCCCGGCGCAGCTGACCCGCATGGCCGCGCGCTGCTCGGGCGACCTCGCCGGTTTGTGCGACCGCGCCCTGCTGCTGCTCGCGGCCGCCGGCATCCATGGCGAGCGCCTGCTGGCCCTGGACCGCGACCACGTCGAACTGACCGGGCGAGGCGTCGACCTCACCATCGGTCGCGCCGACGGCGCCGGCGCAGAGCGGCTCAGCCTCGGCCGGATCACCGGCTTGGCGGCCTACCCGGCGCGCGCCCTGGAGGCGTGGCTGCAAGTCTCCGACACGCGCTTCGGGCCGGTGTTCCGCAAGGTCAACCGCTGGGGCGCCGTGGAGCATCGTCGGCTGCGTCCCGACGGGCTGCGCCGCATCTGGCGGCACCGCGCCAAGGCCTCTCGGGCGGAGCGGGGTTCGTCTTGACACTGGCCGCTGCGGCGCCTGGAACGGCGACGGAGGACGCAACATCCCGGGTCTCGCCGGCGCTGGACAATGGCGAACCCATGCAACGGGACGGCGTGACCGCAGCGGCACGCGCCGCGACGCGCGCCGCGCAACAGGCGCAGGAAGCGGCCGACGACGCGCTTGACTGGTTGCGGCAGCAGCGCCGGACCGTGCCGGAGCGTGGGCGGGGCGCGTCCGCACCGCGCGACCAGGCGCCTGCAGAAGGGGTCCTGACGGCTGGCCCCGCCAGCGGAGAGCCGTCACCGGCCACAGCGGCCCAGGCCCCGGCCGAGACCGTTCCGGGCGAGGCGACAGACGGCGCAAGCCGTCTCGCGCCGCAGTGCTACGGCGAGGCGGCATCCGGCGCGCCGCTGCGCTTGCCGCACACGGATTGGCTGTATCACCGGCTGGTCGTGACCGGGCCGGCGGACGCGCTCGCCGGCTTCCAGACGGCCGCGAGCGGCGCCGGCGCCATCCCCTGGACCCTCGACGGGGACCGCATGGAAGAGGATCTCTTCCACTTGCTGGCGGTGCCGCCGGCCCCGCAACGCCGCCGGCTCAGCCTGTCCGGCGCCCGCGTGCTGGCGCGCCAGCTCCGCGAGACCGCCGAGCTGCGCCACGCGGCGGCGGCGGCCCGCGTCGGCCACAGCCGGGCCTGCCCGCTCGACCTGCACGCCCTCGTGCCGGCGCCGCCCGCCATCCTGCGACTGGGCGCGGACCACCCGGACGCCGTCGCCTGGCTGTGGGCGCATTGGGGCACCACGGACGGCTTGCGCTACGTGACCGTCGAGCCGACTCCGGCGCTGCGCCCGCCTCCGTCGGCCGGGACCGCGACCGTGCGGCTCAGCTTCTGGTCGGCCGACTGGACGCCGTGGCGAGCCTTCCTCGTTCTGCAGGCGCGCTGGCCGGCGCTGCGGTTCGACCTTCGTCCCACCTACAGCCGCTCGTGAGCGAGGCGTCCGCCCGAGATCCGGCCTGCGCCGCGCCAGCCGAACCGGCATCGGCGCCGTGGGAGGACCCGCCGCGCGGCCGGGCCCAGGCGACGTCGCTGGTGCTGGCCGTGAACGGGTTCGAGGGGCCGCTCGACTGGCTGCTCGAGATGGCGCGCGCCAAAAAAATCGACCTGGCCCGGCTGTCGATCGTGGCGCTGGTCGACGCGTTCGTGGGCGCGATGCAAAGGGCTTTCGGGCAGGCCCCCGCCCGCGCCGTGGCGGACCTGTCGCGCTGGGCGGCCTGGACGGTGACGGCGGCGCAGCTGACCGAGCTGCGCTCGCGGCTGCTGCTGCCTCCCCCTGCGCCGCAAGCCGGCGCGGCACAGGGGGAGGCCGAGGCGCTGCGCCAGCGGCTGATCCGCCGCGAGCAGGTCGCTGCCTCGGCGGACTGGCTCGAACGGCGGCCGCAACTCGGGGTTGAGGTGTTCGCCCGCGGGCGGCCGGAGCGGTTTCAGGCGCCGCGTGCGGCGGCCAGCACCGACGGGCAGAGCGGCGAGGCCGGGAACGACGACGGCCCGAGCGACGCCAAGGTGCAGGCGCCGGGGCTGGAGGATGACCTCCCAGTGCCTGGCGGCGACCTCACTGACCTGCTGCGAGCGTGCCTGGCGGCGTTGCGGCTGCCGCCCGGGACCGCCGCCACCCAGTCGCGGCGGTTGCCGTTCTGGACCACCGGCGAGGCGGCGGCCCGGATCGCCCGGCTGCTGAACGCCCTGCCGGACGGGGCAGAGATGGCGGTCTTCCTGCCGGAGATCGCCGAAGGCGGCCCGGGCCGGGCGCTGCGCTGCCGCGCCGCGGTGGCGGCGACCTTGGTGGACGGATTGGAACTGGCCTGCAACGGCGCTGTCGGGCTGGACCAGGACGCGCTATGGCAACCGATCACCATTCATCGGTGCGCGCCCGACGCTGAAGACGCCGCTTAAGACGCAGTGCGGCGCGTTCGGAGGATTATGCGCAGCGACGTGCGCGAGTGGACGCTCAGCCACGGCGCTTGCGGTAGATGGCCTCGTTGTCCGCTTTGCGCCCATTCCGGACACTCAATTGTCTTGGGTGGTCGCCGGGAAGCGGACATAGCTGCCGTTGCCGGGCTAAGCAGGCTTGCGTAGCTTATGCCATGCAAGCCTGCTTAGAAACCCTTGGGGACGCATCGTTTTATCGGCAGCGTGCCGGCACGCTCCGCCGAATGATGCTTAGCTGAGCGCGAATGGTGCGTTTGCCTGGCTCCCTTGCGCGGACTGCTAAGGCGACCAAAACATGAACTCACGCGCGACAAACGGACCAGCAATAATGTGTCGCTTGCGACAACCAATGTGTTCTGGCACGGTCTGGCTATACCCATAGGAACACAGCGGCTTACGCGGTGCATAGCGTCTGCCGTGCATTTTGGGCCGATTAGGTCCGCTGCATCGGCCGGCAGAGGCCGATGCAGCACTCAACCAGGAAGTCACATGATGTCTCAATCAGCCAGTCCGGTGTGGTTCATCACGGGTTGCTCGACCGGCTTCGGTCGCGAACTCGCCCGGCTCGTGCTCGAGCGCGGCTGGCGTGCGGTTGTCACCGCCCGCAATCCCGACCAGGTGGCGGACCTCGTGGAAGGCAAAGAGGACCGGGCCGTCGCCCTCAAGCTCGACGTCACCGATGCAGGCCAGATCGCCGATGCCACGAAAGCGGCACAGGACCGCTTCGGCCAGATCGACATGCTGGTGAACAACGCCGGTTACGGCTACCTCGCCGCTGTCGAGGAGGGCGAGGACCGCGAGGTACGCGCCATGTTCGAGGCCAACTTCTTCGGGCTGGTCGCGATGACAAACGCCGTGCTGCCCGGCATGCGCGCCCGCCGCAGCGGCTGCATCGTGAACATCTCGTCCGTCGGCGGCCTCGCGAGCTTCCCCGCCACGGGCTACTATCACGCGACGAAATACGCGGTGGAGGGCCTGTCGGACTCGCTGGCGCAGGAAGTTGGCCCACTTGGCATCAAGGTCGTCATCGTGGAACCGGGGCCGTTCCGCACCAATTGGGCCGGACCGTCCATCAAGCAATCCGCCACCCGCATCCCCGACTACGAGGCGACGGCCGGCGCCCGCCGGGCCCAGACCGAGGCCCGCAGCGGCAAGCAGCCGGGCGACCCGGCGCGCGCCGCCGAGGCCATCATCACGGCCGTGCAATCCCCCGAGCCGCCGCTGCACCTCGTGCTGGGCAAGCCGGCGCTGGAGATCGCCCGCAAAAAGCTCGCCACGCTGAAGCAGGATTTCGACGCGTGGGAAGCCACGACGCTGGGCAGCGACTACCCCGAGGGCGGCACATCGTTCTAAACCATCAACAAGGAGATCGGCCATGAAAACGCGCAGGCTGGGCCGCAACGGGCCGGAACTGTCCGCTGTCGGGTTGGGCTGCATGGGCATGTCGGCCTTCTACGGCGGCCGTGACGCGGACGAGAGCGTCCGCACGCTGCACCGCGCCGTCGAGCTCGGCGTGACCTTCTTCGATACCGCCGACGTCTATGCCAATGGCGCCAACGAGGAACTGGTCGGCCGCACGTTGAAGCCGGTGCGCAGCCGGGTGTTCATCGCCACCAAGTTCGCCAACACCTGGGGCGCGGATGGCCAGCGCACCGGGATCAGCGGCAAGCCGGACTACGTGCGTTCCGCCTGCGATGCCAGCCTGCAGCGGCTCGGCGTGGACGTGATCGACCTGCTGTACCAGCACCGGGTGGACCCGGACACGCCGATCGAGGACACGGTGGGCGCCATGGCCGGCCTCGTGCAGGCGGGCAAGGTGCGCTTCCTCGGCCTGTCGGAGGCAGCACCGGCAACCATCCGGCGTGCGCATGCCGTGCACCCGATCACGGCCCTGCAAACCGAGTACTCCCTGTGGTCGCGGGATCCCGAGGCGGAGATCATGCCCTTGTTGCGGGAGCTTGGCATCGGCTTCGTGCCCTATAGTCCGCTCGGGCGCGGCTTCCTGACGGGGCAGATCAAAACGATCGACGATCTGGACAAGGATGATTGGCGCCGCACGTCGCCACGCTTCCAGGGTGCAGCCTTCGACGACAACCTGCGCCTGGTGAGCAGGATCAGCGAGCTGGCGGCGGCGAAGGGGTGCACGCCGGGTCAACTCGCGCTGGCCTGGGTGTTGGCGCAAGGCGAGGATGTAATCCCGATCCCAGGCACGAAGAAGGTTCGCTACCTGGAGGAGAACGTGGCCGCCTCCGAGATCGTGCTGACCGGCGCGGAGCTCGCCGCACTCGACGACGCGCTGCCCGCCGGGGCCGCATCCGGGGAGCGTTACGCGCCGGACGCCATGCGCGCGCTCAACGGCTGACCGGTCCCCGCCGGCATTGGGAGGAACCATGCATCACACATCCTTCGGTAAAACCGGCCTGCACGTTTCGAAGCTCTGCCTGGGCACGATGACCTTCGGCTTGCAGTGCGACGAGGCGCAAAGCCATGCCATCCTGGATACGGCGGCGTCCGGCGGCATCGACTTCCTCGACGCCGCCGATGTCTACCCGCTTGGAGGCGGCCACAACACGGCGGGCCGCACGGAGGAGATCGTCGGCGGCTGGCTGCAGGGCAAGCGTCACCAGTACATCCTGGCGACCAAGTGCGTCGGCGCCATGGGACCGAAACCGTGGGACCAGGGCATGTCGCGCAAGCACATCCTGGATGCGATCGACGCGTCGCTGCGGCGGCTCGGCACTGACTACGTCGACCTATACCAGCTCCACAGCTATGATCCGTGGACGCCGATCGACGAAGCCCTGGAAGCATTGGACACAGTCGTGCGCCACGGCAAGGCGCGCTATGCCGGCGTGTCCAACTGGCCGGCGTATAAAGTCGCGCGCGCGATCGGCCGGAGCGAACTGCGCAACCTCGTGCAGATCAAGTCCGTGCAGCCGCGTTACAACCTGCTGTTCCGCAGCTTCGAGCGCGACCTGCTGCCGCTCTGCGCGGAGGAGGGCGTAGCGGTCATTGCCTACAACCCGCTGGCGGGCGGGCTGCTGACCGGCAAGCACGACAACAAGGCCCCGCCACCCGAGGGCTCGCGCTTCCAGCTCGGCACGGCTGGCTCACGCTACCAGGAGCGCTACTGGCACGGGCGGCAGTTCGAGACGATTGAGGCCTTGCGCACGGTCGCGAACGAGGCAGCGATGAGCATGGCGACCATGGCCATGCGCTGGGTGCTCTCGAACCCGGCGATCACGGCGCCGATCATCGGCGCGAGCCGGCCCGAGCAGCTGGCGGACACGCTGGCGGCCGCGGAGCAAGGACCGCTTCCGGGCGAGCTGAAGAGCAAGCTCGACGACATCACGTTGGCCTGGCGCTCGGTCGACGAGGACCGGTAGGCGCGGCTGCGACTTTGTTGCATATGTGGACATCGGGTAATCGCGGCGGGGGCCTAGGCCATCCATGATGCCGCGGTCCGGGCGCTATCGCCCGGCGGTTCGCAGCCTGGGAGGCGGTTCGATGACCCAATTTGTTGGTTTGGACGTGTCACAGAAGCTGACGGCGATCTGCATCGTGGACGAGACAGGACGCAGGCTGTGGCGCGGCCAGTGCGCCACAGCCCCAGAGCAGATCGAGCGGATGGTAAAAGGGCATGCGGGAAAGGACGCCAGGGTCGGCGTCGAGACTGGCCCCATGACGCCTTGGCTTGTGCATGAACTACGCGCACGAGCGCTCAACGTGACCTGCCTTGACGCCCGGCATGCCAGCGCCGCGCTCAAAATGCAGATGAACAAGACAGACCAGAACGACGCCGAGGGCTTGGCGCAGATCATGCGGACGGGATGGTATCGGCCGGTGCACGTGAAGTCGCTCGACGCCCACCGGGCACGTGCCCTGCTCGGCGCCCGGGCGCAGCTGGTCGGCATGACGACGCGGCTGTCGAACCACATCCGGGGCGTGCTGAAGACGTTCGGGATGCTGCCAGGCGCGATGCGCGGTCTGCCGTTCGACCGCCGTATCGAGGAGCTGCTGGCCGACCGCGACGACCTGGCGCCGGTTGTCCGGCCCATGCTGGTGGCGTGGCGGCAGCTGCGCGAGCAGATCGCAACCTTTGACAAGGAGGTGCGTACGCTGGCGAAGCGGGACCCGACCTGCCGCCTGCTGATGAGCGTGCCCGGCATCGGGGTGCTGTCCGTGCTGGCCTACGTGAGCACGATCGAGGACCCGGCGCGGTTCGCCCGGTCGCGATCAGTGGGTGCGCACATGGGTCTGACGCCCAGGCAGTATCAATCGGGCGAGGTCGACCGCAGCGGCCGGATCTCGCGGTGTGGCGATAGCTGGCCCGCACGCTGCTGTATGAGGCGGCTGTCGTTCTGCTGACGCGGGTCAAGCGGGCCTCGCCGTTGAAGGACTGGGCACAGGCGATTGCGAAGCGGTCCGGCCCTGGCAAGGCGCGCGTGGCGCTGGCCAGGAAGCTGTCCGTGATCCTGCACAGCCTCTGGCGGTCCGGCGAGCCGTTCCGCTGGTCGGAGCAGGCAACGGCGGCCTGACCCGGCCCTGACGAGATCCACCTACGCCCGACGCCGGCGCGGGTGCGAGTTGCCCACCAGGGCGAGGGTGCAGGCTGGCTGCAAGGGAGGCCGTTGGGCCGCGTGGCTTCCACGTGAGCCCGTTGTGGACATTGCAGCGCCTGTGCTTCGAACCGGATGTTGCGGCGGCAACCGCCGACCGCGGAGAGAACCGTGACCCTGGTATGGCAACAACGGCAGCAAGTGGGCAGCGATTGCCATTGACAAAGGAGGCGCGATTAGAAAACGGCACCTGGAGCGCAAGGGGTTAGGCGCGATCTGACTTCCGGAACGAATGCGGTCATGTGTCCGGCCTACGACGTGGCTGCATGACCGCTGGCCCAGGTGGGTTTCGCCGAACAGGCCCCAAACACGGACGCGGCCTCGCAGGGCCGGTGCAACAAGCGGGATCTCCTGTTCGTCGGTTCGACCGGCTGCCATCTCCTGCTTGTGCCCTTTTGCTCCTCGGCGGTGACGAACGGCTAGAGCGGTTTTCATTTAGGTCTGGCAGTCCTGTATCCTGAGTGCCTGAAGTAGCCTTGTGCGTCCTGGGGCGTGATGGCGTTGAGTGCTGGTCCAAGCGCGGTGTGCAGGGCGTTTGCGGTGCGCGCGGCGGCTTGGCGCAGCCTGCCCTTCACCTTGGCCCAGGCTTGCTCGATGGGGTTCAGGTCGGGGCTGTAGGAGGGCAGGTAGCGGTAGGCGAAGCCCGAGGCGTCCAGCAGCGTCCTGACCGCGGGCGTCTTGTGCGCGGCCAGGTTGTCCATCACCAGCACCGCGTCGGGCTGCGCTTCACGCAGCTTGGGCAGCAGCACCCGGTCCAGGTAAGCCGTGAACACCGCGGCGTCGGCCGCGGCCTCGACCGACATGGCGGCCACCACGCCACCCGCGCCGAGCGCCCCTCCGCTGCCTTTCCACGCGCACGAGCGCGCGGAACCTTGGCCAGCTCCGCCCAATATGGTGACGCGCTCCCAGCGGCCCGCGGGCGCCGTGCCCAGGGCGCGCTGGCCACGCGGCGCCTGCCCGTGCAGGCACGCCATGTTGGTCAGCGCCCCGCACTCATCCAGGAACACCAGCCGCTCCGGGCTGATCCCTCCTACGCCCGCGTCAGGGTCAGCGTGCCAAGCGGCACGGGCGCGCGCCACGTCGTCACGGTCCTGCTCGGCCGCGCGCAGCGTGCGCTTTTTTCCAGCTCCAGCCCATGCGCCGCAGCGCCCGATGCACGGTAGACAGGTGGACCGACACTCCGGACGTCTCGGCCAAGCGGTCCCGGCACTGCACCAGGGTCAGGTGGTTGGCCCCGTCCAGCAGTCCGCGCAACGCCGCCTCAGCGTTTCCCGACACCTTGGGCTTGAGATGGCCGCCCATCTTGCCTGGCCCGCGCCGCCCGTCCTGGCGCCATGCTCGCACCCAGTCCTGCACCGTCGAGCGCCCCACCGCGAACCGCTGGGCAACGGCTGGCGCCGCCTCGCCGGCCTCAACCGCTGTCAGAACCCGTTCCCGCAGGTCCACCGAATACGCATTAGCCATCCCACACGTCCTAAAACCAGATATATGGGAACGAACCGCCGGACCTACACGCAAAACGCTCTAGTGAGGCATCGGGTCGATGCGGTCGGTTCCTTGTGGCTGGTGCCGAGTTCCGCGCGGACGGCGGGGTGCAACCCGATCGAGCGAACATTGCGGGTCATCTCGCCACGGGATCACCGCCCGCGTAAGCTCGAGCGGACTGTCGCGTCGCTCGCCGCTTCCTGCCGGGTGCCGAATGGCGCGCAGCGGCGGATCTCGACCTCGGTTTATACGCCAGGCACTTGACCGATCTCGGGCTACCGCCGGACCGCCGGCCACGATAAGCTTGTCGAGCAGCGGATCGGGACCCACGTCATGTCGGCAGCGGGCGTGCAGGGGATGGACGACGAACTCGAGCCGCGTCGTGCGGCTCTCTAGCGCACGGGCCGGATCCCTAGATCGCGGGTCCGTGCAGGGCGGGATAAGGCATGATGAACGACGTCTACTGGTGGAGCGATGCACCGCCCCCGCGAATGAAGCAGACGCCGGTCGCGTCCGAGAGCGACGTCGTGATCGTTGGGGCCGGCTACACGGGTCTCAGTGCCGCGCTCACGGTCGCGCGGGCCGGGCGTTCCGTCCAGGTCTTCGACAAAGATCGTCCCGGCGAGGGCGCATCCACGCGCAACGGCGGCATAACGAGCGGCAGCCTGCGTCCGAGCGTCGCCCAGATGGGCAGGCGCTTCGGCGAGGCGCGGGCGACCGCCATCTTGGCCGAGGCGAAGCTCGCGCGGGAGGACCTCTACCGGTTCATCGCCGAGGCGAAGCTCGACTGCGACTTCGTGCTCACGGGCCGGTTCCAGGGAGCATCGGCACCGGAGGACTACGAGCGGCTGGCGCGCGAGGCCGAACACCTGCAGCGTACGCTCGGGATAGAGGCCTATGCCGTCCCGCGCCTGGAACAGCGGGACTATCTCGGCACGGATTTCTATCACGGCGGAACCGTCCGCATGGACATAGGCGGCCTTCAGCCGGCCAAGCTGCATGCCGAGATGCTGCGCGTCACGCTCGCCTCGGGCACCGTGGTGCACGGCGAGACCGCCGTGCTCGGCATCCGCGGCGAACGCGGCGGCTACGACATCCAGACCACACGCGGCAAGGTGCGGGCCCGTGACGTGATCGTCGGCACGAACGGCTACACGGATCGCTCGGACCGCTGGCTGCGCCGCCGCCTCGTGCCAGTCCGCAGCCGGATCATCGCGACCGAGCCGCTGTCACCGAATCTCATGGGCGCGCTCATGCCCCGTCGAATGATGTGCGGCGAGACGCGCAAGCTCAGCTACTACTTCCGTCCGTCGCCGGATGGCCGGCGCATCCTGTTCGGCGGCCGGGACGGAACCATCTCGGGCAATCCGACCTGGCCGACCGACAGTCTCCGTCGGACCCTGACCAATATATTCCCCGAGCTCGGCCCCGTCGGGATCGAGCATAGCTGGTTCGGTCGCGTTGCGATGAACCGGGACATGGTCCCGCGCATCTTCACTCGGAAGGGTCAGCATTACGCGGCGGGGTATTGTGGTTCGGGCGTAGTTTGGGCGCGGTGGGCGGGGCAGAAGGCGGCGCTCCAGGTCATCGGCGAAACCTCCGGCGCGTCCGCGCTCGACTTCCATCCCCCTGCCTCCATCCCATTCTTCAACGGCACGGCCTGGTTCATGCCGGCGGTCTTCGCCTGGCTCGCGATGCGGGACCGGTTGGCGTCGCGGCCTCGGTGATGCGGGAGCGTCTCAACCCTGCCCGTGACGGGCTCGCCTGCGTCGACGCCGGCTGTCGCTCACCAGTCGCGGGGTCGGGCGGGCCACCCGCGACCGAGACTCTGCCGCACCTGTCGTCGATGGTCCGGGATCACTGATCGAAGTGCACCGCGGTCGTGTTCGCCGCAGACCAGCACGGCCACGCGCTCGCCCGGCGCGGGGCGGTAGCCGCCTGAGAGCAACGCGGCGAAGGCCGCCGCCCCGCCCGGCTCGGCGACGACGCGCAGTTCCGACCAGGCCTTCGTAACCTCCATGTCAAAAGTGCCGATCTGAAAAGCGTTATCTTTCAACGCTCTGCACTGTCAGCAGCACGACAACATGCTGATGTAACTACGAAGTCAGCCTTTCATTTTGATACGTGATCATTCTCGATGATGGATGCGTGCTGAAACAAGCCTGATGCGTGCTGGGCAAAGTCAAACCTGAGAATGCCGCGCACGTTGATGTGCTTGTGTCCGATCGGCGCCAAGCGGCTCAGCACCTCATCGGGATGATGGTTCGGCACTTGGTCAATCACGGCCTGGAGGCGGTGGGTGTTCCAGGCCATGATGATGTTCGCCAGCAGCGTGAGTGCCCCGGAGATGGCGACAAGTTGCTCCGTAGAGCGGCCGTGTTTCGCGGTGATTTCACCGTTGTGGATCGCCCGCTGAAGGCTGTGGACGGCCTCGCCCTGATTGAGCAGATCAAGGATGTCCCCGCGGAAGCTCGGGTTGCTGAGGTAATCGCAAAGGTAGAGCATGCGAAGCAGCTTGCCCAAAGCGTCGTCGGCTTCGTAGACGGGATCGCCGGCGGCGGCCGAGCCGAAGCGGTCGAGCGCCCCCATCGCCGGGTACCAGCCGTGCTTGACCGACGCGCCGAGCCGCAGCAATCCGTCCCAGCCCCGGCTGATGGCACGGCGGAAGACGGTTTCGGCCACGATCGGCTGCAAGGTCGGCGGGACGCCGAGCCCTCTCGGTAAATAGAGCCGCCGTTTCTTCAGCCTGGCCAGCCGGGGACACAGATCGAAGCCCACGAGCTTGGCGAGCGTCATGGCGAAATGCGTGAAGCCGTGCGTGTCCACCGCGACACGCTCCAACTGGCCGACCTGGCCCTGGCGCAATGCGCTTTCGATGGCGGCGCCAGCTTGCCGGCGGTTCAGGACAATCGGCTGGTCGTAGAGGATGCCCCACTGATCGAGCACGTGGGCGTAGGTTCCAATCGCGTAGGTCCGCCGCCGGGGGTCAAGCCGCGCCGACCAGAGATAGCGCGTCGCCTCCAGGCTCATCATGTCGGCCGAGGCGAACAGGCCGCGTCCCCACAGGATCGCGGCCCGGTGCTCGCGCATGAAGCCCAGCACCGCATCGTTGGCGGCGCGCAGCCGCCCATCGGCCTCGATCTTGAGCACCATCTATCCAAGGCTGTCAGCCGCGATGGACGGCACCATGCGTGTGAGTTTGGCCATCGACAGATCGGAGCCTAAAGCCTTTTGCACGTCATGTGGGACGGCTGTAGCCGCAGTGGCGGAAGAACCCCGCCAGCGTCCTGGGCGGTGACGCTGGCCAGCGCCGGGCCGAGTGCCTCGTGCAGCGCGTCGGCGGTGCGCGCGGCGACCCGGCGCAGCCCGGCCTTGACCTTGGCCCACGCTGGCTCGATCGGGTTCAGGTCCGGCGAGTAGGTTGGCAGAAAGCGGTAGCCGAAGCCTGACGCGTCGAGCAGCGCCCTGACACGCGGGGCCTTGTGGGCCGACAGGTTGTCCAGGATCAGCACCGCATCCGGCCGGGTGCGGCGCAGTTCGGGCAGCAGCACCTCCTGCAGGTAGGCGTGGAACACGGCCGCGCTGGTCGCTGCTTCCACGCTCATTGCGCCCACGATGCCCTCCGCCCCGAGCGCACCCAGCACCGTAACCCGGGTCCAGTGCCCGAATGGGGCCGACGCGCACGCACGCGCGCCGCGCGGACTGCGGCCGTAGCGGCGGACCATGTTGGTCAGCACGCCGCACTCGTCCAGGAACACCAGCCGCGCCGGGTCGATCCCGCCCACGCCGTCCGGGTCGGTCCACCAGGCCGCGCGCGCGGCGGCCACGTCCTCGCGCTCCTGCTCGGCCGCATGCAGGCTCAGCTTCTTTCACGTCCGCCCTGCCCGCCGCAGCGCCCGGTGCACCGTGGTCAGGTGGACACGCATGTCGTGCGCCCCGGCCAGTCGGGACGTGATCTCGGCCAGGGGAAGGTGCTTCGGGCTGCCCGCCAGGTCCAGCATGGTCGCCTCGACCTCGCCGGTGATGCGCGGCGCGGGACCGCCACGCGCCGGCTTGGCCTCGCGCCGACCCTCGTCACGCAGGGCAGCCACCCAGCGGTAGGCCGTCGAGCGCCCCACCGCGAACCGGCGCGCCGCCGCGTCCACGTCCTCGCCTCCCTCAACCGCCACAAGAACGCGGCTGCGCAGGTCCGTCGAGTATGCTCCAGTCATGCAAACCTCCGCCCCAACATACGGGGAAAGATGTCCCAACTCGCTTGCAAAGCGCTTTAGTACTACAGCCGGGGTTTACGCGAGCCCGACGTCGCGTGCAGGCGTTTGTGCCAGTGAGCGCGACGGGCACGTTGCTGATGGTGGCGGCGCCAAGTTGACCCGCGCAGGGAGGCTTCTGGGCTGGGCGGGTGCATCCAGACCAGGTGCCAGAGCAGGCGCCTGACCTCGGGCATGGTCATCGGCAGCAGGTCGGCGGCCAAGTCCACCGGAACCACACCCCCCGGCAGCCTCGCGACGCACGGCGGCGAGGTAAGCAAGAGCGAACATGGCCAGCGTAACGTGCCTGTGCCAGCCGACCCAGGACCGCACTTCGTAGTGGCCAAGCCCGACCTCGCCCTTGGCCTGCTTGAACAGGCTCTCGACGTGCCAGCGCATGCCCGCGACGCGCACCAGCTCGGCCAACGTGGCGCCCGCAGGCGCGTGCGTGAGATAGAAGGTCAGCTCGGTCGGCTTGGCGACGGAGCGGCGGACCAGCAGCGCACATTGGAAGCCAGGCGCCGCGCCATTGTAAGGAATGCAGGCCCAGTGTAGATGCGCGGCCCTTTTGCACCATCTCCTGCGCTCAGCCGCTTCCAAGCCCGCTTGGGCAACTTCTTGATCCAGGTTGTGACCGGGCGCAGGCCGAGCCGCTGCCCGGAGGTAACGGTCAGCACGTAGCCGCGCTGATGCTGCTCCGCCCAGCGCCGGATGACGTGGTCTGCCCCATACACGCTATCGCCAGTGATCCAGGAGAAGGGCACCCCTCCGATGACCTTCCACGCGCTTGCGCGCGCGGAACCTTTGCCATCTCCGCCCGCGGCCCGCGCCCGTTCCAGCATGGCCAAACCCAGCTTCGGCTTGGTGGCAAACACGGTTTCGTTTGGGATGTGGGCCTCGCTGCGCCGCTCCGCGCTCCCCGCCCACTCCTTGGGCAGGTAGAGAGCGCGGTCGAGCAGGGCGTGACCGTGCTGGCTGGCGTAGCCGAGAAAGACGCCGATCTGGCTGTTCTCGATCCGCCCTGCCGTGCCGCTGTATTGCCGCTGCACCCCAGCCGACTTGGCTCCCTTCTTCAGGAAGCCGGTCTCGTCCAGCACCAGCACGGCTTTTGGGTCGCCCAACTGCTCCACCACATAGGCCTGCAGGTCAGCGTGGTGCATGGATCGGGTGGTGTTCAAGCGGCGGGTGACGTAGGGGATCACCTTCCCGAACCCCGGATGCCCATCTTGCCATTCAAGCTGAACCAGGACCACCGCCGCCACATCCCGCGCCAGCAGCGCAAGGTGACAAACTGGCCCGCCTACGACGCCAGCCTGCGCCAGCGCGGCAGTTTGATGGTGTGGTTCACCGACGAGGCGATTGCGGCGTGGGCGGCCGAGCCGCGGGCGACGCGCGGCGGCCAGGCCCGGTATTCGCCGCTCGCCATCCTGACGGCGCTCACGATCCGCATGGTGTTCCGCCTGGCCTACCGGCAGGCCGAGGGATTGCTCGGCTCCGTCATCGGCCTGCTCGGCCTTGAGCTGCGTGTGCCAGACCATACGACGCTGAGCCGGCGCGCGGCGACGCTGGACGTGCCACGGCCGGGGACCGCCGATGCTGGGATTGACGGCGAGCCCCTGCACCTGCTGGTGGACAGCACGGGCCTGAAGCTGTGCGGCCAGGGCGAATGGCTGCTGGAGAAGCACGGGACGGCGACACGCCGTTCGTGGCGGACCCTGCACCTGGGCGTGGACGCCGGCACCGGCCGGATCGTGGCCGCCACGCTGACTGCCAAGGACGTGGACGACGCTTCCCAAGCTGGTCCCTTGCTCGACCAAGTCGCGGGCGCGGTGTCGTCGTTCACCGGCGACGGCGCATATGACCAGAACCGCGTCTATGACAGCATTGCCCAGCGCCACCCGGATGCGGCCGTCGTCGTCCCACCGCGTGCGACCGCGGTGCCCAGTGGCACGGCCGAGAACGCGCTCACGCAGCGCGACGACCACCTGCGGAACATCGCCGAGCACGGGCGCATGGCATGGCAGAACGCGTCTGGATACAACAAGCGCGCCCGGATCGAGGCCACCATGAACAGGTGGAAACAGGTGATCGGCGACGAGTTGCGCGCGCATACGGATGAGCGCCGGGCAACCGAAGTGGCGGTCGCTGTCCATGCGCTCAACCGCATGCTCGAGCTGGGACGCCCGAACTAGGGGTAGGTTCGGGGTACGTGTAAAACTTGGTCACAAGCTCATCCGGGCTGGCTCCCAGGCTCCCGTCCAGCAAGGTTTGCCTTCGCGGACACGCGGACGCTCCGGCTATCCCATTGAGAACACGCCGTTTGCTGGACAGTGATGGCCGACCCTTTTCCGGACGCCTTGGATTGCCGCTGCACGCGCCTCAGGGCACAAAGGATTTGACCGGCTCGCTGTATTTTGCCAAGCCATTGATTCAACTTGTGTTTCTGGCCACCTGACCCCTTGTAACCGCGCTTTACACGTATCCCGAACTTACCCCAACTACGTCCGCATCGCCTGACCCCGGACGGGGCTGGGGTCGGTACGTCCATACCCCTGGTCCCTGCACCACGCTGGCGTAGGCCTCCGCCAGCAGCGCCATTCCGGCGCAGATGTTCGCGCGCGGGTCGAACACGGTCTCGGCGGTCAGTCCCAGGCGCGGCCAGTTGCCGTCGTTGACCTGCATCACGCCGGCGTCGAGGCTGTGGCCTTGCGCGTGCAGCGCCGCGACCAGCCTCACGGCATCCGCTGCGGTGGCGGGCACGTAGCTGCGGTGGCTCGTGTTGTCGTGCACGGAGGTGGTTTGCAGGCCGCTTTCCGTCTGTGCCGTGGCCGTCACCCGATCCACGACGTGGCTAGCCGGGAAGCCGGACGTCGCCGGGCAGGCCAGCGCGAACTGCGACAGCAGGAACAGCGGCAGCGCACTCATGCCGCCCGCCGCTGGGGAGAAGGATTACGCCTCTTTCGGGTCTTCGCCGTCGGTGGGTTCGCAGTCCGCGTCCGAGGGATCGCCAACCGGGAGTTCCCATGGCGGATTGAATTTGGCGGGGCGAAGGGCTTCGTGCGCTTCCTCCGACAACCCGCGATCGACAGGCCGGAGTCCTGTGAACCTATGCAACGCCTCGCATCCGGCCGGATAGACGGTAAAAGGTTCGGTAAAACCAAACTCGCTACGCAGCATCCAAGCAATGCGGCCCAGCCCGCCGCCTGCATAGATGCGCTCGCGTTGCTTTCTGCGCGTCTTGAGGATGTGGTAGCCGCGGCGCCAGTCGGTCCGCAAATAGAGGACGAAGGTCGTATCGTAAAACGTAGTGCCCGGATGGGCGACAACGAACGCACTAAGGATTCGGCCCTTGTCGCGGACCCGCGCGCAGGTCGGCTTCCTCAAAGCCCTCAGCCACTCATTCCCCTCCAAATCCGCCCCAAGGCACCTAGCCCGGTAAGGCAGAACGTCAGGAAATGAAACTACTCCGGATCGACTAAAAAAAAGAGAACTTAAGTGCTGCCGCTGGGCGTCGTGGTGAAAAAGGAGCTTCAAAAGGCTTGCTTATGTCAGCAGCCCAGACGGGATGGCTCCGCCAATGTGTCTCGATTGGATCATCTGAGATTCCGGAGCAGGAGTGGGCATCTCGCATAGGTCAGCTCATTTGGATCAATTGAGTCTTTGTGAGACGGTCTATTAACCGGCAGCATAGGAATCGAGGAAAGTCTCTGCAACCAAAAACGTCCTTAGTGTCGGTCCAAGATCATGTTGAGTGCACTGAGTCGTTTGTGATTCCATCACGGCAGCCCCGATTCGCAGGAGCATGCCGATGTGGACTGTTGAAAACCGTGTCCGTTACGACCGCAGCAAGCTGCGCTATCCCAGCGACCTGACCGACGAAGAGTGGGCGCTGACAAAGACGCAGATTCCGCGCGCCAGGCGAGGCGGCAACAAGCGGACCGTGGACGAGCGCGAGGTGATGAACGGGCTGATGTATGTGCTGAGCACCGGCTGCCAGTGGCGTGCGATCCCGAAGGACCTGCCGCCCCGCAGCACGGTGAACCACTATTTCTGCCGCTGGCAGCACGACGGAACGCTCGATCGGCTCCACCACGCGCTCTACGTGCTCTGCCGTGAGCAGGCATGTCGGCAGGGCAGTCCGACCGCGGCCATTATCGACAGCCAGAGCGTCAAGAGCGCCGAAAAGGGGGGCGCAGGATCGATCCGCCGGGCTTTGATGGCGGCAAGAAGATCAAAGGCAAGAAGCGGCATGTCCTCGTCGACACCCAAGGCTTGCTGATGGATGCGATCGTCCATGCCGCCGATATCCAGGACCGCGACGGTGGCGTGCTGCTGATGGCGACGTTGTTCGGGCTGTATCCGTTTTTGCTGAAGCTCTATGCCGACGCGGGCTATCAAGGGCCGAAGTTCCGGCAAGGTTTGGCCCGGGTCTGCCGCGAGGTGAATGTCGAAATCGTGCGGCGCTGCGACACCGGCAAGTTCGTCGTGCTGCCCAAGCGCTGGATCGTGGAACGTACCATCGCGTGGCTGAACCGCTGCCGACGCCTGGCAAAGGATTGGGAGTGCCTCAACCAAAACGCGCTGGCATTCCTGCGGTGGGCATCAGTTCGGCTCATGCTGCGAAGGCTCTGCAACGGCTGAAAATGATCTTGGACCGACTCTTAGGAGCAAAGAAACACCAATTCGCTAGATGTCTATAGCTCGGTCTCAACCGGTCGTCGCAACGCCTGTGTGCGCCGCCCGCAGCGCCTCGTCAAACGCCTCGGCCGGCGTTCTCCAGCCCAGGGTCTTGCGCGGCCTGCCGTTGAGGGTCGCGCTCACCGCGGCAAGGTCGTCCACGCTGTGCGCGCTCAGGTCGGTGCCCTTCGGGAAGTATTGCCGCAGCAGCCCGTTGGTGTTCTCGTTCGTGCCCCGCTGCCAAGGGCTGTGCGGGTCGCAGAAGTAGACCGCAACACCCGTGTCGATCCGCAGCCGGGCGTGTTGGCTCATCTCCGCCCCCTGGTCCCACGTCAGTGATCGCCGGAGCTGTTCGGGCAAGCTGATGATTGCGCGTGCGATGGCGTCGCGCACCGCTTCGGCGCCATGGCCGGCGAGCGCAGGCCCGTTCTTGATCGAAGGCCCGGCGCCGTGACCCTCCATGCGCGGCAGGTGCAGCAGCATGGTGAACCGCGTCGTGCGCTCCACCAGCGTGCCAACTGCGGAACTGCCCAGGCCCAGGATGAGGTCCCCTTCCCAGTGGCCCGGCACCGCACGGTCGGCTGCTTCCGCCGGCCGTTCGCTGATCATCACCTCAGGCGCAACAAACGATTTGCCTCGGCCCCGCGTGCGCGCCCGCGGCACCCGCAGCGCCCGACCCGTGCGCAGGCAGGCCGTCAGCTCGCGCCGCAGCGCGCCCCGGCCCTGGATGTAGAGCGCCTGGTAGATCGCCTCGTGGCTGATGCGCATCGTCTGGTCCCCGGGAAAGTCGAGCCGCAGGCGTTGGGCAATCTGCTGCGGGCTCCACGCCCGCGCCCAGCGCCGGGCCTGCCGAGGCCCATGTCGACGGCCTTTCCAGGGCACGGCCGGTCCAGGCACTGCGTCCCCGCCCGGGGCAGCGACCGCGCCGGACAGGCGGTCCTGCACATAGTCCCGCAGCGCTGTGTTGGCGGCCAGCTTCGCCTGCTTCGGCCGGCGTGCCGACCGCTCCGCGTGCCATTGCGCCGTGGTGGCCCGGTAGTCCAGCTCGCCACCCCGCGTGGCCGCGTTGCGACGCAGCTCACGCGAGATCGCAGACGCCGCCCGCCCCAGCCGGCGTGCAACCTCCCGCACGCCCAAGCCCTGCGCCCGCAACAGCGCGATCTCCTCCCGCTCGGTAAACGAAAGATACCGTCCCGAAAGCGGCTTGGCCGAGCGCGACAGGTGCGACGGCGCCATCCCGCCTGCCATTCGGAACCAGCGGAACCCAACCGGCTGCGATACTCCGACCTCCATCGCCGCGTCCTCGCTCGACAATCCTGCCGCAACAAACGCCCAGAACCGCCGCCGGTGCTCCTGCCGCGCCACGGGAGGGCGCCCCGGCGACCTCAGCTTGTTCCGTAAAGCCCGATCCGACCGCCGCCGACCCGCCATCCCAACCTCCTCCGTCCAGGTGTTGCGACGACCACTTGAATCCACCTAGCCCTCCGGCTAAGCAGCCGCGTTAGCTCTGACAGCAATACCGAAAATGTCACGATGCAATGACACTTCTACTCTGGTTAGTCCAGACATAACTTTCTGTGACGCTTGACAGCCCGGCCCGGAAGGTGTGGCCTAAACTCGTGCGTGCATGCGCCTGCGCGAGAGGCATGGACGTGCGCTCGCGAAACGGCGAAGGTGACATGCTTGATGAAGGAGTCCCGTTAAGGCCAATACTGTTCATTTAGGTGGTTAGCCACCCTATATCCGTTGATCAGGTTTTTTTAGGATCGACAGCGATGGCGGGTGTTCCCGCCGGCCTTCCGGCCGGCGTTCGTGTCAGCGACCACATCAGCCTCGGCGTGATCGCCAAGACGTTCCCGCCGGATCGGGTGCAGCAGGTCCTGGCCGAGACCGGCAAGACGAGCGAGCGCGAGCGCGATCTGCCGGTTCAGGTGATGATCTACTACGCCATCGCCATGGCGCTGTACATGGGGTCCAGCACCCGCGAGGTGCTGCGCTGCTTGCTAGAAGGCTTGCGCTGGCTGTGGGGCGCCGACGCGGTCAAGGTGGCGGGCAAGAGCGGCATCTCGCAGGCGCGCAGCCGCCTGGGCGAGATGCCGCTGCGCCGGCTCTTTGAGCAGGTCGTGCAGCCGGTGGCGACGCGCGCCACCAAGGGGGCGTGGTATCGAGAGTGGCGGCTGGTGAGCCTGGACGGCTCCAGCCTGGATGTGGCCGACACGGCCGAGAACGGCGCCTGCTTCGGCTATCCGGGTGCCAGCCGCGGCGAGAGCGCCTTTCCGCAGCTCCGTTTCGTCGCGCTGGTGGAGAACGGCACGCACGTGCTGTTCGGCGCCAAGCTGGGCGGTTGCGCGGATGGCGAGACGACGCTGGCCCATGGCGTGGTGCCGGCGCTGCGGACGGGCATGCTGTGCCTGGCCGACCGATACTTCTTTGGCTATGCGTTGTGGCAGACAGCGGCCGCTACCGGTGCCGACCTGCTGTGGCGGGTAAGGAGCAACCTGCGCCTGCCGCGCGCCGCGGTGCTGGCGGACGGGTCTTATCTGTCCGTGGTGTATCCGAGCGAGAAGGACCGGCGCCATGCGACCAACGGCGTGCGGGTGCGCGTGGTGGAATATCGGCTGGAGGGGGTGGCCGACGCTGAGCCGCTGTATCGTCTCGTGACCACGATCCTGGACGAGGCGCAGGCGCCTGCCGCGGACTTGGCTGCCCTGTATCATGAGCGCTGGGAGATTGAGGGCGCGCTGGCCGAGCTGAAAACGCAGCTGCGCGGGGCACAGGTCGTGCTGCGCAGCAAGACCCCGGACTTGGCGCGCCAGGAGTTCTGGGGCCTGCTGCTGGCGCACTTCGCCGTGCGCGGGCTCATGCACGAGGCGGCGCTGCGGGCCGACGAGGACCCGGATCGTTTGTCGTTCCTGCATGCCGTGCGCGTGGTGCGCCGCAAGCTGCCGCTGCTTGCGGCTTTTCCCCCCTCGGGACAGGCTCGCCCTGCATAAGGAGGTACTGGACGAGATCCTGGAGGAGCGTGTGGCGAGTTCCCGGGGCCGGCAGGTGCCGCGCGGGGTCAAGCGCAAGATGAGCGGCTACCCGCTGCGCCCTCGCACGCCACAGCCGACCACGCGCATCGACTTCAACGCCGCCATCCGAATCACAAAGTGAACAGTATTGGAGCTAACCGATGTTCCTGAGCGAGTCTGGGCGTCATAGCCGGGAGTTGATGCTGAAGGCCGTCGAACGGCTGGAAGCTGGCGAGCGCGCAAGCGCCTTGGCAATCGAGCTGAACCTCCAGCGAACGATCATCTGTCACTGGCGTGACCGGTTCCGCGCGAACGGCGCGGAGGCGCTGACGAGCAAGCGCGGGCGCCCGCGCACGCCGGAGGTCCTTGCGGCGGTGGGCGTGCGTGCGGCGCGAGCCAAAGGCGGATAGCTTGGCCCAGGCGCGAGCCCAGATTGCCGAGTTGGAGCGAAAGGTTGGCCAGCAACAGCTGGAGCTGGATTTTTTTACCGGCGCCTTGCAGCACATGGAGGGTTCACGCCTGCCGAGCGACGCGCCTGGCGTGACAGCGTCTTCGCCTACACCCAGGCGGTGACGCGCTCGCAAGGCGCGCCGGGAGCAGGGTGATCCTCCCCGGCTTCCGTGGAGTGCTTACGCTACGCTCTGTGCTCTCTGTTCTGCCTCGTCGGGCGTCCTACAGCCCAGGCCCGAGTGCAAGCGTTGTCGATTGTAGAAGCCTTCCACGTAGGCGAACAGGTCTCGCCTGGCTTTGTCGTGGGTGGCGTAGGCCCGGTGATGGACCAGTTCCGTCTTGAGGGCGTGAAAGAAGCTCTCCATGGGGGCGTTGTCCAGCGCGTTGCCCCGCCGGCTCATGGACGGGGTGATGCCTGCCGCCTGGAGCGCATCCTGGTGGTCCGTGCGGGCATGTTGGATGCCGCGATCCGAATGTTGGATCAGCCCGGGTGCGGGCCGGTGGCGCCGGACGGCCATCATGAGCGCCGACGTGGCCAGCTCGGCGCGCAGGTGGTCGCGCATGGACCAGCCGACAACCTTGCGCGTGTGCAGGTCCATGATGGCCGCCATGTAGAGCCAGCCCTGGCCCGTAGGGATGTAGGTCAAATTCGCCAACCAGACCTGGTTCGGTCTGCTGGCCGTGAACTCGCGGCCCAGCAGGTTGGGGGCGGAACCCGCCGCCGCTTCTCCCGTCTGCCCCTACCGCCGGATCCAGCGCGAGATCAGGGGGTGGTGGATGCCCAGCTCGGCCGCCCCCGACATCGCCGTCCGGCCCGTGCTGGTGACCATGTCCACCGCCTGACGCCGATGTTCGTCCGTGCAGGTCCGCGGCTTGGCCGCATGTGGCCCCGGTTCTCTCGTCTGCTCTTCCATCGCTCGCCTCCTGCTCGAACCTGGCCTCGAAAGCCCCACGGAGACGATGGAAGATCACGACAAGAGCCGACGAGCACGCGTGGCGTCAGGCGGTCTGCCAATCGGCAATCCTGCCCTGTCATTCTGTCGTCACTGCCGCTTCAGCCCCCGCACCCGGATCAGCCCGTCAGGAACTTGGACGAAGCCGGTCAGATTCGTCCTCATCCCCACAACGTTCGTCGTCGTCCAGAGATAGACTAATGGCATGTCTTGCCGCTCAATCGTCCAGAACTTGGCGTAGAGATCGCGCCGCGACGTCACATCGGTGATCCGGCGCGCCTGGTCGAGCAGGGCGTCAGCCTCCTTGTTCGACCAATGGCCGTAGTTGAACGTGCCGCCGGTATGTAGTTGTTGCCACATGTTGCCGTCCGGATCGACACGGCCGGACCAGCCGATCAGGAATGCTTGGAAGTCGCCAGAATAGCCCGAGTGCAGAGCGGAGGCGAACTCCATAACTTTAAGCCTCACGTCGAATCCCCCCTCGCCGGCCATCGCCTGAATTACCTCGGCGACCTGCTGCGAGTCGGAGGCGTTGGTGACGGTTAGCGTGAGCGGGACCGGCAAAGGCACGCCTGCCTGCCTTAGCAGAACCTTGGCGCGGGCCAGGTCGCGCGGCGGGACGGCGGGCGACTGGATGAAGTAGGGCGAACTGGGGGGGTTGGCCTGGATGGCCGGGGTGAAAAGCCCCTCATAGACAACCTGATTCAACGTGGCCCGGTCGAGCGACGCCTCGAACGCCTGGCGCACGAGGGCGCTCTGGCCTGTAGAGAGGGCGCCAGCCGGGCCGTTGGCCAAGTTGAAGTTGACACCGGTGTAGGCGAGGCCGGGTCCAATTGCCAGCTTGACGTTCGGGTCGCGGCGCAGGGTCGGGACGTCGGTGGGCAGGATCTGCTCGACCAAGTCGAGGCTGCCGGCCTGTAGGTTAGCGACCCGTACGGCGGCGTTGGGCATCGGGCGGTAGACGATGCGGTCGAAGTGGTAGTTCCCGGCGTCCCAGTATTGCGGAAAGCGGTGCAGCACGATGCTGTCCTGGGCGACACGGCTCTCAAACTTGTAAGGACCGGCGCAAACCGGGTTGCGGGCGAAATCGGTTCCTTCGGCCTCGGCTGCCTTGGGCGAGACCATGATTCCAGCACGGTCGGCGAGCATGCTTAGCAGTGGGGCACTGGGCGCCTTGAGGATCAGGCGGATGTGCAACGGGTCCAACACCTCCATGGACTGGATGGCGTTCACCTCACCCCGGCGCATGCTGCCTTGCAGAGTGAGGTCGCGGTTCAGCTTGTAGCGTACCGCCTCGGCGTCGAATGGAGTGCCGTCCTGGAACACGACTCCCTGGCGCAAGGTGAGGACAAGGTGGGTCGGATCCTCGTAGCGCCATTCCGTCGCGAGCTGCGGCACCAAGTTAAGATGCTCGTCGATATCGATCAGCTTGTCGCACATTGCGGCATAAACGATCCGCCCGACGTAGGAGGAACCTAGCGTAGGGTCGAGCACGTCCGGGTCCTCGCGCAAGCCGATGGTCAGCGTGGATTGCGCCAAGGCAGGAGAGGCGAGCAGCAAGGCGGCGAGGACGACCGGGAAGCGGAACATGCGGCTGGCTTTCACAAGCGTTGGCCGTGCTGGGCGATGTCGGAGTCGATGACGGCCCGGTCGAGGGTGCCGGCCGGGTCGTCGCGGCCGGCGAGGTGGCGGCGGAACACCGCAAAGCGCTCAAGGCTGACGCGATGGAGCCGGCGCAGTTCTGAGAGCGGGTCGGAATGGTCGTCGGCGCGGATGTCGAGGTCGGGACAGGGGTCGGCGAGGTGAATGCGGAGTGCCGCGCTCTGGCGTCCGCGCTTGTCGCCGCCGGCGTCCTCTGCGGCCTGGAGCGCGGCGAGGAGGCGCTGAGCCAGGTCGCCGCTGGCGGAGAGATAGCCTTGCAGCAGGGTGTCGAGCACCTGCAGGCCGGCCAGCATGTTTCCGGCTACGCTAACTCCTGGGCCATCGCGGTGTCCGGCGTGCGCGACGCAGCCTGCGCCGGTGTGCTGGGCGGTCTGGCCCTGGGCATCAATGGCGTGGAATTGGCGTTGGTCGCGCCCTGGATCGGGGGCGACGAGACGTTCGACCACTTGCTGGGCCGAGGCGCCGTCGCGCAGCATGGCAAGCCCCATTGGGCCGTACATCGGATTCACCAGGGCTTGGGTCGAAACTGCGCCGACCCGGCCCTCGGCATAGGTGCAGATGGCGCCGACGGCGAAGAAGCGGGACGCGACGGCGGCGCCGAACGCGCCCGTCGATGGGTCCTGCGCGAGGATGGAGAAGGTCATGCCGCAATTTTGGCCCGGCCTGCGGAACCGGGCAAGCGCGTTGTCCCAGCTTGCCGCTTCGCGACATGCTGTCCTACGCTGCTCCCAGGGCTTTCGCACCAAGGTTTCCGTTCTGCGGAGCGTGACGATCTGCTGTAATCGGCGTAGCGGGGGTTTTCCAGCCAAGCGTCTGGCGCGGTCTCCCGTTCAGGGCTGCTGCTGCCGCCGCCAAGTCGTCCGGACCGTGGGCGCCCAGGTGCGTGCCGTTCGGGAGATACTGCCGCAGCAGGCGATTGGTGTTCTCGTTGGCGCCACGCTGCCCCTCGGCATCGCCCTTCGGCGATGCCGCCCTGGCGGGACGGATCGCTGCGCGATGGCTGTGCGGATCGCAGAAGTAGATCGCCAGGCCCGTGTCGACCCGCAGCCGAGCGTGCTGCGCCATTTCCGATCCTTGGTTCCAGGTCAGCGGCCGGCGCAGTTGTTCCGGCAGGGTCGTGATCTCGCGCGCAATCGCGTCGCGCACCGCCTCGGCGCCATGCCCGGCCAGCGCGGGGCCGTTCTTCTCGCGCGGTCCCTCGCCATGGCCCGGCATCGGCGGCAGGCGCAGCAGCATCGTGAACCGCGTCGTGCGCTCTGCCAGGGCGCCAATGGCGGAGCTGCTCAGGCCCAGGATGAGGTCTCCTTCCCAGTGGCCCGGTATGGCGCGGTCAGCGGCCTCCGCCGGGCGCTCGCTGATCAGGACCTCCGGGGTGACGAACCCTTTGCCGCGGCCTCGCGTGCGCGCTCGCGGCGCCCGCAACGCCCGTGCCCCGTGCGCAGGCACGCCGTCAGCTCGCGCTTCAGCGCGCCCCGGCCCTGGATGTAGAGCGCCTGGTGGAGCGCCTCGTGGCTGACGCGCATCGTGCCGTCGCCTGGGACGTCCACCCGCAAGCGCTGCGCAATCCGCTGCGGGCTCCATGCCATAGCCCATCGCCGGCTCTGCCGTCGCCCATGCCGCCGTCCTTTCCACGGCGCAACCGTCGGGCCGGGCGCCGCGGCCCCGCCCGGAGCGGCCACGGCGCCAGCGAGCCGCTCCTGCACATATGGCCGCAGCGCCGGGGCAGTAACCAGCTTGGCAGGCTTCGGGCGACGTCCCGCCCGCTCCGCGTGCCACTGCGCGGCGGTCGCCCGGTAATCCAGGTTGCCGCTTCGCGTCGCCGCGTTCCGCCGCAGCTCCCGCGACACCGTGGACGGCGAACGCCCCAGGCAGCGAGCGGCTTCGCACGCCCAGGCCCTGGGCCCGCAACAGCGCGATCTCCTCCCGCTCGGCAAACAACAGGGAGCGCCCCGACAGCGGCTTCGACGAGCGCGACACGCGCGACGGCGCCATCCCGCCTCCTACCCGGAACCACCGGAACCCGGCCGGCTGCGATATCCCCACCACCATCGCCGCGTCCTCGCCCGACAAGCCATCGGCGATCAACGCCCAGAACTGCCGACAATCCTCCCGCCGCGCCACCCCCGGCCGCCCCGGCGACCTCAGCTTCTTCCGCAAAGCCCGATCCGAACGCCGCCGACCCGCCATCGCTTCCGCCCTCCTCAAGGCATTGCGACGACCACGTGAATCCACCAATGCCGCTTCAACTGGACATTGAGACCGCCGCCATCGATGTAGCCTCTGTTATTCAAGGTATGCTCGATACGGCAGATGAGCGGCGAGACTTTGAATGGGATGCCTTGGCTGCACGAGTCCGTCGCGCTGTGTCCGGCTATTTGAGGGCAAGACCGCCCGGCGTTCAGGCCAATGAATAGCCAGCGCCGGACTGTCGCCCTGCTGCGCGGGCTTGGCGTGCCGCCGGAAGAGATCGCCCGCGAGGTCGGGTGTGGCTATAGCACGCTGCGCCGGCGTTTCGCAGCCGAGCTGGCGCATGGCCGTGGCGCTTTGATGCTAGAGTCGGGTCTCGCGTGGCGCAGCGGGCGTTGCAGGGCAACATCGCTGCCGCGGTTGATCGTGGACCCGATAGAAGCCGGCGAAGCCAGCCAGCCATTGCCGCCGCCACTGGTTTTCGAACCGGGGCAGCAAGCGTGACCGGCCGTCAGCTCAAGCCACCTGCCGCGCCAGGCTGGCGGCCCGAGACCGAAAAGGTAATTCGGGAGGCTCTTGTCGGGTTCCGGGGTGGTGATCCGGGTGGTGCCATTGGCGGGTATCTGGTGTGATGGCTGGAGTGCGAGCAGCCAACCGGCTTGCGCGAGGAGCCTTTGCCATCATGCCTGCATCCGACTTGGTCAATCTTTCCGGGCTGATGGACGATGCCAAGTGCTTCGCCTTTGTGCGCCAGCACCGCTGGCCGGGAGGCGTGCGCTGCCCTGGATGCGGCGGTTCCTTGGTTATCCGGGACGGGTGCGACGACACGCAGCCGCATCGTCAGCGCTACCGCTGCAAGGCGTGTGCTGGGCGCTTCGACGATCTGACCGGCACGGTGCTGGCCGGACACTACCAGCCGCTGCGGGTGTGGGTGCTGTGCCTCTACTTCATGGGATTGAACCTCTCGAACCGGCAGATCGCAGGCGAGCTGGGCTTGGCTGCTTCGGACGTGCAGGTCATGACGGAGCAGCTACGCCACAGGCTGGTCGCCAAAACGCCACTGGTGAAGCTGACAGGCAAGGTCGAGATCGACGAGGTCTACGTGGTGGCCGGGCACAAGGGCCAGCCGGCGGCGGTGGCTAAAAGGGGCGGCTTGCACGATGCCGCCGGCTGGCAGGCGCGCCGGGCCGCGGCACGCTGGAAAAGGACAAGCCGCCCATCCTCGGCCTGATCCAGCGCGGCGGACAGGTCGCGCTGCACATGCTGGCCAACGTGCGAGCCGCCACAATCAAGCCGATCATCACAGCTGCCGTCACCCCGGGCAGTCTCGTCCACACGGACGAATACAGCATCTACGCCCACCTGCCAGCTTGGGGCTACGGGCACAAGACCGTCTGCCACGGGCGCGGCGAGTATGCCCGCGACGAGGACGGGGATGGCTTCTGCGAGCGACGAGGACGGGGATGGCTTCTGCGAGGTCCACGTCAACACGATCGAGGGTTTTTGGTCGCTGCTGCGCTCGTGGTTGCGCCCGCACCGGGGCATCTCACAAGACAAGCTGCCGGACTACCTCAGCTTCTTTCAATTTGTGCACAATGCGCGCCGACGCGGCAAAGTCTTGCTCAGCGCCCTTGTTGCAGCCCTGGTCACATGACCCCAGCCCACCACCCCGGAACCCGACAAGAGCCATTCGGGAATGGGAAATGGCATTAACAATTGCGATCTGGTGGGTCACGGCAGCCATCACCTGGTTAGCCGTCCTTACCCTCCCGTAACGTCATTTCAGCCTGCGACGGTTACTTATCCCCAGCGGGCTGGTCCGGCCCCGGCTGCGCGGTCCAGCCCGGCGGCATTTGCAGCACGATGACGACGGGCTGAGATTGCGCCTCCCTCACGGTTTTGCCGAAACTGAAGGCAATGGGCGCGACCACGACGGCGACGATTGCCAATAGGATCGCAATGGCGCGCGGGGTCTCCCAAAACGCGGCGTGGCCTATAGCGGAGATGTCGAACACAGGAATGCGCCGCGGCCGATCCTCAATCATGGGCACGCGTGCCCGAACGCCCGGGCGAGAACCGGCAGGGCCGCAATCACCGCGCCGATCGCCGCAATGACGAGGGCCGTGGACGTGACGAACCGGGCGACCCACGAGTTAGCGGCTTCGGCCGCGAGCTTGTTCTGCTCGGCCGAGAACTTGCGGGCCTCGGCAATCAGCTTCTCCGTCTCGGCCAGGTCGCGGTCGATGCGGACGATCTGCTCGCGAAGGTCAAAGGATTGGTCGCTCATCTAGTTGTCAAACGTGAGCAGGTCATCCAGCGTAACCGGGCAGACCGCCGGCATCGGCAGCAGCGGCTGGTCGTCCACCGTATCCGGCATCTGCTTGAGGGCATCTGCATAGAGGCCGGCCAGGTCGATCCGCTGCCGCATGGAGGGCGCGAACCGCCGCCGCGCCTGGATGCGGAAGCCACGCGCCTCCGCCCGCCAATGCGGGACGTCGCGGGACAGCGGCCAGGCCTCGCATTTCAGGTCGTGCAGGAACGCCAGCGTCCAAAGGCTCTCAACAGCGTGTAGTTGCTCGCGTCCCACGCTCTCGACTTCCTCGATGATGTTGTTCCAGTCCGGCGCCTCGTTGCCGGGTCGTCCGTCCGCGAGCTGGCGCAACAGCCGGGCCTGCTGGCCGGACCATTCGAGAATGTCCCCGTCGTAAAGGCTCATAGGTCGATGCCCTCCAGCGGGTCGGGGATCGGGTTCATGTCGAAGTCGTAGAAGCCGTCCGGCTTGTCGGCGTTCTCGCCCGACAGCGTGAGTTCAAGCGCGTGGCCGTTTTGCCAGACGGTCAGCCCCCGCGAGCCGTCCGGGTAGGTCAGCACCTGATAGCACGAAATCATGCCGGCCTTCCCTTCTACAATCCCAAGTAGCGCGCCGACCCGTCGCCCGGCCGGGCGTGCAGGTAGCGGCCCGTGGTGGCGACGCTGGCATGGCCGAGGCTCGCTTGCACCAGGCTGACCGGGGCCCCGCGGTCGAGCGCGTGGCTGGCGTGGGCGTGCCGCATCCAGTGCGCCGAGATCCCCGGCGGCAGCCCGGCCCGCTGGACCGCGCTCTTCACGATCCGATGCACCGCCGTCCGGCCGAGGCATCCCCCGCCCCGATCTGACGGGAACACGGGGGCATCGGGTCCGGCCTCGCCCCGCAGCGCCGCCAACGCCCGCCGAACGCTCGCCGGCAGCAGCACCGCCCGCGTCTTGCCATGCTTGCCGAACACGGTGGCTTACCCGGCGTCGTCGCGCGGCTGCAGGTCGCGCCAGCGCAGCCCGGCCGCCTCCGACGTCCTCACCCCCCCGCCATACAGCAAGGCCAGCAGCGCCACGTCGCGCGGGCCGGCCTCGACGGCGAGCAGCCGATGCACCTCGGCCTCGGACAAGATGCGGGCGGCCAGCTCGTTGCGCACCGGCGGCAGGCGGAGGGCGGCGGCGACGTTGAACGGCACAAAGCCGAGGCGGTGGGCGAAGCCGAACAGCGACTTGACGATTGCGAACTTGCGCGCTCGACTGACCGGGGCGAGGCCAGCCAGCGAATCGGCATAGGCTTGCAGATGCCCCAGGGTCACGGCGCGGATCGGCCGGCCGGCGTGGGCGAGGAACGCCCCGGCATCGTGCGCGTAGGCCGCGGCGGTCGAGCGCGCCCGCCCGTGCAGCCAGAGTCGCGGCAGGGTTTGGTCGTCCGCCGCCTGCTGCGGCAGTGCCGCCGCCGGGGTCGCCGGCATCACCATTCCATCCATCGGCCCGCTCCTGGCTGGCAACATAATGCCAATTCCTTGACACTGTCTCGAGCTATGGCCGAGAGTAGGTTTAAGAGAGGCGGCGTATCAAGGTGAGTGAAGGTCTACCTGAACTCCCGAAGAAGTTGATTGAGGTGGTCCCGTCTCGTTGGACAGTTTGGCGGCCTGGTTAAGCTCGGCCCTGGTTGTTTTCAGGCCGCCAGTTTCACTACGCCCGTCCCGTTTGCCCCGTAGGCCTCATCAGGCGTGCGCCCGGCCAAGGTGGAGTGAGGCCGCCGGGCATTGTAGTAGCTGATCCACCTCGAAAGCCCGGCGCGCAGCTCTGAGCCGGTCTCGAACGCGTGCAGGTAGATGCACTCATACTTCAGGCTGCGCCAGAGACGCTCGATGAAGGCATTGTCCATCCAACGCCCCCGCCCGTCCATGGAAATGCGCACGCCCGCCTGCTGCAGCACGCCGGTGAATGCCAATGAGGTGAACTGGCTTCCCTGGTCGGAATTGAAGATCTCCGGATAGCCAAGCCGCGCCAAGGCCTCCTCCAGCGCCTCGACGCAGAACTCCACGTCCATGGTGTTCGACACCCGCCAGGACAGCACCTTCCGGGTCGCCCAGTCCATGACCGCGACCAGGTAGAGGATGACCATCCCCCGTTACGGTGGTTCTCCCGCGCTTTTCGTGGATCATGCCGCCATCAGAACGCGCCGTCGCAGCAGGTCGAAGCTGGCGCGGCCGTAGCTTTGCCGTTTCAGCAGCTTGAGCCGGTTGACCTGACCCTCGGCCTGGCCGCTGCTCCAGGGCTGGGTCAAGGCGGCCCGCACCGCCGCGCCGTCCTGCTCCAGCCCGGCGGCGAACGTCGCCATGGCGGGGATTTCACATGCACGGGCTTCAGCCAGCCAAGCGTTGAACTCGGCGGCTGGGTCGGCCGGGGCGTGGCCTTCCTGCCGGCCCCTGACGCCGCACGCGCGCGCAAGCGCGGTGAACCGGCGTGCCAACCTCGCCACCATCTTAGCCTCGTCGTCCCGCTCAATGCGGGTGACCGCGGCGGCTTCGGCCGCCCCCAACCTGGCGGCGGGCTGGACCAGCAGCCAGGCGAGCTGCCTCGGCGTGGGCAGGGGCGGTCCTTTGTCGCGTGCCGCAGGGTGCTGGCTGTTGTGGGACCCATGAGCACGCCGCCCAGACTTGACCGGCACCGTGCGTCGCTCGGCGAGCCATCGATGCACCTGCTTGGTCCCGCCCGGGAAGCCTTGCCCTTGCAGTTCACGCCACAGGGCAAGGCCATTCTCGCAGCCTTCGGCCAGCCGCCGTTCCAGGTGGGGCAGGTAGGGATCGAGAATGCTGGGACCCGGCCCGTAGGCGGTCCTGGCTGGGACGCTCTCGGCGCGGGCGTATTTGCGCACGGTCGCACGGGCGAGGCCCATCGCCCGCGCAATGGCGAGCAGGGGTTCGCCCGCCAGGTGCTGGCGCCGGACCT
This sequence comes from Acetobacteraceae bacterium, assembly GCA_965260935.1. Classification (GTDB taxonomy): domain Bacteria; phylum Pseudomonadota; class Alphaproteobacteria; order Acetobacterales; family Acetobacteraceae; genus JBBROS01. The sequence continues at coordinate 411,020 of OZ253374.1, forward strand.
CGTCGTAGCGGTCCTGCCACCGGGCGCGGCTCGCAGCACCCGCCGCCCGCTCGGGCGTGCTGCGCGGGAAAGCGCGGTCGCGGCGGGCAGGAGCGGGGGTGGTTTCCGCAGCGCCGGCCGGAAACGCCGGCAAGCACCGGAGCCGGGCGTGGGCGCCGTGCAGCCAGCGCTCGACCGCCTGGCGCATGTTGGCCAGTAGGTGCCAGCGGTCACAGACTTGCACGGCATCGGGCGCGCCCAGGGCGGCGCCGCGCGCATACTCCGTCGAGCGGTCGCGGGCGACGACCGCGATGTTCGGGCGTTGCCGCAGCCAGTTCGCCAGCGTCTCGGCCGTGCGGTCAGGCAGCAGGTCCACCACGCGGCGGCGTTCGAGATCCACCACGATCGTGCCGTAGGTGTGCCCCTTGCGCATCGCCCAGTCGTCCACGACTACGGCGCGTGGCGGCTCCAGCTCGGGCAGCGGAAGCTTGCGGACCAGGCGCAGCACGGTGTCCGCGCTCGCCGGCATGGCAAGGCAGGGCAACAGCCTGGCGCCCGCTTCGCCGCCGAGAGCCGCCCCAGCCCGCGCCTGCGCTGCGGCCAACCGGCGCGTGCGCCGGGCGTGGGGCGCCACCAATTCCGGCAGGCGCTCGGCAAAGGTACGCCGTGCGCATTTGGCGTTGCGGCAGTAGAAGCGCCGCACCCGCAACCCGACGCGCACCCGATGCCCAAGCGAGGGCAGGTCGGCCGGGTGCCGGCGATAGCGGCTGTGCACAGCGCGGCTCGCACGTCCGCAGTCCGGGCAGCGCCCGCCAGGGCGGGTGCCATGCGCGGCGACGTGGAAAAGGTCCGGGCCGTCGGGCGTGATCGCCTCGACGCGGCAGCCCGGCATGGGACAAAGCTCGTTCATGTTGTGTTCTATAAGTAGCGCGACACCGGCGCCCAAATATCAGTGCTTTATCGTCATAATCCACGCAAAGCGCGGGAGAACCGTTACGGTGGACACCTGTAAGCGTCGGTTGTAGGCCGCGGCTTTGGTGGTCCAGGTCTGACGTCGGCTTCGGCTACTGTGTCCAGAACCAGGGAAGCAGGGCGTCGATTTGACGGATGGGATGGTCGGCGATGCGCCCGAGGACGTCGGTCAGGTAGGTCTGCGGGTTGATGCCGTTCATTTTGGCGGTTTCGAGGATGGTGTAGAGGCAGGCGGCGCGTTGGCCTCCGGCATCGGACCCGCAGAAGAGATAGTTCTTTCTTCCAAGTACGAGGGGCCGCATGGCGCGCTCGGCGGCATTGTTGGACATCTCGAGCTGGCCGTCGGCGACGTAGCGGCTGAGCGCCGCCCATCGCGACAGGGTGTAGCGGATCGCCTGGGCGAGCGTGCTTTTGCCGCTGATCCGGGCGAGCGAAGTGTCGAGGAACATGCGGAACTGGTCGAGCAGCGGCTGGGCGTGTTCCCGGCGCGCGGCGGCGCGGCGCTCGGGTGGTTGTCCGCGGATGCCGCTTTCGATGGCGAACAGGGCGGCGATGCGCTGCAAGGCGTCGAGTGCGATCGGCGAGGCCGTCGCGTGGTGGACATCATAGAGTTTCCGACGCGCATGGCTCCAGCAGGCCACCTCGACCAGGGGCGCGTCGCCTGCCGGCGTGATCGGAGCATAGAGCGTGTCGAACCCGGCATAGCCGTCGGCGTGCAGGAACCCGCGGCAGGTGCCGAGCAGCACCTGGGCGTGGACGCCGCGGCGGTCAGCCGAGTAACGGTAGAACGCGGCCGGCGGCACCGCCGAGCCCCAGGGCCGCTCGTCGCGCACCAGCACCCAGAGCCGTCCGGTCCTGGTCTTGCCGAGACCGGGTGCCAGCACCGGCACGGTGGTGTCGTCGGCGTGCAGGACGGCGCCGGCCCGGATGTGGCGGCCGATCGCCTCGGCCAAAGGCGAGAGCAAAAACGTCGCTTGCCCGACCCAGTCCGCCAGCGTCGAGCGGTCGAGGTCGACGCCCTCGCGTCCATAAATCACGGCCTGGCGGTGCAGCGGCAGGTGGTCGCAGTACTTGGACACCAGCACGTGGGCGACCAGCCCGGACCCCGGCCGGCCGCGCTCGATCGGCAGGGCCGGCATCGGCTGCTGCACGACCGTTTCGCAGGCCCGACAGCTCAGCTTTGGCCGGACATGGCGGATCACCTTGAAGCTGGAGGGCACGTATTCGAGCACCTCGCGCTCGTCCTGGCCCACGCGGCTGAACACGGTGCCGCCGCAGCCGGGGCACGTGCAGGGCGGCTCATGGGTGACCGTTTCGCGTGGCAGGTGCGGGGGCAACGGCCTGCGCACCGGCTGCTTGCGCTCGCGCGTCCGAGCCTGGGGCTGCGGCCCGGCAGGGTCGGCTGCGCTGGCGCGGGCGTCGCCTTCGGCCTGCTCCTCCTCGAGTTCGCCGATCAGCAGCTCCAACTGCTCGATGTCGCGATCGAGCTTCTCGGACGATCGGCCGAACCGGGCACGCCGCAGCACGGCCAGCTGCATCTTCAGCTTCTCGATGTGCAGCGTCTTGGCGTGGATCTCGGCCGCATTGGCTGCGATCTCGATGTCCTTGCGCGCCAGCTCGGTCTGCAGGCCCGCGGCGAACAGCCGCAGCGCGTCCGGGTCGGTCGGCAGGGGAGCGCTCGCCAAGGACATGGCCGGAGCGTACCAGAGCCGGCCCTTGCCGTACAGCCTCCCCTGGGATCCGCATCGGGTCAGACCGCCACGGGCACACGCGACGCCTCGGGCGCCACCGTGCGCCGCCAGTCCATCGCTTCCAGCAGCAGACCCAGCTGCGCCGGCGTCAGCACCAGGCCGCCGTCCACGACCGGCGGCCAGACGAACTTGCCAGCCTCCAGCCGCTTGGCGAACAGGCACAGGCCGGTGCCGTCCCAGTAGAGGCACTTCAGGTAATCGGCTCTTTTGCTGCGGAACAGGAACAAGTGCCCGGAGAACGGGTCGGCGTCCAGCACCTGCCCGACCAGGGCCGCCAACCCGTCGAACCCGTAGCGCATGCTGACCGGACGGCACGCCAGATACACCTTGGTCCCGGGAACGACGGCGATCATGCCGTTGCCCGCAGCACCGTCAGCACGCGCCGCAACGCGCGCTCGTTGACGAAGGCATCCACCCGCAGCCGCGTGCCATCCGCCAGGTCGATCTCGATCACCCCCGGGCGGTCCTCCATCGCCGGGCGCGGCAGCGGCGCATGAGCCGGCGAGGGCGGCGCCACCGCGGCCGGCGATGACCGGGCCACCAGCGCAGGCCCGCCATCCTCTGCCTGCCCCAACACACCGATCGGCACGAATTCAAGCGGAGAACCTGTCATCACCGGCTTGCCCGGCGGCCTTGGCTCCGTCGCCTCGGGTCGGACCGCAGCCACCGCCGTCTGCCGCGACAGAGCCGACCGCCGCCAGCGATAGATCAGACTGGTGCAGACGCCGTGCCGGCGCGCCAAATCCCGCATCTGCGCCCCGGGCACCGACGCCTCCGCAACCACCCGCGCACGAAACGCCGCGTCATGCACGCGCCGCCGCTCGCCCATAATCTCGATCCGTGCCTCTGTGGCTGCCACTGTGGCAGCCTCTGAAGCCAACATGCCGCCGCTGCTTTCCATGCCGCCAAGCAGACCAAACCAGCCTCACGCCCGCAATGCGGCCACCAGCCCACGCTTACGGACACCTCGCGTAAGCTCCTGCGGGAGCGGAGGTGCCGATGACGACGAAGAAGGCACGCCGGGAGTTCACGGACGAGTTCAAGCGCGAGGCGGTGGTCCTGTTGCGGGACAGTGGGCGGCCACTGACGCAAGTGGCGTCCGAGCTGGGCCTGGAACCCTCGGTGCTGCGACGCTGGCGCAGCCTGGCCAACGGGGCGGGGCAGGCAGCGTCCGTGGTCCGGCTTGGCGGCGCTGCGGTTGCGGCGTCGGCCGAGCCGCTGGAGATCCGCCGTTTGCAGAAGGAATTGGAGCGGGCGCAGATGGAGCGCGACATCCTAAAAAAAGCAGTCGCCATCTTCTCGATCCCGCCGAGATGAGGTTCCGTTTCATCGAGGACCACCGCGAGGTGTTCCTTGTGCGGGTGATGTGCTCGGTGCTGCGGGTCAGCGCCAGCGGCTACTATGCTTGGCGCGGCCGTCCAGAAAGCGCCCGCGCCCAAGCGAACAAGGCGCTGGTTGAGGACATTCGACGTGTCCACGCCAGCAGCCGGTGCCGCTACGGCAGCCCGCGCGTGCATGCGTCCCTGCGGGCCGAGGGCAAGCGGGTGGGGTGCAACCGCGTAGCGCGGCTCATGCGCGCGCACGGCATCCAGGCACGCCGACGGCGGGCGTTCCGCAAGACCACGGACAGCAACCATGCCTTTCCGCCTGCCCCCAACCTGCTGGACCGGCAGTTCGCGTCCGCGGTGGCGCCGAACCAGGTCTGGCTGGCTGACTTGACCGACATCGCCACCGGCGAGGGGTGGCTCTACCTGGCCGCCATCATGGACCTGTTCTCGCGCAAGATCGTCGGCTGGGCCATGAGCGAGACCATGCCGCAGGAGTTGACCCTGGCGGCACTGAACATGGCCATCACCAACCGGAAACCCGGCCCGGGGCTGCTGCACCACTCGGACCGCGGCAGCCAAGGTGGATTCAAGTGGTCGTCGCAACACCTGGACGGAGGAGGTTGGGATGGCGGGTCGGCGGCGGTCGGATCGGGCTTTACGGAACAAGCTGAGGTCGCCGGGGCGCCCTCCCGTGGCGCGGCAGGAGCACCGGCGGCGGTTCTGGGCGTTTGTTGCGGCAGGATTGTCGAGCGAGGACGCGGCGATGGAGGTCGGAGTATCGCAGCCGGTTGGGTTCCGCTGGTTCCGAATGGCAGGCGGGATGGCGCCGTCGCACCTGTCGCGCTCGGCCAAGCCGCTTTCGGGACGGTATCTTTCGTTTACCGAGCGGGAGGAGATCGCGCTGTTGCGGGCGCAGGGCTTGGGCGTGCGGGAGGTTGCACGCCGGCTGGGGCGGGCGGCGTCTGCGATCTCGCGTGAGCTGCGTCGCAACGCGGCCACGCGGGGTGGCGAGCTGGACTACCGGGCCACCACGGCGCAATGGCACGCGGAGCGGTCGGCACGCCGGCCGAAGCAGGCGAAGCTGGCCGCCAACACAGCGCTGCGGGACTATGTGCAGGACCGCCTGTCCGGCGCGGTCGCTGCCCCGGGCGGGGACGCAGTGCCTGGACCGGCCGTGCCCTGGAAAGGCCGTCGACATGGGCCTCGGCAGGCCCGGCGCTGGGCGCGGGCGTGGAGCCCGCAGCAGATTGCCCAACGCCTGCGGCTCGACTTTCCCGGGGACCAGACGATGCGCATCAGCCACGAGGCGATCTACCAGGCGCTCTACATCCAGGGCCGGGGCGCGCTGCGGCGCGAGCTGACGGCCTGCCTGCGCACGGGTCGGGCGCTGCGGGTGCCGCGGGCGCGCACGCGGGGCCGAGGCAAATCGTTTGTTGCGCCTGAGGTGATGATCAGCGAACGGCCGGCGGAAGCAGCCGACCGTGCGGTGCCGGGCCACTGGGAAGGGGACCTCATCCTGGGCCTGGGCAGTTCCGCAGTTGGCACGCTGGTGGAGCGCACGACGCGGTTCACCATGCTGCTGCACCTGCCGCGCATGGAGGGTCACGGCGCCGGGCCTTCGATCAAGAACGGGCCTGCGCTCGCCGGCCATGGCGCCGAAGCGGTGCGCGACGCCATCGCACGCGCAATCATCAGCTTGCCCGAACAGCTCCGGCGATCACTGACGTGGGACCAGGGGGCGGAGATGAGCCAACACGCCCGGCTGCGGATCGACACGGGTGTTGCGGTCTACTTCTGCGACCCGCACAGCCCTTGGCAGCGGGGCACGAACGAGAACACCAACGGGCTGCTGCGGCAATACTTCCCGAAGGGCACCGACCTGAGCGCGCACAGCGTGGACGACCTTGCCGCGGTGAGCGCGACCCTCAACGGCAGGCCGCGCAAGACCCTGGGCTGGAGAACGCCGGCCGAGGCGTTTGACGAGGCGCTGCGGGCGGCGCACACAGGCGTTGCGACGACCGGTTGAGACCGAGCAATTCGCAGCACATGCCTACCGCCGCGTGCTGGACGAGCATGGGATGCGGTGCTCAATGAGCCGCAAGGGGAACTGCTGGGACAACGCCCCTCCGCTGCCATTCCAGCGACCATGTCGCTGGAACCTTGGGCCGCTCCGCCCATGGAGAGCTTCTTCGGCGGCCTCAAGACCGAGCTGGACGGCGACGGGCCGTTCGACACTAGGCAGGCAGCGCGCACAGCCCTGTTCCAGGCCATTGAGGGCTGGCACAACCGCCAGCGCCTCCACTCGGGCATCGGCTACATCACGCCCGCCGACAAGGAACAGCTCGCCGCGGCCGCGTAGGCCGTAACCCGTGTCCACCGTAACGGGGGATGGTCAGTGTCGATTGGCGGCGGCTCGCGGTTCCTGGCGGCGAAGCGGGTGGTCATCGCGACCGGGTCGATGGAGCGCCCCTTCCCGATCCCGGGCTGGACGCTGCCGGGCGTCATGACCGCGGGGGCGGCGCAGACGATGTTGAAATCATCGGGGATCGTGCCATCCGGACGCACGGTGATCGCCGGTCAGGGACCATTGCTCTGGCTGCTGGCCGGGCAGATCCTGCGCCTCGGCGGCCGGATCGATCTGGTGCTCGACACCACGGACCGGGCCAACGTCTGGAGGGCGCTGCGCCACGCGCCGGCCTTCATGAACTCGCCCTACCTGCTCAAGGGGCTGGCGATGATGCGTGAAGTCCGCCGCCGCGTGCCGGTGATCCGCGATGTGACGGATCTCGCGGTCGCTGGCGAGGGTCGGCTCGAGACGGTGCGCTTCACGACGCGAGGCATGACGAGGACGTTGCCAGCCAACCTGCTGCTGCTGCATCAAGGCGTCGTGCCGAATGTGAACCTCGCCATGGCGGCCGGGGTGCGGCACCACTGGGACGATATGCAACTCTGCTGGTCGCCGGTGCTGGACGCGGACGGGCAGACGTCCGTGCCGGGCATCTACATCGCGGGCGACGGGGCGGGGATCGGCGGGGTGCAAGCCGCCGTCGCGCGTGGCCGGATTGCCGGACGCGCGGCGGTCGCGGCGCTGGCGCCGCAAAGGCTGGTTATGGCGCCCGAGGCGGGACGGCTCCGCGCCACTCTCGCGCGGGCCGAACGGGGGCGTGGCTTCCTTGACGCCATGTTCCGGCCGCCGGCGCAGTTTCGTATTCCGGCGGGCGACACCATCGTCTGCCGCTGCGAGGAGGTGACGGCGCAGGACGTGCTGGAGTCCGTCGCGATCGGGGCGACGGGGCCGAACCAGCTCAAGGCGTATCGCCGCGCCGGCATGGGACCGTGCCAGGGCCGTTTGTGCGGCCTGACCGTGACCGAGTTGATGGCGCAGGCGCGCGGCAAGACGCCGGCGGAGATCGGCCACTACCGGCTGCGCGCGCCGGTCAAGCCGATCACCCTGGCCGAACTGGCCGCGCTGCCGAAGGACGAGGCTGCGGCCAAGGCGGTGGTGCGGACGTGACGGTACGCCGCGACGCCATCGTCATCGGCGGCGGCATCCATGGTTGTTCCACCGCGCTGCACCTATGCCTGCGTGGCCTGCGTCCGGTGCTGATCGAGAAGGATTACGCCGGACGCCATGCTTCGGGCGTGAACGCCGGCGGCGTGCGGCAGCTCATGCGCGATGTCGCGGAAATCCCGCTGTCGCTCCGGTCGATGAGCGTGTGGGAGGAGGTCGAGAACCTGATCGGCGACTCCTGCGGCTTTGAAAATCACGGGCAGGTGCTGGTCGCCGAAAACGAGGAGGAACTCGATGCCTGCCGGGCGCGGGTCGACGACCTGCGGCTGCGCGGTTTTGCCCACGAGGAACTCATCGACGGGGCCGAACTGAGGCGCTTGCTGCCGGCTGTCTCCGACACCTGCCCCGGCGGCGTCGTCTCCCGCCGCGACGGCGCCGCCGATCCGGCACGCACCACGTCCGCCTTCCGCCGACGGGCCGAAGCGCTTGGCACGCTCGTTCTTGAGGGGCATCCCGCCGAAAACGTGTGTCGGCATCACGGCCTCTGGCGAGTGGACGCGGGCGGGCAGACTTTCGAGGCCCCGGTGCTGGTGAACGCGGCCGGCGCCTGGGCAGGACGGATCGCTGCCGGGCTGGGCGAGCCGGTTCCGGTTGAGACGGTCGCGCCGATGCTGATGATTACCTCGCCGGTCCCGCGCTTCATCGAGCCGGTCGTGATCCTGCGCGGACGCAAGCTGTCGTTCAAGCAGTTCAACAACGGCACGGTGCTGATCGGCGGTGGCCACCTGGCCGCGGCCGATCCGGAGACGAACGAAACCGTGCTCGACTGGCGCAAGCTGCGGGAGAGCGCACGCACGGTCTGGGAGTTGTTCCCGCCGATGCATGATGCGACGGTCGTGCGAGCCTGGGCCGGCATCGAGGCCAAAACGGCGGACGGGCTGCCGGTCGTGGGCGCGAGTGCGACGCACCCCGGCCTTTATCATCAGTTCGGCTTCTCGCTGCACGGGTTCCAACTCGGACCCGGAACCGGCGCCGTGATGGCCGAGCTGATCGCGACCGGCCACACCAACACGCCGATCGACGGGCTGCAGGCCGCGCGCTTCGCCGTCACGCCCCAAGCCGGCCCATGATGTCCGCCAAGGGCCGCAAATGCCGTTCGAGGATGCGCTCAGCCATGGCGTCGTCATGCGCGGCCAAGGCGTCGAGCAGGGCCTCATGTTCGTCGAGGATCGTCCGTAGCCGGCCCGGGTCGGCGCCGAACGCGGACAGCGCCACCCGCTGCTGCCGCGAGCGAAGCCCGTCATACATCTCGATCATGATGTCGTTGCCGAGCGTGGCGACGAGCGCGCGATGGAACGCCTGATCGAGCTCGACGTGTTCGCCGATCTCCGGCGCCGGGTCGGCCCGCATCGCTTGCAGCAGCTCCCACGCCGCTCGCGGCACGGCCCGGCGCTCGCGGCACAAGCGGCGCGCCGCATGGGTCTCGATAACCCGGCGCACTTCGTAAACATCGACTCTGCTACGGGCGCGGCAACGAAGAGCCGACGGTCACCGACGCGCACGTGGTGCTGCAGGCGCTAAACCCGACGCACCTGCTCGGCGGCCGGATGCCGATTGACCAGCGCCTCGCGCACCAGGCAATCGCGCGTCTGGCCGGACGGCTCGGCCTTGACGTGATGGCGACGGCGCAGGGCATCATCGCCGTCGTTACCGCCAATATGGCCCGCGCCATCCGCGTCATCAGCGTGCAGCGCGGCTACGACCCGCGCGACTATACGCTGGTCGCCTTCGGCGGCGCTGGGCCGCTGCACGTGGCAAGGTTGGCGCGCGAGTTGGACATCGCCCGCGTCCTGGCGCCGCGGAACCCAGGCATCTTGTGCGCCACCGGGCTGCTGCTTACCGACCTGCGTGCCGACTTTGCCTCGACCCGCCTGCTCACTCTTGAGGACGCCTCGCTGCCTGCGCTGACTGAGGCTTTCTCGGCTCTGGACGCGCGGGCGCAGACATGGTTTGCCGACGAGGGCGTTCCGGATGCCGACCGGCTGACGCTGCGCACGGTCGATGTGCGCTATGCGGGCCAGAACTACGAACTTCCGGTGCCGCTGCCGCCGGGCCCGCTCAGTCAGGCGACGCTGCAAGGTTTGGCCAGTGGGTTCGAGGAGGCTCATCGCCGCCTTTACGGTTTCGCGGTGGACAACGCGGCAATCCAGCTCGTTACCACGCGCGTGGAGGCTGCCGGCATCGTCCGCAAGGCGGCGTTTGCCGCGCATGAGGACGCCGGGCCGGATGGCAGGGGCGCGGTCGTCGGCACGCGCGATGTCTGGCTGCCGGAGGCGGGGCGGCTCGTGCCCTGCCCGGTCTATGACCGCGAGCGGCTGCGCCCCGGCAACCTTATCGCCGGCACGTTGCGGCCCGGCGACGTGGTCGAGATCGTCACCCCCGGCGCCGGGGGCTACGGGGCGCCTGCGTCCCGCGACATCGCCCTGGTGCGGCGCGACCTCCGCGAGGGCCGCATCGACGCCGCGATGGCCCGTCTCGCATACGATTTCGACGAATAATGGGGAGAGACCGCCATGCCGATCCACCGCCGCGCCCTGATTGCCGCCAGCGCCGCGCTTCCCTTCCTGCGCGTGCCGGCCCGCGCCGCGCGCACGCCGGGGCAATTGACGTTCGGGCTGTCGAGCTATCCACCGAACCTCTCGCCTTGGGTGCAGGCCGGGACCGCTGCGGGAACGGTCAACCTCCAGCTCAACCGCGGCCTCACCTCCTACGCGCCGGACGGCAAGCTGCGCGGCGAACTTGCCGAGCATTGGGAGCGGGACGGCGATGCCGGATGGGTTTTCACGCTGCGCGACGCCACGTTCCACAACGGCGCCAAGGTGACTTCGGGCGACGTGAAGTACACGCTTGAGCAGATCGCCGCGCCTCGCTCGACCGCCTACATGAAGACGCAGTTCCAGGGCGTTGACCGAATCGAGACTCCGAACCCGCGCACGGTGCGCATCATCATGAAACAGCCGACCGCGACCCTTCCGGAATGGCTTGCGGCATTCGAGATGCCGGTCGTGGCGGCCGGCTCCGCCGATAGCGGCAAGACGCCGGTCGGCTGCGGCCCGTTCACCCTGGCCGCCCAGGAGCGCGGCGTCTCGCTCGACCTGGAGGCATTTCCGGGCTTCTACAAGCCGGGCCTGCCCAAGCTGAAGAAGCTGCGCATGGGGGTCTACAGCGACGAGACCGCGCGGGTGGCGGCGCTGCAGACAGGCGATGTTGACCTGATCGAGTACGTCCCCTGGCAGTCGATGGCGGCGATCGAGGCGAACCCCAAGCTGAAGCTCGAAACGATTGACGGCCCGTTCATGTGCATGCTGTTCAACGGCGCCGCCGGGCCGTTCACCGACCCGCGCGTGCGCCTCGCGGTGGCGCACGCGATCAAGCGGGACGAAATCGTCAAGTCGGTGTTTTATGGCCGCGGCTCCGTGCTGGCCGGCGTGCCGATCGTCAAGAGCAGCCCCTATTACGACGCCTCGCTCGCCGACGGCTGGGCCTATGATCCGGCGAAAGCCAAAGCTTTGCTGGCAGAGGCCGGGTTTGCGGTCCGGGTTCCAGTAGGTCTCGTTCGGTTCCAGGACCACCTGGGGCGAGCGGGTCGTCAGCGTCGAGATGCCGTCGGTGAGCACGAATGGGCCAGTCCCCCACGGACCGGGCGCATCAATGACTCACCAGTGGCCCTCGGCGCTCCCGGTCTCGGGATCGACGAACCCCCACTCGTTCCAAAAGCGCGTGGACGGGATGTGCATCCCGCGCAGCTTCATCAACGCGGCCGAGTCCCCGCCGGGAAAGCGCATCCGGACGGTGTAGTCGTCCACGACCTGCACCTCGACGTCGCGGGCGAAGTTCAGGAAGGCGCCCGGCGGGTGCGGGTCCGTCCATTCCTGCACCTTGTCGAAGGCGAGCTTGAACATCTTGGCGTCGTAGGCTTCCCCGTCCTGGAACACGGCGTCGCGGCGCAACGGCAGCTCCAGCGTTTCCCCGTCCACCCACCGCCACCCGGCGGCGAGGCTGGGCTGGCCGATGCCCTCATGGTCCACCCGGTTGGCCTCCTCCATGGTGTTCCAGGTGATGGACAGCTAGTTCACTGGGGACGGGTCCACCACTGTCACCGTATTGTGCGGTCCCCACCGCAACCCGCCGCCGGGATCGCCCGTCGTCGATTGCGAGCTCATCGCCCTCTCCCTTTCTTGCGTTGGCCCGTGGCTTACGGACCCGGAAATGCTAGCGGGCAAGTTTTCCGGGATCAAGGCGGCGGCCCGGCATGGAGCCGGAAGCGGCTTGAGCGAGGCAAGCGAGCACGTGCCGGAAGGACGCATGGAGCGGGCACGCACGCCGCCCAACGCTGCGGCAGTTCCAAGATGCTGGCGTGCGCGGGTCACGTCGTCTCGCCGAACCCCAACGAGCCCGGCCATAACGCCAGCAGGGCGAAGCTCGCCAAGTAATGCTCCCCCATGAAATCGCCCGTGATCTGGCCGATCGACGCGGCCTCGTGCCGGTCCGCGGCGTCGAGCATCGCGGCCTCCGCCCGGCCGGTTGCGGCGTCCGCAAGCTCGCGCCAGCACCAAGCCCGGCTCAGGTTGAGCCCGTCCAGATGCGCGATCTTGCCGTCGCTCCGGTCGCCGACGACCGCCGGCTCGAACAGCGTCCGCGGCTTGAGCGCCCCGATCTCCGGCAGGAACGCCGCGAACCAGGGCGCGAACCGTTCGCCCGGCATCAGCCGCTTCATGCAGACCGCCTCCGTCAGCGCGGAGGACAGGAAATCGTCCTGCGACGGTTCCCACGCCTGGCACCCGGCATCGCCGCCATACCACTCGGCGGCTTTGGATTGCAGCAAGCCGAGCAGTTCCGCGTCGTTCGCGGCGGCGAACGGCGCTGCAAGCGTCAGCGCGAAGGCCGTGTTGAAATGGGCGCCGACCCGCACCGGGTAGCGCGATGCCGGCAGGAAGGCGTGGAACCGCTCGGAGACGATGTCGCTCAACGGGCGCAAACGCGCCTGCCAAGGCGTGCCGCGCAACCCGTGCTGCAGCGCCAGGAGCCAGGCCCAGCCATATGGCCGCTCGAACCCGCGCGCCGCCGGCCGCCGGAAATAGGCGCACTCCCCTTCCACGGCCTCGGGCACCAACTGCGCATCGAACAATCCCCGGATCGCGCCGGCCGCCGCCATCCGTGGAAACCGCCGCAGCAGGACCGCCAGCAGCCAATACCCGTGCACGCAGGAATGCCAGTCGAAACTGCCGTAGAACACCGGGTGCAGCGACTGCGGCGTGCGCGCGTCCTCCGCGCCGTCGAGCACGTGGCTCAATCCGTGCGGGTAAGGCCGGGTCACGTGGCCGAGCGCGATCCCGGCGAGCCGCTCGGCCGTGGCCAGGTCCAGCGTCATGCCGCCCGGCTCAGCATCACCCGCCGCCGCCCCTCCTTCAACGGCAGCGCCGCGTAAACGTCCTTCACCGCCTCGGTGATCGCCACTCCCGCCAGTTGCGGCAGCAGGCGTCGCCCGCCCGCCTCGATCGCCCGGGCGCTGCGCAACGCCAGCCGCAGCCGCAGCGGCGGCATGTGCAGCGCCGTGTCCCGGCGCTCGATCCGGAACAGGCTCCCGGCCAGCACCCGCCCGATCTGCCCCGGCGAATACGGCTGCCCGGTCCCGAACGGCGTCGTTTCGGCGTGCGCCCAGAACCCCATCCGGTTCGGCGTCACGGCCAGCAGCCGCCCGTCATCCTTCAGCACCCGCCAAACCTCCCGCAGCAGCGCCCGCGTGTCGTCCGCCGTTTCCAGCCCATGCACCAGCAGGACACGGTCGAAGTACAGGTCGCGGAAGGGCAAGGCGCCCTCATCCGTCGCGCACGCCATGTTCCCGCCCGAGGCCGGCCACGCCCCGGCCCGCGTCGGCGCCGCGGCGATGCAGCGCCCGGCCTCGCCCGACCAGCTCCGCAGATACGGCCCGGCATACCCCAGCCCCAGCACCGACAACCCGGCCAGCGACGGCCACGCCCGCACCAGCCGCGCGCGCAGCAGCCGGCACGCAACCGCCCCCCGCGCCGTGGCGTAGAACTGGGCCGTGGCTCGCACATCCCCTGTCATGCCCGCCTCCATAACATGTCCTGAACGCTTGCGCGCTCCGCGTAGCTGGGACAGGCTCGAATATCGCCCGAAGGACCGCCCCATGCCCCTTTCCGCCCGACCGATCCCCATCCTGTCCGACAATTACGCCTGGCTGCTGACGGACGAGGCCACCGGCACGACTGCCATCGTCGACCCGGCCGACGCCCGCGCCTGCATCGCCGCCATCGAGGGCGCCGGGGGACGCCTCGACATGATCCTCATCACCCACCACCACGACGACCACATCGCCGGCGTCGACGCCGTCCGCGGCCGCTTCGGCTGCAAGGTGGCCGGTGCCGCCGCCGACGCCCACCGCCTGCCGAAACTCGATATCGAACTGCGCGAGGGCGACGCCGTCGAACTCGGCCAGTCCTCGCTGCGCGTCATCGACACGCCGGGCCACACGGTCGGCCACATCGCCTACTACGCCGGGCAAGGCGGCATCCTGATCTCCGCCGACACCCTGTTCAGCCTCGGCTGCGGACGCCTGTTCGAAGGGACCGCCGCCGACATGTTCGCCAGCCTGCAAAAGCTCGCCGCCCTGCCCGGCGACACCCTCGTCTGCTGCGGCCACGAGTACACCCAATCGAACGCCCGCTTCGCCCTGCACGTCGACCCGGACAACGACGCCCTGAAAGCCCGCGCCGCCGCCGTCGATCGCCAGCGCGCCGCGGGCGAGCCCACCGTTCCCACCCGCCTGTCCGCCGAATTGGCCGAGAACCCTTTCCTCCGCGCCAGATCGGCCGAAGCCCTCGGCGACATCCGCATGCAGAAGGATAACTTCCGGTGAAGCTGTTCCATTCCCCCACCAGCCCCTACGTGCGCAAGGTCATGGCCTGCGCCATCGCCGTCGGCATCGACGCGCGGATCGAGCTGATCCCCACCGACCCGCACGCCTCCCCGCCCGGCTTGCTGGCCATGAACCCGCTCTCGCGCGTTCCCTGCCTCGTCACCGACGACGGCCTCAGCCTGTTCGACAGCCCGGTCATCTGCGAATACCTCGACCACACCGCCGAGGGCGCCCTTTTCCCGCCCTCCGGCCCGGCCCGCTGGCGCGCGTTGAAGCAGCAGGCCGTGGGCGACGGCATCATGGACGCCGCCGTCCGCCGCCGCCAGGCCCAGGGCCGTCCCGCCGAGCAGGCCCGTCAAGCGATGATGGACCGCGAGGCCGCCGCCGTCTCCCGCGCGCTCGCCTCGGTCGAAGCCGAACTCCCGCCCGAGCACCTCGACATCGGCACGATCGCCATCGCCTGCGCCCTCGGCTACCTCGACCTGCGCTTTGCCGGGGACAACTGGCGGGCTTCATGCCCGAAGCTCGCCGATTGGTTCGAAGCCATGTCGGCGCGCCCGGAACTCGCCAGAACCGCGCCAGCTTAGGACGTGCTCGAACCAGCGGCTTGCCTGCCTCCCATGCCGCCCTTAGCGGGACGCGACCAGCCCGCCGGCCGCGACCAGGACGGCGGCGAGCACGGTCAGTCCCGTGAACGCCGTCCATCCGCCGGCCGCGAGCAGCATGGTCGACAGCACCGGGATCGCGAACGCGAACGTGCCCAGCAGCCGCGGGTCGCCGCGCTTCATCCCCCAATCCCATAACGCGAACGCCGCCCCGGCCGGCCCCACCCCCATCGCCAGCACCGCAGCCCACTCCGCACCGCTCAAGGCAACAAAACCCCCGAGCAGCATCTGCGTCGCGCCGGCCAGCACCGCCGTCCCGCCGCAGAACCCGGCAACCGCGCCCACCGGCGCCGAGCCGAACCGCCGCGCCAGCACGGAATACCCGGCCCACACGCAAGCGCTGCATGCCGCCAGCCCGTAGCCTGCCAAAGCCCCCGCCGGGAACGCCGCCCCGCGCGAGAGCAGGGCCGCGCATCCCGACAAGGCCAACCCCATGCCCAGCCAATGCCTCCACCCCAGCCGCATTCCCAGCACCGCCGCCGAGAGCAGCACGATCAACAGCGGCCACGTATAGTTGATCAGGTTGGCTTCAGCCGCCGGGGCCATCGCCAGGCTGGCGAAATAAAGGGCGTGGAACCCGAACAGGCCGCCCACGCCATGCAGCCAAACAACCAGCGGCTGCCGCAACTGCCAAAGCTCGCCACGCATCCCGAGCACGCCCAAGCCAAGCACGGCGGAAACCGCGAAGCTGAAGGCGACGAGCTGGAACGAGGGCAGCGTTGCCGCCGTCCGCGACAGCGGCGCCAGGAACGACCAAAGCAGGATCGCGCCGCATCCCGCCAGGTTCGCGGCGCGCACCTACTCAGTACATATGCTGCCCGCCGTTGATCGACAGCGTCGACCCGGTGATGAAGTCCGCGTCGTCGCTGGTCAGGAACACCACGCCGCGCGCGATGTCCTCGGCGGTGCCCAGCCGCCCCATCGGGATCCGTGCGACGATCTTCGTCAGCACGTCCTCCGGCACGGCCCGCACCATATCCGTGTCCACGTAACCGGGCGCGATCGCGTTGACCGTGATCCCGAACCGCGCCCCTTCCTGCGCCAAGGCCTTGGTGAACCCGTGGATGCCCGACTTCGCCGCGGCATAGTTCACCTGCCCATACTGCCCGGCCTGCCCATTGATGCTGCCGATATTGACGATCCGCCCGAACTTGCCGCCCCGCATCCCGTCGAACGCCAGCTTGCACAGGTTGAAGCAACTGCCGAGGTTGGTATCCAGCACCGCGTCCCACATCTCCCGCGACATCCGCGACATCGTGCCGTCGCGCGTGATCCCGGCGTTGTTCACCAAAATCTCGATCGCCCCGTGCTTCTCCTGGATCTGCTTCACCGCGGCCTCGCACGCCGCGAAGTCCCCGGCATCGAACCTCATCGTCTCGATGCCGTGGGCCTCGCTGAACCTGCGCGCGGCCTCGTCATTGCCGGCATAGCTGGCAACCACCTGCCGGCCCGCAGCCTTCAACTCGGTGCTGATCCTCTCGCCAATGCCGCGCGTGCCGCCTGTCACAAGCGCTACCCGTGCCATCTGTTCCTCCCTGCTTCACGATTGCAGTTTTCCTGCATTAAGCCCTGTTTGCCACAATAAAAATCAGCGCTCGACGCACATCGCCACCCCCATGCCGCCGCCGATGCACAGCGTGGCAAGCCCGCGCCGCGCGTCCCGCCGCGACATCTCGTGCAGCAACGTGACCAGCACCCGCGCCCCGGACGCCCCGATCGGATGGCCGATCGCGATCGCCCCGCCGTTCACGTTCACCTTGCCCCCGTCCCAGCCCAGGTCCTTGTTCACCGCGCAAGCCTGCGCCGCGAACGCCTCGTTGGCCTCGACCAGATCCAGGTCCGCAGCCTGCCACCCCGCCCGCTTCAGCGCCTTGCGCGTCGCCGGGATCGGCCCCGTGCCCATCACCGCCGGCTCCACCCCCGCGGTCGCGAAGCTCGCGATCCGTGCCAAGGGCTTCAGCCCGCGCCGCTCCGCCTCGGACGCCGACATCACCACCAGAGCCGCCGCCCCGTCGTTGATGCCGCTCGCGTTGCCCGCCGTCACCGTTCCTTCCTTGCTGAACGCCGGGCGCAGCTTGGCCATCGCCTCCTTCGTGCTGTCGTGCCGGATGTATTCGTCCTCCGAAACCACCGTGTCGCCCTTGCGCCCCTTGACCGTCACCGGCGTGATCTCGTCCTTGAACCGCCCGGCCTTCTGCGCCTCGCTCGCCTTCTGCTGGCTGCGCGCCGCGAACGCGTCCTGCTCGTCGCGCGTGATCTGGTACTTGCTCGCCACGTTCTCCGCCGTGGCGCCCATATGGTAGCCGTGGAACGCGTCCCACAGCCCGTCCTTGATCATGGTGTCGATCAGCCCGAGGTCGCCCATCTTCACCCCGGCGCGCAGGTAGCTCGCGTGCGTCGACTGGCTCATGCTCTCCTGCCCGCCGGCCACCACGATGTCGCTCTGCCCGGTCAGCACCTGCTGCGCCGCCAGCGCCACCGTCCGCAGCCCCGAGCCGCAGACCTGGTTAATGCCGAACGCCGTCTTCTCGTCCGGGATGCCGGCCATCCGCGCCGCCTGGCGCGCCGGGTTCATTCCCTGCGCCGCCGTCAAAACCTGGCCGAGGATCACCTCGTCCACCTCGCCCGGCTCCAGCCCGGCCCGCTCCACCGCCGCCTTGACCGCGGCGCTGCCCAGCACATGCGCCGGCACCCCCCCGAATGCGCCGTTGAAACTGCCGACCGGCGTCCTGGTCGCCGCAACGATCACCACGTCTTCCATCCTGGCCTCCCTCCTTTGCTCCAGCCTGCAATTGTCCTGACTGCAACAGGCAGGGCGTCGATTGCCGGGCCGGCGATAGCCAGTTATAGGCGCTTAAAGCCCCTGCAACCACCCCAGCAGCGTCCGCCACAGGCTCGCCTCGGCCGCGCGCCCGGCCACCATGCCGACATGCCCCGTCGCCGGGCGATGCACGACGGCGCCCGGGATCGCCCGCGCCAGCGCCATCGCGCTGTCCGGCGGCACGATCCGGTCCCGCCCCGGCACGGCCACGAAGCACGGCATCGACAGCCGCCCGGGCGTCACCCGCTCGCCCGCGATCCGCCATTCGCCCCGGGCCGGCGCATTGGCCCCGTACCAGCCGCCGACCGTCTCGCGCGCGATCGCCGCCCCGAGCGGCACGCCGTCGTTCAGCCAATCCTCCAGCGCCACGAACCGCGCCGCCGCCTCGCCCTCCGGGTCCATCGCCCCGAACGCCCGGAACTTCGCGGCAATGCCTGCTGGGTCGAGGGCGGCGAACAGCGATTGCAGCGCATCGACCGGCAATGTCCCCGTTGTTTGCATCGCCGGCTCGAACATCGGCAGCATCTGCGCGAGCCGCATCGCCGTTCCCCGGCCCGCCGCATGGAAATCCCAAGGCGTGGCGAGCAAGGCCAAGGCCCGCACCCGGTCCGGCCGGCGCAGCGCCGCCGCCAGCGCCAGCAACCCGCCCATGCAATACCCGGCCAGCACGGCCGGTCCGGGCAATGCCGTCAGCGCCCGCTCGATCCGCCCCGCCACCTGGTCGGTCAACGTGAACCGCCGCTCCGCCGCGTCCGGCCAGCCCCAATCCAGCAGCAGCGGACGGACCCCGGCCGCCCCGAGCCAGCGCATCATCGACTGCCCCGGCATCAGGTCGAGGACATAGGACCGGTTGACCAGGCTCGGCACGAACAACACCGGCATGTCGCCCGCCGCCCCGAAATCCAGAACCCGGCTCGACCCCTCCGCCCAAACGGTCGGCGGGTCGGCCAGCGTCCGCTGCCAGGGATGCCGGCGATAAGCGGCGATTCCCCGGATCAGCCGCGGGTCAGCCGCCCAGCCCGGCCAGCCGCCGTTCGAGCCCGTCCACCCGGTCGAGCAGCTCTCGGACCAGTTGGTCCCGCCCATCAGGTGCAGCAGCAGCGGGCGCGGCCCCCGCCGGCGCATCGGCCCCGGCAAATCCGCCCGCAGCGTCAAGCCGGGCCGCCCCCGCGGCCAGCATTGCCCGGGCCTGGGCCGCCCAGCCATCGGCCGCCCGCTGCATCGATTCGTGCGCTTCCCGATCCATCGCCAGCGCGGCCATCTCGCTCTGCCAGATCGTGACCCAATCCTCCAGCAAGGCCAGCCCGGCGGCATGTTGCCTTGAATCCAATTCCGTCATTGCGAATCTGCGATTTGCCACCCATGCTGCATTTGCGTGATACACCACACCGTCAGAAGCGCCAGAGGAAACCATGGCTGATCCTTCGCCGGCCCACACCTCCGAGCCTGCCGTCCAGCAGCCCCCGGTCGTCATCAAGAAATACGCCAACCGGCGTCTCTACAACACCGAGACGTCAAGCTACATCACGCTCGACAACCTGGCCGACATGATCCGCGCCGGGCGCGACTTCGTCGTCTACGACGCCAAATCGACCGAAGACATCACCCGCGGCGTACTGACCCAGATCATCGTGGAGGAGGAAAGCAAAGGCGCATCCATGCTGCCGACCGCCTTCCTGCGCCAGCTCATCGGCTTCTACGGCGACAGCCTGCAAGGCGTCGTGCCGCGTTACCTCGAGCAGGCCATGAGCAACTTCGCGCTGCAACAGAAGCAGATGCGCCAGGTGATGCAGCAGACGTTCAGCCCGTTCATGCCCATGGGCGTCGAGGAGATAAGCCGTCAGAACATGGTGCTGATGGAGCGGGCGATGTCCATGTTCAACCCCTTCCATCGCCCCGGCGAGCCGGGCGCCCGCCAACCGGCGCCCGCCGCGAACGCGCCCGGCGGCGACGCGCAACAGCCGGCCAGCGCCGACGTCGATGCCTTGCGCCACGAGATCGACAACCTTCGCGCCCAGCTCGCCATCGCCCGCGCCGAAGCCGTCGTGCAACACGCGCCGAAGCCCCCCTCGGCGCCTGCGAACATCCTGGCAGACACGCCCAACAACCTGGCAAACGGACGCAAACCAAAGCCGCCGAAGAAGTTAGCGAACTAGTGTCCTGCCCCAGAAGTTCGCCTTCGAACTTCTGGGATAAGCAGGCCACGAAAACAAAGAGCTAGTGTCCCGAGGCACGTAATTTCAACACGACGAATCTTTGGTTCGGGACACTAGCTTACCCCTTCAGCACCAACCGGAGCATCAGGCTGGCCGCCCCAACAACGAGCACGCCCGCGACCCACAGCGCCACGAACCAAGCCACCCGCGACTTCAATGGTAATGCGCCCCGGCCAACACCTTGCCGCGGAACACCCAATACGCGTAACCCGTGTAGATCAATATGATCGGGATCAGCACCGAGGCGCCCACCAGCAGGAACACCTGGCTCGCGTGAGGCGCCGCCGCCTGCCAGATCGTGATGTCCGGCGGGATCATCACCGGCGCCATGCTGATGCCAAGCCCGGCAAAGCACATCACGAACCATCCCAGCACGCAAAGGAACGGCGCAAGCTGACGCCCGCCCCGGAGCGAGCGCCAGAACGCCACCGCCAACCCGGCCACGATGAGCGGCACCGGGCTGGTCCACAGGATGCCGGGCCAGCCGAACCAGCGCTCCAGGAAGCGCGGGTCCAGGAACGGCGTCCAAAGGCTCACCGCCCCGATCATCCCAAGCGTGACCGCGCCCAGCACGCTGGCCTGCCGGCGGCAACGGTCATGCAGCCCGCCCTCCGTCCGCCAAACCAGCCACGTCGCCCCCAGCAACGCGTAGCCAACCACCACCGCCACGCCGCACAGCACGCTGAACGGCGTCAACCAGTCGAACCAGCCGCCCGCGTAGGCCCGGCCGACCACCTTGACGCCCTGCAGCAGCCCGCCCAGCGCCGTTCCCTGGCAGAACGCCGCGACCGCCGACCCGGCAAAGAACGCGAAATCCCACCGCCGCCTGGTGCTGCGCCGGTTGGCCCGGAACCGGAACTCGAACGCGACGCCTCGGAACACCAGCGCCAGCAACATGCCGATGATCAGCGGATACAGGGCCGGCATGATGATCGCGTAGGCCATCGGAAACACGGCGAACAACCCGCCGCCGCCCAGCACCAGCCACGTCTCGTTCCCGTCCCACACGGGCGCGATCGAGTTGACCATGATGTCCCGGTCCTCCTCCCCGCCCTCGACGGCGAACAGGATGCCGACGCCCAGGTCGAACCCGTCCATCACCACGTAGGCCAGCACCGCGAACGCCAGCAGCCCCGCCCAGATCGGCGTCAGGTCAACGCCCTCCAGCATCAGTCCGCTCCCCCCGCGACGGCGCCGTCCGGATGCAGCCCCTGCGCCGGGCCGGGCGTGATGCCGGCGGTGCGGACCATGTCCGCCGGACGAGGCCCGCTCTCGCCCAGCTCCGGCGTCTTGCCCATCATCCGCAACAGGATCAGGAACCCGGCGCTGTAGACGATCAGGTAGACCACCGCGAACACCGCGAGCGACGTGGCCACCCCCGGCAAGGCGATCGGCGACATGCTGTCCGCCGTGCGCAGCATCCCGTAGACGGTATAAGGCTGGCGCCCGACCTCGGTCGTCACCCACCCCGCCAGCAACGCGATGAAGCCCGACGGCGCCATCGCCACCACTGCCCGTTGCAGCCAGGCGGATTGGAACAGCCTTTTCTTCCAGCGCAGGAACAGGCTCACGGCGCCCACCAACGCCATCAGCATCCCGAGCCCCACCATCAGCCGGAAGGTCCAGAACACGATCAGCGAGTTCGGCCGGTCCGCCCTCGGAAAGCTCTTCAGCCCCGGCACCGTGCCTTCGAGGCTGTGCGTCAGGATCAACGAGGAAAGGTAAGGGATGCTGATCTCATAGTCGGTCCGCTCCTTGGCCATGTTCGGCACCCCGAACAGAACGAGCGGGGCTTCCTTCTGCGCCGTCCAGTTCCCTTCCATCGCCGCGATCTTGGCCGGCTGGTGTTCCAGCGTGTTCAGCCCGTGCAGGTCGCCCATCACGATCTGCGCCGGCGCGACGACCGCCGCCATCCACATCGCCATCGAGAACATCAGCCGCGCCGCCTTGTTCTGCGGCCGCCCGGCCCGCCGGTCCTTCAGCAGGTGCCAGGCCCCGGTCGCCCCCACCACGAACGCCACCGACAGGTAGCTCGCCAGCACCATGTGCGGAAAGCGCACGTGGAACGACGGGTTGAAGATGATCGCCCACCAGTCCTCCGGCAGGAACCGCCCGTCTGGGCCTATCGAATACCCGGCCGGCGTTTGCATCCACGAGTTCACCGACAAGATCCAGAACGCCGACAGCAACGTCCCGCCCGCCACCATGCACGTCGCCAGGAAATGCAGCCTCGGCCCGACCCGGTCCATGCCGAACAGCATCACGCCAAGGAACCCGGCTTCCAGGAAGAACGCCGTCAAGACTTCGTAGCCCATCACCGGCCCGATCACCGGCCCCGCCTTGTCGGCGAACACGCTCCAGTTGGTGCCGAACTGGTACGACATCACCAGCCCGGACACGACCCCCATCGCGAACCCGACCGCGAAAATCTTCAGCCAGAACCGGAACACGTCGAGGTAGACTTGGCGTTTGGTCCGGAGCCAAAGCGCTTCCAGCACCATCAAGTAGCTGGCAAGTCCGATTGAGAATGCCGGCAGAACGATATGGAAAGCGATGGTGAAGGCGAACTGAGCCCGCGCCAGGTGGAACGCGTCGAACGGTGGCATGAACTTCTCCTGCACCGTACCATCTAGTCAGCGCCCCGGCACCATCAAGGCGGCGGCCACGCCACCCGCGGCACCCGCAACAGCGGGAAATTGGCCACGCTCGCCAACCCGTCCTCAAGCCGCGCCGGCACCGTCACCGGCCCGCCGCCCGAGGCGAGCGACAGCACCGCGAACACCGCTTTGGCCGCAGCCGCCGGGCTTCTCGCCACGACGCCGGCCTGCGCCGCGGCATCGAGCGCCTCCCCCACGCCCCGCAGCCGCAGCCTGGCCTCGAACCGGGGCTGCAACGCCCGGCCAAGCCCGCCAGACCCGGCGCCGCTCACCTGCAACGGACCCCAAACCAATGAGAACTCAGGAACGTCGAGCCGCCCCTGCCCGGCTTGCCAGGCGGCTGCCGCCCCCGCCGACATCGCACCGCCCGGCCACGGCGGGAGCATGACGAGGCGGGCCGCGATGTCCGCCTGCCGATCAAAGGGCGTCGGGAATGCCTGCAACGGCTGAACGGACGCCCGTCCTGCTGCCGCGCCGCCGGCTGCCTCTGCCTCCAGCTCCGAAATCCGCAGCCCGCGCCCATCCTCCGCCCTGACAACGACATCCCGGAACGACGCCTCGGCAGGCGCGCCGGCCGCGAACGGGATTCGCAGCCGCTCCATGCCGCCCTCGACCGCAAGTGGTCCGCTTCCGGCGACCTCGATCACCTGCGGACCAACCGGGCTAATGGTTAGCCCTTTCGAGTCGCGTAACCGGAACGCGACGGACACGCGGTCCGCGTGCCACCGCAAGTCGAGCGGGATGTGCTCGGCCACAACGTCCGCCACGTCGACCTCTGCCGCCCACGGCCAGCCGGAGCGACGCACCGGACCATGCCTGATGTCAAATCCCCGGCCCGCCGCCGCCGCGACAAACGCCGGGATCGCCGCCTCGATCCGGCCAGTGATCACGAACCAGCCCGCGCCGTGCACGCCCGCCGCCAGCACGCCGGCCCCTGCCAGCCAAGCGGGCCAGCGCCGGCGCGCACGCCTGGCCGCGTCCCGCATCAGTCCAAGTCCAACCTGGGCCGCATCTCGTCCACAACATAGGCCGCGCCGCCGTAATCTATGACAAGGGGCGGCAAGCGTTGCGTAACGTTGCGAACTCTTCGGGAGAGTTGCATCGGCAATGCCAACCCGATCAACGCTCTATAAGCCGTCTTCCACCCGGTTGCTGATGATTGGTCAATGCCGCAATTGTCGTGAATTGACATGGAGCATTCATAGTTGCTGTCCGCTGGTTCAACTTGACGACAACAGAAACGGGCAAGAACAACTTCGTCCACAAAGTTATCCACAGGCCCGAACGCGTCTGGACGCAATCGCCCAGGACGATCTCAACGCGGCCAGCGTTTCCGCTTGTCCAAGGCCGGCCACGATCGGCGGCCCGATAACGAGGTGGATGACGCCGGGCCGCTTGATAAAAGCCCGGCGGCCCCAAAGCCGCCCCGAGTCGGTCGCCACCGGAATGATCGGCAACCTCGCCCGCGCCGCCACCGCCGAGATGCCCGGCAGAATGGCGGCCTCGCGTCCGTGCTGCACCCGGGTGCCTTCCGGGAACATCACGATCTGCCGCCCATCCGCCGCGGCGCGCTCCGCTTGCCGGAGCAGGCTCTTGATCGCGGCGAAACCCGCCTGCCGGTCCAGCTCGATCTGCCCGGCCGGGCGCAGCAGCGGCCCGAACAACGGCAAGCGGGCCAGCTCGGACTTGTAGACATAGCTCGCCCGCGGAACGAGCCGCAGCCAGACGATGGTGTCGAACGCCGACTGGTGCTGCGAGGCGATCAGCGCCGCACCGTCCGGAAGGTGCTCCTGCCCGCTCACCTGCGCCCGGATGCCGCAGATCACCCGCGCCCCGGCCAGCACGGCCCCGGCCCAAGCCTGCGCCAACGCCAAGGCCCGGCCCGGCGCGAACAGCCGGACGGGGATGCCGGCCGAGCCGTAAACGATCGTCGCCCCCACGAACCAAATGTTGAATACCGCCGAACGCAGCCAGATCAAGAGAACAGCCCCAGGTGCGTCAGGCCCAGCCGCACCGCCAGGTACTTGTCGAACTCGCTGGCCAGCAACCGCATCGTCGCGAACTCCATCTCGCCCCGCAACGCCGGCGATTGCACCGGCGCCGGATGCAGCGCAACCCCCGGCAGCGTCCGCGCGATCTCGGTCAGCGCCCGCGGCATGTGATACCCGGCCGTCACGATCATCAGGCTGCCCAAATGGTGCGCCCGCGCCCACCCGCTCGTTTCCCGCGCGTTGCTCAGCGTCGTCGTCGCCGCGCGCCCCAGCGTGATCTGCGACACCTGCTCCGGGCTGAGCGGCACCCGGCGCACCAGCTCCCACAGATCCGTCCCCCGCCCGACGCCCGAAACAAGCAGCATCGGCGCCCGGCCCTCCGCCAGCAGGCGCAGCCCCGCCTCCACCCGCTCCGCCCCGCCCGTCAGCACGACGATGCCGTCCGCCGCCGCCGGCAACGGCGGCTCGTGCCGGACCCAGCGGTTGAACGCCGCGAACCCTGCGCCCCAAACGACGCCGAACGAGAGCGCGAGCGCGCAAAGCGCCGCCGCCCATCGCCCGGCCCGCGTCAAGGCAGCCGCCTCAGCCAGCGCCGCACCGTTGCCTGCGCCGTCACCCACCCGATCGCCGCCGCGGCCGGCGGCAGCGCCGGCAGCCCGAGCCAAAGGCTCAAGGGCATCGCCGCCGCCAGCCCGGCCAGGCTGTCCGGCGGCTCCCCCCCGGCGAACGGCGCGGCCAAGCCGGTCAGCCGCAGCAGCACCGGCAGCGACAAGGCCGACCCCGCCAGCCCGCCGGCCAAGGCCAGGAAGGTCGCCCGGCGCGCGAACCGCCCGGCGATGAACCCGTCCGTCGCCCCAAGCCCGTGCACGATCTCGATCGCGTCCCGCCGCGCCGACAGCCCGGCCCGCGTCGCCACCATCACCACCGCCACCGCCACGAACCCCACCACCCCCATCGCCAGCGCCGCGCACGCTTGCAGGCTCCGCGCCAGCACCGAAAGCCGCCGCACCCAGGTCTCGGGCGCCTCCACCAGCGTGCCGGGCGCCTCGCTTTGCAGCCGCGCCCCGATAACCGAGACGCCAGGCCCCGGGCCGGACAAGCGCACCGTCACGACCGCGGGCAAAGGCAACGCGATGCGGCCCTGCCCGCTGCCGAGCCAAGGGCGCAGCAGCGTCTCCAGCTCCTCCGGACTGAGCGCCCGCGCCGCCGCCACGCCCGGGGTCGCCCGCAACGCGCCCAGCACCCGTGTCAGCCTGCCGCCGCTGTCCGGGTCCGGCACCTGCACCGTCAGCGTGGCGCCCGCCCCGTGCTGCCAATGCTCCGCCAGCCCGGACGCCCCCACGACGCCCGCAAGCCCCAGCGCCGCCAGGAACGCCATCGCGCCCACCAGGATCGGCAGCAGCCGGTCGGAAAGCGCGCGCCGCAGCCCCAGGTCATCCGGCCGCAACCGCTTTCCGTTCCGGCGTCGTTCAGTCATCGCGCACCAGTTGGCCGTCCTGCAGCAGCAGCGTATGCGCCGGGTGGCGCGCGACCAGCGATTGGTTGTGGGTCGCCACGATCACCGTCGCGCCGAGCCGGTTCATTTCCTTGAACAACTGCATCAACCGCTCCGCCTGCACGTCGTCGAGGTTGCCGGTCGGCTCGTCGGCCAGCAGCAAGGCAGGGCGGGTCACGACGGCGCGGGCGATCGCCACCCGTTGCTGCTCGCCCCCGGACAGCTCCGCCGGGCGCGACTCCAGCTTGCGCGACAAGCCCACCCAGATCAGCAGCTCGCCCACGTCCACCCGGATCTGCCCCTCCGGCCGCCCTTCCAGCCGCAGCGGCAGCGCCACGTTGTCGAACGCGGAAAGGTGCGGCAGCAATCGGAAGTCCTGGAACACCATCCCGATCCGCCGCCGCAGCAACGGCAAACGCGACCGCCGAGCCGACCCGATCACGTCGCCGAGCAAGCAGAGACGCCCCTCCGTCGGCCGCACGGCCAGGTGCAGCAGCCGCAGCAGGCTGGTCTTGCCCGCGCCGGACGCGCCCAGCAGCCAGCGGAACCCCCCGGCAGGGACCTGGAACGACAGGTCGTGCAGCACCTCCGCTTCCCGCCGCGCCGGGCCGTACCGCAATCCGACCGCCTCCAGCTCAACCATCATCCCCCATCGCGCTCCAAGCCGGCAAAGACCTGTTTTGCCACGGATTGCGCGGCGGGAAAAACGCCCGCCGGTCAAGCCCTGTTCAGCCCGTCCGCCGCGGGTTATTTCGCATTCATGAAGATTGCGTGTCCGAATTGCGCCGTCACGTACACCGTTCCCGAAGAACGCCTGGCGGCGGGCCAGAAGGTTCGTTGCATTCAATGCGGCAACGTCTGGTCGCCGCTGCGGTCCGCACTCGAAGCCGCGGGCAAGCGGGAGCTTCAGCAAACTGAGCAGGAGCGGCAAAAAGCCGTGCCCCCCGTGGCCGCGGGAGCGCCGGGCCAGCCGAACAATCGGCTGCATGAGACATGGCTTCTTGCGGCTGCCTGGGTCCTGACGGCCGCGGTTCTGGCGTCGGTTGTCGTTTTCGCAATCCTGCGCCGCGACGAGATCATGCAGGCTTGGCCGCCGAGCGCCCGGGTATACGGCCTTTTTGGCCAGGCCCAAGCTGGCCAAAGCTCGCAAAAGGCGCCCTGATCGCCAGGGGGCAAGGACAATGCCGCGCAGGCGCGGACCCAGCCGGATGCCACAACGTCGGCCCCGCGCCCTCGCTCGCCGGCTTCCGTCCCGGTCAGCCGCAGCGCCAACCCCGTCCACGCCCTCCCAGCCGGCCTCGGCACGGCTGGTCACGCCGCTCGCGTCCCCGTCCCCCAAATTCCGGGCGGTCCAGTAAATCCGGCAAGCTTTGCGTCCCGTTCTTCAAGCAGGCGCAGAGCCGCGCGCCCGGCGCTGCCGTAGCGCCTCCGCTCCACCTGCGATGCGACGAACGCGCCGAAGTGGTTGCCGATGCTGAATGACGTGTTCTTGCCTATTGGCGGCCCCCACGCTTGACTTATGCTAAAGAACCAGTGTCGCCGCTCAAGCCGCGAAGGACACCGCGCAATCCCCTTGACTCCCCCCAAGGAAAACCATCCTATCCGCCCATGCCGACCCCCGCCACCCCCCAGCCAACCCCCGAACAAGACGCCGCCTACTACCGCCAGGTCCTCCACGACCTCATCGACCAGGGCGCAGCCCTCGCCCGCCAAATCCACGACCGCGCCGCCGCCGCCCCCACGCCCGAGCGCCAGCCCGAAGCCGACCCCGCCATCGCCTTCGACCGCATCGCCCGAGCCGTCCGCCGCACCATCGCCCTCGCCCGCCACATCGCCGCCAACCCGGCCCCGCGCCCCCAGAACCCCGCCGCCCGGACCGCCGCCCGCGCCCGCCTCATCCGCGGCGTCGAGGACGCCATCCACCGCCAGCGCCGCGAAACCGACGCCGAACCCCTCTACGCCGAACTCGCCGAGCGCCTCCAAGACCCCGAACTCGAACTCGACCTCCAAGGCCGCCCCATCGACGACCTGATCGAGGAACTCTGCCGCGACCTCGGCGTCGCCGCGCAAGGCCGCTCCTACGTCTACAAGCGCCGCACCCCAACCGACGTCGCCGCCTTGCGCGCCCGCGCCGCCGCCCCCCCGGCCTTCCACCTCATCCAAGGCGGCAAGCCCCCGCAACCCCCCGCCAAGCCCTCGGGCTGAGCAATCGCCGGGCGCAAGAACCAAGGGCTTCGCCCCTGGACCCCACTGGGGCCGCAGACCCCAGACCCCGACTCATGCCCGAAAGCCCCGCCCCTCCCCCAAATTTATCCCCGCCCCCGCTGGAAACCCGCCCCGCCTTCCCGTATGAACGCCGCACGATACGCGGTCACCCCTCCTAGGGGTCAGGAAGGAAAGAGGACGAGATGGCAAAGAACAACGTCGGCCAGGTCACCCAAGTGCTCGGCGCCGTCGTGGACGTGCAGTTCGAAGGCGAGCTTCCGTTCATCCAGAACGCCCTCATCGCCAAGAACGGCGACGCCAACCTAACCCTGGAAGTCTCCCAGGAACTCGGCGAGCGCACCGTCCGCTGCATCGCCATGGACAGCACCGACGGCATGGTCCGCGGCAGCGAGGTCGTCGACACCGGCGCGCCCATCAGCGTCCCCGTCGGCCCGCAAACCCTGGGCCGCATCCTCAACGTCATCGGCGAGCCGATC
The DNA here is from genome assembly GCA_965260935.1 of Acetobacteraceae bacterium. Classification (GTDB taxonomy): domain Bacteria; phylum Pseudomonadota; class Alphaproteobacteria; order Acetobacterales; family Acetobacteraceae; genus JBBROS01. The sequence continues at coordinate 440,048 of OZ253374.1, forward strand.
GACGAGCGCGGCCCGGTCGGCGAAACCATGCGCTACCCCATCCACCGCCAAGCCCCCTCCTTCGAGGACCAGGCCACCTCCGCCGAGATCCTCGTCACCGGCATCAAGGTGGTCGATCTCCTCGCCCCCTACCTCAAGGGCGGCAAGATCGGCCTGTTCGGCGGCGCGGGCGTCGGTAAGACCGTGCTCATCCAGGAACTCATCAACAACATCGCCCGCGCCCACGGCGGCGTCTCCGTCTTCGCCGGCGTCGGCGAGCGCACCCGCGAAGGCAACGACCTCTACCACGAGATGATCGACGCCGGCGTCATCAAGCTCGGCGACAACACCACCGAGGGCAGCAAGGTCGCCCTCGTCTACGGCCAGATGAACGAGCCCCCCGGCGCACGCGCCCGCGTCGCCCTCTCAGGCTTGTCGCTGGCCGAATACTTCCGCGACGAGGAAGGCCAGGACGTCCTCTTCTTCGTCGACAACATCTTCCGCTTCACCCAGGCCGGCGCCGAAGTCTCCGCCCTCCTCGGCCGCATCCCCTCCGCCGTCGGCTACCAGCCCACGCTGGCCACCGACATGGGCGCGCTGCAAGAGCGCATCACCAGCACCAACAAAGGCTCCATCACCTCCGTCCAGGCCATCTACGTCCCCGCCGACGACCTCACCGACCCGGCCCCCGCCACCTCCTTCGCCCACCTCGACGCCACCACGGTCCTGAGCCGCGCCATCTCCGAGAAAGGCATCTACCCGGCCGTCGACCCCCTCGACTCCACCAGCCGCTCGCTCGACCCCCGCATCGTCGGCGACGAGCACTACCAGGTCGCCCGCGAGGTCCAAAGGGTCCTGCAAACCTACAAGAGCCTCCAGGACATCATCGCCATCCTCGGCATGGACGAGCTGAGCGAGGACGACAAGCTCGTCGTCGCCCGCGCCCGCCGCATCGAGCGCTTCCTGTCCCAGCCCTTCCACGTCGCCGAGGTCTTCACCGGCAGCCCCGGCCTCTTCGTCTCCATCGCCGACACCGTCCGCAGCTTCAAGGCCATCGTCAACGGCGAGTACGACCACCTCCCCGAAGCCGCTTTCTACATGGTCGGCACCATCGACGATGCCGTGAAAAAGGCCGAAGGCATGAAGGTCAACGCCTGAAGTGCCGACGCAACTCGAAATCGTAAGCCCCGACCGGCTGCTCCTGTCCCAGCCGGTCGACATGGCCGTCATCCCCGCCGCCGAGGGCGAGATGGGCGTCCTCCCCGGCCACAGCCCCATGATCGTCCTGCTCCGCGGCGGCACCATTACCCTGCACGAGAACAACCAGCCCACCGCCCGCCTCTACGTCAGCGGCGGCTTCGCCGAGATCACCCCGGACCGCGTCACCGTCCTCGCCGACGAGGCCATCCCGCTCGCCGAAGTCTCCCGCGAAACCGCCGAACGCCGTCTCGCCGAGGCCCGGCAAGCCCTGGACGGCGTCGACAAAACCGACCCCTCCGCCATCGACGCCGCCATGAACCGCGTCCAATCCGCCGAAGCCATGCTGGCCGCCTCGCAGAACAAGTAACCGGACTGCAACACACCGCGAGCAGCCCGCCCTCGCGGGCAACTCCCTATAGCCCGGCCCGTCCGCAAGCCCGATAATGCCAAGCAACTGACCGGGTTAAAACTCTCGCCCATGAAACACTGGACCCTTAACGACATCGAATGGGACTGCTTCGACCCCGCCAAGGTCGACCCCGACATCGTCCTCCTGGTCAAGGCCGCCGCCATGGTCGAGCGCAACGGCACCGACTACGCCATCTATCTCGGCCGCGTGTTCGTGGACGACCCCGACTTCCGCCTGGCCAGCGACAACTGGGCCGTCGAAGAGGTCCAGCACGGCGACGCCCTCGGCCGCTGGGCCATGCTCGCCGACCCGGGCTGGAGCTTCGAGCAGGCCTTCGCCCGCTACCGCGCCGGCTACAAGCTCCCGCTGGACGCCGACGCCTCCGTCCGCGGCAGCCGCACCGGCGAGCTCATCGCCCGCTGCATGGTCGAGACCGGCACCAGCAGCTACTACACCGCCCTGGCCGAAGCGACCAGCGAACCCGTCCTCCAGCACGTCTGCCGCCTCATCGCCGCCGACGAGTACCGCCATTTCAAGCTCTTCTACGACCACATGAAGCGCTACCTGGCCCGCGAGAAGATCGGCGTCCTGACCCGGCTCCGCATCGCCGCCGGCCGCATCACCGAAAGCGAGGACGACGAACTCGCCTACGCCTTCCACTGCGGCAACGAACCCGAATCCCAGGCTTACCAGCACGAACGCTGCATTGCCGCCTACATGGGCCGCGCCATGGCCTTCTACCGTTATCGCCACATCGAGCGCGCCGTCGGCATGATCCTGAAATCCGTCGGCCTCCCCCCAAGAGGCCGGATCTCCGCCGGCGCTGCCAGGCTGTTCTGGACGGTGCTGCAACGGAAACGCCGCCGGTTCGGAGCGCAATTGCCGGCTGCGGCGTGATGTGGGGGGCAAGGTTTGCCCCCCATCCCACCCCATGCTACCGCCCAACCATGTCCCAAGGCCCCCTCCGCGTCACCGTCCCTAACATGAGCCGGCCCGGCCTGCGCCAGCCCGGAACCGTCGCCGCCGCGACCCGCAACGGCGTCGAACAGCCCCGCGCCGGCGGTGCCCGGTCCCGCGCCCGCCTCGGCGTCGTCCGCCACCGCCCCCATGGTTCCAACGCCGCCGCCCTCATCGAAGACCAAGCATGACCCGCATCCCGTTCGACCCGGACGCCATCCGCAGCCTCGCCGCCATCCTTGAGGAAAAGGGCCTCACCGAACTCGAGCTGCACGAAGGCGAGACCCGCCTCCGCCTCGTCCGCACCGTGTCCCAAACCGTCCAGATCGCAGCCCCGCCGCCGCCCGCCGTCGCGGCAGTTCCCCCGCCGCCCGCCGGCGAAGCCCCGCCTCCCGTCGGCGCCGTTCCCAGCCCGATGGTCGGCATCGCCTATCTCTCCGCCGAACCCGGCACGCCCCCGTTCGTCGCTCCCGGCCAGACCGTCGCCGCCGGGCAAACCCTGTTGCTGATCGAGGCCATGAAGACCTTCAACCAGATCAAGGCGCCCCGGGCCGGCACCGTCACCCAGATCCTCGTCGCCACCGGCCAACCGGTCGAATACGGCCAGCCATTGGTCGTCATCGCCTAGTGTTCCAGAAGATCCTCATCGCCAACCGCGGCGAGATCGCGGTCCGCATCCAGCGCGCCTGCCGCGAGCTCGGCATCCCCACCGTCGCCGTCCATTCCACCGCCGACACCGACGCCATGCACGTCCGCCTCGCCGACGAGAGCGTCTGCATCGGCCCCCCCGCCGCCCGCGACAGCTACCTCCACGTCCCCTCCATCCTGTCCGCCGCCGCCGTCACCGGGGCGGATGCCATCCACCCCGGCTACGGCTTCCTCAGCGAGAACGCCGCCTTCGCCGAGACCGTCGAGGCGCACGGCATCACCTTCATCGGCCCGTCCCCCGCCCACATCCGCACCATGGGCGACAAGATCGCCGCCAAGAACGCCATGGCCTCCATCGGCGTCCCCCTCGTCCCCGGCTCGAACGGCGGCCTTGCCGACTTCGCCCAGGCCCAAGCTATCGCCGCCGAGATCGGCTACCCCGTCCTGATCAAGGCGGCCGCGGGCGGCGGCGGCCGCGGCATGAAGGTCGCCCAATCCGCCGCCGACCTCGAATCCGCCTGGACCGTCGCCCGCACCGAGGCCCGCACCGCCTTCAACGACGACACCGTCTACCTCGAGAAATACCTCGGCCGCCCCCGCCACATCGAGCTGCAGATCCTCGCCGACAACCACGGCAACGTCGTCCACTTCGGCGAGCGCGATTGCAGCCTGCAGCGCCGGCACCAGAAGATGCTCGAAGAGGCCGGCTCCCCCGCACTCACCGCCGCCGAGCGCGACAAGATCGGCGAGACTGTCACGCAAGGCCTCAAGCAACTCGGCTACCGCAACGCCGGCACGCTGGAATTCCTCTACCAGGACGGCCAGTTCGCCTTCATCGAGATGAACACCCGCCTGCAGGTCGAGCACCCCGTCACCGAGATGCTCTGCGACGTGGATCTCGTCCGCGAGCAGATCCGCATCGCCGCCGGCCAGCCCCTCGGCTACGGGCAGAAAGACATCCCCTTTCGCGGCCACGCCATCGAATGCCGCATCAACGCCGAAGACCCGGACAGCTTCATGCCCACCCCCGGCGCCGTCGACCTGTTCCACGCCCCGGGCGGCCTCGGTGTCCGCGTGGACAGCGCGCTCTACGCCGGCTACGTCGTCCCGCCCTACTACGACAGCATGGTCGCCAAGCTGATCGTCCACGCCCCGTCCCGCCCCGAAGCCATCGCCCGCATGAGGCGCGCCCTGTCCGAGTTCGCGATCCAGGGCATCAAGACCACCCTCCCGCTCCACCGCCGCATCCTCGAAGCCGAGCCTTTCGTCACCGGCGATTACACGATCCACTGGCTCGAACGCTTCGTCGCCGGCCATGCCCGCGCAAACCCTTGATGCAAGCGGGCCGGGGCTATGCTAAGATGGTCCTGCCCGAGCAGCAGCGGGACGCAACAGCCGGCGTCGCCGGGCAGAAGGGACGGGTAAGCGTGTCGCATCTCAGGCCCCATGTCGCGCCGTACGATTGAGGTCACGCCCGAGCTGATGCTCCGGGCCTACCGCGTCGGCCTGTTCCCCATGGCCGAGACCCGTCGCGGCCAGCGCCTTTACTGGCTCGACCCGGAGCAGCGCGGCATCCTGCCGCTCGACGGCTTCCACCTGCCGCGCCGCCTCATGCGAACCGTCCTTTCCGGCCCCTTCACCGTCACCGCCAACCGCGCCTTCGCCTCGGTGATCTCCGGGTGCGCCGCCGCCGGGCCGGGGCGGGAGGACACCTGGATCAACAGCGACATCGAGCGCCTGTTCCAGGAGCTGCACCGCCAGGGCCACGCCCACTCGGTCGAATGCTGGCAGGACGGGATGCTCGTCGGCGGCCTCTACGGCGTTTCCCTGGGCGGCGTCTTCTTCGGCGAGAGCATGTTCAGCACCGCCCGCGACGCCTCGAAGGTCGCCCTGGTCCACCTCGTCGCCCGCATGAGGCTCGGGGAATACGCCCTGCTCGACACCCAGTTCGTCACCAGCCACCTCGCCCAGTTCGGCGCCGTGGAAATCCCCCGCGACGCCTACAAGGCCCTGCTCGCCACCGCCGTCCAGCGCCCCGCCGTCTGGATCTCCGACCCGGACCCCGCCGACCTCCAAGCCGAGATCCGCGCCCTTTACCGCCCGGCCCTCGCCCTATGACCGCCCGCAGCACGCTTGCCGCCGCAGCCGCCCTGCTGCTCACGGCCGCCGCTCCCCCGCTGCCGTCCGGCCCGACGCAGCCCCCGCCGAACCCGACGCGCGACGCCCTGATCGCCTACCGCATCGTCCCCGCCGCCGGCGAGGCCATCAACGCCAGCGTCGCCATGCGCGCGGGCGGCAAAGGCTTCCGCATGGACCTGCCCGACCAGACCTACATCCTCGCCGAGCCGGCCATCCACACCATCCTCATGGTCGTCCCGCTCGAGCGCACCGTGCTCGACATGCCCTGGACCGACGGCCCGCAAACCCTGTTCCTGATCGACGACCAGCAGCAGTTCGCCAAGAAGAACGAGACCAGCGTCGCCGGCCTGCGCTGCACGGTCTGGGAAGCCGAGGGGAAGCACGCGAGCCTCTGCGTCACCAACTCCGGCCTCATCCTCCGCAACGAATCCGAGGACGATCAGGGCCGCCGCAACCTGGTCGAGGCGACCGCCGTCCGCTTCCAATCGCTCCCTCCTGCGGCCTTCGCCGTCCCGCCCGGCTTCGAGAAGCTGTCCCCGCTTCCCCCGGCGCTCGTTCCATGACCCGGCCCCGCCTCATCCTCCTGCTCGCCGCCGTCCCGCTCGCCGCCGCGGCCCCCCCTTTGCGGCAGCCGGCCCGGGATGTCGCCGTCACCTACAAGGTCGATGGCCCGGCCCTGAGCCTCATCCCCGGCGGCCTGCCCGGTCCCGTCCGCCTGTTCTGGGACGCCGCCCAGCGCCGCGTCCGCGCCGAAGCCGAGGGCCGCGGCCAGATCGCCATCGTCGGCATCGCCAGCCGTTCCGGGCAACTGATCGACACGAGCCTGCGCCTCGCGATCCCGTTCTCCATGCGGGCCAGCGACCTCCAGCCGCTCACCCTGGCCGGCGCCAAGCTCCAGCCAACCGGCCAGCAAACCGTTGCCGGCCTGCAATGCACCAGCTACCGCGTCGAAAGCGGGTATGGCCCAGGCTCCATTTGCCTGACCGGCGACGGCGTCCCGCTCCAGGGGCAAGGCCAGGTCCAAGGGAAATCCGGGCGCTTCACCGCCACTGCCGTCGAGTACGGCAAGCTCTCGCCAACCCTTTTCGCCGTCCCACCGGGCTTCATCGACCTCGGCGGCGGCCCGAAGCAGCCCGCCCCATGAAGCCGATCCTCGTCGCCGCCCTGCTTTGGCCCGCCATCGCCGCGGCGCAGGATCGCCCGCCCGCCTTGCCAACCCGAGACGTCGACGTCACCTACCAATCGGGAACCGGAGCCAAAGCGGTGCAACAACGGTCGCGCTTCTCCGCCGAACTGCAACGGTCGCGCCTCGACACGCCGACCCCGGGCGTCTACCTGATCGTCGACTACCGCGCCCACGTCATGCAAGCCGTCAACGACGCGGCCCGCGGCGTGCTCGACATGCAGGCCCCTGCCCAACTCCCGGGGGCCGTCCCTGACGCAACCTTCACCCGCCGCGGCGAAGACGTGGTCGCCGGCATTCCCTGCACCGAATGGGAAACCAAGGACACCGCCGGCCAGCTTACGCTCGCCTGCTTCACCGCGGACGGCGCCATGCTCCGCGCCCGCCGCGGCAGCCAGGTTCTCGCCACCGCCGTCAAGGTCGCCTACGGCCCGCTCGACCCGGCCTTGTTCACGCCGCCGCCGGGCTACGAACACCTGGCCCCGGCCAATCCATGAGGGAAGCGGCACGTTGCCACACCCCCTGGCGTGCCTACCTTCCCTGGACCGACAAGCGCGGCCGTTTCGATACTCTCCGCGCCGTCGCGTTCGCCCTGATCGTCGCCCCGGGCCTGTGGACCGCCTACCGCTGGGCCACAAACGACCTCGGCGCACGCCCCGTCAACGCCGCCATCCACAGCACCGGCTACTGGGCCATCTGGTGGCTGATCGCGGCCCTCGTCGTCACCACCTTCAAGGCCCTCGCCTGCAAGCCCGGCGTCGTCGTCCTGCGCCGCATGATCGGCCGCGCCGCCCTCGGCTACGCCGGCATCCACCTTGTTCTCTACATGCAGGACCAGAACTGGCGCTGGCTCGCCATCGTGAGCGAGATCGTGGAGCGGTTCTATCTCACCATCGGCTTCGTCGCCCTGCTCGGCCTTGTCGTCCTCGGCGTCACGTCGAGCGACGGGTGGGCCCGCACCCTGGGCCGCAACTGGAAACGCCTGCACCGCACCGCCTACGCCATCACCGCGCTCGGCCTGGTCCACTATCTGCTGCAGGTGAAGCTGGACGTTTCCATGCCCATGCTGGCCGCCGGCATCTTCACCTGGCTCATGCTCTGGCGCGCCCTCCCAAACGGTCGCGACCGCGAAACGGCGCCCTTGCTCGGCATCAGCCTGGCCGCCGCGGCGCTCACCGTGGCCTACGAATACGCCTGGTACCGCTTCGGCACCGCCGTCGACCCGGTCCGCGTCGTGCTCGGCGAGCTGAACGTCAGCTTCGGCCTCCGCCCGGCCGGGCAGGTGCTGATGCTCGGCCTGCTCGCCACCGCCGCCGCCGAACTCCGCCGCATCGGCATGGGCCGCTACGGCAACACCCTCGCCTACACCGTCGGCATCTACGCCCTCGGCGGCCTGGTCGACGAAGCCGTCGCTTTCTTCGCCGGCTGGTACATGGACGACATCGTCCCGGCCGGCCTGTCCGCTACCGGCCTCGACATCATCTGGGTCTCGCTGTTCGCCCTGCTCGGCTACGCCCGCTGGACCTTGCGCGGGCAATGGCAACGCCACCTGGTCGATGCCGCCTGGCTCGCCTGCATCGCCTACAATCTTGTCCTGCTCGCCATGGGCAGCCCGAGCATCGGCTCGACCTTCGCTGCGGTCATGGTCGGCCTGAGCGCCCTGCTCGGCCAGCGCCTGTGGCTCGTCTCCCGGCAAGCCGCGTTGCTGGTTCTGCCGGTTGCCGCCCTGTTTGCCTACGAGGCCGCGAACCTGATGTGACCGCTCACCCCAGCGCCTTCGCCGCCCGCAGCACCTCCGCCGCATGGCCCGGCACCTTCACCTTGCGCCAAACCCGCGCCACCGTGCCGTTCTTGTCGATCAGCACCGTGCTGCGGTCGATGCCCATATACGTCTTGCCATACATCGACTTCTCCCCCCATGCCCCGTAGGCCTCGACCACCCCGCCGTCCGGGTCCGACGCCAGCGGGAAGCTCAGCCCATACTTGCCCGCGAACGCGTCGACCGCCTTCATCGGGTCCTTCGAAACCCCGATCACCGCCACCCCGGCGTCGCTCAACTCCGCCAGCGTTTCCTCGAACGCCTGCGCCTGCTTGGTGCAGCCCGGCGTATCGGCTTTCGGGTAGAAGTACAGCACGAACGGCGTTCCCTTCATCGCCTCCAAGCTCACCGTCCGGCCATCGCTCGCCGGAAGGCTGAAGGGGGGTGCCGCGTCGCCAACGTCCAAGCTCATCCGATCTCTCCGACCCGCCGGTTGAATATCGAGCGCACCGCCTGCGCCGCGGCGTCGAGCCTGCCATCCAGCCCGGCCAAGTCAAGCGCCTCGCCTGTAACGACGCCCGCCGCGTGCAGCAAGGCCGTCGCCGCTGCCGCCGGCAACGCCGCCGCCCCGCGCCCGACCGTGATGCGGACCATGCTCTGCACCGTCCGCCACAACAGGTCCGCCCGGATCAGCGCCTCCGCCTCCTCCGCGGGCAAGACGCCCGCCGCCGCAAGCCCGCGGAGCGCCCGTTCCGTGTTCTGGCCACCCGGCACAGGCCCATGCGCGAGTTGCAGCGCCTGGGCCACGAACTCCACCTCCATCCCCCCGCCCGGGCGCATCTTCACGTCCCAAGGCCCGGCTGGCGGAAGCTCGCGCAGCAGCCGGCGCCGCATCTCCACCGCATCGGCCCGCACCTGCGCCGGGTCGGCCGATCTGGCCAAAGCCGTCGCGACCGCCCGCTCCACCCGCCCCCGGATCGCCGGCCGCCCCGCCACGACCCGCGCCCGGGTCAGCGCCATCCGTTCCCATGTCCAGGCGCTCTCGGCCTGATACCGCTCGAACCCGGCCAGCGACACCGCCACCGGCCCCTTGTTGCCCGAAGGCCGCAAACGCATGTCCACCGCATAGAGCGGCCCATCCGCGCCCGGCGCCGTCAAGGCCGCGACGAACGCGTGCGCCAGACGGATGAACCACTGGCTTGCCGCCAGGCTCCGCCCGCCCGTGCTCTCCGTCACGCCCGGCGGATGCGTGTAGACCAGCATCAGGTCAAGGTCCGACCCCGCCATCATCTCCTCGCTGCCAGCCTTCCCCAGCGCCACGACGGCCACGTCTCCGCCGCGCACCCGCCCGAAACGGCGCCCGTGCTCCGCCATCACCGCGGGCAGCAGTGATTGCAACGCCGCGTCCGCCAGCGCCGACCGGGCGAAGCCGGCCGCATCGACGCCGATCGCCCCGTCCAACTGCGCGCAGCACAGCCGGAACTCCTCTGCCCTGACCAAGCGGCTCGTGATCGCGATCACGTCCTCCAGCGCCCGGGCGTCCCCGAGTTGCCGCCGCAGCATCTCCGCCGGCGCCGTCTCGTCCGCCGGGCCCAGCAATCCCTCCAGCGCGCTCGGCACCCGCGCCAGATGGTCGGCCAGCATCGGCGCCGCTCCCAGCACGCCCGCGACCCGCTCCAGCACTGGCGGGTTCCGCTGGAACATCGACAATAACTGCACGCCCGCCGGCTGGCGCGAAAGCATGGCATCGAACCGCATGAACGCCGCGTCCGGGTCCGCCTGCCGCCCCAGTGCCGCGAGCAGTCCCGGCAGCACGCCATCCATCAGCTCCCGCGCTCGGCTCGACCGCAGCGCCCGCAGCCGCCCGGCCTGCCATCCCCTCAGCGTCGCGATGATCCCCTCGACGTTATGGAACCCCATGCCCCTAAGCCGCTCCACCGTCGGCTCCGGCAAGTCCGGCCCGGCCAAATCGATCGGCGCCGTCCCGCGCGCGTCCGGCACCGTCTCGAACACCGCCGCGTAGCGCGCCCGCACCCGCCCCATGTGCCGCGCCAGCAGCGCCGCCATCGCGCCGGCGTCCGCGCATCCGAGGAAGGCCGCGAAGCGCTCCAGCTCGTCCGCCTTCTCCGGCAAGGCGTGCGTCTGCCGGTCCGCCACCATTTGCAGCCGATGCTCGGCCCGGCGCAGCAGACGGTAGGCCACCGTCAGCTCCGCCGCCGCCCGCCGCCCCAACCGCCCGGCACGGACGAGCCGTTTCAGCCCGCCCAGCGTCGTCGCGTCCCGAAGCGCCGGGTTCCGGCCGCCCCAGACGAGTTGCAGCGTTTGCACGGCGAACTCGATTTCCCGGATTCCCCCCGGCCCTAATTTCACGTCGAGCCCGGCCATTCCCGCCGCCGCTTCGCCCGACGCGAACCCGCGATGCGCATCGATCCGCCGCTTCATCGCGTGCAGGTCCGCGATGGCCGCGAAATCCAGCTGCCGCCGCCAAACGAAGGGCCGGATCGCCGACAGGAACGCGTGCCCCCGCGCGATGTCCCCGGCCACCGGACGCGCCTTGGTCATCGCCGCCCGTTCCCAGTTCTGTCCCAGGCTCTCGTAATATCCGAGCGCCGCGGGCAGGCTGACCACCGGGGGCGTGGCCGCCGGGTCGGGCCTGAGGCGTAGATCGGTGCGGAAAACATAGCCGTCCGCGTCCCGCGCTTCCATCATAGGCACCAAAGCGCGCGCGATCCGTGTAAAGGTTGCGCCGAGAGTTTCGGGGTTGGGATGCGCGTCCGGGTCATACAGCAGCACGAGGTCGATGTCGCTCGAGTAGTTGAGCTCGCAGGCGCCCAGCTTGCCCATCCCCAGCACGATCAGGCCGCAGCCCTGCTCCGGCTTGCCCGGGTCCGGCAACGACAAGGCCCCGCCGCGATGCGCCGTCAGCAGCAGGTGCGAGAGCGCGAGCCGCAGCGCCGTTTCCGCCAGCGCCGCCATCGCGGCCGTCACCTGCGCCAGCCCCCACGCGCCTCCGATGTCGGCCAGCGCCGCCGCCAGGCCGACGCGCCGCTTCGCCACCCGCATCGCCTTGGCGACCTGCGCCCGCGGCCCGGCCGGATCGACGGCTGCCAGCGCCGCCAGGGCTTCGCCGACCACCGGGTCCGCCCCGTGCGCCATGACCGACACGGCGCAGCCATGCTCGCGTATGGCGAGGTCCGACAGGTATGGGCTGCCGCCGCCCACTGCCCGGAGCATCGCGAGGCCCGCTTGCGTTTGTGCGAGCGCCTGCGCCTCCGCGCCCTGCGCCGCGAACCGCTCGATCAGCCGCTCCGCCGCGGCTGGGTCAGCCGCACGCGGCCATGTGCTGTCATCAACCATCGTAGCCCAGGGTGCGGCCCGGCCTCGCGCCGCGTCAACACGCCGCCCGTGACGCACCGCGTCAACACGCCGCCCGTGAAATGACCATCGCGTCCGGCGCCTCGCGCCTTTTGCGGGCGCTGCTGCTCGTCGCCTTCACCGTGCTCACCTTATCGGCGGCCGGCATCGCCCTGCTCGCCTGGCGGCTTTCGGAAGGGCCGCTCGACCTTGCCTGGGCCGCCCGGCGCGCAGAGGCCGCCTACAACGACCGGGCCGACGCAACGGCCCGCCTCGCCATCGGCGGCGCGGCGCTGCGCTGGCGCGGCTTCAAGCAGGCCGGTTACGGGCTTGAATTCACCTTGAGCGGCGTCCGGCTCTCCGCCCCGGATGGCGCTCCGGCCGCCTCGATCGCGAGCCTGGCCTTCACCCTGTCCCCGACCCGGCTGCTGTCCGGCGTTATCGCCCCGCAAACCATCGCCGTTTCCGGGGCCGGCCTGCATCTGACCCGCTCCGCCGATGGCGCGGTCAGCTTGAGCGGCATCGATCCGGCGCCGGGCGACCCCGCCGCTGCCGTGAACGTCGATGACACCGTGGCCGAGCTGTCACGCCCCGCCCGCGAAGGCGAACCGTCCGGCCGGTCCGACATCGTCCGGCGCCTCAGCCAGCTTCGGGAGGCGCATCTGACCGATGCCAGCGTTGAGGTGCAGGACCAAGCCCTCGGCAAATCCTGGAGCCTGAAGGTCGGGCAACTCGACCTGCAGCGCCAGTCGAAGGGCGGCGTGCAAGGCCAGGCCCAAGCCACCGTCGCATTCGACGGATCTCCGCCGGCCGCGCTCTCATTGCAAGCCGTGCTGGCGCCCAGCGGCGGCACCCAGCTTCGGGCGGCGCTCGCACCGCTGGAAGCGGCCCCGCTCGGCGCGCTTCTGCAGCAGGCGGCCGGCGTCGATGCGGCTTACGGCCTCGACGCCAAGATCGGCGCTTCCGCCATCCTCGACCTGTCGCCAAGCCTGCTGCCTGCCGCCGCGACGCTCCATGCCGAAGCCGGGCCGGGCGGCCTGCTCGTGTCGGGCGTCCGGATCGCCACCGACGCGCTCTCGCTCGACGCCGAAGCCAAGTGGCGCCAGCCCAGGTGGACCCGCCCTTCGAGCCTCGCCCTCACGCGCGGCAAGGCGGTTCTCCGCCCGCCCGGCGACGCCCCGCCTACCACAATCCTTGCCAGCGCCCGAGCAGCCCAGGACGGCAGCCAGATCAACGCCACGGTCGACGCCTCGCTCGACCAGCTCGCCTTCAGCAACCTCGCCGACCTTTGGCCCGAGCCGTTGGGCGGGCACGTCCGCCCGTGGATGACGGAAAACATGACCGCCGGCATCGCCCGCGACGGCGTCATCAAGCTCGGCCTTGTCGCGCCGCCCGACCTCAAGACCGTCAGGATCACTGCCGTCGACGGCAGCGTGACGGGCCAGGACGTCACGGTCTGGTGGCTGCGCCCCGTGCCTCCCATCGAGCACGCCTCCGCCAAGCTCACCATCACCAACCCCGACAGCCTCGACATCGCCGTCCCGACCGGGCGTCAAGGCACGATGGCGCTGAAGGACGGGCTGGTCCGCATCACCGGCCTCTCGAAGCAAGATCAGGTCCTGGCCATTGACGCCGACGCGTCCGGCAGCGTCCCCGCCTTGCTCGCCCTGCTTAAAAACCCTCGCCTCAACCTGTTGTCCAAGAAGCCGATCCCGATGCGCAACCCTTCCGGCAGCTTCGCCGGGCATCTGAGCGTCAAGCTCCCGCTCAATGAGGACCTGACGTTCGAGCAGGTGAAGATCGGCGCGCAAGCCCATCTCGCCCGCCTCAACCTCGGCGGCATCGTCGCGCACCGGGATCTCGAGCACGGCGAGCTTGACCTGCAGGCCTCCTCCGACGCGCTCGACATCAAAGGATCGGCCAGCATCGGCGGCATCGACGCCGCCATCGCCGTCGGCATGGACTTCCGCGACGGCCCGCCCAGCCAGGTCGTCGAGCGCGCCACGGCCAACGGACGCGCCACGTCCCGGCAGCTCGGCAATACCGGGTTCGATCCGGGCGGGCTGATCGAGTCGGGCGCCGCCCTGCTGACTGCCAGCTACGAGCAGCGCCGCAACGGCCGCGCCACGCTCAGCATCGACGCCGACCTGAAGGACGCGGGCCTCGCGCTGGCCGGGTGGCGCAAGCCGCAAGGCCCCGCGGCCACGGTTCAAGCCCAGCTCCTGCTTGAACACGGCCAACTTATCGGGATCGAGAGCCTGCAAGCCAAAGGCCCGGGCCTTTCCGTGGAAGGCCGGGCCAAGCTGGCCGCCAACGGTCCGAACACCCTGATCTTCGACACCATCGAGATCGGGCCTACCAAGGCAACCGGCGAAATCCAAGTGCCGAAAACCCCCGGCCTTCCCATTCGCGCCACCATCTCCGGCCCGGTGCTCGACCTGTCCACGACCTTGGCCAAGAACCCTGCCCCGCCCCCCGCCAAGACCGCGCCGCCCGGCCCCGATACGCCTTGGGTCGCCGACATCCGCTTCGACCGCGTCCTGCTGTCGAACGGGCCGGGCCTCGTGAACGTCGTCGCCCATGCCGAGAACGACGGCCGCCGCCTTGCCGTCGTCCGTATCGCGTCCTCCGGCCCGGAGCGGCTCCAAGCCGCCATGCAGCCCGACGGCGCCGGCCGCCGCTTGACGGTCGCTGCCGCGGACGGCGGCGCCCTGCTGCGCTCGCTCGACCTGATCGGCACGGTCGACGGCGGGCGTCTCACGCTCGATGCCCGCTTCGACGACACCCAGCCCGACCCGCCTCTCACCGGCGCCGCGGAGCTGAAGGATTTCCACCTGCGCAAGGCCCCAGCCATCGGCAAGCTGCTGCAGGCCGCGACCATCTACGGCGTCGGCGAGGCCCTGAGCGGCCCCGGCCTCTACTTCGACGAACTTATCCTTCCCTTTCGCTATCACGGCAGCCAGCTCGACATCACCGACGCGCGCGCGACCAGCGATTCGCTCGGCCTGACCGGCAAGGGCGTTATCGACACCGCCCACTCGACGCTCGATTTGCAGGGCACCATCGTTCCCGCCTACGTCGTCAACTCCCTTCTGGGCCGCGTTCCCATATTGGGCCGGCTGTTCAGGTCCGAGCGGGGGGGCGGCCTGATCGCGATGAACTACGCCGTGCACGGCTCGTTCGATGACCCATCGGTCTCGGTCAACCCGCTCTCGGTCCTGACCCCTGGGGCGCTCCGGCGTTTGTTCCATTTAACCGAGTAAGGATCGATCGATGACCAAGGCATTGCTGTTCGACGTTTTCGGCACCGTGGTCGATTGGCGCTCCAGCCTGATCCAGGACCTTTTCGCGTGGGGCCGGGAGCAAGGCCGCGCCGCCGACTGGCCCGGCCTCGTGGACGCCTGGCGTGCCGCCTACGCCCCATCGATGGACCGCGTGCGCCGCGGCGAGCAGCCCTGGACCAACCTCGACGGCTTGCACCGGGCCTCGCTCGAACAGCTCGCCCCTCGCTTCGGCCTCGCCGGCCTCGACCATGACGCGCTCCATCGGCTCACCCGGGCGTGGCACCGGCTGAAGCCCTGGCCCGACAGCGTTCCCGGCTTGGCCCGCCTTAAGCGGCACTACGTCATCGCCCCGCTCTCCAACGGCAACGTCGCCCTGCTCACCAACATGGCCAAGTCCGCCGGGCTTCCCTGGGACGCCGTGCTTTCCGCGGAACTGTTCCGCCACTACAAGCCCGACTCCGAGACCTATCTCGGCGCCGCAGCCTTGCTCGGCCTGCCTCCTGCGGAGGTGATGATGTGCGCCGCCCACAACGGCGACCTGGTCGCCGCCCGCGGCCTTGGCCTGCGAACCGCCTTTATTGCCCGCCCGACCGAACACGGGCCAGACCAGGTTCGAGACGTGGCCGCAGAGCAGGATTGGGATATCGTGACCGACAGCATCCTGGCGCTTGCCGACCGCCTCGGGTGCTGAGGACGCGCTGGCATTATCGGAGCGCGCGGTGCGGCCATTCCATGCACGCCGCGGGGCGGCGCGCCCGGAACACTGCCTTATGTTCCTCGCACCAGGCGATGCTGCTTCCGTCCCGCCGATAGCTTCACGGCACCCTCCCGCAGATCACCGGCCGTCACCACCGCCGCATCGCTTGCCACCACCGCATCGTTGATCCGGGCGCCGCCGCCCTGGATCAGCCGCCGGACCTCGCCCTTGCTCGCGGCCAGCCCGGACTCTACAAATAGCTGCACGACGGAAACCCCCGCCGCCAGTGTTCCCATCGCCACCTCGTGCGTCGGCAAGTTCTCCGCCGCCCGCCCTTCTTCGAAGGCCAGCCGCGCCGTTTCCGCCGCCTGTTCCGCCCGCAGCCTACCATGAGCGATCGCCGTTGCCTCCGTTGCCAGCGTCTTCTTCGCCTCGTTCACCGCGGCACCGGGCAGCGCCTCCAGCCGAGCGATCTCGTCCAGCGGCAGGTCCGTGAACAGGCGCAGGAAACGGCCCACGTCGGCGTCCTCGGTGTTGCGCCAGAACTGCCAGTAGTCGTAGGGCGACAGGCGGTCGGCGCGGAGCCAGATTGCTCCCTTCGCCGTTTTGCCCATCTTCGCCCCGCCGGCCGTCGTGATCAGCGGCGTCGTCAGCCCGAACACCTGCCGGCCTTCCGTCCGCCGCACCAGATCGACGCCCGAGACGATGTTTCCCCACTGGTCCGAGCCGCCCATCTGCAGCGTCACCCCCTGCCGCCGCAGCAGTTCGCGGAAATCGTAGCTTTGCAGGATCATGTAGTTGAATTCGAGGAAGGTCAGCGGCTGCTCCCGCTCCAGCCGGGTCCGCACGCTGTCGAAGGTCAGCATCCGGCCGATGGTGAAGTGGCTGCCGACGTCGCGCAGCAACTCGATGTATCCCAGCCGATCCAGCCAGTCGGCGTTGTTGACCAGCACTGCCCCGTCGTCGCCGAACGGCACGAACGGCGCGACGCAATCCCGGATCGCCGCCATGTTGTGGGCGATCCGGGCGTCGTCCAGCATCTGCCGGGCCTCGTCCTTGCCCGATGGGTCGCCGATCCGCGTGGTTCCTCCGCCCATCAGCACCACCGCCCGGTGCCCATGCCGCCGCAGCAGCCGCAGCAGCATGAGTTGCACCAAGCTGCCGACGTGCAAGCTGTCCGCCGTACAATCGAAGCCGATGTATCCGGCCACGCCGCCTTCCAGCAGCGCCCGGTCCAGCGCCGCCTCGTCGGTGCATTGGAACAGGAATCCACGCGCCGCGGCCTCGATCAGAAACGGGCTGTCCACCATCGCCTAAAAACCGAAAAGGCCCTCTCCCGTCGCCAGGAGAGAGCCTGCTCCAAACATGGCCTCAGTCGGCCGCGAGCGCCATTGCCTTGCGGGCAATGATCGTGCCCACGTAATCCTCGATCGCATCGGCCACCGTATCCGCATGACTCGCGAACACGTGATCCGCCCCGGCGCAGACGCGGTAGTCGACCTGGACGTTCTTCTGCGTGTTCAGCTTGTCCACCAGCTTCCGCACTGCCGGCTCCGGCACCAGTTCGTCGTTGTCGCCGTGCATCATCAAGCCACCGCACGGGCAAGGGGCCAGGAAGCCGAAATCGTAATGGTTGGCCGGGGGCGCCACGCTCACCCAGCCGGAAATCTCCGGACGCCGCATCAGCAACTGCATGCCCACGAACGCGCCGAACGAGTAGCCGCTGATCCACAGCCCGCCGGAGTTCGGGTTGACCATCTGCATCCAGTCGAGCGCCGCCGCCGCGTCGCTGATCTCGCCGAAGCCGCCGTCATACTTGCCCTGGCTACGCCCCACGCCGCGGAAATTGAACCGCATCACCGAGCAGCCGAGCTTCTGGAACGATTGGTACATCGCGTAGGCGATGCGGTTGTTCATCGTTCCGCCATGCAGCGGGTGCGGGTGCAGGATCAGCGCCAACGGAGCGTTCGGCTCCTTTGAGTGATGGTAACGACCCTCAAGCCGGCCATCCGGACCGGCAAACATCACCTCAGGCATAGCATTCCAATCTCGTTCCACAAGCGGCGGACGGATCATGCCGTTTCCGCCGCAATTGATTCTCATCACCGCCAGCCCATTTGACCCGGCAGCACAAACCAGCTTAGCCTTCCGCAACGAACCGGGCCTTGTGACCCACCGCTCAACGTCCGCCGACATGAAGGACACGATTGCCGGCGAACCCTGGTATCCGGCAACGCCCGGAATATAGTCAGTATCGGTCCAGTTTTCATAATGGAAATGTCGCATGGCATTCATGTTTCTGCGTGAGGCGGTTGAAGCCTACCGTAAGCGAGACCCCGCTGCCCGGTCGTCGCTCGAAGTCCTGCTCTGCTATCCAGGGCTTCACGCCGTTATCTGGCATCGCCTGGCGCACCGCGTCTTCAATCTTGGGTTGCGAACGCCGGGCCGGCTTATCGCCAATGTCGGTCGTTTCCTCACCGGCATCGAGATCCATCCCGCCGCGCGGATCGGGCGGCGGCTGATCATCGACCACGGCATGGGCGTCGTGATCGGGGAAACCGCCGAGGTTGGCGACGACGTTTACCTCTATCATCAGGTCACGCTCGGCGGCACCAGCAGCGAGCGGGGCAAGCGGCATCCGACCATCGGCAACAACGTCATCGTCGGCGCGGGGGCCAAGATCCTGGGAGGCATCACCGTGGGCGACGGCGCCCGGGTCGGCGCCAACGCCGTCGTTGTCCAGTCCGTCGCGGCGAACGAGACGGTTGTCGGCATCCCGGCCCGCCCGGTCGAGCGCGACCCGACCAAGCGTGCCGTCGCGCGCCGGGCCAACGCGTTCATGGCGTATGGGACACCGTGCGAGGGCACGCTCGACCCGCTCGTCCGCACGATCGAGGCCCTTCGCGCCGAGTTGCTCTCGCTCGAGGCCCGGGTGTCGGAGCTGCAGCGCGTCCAGGCCGGCCACCAGCGGTCGCCCGCCGCCGAATAGCGTCCGACGGACACGGATGATCTACCTCGACGCCAACGCGACCGAGCCGCTTCGTCCCGAGGCGCGCGATGCCGTCCTTGCCGCCATGGACCTTGTGGGCAATCCGTCCAGCATCCACGGCCCCGGCCGGGCAGCGAGGGCGGTGCTTGAATCGGCACGCCGCACGGTTGCCGAGCGCTTCGGCGCGCCCATGGCCGGGGTGGTCTTTACCTCCGGCGGCACCGAGGCGAATGCGCTGGCCATCGCGGCTCTCGGCCAAAGCCGCCGCGTGATCATCGGCGCGACCGAGCATGACGCCGTCCGCGCCGCGGCGCCCGGCGCCGACATCCTTCCCGTCGATGGCGACGGCGTGGCCGACCTCGCTGCCCTTGAGCGGCACCTGGCCAAAGGTCCGGCTCTGCTTTGCCTTATGCTCGCCAACAACGAGACCGGCACCATCCAGCCGGTCCGTGAGGCGGCCGAGCTTTGCCGGGCTTACGGGGGCCTGCTCCATGTCGACGCCGTGCAAGCCGCCGGGCGCATCCCGACCAAGCTGTCCGAGCTCCGGGCCTGCTCCCTTGCCGTGTCCGCCCACAAGCTCGGCGGCCCGAAAGGCGCCGGCGCGCTCCTCCTCGCGCCGGGTTGCGAGATCGCGCCGTTGATCGCCGGCGGCGGACAGGAACGGGGTCGGCGCGGCGGCACGCCACCACTCCCTTGCATCGCCGGCTTCGCCGCCGCGGCCGTGGCGGCCCCGGCCGAGGTGGGCCCATTCAGGGACCAGGCCGAGTCCGCCGCGAAGGCTGAGGGGGCTGTCGTCCTTGGCGGGTCCAACCGCCTTCCGAACACCGCCTGCTTTGCCTACCCTGGACTTTCCGCCGAGTCGCAGGTGATCGCTTTGGATCTTGCCGGCATTGCCGTCAGCGCCGGTGCCGCTTGCAGCAGCGGGAAGGTTGCGCGCAGCCATGTCCTGCAGGCGATGGGTTTTGGCGCGTTGGCTGAGGAAGCCATCCGCGTCAGCCTGCCCTGGAACGCGACCGCCTCTGATGTTTGCGGGTTTGCCGAAGCGTACCGCGGCATGGTCGCGCGCTTATCAAGGCGCGCGGCTTAGTGCCTCGATACATTTAGACGGTGCAGCTTGAATCGAGGCGCCGGCTTTATTCGTTGGCTGGTTCAGCCGTCAAGCTAAAACACCCGGCGGTAGTGTCTCAGTTTGAAATGTGATGTTTCAGACAGGCGGTTCGTCCTTCTTCCGCTGCTCCAGCATGCCAGGAAGCGTAAAGACGTAGGTGAGAAACATTTCTGTAAATGCATGCAACGCTCTCGCTTGGGCTTCCGAGAGCGGTTCATCTTCATGAGCTGCCTCATTGCCAAGATCACGAATCTCGTGTGCCCATTTCCTCATCGCAGGCGTGACGCCGAGATGTGCGGGCAACGCGTCGATGCGCTTTTGAAGCGTGCCTTTTCCATCGGGAAAAATCCGTTTCAACGAAACATCAAGGGATTTGCGGAACATGGTGCCGGCTGCGTCATAGCTTTTGCGACGTAGGCCATCGAGACCCTGAAGGTAGAAGTTGCGAATGTTGTCCGGCAGATAATTTGGAGATGCGGGCGGCTCCGCTTCGGGCCATATCCCGACCAAGTGCGGAGACCGCGTCTGCCCATTCGTCTGTATCCAGTTTGGGAACTCTGGTCCGCTGTATTTCGCCACAACACCATTTTGGCAGTGGCCACATTGAAGAAGCAAAAGCCTTTCAATGCCATGCGGGTCGCACGCCATAAACAGGTGGCCGTGGAAGCCTACCCTCTCAATGTTGCAGTGAGGGCAATCCAGGGGAATATCGACCATGAGCACCTATCCCTACGGTTTGGAGATTGGAAGGGTGTTGGCAAAGGATCGGGCCAACTCCTCAAGAGCAGAAATGATGTTTGACCGCTATACGGCGCTGCCATCAGAACGAGAGCGTGAGGCGTTCGTATTGGCATTGATTGCGGAGCTGCTCGTCAGTCACGCGCGGCTAAGCGGATTTGAGAGCGTTAGGGCCACAATTCCGCAAGTCGATTAGATCGGTTTTGACTGGCGTGGCTTATAGGGCCCGCGTGCCTTCGGAGCTTCGGCCTGAGCGTCGATCAGCGCAACAACGTCCTGCATGCTCCAAAGGCTAACAGAAAGGCCAGCAGCCATCGCGGGCGCAACCCGCAACGTTTTATGCTGGCGAACGAAGTTGTACCAAGTCGTGTAAAGCGCGACCATGTGCGCGTGGTTCTCGGCCTTTTTGCTGAATGCGTTGGTCAGCCGCGTGAACCGGCGCATAGACATCCGCATGGTGAGGTTCTGGCGCTCGGCATAGGACGTGCTGACGTGCTTCGCATCAGGCCGTCCTTCGATGCGTGTCTTAATCGCCCCCGTGCATTCCGCCGGGCTGTAGCGGCCTACTGGACCCGGTGCATCGCCGTAGAGCTTCACCAGCATGGCGTAGTCCACATCGGCACCGAACGCCCCTTCAACAGCTTCCAGGTAAGCCTTGAGGCCATCCGTGGTAAGCTGGACACGGTTCGCCAGACGGTTGCCCACGTCCTGCATGAACTCGTGCGCGTAACCGGCATCACGTCCGCCGATCAAGTAAGACACGATCAGCTTGGTATCGGCATCCAGCGCCGTCCAAGTCCACACGTCGCCAGCCTCTTCCGGGGCTGCCTTCGCGGTCGCGACGTTCTTCTGCTTGGCGTAGCAGAATGACCAGATTTCATCGGCCTGAATGCGCTTGCTGCGGACGTTACGCACCGTCTCGTCGTGGTGCTTGGCGCACGCCTTGCCCGCCTCCACCAGCAGTCCAGACACCGTGTTGATCGACACGTCCACTATCCGAGAGATCGACCGCATGGACGACCCCTCGCAGAGCATGGAGAGGATTTGAACGCGCTTGGCGACAGGCAGCTTGTTGCTCATGAGCCTTTATAATGAACTTTTATGCATACGGTCAAGCATTTTAAGCATCTCGCACCTGATGCTTGTATCATGCTTGAGACATACTACATTGCAAGCATTAATCCAAAGGATGCTTGTATGCCAGGTGACCAAGGGCCCAGTGGGCGGACCAGAAGCGGCAAAGCCCGTGCGGCACAATTAAGCCCTGAGAGGCGATCCGAAATTGCTAAGGCCGCAGCAGATAGGCGGTGGGGGGAGAAGCGAGCGGCAGTAGCGGCGTCGGACTTACCGAGGGTCTTGGAAGGCTACGCGAATACCCTCAGCCTTGTGGGCACCAAGCTCCCGTGCGCCGTTATCAATGGGCCCGGAGGCATTCAGAGGGTTTTGAGCGAGCATGGTATAACTCAGGCGATTTTGGGTAGTCGTAGCGGGGCATCAAAACGGTTGAAAAGGGCCGCTGACGAGGATGGGGCCCTTTTACCCCTCTTCGCGGCGCCCAGTCAGCTAAGTCCTTTTATCACCAAGGACTTACGCGATGGGCCCCTTCAGCCTATCGACTATCTTGATGGTGACCGCGTGGTGCGGGGCTATGACGCTTCTATTCTCGTCGCAGTTTGTGACGTGTGGCTAAAAGCGCGCGCGGCTGGGGCTCTGCAAAAACAACAACTTGCCAAGGCGCAGCAAGCCGAAGTTCTAACCCGCACTCTGGCAAAGACAGGCATTGTTGCCCTAATCGATGAGGCAACAGGCTACGAAAAGGTTCGCCCTCAAAATGCCCTTGCGGCGTACCTTGAGCTTGTAGTGCGCAAGGAACTTGCTGCTTGGGTGAAACGGTTTCCCGACGAGTTCTACGAGAACATTTACAAGCTTAAAGGCTGGGTTTGGCCTGGGATGAGCAAAAATCGCTATAGTGTTGTCGCGCATTACACTAATGATCTGATCTGGAGCCGGCTGGGCCCTGGGATTCTTGATGAGCTCAAGGAAAAATCTCCTAAGAACGGTAGGGGGCAGCGTTCTATAAGGCTTCATCGCTGGCTAACAGAAGACATAGGTCATCCCATGCTCTCTCAACACATGCACTCAATCGTTATGTTCCAGCGATTTGCGATCGCGAATGGTCATTCGTGGAATAGATTCATGCTTAGTGTTGATCAGGTGCTTCCGAAGCGCGGAAACACTTTAGAACTTCCTTTTTCTACTCCTTCCTCCATCTCTTAGCCGCCGCCTTCCGCGCAATCTCCGCCCGCCGCTCCGGCGTCATAGCCGCAGCGCGAGCGGCCCCGCCACGCTTGCCCATGCTCACCGCCGCCGCATCCTTACCGCCATCCGGCGGGGGCGCGTCCTCTTCCTCGCCAGTCGCAATCCGCATCACCTTCACCGCCGCGCCGATCACGTCGGCGGGGCGGTGTTCGCCTTTGGGACCACGGGGCACTAGCTCGCCCGCTCCATCGCAGCCCGAATGGCCCGTTCTTGCTTGTCATACTCAGTGCTATCGAAAGCTATTCCCGTCACGCCAGCTTTGATCGCCTCGGCTACAAAGTTTTCTGCGTTCGCTCGCATTTCGGAAAGCCGAGTGAGTAACGCCACGTAAAATTCCCTTCTCGCCATCTCGCAGCCTCCATGCTTTCCGCTAAGCATATAGGAGGCGCGGGTCGGATGCGAGATGGACGGTTATGGGCCGCCAATTTCAAACTGAGACACTACCCACCCGGCAGCATCAGGTCGTTAGAAGCGACTAAATGCTATCAAGCGCATTCGGTTGACGTCCATCACCGGCTGGGTTGCTGGGCAGATCCGGCGCCTGACCGAGAGTGGGAAAAGCAGCCGAGCTTGTAGCAGCCGAACAGGGCGACGGCACCTGCGCCGATAGCAAGCTTGGTGCCGGTCGACATGCCGGATGAGTGCGCGGAATTTCCGTCTTGCTGCGGTTGCGTATGCGCCCCGTCCTTGCCGGCGAGCATCACATTGACCCGCTGAGCCTGTTCCGGCCCGCCGCCCGCTGGCATATAGTCGATCATCAGGTTTTGCCCTGGCGGTTTTGAACCAACGAACGCGGCAAACGCCGCAACGCTCGGGAATACCCGTCCATCGACGGCAATGATCTGGTCGCCCTGGTTCAGCCCGGCCTGCGCTCCGGGTGAGTTGCTCCGCACCGATTTTACCCGCAGCAGTTCGAATGTCATGCCGCTGTCGGTGATCCGTTGCCCGGCGCCGACATCAAGACCAAGAACACCACCGCCCTTCGGCAATTGCTCCGCCTGTTGCGCCGGAAGCAACTGGTAGCCCATCTGGTTTTCCGCCCAGGCCGGTCCCGGCAGGCACTGCACACCGAGCAGCGCCGCGCCGATCAGCAACCCGATTGTCCGATTGGCTGCCTTCACCCTTGTCATTGCCCAGCCACCGACGTCACCCGTTAGACCGAAGCCGTGCCCTCGTTCTCAACCTGCCCGTTCGGCGTCATGCCATTGACAGCGTTCGGCAGGTGCTGGCTCAACTGGGACAGGAAATCGTTTTTCTGCATCCCAGCCTGGTTTGCCATCCCCTCGACCTGGCTGTCGCCGAACACGCCCTGCAACTGCTGCGGCGACACCGGCTGGTTGGGACCGTTGCCGACCCATGATTGGGCAATGTTGCCAAGGCCCGACCGCTCGAACTGCGACAGCAATCCTCCCAAGCCGCCGTAGCCCTGTCCGCCCACGGCGGCCTGCCCGGCTGGTCCGCCAGCCTGTCCGCTACCCAGTAGGCCGGATAAGACGCCGCCCAGCGGCGATGACGTGCCTCCGCTGCCGCCCAGCAAACCACCGAGAACCGAATCGAGTATGCCCATGATGTTTTGTCCCGCTGATATGATGACGGTATGACGGTCGCGCGGCCCACAAGTTCCATGACGCTTGTCAAGGCGAGATCGCAGCCGCTTGCTCACCGGTTCGTGATTGATTGGCAACAGCCGCTAATTTCCGATAATTCCTGATATACAGTAGCATAACAAAATATTAGCGTTCGTTCTTAACTCTCAAAGTCGCGCTCCCGCCGCTTTGCCGAACAAAGGAACCGTTCTTCCGCCATGGCGACAACCGTCACGCACGATCTCAACCATGACAAACTCAGTGTGGAAAGCGGGGCGTCCGCCATCGCCTTTCAATACATCCACGTCGACAACCCGTTCCAAACGACCTGGGACACCATCGGCGGCGGCGGCACGGGCACGCTGACGATCACCCTGCATGCCTCCTCCGGCCCGGTCGGCACGATCAGCGATGCCGGCTACAAGTTCGGCGCCCCGGACAGCGGCTTCGACCCCGAGACCGGCACCTACACATTTACTGAGAAAACGCTCGGCGGCCCGCAAACATCCGGCGCGCAAGCCTTTCCCGACCAAGTCCTCGACCGCCTGGTTTACCACGCGCCGACCCTGCCCGCGGACGGAAGCCAGGACATCCAGGTTTCCGTCACGTTCAACGGCCAGGAACTGACAGGCCCCGGCTATCCGACGCCGACGATGATCGTGCCGGTTTCCGCCACGGACCCGAACGCCCTTGAGATCCACGTCAACGCTCCCGTGCCCGCGCCGCCGCCGCCGCCCAGCTTCCTGATTTCCGACGGCGCCACGATGCAGTCCAGCACGTCAAACGGCAGCGTCTACACCGGCCCCGTGGCCGGGCTGCAGCGTCAGCTGGTCATGATCACCCCTGACAACCTCGCCATCGCCGCCGCGGCTCCCAACGCATTCATCGTCACCGGCAGCGGCAACGATGCCATCGACGTCAGCGCCAGCAACGGCAACAACGTCCTCGATGGCGGCGCCGGGTCCAACTTCCTCGTCGGCGGCACCGGCAACGATACGTTCTTCCTCGACAGCCGCGGCGCCGCCTCCGCCATTTGGAGCACCGTGTCCAACTTCCATGCCGGGGACGCGGCGACCCTGTGGGGCATCACGCCCCAGAACACCTCGCTGCAATGGCTGGACGGACTCGGCGCTCCCGGCCATACCGGCCTCACGCTGGCCGTCACCGCCGCAGGCAACCCGAACGCCAACCTGACCCTGGCCGGCTACACCACCGCCGACCTTTCCAACGGACGCCTCAGCCTGGCCTATGGCGTCACCGATCCCACCCCCGGTCTGCCCGGCAGCCAGTACCTCTATATTCACGCCAACTAACCCGGCCGCGGCGGCTGGAAGCACGTCCGTCCAGCCGCCATATCCCGGCCATGCATCCCGGTCGCCCGATCTACCTCGACAACCAAGCCACCACTCCTTGCGACCCCCGTGTCGTCGAGGCCATGCTTCCGTGGTTCACCGAGCGCTTCGGCAACCCGCACAGCGCCGAGCACCGGATGGGCACCGATGCCGAGCAGGCCGTCGAGCGTGCCCGCGCGCAGGTGGCCGGCCTGATCGGCGCCGACCCGCGAGAGATCGTCTTCACCTCCGGCGCGACCGAGGCCAACAACATCGCCATCAAGGGCGCGGCCCGCCATGCCGTGCGGATGGGCGGCGAGCGCCGCCAGGTCATCACGCTGGCCACCGAGCACAAGTGTGTCATCGAAACGGTGCGCGACCTCGCGGCCGAAGGGTTCGATCCCGTTGTCCTTCCCGTCCGCCCCGACGGCTTGCTGGACTTGCAGGCGCTGGAGGATGCGCTGCGAACCCCCACGCTGCTCGTCAGCGTCATGGCCGTCAACAATGAGACCGGCGTTATCCAGGACCTCGGGGCCGTCTCGGCCCTCGCCCACGCTGCCGGCGCCCTGCTCCATACTGACGCCGCCCAAGCCGCCGGCAAGGTTCCGCTGGATGTCAGCGACCCTCGCCTCGACCTCGCAAGCCTCAGCGCGCACAAGCTTTACGGTCCCAAGGGCGTGGGCGCCCTCTACGTCCGCCGCCGCCCGCGCGTCCGCCTCGCGCCCTTGTTCTCCGGCGGCGGCCAGGAGAGCGGGTTTCGCAGCGGCACGCTTCCCACGCCGCTCATCGTCGGCTTCGGCGAGGCCTGCCGCCTGGCACAGGACGAGATGGCCGAGGAAGCGGCCCGCCTCGCGACTCTGCGCGACCGCCTGCTGGCCAGCCTTCGCCGCCGCCTTCCCGGCATCCAGGTCAACGGCGATTGGGACCATCGCATTTCCGGCAACCTGAACCTGACGTTTCCCGCCGAGGCGCTAGCCATGATGCGCGCCATGCCGGAACTCTGCATCTCCACCGGCTCGGCTTGCAGCTCGGCCGCCATCGAGCCCAGCTACGTGCTTCGCGCCATGGGCCTGAGCCCCGACGACGCCGCCCGCACCTTGCGTATCGGCCTCGGACGCTTTACCTCCGCCGCCGACGTGGACTTCGCAGCGGAGCGGCTCGCGGACGCCGCCCTGGAACCGATCGAGGCCTGAAATGCCCAAGATGACCTTTATTGAGCGAAACGGGAACCCGAAGGAGGTTGAGGCTCCGATGGGTCTGAGCGTGCTCGAGATCGCCCACAAGCACGGTGTCGATATCGAAGGCGCCTGCGAAGGCTCGCTCGCC
This sequence comes from Acetobacteraceae bacterium, assembly GCA_965260935.1. Lineage (GTDB taxonomy): Bacteria > Pseudomonadota > Alphaproteobacteria > Acetobacterales > Acetobacteraceae > JBBROS01. Next base: position 467,054 of record OZ253374.1, read on the forward strand.
TGCTCCACCTGCCACGTCATCGTCGACCCGGCTTGGTTCAACAAGCTGGAGACGCCGACTGAGGACGAGGAGGACATGCTGGACCTCGCTTTCGGCCTGGAGAAAACGAGCCGCCTCGGCTGCCAGATCGTGATGACCAACGCGCTCGACGGCCTGGTGGTGAAGCTCCCCGCCGGCACCCGCAACGCCCAGGGCTGACGAGGAACCGACATGCGGATCGTCGCCGCGATGTCCGGCGGCGTCGATAGCAGCGTGGTCGCCGGCCTGCTCCGCGAGGCGGGCCACGAGGTCATCGGCGTCACGTTGCAGCTTTACGATACGGGCGCCGCTTCGGGGCGCAAAGGCGCTTGCTGCGCCGGGCAGGACATCCATGACGCACGGGACGTGGCCGACCGCCTCGGCATCCCGCATTACGTCATCGACCGCGAAGCCCGGTTCCGCTCCGCCGTGATCCAGCAGTTCGCCGACAGCTACGCGTCCGGTGAAACGCCCGTCCCCTGCGTCCGCTGCAACATGAGCGTGAAATTCACCGACCTTCTAAGCCTCGCCCGGGATCTCGGCGCCGAGGGGCTGGCCACCGGCCATTACGTTCGCCGCATCGACACCGCCGCAGGCCCCGAACTGCATTGCGCCGTGGACCCGGCCCGCGACCAAAGCTGGTTCCTGTTCGCCACCACCTGCGACCAGCTCGGCTACGCCCGGTTTCCCTTGGGCGACATGCCCAGCAAAGCCGCGGTCCGCGCCGAGGCCGCCCGCCTCGGCTTGCAGGTGGCCAACAAACCCGACAGCCAGGATCTCTGCTTCGTGCCGAGCGGCAGCTATGCCGGGCTGGTCGCCAAGCTCCGTCCCGATGCCGCCGAACCTGGCGAGATCGTTACGGCCGATGGCCGTGTGCTCGGCCGGCACGCCGGGGTCGGCAGCTACACGGTGGGGCAGGGCAAGGGGCTTGGTCCGGCCAGCTTTGACCAAGGCGCCCGGCAAGCCGTCCTATCGGTGGACGCAGGCCGGCGACGCATCACCGTCGGCCCGCGCAGCGCCGGCAGGCGGCACATCCGGTTGCGCGACATGAATTGGCTGGCCGAGCGGGCCGAACGCCGCTGCGCCGTCAAACTCCGCGCCCGCGAGGCCCCGCATGGCGCAACCGTTCGGCCCATGGCGGACGGCGCGGACGTTATCCTGGACGACCCGGCTTTCGCGGCTCCGGGCCAGGCTTGCGTGTTCTACGACGGCTCCCGCATCCTAGGGGGCGGGTTCATTACCGCATCTTGATTGTTTGGGTATCGGTGGAGAGTGGCCGTGCGCCGAGAGCGCAGCGACCTTCTCTCCAGCCGAGCGCCTGAACTTGGCACGCGATGGATAAGCCGCGAGTGACGCCCTGACTGTTCGGGTCAGGGCGTCGCCCGCAAATCCGGATCAGGCCCGCTTTACTCGGCTGCCACCGGCACCTTTGCCGCAGCGCTCACTCGGGCCGCGCAGAACTTGAACTCCGGAATCTTGCCCACCGGGTCAAGTGCCGGGTTGGTCAGCAGGTTGGCCGCCGCTTCCGCGTAGCAGAACGGCAGGAACACCATGTTCTGCGGCACGTCCCGGTCGCTCCGCACCTTCAGTTCCACGGCCCCGCGCCGGGTTTCGAGCTTGATCATCGCCCCGGCGTCGAGCCGCAGCCGCCACAGATCCTTCGGCGACATGAACGCCACCGCCTCGGGCTCGATCGCGTCCAGCACCTCGGCCCGCCTTGTCATGCTCCCGGTATGCCAATGCTCCAGCACCCGCCCGGTCGAGAGGATCATCGGGAATTCGGTGTCCGGCACCTCGTCCGGCGGAACGACATTGGCCGGGACCAGCTTGCCGCGCCCGCTCTCGGTCGGGAAGCCGCTGTAGAAGATGATCTCATGCCCTGGCTCGTCGGGCCCATCGACCGGGTAGGTGACCGCCCCTTCCCGCTCCAGCCGCTCCCAGGTGATGTTCGCGAAGGAGGGCATCACCTGCGCCATCTCGGCGAACACCTGGGCGGGGCCGCTGTAATCCCAGGGCAAGCCCATGCGCTTGCCGATCTCCTGGATAATCCAGAGGTCCTGCCGGGCGTCGCCGGGCGGGTCGATCACCGGGCGGGCGATCTGCACGCGGCGGTCGGTGTTGGTGAAGGTGCCCATCTTCTCGGCAAAGGCGGAAGCGGGCAGGACGACGTCGGCGTGGAAGGCCGTCTCGGTGAGGAACAGGTCCTGCACGACCAGATGGTCAAGCATGGCGAGCGCGGTGCGGGCATGGTTGAGGTCGGGGTCGGACATGGCCGGGTTCTCGCCCTCGACGAACATGCCGGTGATGTCGCCGTGGTGGATCGCCCGCATGATCTCGACAACGGTCAACCCGTTCTTCGGGTCGAGCTTCGTGCCCCAGAACTGCTCGAAATGCTCGCGGACATCGGCGCGCTCGACGGACTGGTAATCCGGATACACCATCGGGATCAGCCCGGCGTCGGACGCGCCCTGGACGTTGTTCTGGCCGCGGAGCGGGTGCAGGCCGGTGCCCTTGCGCCCGATCTGGCCGGTGATGAGCGCCAGCGCGATCAGGCAGCGGGAGTTGTCGGTGCCGTGGATGTGCTGGCTGATGCCCATGCCCCAGAAGATGATGGAGCCTTCGGACTTGGCGTAGAGCCGGGCGACCTCGCGGATGGTCTCGGCCTTGATGCCGCAGATGGCTTCCATCTTCTCGGGCGGGAAGTCCTTCACCCGGTCCTTCAATTCCTCGAAGCCCTCGGTGTAGGCGGAGATATACTGCTTGTCGGTCAGATCCTCCTCGATGATGGTGTGCAGCATGGCGTTGAGCAGCGCCACGTCGCTGCCCGGCTTGAAGGCCAGGTGGCGATGCGCGTAGCGGCTAAGCGTCTGATGCCGCGGGTCCATCACGATCAGCTTCGCGCCGTTCTTCTTCTTGACCGCCTGCTTGATGAAGGTGGCGGCGACCGGGTGGTTCACCGTCGGGTTCGCGCCGATGACGATGATGACCTCCGCGTCGGCCGCGGCGTGGAACGGAGCGCTGACGGCGCCGGAGTTGACGCCTTCCATCAGCGCAGCCACCGAGCTTGCATGGCAAAGCCGGGTGCAATGGTCGACGTTGTTCGAGCCGAACCCGATCCGCACCAATTTTTGGAACAGGTAGGCTTCCTCGTTCGAGCCCTTCGCCGAACCGAACCCGGCCAACGCCTTCGGCCCCTTCTCCGCCTTCACCTTCATGAAGCCGGCCGCCGCCGCGTCGAGCGCCTCATCCCACGAGGCTTCGCGGAAATGGGTCCACGGGTTTGCCGGATCAACTTGGTCGGCCGCGTCCTTGCCGACGTTCGGCAAGCGGATCAGCGGCTTGGTCAGCCGGTGCGGGTGATGGATGTAGTCGAAACCGAACCGCCCCTTCACGCATAGCCGGTTATGGTTCGCCGGGCCGTTGCGGCCTTCCGCGTAGACAACCTTGTTGTCCTTGACCTGATAGTTCACCTGGCAGCCGACGCCGCAATAGGGGCAAAGGCTTGCCACTTGCCGGTCCGGGTAGACCGTCCGCTGCTCGTTGTCGTTCAGGTAGGCCGCCGGCATCAACGCGCCGGTCGGGCAGGCCTGGACGCACTCGCCGCACGCGACGCAGGTGCTGCTGCCCATCGGGTCGTCGAAATCGAACACCACCTTCGACCCGGCGTTGCGCCAGGCCATGCCGATGACGTCGTTGACCTGGACCTCGCGGCAGGCGCGGACGCACAGGTTGCACTGGATGCAGGCGTCGAGGTTGACGCGCATGGCCGGATGGCTCGGGTCATGCTCCCAGCGCGGTTCGGTGGGGAAGCGGCTTTCGGTGACCTCCGTCTTCTCGGCCCAGGTCCAGAACGGGCTGGCCGGGTCGTGCGAGGTCTCGCGGGCAGGCTGGTCGGCGACCAGCAGCTCCATAACCATCTTGCGGGCCTTTGTCGCGCGCTCGGTCTCGCTATGGACCTTCATGCCAACGGCGGGCATCCGCTTGCAGGAGGGCGCGAGGACACGCTCGCCCTCGATCTCGACCATGCAGACGCGGCAGTTGCCGTCGGGGCGGTAGCCGGGTTCAGGGCGGTGGCAGAGATGGGGGATTTCCGTGCCAACCCGGCGGGCAACGTCCCAGATGGACTCGCCGGGCTGGGCAAAGACCTGCTGGCCGTCCAGCTCGAACGCCAGTCCTTGGGTTTCGGTGGTGGTTCCGCCGAGGTTCTGCGGGCCTTCCCGCGTGGTGGAGCTGCTCATTCGGCGGCCTCCTTGGGGGCGAGGGTTTCGGGGAAATAGCGCATAACGCAGGAGAGCGGGTTGCTGGCGGCCTGGCCGAGGCCGCAGATGGAGGCGTCGGCCATCACGGTCGCGAGCTCCTTCAGTAGGCCCTGGTTCCAGTTGCCGCTTTCCATCAGCATCCGCGCCTTCTGCGTACCGTTGCGGCATGGGGTGCATTGGCCGCAGCTTTCGTCCTCGAAGAACTTCATCAGGTTGAGGGCGACGCCGGGGATGTCGTCTTCCTGGGAGAAGATGACGACGGCGGCGGAGCCGATGAAGCAGTTATGCTTTTCGAGGGTACCGAAATCGAGCGGGATGTCGTTCATGCGGGCGGGCAGGATGCCGCCAGACGCGCCGCCGGGCAGGTAGCCGGTGAAGGCATGGCCGTCCATCATGCCGCCGCAGTGCTCGTCGATGAGTTCCTGGACGGTCGTGCCGGAGGGGGCGAGCTTGACGCCGGGGTTTTTGACCCGGCCGCTGACGGAGTAGCTGCGCAGGCCGAACCGCCCGTGCGCGCCATGGGACTTCCACCATTCCGCGCCGCGCTCGACCAGGTCGCGCACCCAGTAAAGGGTTTCGACGTTGTTGATGAGGGTGGGGCGTCCGAACAGGCCCACCTGGAAGGGGAACGGCGGCTTGTGGCGAGGGAGGCCGCGCTTGCCTTCCAGGCTTTCCAGCATGGAGCTTTCCTCGCCGCAGATATACGCGCCGGCGCCGCGCCGGATATGGATGCGGGGAAGGCCCTCGGGGAGCTTGGCGATCTCGCGCTTCAGGATGGCGTGGGCGATCGGGTATTCGTCGCGCAGGTAGATGTAGATATCGGGGGCCTCGACGACGAGGGCGCCGATCAACATGCCTTCGAGGAAACGGTGCGGGTCGGTGTTGAGGTAATGGCGGTCCTTGAAGGTGCCGGGCTCGCCCTCGTCGGCGTTGACGGCCATCAGGCGGGGGCCAGGCTCGGCGCGGACGGAGCGCCACTTGCGCCCGGTGGGGAAGCCTGCGCCGCCGAGGCCGCGCAGGGCGCTGTCGTCGAGCTTGGCGAGCAGGTCGTCGACCGGCATGGCGCCGCTGCGGACCTGGTCGAGCAGGTTGTAGCCGCCGGCGGCGACGTAGGCGTCGTATTCGATGGTGTCGTCCGGCATGTGCGGGTGGCTGTCGTCGGCGGCCACGGCCTGCTTCACCATGTCGGCGGTGACGTTGCCGATGAAGTTGTGGCCGACCTCGACGACGGGCGCCTTGTCGCACAGGCCGACGCACGGGGCGCGGACGACGCGGGCGGAGCCGCCGAGGGCGCCGGATTTCTCGGCGCGCTGCAGCTCGGACAGCAGGCGCTCGGCGCCGAACATGGCGCAGGTGACGCTGTCGCAGACGCGGATCACCATGGGGGCGAGGTCAGGCTCGCCTTCCTTCACGATGTCGAAATGGGCGTAGAAGGTGGCGGTCTCGAACACCTCGGCGAAGGCCAGGCGCATCTCGTCGGCCAGCGCCGCCAGGTGGGCGGCGGAAAGCTGGTGGTAGCGGTCCTGGATCAGGTGCAGGTATTCGATCAGGAACTGGCGGTCGCGCGGCTGGTCGCCGAGCAGGGTGGCGATCTCGTGCTTGGCGTTGGGCAGGACCTCGCGGCCCTTGGGGGTCGGCTTCGCGCGGCGGCGGCCCGCGCCCGGATGCTCGAACTGTACGACTTCGCCCGTGCGGCCATCTGCCATTCTTGTCTCCCGACCTTGCTGACCGGCTTATGGACCACCGGTATGCCATTCCATATTAGCTGATAACCTGGTTGCGCCAAGGCTGGTATACCAGATTCGTCATGCTAAGCAGACATCTTTAAGGACGCATCATTTTTCGCGTCGTGACGGCAAGCCGTCCCGCGAGATGATGCTGAGGGTTAAGAACATCGAGGCCAGGGGGTGCGCGCCGGTGCGGGTGATCGGGTTTGCGGGATGGAGCGGATCGGGAAAGACGACGCTGCTGCGCCGCCTGATCCCGGCCCTGGTGGCCAAGGGGCTGCGGGTCTCGACCTGCAAGCACGCCCATCACGCGTTCGACATCGACCGGCCGGGCAAGGATTCCTGGGCGCATCGGGAAGCGGGGGCGACCGAGGTGATGGTGGGCGGCGCGTCCCGTTGGGCGCTGATGCACGAGCTGCGCGGGGAGGCGGAGCCCGGATTGCCGGAGTTGCTCGCACGGATGAGCCGGGTCGACCTGGTGCTGGTGGAAGGGTTCAAGCGCGGGCCGCAGCGCAAGATCGAGGTGCACCGGGCGGCTGTCGGCAAGCCGCTGCTGTATCCGGAAGACCCCACGATCGCGGCGGTGGCGGCCAGCCCGGCGTTCGATGCGCCGGTGCCCTGCGTGCCGCTGGACGACATGGACGCGGTGGCGCGCCTGGCGCTGGACCACGCCGAGGCCTGGGGCTGATGGCGCAGCTTTCCGACGACTGCTTCGCGTTCGGCGGCAAGCTGCAAACGGTTGACGCGGCGCTGGCGGTGATCGCCGGGGGCGTGCCGTGCGTGGCCGGGGTCGAGACGGCGCCGTTGCTGGAGGCGGACGGGCGCGTGCTGGCGGACGACTTGGTTGCCGGCGTGGATTTGCCGCCGTTCGCGAATTCGGCGGTGGACGGCTACGCGGTGCGCTTGTCAGGGCTGAAAGGGGGAGTGGTGCCGCTGCGGGGGCGCGTGGCCGCGGGCAGTGAGGCAGCGCCGCTTGCCGCCGGGACCGCGATGCGGATCTTCACCGGCGCGCCGCTGCCGCCCGGCGCCGACACCGTGTTCATGCAGGAGGACGTGCGGGAAACCGAAGGAGGGGTGATCCTGCCCGACGGGCTGAAGCCGGGGGCGAACACGCGGCCTGCGGGCGAGGACGTGGCGGCCGGGGCGGTGGCGTTGCCGGCGGGGCGGGTGCTGCGCCCGCAGGACGTGGCCTTGGCGGCGGCGCTGGGGCGGCAAACGCTGGAGGTGAGGCGGAAGGTGCGGGTGGCATTGTTCTCGACCGGGGACGAGCTGGTCGAGCCGGGCGCGCCGCCTGGCCCGGCGCAAAGGTGGGACAGCAACCGGGTGCTGCTCGCGCTGCTGTGCCGGCGGGCCGGGGCGGAGGTGACGGATCTGGGCATCCTGCCGGACCGGCGGGAAACCATCGCGGCGGCGGTCCGGGATGCGGCGGCGTTTCACGACCTGATCCTGACGTCGGGCGGGGTTTCAACCGGGGAGGAGGACCACGTGCGCTCGGCGGTGGAGGCGGCGGGGCGGCTGGTGTTCTGGCGCATCGCGATCAAGCCGGGGCGGCCGGTGGCGATGGGCCAGGTGGGGGAGGCGTTGCTGCTCGGCTTGCCGGGCAACCCGGTGGCGGCGTTCGTGACGTTCGTGCGGGTGGCGCGGCCGGTGCTGGCGGCGCTGGGTGGGGCGCGGCTGCCGACAGTGGCGGCCTTGCCGGTGCGGGCCGGGTTCGCCTACCGGAAGAAGACGGGGCGGCGGGAGTATGTGCGGGTGCGGCTGGATGGGGACCGGGTGGCCTGGAAGCACGGTGTCGAGGGCGCAGGCGTGCTGACGTCGCTGACGGAGGCGGACGGGCTGCTGGAACTGGAGGATGACGTGACGGGGGTGGCGGCGGGGGACCACGCCGGGTTTCTTGGGTTCTCGGGGCTGATCTAATCCAAGGACCGTAGGAACGCGTCGAGCACGGAATTGAATTGCCCGGGCTGCTCCAGGTGCGCGAGGTGGCCCGCGCCGTCGATCTCCGCGTAACGGGCGCCGGGGATGCGTTCGGCCATGCGGCGCATGGCGGGCACGGGAGCGTTCGGGTCGTCGCTGCCGGCGATGACCAGCGTAGGAACCTTGATTTCGGCGAGGGCGGCCCGGCGGTCGAAGCCGCGCATGGCGAGCGTATGGTCGCGGTAGGTGCTGTCGGGGGTATGGGCGATGCAGTCGACCGCGATCGAGATGCCGTCCGGATCGGGGGCATCGCCGGTCATCGCCCCGACCAGTTCCGGCGCGAGGTCGGCCATGCCGCGCCCAGCATCGAGCGGCGCGAGGCGGTCGGCGACGAAGCGGTCGGCCCATGCCGGGTCCTTGCCTCCGAAGGCGGCGCTCGTTTGCGCCAGCACCAGGGCGCTGGCGGCATGGGGCGACTCGGCCAGCAGGTGCAAGGCGACCATGCCGCCGAGGCTGTGGCCGACCAGGACCGGGCGGCCGAGCCCGGCGGCGCGGATGAAGCCCGCGAGCGCCGCCGCCAGCGAATCCATTGTGACCAGCGGCAGCGGCGCCGAGCCGCCGGCGCCGGGCATGTCCCAGGCGACGGCCCGGTGGCGGGCGGCGAAATGGTTGAGCTGCGAGCCGAACTGCCGCGCGGCGCCGCCGATGCCGTGCAGGAACAGCAGCGCCGGCCCTTCGCCCCGCGTCAGGTAGCTGACGCCTTCCTCCGTGGAAACCTGCTGCCACTCCTGCTGGGTCTGCTGATGCGGCGGCTGCTGGACGGGGATGGTCGTCATGGCAGCAGCTTGTAAGCGCCATCCTGGATTTCGACCATGACCTGGCTGTCGGCTTGCGCGCCGCCGTGGTCGGCGGGGGTCAGGCTGAAGACGGCTTCGGAGGCGGCAAGGCCGGTCACGCGTTCCATCGCGTCGCGCAGCGCGGTGCGGAACGCTTCGGCGCCGGGTTGGCCGGCTTGGAGGGCCTTGGGGACGGCGGCTTGGATCAGGAGGAAGCCGTCCCAGAACGTTGCGCCGAACAGGCTGCGGCTGCCGGGACCGTACTTGGCTTCGTAGGCGTGGACGTAGCCGAGGGCGGGGGCCTTGACCGGGTTGCTGTCCGGGAGCTGCTCGGCAACCAGGACGGGGACGGAGGAGAACATGACGCCGTTGAGCGCCTTGCCGCCCACGCGCAGCGCGTCGGGGCCGGCGATGCCTTGGACGGCGTAGATCGGCCCGGCGTAGCCGCGGGCGCGGAGCTCGATGATGGGGGTGACGGCCGGGGTGCTGCTGGCGGCGACGAACACGGCGTCCGGGCGGGCGGCGATGACGCGCAGGACCTGGGGGGTGACGCTCGTGTCGGCCGGGTTGTAGCGGAGTTCGGCCACGGTCTTGATGCCGGCGGCTGCGGCCTGGGCGTCGAGCGCCTGGATGTAGCCGTCGCCGAGCGAGGTGTTGAAGCCGATGTGGGCGAGGGTCTTCTGACCGTGCCTGCTCATGCGGGCGACGATCTGGCTGGTGGCGACGCGCTCGCTGGGGATGAGCTTAAAGGCCCAGCGGCGGTCGCCTTCGGGCGGGTCGATGACGGCGCTGTTGCCGGCAAGGCTGACGAAGGGGACGCGCGCTTCCGCGGCGACGCCGAGGATGGCGATGGAGTTGGGCGTGGTGGAGGGGCCGATGATGGCGTCCACGTGGTCCTCGCCGATCAGCTTGCGGGCGGCGCGGACGGCGTTGGTGCTGTCGGTGGCGTCGTCGAGCACGGCCCAGCGGACCGGCTGGCCGGCAATGGTTTTCGGCAGCAGGGCGATGGTGTTGCGCTCCGGGATGCCAAGCCCGGCGCCGGGGCCGGTCAACGAGAGCAGCGCGCCGAGGGTGACGTCGGCGCGGGCCGGGGCGGCGGCGAGGAGGAGCACGAGGGCGAGGAGGGCGCGGCGCATGGGTTTGTCCTCTCGGTTGCGCCTGGTTGTAAACCAGGCGGCCGGAGGACGCGACCAGCCTCTCGCCTGCGTTCGGCGACGGATGCCGGCGGCATCGGTCCGGTCAGTGCCAAACCCCAGCCGCCCGCATAAGGCCGACCACGCCGAATCCGGCCAGCGCCACCGCGGCGGCATGGTTCAGCCGCAGGAGGAGGCCTTGGCTGAGCTGCGCCCGCAGCAGCGCCGTGGCCGCGGTCAAGCAGACCCACCACATGAGCGATGCGGCGAACTGGCCGAGCAGCAAAAAGCCAACAGCGGTTCCGGCCGGCGGCTTGGCGCCGAAGATCGACGCAGTCGTCCCCAGCAGCAGGATCAGCAGCATGGGATTGACGAGGCTGAGAGCGACGGCGGAGGCGTAAGCGGCGGCCAGGGACACGGCCCGCGCACGACGGCCGGAGCAGGCCGTCTGCTGCCGGGTCCGCAGCAAGCTCCAGGCGAACAAGATCGTCATGATCGCGCCGAACAGGCTCAGGCCCTTGCGGTTCACGTCGAGCCATGGGCCGATCTGCCGCAACGCCGTGACCAGAGACGCGCAATAGAAGACCTGCACCGTGCTCGCGCCCGCCCCGGTCATGACGCCAGCCAACATGCCTTGCGTCAGGCTTCGCCGGATGCAGAGCACGCCCATGGGACCGACCGGGACCGAGATCGACAACCCGATCACGGCGCCGCTCAGCAGAATGTTCCAGTGTTCCATGAGCAATGCCCCGGTTGACCGCGGGGCGAGAGGAGCGCCGACGCGGCGGCCTGTCTGTGACCTGGGTCACATGCGGCGGCACCGAGGCCGCTCCCGCCCGAGCGGCAAGGGCTGCGGGCGCACGACGATGGGCCGAGAGGGCAGGCGTTACAGGGAGGGCGCTTCCGGTTATAAGGACGGCCGCATCAAGGAAGCGCCGTGGTGAACGTTGTCATGAAGGGTTATGGGGGGAGGATCTGTCGAGCGCGCGGTTCGGTCCAGCCGGCCCCGTTCGGGCATGGCCTAGCGTGATCCGGGCGATCAGCGTCTTGCACGACGGTGCGGACCGCATCGCTGCCTCGGCAGGCCGGGCCTAAGCGCGGGAGCTGCGTTTGGCCGCCTACCTGCTCCGCCGCCTGCTGCTGCTGGCGCCCACCCTGCTCGGCATCATCGCCATCAACTTCGCCGTGGTGCAGTTCGCGCCGGGGGGGCCGGTGGACCAGGCGATCGCGGAGGCGAAGGGGCGCGGGGGGGAGGCGACGGCGCGGATCACCGGGGCGACCAGCGACGCCGGGTCCTACCGTGGCGGCCGGGGATTGGATGCCCGGCAGATCGAGGCGTTGAAAAAGGAGTACGGCTTCGACAAGCCGGCGCCGGAGCGGTTCTGGCTGATGCTGAAGGGATACCTGACGTTCAACTTCGGGCGCAGCTTCTTCAAGGACAGCAGCGTGGTGGACCTGGTCTGGCAGAAGATGCCGGTCAGCCTCTCGCTCGGGCTTTGGTCCACGCTGCTGGTCTACCTGATCAGCATCCCGCTCGGCATCAGGAAGGCGGTGCGGGACGGCTCGGCGTTCGACGTGGCGAGCAGCGGGGTGGTGCTGGTGGCCTACGCGATCCCCGCATTCCTGTTCGCCATCATGCTGGTGGTGCTGTTCGCGGGGGGGAGCTTCGTGCAGTGGTTCCCGTTGCGGGGGCTGGTCTCGGCGGGGGCGTCGGCTTGGTCCTGGCCGGAGCGGGTCGCGGACTACGCCTGGCACCTGGTGCTGCCGGTCACGGCGATGGTGGCGGGGGGGTTCGCGGGGCTGACCATCCTGACGAAGAACTGCTTCCTGGAGGAGATCAGGAAGCAGTACGTGCTGACGGCGCGGGCGAAAGGGGCGGGGGAGCAGCGGGTGCTGTACGGGCACGTGTTCCGCAACGCGATGCTGCTGATCGTGGCCGGGTTCCCTTCGGCGTTCCTGGGCATTCTGTTCAGCTCGGCGCTGCTGGTCGAGATCGTGTTCTCGCTGGACGGGCTGGGGCTGCTTGGGTTCGAGAGCGCGATCCGGCGGGATTACCCGGTCATGTTCGGGACGCTGTACATCTTTACGCTGCTGGGGCTGGCGATGCAGATCGTGGGCGACCTGCTTTACACGGTGGTCGATCCGCGGATCGATTTCGAGGCCCGGGGTTGAGCCCTGTCGCCCGGCGTCGGGTCGCGGCCTTCAAGGCGCACCGGCGGGGATATTGGTCGCTGCTGGTTTTCTCCGTCCTGTTCGTGGTCTGCCTGTTCGCCGAGCTCGTGGCGAACGACCGGCCTTTGCTGGTCCGGTTCGAGGGGCAGTTCTATTATCCAGTGCTGTTCGACTATTCCGAGGACGCGTTCGGGCCGGACCTGCTGCCGCTGGAGGCGGATTTCACCGACCCACGGTTGCAGGAATCGATCAAGGCGCACGGGTGGATCGTCTGGCCGCCGATCGCCTACGCGAACGGGACGATCGCCAAGGATTTGCAAGTCCCGGCTCCGTCCCCCCCGAGCTGGCGGCATTGGCTAGGGACGGACGACCAGGCGCGGGACGTGCTGGCCCGGGTAATCTACGGCTTCCGCATCTCGGTGCTGTTCGGGTTCACGCTGACGGCCGTGAGTTCGGTGGTCGGGATCGCGGCGGGGGCGGTGCAGGGGTTCTACGGCGGGCTGACCGACCTGCTGTTCCAGCGGTTCATCGAGGTCTGGGCCGGGATGCCGCAGCTTTACCTGCTGATCATCCTGGGCAGCATCATCGCGCCGACCTTCTGGGTGCTGCTGGGATTCCTGCTGCTGTTCTCGTGGATGGCGCTCGTGGGGGTGGTTCGGGCGGAGTTCCTGCGCGGGCGCAACCTGGAATACGTGCGGGCGGCGCGGGCGCTCGGGGTGGGGAACGGGGCGATCATGGCGCGGCATATCCTGCCGAACGCGCTGGCGGCGGTGCTGAGCTTCCTGCCGTTCACGCTGTCGGGCTCGGTGACGGTGCTGGCGAGCCTCGATTTCCTCGGCTTCGGCCTGCCGCCGGGGTCGCCGTCATTGGGGGAGCTGGTGGCGCAGGGAAAGAACAATTTGCAGGCGCCTTGGCTCGGGATCACGGCCTTCGTGGTGCTCGGAGGGTTGCTGACGCTGCTGATCTTCATCGGCGAGGCGGTCAGGGACGCGTTCGATCCCCGCAAGCAGGCCTGATGGCGCTGCTGGAGGTGGACGGGCTGGACATCGCCTTCGGGGGGCGGGCGGTGGTGCGGCGGGCGTCGTTCTCGCTGGACGCGGGGGAGACGCTGGCGCTGGTGGGGGAGAGCGGCTCGGGGAAGTCCCTGACCGCGCTCTCGATCCTTCGGTTGCTGCCGGGCGGGGCGGCTTGCTCCGGGCGCGTGGCGCTGGACGGGGAGGACATGCTGCGGGCCGGGCCGGGCGCGCTGGGACGGGCGCGGGGGGGCGTGGCGGGGATGGTGTTCCAGGAGCCGATGACGAGCCTCAACCCGCTGCACCGGGTCGGGCGGCAGGTGGCCGAAGCGGTGCGGCTGCATGGCGGGCGGGCGCGTCGGCGGGACGTGGCGGCGCTGCTGGCGCGGGTCGGCTTCGCGGACGCCGAGGCGCGGCTGGAGGCGTTCCCGCATCAGTTGAGCGGGGGGCAGCGGCAGCGGGTGATGATCGCGATGGCGCTGGCCAACGACCCGAAGCTGCTGATCGCCGACGAGCCGACGACGGCGCTGGACGTGACGATCCAGGCGGGCATCCTCGATCTGCTGGCGGCGGAGCGGCGGCGGCGGGGGCTCGCGCTGCTGCTGATCAGCCATGACCTGAACGTGGTGCGCCGGGTGGCGGACCGGGTGGCGGTGATGAAGGACGGCGCGATCGTCGAGCAGGGAACGGTGGAGGACGTGTTCCGGCGGCCGTCGCATCCCTACACGCGGATGCTGATCGACGCGGAGCCGTCGGGCGGGCCGCCTGCCTTGCCCGGCGATGCGCCGATGGCGGCGGAGGCGGAGGCTTTGCGGGTGAGCTTCCCGGTGCGGCGAGGGGTGCTGCGGCGGGTGGCAGCCGAGGTGCGGGCGGTCGATGGGGTCGATCTCGCCGTGCGGCAAGGGGAAACGCTGGGGCTGGTTGGGGAGAGCGGGTCGGGCAAGAGCACGATCGGGCTTGCCTTGTTGAAGCTGCAAGCGGCGACGGGGCGGGTGGCGCTGCTGGGCCAGGACGTTTCGGGGTGGCGGGAAGCGCGGGTGCGGCCGTTGCGGGCGCGGGTGCAGGCGGTGTTCCAGGACCCGTTCGGCAGCCTGTCGCCGCGGATGAGCGTGGGGGAGATCGTCGCCGAGGGGCTGCTGGTGCATGAGCGGAAGCTGGACCGCCGGGGCCGGGCGGCGCGGGTGGCGGAAGCGTTGGCGGAGGTGGGGTTGCCTGCGGACGCGGCGGAGCGGTTCCCGCACGAGTTCAGCGGCGGGCAGCGGCAGCGGATCGCGATCGCGCGGGCGATGGTGCTGAAGCCGGCGCTGGTGGTGCTGGACGAGCCGACCAGCGCGCTGGACCGCTCGGTGCAGGGGCAGATCGTGGCGTTGCTGCGCGGGCTGCAAGCGCGGCACGGGCTGGCTTACCTGTTCATCAGCCATGATTTGGCGGTGGTGCGGGCGATGGCGCACCGGGTCGTGGTGCTGCAGGCCGGGCGGGTGGTGGAGGAGGGAACGGCGGCGGAGGTGTTCGCCGCGCCGCGGACGGACTACGCGCGGGGGTTGATGGCGGCGGCGTTTCCGGGGGGGCTTGACTAGGCTGCGATCACCCTGACTGGAACCGTCAGGGCGATAAGGGTGTAGACGATGCGGGTCTGCGCCCGGCGCGAGGCGGCGTCCTGTGCGGGCCTCGCTCCCAGCCGCGGCGCCGCACGGCCGCTGCGAAGACACTGCCGCGAACCGCCTGGTCTCCGAACACGTCAGTGCAACTTAACAATCTTCGCGCAAAGAGGCCCATCTGGCGGAACGGTCAAGCCTGCGCCGCGGTCGGCATCTCGATGTCGATCTCCAGCGTATCGACGTCCTCGCTTTTCCCGAGTTTCACCTGAACCTTGTCGCGGTCGATCTGCATGTGCTTGGCGATCACCGCCAGGATCTCCTCCTGCAGCACCGCCACGAGCTGACTGTTCATGCCGCCGCTGCCGCGCTCGTGGGCGAGCAGGATCTGTAGGCGTTCGCGTGCGACGGGGGCGGTTTCCTTTTTCTTGAAAAGCTGGAAAATGCTCACGCAACTCTCCTGCCGAAGAACTTGCCGAACAGCCCGCGCTTCGGGCCGTGCACCGCCATCTCGATCGTCTCGCCCTGGAGCCGCTTCGCCGCGTCGAGGTAGGCGCGGGCCGGGGCGCTCGTCGGGTCGGATAACGTCACCGGGCTGCCGACGTTGCTTGCCTTCAGCACGTCCTGGCTTTCGGGGATGATGCCGAGCAGCGGGATGGAGAGGATTTCCAGCACGTCCTCTGTTTTCAGCATGTCGCCGCGGGCGGCGCGCGCCGGGTCGTAGCGCGTGAGCAGGAGGTGCTTCTCGACCCGCTCGCCGCGCTCGGCGCGGGCGGTCTTGCTGTCGAGCATGCCGATGATGCGGTCGCTGTCGCGCACGGAGCTGACTTCGGGGTTGGTGACGACCACGGCCACGTCGGCGTGGTGCATGGCCAGCAGCGCGCCGCGCTCGATGCCAGCGGGGCTGTCGCAGATCACCCAGTCGAACATCTCGCGCAGCTCTTCCATGACCCGGGTGACGCCTTCCAGCGTCAGCGCGTCCTTGTCGCGGGTCTGGCTGGCGGGCAGCAGGCTCAGCGCGTCGAGCCGCTTGTCGCGGATCAGCGCCTGCGTCAGCTTGGCGTCGCCCTGCGTCACGTTGATCAGGTCATACACGACCCGGCGCTCGGCCCCCATGATCAGGTCCAGGTTACGCAGGCCGACGTCGAAATCGACCACCACGACCTTCTTGCCTAGGCCGGCGATGGCCGCGCCCAGCGCCGCCGTCGATGTCGTCTTGCCCACGCCTCCCTTGCCGGAGGTGACCACCAGGACTTTCGCTGCCATTCCCTGCTCCCTTTTGTCCGCGCGTCAGTCCAGAACCGCGACCATCAACTCCTCGTCTTGCAGCCAAGCCTGGACGGCCTGGCCCTGCAGCTTGGAGTCGATCTCGTCGGCGGTCTTATACATGCCATCGATCGCCAGCAGCTCGGCCTGGAGCCTGCGGCAGAAAATCCGCGGGCGCACCCCGCCGGGGCCCGCGCCCAGCAGGCCGGCGATCGCCCGGCCCCGCAGCGTGCCGTAGACGTGGATCGAGCCGCCGGCGATCACCTCGGAGCCGGACGCGACCGAGCCGATGATCGTCACGTCCCCCTGGGTATGGGTGACGCTCTGGCCGGAGCGGACCGATTGCTCGACGACCAACGAGGCCGGTTCCGCCGGGCGCGGCGGCTCGGACACCGCGGCTGGGGCGGTCCCGCGCGGCTCTCCCCTTGGCTCGTTGTCGCCGAGCAGGGCGGCGTTGCGGCCCCCGGCCATCACCGGCGGCAGCACGTCGGCCATGGACCCGAGCGCGTGGGGCACGGTGCCGTCGATGCCGATCACCCGGATGCGGCGCTCGCCGAGGGACTGCACCAGGCCGGGGATCGACCCCTCCTCGCCCACGAGCAGCGACACGTCGAGCAGGACCGGGCGACCCTCGAACACCTTCGGCGAGCGCGCGACCTGTTCGTCCAGCTCGCCGATCCAGCCTGCGAGCGGCAGTTCCGGCGTCAGCACGACGGACATGAACGACTTGCCGCGCAGGCGCAGGAACGATCGGGGGCGTGCCGTGCTACTCACCATGGGCCGGGCGTATCCCGCCCGGTTATCGTCCGTCAACCGGTTGGTAACAGTTCCGTGCTGCGAATTGCCTCGACGGCTGCAAGGGGAGGCTGTTGCTCCGATCGCGCGTCCGCTTCCGCGGCAGCCAAGGTCCTTGCCAGGAGGGCTGCGAGGACGCCTGCTTGCGGCACGCTGCGCAGCATGGGCTGGGCCTGGCGCAAGCGCCACGGGCGGGCGTGCGGCCAAACCCGGCGGTAGGCGACCTCGTAGCCGGGCTTGGTCTCGATCGGCAGGTCGCCGGTCTGGTCCTTGTTGACCGCGACCGCGACCTGCCTGATGCCGCGATGGGGGATGGCGAGCGTCGCCGTCAGCGCCACGCCGATGTTCATCACGATGCGGCGGTTCGTCAGCGTGTATTCAGTCGTCCGCGCGGTGAGAAAGGCGACCGCGAGCAGGATCGCCAGCGCCACGGCGGCTGCGGCAAGGATCGGGGCAACCGTGAGCAGCGTCTGGTTCAAGGTTGCGCCTTTATACGCCGAGGCGGCGCCCGTGCCGGCGATGACCACGCCCCAGTAGAGCGCCACGGTGCGGATATGGCACATCCTGGTTGCCAGCGAACGCCAGCAAGGCGCGCCTTGCCAAAGGATGCGCTCGCCCGGCGGCATCGGGCCGGGCATGCCGCGGATGCGGCCGGGGTTCATGGCGCTCATGCGAACTTCCTGTGCTTGCGCTGCTTGCTGTAGAGATAACCGCCGGCGGCGTAGGCGGAAACGCGGTCCTCCTCCAGGGCGGTGATCTGGTCCGGGCTGCGGAGCTGCGGGAAAAGCGCGAAGTCGCTGGCGAACAAGGGCGGCACGCGGATCTCGCGCGAGTGCTTGTAGATATCGGCATAATAGATCGCCAGCATCGCCCGCGGCGGGCCGTCCGGCAGGGACAGCTCGATCTCGAGATAGCGCAGGATTTTGGTTCCCTGGTCGAGCCAGAGGTCAACCACGTGGCCGACGGGCACGCCGTCGGCGTCGAGCACGCGCATCCCGCGTGGGTCCGGGTCCTCCTTGGCGACGTTCCAGTCCTTCAGGATACGGAGCGGCTTGAGGACGTGCTCGCCCTTCCAGTCCAGCAACGGCTCGTCGCGCTTGGCGCCGTAGCTGGCCGGGCCGACGCCATCCACCAGCGGGTTGCCGGTGGGGACGTAGGGCGCGCCGGGAAACGGATAGGCCGGCTTCAGGGCCAGGTTGGTACGGCCCTCGCCGTGGGGCAGGATGGTGTGGGTCCCGTCCATCAGGTTGTAGCGCTTGGGCGCGGGCGGGGGCGGGAAGCCGTCGATCGTGCCGCCAGTGACGGTGTCGATCAGCGGGTAGCCCTCGCGCTTGTTCTCCTGGCAAAGATGGAAGAACAGGGCGACGATGAAGCCGATAAAGGCCCATAGCACGACCAGGGCCACATCGAACTGGCCGGCGAGTTCCGCTCTGCTCATCGTTCTGCTCCTTGTTGCGGCGCGGCCGACGCCTGGGTGGGCTTGAGCAGCGCCGGGTAATCGTCGGCCATGTTGACGCCGTTGAGCGGCTTGGGCGCGCCGAGATGACAGGTGCGGCAGATCGCCAGTGCGTTGCCGTTCTGCGCCCCGGCCTCGTGCGCCGGCGTGATGGGCAGGCGCCCGCCGTTCACGAGCTCGCGGGTCTGCGGCATGAATTGCGTGATCGGCAGCAGGAAGTCGTTGTTGATCGCGCGGGTCATCTGGATGCCGTACAAGCCGATCCAGCGCTGCGGCGTGCTCTGACGCCAGTCGAAGAAGGCGCGGGAGTTGTGGCAATAGCCGCAATTGACGCCAATGCCGTCGGATTGCTGCATCATCACCTCATACAGGCGCTTGAGCACGACCTGGTCGCGCGGCTCGGAGTCCTGCTTGCCGACGATCGGCAGGGCGTTGTAGGCCTGGCCGCGGCCGGAGGTGTCCTGCAGCCAGTATTCGGCGAAGCTGTCGTAGGGAAAGAAGTCCCGCACCGTGGTGGCGGATTCGTGCCAGCCTTCCTGCCGGGCGACGAACTTCCGCACCTCTTGGTGCTGCTCGGGGTACCAAACGCTGGCCGGGACGTTCATGCCGCGGTGACAGGTGTAGCACGTGACGCCCTGCTCGGCGACGTGGTTGCGCCAGTCCGCGTTGATGGTCTGCACCATCTGCGTCATAATCTCGGCAGCGCGCTTCTGCGGCTTCTCGTCGGAGGCGAAGTTGTCCCCGGCGTGGCAGAACGAGCAGCCTTGCTTCGGCGACACCCAATCGGTGTAGGCCACCTGCAGCTTCATGAAGTCGCCGGCAGTAACGCCTTTCAGCACCTTGATGTTCTGGTAGACCTGCTCGGCCGGGCGGGTGTCGCTCAGTTGCTCGGGCGTGACACCGTAGCTGCCGGCCGGCGTGGGGGCCGGCGGCCGGTTCATGCGGTCCACCTCGGGCTGATGGGTCTTGAATTGCACGCTCGACCCGGCGCGGTAGCCCATCTGGGTGCCGCCATGCGACGGGGTCCAGGTCGGCACGAAGGCGAAGAACAGCGTGCCCGCCGCCGCCGCGACGCCGATGATCGGTGCGAGCCTCATTTGAGCGCCTCCGGCGACCAGTGGAAGTGATCGGGCGGGGTCGGCGGCAGTTGATAGACTTGCGGGTACTGCGGCGCGATGCCGTGCTTGACGCCCCAGAGATACCAGTTGTCGACGACGGTGCCGGTCAGCAGGATGCCGAGGCCGCCCGCCAGCGTGGTCAGGAGGGCGAACCAGTAGATCCAGCGGTGGATCGATTCGTAGGTGGCGTTGAAGCCCATGGTCCAGCGCCAGAAGATGCCGGCCCGCTCGGCCGCGGTGCCGCGGTCGACGATCTCGTGCGTTTCGCGCTCGCCGCCGAAGCGGGCGACGGCGAGGATGGTCCCGCCATGCATGGTGAACAGCAGCACCGACCCGTAGAGGAAGGTGATGGAGAGCATGTGGAACGGGTTGTAGAAGATGTTGCCGTAGCGGACGGAGAAGGTCGCGGTCCAGTTCAGGTGGGGAACGATGCCGAACGGCACCGCTTCCGACCAGCTTCCCATCAGGATCGGGCGGATGAAGCCCAGCACGAGGTAGAGCCAGATGGCCGACGCGAAGGCCCACGGGATGTGCGTGCCCAGGCCGAGCGCCCGCGCCCGGCCATACATGCGGGCCCACCACAGCAGGATCGATGCCGTGAGGAAGAACCCGGCCATCAGCCACCAGCCCCCTTCGGCCAGCGGCGGGAAGATGCTGAGGCCGTAGCTGGGCGGCGGCGGCTCCAGCGCCAGGAACGGCAGCATCTTCAGGAACCGCAGCGGGTTCCAGTCCACCGACGCCCACATGTTGAGGCCGATGATCTCGATGGCGACGAAGCCGCAGGCGATGGAAAGGATGCCGAGCACGCCGAGATAGGCCGGCCCGACTTGGCGCTCGCCCATGCGGCCCAGCCAGGTGCTCTCGATTACCGGCTTGATGACGCGGGCGAAGCTGCCGGGCGGCAGCGGGATCTCCGGATCTTCCGGCCCGGAGAGTTCGACGGCGGTGTAAAGCGTGTGGAACTTTGCCATGGTCGGGCGTCCTCAGCCTAGCGTGATCGGGCTCCAGATCGGCAACCGCAGATACCAGTCGAACCAGTAGGGCCAGCCGCGGGCCCAGAACGGGCCGGAGATCAGGATGCAGATCGCGCTCCATACCCCGGCGTTGATGGCGAGGAAGTAGCCGAGGCGGTGGATGCCGAGCTCGCCGATCGAGTAGAAGATCGTGTCGCGGAAATAAACGCTTTCGTGGGTGCCGTATTTGACCGGCTTGCCCTTGCCTGGATTGGCCGCGGACAGGATCTCGCCGCCGTGCATGGCCAGCAGGAACGTCGTGGTGAAGAAGAACGTCACCGCCAGCATGTGCGCCGGATTGTAATGGAAGTGCAGATACTGGTAGCCGACGTTCGACACCCAATCGAGATGGCTCATGATGCCGTAAGGGAAGCCGTAGCCCCAGCCGCCGAGCCAGACCGGGCGCACCACGTTCAGCGTGGCGTAGGCCAGGATGGCGGCGCCGAACCCAAACGGGACGTGCAGGCCCATGCCGAGCTTGCGGGCGATCTCAACCTGGCGCAGCGCCCATGAGCAGAACGCGCCCAGCGCGCAGATGGTGATGAGCTGCCAAAGGCCCCCCTGTTTCAGCGGCGCCCAGTGCAGGCCGTAGGAAAGGTCCGGCGGGTCGATGCTGATCTGGAACAGCGCCCAGGTCGGGCCGATGGCGGCGCCGTAGACGATCAGCAGGGTGCCGAGGGCGGCGAAGAAGATCGTCGTGACCCCGAAAAAGCCGACATAGAACGGCCCGACCCAGAAATCGAACAGGTCGGGGAAGATCAGGCCGCCGCCCTTGACCCGGTACTTCGCTTCGAAACTGAGCATCGACATCGCGCTCTCCGCGGCTGAAACACGTGCTTGTCAACTACAGGCGACAGACGTTATGTCAAGCTACTCTGACAACCGGACGAGTCAAATCATGCATGTTCTCCCTCTCGTTCTCCTTGCCACGCTGCTCTCGGCTCCGGCCTGGGCCAGCACGCCGATGGTGGTCACCTGGTCGACGTGGATGCGTGCCGGGCCGGACAAGGAGGCGAAGGTGATCAACGAACTGCAAGCCGGGCAGCCCGTGACGTCGCTGGGCTGCACGAATGGCTGGTGCCAGATTGTCGCCGTCTACGCGGTCGGCTACGTGCCGGAGCGGCTGCTTGCCGCCAACGCGCCGCCCCCGCCGGTTCCGGTTCCCGGAGAACCGTGCTTCCCGGCCGAGCGGTTCACCCATGAAGGCCCGCTGAAGCTGCGGATTTGCCCGGCAAAGGCGCCGAACACGCCGGACTACAAAGGTCCGATACCGACGCCCTAAGCTTGGCGTTCAGCGAGAGGAGCGGGAGCTTGCCGGCGGCGCGTGGCCCGCGACATCCAGGAGGCCACGCCTGCGCCAGGCCTGCCGGCCTTCGATCGCCTGCCAAAGGAGGAGCGCGGGCACGCCGATGGCGAGATCCCGGGCGCGCTTGATGAGCGACACGGCCAACGCGGCATCGGCGGCGACGCCGAACAGGCCGCCGAGCAGGACAAGGCCGCCTTCCTGGACGCCGAACGCGTTGGGGACCATGAACGCGACGCTGCGGATGCCGTAGAGCAGGCTGTCGATGGCGAGCGCCGGCAGCAGGCCGAGTTCGATGCCCATCAGTTGGAACGTGACCCAGGTCTCGGCCGCGTTCAGCAGCCAGGCGGCGAGGTGGATGGCGACGGCGAGCGCGAGCCTCGCGGGCTTCTGGTGCAGCCCGTGGATGCCTGCCTGGACCGCGCCCGCCTGCCCCAGGTCGCGCCCGAGGAACTCGCGGGCGAGGCGCGCGCCGGTGCGTTCGACGAAGCCCGCGCCCCGGGCCTGGACGGCGACAAAGGCGGCGACGGCGAGGCTCATGGCGACGACGCCGGTCAGCACCGGCAGCGCGAAGCCGTTGTCAGGGCGCAGATAAGTGATCGCCACGAGGCCGATGACGACGTAGACGAGCTGGGCCGAAAGTTCGGTGGTGACGTCGACGACGGTCGAGGCGGCGGCGAACGCGCCGGAAATCCCGGCGACGGCCAGGGCGCGGGCGCCGAGCACGAAGCCGCCGACCTGCGACAAGGGCAGCGCCTCGGACGCCGAGTCGCGGATCAGGCGGCCCCAGGCGAAGCGTGCCAAGGTGGCGTCGGCGCGTCCGCGTGCCAGCAGCCACCAGGCCGCGCCCATCAGCACGATCAGGCCAAGGTGGAAGCAGACAACGATGGCGAAGCCGCCAGCGCCGAGGAATGCCGCGCTATGCCAGATCGCCCCGGCGCCGTGCGAGAGCACCAGGATGGCCGTGGCGGCCAGGCCCGCAAGCAGGCCCAGCGCCACCGCGAATTTCATGCCGCGCGTTTGAGCTGCGGACGTTGCCGGTCCCATAGCCGCAGGCCGCGGACGGCAAGGTCGGCCATGGCAGGCAAGAGGCGGGGCTGCATGAGGTCCGGGTCGAACGCGCTCATGCGGCGGGCGTTCTCGCGGTAGCAGTCCTCGACGAACTTGCGGAAGCTGAAGCCGTCGAGGAACAGGTTGGCCTGGGTGACGTCGAAGTCGCGCCCGTCGTTGGCGTCCTGGCCGCGCCGGACCATGCCGAGCAGGCGGCGGGCGGCGCGGCCGTAGAACCAGGCCGATTTCAGCGCGCGGGTGGGCCGGATATGGCCGCGGCGGCGCTCGCGCCAGGCCATGTAGTTGATGAAGAAGACGATGTGCCGGGTTTCCTCGAACATGAGCACGTCGAAGATCTCGAACATCGCTTCGGGGAGGAACTCGGATTCGCGGGCGGTCTTGAACGCGCCGAAACCGAGGAAGGCGTCGAGGCATTCGCCGAAGCCGAAATCGATGAAGGCGGTCTCCAAGTCGGGCGGAAAGGTCTCGAGCGGCTGCTCGGTGGCGTCGAGGCCGTAGCGGTCAATCATGACGCTGATCAGCTTGGCGTGCCGGGTTTCCTCAAGCCCTTGCAAGGCCACGGCTTCGCGGACGACGGGATCGATCACCTGGGGGGTAAAGGCATCGACGATGGCGCCGGCGCGGCGCTCGGTGTGGTACACCTCCTGCCAGAACGGCACGCCGCGCAGGCGGGCGAGGGCGGCGTCGTCCAGCTCCGGCCAAGGCAGGGTCTCGGGGTCGAACTGCTGGTGGGTGTCGATGAACTGGCGGCAGAAGAAGTCCTTGTGGGCTTCTGACCCGGCTTCGATTTTCACGCGTGGGCTCCTTGTGCATTGTTCTTTGGCCGGGGCATGAACCGCAGCGCGAGGCGGGTCAGGAACGGCATGGTGGTGGGCCGCAGCAGGCGCCGGTCGTAGCCGCTGAAGCGATGGTCGTTCTCATGCAGGCAGAGCTGCATCAGCTCGCGGATGCTGACATCGACGTTGCTGACGGCCTTGCTGCCGGTGACGGTGAAGTTGTTGTCCTGCTGCTTGGCCTTGTCCGCGCCGCCGTCCATGCCGCGGGCGAGGCCGATCCGTTCCCAGCCCAGGAACGCCCAGCAGGCGGCGACCTTGACCTCGAACCAAGGCCGCCGCCACCAGGCCAGGTTGCGGCGGTGCCAGGCGAGCCAGTTGGCGAACAGCAGGATGTGGCGGCACTCCTCCTGCATCACCGGCTCGAAGGTATCAACCAGCTCGGGCGGGAAGAAGCCGGAGCGCTGGGCGAGGGCGAACAGGCCGAAGGCGAAGAAGCTGTCGATGCACTCGCTGTAGCCGGTGACGAGGTAGGCCCATTCGGTGCGCGTCGGCGGCGGATAGGGCGGCTCGGGTTCAAGGGTGATGCCGTAGGCCTCGACCAGGTTGGACAGCACGGTCTTGTGCCGGCCTTCTTCCCAGCCGTTCAGCTCGATGGCGTCGTGCCAGGCCGGGTCGGCGAGGCTGTGGGCGTAAGCGAGCATCCGGATGCGGGCCTTGCCCTCGGTCTGCACCGCGATGTCCCAGATGGGCAGGGTAATCAGCCGTTCGCGCGCCTCGGCGTCGAGCTTGGGCCAGTCGATGATGGTGGGTTTGTACGGGTTGAAGGTGTCTCGGAACATCTGCGCCGCGGCCTGCTTGTGCGCCTCGCTGCCGGGGCGGAGCCTGCCCGGCTCGGGACTGGTCCAGTGCCGGGCCGCTTTGTCCGCGGCGGCGACGGTGGCGGCGTCGGTCGTGGCGTAGCTGGCGAGTTCCAGGCCGCCCGGCGGCGGTGCGAGTCCGGCATCCATCATCGCGCGATATGCTCCTGTTCCAATGGAGGGCATGGGTTGGGCAAGCGGCCTCCGTGGAGAGGACTTAGACCAAATCGCCCTTTATGGAACAGTTAGCGCGCCGCGTGGCAGGCGTGTCAAAAATTGGCCCGAGAGGGTGGCGCCTCAGTTTGAGTGTCTGCAGAGGGTGGAAAGCAGACATAGGCTCGATGCGGCGCAGGCGACCGTTCCAGCACCTAAGCGGTTCCCGTTTCTCCAAGTGGGTCGGGCAACTTCGGGAAAGGTGGTTTGGGAACAGGTTTCGGGAAAACGGACGCTGCTGCCGCTGCTCTGCTCCGATGTGGGTCCGGCTTCCCGCTTGTCCTTCGTTTTCGGGAAGCCTCACAAAGGCTTCATGGCCGCAATGGCTGACGTGTCGACCGACGCGTCAGCCAGCAGCGCAGCAGCGATCATGACATCGACCAGCGCCACGCACTCGGCCTTTCCCGTCGCCAGCAGCTCCCGGAACGATCGGACGCGCGACATGGACCAGAGCACGACCGCGAATACCGACGCCGGCGAGCGGTCGATCAGGCGCTTGCTTCGAGGATAGATGGGTTGGCCCAGGCTCTTGATCAGCCTGAAGCTCTGATGGACGCCGCGCGCGAGGGCGAGCGCCTCTCGCCATGAAGCGCCGCCGCCGCGCTTGACGCCTGCCACTGCCACGCTTTCGAACGCGACGCACAACGGGACGTGGCAGCGGAGCCAGGACGCCATGTCGGGTTCGACCGCCGCCGGCAGCCCCGCGGCGTTGAACAGGTCCGCCCACCGCTGCCGATCCATCAGGGTCTTTTGTCCACCCGCGCCGATGGTCGCGTGGAGCCGGCCGGTCGCGTCCAACGTCGCCTGGACGAAGTTCATGCCAAACGCGCAGCGCTCGGGGCCGACCACCTCGCGCAGCCGTTCCGGATCGAAGGTGTTGAACATGAACTGGACGCACAGGGCCGCGCTTCGCCGCAGCGCGGGCAGGACCGCGTCCACCTGATGCGCCAGGAGCGTGACGATAACGAGGTCGAACGGTGTCGCCTCGTCGAGTTCGTCGGTCACGCGAACGCTTGCCCGCTCGCCCTGTACGTCGACGATCGCGTCATCGCGCCGCAGTTGCCCCAGCCGTGCCGAGCCCGGCCGCGCGATGACGGTAACGTCGTGACCACCGGTACGGGCCATCTGGAAGGCGAACGTGCTGCCTATGTTACCGACCCCAAGCACGGCGATGCGAAGCGGCGAAGGGTGTGCGGAGGTGGACATGCGCAGCATCCTAGACCCGCGACGGATACAATGTGATTGTGTTTCGCACGCCGTCCCAGTTTGCAAGCGACTTTCGTGTTCCCGCCTCGCCATCCTTTTCGGGAACGCCAGAAGCGCCGCTACCAGGGCGGCGAGAGTCTGATTTGTGTCGTAAGATGAAAGTCAAACTGAGACATTACTCCCGAGAAGGTTCAGTTTTAGACGGCCCTGTTTGGAGCCGGCCGGATGCGGCTGGTCAGGCGAAAAGCTGCGGGATCAACGAAGTGGGCGCCCCGGCTGCCCGCCGGGGCGCGTCCGGTCAGGTCATCGCCAGCGCCGGCATTCCCGAGAGGACCTCGATCAGCTCCGCCTTCACCGTTTCCGCCCGGTCGTTCGAGACCTGGCAAGTCCCGGCCGCATGGTGGCCGCCGCCGCCGTAGCTCAGGCAAAGCGCGCCGACATCGACCGGCGAGCCGCGGTCGAGGATCGATTTGCCGATCGCGAACACCGTGTTCTGCTGCTTCATGCCCCACAACACGTGGGCCGAGACGTCGCAATTGGGGAACATCGCATACACGGCAAAGCGGTTGCCGGCGTAGATCACCTCCTCGTCCCGCAGGTCGATCAGCGCCAGCTTGCGGTGCACCGACGTGCAGCGGCGGAGCTGGGCCGCGAACTGCTCGCGGTGCTCGTTGTAGAGGTCGACGCGCTCCTTCACGTCCGGCAGGGCCAGCACCTGCTCGATCGTGTGGTCCCGGCAGCGCTCGATGAGCTGCATCATCAGCTCGTAGTTCGAGATGCGGAACTGGCGGAAGCGGCCGAGGCCGGTCCGGGCGTCCATCAGGAAATTGAGCAGCACCCAGCCCTGCGGGTCCAGGATCTCGTTGCGGGCGAACTGCGCGGAGTCCGCCTTGTCGACCGCTTCCATCAGCTCGGGGCTGACGCGCGGGAACGCTTCGGCGCCGCCGTAGTAGTTGTAAACGACGCGGGCGGCGGAGGGCGCGTCCGGGTCGATCACGTGGTTGGCGTAGGTCTCGCCGCCCTTGCGCGCGATCTCGCTGGCGTGATGGTCGAAAGCGATGTGGGATTGCCCGCTATAGGGCAGGTTGGTCACGATGTCGCGCCCGGTGATCGGCACGACGCCGTCCTGCATGTCCTTGGGATGGACGAACTTGATCTCGTCGATCAGGTCCAGCTCGCGCAGCAACGTGCCGCAAACGAGGCCGTCGAAGTCGCTGCGGGTGACGAGGCGGTATTTCTCGCTTGGCATGGTTTGGCATATCCGTCCGGTTTGACGGGAGGATAATGCCGCGTAAATGCTAAAGACCCGTTACGATTTGTCAACAGTGGCACGGATGCGTCGCCCGATCTAAACTCCCGCCAAAAGGGAGCAACAGTTTATGGACACGAAACATCCCGAGACCCTCGCCCTCCATGCCGGCTGGCGCAAGGACGCGGCCACCAAGTCGGTCGCGGTCCCGATCTACCAGACCACGAGCTACCAGTTCGACGACACCGCCCACGCCGCCCGGCTGTTCGGCTTGCAGGAGCTGGGCAACATCTACACCCGGATCATGAACCCGACGACGGACGTGCTGGAGCAGCGCGTCGCCGCCCTCGAAGGCGGGGCCGCGGCGGTGGCGGTC
This sequence comes from Acetobacteraceae bacterium, assembly GCA_965260935.1. Lineage (GTDB taxonomy): Bacteria > Pseudomonadota > Alphaproteobacteria > Acetobacterales > Acetobacteraceae > JBBROS01. Next base: position 494,423 of record OZ253374.1, read on the forward strand.
AGCTCCGGGCAGGCGGCGACGGCGCTCTCGGTGCAGAACCTGGCCCACGCCGGGGACAACATCGTCGCCAGCAGCGCGCTCTACGGCGGCACCTACAACCTGTTCGCCAACACGTTCATGGATCTCGGCATCGAGGTCCGCTTCGTCGACGCCGCCGACCCGGAGGCGTTCGCCCGCGCCACCGACGATCGCACCCGGGCCTATTACGCGGAAACGCTGCCGAACCCCAAGCTCGAAGTGTTTCCCATCGCCGAGGTGGCCGCGATCGGGCGCAAGCACGGCATCCCGCTCATCATGGACAACACGGCGGCGCCGCTGCTGGTGCGCCCGTTCGAGCATGGGGCTGCGGTGGTGATGCACTCCACGACCAAATACATCGGCGGCCACGGCAGCAGCATCGGCGGCATCGTCGTCGACGGCGGCAATTTCGACTGGGCCGCCCATCCCGAGCGCCAGCCGGCGCTGCACCGCCCCGACCGCAGCTACCACGGCGCCGTTTGGACCGAGGCCGCGAAGCCGCTCGGCCCGATCGCCTACGCCCTCAAGCTGCGCGTGACCATGCTGCGGGACCTCGGCCCTTCGCAAAGCCCGTTCAACGCCTTCCTCACCCTGCAAGGCCTCGAAACCCTGCCGCTCCGGATGCGCGAGCACAGCCGCAACGCCGACGCGGTGGCCGATTGGCTCGCCAAGCGGCCCGAGGTCGCCCGCGTCATCCACCCGGCGCACCATAGGGGCGTCGCCGCCGAGCGCACCGCCAAGTACCTCAAGCACGGTCACGGCGGGCTGATGGGCTTCGAGCTGGCCGGCGGGGCGGACGCCGGGCGCGCGTTCATCGACCGGCTGCAGATGATCTACCACGTCGCCAACATCGGCGATTCGCGCACGCTGGCGATCCATCCGGCCAGCACCACGCACAGCCAGCTCGCCGCCGAGGAGCAGCTCTCCACCGGCGTCAGCCCCGGCTACGTCCGCTTGTCCATCGGCATCGAGCATATCGACGACATCCTGGCCGACCTGGGCCAGGCTCTGGACGGGGTGAGCGTGCGGGCGGCGGCATAGATGGCGAGAGGGCTGCCGTCGGCAGGAAAGGGTCGCAAGCCAGGAACCCCGGCCAGCCTGGCGCGCAAGGAACTGCTGGCCTGGTACCGCCCCCTGCGCGCCTCCATCCGGAACGTGCTCAGCCTCGCCGTCGGGGCCTGCAACAAATCGGACTGGATGCGGGCGGCGAAGCAGCTCGGCATCTGGGACGATGGGCAGATCATCGTGCCGGAGGGCAGCGAAGCAATGGAGATGGTGGGCGACGTTGCCTTGTTCGAGCCCAACCAGCATAAGCGCCGCGCTTATGACCGTTTTCTTGCCGAAGGCGCCAAAACCCTCGACCCTCCCGATCAGGCGCTCGCCGAGCTGATGGGCCACGCCAGGTTCTCCATCTTCCGCTATGCCGGGCGGCATGAGGCGGCGGGCTGCTGGCTCGAAGACCTGCTCGACGATGATCGCCGCATCTGGCTGATGGACGAGGCGATGGAGGCATCGGCTGCCGAGGGCCTCGTCTTCGCCATGCGCCTGTTCGACGCCGGGCCGTATCACGCCGGGTTCGGCATCATCGTGCAGCCGGACGAGGAGACGGTCGAGATGTGCGTGGCCACCCAGCGAAGCTCAGGACGCTGCCCGTTCCGCCATTCGCTCGCGGCAACCCTGTACGGCGACAGCCTCCGGGACGACCTGCCGCCTAGCCCGGAGGTCGAGGAGGCCTTGCTCGGGCTGTTGGAGAGCTGCCGCTCTAGCCGGGTGCGCAGATGAAAAGCGCCAGCCTTGGATCCCGTCAGGCCGTGTGGCCGATCAGCTTGCGAATTTCTGTGATGGATTCGGGGCTAGACCAGTCGGCAGCCCCTTCGAGGCGGCCCCGTTCAAGGCCGGCCGGGTCGATCAGCACGGTCGTCGGAATGCCTCTCGTGCCAAGCGCGCGAGCAGCGGCCCCGGATTTGTCGAGCAGAACCGGGAGGCGCTGCAAGTCCCATTTCTGGTAATAGGCTTCGACGGCCGAGGCCCCGCCGCGGTCCGAGGACAGGGGCAGGACCACGATGCCGTCGGCTTTCACCGCTGCGGCAAGCTGGTCGAGCGCGGGCATCTCGGCTTTGCAGGGGATGCACCAGGTGGCCCAGAAATTAAGCACGACCCCCTGCCCGGCGTAGTCGCCGATGTTGCGCGCGGTCCCGTCGGCAAGGGTGAAGGAAAAGGGCGGAAGCTCGGCGCCCGGCGTGCTGCGGCTGAGGCGGCCAAGGTCGGGCAGCTTGGACGCCGCTTGCGAATTGCGCGCGAGGGATGCCGAAGCTAGGCTTGCCGCGGCCGCGAGCAGGGTGCGGCGGGGGAATTGGGTCATGGTGCGTCCTTGAGCGAAGCAGGGCATCCGGAAGACGACAGGCGCAATGCCGAGGCGAACGCGCAGTGGGGCGGCCGGTTCGCGCGCGGGCCGTCGGTCATCATGCAGGACATCAATGCGTCGATCGGCTTCGACCGCAAGATGTGGCGGCAAGATATCCGCGGCAGCCTGGCCCATGCGGCGATGCTGGCGCGGGCCGGCGTGATCGAGGCGGCGGACGAGGCGGCGATCCGGGACGGTTTGGCCGGGATCGCCGACGAGATCGAGGCAGGCCGGTTCAACTTCACCGACGAGCTTGAGGACATCCACATGAATATCGAGGCCCGGCTGGTGGAACGGGTCGGCGAAGCGGGCAAGCGGCTGCACACGGGGCGCAGCCGGAACGACCAGGTGGCGACGGATTTCCGGCTCTGGGTGCGGGATTGCATCGACGGCCTGGATGAACAGATCGCGGACCTGATGCGCGGCTTGGCAAACCGGGCCGCGCAGCACGCGAACGACCCCATGCCCGGCTTCACCCACCTGCAAACGGCCCAGCCGGTGACGTTCGGGCATCACCTGCTCGCCTACGTCGAGATGCTGGCGCGGGACCGCGGGCGGTTCGCGGACGCAAGGCGGCGGATGAACGAGTGCCCGCTTGGGTCGGCGGCGCTGGCGGGAACGAGCTTCCCGATCGACCGCGGGATGACCGCGGCGGCCCTGGGGTTCGACCGTCCAACCGCGAACTCGCTGGATGCGGTATCGGACCGCGATTTCGCCATCGAGTTCCTGGCGGCGGCGTCGGTGTGCGCCATGCACCTGTCGCGGCTGGCGGAGGAAATCATCGTCTGGTGCAGCGCGCCGTTCGGGTTCGTCCGGCTGTCGGACGCGTTCACGACCGGAAGCAGCATCATGCCGCAGAAGCGCAACCCGGACGCGGCGGAGCTGGCGCGGGCCAAGACGGGACGGGTGTTCGGGGCCTTGATCGGCTTGCTTGCGGTAATGAAGGGCCTGCCGCTGGCCTATGCCAAGGACATGCAGGAGGACAAGGAGCCGGTGTTCGCCGCCGCCGACGCGCTGAGCCTCTGCCTCGCGGCGATGGGCGGGATGGTGCGCGACATGCAGGCGGACACGGGGCGGATGCAGGCACTCGCGGGCAGCGGGTTCGCGACCGCGACGGATCTGGCGGATTGGCTGGTGCGGGTGCTGAAGCTGCCGTTCCGCACCGCGCATCACGTGACGGGGCGGCTGGTGGCGCGGGCCGAGGCCCGGGGCGTGGCGCTGGCCGACCTGACGCTGGAGGACATGCGGGCGGAGGAGCCGCGGATCACGGCGGACGTGTTCGGCGTGTTGACGGTGGAGGCGTCCGTCGCGAGCCGGACCAGCTACGGCGGGACTGCGCCGTCGAACGTGGCGGCGCAGGCGGCGCGGTGGCGGGAGACTTTGGCATGAGGATTCTGGCGCTGCTGGTGGCGTTGGGGGTATTGGCCGGATGCGGCAAGCGGGGGCCGCCCTCCGCGCCGGGGCCGGCGAGCGAGGTGACGTATCCGCGGACGTATCCGTCTCGGTAGGCCGCGCATACCTGTCGCGGTAGGCCGCAGCCGCTCAGCCGCCGGCGATCTTCCAGCACGCGGCGCCGGCGCCGAACAGCGCGGCGCCCATGATGGCCGCGACGATCTGCCACATAATCGTCCCGCGCTCGCTGCGGAACTTGGCCGCTTCATCCAGCGAGCGGTCGATACGGGCGATCTGCTCGCGCAGGTCGAGGGTCGGGTAGGGCTCGCTCATTCGCCCTAAACTGCCCCTGCCCATAGCGGCCCGCAACGTGTTTCTCGTCGTTGGAACAGGAACATGGGCGGTGACTCCAGGCAGCCCGCCGCGTAGTCTGGGCCATGTCCGCCGCCCTGCTCCCCGATGACGCCGACCCGACGACCGCCGAGCTGATCTCAGCCCGGCCCCACCTGTCGATGCACGCGATGGATGGGCTGCTGATGGAGGGCGTGCCGCTGCAAGCGGTGGCGGACGCGGCGGGGACGCCGGTCTGGGTCCTGTCGGCGGGGAATATCCGAGGGCGGCTGCGCGTCCTGCAATCGGCATTGCGCGAAGCCGGGTTGCGGGCGCGGGTGCACTATGCGGTGAAGGCGAACGACCACCTGGCCGTGCTGGGGCTTGTGCGCGGCGAAGGGGCCGGCGCCGACGTGGTGAGCGGCGGGGAGCTGCGGCGGGCGCTGGAGGCGGGGATCGCGGGCGCCGATGTCGTGTTCTCGGGCGTGGGCAAGGCCGAATGGGAGATGCGGCTGGCCCTCGAAAGCGGGGTCGGGCAGATCAACGTGGAAAGCGCCGAGGAGTTGGCGACGCTGTCGGGCGTCGCGTGCTCGATGGGGCAAACGGCGCGGGTGGCGTTGCGGGTCAACCCGGACGTGGACGCGGGAACCCATGCCAAGATCACGACCGGGAAGGCGGAGAACAAGTTCGGGGTCGGCTTCAACGAGGCGGTTGGGCTGTATGCGAAAGCGGCGGCGTCGCCGGGGGTCGAGCCGGTCGGGCTCGCGTTGCATATCGGCAGCCAGATCACCTCCATGACGCCTTACCGCGCCGCGTTCGCCCGTGCGGCGGAGTTGGTGCGGGCGCTTCGGGCAGGCGGGCAGAGGGTCAGGGTGGTGGATTGCGGCGGCGGGCTGGGGATCGGCTACCGGAACGAAGCCGGGGGGAGCGCCGCGGCATTGGCCGGGGCGATTGCCGGCGTGTTCGGGGAGATGGATGTGGAGGTCGCGGTCGAGCCAGGACGCTGGCTGGTGGGGCAGGCCGGCGTGCTGCTGGCGTCGGTGCTGCTGGAGAAGCGGGCGGCGGGGCGGCGGTTCGTCGTGCTGGATGCGGCGATGAACGATCTGTTAAGGCCCGCCATGTACGATGCCTGGCACGGGATCGTGCCGTTGAGCGCGGCCGACGCGGTCGGCGGCGTCTCGGCGGCGGACGTGGTCGGGCCGGTGTGCGAGAGCGCGGACACGTTCGCGCGCGCCCGGTCGCTGCCGCCTCTCGGGGCGCACGCGCGTGTGGCGATCTTGGACGCGGGCGCGTATGGTTCGGTGATGAGTTCCACCTATAACGCGCGTCCGCTGGCGGCCGAGGTGATGGTCGACCGAGACCGATGGTCGGTGATCCGCGAGCGGCAGGCGGTGGAAAGCCTATGGGCCGGCGAAACGGTGCCGGGTTGGATCGCATGACGCGCCCGGCGTCGTTCGCTGGCCCATGCAGGCCATTGCCGGGCGTGTCGCGCGCGCCGGTTCGGCCGGCGGCGGCGCACCGAATGAAAACCCCTGCAAACGGCCATGCTTTAGGCCCGCTCGCATGAGGTCCGAGCGTGCCCCGCCGGGGCTTGCGGCCAAGCGGGCGCTGGCGATGGCCGCGCTTTGGTTCGAGCAGCTTTGGCCGGCGGCATGGCCCGCGCTGGGCGTCGTTGCCGCCTATCTTGCCGCGGCGCTGCTGGACCTGCCGGCCTGGCTGCCGCCGTGGCCGCGGCTCCTTCTGCCTTTGGTCGTGCTCGCGGTTGCCGGGTGGCTGCTTTGGCGCGGGTTGCGGCAGATCGAGCGCCCCGGCGAAGCGGCGGCCGAGCGGCGGTTGGAGCGGGACTCGGGGCTGCGCCATCGCCCGCTCTCGGCGTTGCAGGACCGCCCGGCCGCGGAAACGCCCGAGGCGGCGGCGGTCTGGCAGGTGCACCAGGCGCGGCTGCTGCGGCAGGTCAAGCGCCTGCGCGTCGGACGCCCGCGGCCCGGCTTGGCCCAGCGGGACCGTTGGGCGCTGCGCGGCCTGGCCGTGGTCGGGCTGGCGGCGGCCTGGGTGATCGCGGGGGCGGACGGCCCGGCGCGTTTGTGGGCAGCGGTTTATCCGGGGCTGCCATCAGGGCCGGCGGGGCCGGGGACGGTTGTGCAGGCCTGGGCGACGCCGCCTGCCTACACCGGCCTGCCCCCGGTATTCCTGCAACCGGGCGCGGAGGCCGCCTCGGCGCCGGCGGGCTCGCACCTGACGGTGAGCGTTACGGGCGGGCGCGGCAGCCCGGACTTGACGCTCGGGAACGACAAAACCGCGTTCCACGCGCTGGACGCGGCAAGCTGGCAGGCGGAACGGGACTTGACCGCGTCTGGGGCCTTGTCGGTGCGTCGGGGCGGCCAGGTTCTGGCGCAGTGGACCCTCCACGTGACCCCGGACGGTGCGCCGGAGATCGAGTTCGCCGAGCCTCCAGGGCCTGTGGCGGACGGCAACGGGCCAGTCACGCGGACGCGGATGGCGTGGCAGGCCAAGGACGACTACGGTGTGGTGGGCGTGCAGGCCGAGCTGCGCTTGAAGGACCGGCCGGACGCGCCGCCGTTCGTCCTGAGCGCGCCGCTGGGAGGTAGTCCGAAGCAGCCGCACGGCGCGTTCGTGCAGGATCTGACGCCGAATCCTTGGGCCGGCCTGCCGGTCGTGGCACGGCTGGCGGCAAAGGACGCGGCCGGGCAAACGGGGCGCAGCGCCGAGGCAGCGTTTGTGCTGCCGGAGCGGGCGTTCCGGCATCCGGTGGCGCAGGCGGTGATCGCGGTTCGCAAGCAGTTGAGCCGCGCGCCGGATGACCGGAGGACGGCGCGGGAAGCGTTGGGCATCATTGAGGGGCATCCCGACCTGTTCGACAACTCGTTCAGCGTATTGCTGAACCTGCACGCCATGTCCGCATTGCTGTCGCGGGGGCATGGGCAGGAGGCGGTGGACGAGGCGCAGGAGCGGATGTGGACGCTGGCGTTGGCGCTGGAAGAAGGTGCGGCCGAGCGGACGGCCAAGGCGCTGGAGGCGGCGCGGCAAGCCATGCGCGACGCGATGGAGGACGCCAAGCAAAACCCCGCCGATGCGGAGAAGCAGGCGGAGCTGGACAAGCGTATCCAGGAGCTGCGGGAGGCGATCCAGAAGCGGCTCGACGCGCTGGCGGAGCAGGCCCGGCGGGAAGGCGACCTACGCCCGTTTGACCCCCAAGTGCCGCAGATGGACGCGCGCGAGCTGGACCGGAAAGCGCAGGAAATGCGCGACGCCGCTCGCGAAGGGCGGATGGACGACGCCCAGAAGCAGATGGCGGAGCTGGAGAAGCTGCTGGAGCAGTTGCAGAACGCCCGCCCGGAAACGGGCGAGGAACGCGAGAAGCGGAACGCGGAGAAACGCGAGCAGGGCAAGCAGCAGGCCGGCGCGGTGCAGGACCTGGTGCAACGCGAGGGCGGTCTGCTGGACCGGAGCCGGGCGCGGGAAGCCGGGGAGCGGCCGCGTTGGCTCGGGCCGGACATGCGGCCCGGGCCGATGCTGGAACAGCCTCGAAACGGGCAGGACACCCAGGCGCGGACCCAGCAGGACCAGGCGGACCGGGCGCAGGACCAGAAAGCGCAGAAGGCGATGCGGCGGGCGCTCGGCGAGCTGATGCAGCAATTCGGCGAGCTGACCGGGCAGGTTCCGACGCCGCTCGGGGAGGCGGACATGGCGATGCGGGAAGCCGGGCAGGCGATGGCGGATGGCCGGGACGGGCCGGCGGGCGCGGCGCAGCAGCGGGCGATCGAGGCGTTGCAGAAGGGCGGGCAGGCGATGGCGCAGCAGATGGCCCGGCAATTCGGGCGCGGCAACGAGCCGGGGCAGATGAGCGAGGGGCAGGATGGGCAGGACGGGCAGGACGGCCAAATGGGCGACGGCGAGAATGGCGAGGCCCGTGGGAACGGCCGCGGCATGACGAGAGGGCCGCGGCCAGGCCAGCGCCTGGGTGCGGACCGCCGCCCGGGCGTGCCGCGCGACCCGCTCGGCCGCGACTTGAACCAGGAAGGGTCCAGCGGGTCGGACGAAAGCAACAGCACCCGCGTGCCGGATCAGATGGAACAGGCGCGCACGCGGGCGCTGCAGGACGAGTTGCGCCGGCGCGGCGCGGAGCGGAGCCGGCCCAAGCCGGAGCTCGACTACATCGACCGGCTGCTCCAGCCGTTCTGAGCGGGGGGCCGGGAATGTTAGGCGGGTTGCGCAAAGGGCTGACGAGCTACGGCGACGACGGGTTCAGCCTGTTCTTGCGCCGCGCGTTCATCAAGGCGATGGGCTACTCGGACGACGCCTTGTCGCGCCCGGTGGTGGGCATCGTCGATACCTCGAGCGGCTACAACGCCTGCCATGGCAACGTGCCGCAACTGGTCGAGGCGGTGAAGCGGGGCGTGATGCTGGCGGGGGGGCTGCCGATGCCGTTCCCGACGGTATCGATCCACGAATCGTTCGCGCACCCGACGAGCATGTTCCTGCGCAACCTGCAGGCGATGGACACCGAGGAGATGTGCCGGGCGCAGCCGATGGACGCGGTGGTGATGATCGGGGGGTGCGACAAGACGGTCCCGGCGCAGTTGATGGCGGCGGCGAGCCTGGACATCCCGGCGGTGATGCTGGTGACGGGGCCGATGCTGGTGGGGCACTACAAGGGGGAGGTGCTGGGGGCCTGCACGGACTGCCGGCGGTTCTGGGCGCGGCATCGGGCCGGGGAGCTGTCCGAGGCGGAGATGGACGCGGTCAACGGGCGGCTCGCGCCGACGCCCGGAACCTGCATGGTGATGGGAACGGCGAGCACGATGGCGTGCATCGCCGAGGCGCTGGGGATGGCGCTGCCGGGATCGGCGGCGATCCCGGCGACCCATGCGGACCGCATCCGCTGCGCGGAGCAGTCCGGGGCGGCGGCGATGCGGGCGATCGGCCAGGCGGCGTGCCTGCCGTCGGCGATCCTGACGGAGAGCGCCTTTCGGAACGCCCAGGTGGTGCTGCAAGCGGTCGGCGGGTCGACGAACGGACTGATCCACCTGGCGGCGATCGCCGGGCGCCGGGGAATGCGGCTGGATCTGGACGCGTTTGACCGGTTGGGGCGGGAGGTTCCGGTGCTGGTCGACCTGAAGCCGACCGGCGAGCATTACATGGAGGATTTCCACTGGGCCGGGGGCGTGCCGCGGCTGATGCGGGAGTTAGGCGGGCTGCTGGATTTGGCCGCGCCCTCCGTCGGCGGCGGGACATTGGCGGATGCCGTCGCCTCCGCGGAGGCAGTCCCGGGGCAGACGGTGATCCGCGGCACGGAAGCGCCGGTCTTTCCAACGGGCGGGATGGCGGTACTCCACGGCAATCTGGCGCCCGGAGGAGCGGTGATCAAGCACGGGGCAGCCTCGCCCGGCTTGCTTCAGCATACCGGACGGGCAGTGGTGTTCGACGGCGTGGAAGACATGGCGGCGCGGATCGACGACCCGGCGCTCGACGTGTCGGCGGACGACGTGCTGGTGCTGCGGTACGCCGGGCCGAAGGGCGCGCCGGGGATGCCGGAAGCGGGCTACCTGCCGATCCCGAAGAAGCTGGCCCGGGCCGGGGTGAAAGACATGGTGAGGATGTCCGACGCACGGATGAGCGGCACGGCGTTCGGCACGATCGTGCTGCATATGGTCCCCGAGGCGCAGGAAGGGGGGCCTTTGGCGCTGCTGCGGACGGGGGACTTGGTGCGGTTGGATACGGACGGGCGGCGGGTTGATTTGTTGGTGGACGAAGGGGAAATGGAGCGCCGGCGGGCTGAATGGGTGCGGCCGGCAGAACCGCCGGGGGGAAACCGGGGATACCTGCGGCTTTACTTGGATAGCGTGCTGCAAGCGGACCAGGGTTGCGACTTCGACTTCCTGCTGCCGCGTCGCTCCGATGCCGACCCGCGAGAGCCCTGACTCCCGCCAGTCCTTTCAAAGGCGTGCAGTTCTGATCTGAACCCTCGTCGGCGCATGGCCGCCGCCCGCATCAAGGACGCGTTCGACCCTGCCCCGGATGCCCCTCCCCGCTTGACCCGCAACACGATGCTTTTCCGCCGGGCCGCCTGTGTTCTTCCCCTTGACCCGGAGTCAGTGCCAGTCCCATATCCGCCTCACCAAAATTAATCCAAATCGCTCCGCCCGGCTTTCCGCCGCGCCCGGAGCCAGGACTGCACGCCATGACGCTTCCCCTGATGCCGAAAGCCACCGCTGTCTGGCTGATCGAGAAAACGGCCCTGACGTTCACGCAGATCGCCGATTTCTGCGGAATGCATCCGCTCGAGGTTCAGGCCATTGCCGACGGCGAGGTCGCGCAAGGCATCGTCGGCTACGACCCGGTGGCCAATTCACAGGTGACGGCGGACGAGATCAAGCGGTGCGAGGCCGACCCGGCTGGCCGCCTGGCGCTGATCCCGTCGAGCAATCCCATCAACAAGCGCGGCAAGGGCGCCCGTTACACCCCGGTGGCCAAGCGCAACGACCGTCCGGACGCGATCGCCTTCGTATTGCGCAATTTCCCGCAGCTCAGCGAGGCACAGGTCACGAAGTTGCTCGGCACCACCAAGGAAACGATCCAGAAGGTGCGCGAGCGGACACATTGGAACAGCGCCAACATCAAGCCGCGCGATCCAGTCATTCTCGGCTTGTGCAGCCAGTCCGACCTGAATGGGATGGTGAGTGCGGCCAACGACCGCCTGTTGCGCGAGGGCCAGGTCGTGCCGGTTCCACCCCCGCCGGAAACGGAGGAGGCGGCCTAGCCGCTCCTCCGCCATTCGCGTCTGCTACCGGCTGCGCAGGCGCTCGATTTCCTCCTTGAGTTGCAGCTTCTCAACCTTCAGTCGCGAGAGAGCGTCGGTGTCGGGCCGCGGCCTGTGGTCTTCTTCGAGGATCTTGTCCTCTAGATTGGCGTGCCGGCCCTGTAGGCTCTCGATCCGGGACTGCAAGTTCATGGTGCCTCCTCTCGGTTGAGCGACACGGCCATCCTAGCCGTGTAACCTGATCGTAACGCAGCCGGGCCTATAATAGCCATCGCAATCATCCGGGAGCACTGGTGACGTTCTCGCGCGCGGCATGGTAAGATCAACCAATGTTGACCGACCGCGATTCGTTGCTGCGCCAGCTTCATGAACTTCGCAGCGAGCATCGCGACCTGGACACCGTCATCGCGCGGCTGGCTGAGTCCGGCACGGACCAGCTGCACATGCAGCGCCTGAAAAAGCGCAAGCTGCTGCTGAAGGATGAAATCTCGTGGCTCGAAAGCCGCCTGATCCCGGACAACATCGCTTGACCGCAGCCGGTATGCCGCTCGTCGGCATCATCATGGGCAGCGAGTCGGATTGGGCGACGATGAGCCACGCGGCCGAGACGCTCGACAAGCTCGAAGTCGCGCACGAGGTCCGCATCGTGTCCGCGCACCGCACGCCGGACCGTCTGGCGACCTACGCGCGGGAAGCGAAGGGGCGCGGCCTGCGGGTCATCGTGGCCGGGGCCGGGGGCGCGGCGCATCTGCCGGGCATGTGCGCGGCCTGGACCCCGTTGCCGGTGCTTGGCGTTCCGGTCGAGAGCCACACGTTGAAGGGAATGGACAGCCTGCTCAGCATCGCGCAGATGCCGGCGGGGGTTCCGGTCGGCACGCTGGCGATCGGCCGGGCGGGCGCGGTCAATGCCGGGCTGCTGGCGGCGGCGATCCTGGCCACGGCGGACGCCGCGGTCGCGGCCCGGCTCGATAGCTGGCGCGCGGCGCAGACGGCAAGCGTGGCGGACACGCCGGCGCGCCCTTGAGCGCCCTTCCCCCGAACGCCACGGTCGGCATCATCGGCGGCGGGCAACTCGGGCGGATGTCGGCCATGGCGGCGGCCCGGCTCGGCTACCGCTGCCATATCCTCACGCCCGAGCCCGACAGCCCGGCGGCCCAAGTCTCGGCGGCGCAGACCGTGGCGGACTACGAGGATGAAAACGCGCTGCGGCGTTTCGCCGGGGCGGTCGACGTCATTACCTTCGAGTTCGAGAACGTGAGCGCCGGAGGCCTCGACCTGCTGCAATCCCTCCGCCCCGTGCGCCCGGCCCCGTCGGTCTTGCGCATCAGTCAGGACCGGGTCGCCGAAAAGTCGTTCCTGCGCGACGCCGGCGTGCCGACCGCGCCGTGGCAGGCCGTGGACAGCCTCAAGGCCCTGCATGGGGCGGCGGAGGCGATCGGATTGCCCGGCGTCCTCAAAACCACCCGGCTCGGCTACGACGGCAAGGGCCAGGCGTTGCTGCGGCAAGCGGCCGACCTCGCCCCGGCCTGGGATGCGCTCCGCCCCCGCCCGCTGATCCTGGAGGGCTTCGTCGATTACGCGTGCGAGATCAGCGTCATCGTCGCCCGCGGGGCGGACGGCGGCGGCTCGTTGTTCGACGCGGCCGAGAACCGGCACCGGGATGGCATCCTCGATCTCACCCTGTCGCCGGCCCGCGTCGCGCCGGCGACCGCCGCGGAGGCGGCACGGGTGGCGTGGCGGGTCGCCGAATCGCTCGGCCTCGTCGGCCTGCTGGCGGTGGAAATGTTCGTGGACCGCGGCGGTCGGGTCATGGTGAACGAGATCGCGCCGCGCCCGCATAATTCCGGGCATTGGACGATCGAGGCCTGCCCGGCCAGCCAGTTCGAGCTGCATGTCCGCGCCGTGGCCGGCCTGCCGCTGCCGCCGGGGATGCGCCACGCGGATGCGGCGATGAAGAACCTGGTCGGACCGGAAGAAACGGCGCTGTGGCCCGCCATCGTGGCGACGCCCGGGTTGATCCCGCATTTATACGGCAAGACGGAGGCCCGGCCCGGGCGCAAGATGGGCCACGTCACGCGGCTGTTCCCGCGCGGCGCGCTGCCGGATGAGGCCGGGGTGAACGCGGCGTTGGGGTGCGCCGCGCCGCGATAGCTTGCGGTGCTTATGCGCCGGTGCGATTGTGCGGGCGCGGATTGCAAGAGGATGGCATGGCTAAGATCAAGGTGAAGACCCCCGTCGTCGAGCTGGACGGCGACGAAATGACCCGGATCATCTGGGGTTTCATCAAAGACAAGTTGATCCTGCCTTACTTGGACATCGACCTGAAATACTACGACCTCGGCATCGAGTACCGCGACCAGACCGACGACCAGGTGACGGTGGACGCGGCCCATGCCATCCGGGAGTACGGCGTCGGCGTGAAGTGCGCGACCATCACGCCGGACGAGGCCCGGGTCGAGGAGTTCAAGCTCAAGAAAATGTGGCGCAGCCCGAACGGGACGATCCGCAACATCCTGGACGGCACCATTTTCCGCGAGCCGATCATCTGCGGCAACGTGCCGCGCCTGGTGCCGCACTGGTCGAAGCCGATCGTGATCGGGCGTCACGCCTACGGCGACATCTACCGCGCCAGCGAGACCAAAATCCCGGGGCCAGGGAAGGTCACGTTGCAGTTCCACCCAGAGAACGGCGGCGAGCCGATGGTGCTCGACGTGCACGACTTCAAAGGCGCGGGCGTCGCGATGGGGATGCACAACACCAAGGTCTCCATCGAGGGCTTCGCGAGGGCAAGCCTGAACTACGGGCTTGCGCGCAAGTATCCGGTCTATCTATCGACCAAGAACACCATCCTGAAAGCCTATGACGGCATGTTCAAGGACGTGTTCCAGGACATCTTCGACCACGAGTTCAAGGCCGAGTTCGACAAGCACGGCCTCACCTACGAGCACCGCCTGATCGACGACATGGTGGCCAGCGCGCTCAAGTGGGAGGGCGGCTACGTTTGGGCGTGCAAGAACTACGACGGCGACGTGGAAAGCGACATCGTGGCGCAAGGGTTCGGCAGCCTCGGGCTCATGACCAGCGTGCTCGCCAGCCCGGACGGCCAAACCATCGAGAGCGAGGCCGCCCACGGCACCGTGACCCGGCATTACCGCGAGCACCAGAAAGGCCGCGAGACCAGCACCAACCCGATCGCCTCCATCTTCGCCTGGACCCGGGGCCTCGCCTACCGCGGCCGCTTTGACGGCACGCCGGACGTCACCGCCTTCGCCGACACGCTGGAACGCGTCTGCGTCGAGACGGTGGAAAGCGGGGCGATGACCAAGGACCTGGCAATCCTGATCGGGCGCGAGCAGAAATGGCTCAACACCCAGGATTTCCTGAGCAAGATCGACGAGAACCTCAAGGCCGCGATGGCGTCGCCGTAAGCGGCGCGGATTGGAACAGGGAGAAAGCCGATGGACGGTTTAGATGGCCTGAAGACCTACCCGCTCGCCCGCCGGGGCATGATGATGACCGGGCTGGTGAGCGGGTTCGCGCTTGCCGCGGCCCGGGCGGAGGCGCAGGCAATCCACACCGGCACGGAGGGGATCAAGGCCGGGGAAACCCAGATCCCGGTCTCCGACGGCGGTCTGCCAGCCTATTACGCGCGCCCGGACGGCGCCGGGCCGTTCCCGACGGTGCTGGTGATCGAGGAAATTTTCGGCGTCCACGAATACCTCAAGGACATCTGCCGCAGGCTGGCCAAGGCCGGCTACCTGGCGGTGGCGCCGGAACTGTATGCCCGGCTCGGCGACCTCTCGAAGATGAGCGACGTGCCGACGATCATCCGGGACGTGATCAACAAGGCGCCGGACGACCGGTTGCTGGCCGATCTCGACAGCACGGCGGATTGGGCCGGAAAGAATGGAGGCGACCTGGGCCGCTTGGGCGTGACCGGATTCTGCCGCGGCGGGCGCAACACCTGGCTCTATGCCGCGCACAGCAACGCGCTGAAAGCGGCGGTGGCGTGGTATGGCCCGATCGGCGGGCAGACGAGTTCGATCCAGCCGCGCACCGCCCTGGATCTGGCGGGCGAGATCAAATGCCCGCTGCTCGGGCTTTACGGCGGGCAGGACAAAGGCATCCCGGTGTCGCAAGTGCGCGAGGCGGAGGCCAAGGCGAAAGCGGCGGGCAAGACGGTCGACATCGTCGTCTACCCGGAAGCCGGGCACGGCTTCCATGCCGATTACCGGCCGAGCTACGACAAGGCGGCGGCGGAGGACGGGTGGAAGCGGATGCTGGCCTGGTTCAAGACGTATGGGGTTGCTTGATCCAAGGCCTGTTCTGACCCGTGAAAACCGTTCAACAAGATAACGGCGCGGCATAAAGGGCGAGGTTACACCAAAAAGCCCTTTGGGCTACCTGCTGTGCGCGCCGGGTGGCTGGCGGTGGCGCGCAAGAAGCGACTCTGATACCGGTCGCCCGATAGGGCGGTTGGTATCAGGCCGCAAGCGCCGTCCGCACCGCATCAAGCGCCGCCCCGGCCTGGCCACCATCCGGCCCGCCCGCCTGCGCAAGGTCCGCCCGCCCGCCGCCGCCCTTGCCGCCGACCGCCGCGCTCGCCCTCCGCACCAGGTCAACGGCATTGAACCGGCCCGTCAAATCTTGGCTGACGCGCACCACGATGCTCGCCTTGCCGTCCGCCGTGGAAACGACGGCGACGACGCCGCTGCCCAGCCCGGCGCCGATCGCCTCGGCCACGCCCTTCAGCTCCTTGGCCGGCACATCGCCGAGGTTGCGGGCGGCGAGCGCGACGCCGCCGTGCCGCTCCGTCTCGGCCGCGGCTTCGCCCGTGGCCAGCTTCTTCTGCAACTCGGACACCTGCTGCTCCAGCCGGCGACGGTCCTCTTGCAACTGCGCGACCCGCTCGGGCAATTCCGCGGGCGAGGTCCGGAGCTGGGCCGCGAGGCCCGCCACGATCCGGTCCGTCGCCGTCAGCGCCGCCAGGGCCGCTTCCCCCGTCACCGCCTCGACCCGGCGCACGCCGGCGCTGACCGCGCCTTCGCCGGCGATGCGGAACAGGCCGATGTCGCCGGTGCGCCCGACATGCGTGCCGCCGCAAAGCTCGGCCGAGTAGGCTTCGTTCGAACCCTCGCCCAAGCCTTCGCCCATCGACACGACCCGGACCTCATCGCCGTATTTCTCGCCGAACAGCGCCATCGCCCCCTCGGCCACGGCAGCCTCCGGCGTCATCAGCCGCGTGGTCACCTCGGAGTTCCGGCGGATCTGCGCGTTCACCTCGGCCTCAACGGCGGCCAGGTCGTCGCGGCTGATCGGGGTGGGCTGGCTGACATCGAAACGCAAGCGGTCGGGCGCGTTCAAGCTGCCCTTCTGCATGACGTGCGGCCCGAGGCGGCGGCGCAGCGCTGCGTGCAGCAGGTGCGTGGCGCTATGGTGCGCCCGGATGGCGCTCCGCCTCCCATGGTCCACCGTCGCCTGCACGGGCGCGCCGGTCCTGGCGGCACCCGCCTCGACCGTGCCCAGATGAACGAACAAGCCGCCCAGCTTCTTCTGCGTGTCCGTGACACGGATCAGCAGGCCATCCGCCCCGGCGATCAGCCCGGCGTCCCCCACCTGCCCGCCGCTCTCGGCATAGAACGGCGTCTGGTTGAGGATAACGGCGACGCCCGACCCGGCCTCCGCCCGCTCAACCGAAGCGCCGTCAACCACCAGGCCGGTGATCTCCGCCTCCGCGGCCTCCGTCGCGTAGCCGAGGAACTCGGTCGCGCCCAGCCGCTCGTGCAGGTCGAACCAGACCTTGTCGGTGGCCGCATCGCCGGTTCCGGCCCAGGCGGCGCGAGCGCGCGTCCGCTGCTCGGCCATCGCCGCCTCGAACCCGGCCACGTCCACCTGCTTGCCCTCGTCGCGCAAGGCGTCCTGCGTCAGGTCGAGCGGGAAGCCGAACGTGTCATACAGCTTGAACGCGATCGCGCCGGGCAAAGGCTCGTCCCCGCCAAGCCGCCCCGTTTCCTCGGCCAGCAAGCCGAGTCCGCGGTCAAGCATCGCCTTGAACCGGTCCTCCTCCAGCCGCATCGTCTCGCCGATCAGCGCCGCCGCCCGCGGCAGCTCGGGGAACGCCGCCCCCATCTGCCGCACCAGCGCCGGCAACAGTGTGTAAAACACCGGCTGGATCGTGCCCATCATGTGCAGGTGCCGCATGGCCCGGCGCATGATCCGCCGTAGCACGTAGCCCCGCCCCTCCTTGGACGGCAGCACGCCGTCCGCGATCAGGAACGCCGTGCTGCGCAGATGGTCGGCGATGACGCGGTGGCTGGTTTTGAACGGCCCGTCCGGGTCCTGCCCGGTCGCCTCGGCGCTGGCCAGGATCAGGGCGCGCAGCGTGTCGGTGTCGTAGTTGTCGTGCTTGCCTTGCAGGATGGCGGCGAAGCGTTCCAGGCCCATGCCGGTGTCGATGGACGGGCGCGGCAGCGGCGTGCGGACGCCGGGCGGGCCTTCCTCGTATTGCATGAACACGAGGTTCCAGATCTCGATGAACCGGTCCCCGTCCTCGTCCGGCGAGCCGGGCGGCCCGCCCGCGATGCCGGAACCGTGGTCGTAGAAGATTTCCGAGCACGGCCCGCACGGCCCGGTCTCGCCCATGCGCCAGAAATTGTCCGACGTGCCGATGCGGATGATCCGCTCGTCGCCAAGCCCGGCGATCTGCCGCCAAAGCTGGGCCGCGTCGTCGTCGTCGGCATAGACGGTGACGAGCAGCTTGTCTTTCGGGAGGCCGAAGTCGCGGGTCAGCAACGTCCAGGCGTGCTCGATCGCAACCGGCTTGAAGTAGTCGCCGAAGCTGAAATTCCCCAGCATCTCGAAGAACGTGTGGTGCCGCGCAGTGAACCCGACATTGTCGAGGTCGTTGTGCTTCCCCCCGGCCCGGACGCATTTCTGCGAGGTGGCGGCGCGCTGGTAGGGCCGCCGCTCCTGCCCGGTGAACACGTTCTTGAACTGGACCATGCCGCTGTTGGTGAACAGCAGCGTCGGGTCGTTGAGCGGGACGAGCGGGCTGCTGGCGACGACCTGGTGCGCGTTGCGGCGGAAGTAGTCGAGGAAGGTGGCGCGGATGTCGTTGCTGGTTGCCATGGGGCGCTGGGTCGTCCTTCGGGTGTTCCCCGGTAAGTAGGGCAGCGCGGGCGGAATGTCATCTGGCGCGGGGCGGGCGGCGCTTATCGTCGCCACGCGTGCGGCCATGGCCAATCGGTCCCCGGCTAGGGGCTGGGAAACATGCGCTCCCAAGCGAGGCCCCGCTCATCCCGCCAGCGCCGCCAGCACGGCGCCGCTGCCCGCGGTCCAGCCGACGATGCCGCCCTGGGCGCGCACCATCTCCAGCACGGATTGCCTGAACTGCGGGAAGTAGCTCGCCGTGGCATCCTCGACCAGCAGGCACTCGAAGCCGCGGTCATTCGCCTCGCGCATTGTCGTCTGCACGCAGACCTCCGTGGTCACGCCCGCGATCAGCAGGTGGGTGATGCCGCGGACGTGCAGCAACGGCCCGAGGCTGGAAGCCTGGAAGGCGCCTTTGCCGGGCTTGGCCACGACGAGCTCGAGCGGGGCCGGCCGCAGCTCGGGAATGATGTCCGCGCCCGGCTCGCCGTCGACCAGCAGGCGGCCCATCGGCCCCGGATCGCCGATGCGCTGGCCCGGCGGGCCGCGGCCCCGCTTGTTGGGCGGGCAGTCCGAGAGGTCCGGCTTGTGGCACTCCCGCGTATGCACGACCGATAGCCCGGCAGCCCGCGCGCCCTCCAGCAGCGCCCGCGCGGGCGCGACCGCTGGCCGGAGCAGCGACACATCGTTGCCGAGCGCCGCGCCGAAGCCGCCCGGCTCCAGGAAGTCGCGCTGCATGTCGATCAGCAGCAGCGCGGTCGCATGGAGCGGAAAGGCGAACGGGGACGGGCGCGCGGTTCCGATTTCGGGCATCAGCGGACGCCGGTCGCCGTCCGAGCCAGCGTCTCCGCGGAGAGGCCGGCATCTTGGCCTCCGCCAGCCACGCCGCCGCGGCCGGCCCGGCGCGCAACGGCGGGAGCCGATGGTTGCCACGCAACGGCGGGAGCCGATGGTTGACAAGCGTCAGGCATGGCCGGAACCGTCCTGGCGGAAGCGTTCGTGGTGGCGGATCACCTCCTGGGTGATGAAGGCCAGGAACTTCGCGGCGAACTCCGGGTCGAGCTCGGCCTCCTCCGCCATGGCCCGCAAGCGCCCGATCTGGTAGTCCTCGCGGGCGGGGTCGGCTGGCGGCAGGTCGTGCTTGGCTTTCAACGCGCCGACCCGCTTCGTGCAGCGGAACCGCTCGGCCAAGATCCGGATCATCGCCGCGTCGAGGTTGTCGATGCTGTTTCTCAATTCGAGCAACTCAGGCGGCAGGCTGTGCTGTTCAAGCATTGGGACTCCGGGACAGGGTATCGGCATTCAAGAAGGCGCGGAATGCAGGTGGAGTATGGCCTTGATCGGGCACGGCGTCGAACCGGGCGGGTGCGCGGGCGCCGGGGGTCAGCCAGGGCTGCGGGTGAACTCGGCGGCGTCCTTGGGGGCGGCGAACAGCTTGATGGTCTTGAGCCGGGCCTCGAAGCCTTCCAGGTCGACGCCCGGACAGCTTGCCCGCCGCGGCCTGCGTGGCGACGTCCTGCTTCGCCGCGTAGGCCCAGGGCATCCAGCCGACGTGGGTGGTCCAGGCAAGGCGGAAATGGCCTCTCGGCTGCGCGGAGGCGGGCAGGACCGAGAACAAGGGCAGGATTGCCGCTAGAACGGTTCTCATCGGGCGGCGTCGTCCTCTTGTTCACGAAGCTGCGTTCGCTTGGGCGGCGTTTCAGGATAAAGGACGGCTCGCGCTGAGGTGCGGTTCGGCGCGGATTGTGCCAATGTTCCCGCCCGGCCGCACCCTCCGGCAAGCGCCAGCCTGGAGCAGAGGCGTGGATTGGCCTAATGGCTCCGGGCTGGTCCTTCAACAAGCAGAACAGGAACGCGAGATGAGCATCTTCTCCTCCATCATGAACAAGATCTTCCACCCCGGCGCGGACGCCGCGACGCCGGGCGGGCCGCCGGACCAAGCCGCGGCGGACACGGCGCAAGCGCAAGCGGCGCCGGATGCACCCGGCGCGGGGGCGCCGGTCGATGTCGAAGCCGTCCTGACGCAAATGGCCGCGCGCAAGGGCGGCGGCGGCAACTGGAAAACGTCGATCGTCGATCTGCTGAAGCTGCTCGACCTCGACTCCAGCCTCTCGGCCCGGACGGCGCTCGGCAACGAGCTCGGCGTCCATGCCGGCGCGGAGGGCGCCGCGGAGCAGAACATCGCGCTGCACAAGGCGGTCATGCAGAAGCTCGCGGCCAATGGCGGCAAGGTGCCGGACAGCATGAAGGGATAAGGCTGGCACACCGCTTGCTTTGATCGCCACATGACCATCTTCCATAACCAGCGGGGCGAAGCCATCATGCGCCGGGCATTCCTGAAGCTTTCCGTGGCGAGCCTGCTGCTGGCAGGCACGGCCTTCACGCCGGCCGCCAGCGCCGCCACCCGCGGCGGCAAGGCGGTCTATGCCCGCTACGCCGATTCGCTGTTCCTCGACCCGGTCGGCTCGGAGAACAACGTCGATATCTGGGTGCTGACCAACATCTACGACACGCTGATCGCGCCGACCGACGACGGACTCGGCCTCAAGCCGGGACTGGCGACGAAGTGGTCCGTTTCGGACGACGGCAAAACCGTCACGCTCACGCTGCGCCCCGGCGTGACGTTCTCCGACGGCTCGCCCATGACGGCCGAGGATGTTGTCTGGTCGCTCAAGCGCGCGACGGACCCGAAGGCCGGCCCCTGGAGCTCGCTGGTCGAGTCGATCGACGACGTGTCCGGCTCAGGCGAGGCGGTCACGGTCAAGCTGAAGCACCCGGACCCGTCGATCCTGGCCGCGCTGGGCACGTTCAACACCGCGATCCTGCCGAAGACGCTGGTCGAGAAGGAGCCGGGGGCGACGGAGGCGGACAAGGCCAAGTCGTTCGCCGAGCATCCGATCGGCACCGGGCCGTTCGTCCTGTCCGCGTGGCAGCGCGGGGTGCAGATAACGCTGAAGCGCAACCCGCACTACTGGAAAATGGCCCCGGACGGCAAGCCGCTGCCCTACCTCGACGAGCTTGACCTGCCGGTCATCACCGACGACGCGACGCGCATCCTGAAGCTGAAGGCGGGCGAGATCGACGGCACGGAGTTCATCCCGTACTCGCGGGTCAAGGAACTGCAAGGCGACGGCAGCCTGCGCATGGAGCTGTGGCCCTCGACCAAGGTCGTCTATGTCCAGTTGTTCTGCGGGGAGAAGACGAAGGACGGCAAGCCGAACCCGCTTGCCAATGCCAAGGTGCGGCAGGCGCTGAACTACGCCATCGTCAAGCCGGCGGTGATCGGCATCACGACGCACGGGATCGGCACGCCGATGCAGTCGTTCATGTCGAGCACGACGCCGCTGTTCCATGCGCAGGACCTGTATAAGTTCGACCTGGCCAAAGCCAAGTCGCTGCTGAAGGAGGCGGGCTACCCGAACGGGTTCGAGACCTCGGTGCTGGCGTTGTCCGGCAACGCGGACGACGCCAACAACCTGACCACGATCCAGCAGATGTGGAGCCAGATCGGCGTCAAGCTGGATATCGAGCAGGTGGACAACGCGACCCGCAACGCCCGCTATCGCGCCGAGGACTACAAGATGCGCGCCACGTCCTGGACCAACGACATCGCCGACCCGAATGAGATCACGTCGTACTTCGCCTATTACCCGAACGTCCAGTCGCAGCATTCGGAATGGCGCGACCCTCGCGTCGACGCGCTGTTCGAGCAGAGCCAAAAGGAGATGGACAAGGAGAAGCGGGCCTCGCAGTACAAGGAACTCCAGGAACTGTATGCCGAGGCGGCGCCGATGGTGTTCCTGTACCAGACGCCCTACCCGGTGGCGTGGCGCAAGCAGGTCAAGGGCTTCGTGCAGATCCCGCTCGGCAACAACATCTTCGAGGGCGTCTACGTCGAGAAATAGGGACCGCTCGTGAGCAAGGCCGGCTTGGTCGCAGCCCGTCTGCTGCAGATTGTCCCCACGTTCCTGCTGATCGGCGTCGTCGTGTTCGTGCTCGCCCGTCTGCTGCCCGGCGACCCGGTCGTCGCCATGCTTGGCGACCGGGGCAATGCCGAGACGGTGGCGCGGATGCGCACCCAGCTCGGGCTTGACCAGCCGCTCTGGGCGCAGTTCCTGCGCTTCGTCGGCTCGGCGCTGCAAGGCGACTTCGGCCAGTCGATCGCCTACCGCATCCCCGTCGCCAGGCTCATCGGCCAGCGCCTGCCCGCCACCCTGATGCTGACCGGGATGGCGACGCTGCTGGCCATCGCGTTGGCCGTGCCGCTCGCGTTCCTCTCCGCGCTGCGGGCCGGGCGCTGGCCCGACTACGCCATCCGCGCCGGGTTCCAGGTCGGGCTGTCGTCACCGATCTTCTATGTGGGGCTGGTGCTGCTGACCATCTTCTCCGCCTGGCTGCGCTGGTTCCCGGTGGGCGGCTACGGCGACACGTTCGGCGAGCACCTGTATCACCTGCTGCTGCCTTCGGTCACGCTGGCGCTCAGCTTCGCCGCCGTGCTGATGCGCAACCTTCGCGCCTCGATCCTCGACGTGCTCCACGCCGAGTTCGTCGACTTCGCCCGCGCCAAGGGCTTGCCGCGCCGGGTCGTGCTGTCGCGGCACGTGCTGCGCAACGCGTTGATCTCGACCGTGGCGCTGGTTGGGTTGCAGGTCGGGGTGCTGCTCGGGGGGGCGGTCATCACCGAGAGCGTCTTCGCCGTGCCCGGCGTCGGCCGCCTGATGGTGGACAGCATCTTCGCCCGCGACTACCCGGTGATCCAGGCGCTGACGCTGGTGCTGGCGGTCATCGTCTCATTGGCGTTCCTGGCCACCGACCTGTTCCAGATGTGGCTTGACCCGAGGGTGGCACAGTGAGCGCGCCCGATACCGGGACGATGCTGGCCCCCGACGGCGAGGCCGTCAGTACCTTGCCGCTTCCGGCCGGGCGCGTGCGGCCAATCCGGGCACGCCTCGCGCGCGTGCCGGTCCCGCTCGCGGCCGGCCTGCTCATCCTGCTTGCATTGCTCGTCTGCGCCGTGGCCCCCGGCCTGGTCGCCCCCTACGACCCGCTCGGCTTCGACTACGCCGCGCTGCTTCAGCCCCCTTCGGGCGCCCACTGGTTCGGCACCGACCAGTTCGGGCGCGACATCCTTTCGCGCACCATCGCCGCGTCCGCCATCGACTTGCAGATCGCGCTGTTCGCCACCATCGGCCCGCTGCTGATCGGCGGCACGGTCGGCCTCCTGGTCGGCTATTACGGCGGTATCGCCGACGCCGTGTTCGGGCGCGTGGTCGATCTGCTGGTCACCTTCCCGTTCCTCGTGCTGGTGATCGCCATCGTCGCCGTGCTGGGGCCGGGGCTTGGCAACATGTATATCGCCATCACCGCGGTCGGCTGGGTGTTCTACGGCCAGCTCATGCGAGGCGAGGCGATGGCGTTGCGCAACCGCGATTACGTTTCGGCCTGCAAGGTGCTGGGCTACGGCCAGGCGCGCATCCTGCTGCGCCATATCCTGCCGAACGCCGTCCGGCCGATCATCGTCTACTGGATGACCGACATGGCGCTCGCGATCCTGCTCGGCTCCAGCCTCGGCTACCTCGGGCTCGGCGCGCAGCCGCCGACGGCGGAATGGGGCGTGCTGATCGCCGACGGCAAGAACTTCTTCACCCAGGCGTGGTGGATCAGCATCTTCCCCGGCTTCGCCATCGTGCTGGCCGGCATCGGCTTCAGCCTGGTGGGCGACGGGCTGGCCGATATGTTCCACGTGAAACGATGAGCAGCGCGCCGTTGCTGCGGGTCGAGGACCTGCGCGTCACCTTCGGCGCCCGGCGCGGCCCGGTCCGCGCCGTCGATGGCGTGACCCTCGAGGTGCGCCCGGGCGAGATCCTGGGCCTGGTCGGCGAGTCCGGGTCCGGCAAGAGCGTGACCCTGCGCGCCGTCACCCGGCTGCTGCGGGACGCCGCCGTCACGGGCCGGGCCGAGTGGCGCGGCCAGGATTTGCTGACCATGCCGGATGCGGGGTTGCGGCGCATCCGCGGGCGGGAGATCGCCATGATCTTCCAGGAGCCGATGACCGCGCTCAACCCGGTGCTCACCATCGGGCGGCAGATCGACGAGAGCCTGGCCGCGCACGGGACGCTGGATGCCCGCGGGCGCCGGGCACGGGCGCTGGAGCTGCTGGACCTGGTCGGCATCGCCTCCGGGCCGATGCGCCTCGGGAACTACCCGCACGAGTTCTCCGGCGGGATGCGGCAGCGGGCCATGATCGCCATTGCCTTGGCCGCCGAGCCGGCCCTGCTGCTGGCCGACGAGCCGACGACGGCGCTCGACGTCACCATCCAGAGCCAGATCCTCGATCTGCTGACCCGGCTTGCCGACGAGCTTGGCATGGCGATGGTGCTCGTGACGCACGACCTCGGCGTGGTGGCCGAGACCTGCGCGCGGGTGTGCGTGATGTATGCCGGGCGCGTGGTCGAGGCCGGGCCGGTCGAGACCGTGTTCGCCCGTCCGCGCCATGCCTATACCCACGCCCTCCTGCGCTCCATGCCCGGCGCGGAAGCGGCCCGGCAGCCGCTCACCCCGATCCCCGGTCAGCCGCCGCGGCTTGACCAGCCGATCGCCGGCTGTCCGTTCACGCCCCGCTGCGCCGAGGCGGAGCCGCGCTGCCATTCCATGGTTCCGCCGTTCGCCGCGGTCGGGCCGGGGCACCAGGCCGCTTGCTGGGCCGCCGACCGGCTGCCGGCGCTGGACGCCGCCGCTTGAGCGCGCCGCTGCTGCAGGCCGAGGGCGTCAGCAAGGGGTTTCGCCTGCGCCGCAGCCTGGCCGACACGCTCCGCCGCCGGCCCGCGCCTGTGCTGCACGCCGTCAGCGGCGTGGACCTGGTCGTGAACCGCGGCGAGACCCTCGGCATCGTCGGCGAGTCGGGCTGCGGCAAGTCCACGCTCGCGCGATGCCTCGTGCGCCTGCTCGACCCTGACGGCGGCACGCTGCGCTTCGAGGGGCAGGACGCGCTTAGCCTGAGCGGGGCCGCCCGCCGCGCCTATAACCGCCGGGTGCAGATGGTGTTCCAGGACCCTTACGGGTCGCTCAACCCTCGCCTTTCGGTGGGCGACGCGCTGGGGGAGGCGTTGCAGGTTCATCGCATCACCGCCGGGCGTGCCGAGACCCAGGCTCGCGTGCGCGCCTTGCTCGACCTCGTGCACCTGCCGCCCGACGCCGCCGCCCGCTACCCGCACGAGTTCTCCGGCGGGCAGCGGCAGCGGATCGGCATCGCCCGGGCGCTGGCCGTCGATCCGGCGCTGATCATCGCCGACGAGCCGGTTTCCGCGCTCGATGTCTCGGTGCAGGCGCAGATCGTCAACCTGTTCCTCGAATTGCAGGACCGGCTGGGGCTCGCGCTGGCGTTCATCACCCATGACCTGCGGCTCGTGCGCCATATCGCGCACCGGACCGCGGTGATGTACCTGGGCCGCGTGGTGGAGACGGGGCCGACCGAGGCGCTGTTCGGTGCTCCGGCCCATCCCTACACGCAGGCGTTGCTGCGCGCCGTGCCGCAGGTGGCGCGGGGCCGCCGCACCCGCGGGGCCGCCGTGCGGGGCGAGCTGCCGAGCGCCATCGCGCCGCCGCCGGGCTGCGCGTTCCATCCGCGGTGCCCGATCGCGGAGCCGCGGTGCCGGATCGAAAGGCCGCCGCTCGTGTCCCGCGTTGCGGCGGACGGCGCGCGCACTTGGCCGGTTGCCTGCCATCTCGCGGGAGCGGAGATAGAGGGCGCCGGGGCGGTTTTTCTGTCTCATACGGACGGCGCTGGACCCTTGCCGCCCTGACCTGTCCGGCCAGGGCGGTCGCGGCCTACGGCGTCGCCATGAGCGGAGGGGTTTGCTGGTGCTGGGTCACGCGCCACTCCTTGTTCGGCAATTGCCGGTAGGTGGAGGTGCAGTGGGCTTCGTATGGGGTGATGCCCTCGCGCCCGGCCTTCGCGGTGTAGGCGATGACGATCATGCCCTCCTGCGGGCGCGAGACTTGCCGCTGGGACAACTCGATGCTTGACCATCTCGGCGTGTGCGCCACGGCCTCGATGGCCTGCTTGCCGCTCATGACGTAGGGCGGCTCGGGCAGGACCATGAGGCACCCGTCGTCGATCGACTCCCGGTAGTGCTCGGGGCTGCCGGTCCACAGGCTTTCCTCGAAACTCCAGATCTGCGCGTCGTCCATGGTCGTATCCTTGTTCGTGACTGGAGTTATATCGCGAGGCGGCGGGGTTCGTTCGCCGCCCCGCTGTCCAGCCAGGGCGATTGCAGCTTGATCAGAAACCCAGGATCGCCTTGGCCACGATGTTGCGCTGGATCTCGTTCGTGCCGCCGTAGATCGAGATCTTGCGCCAGTTGAAATAGGTGGGGGCGGCCTCGGCGGCGAAGTCGGGGCCGATCGGCTCCTGGTTGCTGCCTTCCTCATGCTCGTCGTAGGGCAGGACGTAGGGGCCGACCACGTCCATCAGCAGCTCGGTGGTGGCCTGCTGCAACTCGCTGCCCTTCAGCTTCAAGATGGAGCTGGCCGGGTTCGGCTTGCCGCGCTCGCGCTTGCGTTCGTCGGCAACGACGCGGAGCTGGGTCATCTCGAGCGCCTTCAGCTCGACCTCGACCGCGGCCACCTTCTCGCGGAAATGCTGGTCTTCCATCAGCGGCATGTCGCCCACGCGCTCGAGGGCGGCCAGTTGCTTGATGCGGCGGATGCGGGCCTTGCTGACGCCGACGCGGGCGATGCCGGTACGCTCGTTGCCGAGCAGGAACTTGGCGTAGTCCCAGCCCTTGTTCTCCTCGCCGACCAGGTTCTCCACGGGGACGCGCACGTCGTCGAACCAGACCTCGTTCACTTCGCGCGCGCCGTCGATGGTGGTGATCGGGCGGATGGTGATGCCCGGCGTCTTCATGTCGATCAGCAGGAAGCTGATGCCTTGCTGCTTCTTGGCGGAGGGGTCGGTGCGGACGAGGCAGAAGATCCAGTCGGCGTACTGGGCGAGCGTGGTCCAGGTTTTCTGGCCGTTGACGACGTAGTGCTCGCCGTCGCGCACGGCGGCGGTGCGGAGGCTGGCGAGGTCGGAGCCTGAGCCGGGCTCGCTGAAGCCCTGGCACCACCAGATGTCGAGGTTGGCGGTGGCGGGGAGGAACCGCTTCTTCTGCGCCTCGGCTCCGAACTGGGCGATCACGGGGCCGACCATGTTGACGTTGAAGCCGAGCGGGGGTGAGACGCAGGCCTGCTGCATCTCGTCCTGGTGGATGTAGAGCTGGACGGGCGACCAGTCCTGGCCGCCCCACTCGGCCGGCCAGTGCGGCACGGCGAGGCCGTGGGCGTTCATGATGCGCTGGGATTCGATCTGGCTTTCCCTGCTGACGTGCTCGCCGCGCTTGACCTGCTCGCGGATGCGGGCGGGGATCTCGGTGGTGAAGAACGCGCGCATCCGCTCGCGGAACGCGGTTTCCTCCGGGGTGAAGCTCAGGTCCATCTTTCTTGTTCCTTCTTTGTTTTGCCGGGCAGCTTTGTCGGCGTGCTGAAGCACTTATTGCCGACGCTGCCCTTAGACGAGTTCGAACAGGCCGGCGGCGCCCTGGCCGCCGCCGATGCACATAGTGACGACGACGCGTTTCGCGCCCCGGCGCTTGCCCTCGATCAGCGCGTGCCCGGCCATGCGCGCGCCGCTCATGCCGTAGGGGTGGCCGATGGAGATCGCGCCGCCGTCCACGTTGAGGCGGTCGCGCGGCAGGCCGAGGCGGTCGGCGCAGTAGAGCACCTGGCTGGCGAAGGCCTCGTTCAGCTCCCACAGGTCGATGTCGTCGACGGTGAGGCCGTGGCGTTCGAGCAGCCTGGGGACGGCAAAGACGGGGCCGATGCCCATCTCGTCCGGGTCGCAGCCAGCGACGGCGAGGCCGCGGAACACGGCCATGGGGGCGATGCCGCGCGCGGCGGCGGCGCTCGCGGACATGACGACGCAGGCGCTGGCGCCGTCGGAAAGCTGGCTGGCGTTGCCGGCGGTGATGAACTCGTCCTCACCGCGGACGGGCTTGAGCTTGGCGAGGCCTTCGAGGGTGGTTTCGGGGCGGTTGCCTTCGTCCTGGCGCAGGGTGACGTGCTCGTGGCGGACTTCGTCGGAGCCTTTCTCCGCGACGGCCTTGACGGTTGGGAGCGGGACGATTTCCTCGTCGAAGCGCCCGGCCTGCTGGCCGGCTGCGGTGCGGCGCTGGCTTTCGAGCGCGTATCCGTCCTGGCGTTCGCGCGGGATTTGGTAGCGCCGGGCCACGATGTCGGCGGTCTCGATCATCGGCATGTAGACGGCGGGGATGTGCTGCTCCAGCCACTCGTTGCGGTAATGGCTGCGGTTGAGGGTGGATTGCACCAGGCTGATGCTTTCCAGGCCGCCGGCGACCGCCACCTTCACCCCGTCGAGCACGACGCGGTTGGCGGCCATGGCGATGGCTTGCAGGCCGGAGGAGCAGAAGCGGTTGACCGTCATGGCCGCGGCGGTGGTGGGCAAGCCGGCGCGCAGGGCGGCCTGGCGGGCGATGTTGCCGCCGGTCGCGCCCTCCGGGTTGGCGCAGCCGAGGACGACCTCTTCCACTTCCTCGGGCGAGACCCCTGCCCTCTCGACCGCGTGGCGGATGACGTGGCCGCCCATGTCCGCGCCGTGGGTCAGGTTGAAGGCCCCGCGCGCGGCCCGGCCGATGGGGGTGCGGGCGGTGGAGACGATGACGGCTTCTTCCATGGCGCTATCTCCTGGCGGTCTGGCCGCTGCATCCTTGCCGCAGCTTGTCTATGGCCTGCATTGTCGAGAGGGAAAACCTGATGCCAATGTCCGAGCTCGGGAATTTCGGGTTCTTGAAGACGATATAGTTCGCCCCCTCGATGGCGTGCAGGAATTGCCCGGCCGCAGGTTCGCGGGACTGGCGGCCGAAGTTCTGGCTGACTGTCCACTCCTGGCGTTGCGGAGGCCCGTCGTCGATGCGGTAGACGACCGGCTCCTCGCGAGGGGCGAGGCCCATGGATTGCGACATGTAAAGCCCGACGGATACCTGGCCCCGGCCAGGCCCGCCGCATTCGACGGCCAGGCTTGGCGGTTGCCGATCGAGTGCGGATGTCGAGGATGGACTTGCCGGTTTGCTGATCGACGCCGTTCGCATACGTCCAGGCGCCAATCCGCTTACCGCGCCGGGCGCGGAGGCGGACCAGGCAGCAAGGCAGACGAATGCGGATCGGCGGATCATCGCTTACTTCGCCGCCCCGGCCTCGGTCAGCTCGCGCTTGGCAAGCTTGCCGACCGGCGTGTGCGGCAGGCTGTCGCGCACTTCGAGCGCGGACGGCAGCTCATGGCGGCCGAGGCGTTCGGACAGGAAGGCGCGCAGCGTCTCAAGCGTGAGCGGCGGGGCGCCGGCGCGCAGGGCGACGAACGCCTTCGCCGCCTGGCCGCGGTAGGGGTCGGGGATGCCGACGACCGCGGCTTCCCGCACGTCCGGGTGCTCGTGGATGGCGTCCTCGATGGCGCGGGGGTAGACGTTGAAGCCGCCGCTGATGATCATGTCCTTCTTGCGGTCCACCAGCACGAAGCGCCCGTCCGGCTCCATGCGGCCGATGTCGCCGGTGAGGAACCAGCCGTCGACGAAGGCCGTCGCGTTCTCCTCCGGGCGACGCCAGTAGCCGGGGGTGACGTTGGGGCCGCGGATGCGGACCTCGCCGACCTCCCCGGGGGGGAGGACGGCGCGGGGGTCGTCGAGCGAGACCACGTCCATCTCGATGCCGGGGAGCGGCACGCCGATCTCGCCGGGGGCCTGCGGCTGGTCGGGTAGCAAATTAGTGCCGGCGGGGGAGGTTTCCGTCATGCCCCAGCCGCCGCCGAGGCGCAGGCCGGTCAGGGCGTGGAAGCGCTCGCCGACCTCGTGCGGCAGGGCCGCGCCGCCGCTGCTGGCGTGGCGGAGGCTGGACAGGTCGCGCGTCGCGATGCTGGGGTCGTTGACCATGGCGATCCACATGGTGGGGACGCCGTTCATGTGGGTGCAGCGGCCGTGCTCGATGGCGTCGAGCACGGCGTCGGCCTGGAAGCGGGGGTGCAGAACGAGCTCGACGCCGTTGGAGACGGCGCGCAGCAGGACGGCGGTGAGGGCGTAGATGTGGAACAGCGGCAGCACGCACAACATACGGTCGCCGGGTTGGAACGCGCGGCCGATCCCTTCGGCCCAGGCGTCGTAGATGGCGACGGCGCTGGTGAGGTTGGCGTGGGTCAGTTGGGCGGCGCGGGGCTGGCCAGTGGTGCCGCCGGTGTATTGCAGGAGGGCGATCTCCTCCGGGCCGAGATCCGGCCAGGCGACGGGGGGGCCGTCGAGGTCGGCCACGGTGCGGGCGCCCTGGGGGACGGGGAGCGCGCCGGGGGCGTGGCCGTAGTCGGCGTCCTCGGCGACGACGAGGTGGGCGGCGGCGCCCTGGCGCTTGGCCTCGATTGCTTGCGGCAGAACGCCGGGGAGGTTGGTAGTAATCAGCAGGCGCGCGCCGCTGTCCTCCAGCTTGCGGGCGATGGCGCGGGGCGGGTCGAGCGGGCTGAGGTGGACGGCGCGGGCGCCGAGGCGTTGCAGGGCGAAGAAGGCGACGGGGTGGGCGGGGGTGTTGGGCAGGAGAAGGGCGACGGCCTCGCCGCGCTCGACGCCGAGGGCGGAAAGGCCTCGGGCCAGGCGGGCGACGCGGGCGGCAAGATTGGCGAAGGTGATGGTTTGGTCGCGGAAGGTGATGGCGGGGCGGCCCGCGTATTCGGCGGCGGCGCGGTCCAGCAGGGCGGGGAGGGTTGTGGCCGGCAGGTCGGCGTCCCAGGCGAGGCCCGGGGGGTAGAGGGCTTCCCAGGGGCGGGCTGCTCTATTGGACATTGCACGTCATAGCTTCTTGCACCGACCTACATCTAAAACGGCATCGAAACTTATTTCGCGCTCACCTCTGACGTTTCGATCAAAGCCCATATAGGCCTGAAATTTGAGACCGGCGATGTCAAAGATAAATTGCGTACCACCAGCTCCTTTGCACGAAATTAAATCTTCAAATCCCTGGCAGTACGCAAAGACTGCCTTCGGCAATTTACCATCTACAACGTATCGCTCGACAAACGCCGAAAGATCAGGATCGAAGTATCGATCTTCCTCTTTAGTAGCTGGCCTGATACTGTAATAGTCTTTCGTTTCAACTCTTAGTCCTTGCCAGGCAAAAGGCTCTCGGAAGGTAACATAGTAGCGTTGATCAGATACGCACAGCCACTCTTTTGGGTAGTGTCTCAGTTTGAAATTGCCCTCGACTTAAAACGTCGACGCGACAAGCAATTTCAGGCCGAAAAATTCAAACTGAGACACTACCCTCTTTTGCAAAAACAGAATGACTGATTGAGAAGAAGGCTAAGATTAAGAGAATTTTTATGCTCATTGAAAATGTTGGCCTTGCACCGCAAGGCGTTCAAGCAGCGGTGCCGGCAACAGAGTCTCGTCGCCGGTCTGTTCGGCAAAATCGACAAGACGGTCGCGGATTTTCCTTAAGCCAACCAGGTCGGCGTAGAACATCGGGCCGCCGCGATAGGCCGGCCAGTTGTAGCCGTGCAACCAGATGGCGTCGATATCGCCGGGGCGCTCGGCGATGCCTTCATCGAGGATGCGGGCGCCCTCGTTGACCATGGGATAGACCAGGCGCTCGATGATCTCGTCTTCCGCGATCGGATGGCGCTCGATGCCGAGCTTCTTGCTCTGCTCGGCGATGATGCGGTCCACCTCCGGGTCCGGCGTGGCGTTGCGGCCCTCGTAGACGTAGTAGCCTTTGCCGGTTTTCTGCCCATACCGCCCGGCCTCGCACAGCGCGTCCGCGACCGGGGCCTTCTTGCCAAAAGCTTTCCTGATCCTCATGCCGATGTCGAGCCCGGCCAGGTCGCCCATCGCGAACGGCCCCATGCGGAAGCCGAAATTGGTCAAGGCCCGGTCCACCTCCGAAGGGCTTGCGCCGTCGAGCAGCAGGCGCTCGGCGGCGTCGGAGCGGCGGGCCAGCATCCGGTTGCCGACGAAGCCGAAGCAGTTGCCGACGACGACGCCGACCTTGGCCAGCGTCTTGCCAACGGCCGCGGCGGTGGCGACGACCTCGGGGCTGCTGCCGCTGCCGCGGACGATCTCCAGCAGCTTCATGACGTTGGCCGGGCTGAAGAAGTGCATCCCGAGCACGTCGCCGGGGCGGCTGGTGACGGAGGCAATCTGGTCGATGTCGAGATAGCTGGTGTTGGTGGCGAGCACGGCGCCGGGCTTGGCGATCTGGTCGAGGGCGCGGAACACGTCCTGCTTCACGCCCATCTCCTCGAACACGGCCTCGACGACGATGTCGGCGTCGCCGATGTTGTCCAGGCCGAGCTTGCCGGCGATGCGGGCGCGGCGGCGGGCGGCCTCGTCCCCGGTGACGCTGCCGCGCTTGGCGCTGACAGCGTAAAGGTCCGACACGCGGGCGAGGCCGCGGTCGAGGGCTGCTTGCTCCGTTTCGATGACGGTGACGGGGATGCCGGCGTTGGCGAAGGCCATGGCGATGCCGCCGCCCATGGTGCCCGCGCCGATGACGGCGGCCTTTCGCACCGGGCGCGGTCCGACGCCGGGGGGGAGCTTGGCTTTCTGGGCCTCGCGCTCGGCGAAGAAGGCGTGGCGCTGGGCGCGGCTCTCGTCGCCGTTGAGGAGTTGCTCGAACAGGCGGCGCTCGTTCGTCAGGCCCTCGTCGAACGGCATCGTGACCGCGCCGCGGACGGCCTCGACGCAGGTTCGCGGGGCTTGCGCGCGGGTGTTCCTGAGCAAGGGGGCGGCGATGCTGTCGATCAGGGCCGGGTCGTCCTTGGCCGGCTGGAGCGCCTCGTCGCGGTCGCGGACGAGGCGGCGCTCCCCGTGCTCGCGCGCCCAGGCGACGGCGGCATCCGGGTAGGGGCCGTCGAGCACGGCGTCGACCAGGCCGAGCGTCTCCGCTTCCCCGGCACCGACCGGGTTGCCGCCGACGATCATGCCGAGCGCCTTCTCGACGCCGACGACGCGCGGCAGGCGCTGGGTACCGCCGCCGCCGGGGAGCAGGCCGAGCTTGACCTCCGGCAGGCCGAGCTTGGCGCCCGGCCAGGCGACGCGGGCGTGGCAGCCGAGCGCCAGCTCCAGGCCGCCGCCGAGGGCGACCCCCTGGATGGCGGCGACGACCGGGATTGGCATAGCCTCGATCGCCTCGATCACCTCGCGCAGGCCGGGGGATCGCGGCGGCTTGCCGAACTCGGTGATGTCCGCGCCGCCGCTGAAGGCGCGGGCTGTGCCGTGCAGGACGACGGCCTTGGCGTCCTTGGCTTCGTTCAGGGCCTGCACGATGCCTTGACGCAAGGCGTGGCCCAGGGCGTTGACCGGCGGGTTGTCCATGGCGATGACGGCGATGCCGTCTTGGCGGGTCAGGTTCGCAACGGGCATTCTTTGCACTCCATCAAGTAAGGCGAGGGCTCTGCCCTCGACCCGCTGAGGCCCCGGAAACGCAAGTCTCCCAGACCCCTATACTTCCAGCCACTCGCGTCGCACCGCGGCGTTGGCGGCCAGGGCGGCGGGGACGCCCTCGAAGACGATCTCGCCGTGGCCCATGACGTAGAGGCGCTTGCTGATCGCCAGCGCGATGTCGAGCTTCTGCTCGACCAGCAGGATCGTGACCCCGCGTTCGGCCACCTGCTCCAGCATGTCGCGCACCGTCTGCACCATCATCGGCGCCAGGCCCTCCGTCGGCTCGTCCACCATCAGCAACGCCGGGCAGCCCATGAGGGTGCGGCAGATGGCGAGCATCTGCTGCTCGCCGCCGCTCAGCGCGCCTGCCGGGGCGTCGGCGCGTTCGCGGAGGCGGGGGAACAGGGCGTAGGCGTCGTCGAGCGCGAAGGGGCTGCCGGGGCCGCGTTTCTCGCCGAGCGCCAGGTTCTGCCTCGTGGTCAGGCCGGGGAAGATGGCGCGGTGCTCGTCCACGTAGCCGAGGCCCAGGCGGGCCACCTGATGCGGGGCGAGGCGATCGATCGGCCGGCCGTCGAAGCGGATGCGCCCGGCGCGGGCGACGGCGCCCATGATGGCCTTCAGCGTCGTGCTGCGGCCCGCGCCGTTGCGGCCCAGCAGGGCGACGATCTCGCCCCGGCCCACTTCCATGTTGACGCCGCGCAGCACCTGGCTCTTGCCGTACCAGGCTTCGAGGTTGCGGACCTCAAGCATTGAGCGCTTCCGCCGCCTGGCCGAGATAGGCGGTTTGTACGGCCTTGTCGCCGCGGACCTGGTCGGGCGGACCCGAGGCGATGACCCGGCCGTCGGCGAGGACGGAGATGCGGTCGGCCAGTTCGAACACCACGCCGAGGTCGTGCTCGATGATGACCACCGTGCGGCCTTCGGACACGCGGCGGATCAGGGTGACGGCGCGCCCGGTCTCGGCGCGGCTCATGCCGGCGGTGGGTTCGTCGAGCAGGATGACCCGCGCGCCGCCGGCGATGGTGACGCCGATCTCGAGCGCGCGCTGCTCGGCGTAGGCGAGGCTGCCGGCGGGAACGTCGCGGCGGCGTTCGAGGCCGATCAGCGACAGGACCTCCTCCGTGCGGCGGCGCAGGGAATCGTAGCCGTTGAGGCGACGCCAGAAGGCCATGCCGCAGCCGTGCGCGCGCATGGCGCCGGCGCGGAGGTTCTCGAACACGCTGAGCTTGGGGAACAGGCTCGTGACCTGGAAGCTGCGGGCGAGGCCCAGGTTAAACACCAGATGCGGGGCGAGACCGGTGATGTCGCGCGCGCCCAGGCGCACCTGGCCGCGGTCGGGCCGCAAGCGCCCGCTGACCAGGTGGAACAGCGTGCTCTTGCCTGCGCCGTTCGGGCCGATAACGGCGTGGCGCTCGCCGGGGGCGACGGCGAGATCGACGCCTTGGATGACGCGGGTGGCGCCGAAGGCCTTGTGCAGGCCGGTGATCTCCAGGCCGGGCGGGTTCATACCGCCGCCGCTTGCCACGCGGCCTTCGCCTTGGGGGCCGTGAAGCGCAGCAGCGCCGCGCCGGCCACGAACAGCACGGCCGCGACCGCCCAGGGCCAGGCCGCTGTCGGGTCGGCGGCGTAGCCCATCCAGGGGTGGGGCGAGCCGCCGTTGCGGACGGATTGCAGCCGGAAGCCCAGCTCCGAGAGGCCGACGACGCCGGCCAGCACGAGGACGAGGCCGGGGAGCGTGGCGAGGTATGACGGCGCGATGGAGCCGAGACGCCCTGCCCTGGCGACGGGCGCGTGGGCGGCGATGATGCCGGCGATCCCGCCCGGCGCCCAGACCACCATCGCCATGAACAGCAGGCCGGAATAAAGCTGCCAGGCCTCGGTGACGGTGCCGAGCGCCATCGACAGCAGGGTGATCAGCGCCGCCCCCACGACCGGCCCCCAGAAGATGCCGATGCCGCCGATGAACGCCATCAGCAGCACCGAGCCGGAAACGGCCGAACCCATGTTGCCGCTGGTGGCGATCTCGTCGTTCAGCGCCAGCAGCCCGCCGGCGAGGCCCGCGAACAAGCCGCTGAGGGCGAAAACGAGGAAGCGGATGCGGGCCGGGTCGTAGCCGAGGAAGGCGACCCGCTCCGGGTTGTCGCGCACGGCGTTGGCGAGGCGGCCGAGCGGGGTGCGGGTGTAGAGATACATCAGCAGCGCCGCCAGCCAGGCCCAGGCGGCGATGACGGCGTAGGCGTGGATCTGCCGCCCGGCGTCGAAGCCGAACGGGTGCGGGCCGGCGGAGCGGTTGCCGGAGATGCCTTCCTCGCCGCCGAACACGCCGGGGAACAGCAGCACGAGGGCGACGGCGAGCTCCGCCACGCCGAGGGTGATCATGGCGAACGCGGTGCCGGAGCGCTTGGTCGCGATCCACCCGGCCAGCAGCGCCGCGACGAGGCCGCCCGCCGCGCCGACCAGCGGCACGGCGGGGGCGGGGATCGGCCAGCCGGCGTCGGCCTCGGCCAGGGCATGAAGGGCCGCGAAGCCGCCGAAGCCCAGGAACACGGCATGGCCGAAGTCGAGCATCCCGCCCTGCCCAAGCAGCATGTTGAACGAGAGGGCGAAGACGATGGCGATGGCCATGCGGCACAGGAGCGAGAGGGCGAAGCCGCCGGTGAACACGTAGGGCAGCACGGCCGCGGCCAGCGCCGCCAGGACCCAGGGAACCGCCAGCCGCCAAGGCACGCCGGAGCGCGGGGCGGCGGCGGCGAGGGCCTGGCTCATACGCTGCGCGTTCCCATCAGGCCGCGCGGGCGCAGCGCCAGTACCAGGATCAGCAGGGCGTAGGGGACGACCGGGGCGACGCGGGCGATGCTGATGTTCCAAAGGTCGGTCAGCCAGTCCGTCGGCACGCCGATGCCGACGGCGGCGAGCGCCGGGCCGAGGGGCATGTCGAGCGAGATGCTGGCGGTTTGCAGCAGGCCGATCAGCAGGCTGGCGACGAGCGCGCCCCAGATGCTGCCGAGGCCGCCCATGACCACCACGGCGAAGACGATGGCGCCAAGGGCGTTGGCCATGCCCGGCTCGGTGGTATAGGCGTTGCCGGCCATGACGCCGGCAAGCCCGGCCAGGGCGGAGCCTGCGCCGAAGACGAGGGTGAACACGCGCGGGACGTCGTGGCCCAACATGCCGACCATCTCGGGGTGGGTGAGGGAAGCGCGGATGACGAGGCCGAGGCGGGTGCGGGCCAAGGTCGCGAACAGGATCACGAACATGGCGACGGCGACGGCCATCATGAACAGGCGGTAGGCCGGGTAGGCGTTGCCGGCGATGCTGAACAGCGGGACATCGAGCGCGGGCGGGACTTGGTAGGGCACCGGGACGCGGCCCCAGACGAGGGGAACGACCTCGTTGATGATGAAGGCGAGGCCGAAGGTGAACAGCAGCTCGGCGACGTGGCCGTGCTTGTGGACGGCGCGCAGGCCGTAGCGCTCGACGAGGGCGCCGAGGACGCCAACGAGGAGGGGGGCGATGACCAGCGCCGGCCAGAAGCCGATCCGTATGCTGATGGTGTAGGCGAGGAACGCGCCCAGCATGTAGAAGCTGGCGTGGGCCAGGTTCAGCACGCCCATCATGCCGAAGATGAGCGTGAGACCGCTCGACAGCATGAACAGCAGCAGCCCGTAGACCGCGCCGTTCAGCAGGATGAGCAGGAGCTGGTCCATGCGGCGCTTACGAGGGCGCGTTGTCGAATTTGCAGGTGGTGGGGAGCTTGGTCTGTTGGGCGGGGATCTCGCCCACCGTCTTGAAGCCCATGCCGAGGTTCTTGAACGTGTGCTTGACGCCGGGCTCCAGCACCGAGACGAACAGCGGCTGGAGGAGCTGGTGGTTGTCGGCCCGCATCGTCACGGTGGCGAGCGGGCCTTTCCATTCCATGCCGGCGAGGGCCTTGCCGACCTTCACCGGATCGCTGCTGTCGGCCTGCTTCATCGCCGCCGCCCACATATCGACGGCCTCGACGATGTTCCAGAAGTAGAAGGGCTGGTTGTACTTGGCCTCGAACGCGGCCGCGATCTCCTCCATCTGCTCGCTCGGCACGTTGGCGTGCCAGGAGGTGATCTGCGCGTAGCCCCGCCCGCCCTCGCCCACGCCGGCGATGATGTCGGCGCTGCCGAGATAGTAGGTGTAGAGCTTGCCCTTGAAGCCGGAGTCGTTCGCCGCCTTGGCCAGCAGCAGCATGTCCGCGCCCCAGAAGCCGGTGACGACCGCGTCCGCGCCGGCCGCCTGCATCTTCTGCACGTAAGGGGTGAAGTCCTTCACCTTCGCGAGCGGCACGCGCTCGACGCCGACCACTTCGAGGTCGGGGCGGCGGTTCTTCAGCATCTCCTCGGCGGCCTTTTGCACCGACACGCCGAAGGAGTAGTCCGGGTTGAAGACGTAGACCTTCTTGATATGCTTCTGGCTGACCAGGTAGTCGGTCAGGCCGCGCATCTTCATGTCCACGTCGGCGTCGAAGCGGAAGTGGTACCAGTTGCACTTCTCGTTGGTCAGGCTCGGGTCGACGGCGGCGTAGTTGAGGAACAGGACCGAGCGCTCGGGGGCGCGCTTGTTGTTCTTGGCGATGGCGTCGGTCAGCGCGAAGGCGACGGAGGAGCCGTTGCCTTGGGCGACGTAGTGGATGCCGTCGTCGATCGCCTTGCGCAGCAGGGTGAGGGACTTGTTCGGGCTGACCTCGTTGTCGAGCGGCGCCAGCTCCAGCCGGCGGTTTGGCCCGGCGGCGTGGGTCTCGTTCACCCGGTCGATAGCGAAGCGGAAGTGCTGCTCGCCCAGTTGCCCGGTGGCGGCGAGCGGGCCGCTCAGCGGGTCGATGTAGGCGAGGCGCACCACGTCCTCGGCGCGGGCGGCCGGGGCGGGCGCCAGAGTGAGCGCCACGGTGAGTGCTTGGGCGCCCAGCAGCGCCGCCATGATCTGTCTCGGCATCGACGTCCTCCGTTTCCCTGCCTTGGGCGGCATTGCTTGTTCCTTGCCTTGGCGGCACTTCTTGCCGACACTGTTCCGCGCCGCTTGCCCGGCGTCAACGGTTGACTGGCGGCCGGGCCGTGCGATGCTCGGTCGATGTTCGTTCCCCCGCTGCTGCAAGGCCGCCTTCGCCTGCCGGTGATCGCCTCGCCGCTGTTCATCATCTCGAACCCGGAGCTGGTGATCGCGCAGTGCAAGGCGGGGGTGGTCGGCAGTTTTCCGGCGTTGAACGCGCGGCCGGAGAGCGAGCTTGCCGTTTGGCTCCGCCGCATCCAGGACGCGCTGGCCGACTGGGACGCGCATCATCCGGACCAGTTGAGCGCGCCGTTCGCGGTCAACCAGATCGTCCACCGCAGCAACGCCCGGCTCGAGCATGATTTGGGCGTGATGGTGGAGCATGAAGTGCCGCTGGCGATCACCTCGCTCGGCGCGCGGCCGGAGGTGAACCGGGCGGTGCAGGCTTACGGCGGCCTGGTGCTGCACGACGTGATCGACGACCGGTTCGCGAGGAAGGCGATCGAGAAAGGGGCGGACGGCTTGATCGCGGTGGCGTCCGGCGCCGGGGGACATGCCGGGACGCTGTCGCCGTTCGCCTTGATGCAGGAGATCCGGGCCTGGTATGACGGGCCGGTCGCGCTTTCGGGCAGCATCGCCACCGGGGGCGGGGTGCTGGCGGCGCAGGCGATGGGGGCGGACTTCGCTTATATCGGCTCCGCCTTCATCGCGACAAACGAGGCCGGGGCGAGCGAGGGGCACAAGCGGGCGATCATCGAGGGGTCGGCTTCCAGCATCGTCTATACCGACGTGATCACCGGGGTGCATGGGAACTATCTCCGCCCGAGCCTGGTGGCCGCCGGGCTTGACCCGGACAACCTGGCCGCCGTTGGAGCCCGCGCGATGGATTTCGGCGGCGCCAGGCCGAAGGCTTGGAAGGACGTCTGGGGCTCGGGCCAGGGGATCGGCGCGGTGCGGGCGGTGGTGCCGGCGGCGGAGCTGGTCGAGCGCCTGGCCCGGGAGTACGCGGCGGCGCGGGACCGGCTGAACGGGCCGGGGTAGCGCGTCGGCGGTCGCAATCGTGCTGCACCGCACCAATGTTCAGGCGAACTGATCAATAGGTGCCGCATGGCTGGTCTCGGAGACATCGTTTCAGGCTTGAAGCGCTTGC
This sequence comes from Acetobacteraceae bacterium, assembly GCA_965260935.1. Lineage (GTDB taxonomy): Bacteria > Pseudomonadota > Alphaproteobacteria > Acetobacterales > Acetobacteraceae > JBBROS01. The sequence continues at coordinate 534,136 of OZ253374.1, forward strand.
AGCAGCAGCGGGAGGGGCTGCTTGCCAACCTGTCCGAGCCGTTGCGGCTTTCTTTGGCGACCCCGCAAGCGAGCAATCCGGGCGAGTTGCGCATGTTGACGTTCGTGCCGCCGGGCTTGCCGGAGGGCGCGCCGCTGGTGGTGGCGCTGCATGGCTGCACGCAGAACGCGCCCGCCTATGACCATGGCTCCGGCTGGTCGGTGCTGGCCGAGCGGCACGGGTTCGCCGTGCTGCTTCCCGAGCAGACGCGGGCCAACAACGGCCAGCTCTGCTTCAACTGGTTCCAGCCCGGCGACATCGCCGCGGGCCAGGGCGAGGCGGAGTCGATCCGGCAGATGGCGGAGCAGATGGTCCGCACCCACCGCCTCGACCCACGGCGGGTTTTCATCACCGGGTTGTCGGCCGGGGGGGCGATGACGGCGGCGGTGCTGGCGACGGCGCCGGCCACGTTTGCCGGGGGGGCCATTATTGCCGGATTGCCTTACGGGGCGGCGACAACGATGCAGCAGGCGCTCTCGGCCATGCGGCAGCCGGCGCAGCGGAGCGCGCGGGGCTGGGGCGACCTGGTGCGGGCGGCGGCCGACACGCCGGCGCATTGGCCCACGGTGCAAATCTGGCAGGGCGACGCCGACCATACGGTCGGTCCGGGCAACGCCGAGGCGCTCGCGCTGCAATGGGCGGACGTGCTTGGCTTGCCGGAGCGCCCGAGCCTGCGCGAGCGGGTTGACGGGGCGGCGCACGAGGCCTGGTCGGTGTCGGGCGGGCGTCCGCTGCTGGAGCGATGGACGGTGCCGGGGCTGGGGCATGGGACGCCGATCAGCTCGGAGGGTACGGACGTGGACCGGAGCGTCGGCGTTCCCGGCCCGTTCATGCTGGAGTCGGGCATCAACTCGACGTGGCATCTGGCGCGGAGCTGGGGCTTGCTGACGCAGCCGGCGCGGACGCGGCAGGCGGGGCCGCGGCCTTCCGGGCCTCTGGGCGGCGGCTCGGTCGTGGAGCGCACGCTGCGCAAGGCTGGGCTGCTCGGCTGAGGCCCGGGTTGATTTGCCGACGCCGCGGGCGCAACGGAGCATGATGGTTGCAGAGCGCCTGTTCCGCCGTTTCGAAGACCTGGTGCGGCCCACCGGCCCGGTGCCGCCGGCGACGCCGCCGGACCGCCTGGCCGGGTTCTTCGGCTATTTCGCCGGGCAGGTGCCTGGGCTGATCGCGCGGCTGTTCGTGGGCGGGCTGGTGGTCGCGGTGCTGGACACGGCGATCCCGATCTGCATCGGGCGGGTGACCGGGCTTTTGAGCACGCACGCGCCCGACGCGCTGTTGCGGGAGGCGTGGCCGCAGTTGCTGCTGATGGGCGGCATCGTGTTCGTCGCGCGCCCGCTGGCGTTCATGCAGCAGCGGCTGACCATCAACCAGGCGATCAACCCCGGCATGGCCAACATGGTGCGCTGGCAGAGCCATTGGCACGTGGTGCGGCAATCGTGGAGCTATTTCCAGAACGACTTCGCCGGGCGCGTCGCCAACCGGATCATGCAGACCGGGCCGGCGCTGCGGGAATCGATCGTGCTGGGGGCGGACGCGGCCTGGTACATCACCGTCTACGGCGCGACGGCGACGGGGCTGCTGCTGTCGCTGGAGCCGCTGCTGGCCATCCCGATCGTCTGCTGGTTCGCGCTGTACGGCGTCATGCTGCGGGTGTTCGTGCCGCGGCTGCGGGGAAGCTCGCGGGCGGCGTCGGAGATGCGTTCGATGCTGACCGGGCGGATCGTGGACGCCTACACGAACATCCTGACCGTCAAGCTGTTCGCCCGCGCGCGGGACGAGGACGACTTCGTGCAGGACGCCCTAGACGAGCACACCGCCGTTTATCACGCGCAGACGCGGATGATGACGGCCTGGGTCGGGTGCCTCGCGGTGCTGAACGCCTGCCTGCTGTGCGGGACGGCGGGGCTGTCGATCTGGCTGTGGTCGCGGGGGTCGATCCCGTTGGCGTCCGTCGTGACCGCGCTGCCGCTGGCTTGGCAGCTCACCAACATGGCCGGGTGGATCGGGCAGAGCATCACGACGATCTTCGAGAACCTCGGCCTGGTGCAGGACGGGATGCGCAGCATCGCCGTGCCGCGGGCGATGGCGGACGCGCCGGGAGCGTCCGAGCTGCACGTCGCGGGGGGCGGCATCCGGATCGAGGGGCTGCGGTTCGGCTACGGCACCGAGCGGGGGGTGCTGCACGGGATCGACCTGCAGGTGGCGCCGGGCGAGCGCATCGGGCTGGTCGGGCCGTCGGGGGCGGGGAAGTCCACGCTGGTGAACCTGCTGCTGGGGTTCTACCGGCCGGAGGCGGGGCGGATCAGCATCGACGGGCAGGACATCGCCTTTGTCACGCAGGAGAGCCTGCGCGGGCAGATCGCGATGGTGACGCAGGACACGAGCTTGCTGCACCGCTCGATCCGCGACAACATCCGCTACGGGCGGCCCACGGCGAGCGGGGCGGAGGTGGAGGCGGCGGCGCGGCAGGCGCAGGCGCACGCGTTCATCCTCGACCTGGAGGACTGGCAGGGCCGCCGGGGCTACGACGCGCACGTGGGGGAGCGCGGGGTGAAGCTGTCGGGCGGGCAGCGGCAGCGGGTGGCGATCGCCCGCGTCGTGCTGAAGGACGCGCCGGTCCTGGTGCTGGACGAGGCGACGAGCGCGCTGGACAGCGAGATCGAGGCGGCGATCCAGGAGCAGCTGGAGAGCCTGATGCAGGGGCGGACGGTGATCGCCATCGCGCACCGGCTGTCGACGATCGCGCGGATGGACCGGCTGGTGCTGATGGAGGGGGGGCGGATCGTCGAGCAGGGGACGCATGGGGAGCTGCTGGCGCGGGGCGGGGCTTACGCGCGGGCCTGGGCGCGGCAGTCGGGGGGGTTTGCTTCGGTTTGAGGGGGGTGTGATTGGCCGCTCGTACGGGAGGGTTTGCAAAGCTGATTCGAGCTACTCGCTCATGCATTGATAGGTCATGTTCACCCTTGTTCTTGCGCATTCGCCCCAACCGCCACGCATCAGGCAGGTGTTTTCCGCGCCTTCGAATGCCTCCGCTTTCTGATATCCCCAAGCTGTACAGCGTCTTTTAGCACTGTCATTTGCTCGTATCCAATTCACAACGGGCTTGTCAAAGCTTCCATATTCATATGACACAACAACTGTTCCGTCGGCTTTGCTTCCTCCAGTCGCAATCGGTGTAATGTCTTTTGCACAGCCAAAGAGTATTAATGCTGAAAATACAGCCAATGCTATTCGTTTCATAATGACTCCGTTTCAATGCGCTTCGATTTACGCTCAGTTCGCAAAACGTGGCACGTCAGGATCAGTTATTTTGCGTCATTTTGCCTTTCAGGCCAAAGTGAAGTTGATCCTGCGTGCTGGATGGCACGCAATGCCACACCCGATGATCTGCCCAACAGCGAGGGAGGAGCGTCAGGGGGCAATGCGTAGAAAGCTGCCTCGCTCGGTTGCCACGGCCCTTGGCTCAGGCGGGGGTTGCCGGGCGATCAGAATGCGCCCGTCCGGCACGTCGGCCACGGCGGGGCTGAGAATGTGGGAAAGGGTGGCGAAGTCGTTGCCGCAATAGTTTTGCAGCAACGGGACGATGCCGTCGCAATGCGACGCGATCTTGGCATCCCGGCCTTGTCAAGGTTCGAACACGATCTGCACCCGCGTGCTCGGATAGCGCGTCACGCCGAACTCAACGACCTGGCCCGCCGCATCGACGTTGACGTTGTCGGCCACGAGCAGGGGGCGCGAGCGGCTGACGTGCAGCAGGTCCGCCTCGGTCGCGGTGGGCATCCGCGACGAGACGCGGGTCGACCGGCGCACGTAATCCGCGACGCCGACCTGTTGCAGCGCGGCCGTGACCGTCGGGCAGGACCGCAGCGCCTCGGTGATGCCCGGCAATCGCTCGATGGCGAAGTAGTGGCTGCCCAGGCTGACCGGCGTGTTGTTGGCGAGGCCCAGGCGTTCCAGCCAGGCGGTTGGGGCGCCGGGCGCGATGCCGAGGCCGTCCGCGACGTGCGGGTCCGCCGGCTGCTCGCGCACGTGCAGCACCTGGCCGGAAGGCTCGCGGTTCTGTTTCCTGATCCACTCGTTGAACCGGGTGCGCGGGATGACGGGGTAGGCGATCATGTCCTCGGCCACGAAGGCGCCTCGGCCCCGCTCCGTCCGCACCAGCCCGGCGCGGACCAGTTGATCGAGCGCGCGGCGCACGGTGTGGCGGTTGACGCCGAAGCGCGCCGACAGTTCGGCCTCGGTGGGCAGGCGCGCGCCGGATTGCAGGCCGGGCGCGCCGATCTCGGAGGCGAGGCTCTGGGCGATCTGTCGCCAGACCGGGGCGGGCGGTGGCGCATCCGTCATGCAATCGTCATCCCGCGAGGCGTCCAGGCCGTTTAAGCCGCTTGACTCTAACGCGCCAGCCGCTAGGTTGTCTAGACAACTTTCGGAGCGGACCTGCTTGCCTGACCCGACCTCGCGCACCGACCGGCAGTCCTGGATGGCCGTGCTGGCCCGCGCGTCGGCCGCCGAGCTGGCGGCGGGCGCGGACCTGCTGCCGGGCTACACGACGCTGCGGGGGCCGGAAGCCGGGCTGGTGATGGTGCAGGGGCGGGCCGGCGGCACGGGCGGCGCGTTCAACCTGGGCGAGGCGACGGCGGCGCGGTGCAGCGTGGCCACCGAGGGCGGACAGGTCGGGCACGCCTACCGCCTCGGACGCGACCTGCGGGCGGCGGAGCTGGCCGCGGTTATCGACGCCGCGTTGCAGGACCCGGCGCGGCACGAAGCGTTGCAGGCACGGCTGATCCGCCCGCTCGCCGCGGCGCAGGCCGAGGCGAAGGCGGAAACGGCGCGCAAGGCGGCGGCGACGCAGGTGCAGTTCTTCACCATGGCGACGATGCGCGGATGAGCATGACCCATCCCGGCTTCGCCAACCCTGTGCTGGACAGCCAGACCTGCTTCCGCGCCGTGCTCGACGCCATGGCCCGGCCCGGCACGACCCACCGCGTCGCCGCGCCGGCCAACCCGCCGCCGCCGCTCGGGCGGGCGATGGCCGCGGCGGTGCTGACGCTCGTGGACCAGGACACGCCCGTTTGGCTGGACGACGACGCCGGGCGCGCGCGGGACTGGATCAGCTTCCATTGCGGCGCGCCGCCGGCCCCCTTGGAGCAGGCGGCGTTCGCGCTCGCGTTGCGGCCCGTGCCGATGCAGCGCCTCCATGCCGGGTCGGACGACGCGCCGGAAACCGGGGCGACCCTTATCTTGCAGCTCGCCTCCATCGGGGCCGGACAATTGTTCCGGCTGAGCGGGCCGGGGATCGAGACGGCGGCGGCATTCCGGGCCGAGGGGCTTCCCGCGGGGTTCGCGGCACGCTGGGCCGATAACCGCGCGCTGTTCCCGCGCGGCGTCGACCTGGTGCTCTGCGCCGGGGATTGCATCGCCGCATTTCCGCGCACCTTGCAGATCGAGGAGGGTTGAGCGATGGCCTACGTCGCCGTCAAGGGAGGGGAGCGGGCGATCGACGCCGCCCATGCCTGGCTCGCCGCCGAGCGGCGCGGCGACCCGGACGTGCCGCAAATCGGCGCGGCGCAGGTGGAGCAGCAGCTTGGGCGGGCGGTCGACCGGGTGATGGGCGAGGGATCGCTGTATGACCGCGAGCTGGCCGCGCAGGCGATCCTGCAGGCGCAGGGCGACCTGATCGAGGCGGCGTTCCTGCTGCGGGCCTACCGCGCCACCCTGCCCCGTTTCGTCGGCAGCGTGCCGGTGGAGACCGGCGCCATGGTCCTTAAGCGCCGGGTCTCGGCCATCTTCAAGGACATGCCCGGCGGGCAATTGCTCGGCCCCACCACCGACTACACCCACCGCCTGCTCGACCCGGCGCTGCCCGACGCGCCGCCCGCGCCGCCGGAGGCCGACGCGGGTTCCGGGCCTGCGCCGCCGGTGTTCGGCATCCTGGGCCGCGAGGGCCTGATGGAGGCCGACCCGGTGCCGGGCGACGCGCCGCCCGCGGACCTTACGCGCGAGCCGCTCCGTTTTCCTGCCGGGCGGGATGCGCGGTTGCAGGCCCTGGCGCGCGGGGATGAGGGGTTCCTGCTCGCGCTCGGCTACTCGACGCAGCGGGGTTACGGCAACACCCATCCGTTCGTCGGCGAGCTGCGGGTGGGCGAGGCGGCGGTGGAGGTTGTGCCGCCCGAGCTCGGCTTCGCGGTCGATATCGGCGACATCGGGCTGACCGAGTGCCAGATGGTCAACCAGTTCCACGGCAGCAAGCAGACGCCGCCGCAGTTCACGCGGGGCTACGGCCTGTGCTTCGGGCAGGGCGAGCGCAAGGCGATGGGCATGGCGCTGGTGGACCGGGCGATGCGGGCGGAGGAGCTGGGCGAGGCGGTGGAGGCGCCGGCGCAGGACATCGAGTTCGTGCTGTACCACTCCGACAACATCGAGGCGACCGGGTTCGTCGAGCACCTGAAGCTGCCGCACTACGTCGATTTCCAGAGCGAGCTGGAGACGATCCGGCGGATGCGGCGCGACGCGGACGCGGGGCTGGCGGAGGCGGCGGAATGACGGCGTACAACTTCGCCTACCTGGACGAGCAGACCAAGCGGATGATCCGCCGGGCGCTGCTGAAGGCGGTGGCGATCCCCGGGCACCAGGTTCCGTTCGGCAGCCGGGAGATGCCGCTGCCTTATGGGTGGGGCACGGGGGGCATCCAGGTGACGGCCAGCATCCTCGGCCCCTCGGACGTGCTGAAGGTGATCGACCAGGGGGCGGACGATACCACCAACGCCGTCTCGATCCGCCGCTTCTTCGCCCGCACTGCCGGCGTTGCGACCACGACGCGCACGGCGGAGGCCAGCGTGATCCAGACCCGGCACCGCATCCCGGAGCAGGCGCTGACCGAGAGCCAGGTCATCGTCTATCAGGTGCCGCTGCCGGAGCCTTTGGCCAAGCTGGAGCGCAGCCGGGCGGAAACGCGGCGGATGCACGGGCTGGCGGAGTACGGGCTGATGCACGTCAAGCTATACGAGGACATCACCCGCTACGGCCACGTGGCGGCCAGCTACGATTATCCGGTGATGGTCAACGGGCGCTACCTCATGGCCCCCTCCCCCATCCCGGCGTTCGACAACCCGAAGATGCACCGAATGCCGGCGTTGCAGTTGTTCGGGGCCGGGCGGGAGAAGCGGATCTACGCGGTGCCGCCCTATACCGACGTGCGCCCGCTCGATTTCGAGGACCATCCGTTCCGGCCGGGGCGGGCACAGCACACGTGCTCGCTGTGCGGCGCGGCGGACAGCTACCTCGACGAGGTGGTGACGGACGACCGCGGCGGGCGCATGTTCGTCTGCTCCGATACCGACTACTGCGCCGGGCGGGCGGAGGCGGCGGCATGATGGCGGACGACGCGCTGCTGGCCGCGCGCGGGCTCGGGGTGCGGTTCGGGCCGGTCGCGGCGCTGGCCGGGGTGGACGCCGACCTTTGGCCCGGCGAGGTGCTGGCGGTGGTCGGCGAGTCCGGGTCGGGCAAGACGACGCTGCTCAATGTGCTGTCGGGGCGGATGCGGCCCGATGCGGGGACCGTGCTGGTGCGGGGAGCGGACGGGGCCGTGCATGACCTGCACGCCATGTCCGAGCCGGCGCTGCGGGCGCTGCACCGGTCCGATTGGGGCTTCGTGCACCAGAACCCGCGCGATGCCTTGCGGATGCGGGTCTCGGCCGGCGGCAACATCGGCGAGCGGCTGATGGCGCAAGGCAGCCGGCATTACGGCGGCATCCGCGCCACGGCGGCGGACTGGCTGCGGCAGGTCGAGATCGACCCGGCGCGCATCGACGACATGCCCGCCACGTTCTCCGGCGGCATGTTGCAGCGGCTGCAGATCGCCCGCACGCTGGTGACGCATCCGCGGCTGGTGTTCATGGACGAGCCGACCGGGGGGCTTGACGTTTCGGTGCAGGCGCGGCTGCTGGACCTGATCCGCACGCTGGTGGCCCGGCTTGGGATCGCCGTCGTGCTGGTGACGCACGACATCGCGGTGGCGCGGCTGCTGGCCGGGCGGATGGTGGTGATGCAGGCGGGCCGCGTGGTGGAGGCCGGGTTGACCGACCAGGTGCTGGACGACCCTCGGCACGCCTACACGCAACTGCTGGTCAGCTCGGTGTTGCAGGCATGAGCGTCGTGCTGCGGGCCGAGGGGGTGGGCAAGACGTTCACGCTGCATCTTCAGGGCGGGGTGGCGATCCCGGTGCTGGACGGGGTGGCGTTCGAGGTGCGGGCGGGCGAGTGCTTGGCCCTGGTCGGCCCGTCCGGGGCAGGCAAATCGACATTGCTGCGCAGCCTGCACGGCAACTACCGGATCGACCGCGGGCGCATCCTGGTGCGGCACGAGGGGGCGATGGTTGACCTGGCCGCCGCCGATCCGCGGACGGTGCTCGCGGTGCGGCGGCGGACCTTGGGGGTCGTCACCCAGTTCCTCCGGGTGGTGCCGCGGGTGCCCGCGCTCGACGTGGTGGCGGAGGCGGCGGTGCTGCGCGGCATGGACGCGGGGGCGGCGCGGACGGAGGCGGCGCGGTTGTTGTCGCACCTTAACATCCCGCCGCGGCTGCACGGGTTGCCGCCGGCCACCTTCTCCGGCGGCGAGCAGCAGCGGGTGAACCTGGCGCGCGGCTTCGTGGCCGGGCATCCGGCGCTGCTGCTGGACGAGCCGACCGCCTCGCTTGATCCGCACAACGCCGGGATCGTGGTCGAGATGATCCAGGCGGCGAAGCGCCGCGGGGCGGCGGTCGTCGGTATTTTCCATGACCCGGCTGTGCGCGGGGCCATTGCTAACGCTACATTACCGGTTATGCCTTTGCAGGACGCCGCATGACGACAATCCTTACCAACGCCCGCCTCGTGCTGCCGGACGAGGTCGTGCATGGCACGGTCGTGTTCGACGGGGAGCGGATCACCGACGTGCAGCCGGGCCGGAGCGACGCGCCCGGCGCGGTCGACGCGGGCGGCGATACCGTGATGCCGGGCGTGGTCGATCTTCATACCGACAACCTGGAGCGCCAGGTGCAGCCGCGCAACAACGCGCGCTGGCCGTCGCGCTCGGCGATGGTGTCGCACGACGCGCAGTGCGCCGCGTGCGGGGTGACGACCGTGTTCGACGCGCTCTGCCTGGGCGACCTCGGCTTCGATCGGGACCGGTTGCAGACGTTCAAGGACGGGGTGGTGGACCTCGACGCGCTGGCTGATACCGGACTGCTGAAAAGCGAGCATTTCCTGCACCTGCGCTGCGAGCTGCCCGCGCCCGACCTGATGGAGCTGTTCGATCCGGTGGCGGACCATCCGAAGGTGCGGATGGTCAGCCTGATGGACCATTGCCCCGGCATGGGACAGTATGCCGACCTTGACCGGTATCGGGCCATGCGCGGACGCGAAGGGCACTCGCCCGAGTGGATCGAGCGCCGCATCAGCGATCTGCAGGCGCAGCGGGCGCGGGTGCGCGACCCGAACCGACGCCGCGTGCTGGAGCGCGTGCGCGGGCACCGGGCGGTGCTGGCGAGCCATGACGACCGGACGGCCGAGGAGATCGCCGAGAACGACCGGGACGGGATTCGGATCAGCGAGTTCCCGGTCTCCTTGGCGGCGGCGACGGCGGCGCGGGCGCGGGGGATGCAGGTGATCTCCGGCGCGCCGAACATCGTCCGCGGCGGCAGCCATTCCGGCAACGTGGCGGCGGCGGATCTGGTGCGCCGGGGCGCGGTCGATGCGCTGGCCAGCGACTATGTGCCGGCGAGCCTGGTGGAGGCCGCTTTCGCCTGCGTGCGCGAGGCTGGCATCACCTTGCCGGAGGGGGTGGCGATGGTGACGGCGAACCCGGCGCGGATGGGCGGGCTCCATGACCGCGGGCGGCTGGAAGCGGGGCTGCGGGCCGACCTGGTGCGGCTGCGCGAGCACGAGGGGCTGCCGGTGGTGCGGCAGGTTTGGCGGGCGGGGGAGCGGGTGGTCTGAGCCAGTGATGCGCGTCGCGGTTTATTACGCGCCGGCGCCTGCGGACCCGCTCTGGGCGGCGGCTTGCTCCTGGCTCGGGCGGGACGCGGAGACGGGGGCGAGCGTGCCGCAGCCGGATTTGCCTGAGATCGCGGAGTTGACGGCGAGCCCCCGGCTGTACGGGTTCCATTGCACGCTGAAGCCGCCGATGCGGCTGGCGACGGCCTATGACCTGTTCCGCGCCGACGTGGCCAGGGTGGCGGCGAGCCTTGAGCCGTTCGACATGCCGCCGTTGGAGGTGGCTGACGTGTCGGGGTTCCTGGCGGTGGGGGAGGCGGAGCCTTGTTCGGCGTTGCGGGCGGCGGCGGATGCTTGCGTGGCCGGGCTGGACGCGCACCGGGCGCCGGCGGATGAGGCCGAGCTGGCGCGGCGGCGCGGCAAGGGGCTGGCGGCGGCGCAGGAGGCGATGCTGGCGCGCTGGGGGTATCCGCACGTGTTCGAGACGTGGTTCTTCCATATGACGTTGACGCGGCGGCTGACTGAGGAGGAGCGCGCGGCGGTCAGGCCCGCCGCGGAGGCGCACCTCTCAGCGGCGCTGCCTCATCGGCGGCGGATGGATGCGTTATGCATCTTCACGCAGGCGGAAGCCGGCGCGCCGTTCCTGATTGCGGAGCGGCTGGCGCTTGGCCGGGCGTCAAGCCATGATCCGATTGAGTAAGCATACCAGCGACGAGATGGCGGGCCGGGGGATTACCTTGGGCTATATCGAGGCGACGCTTGCTCATCCGGATTGGACCGTGCCGGACCCGACCGACCCGGCTTTGAGGCGATCCTACAAGGCCGTCGCGGAATTTGGCGGCCGCATTCTTCGCGTTGTGCATCGGGCGGAGGGCACCGATGTTTTCGTTGTTACGGCGCATTGGGATAGAGGAGCCAAGCCATGATCCAAAGCAGCTACGACCCTGAGGCGGACGTGCTCAACGTCAAGTTCGGCTCGACGGATGCACGGTCCGATGGATCGCAAGAGGTTGCTCCCGGCGTGTTCGTGGAGTTCGACACGGATGGGCAGCCTATCGGGATCGAGGTCATCAGCGTGCGCCGGCGGGCCGCGAAGACGGCAGGCCGTTCCTGATCGCGAAACGACTGCCGCTTGCTCGGCCAGCAGGTATAGTAAACCGCTCCTTTACACGATAACGATGCCGACTTAATGCAGCGGACCCGAAGCGCAATCAATGGCCATACCGGATTTCCAGACTTTGATGCTCCCGATTCTCCGCCGGCTATCTGGGCGGCAGTGGAACACCTCCGAGTTGGTGGACGCCATGGCTGAGGAGCATGGCCTGAGCGAAACCGAACGTGCGGCGCTGCTGCCGAGCGGACGGCAGACGACGATTGCGAACAGGACTCATTGGGCGATTGCACACCTCAACAAGGCCGGTGTGATCTCGCGCGTGGCAAGGGGCCGCTACGAGGCTTCCGTGCGGGGAGGCGAGGTACTGGCAAATCCGCCGCCCCGGATCACCATCGGCTACCTACAACGCTTTCCTGAGTTTGCCGCCTTCCGCGCAAGGGTTAGGGAGAGCGGACCGGACGTAACGAGCAAAAACGGTCCTCTGGGCAAGGACCTCGCCGCCTACGATGCGACCCCGGAAGAGCGTCTCGAGGACGCGGCTTCGGACCTCAAGGCCGAACTTTCCGCTACGCTGCTGACCCGCCTGCAAGCGCTCTCGCCAACAATCTTCGAGCAGCTCATCATCGACGTGCTGGTCGAGATCGGTTATGGCGGATCAAGGCGCGATGCGGCCGAGCGACTCGGACGCTCCGGCGATGGCGGCATCGACGGCGTGATCCGGGAGGACGCGCTCGGGCTCGATACCATCTACCTGCAAGCCAAGCGCTACGCCGACGACAACGTCGTCGGCGCTCCGGCCATCCAGGGCTTCGCCGGCGCGCTCCTGGCCAATGGCGCGACCAAGGGCGTGTTCGTCACCACCGGGCGGTTCACGTCCCAGGCCAAGCAAGCCGCCTCCGCCTACAAAGCCCATCGGATCGTCCTGATCGACGGCCCGGAGCTCGCGCGCTTGATGGTTGAGCACGACGTGGGCGTGCGCACGGTGCAGACGATCCGGGTCCAGCGGATCGCGCTGGAAGCCTATGAGGCAGGCGAGCTGGAGTGAAGCCGGGCCGGGCGTTGACCCAGGCTTTGCGAGAACCGCAGCAGGTATCCGTCCGGGTCCTGGACGATGAATTGCCGCACCCCCGTTTCCACCTGCCGGGCGCGATACCAGACCGTTTCCAAATCCAGGAACAAGGGCCAACCCGCGGCATTCATTGCGGCATACAGCGCATCGATGTCGCCAACCCCGATCTGAAAGTTGATCCCGCGCCCGAACGACCGTTCCAGAGGCCCGGTGATCCAATGCCGCCCGGGCGTCCCGGCCTGTTCCAGCATGAACTGGCAGCCGTCGCGGTCGAGATAGGCGAACCCGTCATCGGGACGTTCATATGCCACCTCGAAGCCGCACAGGCCGCACCAGAAGCGCAAGCTGGCTTGCAAGTCGGTCACCAGGAGTTCCGGCGTCATGGCGGCCCAGGCGAAGCCGGGCGGCAGGCCCGTCATCGGCTCTCGGCGTCACTGGACACGCCGTTCGCGACGTTCAAACCTCCTCCACCCGCTCCACGCCGCGGACGCCCTGCAGCGCCTGCGCCAGCCTCGGACCCACCTGGAACCGGCCCGGCAGCGTGATCTCCACCGCCTGCGCCGCATCGAGCCGCGGCACCAGCGTCACCTGCCCCCTGCCGTTCCGCTCCCGCGCCAGCAGCGCGCGGATGTGCGGCACCGCCTCGGTGCGGTCGAGCCAGACGCGCATCCCTGCGCCGGCCTCGCTCGCGGCTTGGTCCAATGGGCGGCAATCGGCGGCGGTCAGGCGCAGGGCGTCGCCTTCGAGCTTGAGTTCGATGCCCATGAGGACGGGCGCGCCGGGCTTCAACAGGTCGCGGGCGGCGTTCAGCACCTCGCTGAACACGGTGACCTCGAAGCTGCCGGCCTGGTCGGACAGGCGGATCCAGGCCATGCGGCTGCCAGTGCGGGTGTTGCGCTCCTTGGAGGCGACGACGCAGCCGGCCACCTTGGCGCGGGTCGTGCCGGACAAGCCGAGAGCGTCGATCTGGCTGGAAGGGACTGCGCCGAGCCGGCGCAGGACGGGGCCGTAGCTGTCGAGCGGGTGGGCGGTGAGGTGGAAGCCGACGGCCTCGGCCTCGTAGGAGAGCCGATCCATCTGCGGCCAGTCGCGCACGTCGGGCAGGCGCAGCGGCTCCGGCCCGGCGGCGCCGAACATGCCGATCTGGCCGGATTGCGCCTGCTCGGCATCGGCCTGGGCGCGGCGGAGGATGGTTTCCGCGCCCTGGAAAAGCTGCGCCCGGTTGGGGTGGAGCGTGTCGAAGGCGCCGGCGCGGGCCAGGTTCTCGAGCTGCATCTTGTTGAGCTGCCGGGGGTCGATGCGGGCGGCGAGGTCGGCGAGGCTGGCGAAGGGCTGGCCGCCGCGGCAGTCCACGAGCGATTGCATGGCGGCCTGGCCGACCTTCTTGATGGCGGCCAGCGCGTAGCGGATGCTCTGCGCGCCGTCCGCGCCGCGCTCGACCTGGAACAGAGGGCCGGAGCGGTTGATGTCGGGCGGCAGCACGGCGATGCCCATGCGCTGCGCCTCTTGCCGGAGGGCGGCGATCTTGTCGGTGTTGCCGAGCGCCAGGTTCATGCAGGCGGCGAGAAAGGCGACCGGGTGGTTGGCCTTGAGCCAGGCGGTCTGGTAGCTGACGAGGGCGTAGGCGGCGGCGTGGCTCTTGTTGAAGCCGTAGTCGGCGAACTTGGCCATCAGGTCGAACACCTCGGTGGCCTTGGCGGCGGGGATGCCGCGCCTGGTCGCGCCCTCGGTGAAGATCTGGCGCTGCTGCTCCATCTCGGCGCGGATCTTCTTGCCCATGGCCCGGCGCAGCAGGTCCGCGCCGCCCAGGCTGTAGCCGGCCATGGTTTGCGCGATCTGCATCACCTGCTCCTGGTAGACCATGATGCCGTAGGTCTCGGACAGGATGGGTTCGAGCTCGGGGTGCGGGGCTTTCCAGGCCTCGCCGTGCTTGCGGCGGCAGTAGTCCGGGATGTTGGCCATGGGGCCGGGGCGGTAGAGGGCAACGGCGGCGATCAGGTCCTCGAAGCGGTCGGGGCGCATCTGGCGCAGCACGTCGCGCATCCCCTGGCTTTCGAACTGGAACACGCCGCCGGCGTCGCCGCGGGCGAGCATCTCGAAGGTTTTCGGGTCGTCGAGCGGGATGGTTTCGAGGTCGACGGGGGTGCCGAGGCCGCCGAGGATCTTGGCGGCCTGCTGCAGGATGGTGAGCGTGGTGAGGCCGAGGAAGTCGAACTTCACCAGACCCGCCTGCTCCACGTACTTCATGGAGAACTGGGTGACGAGGGTGTCCTCGCGCGGGTCGCGATACAGCGGCACAAGGTCGATCAGCGGGCGGTCGCCGATGACGACGCCGGCGGCGTGGGTGCTGGCGTGGCGGTAGAGGCCTTCGAGCTGGAGGGCCACTTCGAGAAGGCGGTGGATGGCCTCCTCGCTGTCGCGCATCTGCTGCAGGCGGGGTTCGCCGTCGATGGCCTGGGCGAGGGTGACGGGATGGGCCGGGTTGTTGGGGATCAGCTCGGCGACGCGGTTGGTCTGGCCGAACGGCAGGCCGAGGACGCGGCCCACGTCGCGCACGGCGGCGCGGGCCTGGAGCTTGCCGAAGGTGATGATCTGGGCCACGCGGTCTGCGCCGTACTCGGCGCGGACGTAGGCGATAACCTCGTCGCGGCGCTCCTGGCAGAAGTCGATGTCGAAGTCGGGCATGGAGACGCGCTCGGGGTTGAGGAAGCGCTCGAACAGGAGGCCGAAGCGGAGCGGGTCGAGGTCGGTGATGGTGAGCGCCCAGGCGACGACGGAGCCTGCGCCGGAGCCTCGGCCGGGGCCGACGGGGATGTCGCGGGCCTTGGCCCACTGGATGAAGTCGGCGACGATCAGGAAGTAGCCGGGGAAGCCCATGTTGGCGATGACGCCGAGTTCGTAGGCGAGCTGCTTCTCATAGACCGCGCGGGTCTCGGGATCGGCGTCGCGGGCGTCCATGCGGCGGGCGAGGCCCTCCTGCGCCATGGCGCGCAGGGTCTGCTCCTCGGTCGCCCCGGCGCGGACCTTGGGGCAGACCGGGAGCAGGGGCTTGCGGGTCTCGGCCATGACGGCGCAGGTTTGGGCGATGGCGACGGTGTTGCTGCACGCCTCCGGCAGGTCGTGGAACAGGGCCTGCATGGCATGGGCCGGCTTGAACCAGTGCTCGGGCGTGACCCGGCGGCGGTTCTGCTCGCTGACCTGGCGGCCCTCGGCGATGCAGAGCAGGGCGTCGTGGGCCTCGTGCATGTCGGGCTTGGCGAAGAAGCAGTCGTTGGCAGCGACGAGGGGGATGGCGGCGCGGTCGGCGAGGGCGAGGAGGCCGGGCTCGATGGCGCGCTCGACGGCAAGGCCGTGGCGGTGCAGCTCCATCATGACGCGGGCGGGGAAGGCTTCGGCGAGGCGGGCCAGGAGGCGCGCGGCCTCGGGCTCGCGGCCTTCGGCGAGGAGGCGGGCGACGGGGCCGTTGGTGCCGCCGGTGAGGAGGACGAGGCCCTCGGCGTGGTCCTGCAAGGCGGCGAGGGGCAGTTGCGGGGCGGCCGGGTCGGATTCGATGAAGCCTTTGGAGGAGAGGGCTTGCAGGTTGGCGAGGCCTTGCGGGGTTTGGGCCAGGAGGACGACCGGGTCGGGGGGGAGGTGGGGGTTGTCGTCGCGGGTGAGGGCGACCTGGCAGCCGATGATGGGCTGGATGCCTTTGTTCTGGCAGGCCTGGCTGAACTCGAGCGCGCCGAACAGGTTCGCCGTGTCGGTGAGGGCGACGGCGGGCATCCGGGCGGATTGGGCGAGGCCGGGGATGGCGGCGGCCTTGATGGCGCCTTCGCTGAGGGAGTAGGCGGAGTGGACGCGGAGGTGGACGAAGGGGGGCATTGGGGTCCGGGATGTTGGAGTCGGAGGCGAAGGGTAGCACGGGCGCGTGACGCGGTTGAGGCCTGGTTGGGGAGGCCGACGGCGGGTTGTGCTGCGGGCGGGAAATCAGGAGCGCTGAAGATCGGGGAGGCCGAATGTCTGGCGAGTTGCCAGTTGACGCCGACGCCATCGTCATTCCGTTCACATGGCCTGGTTCGTGAACGCGGCGGAACGGCTGCTCTGATCCGTACTACGCTCGCGCGCCCATCAGACGGTTGCGCGTTGTCCGCTACGGTTCCGTTGACAGCATGGGACAGCCTCATTCGAAAGCTTACTATGCTGCTGAACAGGGCAACGCGCTCAAGGAACTTCAAAGGCCGAACTTGTGACCAACTATCGCTTAACGGACATGGGCCTCGTCGCTTGGACGGCGGCATTGATCCTCTGGTATCCCGCTTCGGCTGTTCCGCCCGCGCAAAGCCACAAGGACTGCGTGGCGCAGGCGGGCGGGGTTACGACACGGCTTAAGGCGTCCGATAACGCGGAGGTGGGTCGCCGCGACGCGCTGCGGAGCCAGCTGTTTCAGAACGTCCTGGCTACGGTTGACCCCGAGCGACAGGAAGGGTTACGGACGGCGGAATGCGCCTAGGCGGCGTTCATGGAGGCCGATTGCCGGTTCCACATGTCAGCCGAAGCGGGCGGTACGGATGCACTGCTGCTCTACTACGGCTGCCGGCTGGAACTCACCGCGCACCGCATCGCGGATCTGCGGCAGGCACTTAAGGTCGCGACGTTCTTCAAACGGCGTGGGCGCGACATGTCCGGCTCTCCATGACTTGCGTAATAGATTGAACCGGCAGGCTACAGCGTCAGTCCTGGTGCTTGCGGTGGCCCCGGCCCGATTGGGTCTTGGTTGCCCCGACTTCCGCGGCATGGGCCTTTTCGCGGGCGCCCTCCGTCGCGGTGCTGGTGTTCTCGCCCGCTGTTGCGCCTTCGGCGTATGCCTTGGATGCGGCTCCCTTCGGCGCTCCGGCGCCTTCCGTCGGCATCGGGGCCACGCCGCCTTCCTGAACGTTGTCGCCGGGCTTCGGGTGATGGCCTTTCACGGTGCCTCGGCTGGTGGTCCCGTTCGTGCCTTCCTGCCGGGTTACTTTCTTGGTCATGGTCGTCGCCTTCTGTGTCGGCTTTCAACCCGGCAGCGCGCCACGGGTTGCAGCCGGAACGGCTTGCCTGCCTCCAAGGCCCGCGCCGGCCGTCAACTCGCGGCGACGATCCGGCCGTCGCGCAAGGTCACTTGCCGGTCCATGCGGCGGGCCAACTCGGGGTTGTGGGTGGCGACCAGCGCGGCGACGCCCTGGGCGCGGACGGTCTCCAGCAGCGCATCGAACACCAGCGCGGACGTGCCCACGTCCAGGTTGCCGGTCGGCTCGTCGGCCAGCAGCACGGCGGGGGCGTTGGCCAGCGCGCGGGCGATGGCGACGCGCTGCTTCTCGCCGCCGGAGAGCTTGCCGGGCAAGTGGCCGAGCCGGTGGGCCAAGCCGAAGGCGGCGAGCAGGGAGCGGGCGCGCTCGTTGGCGGCGGGGCGGGGCTTGGCGGCGACCATCTGCGGCAGCGCCACGTTCTCCAGCGCCGTGAACTCCGGCAGCAGGTGGTGCGCCTGGTAGACGAAGCCGATGCGGTCGCGGCGGATGGCGGTGCGCGCCGGGTCGGACAGGCTGCCGGCGTCCTGGCCGCCGATCAGCACGACGCCGGCGTCGGGGCGTTCCAGCAGCCCGGCTAGGTGCAAGAGCGTGCTCTTGCCGGTCCCGGACGGGGCGACCAGGGCCACGATCTCGCCGGGCGCGAGGGCGAGGTCGGCGTCCTGCAGCACTTGCAGCGTCGCCTCGCCGCTGCGGTAGGCGCGCGAGACCGCCCGCAGCTCGAGCGCGCTACTCATGGCGCAGCGCCTCGACCGGATCGGTGCGGGCGGCGCGCCAGCTTGGATACAACGTCGCGACCAGGGAGAGGCCGAGGGCCATGGCCGTGACTTGCAGGACCTCGCCCGGGTCGAGCCGCGCCGGGAGGTGGGACAGGAAGTAGATTTCCGGGTTGAACACGCGTGCGCCGGTTATTGCCTCGACCCAGCCCTGGATGCGCTGGATGTTGAGGCAGAACAGCACGCCGACGACGACGCCGAGCAGCGTGCCGGTGACGCCGACGGAGGCCCCGCACATCAGGAATATCCGCATGACGGCCCCGCGCCCGGCGCCGATGGTGCGCAGGATGGCGATGTCGCGCGTCTTGTCCTTGACCATCATGATGAGCGACGAGACGACGTTGAAGGCGGCGACCAGGATGATGAGGGTCAGGATCAGGAACATGACGTTCTTCTCCACCTGGACGGCGGCGAAGAAGCTGTTGTTGCTCTGCTCCCAATCGACCACGCGGACCGGGGTGCCGGAAAGGGCCTGGCGGATGCGGGCGGCGATCCGGCTCACGTTGTCCGGGTTGTCGGCGAAGACCTCGATCTGGGTGGCCTGGCCGGGCTGCTGGAAGAAGATCTGCGCGGCGTGCAACGGGAGGAACACGAAGTTGGTGTCGTACTCGTTCATGCCGACGCGGAAGACGGCGACGACTTTGTAGGCGCGGACGCGGGGAACGGTGCCGAACGCGGTGGCCGCGCCCTGGGGCGAGATCAGGGTGAGGTCGTCGCCGGCCTGCAGGCCGAACTTGCCGGCGAGGCCGACGCCGATGGCGATGGCGTCCTCGCCCTTGAAGTCGTCGAGCGTGCCTTCGGCGATGTGCCCGGCGATGGAGGGGATGTGGCGGATGTCGGCCTCCGTCATGCCGCGGACGAAGCCGCCAGTGCTCTGCCCCCTGGGGCCGCTGAGCAGGACTTGGCCATCGACGACGGGGGCGGCGAAGGTCACGCCGGGGACGGCGCGGATCGTGTCCGTGGCCCGCTGGTAGTCGTGCAGCGGGACGGTCTGGCCGTAGACGCCGAGATGCCCGTTGAAGCCCAGGATGCGGTTCAGCAGGTCGGTCTGGAAGCCGCCCATGACGGACATGACGATGATAAGGGTGGCGACGCCGAGGGCGATGCCGATCAGGCTGAAGATGGCGATGACGGAGACGAAACGTTCGCCGCGGCGGGCGCGGAGATAGCGGCCGGCGACGGCTCTTTCGAAGGCGTTGAACATTGGGTTCCTTTATGAAGGCCAGGGCGCTGCCCTGGACCCGCTGGGGCCTTAGCCCCAGACCCCGCTTACATGATCTTCGCCAGGGCTTGTTCGAGCGAAAGCTCCTGGCGCTCGCCCGTGGCCCGGCGCTTTAGCTCCACCGTGCCCGCCGCCGCGCCCCTGGGGCCGACGATGACCTGCCACGGATGGCCCATCAGGTCGGCGTCGTTGAACTTGACCCCAGCCCTTTCGTCGCGGTCGTCGTAGAGGGCTTGGGCGCCGAGGCGGCGGTAGGCGTCCTCGCAGAGCGCGCCGGTCGCCGGGTCGGCCTGCTTGAGGTTCAGGATGGCGGCCTTGAACGGGGCGACCGAGTCGGGCCAGACGATGCCGGCGTCGTCGTGGCTGGCCTCGATCAGCGCGCCGACCAGGCGGGAAACGCCGATGCCGTAGCTGCCCATGTTGGGATGCACGGGCTTCGCGTCCGGGCCGGGCACCTGCAGGCCGACGAGCTCGCTATACAGCGTGCCGAAGTTGAACACCTGGCCGACCTCGATGCCCCGGCCCTCGCGGCGGCGCTCCTGCGGCACGCGGGACCAGGCGGCCTCGTCGTGCTTCTCGTCCGTGGCGGCGTAGGGGGTGGTGACGGCGGTGAAGAAGCGTTCGAGGGCTGCCTTGTCGGTGTGGTCGATGTCGTCGGTGCCGACCTGGATCTGCTCGACCTCGGCGTCGTAGAACACCTGGCTCTCGCCGGTGGGCGCCAGGATGTGGAACTCGTGGCTGAGGTCGCCGCCGATCGGGCCGGTGTCGGCGGCCATCGGCACGGCGCGGACGCCGAGGCGCTGGAAGGTGCGCAGGTAGGACAGCATCATGGTGCGGTAGCTGTGGACGGCGGCGGCGTGGTCGAGGTCGAAGGAGTAGGCGTCCTTCATCAGGAACTCGCGCCCGCGCATGACGCCGAAGCGGGGCCGGGTCTCGTCGCGGAACTTCCATTGGATGTGGTAGAGGATCTGCGGCATCTCGCGGTAGCTGCGGATGGACTGGCGCATCAGGTCGGCGATGAGCAGCTCGTTGGTGGGGCTGTAGATCAGGTCGCGCTCATGCCGGTCCTTGAGGCGCAGCATCTCCGGGCCGTAGGCGTCGTAGCGCCCGGTTTGGCGCCAAAGGTCGGCGGATTGCAGGGTCGGCATCAGCAGCTCCTGCGCGCCGACCCGGTCCTGCTCCTCGCGGACAATGTTGGCGATGTTGCGCAGCACGCGCCATCCGGCGGGAAGCCAGGCGTAGATGCCGGCCGCGGCCTGCCGCACCAGCCCGGCCCGCAGCATCAGGCGGTGCGAGACGATCTGCGCGTCGGCCGGGTTTTCCTTGATGGTTGGAATAAGGGAACGGGAAAGGCGCATTTGGATCCTGATCTGCCTGGTGGCGCGAACCTAGTGTCCCGGTTCGGAAGTTCGTCGCGCTGAAATTGCGTGCTTCGGGACACCAGGTCTTCGTTTCGTGGCCTGCTTATCTCAGTTGTTCGAAGGCGGACTTCCGGGGCAGGACACTAGACTGCAATCGCCCTGACTGGAAAGCCGGGGCGACAAGGGCCTCGCAGCCATTCGCGGCATAGGCCACAGGCGTCTGCTTATGCCGGTCAGCTTCAAGACCGCCGATGCTGGTTCGGATTGGGCCGGAGGCCAGGGGGGTAGGCCAGCGGCGCGGTCCTGCGCTGCATAAGCGGCCAAGTCCAACGCCTGCACATGGTATACCAGACGCAATTTTTGTGCGATGCACCATAGAATTTCGCAAGATTCTATTGAATCGATGCAGAATAGGGGTGACAACATCGCAATTCTTCAGTAACAAAAAGACAGGCCCGCGCCGGGAACGCGACGGGCCTAGTTTAGGGAAGAAATGCTAGTCGCACGCCAGGACAAGGAGTTATCCTTGCTCTGGCCGCGATAATGCCGCTCCCAATGGCAACCGTCCACACATTAAACGGCGGTTCGGCCGCTTTTTTGCCTTCGCCGGTTTGGATTTGCCTGTATTGCAAGCAAATGTTCTGATTTGCTGGGTTTTGGAGCATTTTCACTGCGATTGACTGGGGATCACACCCGGAGAAGATGCACGTCCACCATCGGGCGCTTCTGCAGCCGGCGTCCCAACGCGCGACGGAGGGCCGAACGCGCCGCATCCGTCAACGCCGAGTCGTCGTCGCGCAGGCCTTGCGGCAACCCGGCCAGCCCTTCCGCAAATGCGGCGGTCACGCGCGCGGTTTCGGGGTCGTCCGGCTCGAACAGGCCCGGGGCGCTGATCCGCGGCTGGCCGACGATGCGGCCGGCGCGGTCCAGGGCCGCGCTGCCGAGGACGACGCCGTTGAACAGCATACGGCGCCGGGCGCTCAACACGTTGCCGTCGATGGGCATGAGCCGGTTCCCGTCCAGGGCCAGCCGCCCGATCGGCGCGCTGTCGATGACCTCCGGGCGGTTGGAGGACAGGCTCAGGATGTCGCCGTCCTCCAGCAGGATCGGCGTCGCGCCCGCTTGCCGGGCAAGCTCGGCATGGGCGGACATGTGCCGCCACTCGCCGTGCACCGGGACGGCGATCCGTGGCTTGACGAGCCGGTAGAGGGCACGCATCTCCTCCCGGGCCGGATGGCCGGACACGTGGGTCATGTCGTCGTCGTCGGTGATGACGTTCACGCCGCGGCGGACCAGGGCATCCTGCACGGACATGATCGCGCGCTCGTTGCCGGGAATCATGCGGCTGCTGAAGATAACGGTGTCGCCCTCGCCTAGGGCGATGTTGGGGTGCGTGTCGGCAGCGATGCGCGAGAGCGCGCTGCGGGGCTCGCCCTGGCTGCCAGTGACGAGGAGCAGGAGGTTGTCGTCGGGGATGCTTCCCGCGTCGTCTTCCGGGACGAATTCCGGCACCGTTTTCAGGTAGCCGCACTCGCGCGCGGCGGCTTCGATGTTGCGCAGACTCCGGCCGACCAGCGAGACGTGACGCCCGGCCTTCCGCGCCGCGAGGGCGACCGACTCCACCCGCGCGACGTTGCTTGCGAAACAGGCCACCGCGACCCGGCCCTGAAGCCCGGCGATGAGGCGTTCAAGGCTCTCGCGGACTTCCGCCTCCGAACCGGAATGGCCGTCAACCATCGCGTTGGTGCTGTCGCACACCATGGCCAGCACCCCTTCCTCGCCGAGTTTCGCGAACGCGGCTTCATTGGTCGGTGGCCCGAGCAGCGGATCGGGGTCGAGCTTCCAGTCGCCCGTATGCAGCACGACGCCGTAGGGCGTGCGGATGACCAGGGCCTGGGCCTCGGGGATCGAATGGGTGACGGGGATGAATTCCAGGCCGAACGGGCCGATGGCGAAGCGGCCGCCGGGTTGGATGGTCTCGATGCGGACCTCGCCCAGCAAGCCCGCTTCCCCGAGCTTGCGCTTCAGCACCGCGGTCGCGAACGGGGTGGCGTAGACCGGGACGCGGAGCCGCCGCCATAGGTGGGCCACCGCGCCGATGTGGTCCTCGTGGGCGTGGGTGATAACCAGGGCGAGAAGGTCGTCGCGGCGGTCGGAGATGTAGCCGGGGTCGGCCATCATGATCTCGACTTCCGGGTTCTCGTTCCCGCCGAAGCCGATGCCGCAATCGATGGCCAGCCATTTGCCGTCGCAGCGATAGAGGTTGAGGTTCATGCCGATCTCGCCCGTCCCGCCCAAGGGCAGGAAGGCCAGACCCTCGTTCAGGTCGTCCATTTACTCGCCTTCGATGATTCGTGTTCTGTCGCGGTTGAATGTGGGGGCTGGGTTGCGGTCCGCCAACAAGCGGAGGCCGTCGAGGGTGAGGTCCGGGGCGATGGTCTGGATCAGGGTGGTGCCTTCGGCGAGCAGGGGGGCAAGCCCGCCGGTGGCGACGACCTTCAGCGGCTCGTCCCATTCGGCCTGGATACGGCGGACCAGGCCCTCGACCATGGCGACGTAGCCCCAGTAGATGCCGGACTGCATGGCGGGCACGGTGGCGCGCCCGATGACGGCCTGCGGACGGCCGATGCCGATGCGCGGCAGCCGGGCGGCAGCCTTGTGCAGCGCCTCCAGTGACAGGTTGATGCCGGGCGCGATGACGCCGCCCACGTAGGCGCCCGACTTGTCCACCACGTCGAAGGTGGTGGCGGTGCCGAAATCGATGACGATGAGCGGGCCTGCGTAGGCTTGGTGGGCGGCGAGCGAGTTGAGCAGACGGTCTGCGCCCACTTCGGCCGGGTTCTCGACGTCGATCTGAAAGCCCCAATCGAGGTTGGAGCGGGCGACGAGCGGCTCGGTGCTGAACCAGTCGCGGCAAAGGCGGCGGAGATGATAGAGCGCGGCGGGAACGACGGTGCCGATGACGGCGCGGTCGATGTTTGCCGGCTTGAGGCCGGTGAGATTGAGAAGGGTGAGCAGCCAGACGGCGTATTCGTCCGACGTGCGCTGCGGATCGGTGGCGATGCGCCAGATGCCGCGCCAGGCGCTCCCGTCGTGGACGGCGACGACGACGTTGGTGTTGCCGGCGTCGACGACTAGCAGCATGGGAAGGCCAAGGCTCTGCCCTGGACCCGCCGGGACCTTGGCCCCGGACCCCGCTGCTTAGCCGAACAGCACATTGGCGGCGGATTGGGCGGCGGCGACTAAGGGGGCCGGGAAAACGAAGAACAGCGTCGTGACCAGGGCGCCGACGCCGGCAACGAAGGTGAGCGACGGGGAGCGCGCATCGAACGCGGGCTCGGCCTCGTCGAAGTACATCACCTTGATGACGCGCAAGTAGTAGAATGCGCCGACCACGCTGGTCAGCACGCCGATGATCGCCAGCGTCCAGTATCCCGACTGGACCGCCGGAACGAACACGTAGAGCTTGCCGAAGAAGCCGGAGAACGGCGGGATACCGGCCATGCTGAACATGAAGGCCGCCATGGCCAGCGCGAGGCCCGGGTCGGTCCGCGCCAGGCCGGACAGATCGGAGATCAATTCGAGCGAACGGCCCCGGCGGCGCATGGCGATGATGCAGGCGAACACGCCGGCGCTCATGAACACGTAGGTGACCATGTAGATCATGACGCCGCGGATGCCGTCGGCCGTGCCGACCGCGAGGCCGACGAGCGCGTAGCCCATGTGGCCGATGGAGGAATAGGCCATCAGGCGCTTGATCCGCGTCTGGCCGATCGCCGCCAGCGCGCCGAGGATCATGGAGGCGATGGAGATGATGACGATGATCCCGGTCCATTGGTGCAGCAACTGCCCGAACGGGACCTCCAGCGCGCGAAGCAGCAGCGCGATGGCGGCCACCTTGGGCGCGGTGCTCATGAAGGCCGTGACCGGCGTGGGCGCGCCCTCGTAGACGTCGGGCGTCCACATATGGAACGGGACGGCGGACAGCTTGAACGCGAGCCCGGCGATGATGAACACAATGCCGACGACGAGGCCGGCGGACGCGGACTGAGGGCTGGACAGGACCCGGCCCAGCCCGGCGAAATCCATCGTTCCAGCGAAGCCGTAGGACAGCGAGATGCCGTAAAGGATCAGGCCCGACGCGAGAGCGCCCAGGATAAAGAACTTGAGGCCGGATTCCGCGGACCGAAGCTCGTCGCGGGCAAAGGCGCAGAGCACGTAAAGCGCCAGCGATTGCAGCTCCAGGCCCAGATACAGGGTCATCAGGTTGGCCGTGCTGCACATGACCATCATGCCGACGGTGGACAGCAGGATCAGCACCGGGAACTCGAAGCGGGCGATGCCTTCACGCTCGTTGAAGTCGAGCGAGAGGATGGCGCTGAGCGCGGCCCCGCTGAGCACCAGCAGCTTCATGAAGCGGGCGAACCCGTCCATCACGAACAGGCCGGTGTAGGCGGTGCCGTTCTGCGTGGCCAGGACAAGCATGGCGGTGAACACCAGGGCGCCCAGGGACAGCATGGTACAGATGAAGGTGTTGTCGCCGCGGCGCAGCACGCCGAAGATCAGGATCGCCATCGCGCAAAGCGCGAGCGCGATCTCGGGAAGCGCCAACGCCCAATGCAGCAGCGGTGAATTCAGGCCCGTCATGGCGACACGGCCGCGAGCTGGGGCGCCGCGAGCGCGGCCGTGTGCTGTTCGACCATGGCGTGAACGCTCGCATCGAAGAATTGGGTGAAGCTGCTCGGGTAGATGCCCATCCAGAGGGTGAGCACCACCAAGGGCGCGAACACCGCCACCTCCCTCGGCGACAGGTCCAGGATGGATTTCAGGTCGTCGCGGGTCAGCGAGCCGAAGATGACCCGGCGGTAAAGGTAGAGCGCGTAGCCCGCGCCGAGGATCATGCCCATGCTGCCGAGCAGGGCGAGCCAGAAGCTGACCTTGAACGCGCCGACCAGGACAAGGAACTCGCCGACGAAGCCGGCGGTGCCGGGCAAGCCGATGCTGGCCATGGTGAACAGCATGAACACGACGGCGTAGGCCGGCATACGCGTCGCCAGGCCGCCGTAACGGGTAATCTCGCGGGTGTGCATCCGGTCGTAGATCACGCCGACGCAGAGGAACAGGGCGGCCGAGACGATGCCGTGGGACAGCATCTGGAACAGCGCCCCCTGGATGCCCTGGGCGTTGAAGGTGAAGATGCCGATGACAACGACGCCCATGTGGGCGACCGACGAATAGGCGATCAGCTTCTTCATGTCCGTCTGCGCCAGCGCCACCAGCGAGGTGTAGATCACGGCGACGACGCCGAGGGCGAACATCAGCGGCGCGAAGCTCTGCGACGCCTGCGGCAACATTGGCAGCGAGAAGCGCAGGAACCCGTAGGCGCCCATTTTCAGCAGCACGCCGGCGAGGATGACGGAGCCGGCCGTCGGCGCCTCGACGTGCGCGTCTGGCAGCCAGGTATGGACCGGCCACATCGGCACCTTGACCGCGAAGGAGGCGAAGAAGGCCAGGAACAGCCAGAACTGCATCCGGGCCGGGAACTGCGCGTGCATCAGCACGGCAAGGTCGGTCGTGCCCGCACTGTACCAGACGGCGATCAGCGCCAGCAGCATCAAGATGGAGCCGGTCAGCGTGAACAGGAAGAACTTGATGCTGGCGTAAACCCGGCGCGGCCCGCCCCAGATGCCGATGATAAGGAACATCGGGATCAGCACGCCCTCGAAGAACATGTAGAACACCAGGAAGTCCTGGGTCGCGAACATGCCCACCATCATGGTTTCCAGCACCAGGAAGGCGAGCATGTACTCGCGCACGCGGGTTTTCACCGCCTCCCAGCTCGCCAGGATGCAGATCGGGGTGAGTGCGGTGGAGAGCAGGACGAACAGGACCGAGATGCCGTCCACGCCCATCCGGTAGCTGACGCCGAACTCGGGGAGCCAGGAAAGGTTTTCCTGGAACTGGAAGCCGGGTTCGGCACGGTCGAAATGCGCCCAGAGCACGAGGCTGACCGCGAACACGATCAGGCTGGTCCAGAGCGCGGCCCAACGGGCGTTGGCGGCGACAACCTCCTCCTCGCCGCGGATAGTCATGATGAAGGCCGCGCCGACGAGCGGGAGCCAGGTGAGAAGGCTGAGGATCGGGAAGCCGGCGGCGTTCATTCTGGTTACCGGAAAATCAGGTAGATGGTCACGAGGAGGACGAGGCCGACCAGCATCGTGAAGGCATAGGTTGCGATCGAGCCTGTTTGGAAACGCACGGCCTGCCCGCTGCCGCTTTCGGTCAGGGCGGCCAGGCCGTTGGGCACGCCGTCGATGAGCGTCGCGTCGCCAACTTGCCAGAGCACGCGGGCGAGGCGATTGGCCGGGCCGACGAAGATCTTGTTGTAGAGCTCGTCGAAATACCACTTGTTCAGGACGAAGTCGTAGACGGCGGGGACGGCGTTGGCCATCCGGGCGGGGAGGCCCGGGAAGGCGACATACATTATGTAGGCCAGGGCGATCCCCAGCACGCCGAAGATGGTCGGCAGGAACGCGGCGAGGCTCGGGATGTGCTCCATGTCTTCCATCACCGGGTTGGCGGGGCCGTTGACGATCGCCTGCTGCCAGAAGCCGGGCCAGCCATGGCCGATGAACTCGGGGGCGAACAGGTAGCCGGTCAGGATCGCGCCGGCCGAGAGCAGCATCAGCGGGACGAGCATGACGCCGGGGCTCTCGTGCACGTGCTCGAAGGTGTGGCGGTCCATCCGCGATTCGCCGTGGAAGGCGACGATGATCAGGCGCCAGGAATAGAAGGCGGTCAGGAACGCGGCGACCGTGCCGCACCAGTAGCCGTAAGCGCCGAGGCCGCCGCCGTGCGCCCAAGCGGCTTCGAGGATCGCGTCCTTGGAGTAGTAGCCGGCAAAGAACGGGATGCCGGCGAGCGCCAGGCTGCCGATCCAGATCGCGGCGTAGGTGACGGGGATCTTGCGCCAGATGCCGCCCATGCGCCGGATGTCCTGTTCGTCGGACATCGCGTGGATCACGGACCCGGCGCCCAGGAACAGCAGCGCCTTGAAGAAGGCATGGGTGAACAGGTGGAAGATGCTGACCTGGTAGGCGCCGACGCCCGCGGCGATGAACATGTAGCCGAGCTGCGAGCAGGTCGAGTAGGCGATGATCCGCTTGATGTCGTTCTGCAGGCAGCCGATGGTGGCGGCGAAAAGCGCCGTGGTCGCGCCGATAATGGTGACGAAGCCGAGCGCGAACGGCGCGAACTCCAGGATCGGCGACATGCGGGCCATCAGGAACACGCCGGCCGTGACCATGGTGGCGGCGTGGATCAGCGCGGAAACGGGTGTGGGGCCTTCCATGGCGTCCGGCAGCCAGGTGTGCAGGCCGATCTGCGCCGACTTGCCCATGGCGCCCAGGAACAGCAGGCAGCCGATGACGTTGTATGCGCTGAAGGTGGAGCCGAACAGGCGGTACGCGTCGTTCGCGTGCGCGCCGATCCCGGCGAAGATGACCGGGAACTCGACGCTGCCGAACAGGAAGAAGATCAGCGCGATGCCCACCGCGAAGAACAGGTCGCCGACCCGGTTGACGATGAAGGCTTTCATGGCGGCGCGGCAGGCGCTCGGGCGGTCATACCAGTAGCCGATCAGCAGGTAGCTCGCGAGGCCGACGCCTTCCCAGCCGAAGAAGAGCTGCACCAGGTTGTCGGACGTCACCAGCATCAGCATGGCGAAGGTGAACAGGCTGAGGTAGCTGAAGAACCGCGGGATAGTGGCGTCGTGGCTCATGTAGCCGATGCTGTAGATATGGATCAGCGTGGCGATGAACGTCACCATCGCGACCATGACGGCGCTGAGCGTGTCGTAGCGCAGCGCCCACTCGACGGTGAAGCCGCCCACGTCCATCCATGTGCCCAGCGAGAGGACGCCGGGCTGGGCCGCGCCTTCGAGGAACGGGATGAAGCTGATCGTGCCGCAGACGGCGGCGACCACCATGAAGAAGACCGTGACGGCCTCGCTGGCCTTGTCGCCGATCTGCCGGCCCAACAGCCCGGCGATGAGCGACCCCAGCAGCGGCGCGAATACGGCGACGGCGTAGAGCATCGCGCTTAGCCCTTCATCAGGTTGACGTCCTCGGTCTCGATCGAGCCTCGGTTGCGGAAATAAACGACGACGATGGCCAGCCCGATGGCGGCCTCGGCCGCGGCGACGGTGAGCACGAACAGGGCGAACACCTGGCCGGCCAGGTCATGCAGCGTCATGCTGAAGCCGACGAGGTTGATGTTGACCGCGAGCAGCATGAGCTCGATCGACATCATGATGATGATGACGTTCTTGCGGTTGAGGAAGATGCCGAAGATGCCGATGACGAACAGCAGCGCGCCGACGGCGAGGTAGTGGCCGACGCCGATCATCCGTGCTCTCCGGGACCGGGCTTGTCGACCCCGTGCTCGTGCGGCTCATTGGCATTGACCAGCGCCGGCTCGGGCGTCGGCCGCCGCACGTCGCCGGGGCGGACGCCTTGGCCGAGCGGCACGTTCACCATCGAGAGCGTGTCGGCGATGCTCCGCCCGGTTTGCCGGTTGATGTTCTGATGGCGCGAGCGGCTGCGCTCGCGATGCGTGAGCACGATAGCGCCGATCATGGCGACCATCAGAATAAGGCCGGCCGATTGGAACAGGAAAATGTAGTCCGTGTAGATGAGCTGCCCCAGGGCGCGCGTGTTCTCGATGCCGTCGGGCGTGGTGGTGAGGCGCAGCGTGCTGCTTTCGGGCGCGAACTCCCAGCCGCCGAGCACGACCAGCAGCTCGACCAGCAGCGAGACGCCGACCACCGCGCCGATCGGGGCATAGCGCTGGAACCCTTCGCGGAGCTGGGCGAAGTTCACGTCGAGCATCATGACGACGAACAGGAACAGCACCGCGACCGCGCCCACGTAGACGATCATGAGAATAAGCGCCAGGAACTCGGCCCCGGCGATCAGGAACAGCGCGGCGGCGTTGAAGAACGACAGGATCAGGAACAGGACAGAATGCACGGGGTTGCGGCTGGTGACCACCGCGACGGCGCAGCCCACGAGAACGGCCGCGAACAGGTAGAAGAAGAAGGTGACGAGCATCGGGTCCTCAGCGGTAGGGGGCGTCAAGCTCCAGGCGCTTGGACAGCTCGCTTTCCCAACGGTCGCCGTTGGCGAGCAGCCGCTCCTTGTTATACATCAATTCGGACCGCGTCTCGGTCGAGAACTCGTAGTTCGGGCCTTCGACGATGGCGTCCACCGGGCAGCTCTCCTCGCAGAGGCCGCAGTAGATGCACTTGGTCATGTCGATGTCGTAGCGGGTGGTGCGGCGGGAGCCGTCGGCGCGGGGCTCGGCCTCGATGGTGATCGCGAGCGCCGGGCAAACCGCCTCGCACAGCTTGCAGGCGATGCAGCGCTCCTCGCCGTTCGGATAACGGCGCAGCGCGTGCTCGCCTTTGAACCGGGGGCTGAGGATGCCCTTCTCGTACGGGTAGTTCAGCGTCGCCTTGGGACGGAAGAAGTATTTCAGCGTCAGCCACATGCCGGAAACAAGCTCGCTGAGCAGCAGGCTGCGCGCGGTGCGGTCGAGGAAGGCCATCGGTTTAAGCTCCTTGCTGGCCGGGAAGCCAGCCGAACGCGAGCAGGACCCCGGCCGTCAGCACCAGCCAGAACAGCGACAACGGCAGGAACACCTTCCAGCCAAGGCGCATGAGTTGGTCGTAGCGATACCGTGGGAACGTCCCGCGCACCCAGATGAACGTGAAAAGGCAGAGGCCGATCTTCAGGATCAGCCAAATCGGGCCCGGCACCCAGGTGAACGGCGCGAACGGGATCGGGCTGAGCCAGCCGCCGAGGAACAGGATCGACGTCATGGCCGACATCAGGATCATGTTCGCGTATTCGCCGAGGAAGAACAGGCCGAAGGTCATGGCGCTGTATTCGACGTGGAAGCCGCCGACGATCTCGCTTTCGCCCTCGGCCAGGTCGAACGGCGCGCGGTTGCACTCCGCCAGGGTGGAGACGAAGAACACGACGAACATTGGGAACAGCGGGATGAAGAACCAGACCGTTTGCTGCGCCATGACGATGTCGGTCAGGTTCAGGCTGCCGGCGCACAGCAATACGGTGACGATCACGAAGCCCATGCTGACTTCGTAGCTGACCATCTGGGCGGCCGAGCGCAGCGCGCCGAGGAACGCGTATTTCGAGTTGCTGGCCCAGCCGGAGATGATGATGCCGTAGACGCCCATGCTGCTGATGGCGAACAGGTAAAGGATGCCGACGTTGATGTTGGCGATCGCCCAGCCATAGTTGAACGGGATCACCGCCCAGGCGATCATCGCCAGCGTCATGGTCAGCAGCGGCGCCGTCAGGAACAGCAGGCGGTTCGCCCCGGTCGGGATGATCGTCTCCTTTGTCAGCATCTTTAGCGCGTCCGCGAACGGCTGCCACAGCCCGAACGGGCCGACCACGTTGGGACCGATCCGCATCTGCATCGCGGCCAGCACTTTGCGCTCGGCCAGGGTCAGGTATGCGACGCTGATCAGCACCGGAACCAGGATGGCCAGGGTCTTGAGGACCGTGAGGATCAGGATGCCGAGATCGGAGGCGAGGAAAGCGTCCACGCTTTACTCCGCCGCCACCGGAGCCGCCACGGGAAGCGGGGCGTGGGTGTAGGTCCGCGTGCACTCGGCCATGGTGGGGCTGGCGCGGTTGATCGGGTTGGTCTGGTAGTAGTCCTCGATCGCGTAGGTGAAGGGGTTGCTCGTCATCTCGCCGCTCTCTGCCGGGGCTGCGGTATCGGCGCAGCCCCGCCGGGTCAAGACCTGCTGCGTTGAAAAGGCCGGGCTGGTCGTGGCAAGGCGGACGCGGAGGGCCGACAGCGTGTCGTAGGGCAGCGGCCGGTTGATGACGGCGCTGAACGCCCGCAGGATGGTCCAGTCCTCGCGCGCCTCGCCGGGCGGGCGGGTGGCCAGGTAGCCGCGTTGCAGCCGTCCTTCCGTGTTGAGATAGGTGCCGTTCTTCTCGATGTAGGCGCAGCCGGGCAGGATCACGTCGGCGCGGGCGGCTCCGCGGTCGCCGTGATGGCCCTGGTAGACGACGAAGGTGTCATTGCCAATCGCGGCCGTGTCGAACTCGTCGGCGCCGAGGAGCCAGAGCACGTCGACGCCGCCGCCCATCATCTCCGCCATGGACTTGCCGTCCGGGCCTGGGACGAAGCCGAGGTCGAGCGCCGCCACCCGGGCGGCCGCGGTGTGGAGCACGTTGAAGCCGTGCCACTCCCCGGTCAGCGCGCCGGCGTCGCTGGCGAGCGACCATGCGGCACGCAGGATCGCCGCCCCGTCGGCCCGGCGCAACGCCCCTTGGCCGACGATTACCATCGGCCGCTCGGCCTTGCGGAACGCGTCGGCAAATTCTCCCTTGAAATCCTGGAGCAGGCCGGTTCCGTCGCCGAGATGCACGGCGTCGTAGGTCAGGTCGACTTCAGGCCCGATCACGCCCACCGGGCAATGGCCGGCCGCCCAGCGCTTGCGGATGCGCGCGTTCAGCACCGGCGCTTCGCGGCGAGGGTTCGCGCCGACCAGCAGGATCGCGTCCGCATCATCGATGCCGGCCACGGTGCTGTTGAACAGGTAGAAGTCCCGGCGCGAAGGGTCCAGGGCCGCGCCGTCTTGCCGGCAATCGAGGTTCTGCGATCCGAGGCCCTCCATCAGATCCTTCAGCGCCAACATGCTTTCCGCGTCGCACAAATCGCCCGCGACGGCGCCGATACGGCTTCCGTCGCAGTCTTTCAAGCGGTTCGCAATGGCCGTGAACGCCTCGGGCCAGGTGGCCGGGCGCAGCTTGCCGTTCTCGCGCACCCAGGGCTTGTCCAGCCGCCGGCGCTTCAGGCCGTCGTGGCTGAACCGGCCCTTGTCGGCCATCCATTCCTCATTCACTTCGTCGTTGATGCGCGGCAGGATGCGCAGCACCTCCGAGCCGCGCGCATCGATGCGGATGTTCGTCCCGAGCGCGTCATGCACGTCGATGCTGTCGGTCTTACGCAGCTCCCAGGGCCGGGCCACGAAACTGTAGGGCTTGTTGAGCAGCGCGCCGACCGGGCAGATGTCCATCAGGTTGCCGGACAGCTCCGTCGTCAGCGCCTTCTCGATGTAGGTGCCGACCTCCATCGCCTCGCCCCGGCTGGTCGCCCCCATCTCGGGCACGCCGGCAACCTCGCTGCTGAAGCGGATGCAGCGCGTGCAATGGATGCAGCGGGTCATGAAGGTCTTGACCAGGGGGCCGAGATACTTGTCCTTCACGGCGCGCTTGTTCTCGGCGTAGCGGGAATGGTCCATGCCGTAGCCGTACGCCTGGTCCTGCAGGTCGCACTCGCCGCCCTGGTCGCAGATCGGGCAATCGAGCGGGTGATTGATCAGCAGGAATTCCATGACGCCGCGCCGGGCGTTGCGGACCATGGGGGTGTCGGTTTTCACGACCATGCCGTCGGCGACCGGGTAGGCGCAGGACGCGATAGGCTTCGGCGCTTTCTCGACTTCTACCAGGCACATGCGGCAGTTGCCGGCGACGCTGAGGCGCTCGTGATAGCAGAAGCGGGGGATTTCGACGCCCACGGCCTCGCAGGCTTGCAAGACGGACGCGCCATTCGGGACTTCGACTTCGGCGCCGTCAACGGTGAGTTTAGCCATTGTTCATCTCTCGATCGGTGTTCTGGAAAGCGGCGCTTTCAGGCCCGCTACTCCGCAGCCATCGGCAGCGGCTGGTTGGCCCGCTGTTTGTAAGCGGCGATCCGCGCCTCCATCTCCGGTCGGAAATGCCGGATCAGCCCCTGGATCGGCCAAGCCGCGGCATCGCCCAGCGCGCAGATCGTGTGGCCCTCGATCTGCTTCGTCACCTGCTCCAGCACGTCGATCTCGCCTGTTTCGGCCCGGCCCTGCACCATGCGCGCCATGACCCGCATCATCCAGCCCGTGCCTTCCCGGCAGGGCGTGCACTGGCCGCAGCTCTCGTGCTTGTAGAACTGCGCCAGACGGTAGATCGCCTGGATGATGTCGGTGCTGCGGTCCATCACCATGACCGCGGCGGTGCCGAGGCCGGATTTCACGTCGCGCAGGCTGTCGAAATCCATCAGCACCGTGTCGCAGACCGACTTCGGGATGACGGGGACGGAGGAACCGCCGGGGATAACGGCGAGCAGGTTGTCCCATCCGCCGCGCACGCCGCCCGCGTAGGTCTCGATCAATTCCTTCAGCGGGATGCCAAGCTCTTCCTCGACGTTGCAGGGCTTGTTCACGTGGCCACTGATGCAGAAGATTTTGGTGCCGCTGTTCTTGGGCCGGCCCAGGGCGCTGAACCACGCGCCGCCGCGGCGAAGGATGGCAGGGACGACGGCGATGGTCTCGACGTTGTTGACGGTGGTGGGGCAGCCATACAGGCCGACGGCGGCGGGGAACGGCGGCTTGAGGCGCGGCATCCCCTTCTTGCCTTCGAGGCTCTCGAGCAGCGCCGTTTCCTCGCCGCAGATGTACGCCCCGGCCCCGCGATGCAGGTAAAGGTGGAACTCGTAGTCCGACCCGGCGGCGTTCTCGCCGAGCAGGCCCTCCGCGTAGCACTCGTCAATCGCCTTCTGCAGCGCGACCGCTTCGTTATAGTACTCGCCCCGGATGTAGATGTAGCAGGCGCTCGCCCCCATCGCGAAGCTGGCGATCAGCGCGCCCTCGATCAGCTTGTGCGGATCGTGGCGCATGATGTCGCGGTCCTTGCAGGTGCCGGGCTCGCTCTCGTCGGCGTTGATGACGAGATAGCTCGGGCGTCCGTCGGGCGAGGCCTGCTTCGGCATGAACGACCACTTCATGCCGGTCGGGAACCCGGCCCCGCCGCGCCCGCGCAGACCCGAGGCCTTCATCTCCTCGATGATGGCGTCGCGCCCGCGCGCGATGATCGCCGCCGTGTCGGCCCAGTCGCCGCGGTCGCGCGCGCCGGCCAGGAACGGGTCGTGCTGGCCGTAAAGGTTGGTGAATATCCGGTCTTTGTCGGCAAGCATGGCTATTCCACCGCCTGAAGGGTTGTCGGGCCGCCTTCCGGCGCGGAGGTGACGCGGCCGATGGTCGATCCCGGTGCCGGCCGCTCGCCGCGACGCAGCGCCTGCAGGAGTTCCCGGGTGCGATCGTAGTCGAGGTCTTCGTAGTAGTCGTCGTCGACCTGCAAGACCGGCGCGTTCACGCAGGCGCCGAGGCATTCCACCTCGGTCATGGTGAACATGCCGTCCTCGCTCGTCTGCTTCCAGCCCTTGATGCCCGACTCGTCGCGGCAGGCCCGGGTGATATCGTCGCTGCCCCGCAGCCAGCACGGCGTCGTGCCGCAGACTTGCAAATGGTAGCGCCCGATCGGCTTGGTGTTGAACATCAGGTAGAATGTCGCGACTTCGTAGACGCGGATCGGCGGCATCTCCAGGCGCTCGGCAACCGCGTCCATCGCGATGCGGGGAACCCAGGCGCTGCCGGTCTGCCGGCGCATCTGATTCTGCACAACGTAGAGAAGGGGCAGGACGGCGCTCGCCTTCCGGCTGACCGGGTACTTGGCCAGGATCGGCTCGATCTCGGCTTCGCTGGCGCCGTCGAACGCGAACGTCGAAGGCTCGGCCGGGTTGTCGGCGGGCGGATTGTGCGCGCCGCCGATCGGCTCCGCGGAGCCGGTGGCCGTGGCGGCTCCCGCGGGCCGGGTCAGGCGGGGAGACTGGTTGTGCTCGTGCGAGAAGTCGCTCACCGGTCGATCTCCCCGAACACGACGTCGAGCGAGCCGATGATCGCCACCGCGTCGGCGAGCATGTGGCGCTTCGACATGTGCTCGATGGCTTGCAGGAAGGTGAACCCCGTCGGGCGGATCTTACAGCGGTAAGGCCGGTTGGTGCCGTCCGCCACCAGGTAGACGCCGAATTCTCCCTTGGGGCTCTCGGTTGCGGTATAGGTCGAGCCAGCAGGGATGTGGAAACCTTCGGTGTAAAGCTTGAAGTGGTGAATGAGCGCCTCCATCGAGCGCTTCATCTCCTGCCGCCGGGGCGCGGTGAACTTGCGGTCGACGATCTTCACGTCGCCGGGCTGCATCTTCTCAAGACATTGCGTGATGATGCGGACGCTCTCGCGCATCTCCTGCATCCGCACGAGATAGCGGTCGTAGCAGTCGCCGTTCCGCCCGACCGGCACGTCGAACTCCACTTGGTCGTACATGTCGTACGGCTGCGCCCGGCGCAGATCCCACGGCATCCCGCTGGCGCGCAGGGGCGGGCCGGAGAAGCCCCAATCGAGCGCGTCCTCGGGCGAGATGATGCCGATGTCGACGGTGCGCTGCTTCCAGATGCGGTTGCTGGTCAGAAGCTGGGCCAGTTCGTCGATAAAGGTCGGGAAGGTGCGCGCCCACTCGGCGATCTTGTCGGTAAGGTCGGCCGGAAGGTCGCGCGCCACGCCGCCGGTGCGGAAATAGTTGCCGTGATACCGCGCGCCCGACGCCGCCTCGTAGAACTCAAGCAGCTTCTCGCGCTCCTCGAAACCCCAAAGGCTCGGCGTGATCGCGCCCACGTCGAGCGCGTAGGTGGTGATGTTGAGCAGGTGGTTGAGGATGCGGGTGATCTCGGCGAACATCGTCCGGATCCACTTGGCCCGGCTCGGGATCTCGATCCCGAGCAGCTTCTCCTGCGCCAGCACCCAGGTGTGCTCCATGCACATCGGGCTTACGTAGTCGAGCCGGTCGAAATACGGCAGCGCCTGCAGGTAGGTCTTCTGCTCGATCAGCTTCTCGGTGCCGCGGTGCAGCAGGCCGATATGCGGGTCGGCGCGCTCGACCACCTCGCCGTCCATCTCCAGGATCAGGCGCAAGACCCCGTGCGCCGCGGGATGCTGCGGGCCGAAGTTGATGGTGTGGTTGTCAACCTCGATCACCTTGTTGGTGTTCGGCTTCGCTTCGCCGGGCGTGGTGGCGTGGGAGCCGGTCTTGACGTCCAAGTCTGACATTTAAGGGTTCTCTTTCGCGGGCTGCCTGGCGGCTTCGCGGGCGGTGAAGGCTTTCTCGTCGCCGGGCAGCGTGGTCATGCCTTCCCAGGGCGAGACGAAATCGAAGGTGCGGAAATCCTGCGTGAGGCTGACCGGCTCGTTGACGACCTGCTTGCGCTCGTCATCGAAGCGGACCTCGACGTAGCCGGTCAGCGGGAAGTCCTTACGCAGCGGATGGCCGTTAAAGCCGTAGTCGGTCAGGATGCGCCGCAGATCGGGCTGGCCGCTGAATACGATGCCGAACAGGTCCCACGCTTCCCGCTCGAACCAGGTGGCGACGGGCCAGAGCGTGTAGCAGGACGGCACGGGCTTCGACGCGTCCGTCTCGATCACGACGCGGACGCGGTGGTTGAGCGAGATGCTGAGCAGGTTGTACACCACGTCGAACCGGTCCGGGCGCTCGGGCCAGTCGACGCCGCACAGATCCATCATCTGCTCGCAGGCGATGCCGTCGGCGGTCTTGAGCGCCGCGAGCGTCTCCAGCACCGTCTCGCGCCCGGCGTGGACGACCACCTCCCCCAGCTCGACGCCGGCGGCGTTGACGCCGGGAAGCGAGGCGCAGGCTTGGGCCAGGGCGGCGAGGTCAGCCACGAAGGATGGTCCCGGTGCGGCGGATCTTCTTCTGCAGCTGCATGATGCCGTAAACCAGCGCCTCCGCGGTGGGAGGGCAGCCGGGGACGTAGATGTCGACGGGCACGATCCGGTCGCACCCGCGCACCACGCTGTAGCTGTAATGGTAGTAGCCGCCGCCGTTGGCGCAGGACCCCATGCTGATGACCCAGCGCGGCTCCGGCATCTGGTCGTATACCTTGCGCAGCGCCGGCGCCATCTTGTTGGTCAGGGTGCCGGCGACGATCATCACGTCCGATTGCCGCGGGCTGGCGCGGGGGATGACGCCGAACCGGTCGAGGTCGTAGCGCGGCATGTAGGCGTGGATCATCTCGACCGCGCAGCAGGCGAGGCCGAACGTCATCGGCCACAGGCTGCCGGTCCGCGCCCAATTCACCACCTTATCAATATTGGCCACGACGAAGCCCTTGTCGGCGACCTCGCCGGTGATGCCCTTGATAACCGCGTCCTGCTCCGGGCCGGGCGCGAGCGCATCTCGGTTCCAGGCGATATCGGTTGTCGTGATACTGGCCGCGCTCATGCGGTTACTCCCATTCCAATGCGCCTTTGCACCACTCATAAATGAAGCCGACCGTCAGAACTGCAAGGAATCCGAGCATGGAGAGGAAGCCGAACATGCCGATGTCGCCGAGGCTGATCGCCCAGGGGAACAGGAAGGCGACCTCGAGGTCGAAGATGATGAAGAGGATGGCGACGAGGTAGAAGCGGACATCGAACTTGCGCCGCGCGTCGTCGAACGGCTCGAAGCCGCACTCGTAGGCCGACAGCTTCTCCGCGTAGGGTTTCTGCTGGGCCGCGAGCAACGAGGCCGCCACCATCGCGATTGCGATGACGCCGCCGATGGCGATGAAGACGAGAATGGGGAAGTAGTCGGCCAAGAGTGTCGGCATGGTGGGTTCCTGCTCAAACGCTCGCGCGTGCGCTGCATTGCAGCGAACGGAATACACCAGCGCCCGGAGCGCTGCTATAGGCTTGCGAACAAAGAGTGGCGCGAGTGACGGGGCTCGAACCCGCGACCTCCGGCGTGACAGGCCGGCGCTCTAACCAACTGAGCTACACCCGCATCGTGGCAGGGCGCTTCGTTTATGGCGGGCGCGCCCCGCCGTCAACCCGGTCGATCGACTTTCGGGCGCGTTGCCCGGCGGTTGTCGACGGCGACTTGACTTGGCTTCCGCTCGCTGTCCGGAAACCGGCCCATCCTCCCCTTAGCGAGGGGGAGCGCCGGGCGCGGGTTTCCATCCTGCAAGCGGCCTGGTGGGCGGTGACGGTTTCGAACCGCCGACCCTCTCGGTGTAAACGAGACGCTCTACCGCTGAGCTAACCGCCCTTCCCTCAAGCCCGTGCGGCCGCGCCGCCCGGCCGCGCGGGCCTCCTCGTGTCAATGCGGCAAGGAGGCGCCCGAGTTGTCGGCCAACGCCGGGACGGGCTCGGCAGGCTCCTCCCACTCGATGGCGTCCGGCTTGCGCTGCAAGGCCTGGCTGATCACCTCGTCCACGTGGCCAACGGGGATGATCTTCAGGCCCTTTTTCACGGTCGCCTCGATTTCCACCAGGTCCTTCTCGTTGTCCCGGGGAATGAACACGGTCCTGATGCCGGCCCGGAGCGCTGCAAGGAGTTTCTCCTTCAATCCTCCGATCGGCAGAACCCTCCCTCTCAGCGTGATCTCCCCCGTCATCGCCACGTCCCGCCGGACCGGGATGCCGGTCATGACGCTGACGATGCTGGTGGCCATCGCGATGCCCGCGGACGGGCCGTCCTTCGGTGTCGCGCCTTCCGGCACGTGGACGTGGATGTCCTTCTTCTCAAAGAACGTCGGCTTGATGCCGAACCCGGTGCCGCGGCTGCGGACGTAGCTCAGCGCCGCCGAAACGCTTTCCTGCATCACGTCACCGAGCTTGCCGGTGTGCTTGACGTTGCCTTTGCCGGGCAGGAGGACGCTCTCGATGGTCAGGATCTCGCCGCCGACCTCGGTCCAGGCCAGCCCGGTGACGACGCCGACCATGTCCTCCGCCTCCGTTTCCCCGTAGCGGAACCGGCGGACGCCCGCGTACTTGCCAAGGGTTTTGGCGGAGATCGTCAGCTTCTTCGTCTTCTTGGTCACGATCTCCTTGACCACCTTGCGCGCGACGTTGGCGATCTCGCGTTCAAGGCTGCGGACCCCGGCCTCGCGCGTGTAGTAGCGCACCAGGTCCCGGATGGCATCGTCCTGCAACGCCCATTCCTCCGGCTTCAGGCCGTTCGCCTCGGCTTGCTTGGCGACCAGGTGCCGCTTCGCGATCTCGACCTTCTCGTCCTCGGTGTAGCCGGGAATCCGGATGATCTCCATGCGGTCGAGCAACGGCTGCGGCATCTTGAGGCTGTTCGCCGTTGTCACGAACATCACGTCCGAAAGGTCATAATCGACTTCCAGGTAGTGATCGGCGAACGTCGCGTTCTGCTCGGGGTCGAGCACCTCAAGGAGCGCCGACGACGGATCGCCGCGCCAGTCGGCACCGAGCTTGTCGATCTCGTCCAGCAGGAACAGCGGATTGCTCGTCTTGGCCTTCTTCATGCCCTGCACGACCTTGCCCGGCATCGAGCCGATATACGTCCGCCGGTGCCCGCGCACCTCGGCCTCATCGCGGACGCCGCCCAGCGACATGCGAACGAAGTTGCGCCCCGTCGCCTTGGCGATCGACTTGCCCAGCGACGTTTTGCCGACGCCTGGCGGCCCGACAAGGCACAGGATCGGGCCGCGGATCTTCGGGCTACGGGACTGCACCGCCAGGTACTCGATGATGCGTTCCTTGACCTTCTCCAACCCGTAATGGTCGGCGTCCAGGATGCGCTCGGCCTCGCTCACGTCGTTGCTGACCTTACTGCGCTTCTTCCACGGAATGGAGAGCATCCAGTCCAGGTAGTTGCGCACGACGGTCGCCTCGGCGCTCATGGGGCTCATCGTCTTGAGCTTCTTCAGCTCCGACAGCGCCTTCTCGCGGGCTTCCTTGGTGAACTTGGTTTTCTTGATCCGGTCCTCGAGTTCGGCGGATTCGTCCTTGCCGTCCTCGCCTTCTCCCAGCTCCTTCTGGATCGCCTTCAGTTGCTCGTTGAGGTAGTATTCGCGCTGGGTCTTCTCCATCTGGCGCTTGACCCGGTTGCGGATGCGCTTCTCGACCTGCAAGACCCCGATCTCGCTTTCCATGTGCGCGAACACGCGCTCGAGCCGCATCCCCACCTTTGCCGCCTCGAGCAGCTCCTGCTTCTCGGCGATCTTCAGGTTCAGGTGCGCCGAGATGGTGTCCGCCAGCTTGCCGGGGTCGTCGATCTGGTTGAGCGAGACCA
The DNA here is from genome assembly GCA_965260935.1 of Acetobacteraceae bacterium. Taxonomy (GTDB): domain Bacteria; phylum Pseudomonadota; class Alphaproteobacteria; order Acetobacterales; family Acetobacteraceae; genus JBBROS01. The sequence continues at coordinate 574,735 of OZ253374.1, forward strand.
GCACCTCCGGGGCGATCTTCTTGTTCAGCTTGATATATTGTTCGAACTGCGTGACGACGGTGCGGCCAAGGGCTTCAAGCTCTTTCGCGTCCCCCGCTTCCTCGCTGATCGGGGCGACCTGCGCCTCGAAATAGGCGTCGTTGCCGGTAAACCCGCTGATGCCCGCGCGCCGGCTTCCTTCCACCAAAACCTTGACCGTCCCGTCCGGCAGCTTCAGGAGTTGCAGGATCGTCGAAACGGTGCCGACGCGGTAGATATCGTCCTTTGACGGATCGTCCTGCGACGCGTTGCGCTGCGCCACCAGCAGGATCTGCTTGTCGTCCTTCATCACCGCTTCGAGCGCCCGCACCGACTTCTCGCGCCCGACGAACAAGGGAACGATCATGTGCGGGAACACGACGATGTCGCGCAACGGCAGCACCGCCATCGTTTCATGGCTTGCAGCAGGCTTGCGCGCGCGTTCCGAACGTGGGACTTCACTCATAGAGACCTCATTCTAGGACGGTCCGCCGCGATGGGCACCCAATTCGGCATGCCCGCGGCGTCCAGGATGGATATCGGCAGGTCGGAGACCATCGGCAAGGCCTCCCGCACCGGTGCGGCTGCCGGTGCTTCTACGCACCGCCTTCGGCACGTTCCTTGCCGTAGGTGTAAAGCGGGTTGGCCCGGCTTTCGGCCACTTCGCGGTTGATCGTCACTTCCTCTACGCCGTCGAGGCCGGGCAGGTCGAACATCGTGTTCAGCAGGATGGCCTCCATGATGGAACGCAGCCCGCGCGCGCCGGTCTTGCGGGCGATGGCGCGCGTCGCGACCGACTTTAACGCGTCCTCGGTAAACGAAAGCTTGATGCCTTCCATCTCGAACAGCCGGCCGTACTGCTTGGATAGCGCGTTCTTGGGCTTGGTCAGGATCTCGATCAGGGCGTGCTCGTCCAGATCCTCCAGCGTGGCCACGACCGGGAGGCGGCCGATGAACTCGGGGATCAGGCCGAACTTGAGCAGGTCTTCCGGCTCCACTTCGCGCAGGATCGCCCCCATGCGCCGGTCGTCCGGGCTGCTGACCTCTGCGCCGTAGCCGATCCCCGAGCCTTTGCCGCGCGCGCCGATGATCTTCTCAAGGCCGGAAAACGCGCCGCCGCAGATGAACAGGATGTTGGTCGTGTCGACCTGCAGGAACTCCTGCTGCGGGTGCTTGCGCCCGCCCTGCGGCGGCACGGAGGCGACGGTGCCCTCCATGATCTTGAGCAGGGCCTGCTGCACGCCTTCGCCGCTCACGTCGCGGGTGATGCTGGGGTTGTCCGACTTGCGGCTGATCTTGTCCACCTCGTCGATGTAGACGATGCCGCGCTGCGCCCGCTCGACGTTGTAGTCGGCCGCCTGCAACAGCTTGAGGATGATGTTCTCCACGTCCTCGCCGACGTAGCCCGCTTCGGTCAGCGTCGTGGCGTCGGCCATCGTGAACGGCACGTCGAGGATGCGCGCGAGCGTCTGGGCGAGCAGCGTCTTGCCGGAGCCGGTCGGCCCAACGAGCATGATGTTGCTCTTGGCGATCTCCACGTCGTTGTTCTTCGCGCCGTGGGCCAGCCGCTTGTAGTGGTTGTGCACCGCTACGCTCAACACGCGCTTGGCGTGGAACTGGCCGATCACGTAATCATCCAGAACCTTACAAATCTCCTTGGGCGTGGGCACGCCGTCGCGGGATTTGACGAGGTGCGTCTTATGCTCCTCGCGGATGATGTCCATGCAAAGCTCGACGCACTCGTCGCATATAAAGACGGTCGGGCCGGCGATCAGCTTGCGGACCTCGTGCTGCGACTTGCCGCAAAACGAGCAATACAACGTGTTCTTCGAGTCGGGAGACTTGCCCATGCACACTCCAGCCCCGCAACGGCGGGGGAACAGGCTTACAGGTTAGCCCCGGCCCGCGGGCTGGACAAGCAGCCGAACGGCCCGGGTTTCGGTGATCGCGGCACGCCTTGACAGACGGCTAGACGAGAAATGAACAAGCAAGACATATGCCGAAATTGCGCCAGGACAACCGCCCTGACCCGGCACCCTTAGAGCTTCGATCCATCCGGAACTGACGGGCGGTCCACCACCACCTGGTCCACCAGCCCGAAATCGCGGGCCTCTTCGGCGGACATGTAGGTGTCGCGCTCCAGCTTGTCCTCGATCTCGTCGAGCGTCTGCCCGGTGTGCTGCACGTAGATCTCGTTGAGCCGCTTGCGCAGCGTCAGGATTTCCTTGGCCTGGATCTCGATGTCCGAGGCCTGGCCCTGCGCGCCGCCGCTCGGCTGATGCACCATGACGCGGGAATTCGGCAGCGCGAAACGCTTGTCCTTCGCGCCGGCGCAGAGCAGCAGGCTGCCCATGCTCGCCGCCTGGCCGATGCAGACCGTGCTGACCGGGCTGCGGATGTACTGCATCGTGTCGTAGATCGCGAGCCCGGCGGACACGACGCCGCCCGGGCTGTTGATGTAGAAGCTGATGTCCTTCGACGGGTTCTCGCTTTCCAGGAACAGGAGCTGGGCGCAGATCACCGCCGACACCTGGTCGAACACCGGCCCGGTCAGGAAGATGATCCGCTCCTTCAGGAGCCGGGAATAGATGTCGAACGACCGCTCGCCGCGGGCGGTCTGTTCGATGACCATCGGTATCAACGCGCTGCCGTAGACCTCGGCGGGATCACGGTCCCTCATTCGTTGCATCCTTCGTTCATGAGCCGCTTACAGATGGGCGGGTGACGGGCGTGTTACAGGGGTCCGGGACTCAGCCGGGCTAGGCGGCAACCGCGCTTTCCGGCTCGGCGGACAGGTCCTCGGGGCTCACGGTCCGGTCCTCGACCTTGGCCAGCTCCAGGATGAAGTCAACCACCTTCTCCTCGTAGATCGGCCCCCGCAGGCTCTCGGCGGCCTCCGGGTTCTTGCGGAAGAACTCGATGACCTGCGCTTCCTGGCCGGGGTAGCGGCCCGCCTCGGCGCGCATGGCCCGCGTCATCTCGTCGGGCTGGACCTGGATGCCGTTGGTCCGGCCGATCTCGGACAGCAGCAGGCCCAGCCGCACCCGGCGCTCTGCGATGGCGCGGTAGTCGGCCTTCAGCGTGTCCTCGTCCTTGTTCTTGTCCTCCTCGTCCGCCTTGCCCGCCTTCAGGTCGGCCTCGACCCGCTTCCAGATCTGGTCGAACTCGGCTTCCATGATGCTCGGCGGCACCGGGAAGTCCGCGGCCTTGCTGAGCGCGTCCAGCAGGTCGCGCTTGATGCGCATCCGGCTCACCTGGTCGTACTCGGACTGGATCTGGCTGGAGATCGCCTTGCGCAGGCCGTCCAGGCTCTCGAAGCCCATGCCGGTCGCGAGCGCGTCGTCGACCGGGGCGGGCTTGGGCTGCTCAAGCGACTTGGCCGTCAAATCGAATGTGGCCGCTTTTCCGGCGAGGTCGGGCGCGTGATACTCCGCCGGGAACGTGACGTCGATCGTGCGCTGCTCGCCCGGCTTCATGCCCTCCATCCCTTCGGAGAAGCCGGGGATGAAACCCGGGCCGCCAAGCTTGACGGGCATGTCGGTCCCCGTCCCACCGGCGAACGGCTCGCCATCAACCTTGCCGACGAAATCGACCGTCAGCGTGTCGCCGGCGCGCGCGCCCCGGTCTTCCGTCACCGGCTCGCGCCCTTCCTGCCGGTTGGCGATCTCGGCCAGCGCCTTCTCGACGGCCTCGTCCGTCGGCTCGGAGCGGTAGCGGACCAGGTCGATCGCGGCGAAGTCCGGCATGGTGATGTCCGGCAGCAGCTCGACCTCGACGTTGAATTGCAGGTCCTGCTTCTCGTCCACCTGCGTCACGTCCACCTTCGGCTGCCCGGCCGGGCGGAGGCCGCGGTCGGTCAGCACCTGCCGCGTCGCGTCGTTAACGCTTTGTTCAAGGATCTCGGCCATGATGGCCGCGCCGTAGCGCTGGCGGACGATGTTGGGCGGCACCTTGCCCGGTCGGAAACCGGGAAGCCGGACCTGCTTGCCGATCTCGTTCAGCTTGGCGGTGCGCTTGTCCTCGAGGTCGGACGCAGGGACGGTGACGGCGAAGCCTCGCTTCAGTCCTTCGGTAAGCGTCTCGGTGACCTGCATGGGGAAAATTCCTGTCGTCGGCGGGGAGTGGTGCGGGCGGAGGGACTTGAACCCCCACGGCTTGCGCCACCAGAACCTAAATCTGGCGTGTCTGCCAATTTCACCACGCCCGCAAGCGTTGTGTCAGGCGGGGGCGTTTAGCGCATGGGGATATTGGGGGCAAGGCGGGCCGCGGCCGGTAAGAAAAACGGCCAGGCTGTCAAGGCCTGGCCGGTTCAAGGTCAGCTCATAACGCGAGAGCGGTTCGTTGGTGCAGTTGTGGCCTTACTTGATGGTTCCGTTCACCCCTTGCGGGAAGAACAGGCCGCTGCTGGCGTTGGCCGCGCCGTAGACGATGTTGAGCACCTGGCGCGTGGTGCGGGCGAACGCCAGGCTGTTGTTGTCCGTGGGAACGATGTTGCCGCGCCCGTTCAGGATGACGCCCTGGTCGTCCGCGGCGCCGGAAAGGGACGCGCGCAGGGCGGAGATCTGCACGGTCTGCTGGGCGAAGCCGCGCTGCAGGAGCTGCAAGCGTATCTCGGAGGCGTGGTAGGCCTCGACCGCGAGGATGGCGCCGGCCGCGGACAGCACCGTCTTGCTTTGCACCAACGGAGCGGCGCCGAGATAGGCCGTCACGCCGACGTCCTCGAACACGTAGGCGCCGAGGAGGAAGTTGACCTCGCTGGCGTAAGGGTCGAAGCCGGGCGGGTAGCCGAGCGCCTGGGCGAGGGTGTCGAAGCTGTTCTGGATGTCGATCGCCGGCGCCGCGACCGCGCTGGCGCCCAGCACGGAGCGCAGGAACTTGACGTGGTTCTGTTCGTCCTGGGCGATCTCGAGCGCGTAGTGCTGGAAGGCTTGGGTTTCGAACGTGATCTGGCGGCCGCCGGTCACGGCGCCGGGCGTGCCCACGCCGGTCCGGTCGGAGTCGGCAAGCCCCTGGCCGGTCACGGCGCGGAGGTAGTACTCGGCTTCGAGGTATTCGAGGTTGAGGGCGAAGTTCAGGATGTCGTTGTCGGTGACGCCTTGGGCGCTGGCCGGCGTGGCCGAGCTCAGCAGGCCCGCGGTTGCCGCGAAGGCAGCCAGCGCGCCTGCGCCGCCGCCCCGGAGCATGTCGCGCCGGTCGACATTGGTTGGCGCTGCAGAAGACTGATTGGACGTTTTGTTCATCATGAGGGGGCCTCTTTGTTTGTTGAAAATTCGCGACTAAAATCCTTCACGGCGCATCCGATAAGCTGACAAACGTCAGCAGCCGCGTTCTTTGTCGCAAAAATGGACCCCCCACTTGGCGAAACTCGAACGCGGAACCGGTGTAGCAACATTCTAGACGCGAGACTATAAAGATTTCATAACAATTTCGTTGAAGGGATGTGGCGGAGACGCCCGCCTCTGCCCGGTCAGGCCAGCAAGGCTTGCGCGCAGGCGTTCAGGATGGCGTCGGCGTCGAGCTCGTATTCCCGGTAAAGGTCCGGCAGGTCGCCGCTTTGGCCGAAGCGGTCAGGGCCGAGGGCGACGACGCGGTGGCCGCGCACGGCGCCGAGCCATGCATGGGCTGCCGGATGGCCGTCGAGGATGGTCACGAGCGCGGCGCGGGGCGACAGCGGCGACAGGACCTGCTCGATGTGCGAGCGGGACGCGGCCCCTGCCCTGCCCGCCCGGGCCGCCCGGGCCGCATCAAGCCATCCCGCGTGCAACCGGTCGGGGCTGGTGATGGCGAGCAGGCCGGCCTCGGGAACTTCGCCCTGCAGCTCGGCGAAGGCGGCCTCGGCCTCGGGGGCTATCGGCCCTTGGTAGGCGATGGCGATCGGCGCCCCCGGCTTGGGCGGGACAATCCAATGCGCGCCGGCGATCACGGCGGCCGGGTCGAGCGCGCGGGACGGCTGCCGGAGCTGGCGGGTGGACAGCCGCAGCCAAACCGCGGACCCGTCAGGCGCCTGCATGTGGGAGAAGCCGTGGCGGAGCAGGATGGCGAGTTCGTCGGCATAGGCGGGCTCAAAGCTCGCGAGCCGGTCGGCGGCCATGCCGATAAGCGGGGTGTTGACGCTCTGGTGCTGGCCGCCTTCCGGGGCGAGCGTGAGGCCCGAGGGCGTGGAAACCAGCAGGAACCGGGCGTCCTGGTAGCAGCCGTAGATCAGCGCATCGAGGCCGCGGTTGACGAACGGGTCGTACACGGTGCCCACCGGCAGCAGCCGCGCGCCGCTCAGCGTCGGTTGCAGCCCGGCGGCAGCCAGCAGCAAGAACAGGTTCTGTTCGGCGATGCCAAGCTCGATGTGCTGCCCGGCGGGCGACATGCCCCAGCGCTGGGCGCTCGCCAGCTTGGCGTCGCGGAACACGTCGTTGCGGGTGTGGCGGTCGAACACGCCGCGGCGGTTCACCCAAGGCCCCAGGCTGGTGGAAACGGTAACGTCCGGGCTCATGGTGACGATGTGCTTGGCAAGCTCGGCGCAATCGTCCTTGCCGCGCCCGATCTCGGCAAGCGTCTCGCCGAACGCCGCCTGGGTGCTGAGCGTGCGTCCGTCGGCGGCCCGGCCGGGCAGCTTAACCGGGACGGCGATCTGCGGGGCGGAGAGACGCCGGCCCGCTTGCGTCAGCGGAACGGCGAACGGGGCGCTGTTGACGACGCCCTCGAACGCCTCGGGGGACAGGTCGAGGCCCTCCGCGACATCCCATTCATGGCCCGGGCGGATGCGCATCTGGGTGCGGAAAGCCTGCATCTGCTCGCGCGTCATCATGCCGGAATGGTTGTCCTTGTGCCCGGCGAACGGCAGGCCCATGCCCTTGATGGTGTAGGCGATGAAACAGGTCGGCTGGTCGCCCTGGGCCTCGGCGGCGCGGAAGCTCTCGATCAGGAAATCGACGTCGTGCCCGCCGAGGTTGGTCATCAGCGCGCCCAGCTCCTCGTCGTCGAGCGGGTCGATGATCGCGCGGACGCCGGGTTCGCGCCCAAGCTCGGCCAGCAGCGCCTGACGCCACGCCGCGCCCCCTTGGAACGTCAGCGCGGAATAAAGGCTGTTGGGGCAGTCGTCGATCCAGCGGCTGAGCGCCTCGCCCCCCTCCCGGGCGAACGCGGCCTGCAGCTTGCGCCCGTATTTCAGGGTGACGACGTTCCAGCCCATGTCGCGGAACAGGCCCTCGATCCGCCCGAACAGGCGGTCCGGCGTGATGCTGTCCAGGCTTTGGCGGTTGTAGTCGATGATCCACCACACATTGCGGACGTCGTGCTTCCACCCTTCCAGCAGCGCCTCGTAGATGTTGCCCTCGTCGAGCTCGGCGTCGCCCGCGATGGCGACCTGACGCCCGAGCGGCAGCCCGGCGTCGAGCCCGTGCAGGCGGACGTAGTCCTGCATCAAGGAGGCGAAGCTGGTCAGCGCCACGCCCAAGCCCACCGAACCGGTGCTGTAATCGACCTCCGGCCCGTCCTTGGTGCGGGACGGATAGCTCTGCACCCCGCCCATCTGCCGCAAGCCGGCCATCTTCTCCGGCGTTTGCCGCCCGAACAAACGGTTGATGGCGTGGAACACCGGAGCGGCATGAGGCTTGACCGCAACCCGGTCCTCGGGCCGGAGGATCTCGAAGTAAAGCGCCGTCATGATGCTGACCACGCTGGCGCAGCTTGCCTGGTGGCCGCCGACCTTCAGGCCGTCGCGGTTCGGGCGCACATGGTTCGCGTGATGCACCATCCACGCGCTCAGCCAGAGCAGTTTCCGTTCGACCTGGCGCAGCGCGGCAAGCCGGTCTGCCGGGGGCGGCCGGATGGTGGCGGGCGCGTTCAACTCCACCCCCGCGCCAGGCGGCGGACGGCCGTGCTGGCGTTGCGCTTGCCCTCGCCGGCGTACTCCTCGTGGTAGTCCTCGATGTTCGCCGGGTCGTAGAGGTAGTTGACCATAAGGGTGGCGCTTTCCTTCGCGCCTTTCTCGGAGGTGTCGCCAAGCGCCATGATGCGCTCCACGCGGGCGCCGTTGGAAAGGTGGAAGTGGGCGACGGGGTCGATCGCCCGCGTCCCGCGGCTCTCGCTCAGCAAATAGCGGGCGCCCAGGCGGGTCAGGACGGGGTCGGTGGCGCGGAACATCGCCTTGTCGCGGAACCAGCCGCGCTTGCCCAGGATGGCGGCAAGGGCCTGGTTGCCGGTTTCCGGCGCGGCGCCTTGGGCGGGCGCCACGGTGCGCAGGCTTGAGCTTTCCTCCTCGCTCAGCAGCTTGGGGTCGTCCTCGCGCAGCTTGCCATCCAGCCACCGGCAGAAGCCGGGCATCGGCGACAGCGTCGCGAACGCCTTCAGGTTGCGGAACTCGGCGCCCAGCAGCTCGACGACGCGCTTGATCAGGAAGTTGCCGAAGCTGATGCCGGCGAGGCCCTTCTGGCAATTGCTGATGGAGTAGAAGATCGCGGTGTCGGCGTCCTTCGGATCCTGCAACGGGGCTTTCTTGTCGAGCAACGACTGCACGCTGCCCGACAGGCCGCGCACGAGGGCGACCTCGACGAAGATCAACGGCTCGTTCGGCATCCGGGGGTGGAACAGCGCGTAGCAGCGCCGGTCGCTGTCGAGCCGGTTCTTCAGGTCGCTCCAGGAGCGTATCTCGTGCACGGCCTCGTAGCCGACGAGCCGTTCCAGCAAGGCCGCCGGGCTCTGCCAGTCGATCCGCTGCAACTCCAGGAACCCGACATCGAACCAGCTTGCCAGCAGGTTGCGCATGTCGTGCTCCAAGGCGTTCAGCCACGGGTCGTCGCCTTTCAGCGCCAACAGGGTGGCGCGCAGGTCCACCAGGAACTTCATCCCGTCGGGAATGGTGGTGAACTGCGTCAGCAAACGGACCCGCGGCGGTTCGAGCGCGCGGCGAAGGGCCACCTTCGCGCTGGCCCGCTCGGCCGGGTCCTCGGCGGAGCCGACGGCGGCGTAGGCGCGCTCCACCGCGACCGGGTCGCTGTCGAAGTCGGCGAGGTCGCGCAGAAAGGCGCGGCGGCCCGCGTCGTCGAGGCCGAGGTAGATCTGCGCGAGCTTGGCGGACCGGTTGCGGGCGCTGATCTCGCCCCCGCGCGCGGCCAGGCACGCGCGCATCTGCCCGGCGATGCCTTCGTCCTCGTCAACGGAAACGGACGAGGCCATGTCGCGCCAAACCCCGGCGATGCGGCGGATGGCGCGATCGAACAAGCCAATCTGAACGGCGGTGTCACTCATGTGAAAGCGTCTCCGGAGCCAAGGTAAGCATAGCGCAGATTAGCGCGCGTGCGACACGCTTGCACCCTCGGCGCGGCTCGCGGCGACCGATGTCACGAGGTCTTCCGCAAGAAGGCCGCGCCCGGCGTGAACCGCGGCGGCCCCGTGGACGTGAACGGCGGCGCTTGCCGCCTCCCAGGCCGGCATCCCCTGCGCGAGGAAGGCGGCGACGAGGCCGGCCAGCACGTCGCCGGCGCCGGCGACAGCAAGCCAGGGCGGCGCGTTGTCGTTGATGGCCGCCCGGCCGTCGGGCGAGGCGATAACGGTGTCCGACCCCTTGAGCACGACCACGCAACCGGTCCGGCGCGCCGCCTCGCGCACCGCCGCCAGCTTGTCGTCGCCGACGGGGCCGAACAGCTTCCGGAACTCGCCGCCGTGCGGGGTGACGACGGCGCAGCCCGTCAGCATCGCCGGATTGTCGGCGGCGGCGCCGAGCGCGTCGGCGTCGGCCACCACCTGCCGGTTCGCGGCCAAGAGCTGCGGCAGCGCCTCGCGGGCGGCGTCCTGCCCCAGCCCCGGGCCGCAGACCCAAACCTGCCGGCGAGTATCTTCAAGCAAGCCCGGCAACGGATTCCCGGTCACGATCAGCCCCGGTTCTGCGGCGCGGTAGGCATCAGCGTCGCCGATGGCCGCGATCGTGACCATCCCTGCCCCGCCCCGCCGCGCCGCCCCGGCGGCAAGACGGGCCGCGCCGCTCATGGCCGGGCCGCCGAGCACGGTGACGTGGCCGCGAGAGTACTTATGGTCGCCCGCGCCGGGTTCCGGGATCGTCCACAAGGCAGGCGTGTTGCGCCACGTCCGCACCGGCGGCATCGCGGCGCTTGGCAGGCCGATGTCGGCAAGCACGGTCTGGCCGCAAAGGTCGCGCCCGGGAAGCAGCAGGTGGCCGGGCTTCCTGGCGGCGAAGGTGACGGTCATGTCGGCCCGGCGCACCTCGCCGCGCGGCTGGCCGGTCGCGCCGTCGAGCCCGCTCGGAACGTCGGCCGCGAGCACGCGACGGGCGGCGGCGAGCGTGGCGGCGACGGGGCCAGGCACCGGATCGCGCAGCCCTGCGCCGAACACCGCGTCGATGACAAGGCCGTAGCGCCCCGCCTCGTCCGGCGTGAACGGCACGACCGGCCCTCGCCAACCGGCCCGCATATGAGCCGCATCGGACCCGTCGCGCGGCTCGGCCCACTCGGCGACCGCCACCGGCCAGCCCTGCTGTGCCAACAGCCGCGCCGCGCCCCAGCCGTCGCCCCCGTTGCCGCCAGGACCGCAAAGCACAAGCGTGCGGCATGGGCCGAACCGCCGGGCGGCGCGGGCGAGGGCCACGCAGGCTGCCCGCATCAAGGCAAGCCCGGGCACGCCCAACGAAGGCGACGCCCGGTCCGCCTGCGCCATCTCGGCGGGCGTGAACAAAGGCTCCGGCTGGATCGGCGGCCGGAGGCGGTGCATCTTGCGGCGGGACAGATGGGGGTTCGGCATGGCGGTTGTGATCACCGTGGCGCAGCGGAAGGGGGGCGCCGGAAAAACGACGCTTGCGGCCAATCTGGCCGCGGCGCTGGCCGGCAGCAAGCGTGTGGCGCTGCTGGACATCGATCCGCAGCGAAGCCTGGCGCGCTGGCACGCGATCCGTTCGGCCCGCCCCGCGCCGCCCCCGGCCATCGCGTTCAGCGACGTGGCGGGTTGGCGCCTGGCGGCGGAGCTGGACCGGCTGCGGAAGGAGTACGATTTCCTGCTGGTGGACACGCCGCCGCAAATCGACAGCGACGCGCGCCGGGCCATCCGAGGGGCCGATTTGGTGGTCGCGCCGGTCCAGCCCAGCCCCCCCGACATCTGGGCGGCTGAAGGCACGCTGAAGTTGGCCGCCGAGGAGAAGCGCCCGGCCTGCCTGGTGATGAACCGCGTGCCCTCCGCGGGCCGTCTGCGCGAGCGCGTGGAAGCGGAGTTGCGCTCGCGCTCGGCCCCTGTCCTCGCGGCGGTCCTGGGCAACCGGGCCAGCTTCGCCCAGGCCTTCGCCGACGGGCTGGGCGTAACGGAAGCCGCCCCGCGCAGCGTCGCCTCGGCGGAGATGCGGGCGGTGCTGGCCGGGCTGCTGGAGCGCCTCGGCTAAGCGGGCTTGCGCCGCGCCGGCCCGCTTAGGAACCGAGGACGCATCTCCCCGGCAGCGTGCCGGCGCGCCCTGCCGAACGATGCTTAGCGGCGTCGAGCCGCGCCGGTCATGCCGGCATCGCGTGGCTTTGCAGCAACGGCAGGCAATCCCCCGTTTCCTTGAACAAGTAGCAGAGCGCCCCTCGCACGCCGACCTGCACGGCGATGCCGCGCCGCACCTCGTCATGGCCCGGCGTCTTCACGTCGATCGCGCCGCCGCCGGCGAGCGTGACGTGCGCCAGGATCTCGCCGCCAAGGTGCTCGACCAGCGTTGTCCGCCCCGGCAGCAGCGCATCAGCAGCGCCGCCGCCAGGCGCCTCGCCGATGCCGAGGTGCTCCGGCCGCATGCCGATGGTCAGGGTTTCCCCTGCCTGAACGCCGACTGCCGAGACCGGGACCAGGAGCGGCGCGCCGCCGGGCAAGGCCACGGTGACGCCGTCCGGGCCGACGGCAGAGACCTCCGCCGGCATCATGTTCATGCGCGGCGAACCGATGAACCCGGCAACGAAGATATTGCGCGGCTCACGGTAGAGCTCGAGCGGCGCGCCGATCTGCTCGACCCGGCCGCGGTTCAGGACCGCGATGCGGTCGGCCATCGTCATCGCCTCGATCTGGTCATGCGTGACGTAGATCATCGTGGCGCCCAGGCGCTCGTGCAGCGCGACCAGCTCCACGCGCATCTGCACCCGCAGCTCGGCGTCGAGGTTCGAGAGCGGCTCGTCGAACAGGAACGCCTTCGGCTGACGCACGATCGACCGCCCGATGGCGACCCGCTGGCGCTGGCCGCCGGACAGCTCGCGCGGCCGGCGGTCGAGCAGCGGCCCGATCTGCAGGATCGCGGCAGCCTCGCGGACCTGCGCCTCGATCTCGGACGGCGGCCTTTTCGCCACCTTCAGCCCGAACGCGATGTTCTGGCGCACCGTCATGTGCGGGTAAAGCGCGTAGCTCTGGAACACCATCGAAACGCCGCGCCGCGCCGGCGGCCAGTTGGTGACGTCCTCGCCCTCGATGCTGATGCGCCCCGACGTCGGCCGCTCAAGCCCGGCGATGCTGCGCAGCAGGGTGCTCTTGCCGCAGCCCGACGGCCCGACGAACACCATGAACTCGCCGTGGCGCACCTGCATGGAGATGTCGTTCAGCACCGGGAGATCGGCGAAACTCTTGTGCAGGCGCTCGATGCCGACGTCCGCCATTGATCCTCTCGTCCTTTATCCGGAACGCTTGTTGACACTTTCTGTCGTTGGCACGTACAGGGGAACAATGACAAGCACAATGCCCAGCCATAACGGGCAAGAAAGGGAAGAACCATGGTCAGACGATCGCTGATTGCCGCGGCCGCGGCTGCCACGCTGGCGATCGGCGCCGGCCATGCCGACGCCTGGACTCTGAGTGAGGCCGCCAAGCCCTACAAAGGGACCAGCATCACCGTCGTCGGCCTCGACCGCCCGAGCTATAAGGCGGCCCAGCAACTGACGCCGCAGTTCGAGAAAGAAACCGGCATCAAGGTCAACTGGAACATCTTCCCTTACGAAAGCACGCTGAAGGAGGAGACGCTGAATTTCGTCTCCAACAGCCAGCAGTTCGACGCCATCCTGTCCGACGTCGTTTGGCCGGTGAACTTCGCCGCCCCGGGCTGGGTGCTGCCGCTCAGCCAGTTCACCAAGAACCCGGCCCTCGCCGACCCGGAACTGGACATGAAGGACTTCTTCCCGGTCTGGCTGGCGAGCTTCACCGTGGGCGACAAGCTCTATGGCCTGCCGTTCGATTCCTATGCCGGGCTGCTCTACTACAATAAGTCGATGCTGAAGGCGGCCGGGTTCGACGAGCCTCCCAAGACATGGGACGAGCTTGGCAAGGCCTACGCGCCGAAGCTGACCAACAAGGGCGAGAAGGTCTACGGCTACGCGCTGCAGTCGGCGCGCGGCGAAACCCAGACCGCGGACGCCTTCGCCCGCTTCCTGTGGCCCTGGGGCGGACGGTTCCTCGACATCGCGAACAAGAAGATCCTGGTGAACGACCCGAAGTCGGTGGCCGGAATGGAGTTCCGCCAATCGCTGCTCGGGAACATGCCGGGCGGCATCGTTTCCGACGACCACTCGCAGGTGGTGCAGATGTTCGCGCAGAAGCGGGTGGCCATGATCACCGAATGGTCGGCGTTTTATCCAACCTTGAGCAGCTCTCCGGTGGCGTCCGACCTCGGCATCGCCCCGGAGCCGAAAGGGCCGGACGGCGCATACGCCGCGTTCGGCGGCTTCGCCTACATGGTCAGCGCCCAGGTCGACAAGAAGAACCAGGACGCGGCCTACCTGTTCATCCAGTGGCTGACCTCGAAGGCGATGGCCAAGCCCCTCATCGAGGGCGGCGCCGTCGTGGCCCGCCAGTCCGCCGACACCGACCCGGCGGTCCAAGCCAAGTTCCCCAACCTCGCGCCCATGGTCGAGACCTGGCGCAACGCCACCGTGCCGGACTGGCGGCCGCAGATGGCGTGCTACCCGCGCTTCTCGGACATCGTGTCCGACTGGGGCTCGCGCATCGAGCTCGGCCAGGTGCAGGTCAAGCCCGGGCTGGACAGCATGGCGACCGAGCTGAGCGGCTACATGCAATCCTCGGATTGCTGGTCCAAAACCAACAACCCCGGCGAGGCGATGAAGCTCTATCAGTAGCCGCCTTGGCGCCTGACAAGACCAACCGCCTCGATGCGTGACACGGCCGACGAGCGCCCGCCGCCCATGCCGGCGGCGGCGCGCACCTGGCGCGAAACGCTGGAACCATGGTTCTTCATCGCGCCGTCGGTGGTCCTGCTCCTCGTTGTCGGCCTCTACCCGACCATCTACACGGCGACGGCCTCGGTGCAGTCCTGGGTCATGGGCATGGGGCCGCCCGCTTGGTCGGGCCTCGCCAACTACGGGCGCGCCTTCGCCTCCACCGACTTCCAAGGCTCGGTCCTGCGCACCCTGCTGCTGATCCTGATCACGCTGCCGGTCCAGCTCGTGCTCGGCATGATGATCGCGCTCGCGCTCGACAGCGTCCACTTCAAGCTGCTCCGTCGCGTGCTGCAGGTCTGCCTCGTGATCCCGATCGCGGTCACCCCGTCCGTCATCGGCCTGCTGACCCAGCTCATGTTCAACGCGCAGCTCGGGATCATCAACCACGTGCTGGCCAAGATGGGACTGCCGCAGCCCGACTGGCTCGGCCAGCCCGCGTCCGCGTTCGGCACCGTGGTCATCGTGCAGATCTGGGAATGGACTCCCTTCGTCGCCCTCGTGCTGTCCGCCGCGCTCTCGACCGTGCCGACGGACATCGACGAGGCGGCGAAGCTCGAAACCGAGCGCTGGTGGCCGCGCTTCCGCGACATCCAGCTCCCGTTCATGTGGCCCGGCATCACCGCGGCGCTGGTGTTCCAGACCGCCTTCACCGTCAAAGCGTTCGACATGATCTACTCCATCGGGCGCGGCGGCCCGGGCACCGCCACCGAGACGGCCGTGATCCAGATCGAGCGCATGGCCTTCCGCGGGTTCGACATCGGGCTCGCCTCGGCGGAATCGGTGCTGATGCTGGTCCTGTCGATCATCCTCGCCCGGGTCTACATCCGGCTGTTCTACCGGGAGATCGACTGATGGCGGACCTCCGCGCCGGCCTGCTGCGCGCCGTACACGGCCTGTCGCTGGTCGTGATCCTCGTCGTGATCCTGTTCCCCGTCTATTGGATGGTGGCCGGCTCGCTCAAGACCGAGGCGGAACTGTTCGCCATCCCGCCGCGCTGGATCTGGACCCCCACCTTCGACGCCTACGCCGACGCCATCCAGAACTCCAATGTCCTGGCCACCTTGCTGAACTCGCTGGTCGTCGTGGCCGCGTCGGTGGCGCTCGGCCTGCTCGTGGGCGCGCCGGCCGCGTACGGCATCGCGCGTTACCGGTTCCGCGGGCGCAAGGATGTCTGGTTCTGGTACGTCACCAACTGGATGCTCGTGCCGGTGGTGGTGGTCATCCCGTTCTATCTCACCGCCTCGAAGCTGCACCTGATCAACAGCCCGGTCGTGCTGATCCTGGTCTACCAGGTGTTCATCGTGCCGCTGGTCGTCTGGCTCATGGTCGATCAGTTCAGCGCCGTTCCCGTGGCGCTCGAAGAAGCGGCCCAGCTCGACGGGCTCAGCCGGATCGGCATCTTCCTCAAGATCGCGCTTCCGCTGGTCAAGCCCGGCCTCGCCGTCTCGGCCATCCTTTCGGGCATCTTCGCCTGGAACGACATGCTCTACGCCTTTATCCTCACGCCAAGCCCGAGCGCGCGCCCGGCATCGACGGTCGCGCTGTCCTATCTCGGCGGCTACGTCATCCCCTGGCCGAAGGTCATGGCCAGCGCCACGCTCGTTTGCGCGCCGGTAATCATCGGCGGCATGGTCGTACACAAATACATCGCCCGCGGCTTGACCATGGGCGCGGTCAAGTAGCGCCGCCTCAACCGTTCCTCCGCGCCTCCCCCCACCAGGTGAACAAGCCGGACGCGACAAGGACGCCGATCCCCGCGGCCTCTTTCAGGCCGGGCGCCTCGCCCCAGACCGCCCAGCCAAGGAACACGGCGTAGAAGATCGCGCTGTACTCGAACGGCGCCAGCATACTGGCCTCGCCGGTGCGGTAGCCCTCGGTCATCAGCAGTTGCGCGAGGCCGGAGATGGCGCCGATGGCGATCAGGATGCCGAGGATGGCCGGGCGCGGCGTCACCCAGACCGGGACCGTGAGTGCCGCGGACAAAACCGTGCAGCAGACCGAGAACAGCACGGCGATGGTGATGTTGCGCTCCCCGGCCTGGCCCATGCGGCGGATGCTGACCATCGCCAGCGCCCAGAAAACCACGCCGGCCAGCACGACGCCGGTCTCGAACAGCGGCAGGCCGTGCGCCTCGTTCCACGGCCGGATAACCAGCAGCACGCCCGCCAGCCCGGCGCACAGCCCAATAACGCGCGACGCGCCCAGCCGCTCGCCGAGCATCGGCACGCTCAGCACGGCCAGCACGATCGGCATGGCGAAGCCAAGCGCGGTCACGGCCGCGAGCGGCAGGTGGGCGATGCCGTAGAACGTGCTGAACATGCCCGCCAGCCCCGCGAGCCCGCGCATCAGGTGCGCGCCCGGCCGTGTCGTCAGCAGCACGGTCCACCCGCCCGCACGGATAATCAGCGGCAGCATGAGGACAAGGGCGACCAGGCTGCGGAACAGCATCAATTCGACGGTCGGCACCTCGGGCGCGGCGAGCTTCACCAGCGCGGCGGCGATGGCGAACGACCCGGACGAGGCAAGCACGAGCAGGATGGGCCGCCGCCGTGCCGCGGCGCCCGTGGGAAGGATCAAGCCCGGCATCCGTTCCCTATTCGCCCGCGACCACGGCCCGGCACGGCGTCGCCGGTTGCGACGCGAGCGGTGCTGCGGACGCGCTCAGGCCAAGCGCCGGGACGACGATCCCGAACAAGGCGGGGCCGGGCGCCCGGATGGCGGCGGCACGGGCGGCGGCGGCACGGGCGGCGGCGGCGAGGCTTGCCGCGGGCGTGACGCAGGCCGCGGCGGCGAACGCGGCCAAAAAAGGGCGCGGCATCGGCGAGGTCGCAGCCGAGAACCGCGAAATCCGCTGCCGGACAGCGGGAATGCCGCCTGCCTCGGCTCGATGCGCGTGGCCCGGAGTCGAAAGGTTGGCGGCAATAGCCTGGCCAAGCTCCGTCTCTGCGCCAACCAGCGTCACGGACCGGGGTTTGAACAAGGCGTCCGGGCGAAAGCGGCGGGGCAAGCAGGGTCCTACGGCGGTTAGCCCCACCTTACGCCGGCGCGGCGCATTCCAGAAGCGCGCTCGACAACGCGCGATCTCCTGCTTAGAGCGGCCCGCGTGAAGACGCTCGACAAACCAAGAGCGGCAGCGTTTCGCGTCCCAAGAGGATGCAAAACGCTGTAGCATCGGTTCAACCAGGCAGCAGGGCCGGAAACGCGCGATGAAGGTTTTTTGGGACCCGGTCCAACTGCGGCACGACCCGCAATTCTTCCTCCAACGCGGGGTCGTGCGCCCGAATTTCGAGTCGCCGCAGCGGGCCCTGGCCTTGTTGGAAGGCTGCCGCGCCTTGGGCCTGTCCCCCGAATGCCCGCCGCCCGCAGATCGGGCGGCCCTCGAAGCCGTGCACGACCCGGCCTATCTGGACTTTCTCCGAAACGGCCCGGACGCCTGGGCCGCCCTCGAAGCGCCCGGTCCGGAGCTGGTGCCGAACATCCATCCCTCGCCGGAGATGCTGGCCAACGGCGCGCGGCCCGGCGACGCCGTGGTCGGGAGGCTCGGCTGGTTCACGGCGGACACCTCCTGCCCCATCGGCGCAGGCACGTGGCCGGCGGCATCGGCGGCGGCTGCCGGCGCGGTCGCCGCGGCCGACGAGGCGGCGGCCGGACGCAACGCCTACGCCCTGGCCCGCCCGCCCGGCCACCATGCCTACGGCGCCCGGGCCGGCGGGCACTGCTACCTCAACAACGCGGCGGTCGCGGCGCAGCGGCTGCGAGACCGTGGGGCCTCCCGCGTGGCGGTGCTCGACATCGACAGCCACCACGGCAACGGCACCCAGGGCCTGTTCTGGGACCGGGCCGACGTCCTGTTCGTGTCCGTGCACGGCAGCCCCGAAGGATACTACCCGTGGTATGTCGGCCACGCGGGCGAGCAGGGCGGCGGCAAAGGGTTGGGCGCCAACCTGAACCTGCCGTTGCCGCAAGGCGCCCGAGACGCCGATTGGATGGCCGCGCTCGAGACCGGCCTCGAAGCGGTGCGCAAGGCCGGTTCGGACGCGCTTGTCGTCAGCCTCGGCTTCGACGCGAGCATCGACGAGCCGCTCCGGTTCCTCCAGGTCACCGCCGACGGCTTCTCGCGCGCCGGCGCGGCGATCGCCGCGCTGAGGCTGCCGACGGCGGTTGTGCAGGAGGGTGGATACAACACGGACGTGATCGGCGGCCTATTGCAGCGATTCCTTTCGGCGTTCGGCGATGGCCCGGCTGGCTAAATAGCATTCGTCGTTACAACCTAGGCTTGTTCTTGAAACGGTTGCTGCTATCGTTGCGCTCCATGATCGCACGCATCAGCAGCTTCGCCTTCAACGGCATCGAAGCCGTTCCGGTGGAGGTGCAGGTGCAGGTGTCGTCCGGCCTGCCAGCCTTCCTGGTCGTGGGCCTCCCCGACAAAGCCGTTGGCGAGTCGCGCGAGCGCGTCCGGGCGGCGCTGACCGCGATGGGCTTGTCGCTGCCGCCCAAGCGGGTGCTGATCAATCTCGCGCCGGCCGACCTCGCCAAGGAGGGCAGCCACTTCGACCTGCCGATCGCGCTCGCCGTGCTGGCCGCGATGGACGTGCTGCCAAGGGACGAGCTGGCCGGCTACGCGGCGCTGGGCGAGCTGTCGCTCGACGGCAACGTTCACGCCGTGGCCGGCGTGCTGCCGGCGGCGCTGTCGGCCTCCATGCGCGACCTCGGCCTGATCTGCCCGGCGGCGCAGGGCGGCGAGGCGGCCTGGGCCGGGCGGATCGAGGTCCTGGCCACGCCGGACCTCCTGGCGATCATCAACCATTTCCGCGGCGTCCAGGTGCTGACGCCGCCGGAGGTTGCGGGCAGCCGGCCAGAGCTGGACGGGCCTGACCTGTCCGATGTCCGCGGCATGGAAACCGCCCGGCGCGCGCTGGAGATCGCCGCCGCCGGGGGGCACAACCTGCTGCTCGTCGGCCCGCCGGGCGCGGGCAAGAGCATGTTGGCGGCCCGCCTGCCGGGCCTGTTGCCCGACCTCGCGCCGGTCGACGCGCTGGAGGTCAGCATGATCCATAGCGTGGCCGGGATGCTGGACGGCGGACGCCTGGTCATGCGCCCGCCGTTCCGCGAGCCGCACCACGGCGCGTCGCAGGCGGCCCTCGCCGGAGGGGGGCAACGGGCGCGGCCCGGGGAGGTGAGCCTGGCGCACCGCGGCGTCCTGTTCCTCGACGAGCTGCCGGAATTCCCCCGCCCGGCCCTGGAGGCGCTGCGCCAGCCGCTCGAGAGCGGCCGCACCACCGTGGCCCGCGCCAGCGCCCACGTGACCTACCCGGCGCGCTTCCAGCTCGTCGCGGCCATGAACCCCTGCCGTTGCGGCCATCTCGGCGACGCGGCGCGCGAGTGCAACCGCGCGCCGCGCTGCGGGGAGGACTACCTGGGGCGGATCAGCGGGCCGCTGCTGGATCGGATCGACATGGTCCTCCACGTCCCTCCGACGCCGCCGGCCGAGTTGTCGCGCGCCCCGCCCGGCGAGACGACCGCCGCGGTCGCGGACCGGGTGGCCGCGGCACGGCACGTCCAGCGGGGCCGGTTCGGCAACGAAGCCCCGCGGGTCAACGCGGAAGCCGGCATGGACACGATCACCATGCTGCCGGAAGCCCGCGTCCTGGCGGAGCAAGCCTCCGACCGCTTACGGCTCTCCGCGCGAGGCTTCACCCGCGTCCTGCGCGTGGCGCGGACGATCGCGGACTTGTCGGCGGCGGACGCAGTGCGCCGGGTGGACGTGGCGGAGGCCCTCGCCTACCGCCACCGCATCCCCGGACGGCCGTCGTAGGTCAATCAGACAAGTTGCAGGATCGCCTGCACGAATTGGCCCGGCTTTTCCTGCGGCAGGTTGTGGCCCGCCCCCTCGATCACGCTCCGCCGCCGCAACCGAGTGGAGCGCCGCAACTCGTCTGGGTTGTCGGACGGCGGACCCACGCCGTCGTCGGCCCCTTCAAGAATGATGCTCGGCACGGTGATGGACGGTTGCGCGGCAAGCGCCTGCTCGACCGGTTCCAGCGCCGGGTCGCCCGGCGCGTAGCCGAAGCGGTGGCGGTAGGAGTGGATGACGACGTCGGCCCAGTCCGGATTGTCGAAAACGGCGGCCGTCTGCGCGAAAACGGCCTCGTCGAACAACCAACCCGGCGACCACAAACGCCACAGCAGGCGTCCGATCTCCCGGCGGTTCTGCCTAAGGCCCGCTTCGCCCCGCGGCGTGTGGAAGTAGTACTGGTACCACCACCGCCATTCCTGTTCCGCCGGGCCGGGCGCGGCCGAGCCGGCGATGTCCTGGATGTTGTAGCCGCCGACGCTGACGAGGCCCCGCACCCGTTCCGGCCACAGCGCGGCGGCGATGCAAGCGCCCCGCCCGCCCCAGTCGTAACCGGCCAGCACGGCTTGCTCGATCCCCAGCGCGTCCAGGAGGTCGCGCACGTCGGCCCCGAGAGCGGCCTGCTGGCCAGATCGCGGCGTGGCCTGGTCCAGGAAACGTGTCGGCCCGTGGCCGCGCAGGTGCGGAACGATGACCCGGCACCCGGCCTCCGCCAGAACCGCCGCGGCCTCGTCGTAGGCATGAACGCTGTATGGAAAGCCGTGCAACAAGATCACCGGCGCGCCGCCGCCCGCCCCCGCCTCGTGATAGGCGATCTCGAGCACGGGCGTGCGGACGGCGCCGGTGTTCACGCGCGCGGCTGCCTGGCCAGCAGGTCGCGGATCTCGATCAGGGTCTCCTCGCTCTTCGACAGCGTCGGCTCCACCTCTTCCGCCTTCTTCTTCCGGGTCATCCCGTTGATCACCTTCACCATCCAGAAGATCGCGAAGCTGACGATCAGGAACGAGATGCACGCGTTCAGGAACAGGCCGATGTTGAGCGTGACAGCTCCCGCCTTCTGGGCCGCGTCAAGCGTCGGCTCGCTCGGTCCCTTCAAGGTCACGAACAGGTTGCTGAAATCGATGCCGCCGACGATCAGGCCAAGGATCGGGGTGATCAGATCCTTGACCAGGCTGGTGACGATTGCGGTGAACGCCGCGCCGATCACGATGCCCACCGCGAGGTCGACGACATTGCCTCGCAAGATGAACGCGCGGAATTCAGCGACCCACCCAGGGGTGTGCGGAAGGCTGCTCGGTGCTCGCATGAGTACAATGCTCCCTGTCTAAGCATCATTCGGCGGAGCGTGCCGGCACGCTGCCGATAAAATGATGCGTCTTTAGAGGTTCCTAAGCAGGCTTGCGTGGCACAAGCCACGTAAGCCTGCTTAGGGAACCGAGCCTGCCAAATCCGATCAGCTCAAGATAGCGTTATCGACGACGTTTCTTGTCAAACAACGACGATCCTCAACGCTGGAACCACGGCAGCCCGTCCGCCTTCCAGCCGGCAAGCTGCCCACGGTGGCCGTTCTCGTCGGGCGGCCCCTCGAAGCCGTCAGCGATGTTGTACGCCTGCGGGAACCCGGCGGCTTGTGCGGCTTGGGCGGCAGCCAGGCTGCGGACCCCGCTGCGGCAAAGGAAATAGACGGAATTCTCGGGCGTGATCCCGGCTGCGCGCACGTCGTCGAGGAAGCCTGCATGGACCTGCATGGCCGGGAACACCTGCCACGGGATCAGCACCGGGTCCTGCCCGGCCTCGCGGAGATCCGGCAGGCCGACATAGGCCCACTCGGCGTTGGTCCGCACATCCACGAGGCGGGCAGCCGGATCGGACATCAGCGCCTGCCAAACCTGCTTCGGGGCCACGTTCTCAACCATACCGAACTCCATCGCGACATTGCCGTGGGACACTAACAAGAGATCATACGAAGTTCACCTTTGATCCGCAGGCATGGCACGGGCACAAGCAGGCAACCTGTCGACATTCTTTCCACTCGTAAATCTCGCAAATGACCGGAAAAGCGTAGCAAGTTGGTTTGCCAGGCACGAACTCCGACAATAGGTTCTAGTTGACTACAAGCTGTCGTCTGCCTTTTCATCAACACGCCGGCTTCCGGTTTCTGCAAGCTGCCAAATCGTCTTAAAGTGCTGTAGCGGCGAGAGACATGGGAGCCTGCCGGCCCGTTCGGCACCGTATTTGGCCCCGACAATGGCTTCAGCTTGTTGATTGATAATGGTCAGATCAGCGCATTTATGTGATAATAGGAACTTAACCGAATAGGGCTTTAACTGTGTGGAAAGTTGTTCTGCTTCAGGCGGCTCTGATAGGAACGCCAGCCCAAATAGAATATCAAACTCTAATTCCGATATCAGAACTTAAAGCTGGGACAGCAGGACTTAACAATAACCTAACAGAACAGTTATGGCAGACACAAATAGAAATGAAAGAACTTACATTTGAAGCACAACTTTCTTACCAAAAAATCAGTGGAAGTGGATTGCGTGCGTGCTTTGAAGACTTATCAGCTCTAGCTAATCACCAGATAGAAGAGTTAGATAGGATATCCAAAGGCATTGAGGAATTAGATGATACAACAAATAAATCTAAAAGGATGGGCTATGTAATGTATGTTCGTAGCGAGATCGAGATTTTCAGTAAGGTATTTGGTAACGTTGTTCAGGAAATCGGAGGTTTGGTGGACCGTTGTCAATCTAAGTCACTAGGTTTTATGGCAGAGAAAACAATAGTATTAACCGGTAAAGCCAAAAACGTTCTAACGCAGATTGACGCACATTTTAAGTCCTATCAACCATAGTTTGCAGCTTGCAGCAGGTGGAGCGGCACTCGGCTCATCTTGGTCGATTGCGGCCTTAGGATCGTCATATAATGCCGGACCGCTTGTACCCGCAAGCAAACTACCAAGCGGGTGGTGTCTCAGTCAGGACCGCCGCATCACCCGGGCAATCAGCGCCTGGTACTCGGCCAGGTAACGTCCAAGTTGCAGGTTTTCAACGGCAAAGGCGCGCGCCGCCTCCCGCAAGCGGCCCGCGAGCGCCGGGTCGTCGAGCAGCTCCCGCACCCGTTCGGCGATGGCGGCGGGATCGGTGAAGGGCGCGAGCAGGCCATGCCGGCGGTCGGTGACGAACTCGCGCACCGGCGCGGTGTCGCTGCCCACGATGGCGCAGCCGCACGCCAAGGCCTCGCGCAGGCTCCAGGACAGCACGAACGGGTATGTCAGATAGATATGCGCGTCCGACCGCTGCAGCAGCTTGATGAACAGCGCGTAGGGAACCCGCCCCGGGAAGCAGATGCGGGCCGGATCGATCATGTGCCCCACCTCCCCGAGCATGTGCTCCCGCCAGGTCTTGCCGGCGAGGCGCGCGCCGTAGCTCACGCCGTCGCCGCCGACCATGACGACCTTCAGGTCAGGCCGGAGCCGGTGCAAGCGCGGCAGGGCGCGCATGATGGCGTGAAAGCCGCGGTAGGGCTCGAGGTCGCGCGAGACGAACGTGACCAGCGTGTCGCCCGGCGCGACCTGGAACCCTTGCACGTCGAGCGGCGAGCGGCGCGCCGCCGGGTCGGGCCGGCACACGTCGAGGTCGACCCCCTCCGCCAAAACGGAGATGCGCGGCTGTGCCCAGTCCGGGTAGGTGGAAAGCTGGAAGCGCGTGGGCGTTTGCCCATGCCCCGGGTTCTCCAGCGCCAGCAGGTTGACCGCGTTCTTCGCCCTGACCTTGCCGAACCCTCCGGGCGGGTCCGCGAATTCCGGGTCGAAGCCGACATCGAGCCCGTGGGTGCGGTAATAGAACTCGTAGTAGCCGAGCAGGGGAACGCCGGGCCAGACATCCTGCAGGTTCAGCAGCTCGCCCCAGCCGTGGTGGCCGATGACGATGTCGGGAATGAACCCGAGAACGAGCAGGCGTCGGGCCATGTCCTCGACGATGCGGGCGCGGGCCAGCGCCTGCTCGAATTCCTGCGCGTCCGGGAACGTCGCCTCGCTCGGCGCGGGCGGCGCGTAGGCGAACTTGCGGATGCCCGGGATCGCGTTCTCGTTCGCCTCGGTGATGAACAGGATCTCGTTCGCGGGGTCGCGGCTCAGGTGCCGGACCAGATGCAGGAACTGGCCCGGGAAGTTCTGATGAACGAAAAGGTATTTCAAGCGGAGGGAAGCTCGCCCGCGCCCGGCGCTCAGCGGCCGGGAACGGCCAGGGTCAGCGGCGCTTCGCGGCCGGCGCTGCCCGCTTCGGCGCGGCGCGCGGTTTCGCTTTCGGCGTCGGCGCTGGTGCGGGCTTGGCCGCCGGCTTGGCGGCGGTCTTGCGAGCCGGCTTCGCCGCCCCGGCCGTTGCCGTCGCCGGCCGCGCCTTCGCGCCGGTTTTGCCAGGAGACTTGCCGGGAGACTTGGCCGGAGACTGGGCAGGCTTGCCCTCGGCCGGCCCGATCGAGACCTGGAACGCTTCGAGCGCCGCGAGGCTCGGCGCCTCGCAAGCGTCGCCGTCGCTCACCGGCCCGATCCTGGTGCCGTCGATGAAGGTTGCCGACAGCGTGATCCGATGCGACTTGGCCGAGTCGCCGCGAAGCCGGATCCGCAGCCCCAGGATCGGCAACGACATGCCGCGGCTGCCGCAGAATTGGCCGCCTTCCGACCACGGCGACAGCCAGCCGCGCCCGAGCACGGCCTGGTACTCGATGTCCGAGGCCGGCACGCCGTCGATCGGCGAGATCCCGAACCCCTCGATCCAGCGATTGCTGCCGGGCTCGCCCATCCAGCCGCCCAGCCGCCCGGCCACGTCGCCGCGCTTGAACACGTGGGCGACGACCTCGACGTTCTCGGCCTGCTTGCCCGGGGCTTGCTGCCCCGGTTCAGCCATCGGCACGGGCGGCGCGCTCCCTTCGCCGGACAAGCGCACCACCTGCAGCTTCGGCGCATCGAGCGTGCTGTCCGGCTGCTGGTACACCGTCACCAGCACCTCCGCCGCCGACCCGGCAACCCGCACCAGGGCGCCCGAATCGGAACCGATCCAGCCATCGGCCTGGAAGCCGGCGAGGCTGACGGCCCCGCCCTGCCGGCCCGGCATCGTCGTGACCCGCACGCCGGGCAACCCCCCCTCGGACCCGGCGGAAGGACCGCCGGGAATGTTGAAGATGCAGTAAAGCCCGGGGTCGAGCGCCATCGTATGGCCGGATACTTTCAACTCTCTCATCTGACTGGAGGCCGCTTGCGATGCTTGGTCGGGCATAATCAATCCTAGTGATTAACTTCGTGCGTGTGCAATCGCAGATTGCGACGCGACGATGCCCGGCGCAAGGCGTAGGAAAGCCTCGTTGATCAGCCTGGGCGGCATGGCCAAGGGCAGCACCCAGCCGCGCCCCGTGGCGCGGACCCGCTCCGCCTGCGCGCCGAGGTCGAACACCGCCGCCGAAAGCCCCGATTGCCACACGCGGCTGAGCGCGAAGCACCACGTCTCGGGCCAAACGGACGGGATAAAGGCGAGCGTCCCCGCTTGCGCCCGGATCAGCCCAACCGCCTCGGCCTCCCGGTATTCGCCGGTGACGAAGACATCCCCGGCCGCCATCAGCCGCTCGTCGTCCGCGGTGTAGCCGACAACGACGAATTCGAGGGCAAGCCCGCGTTTCCGCGCGTCGCGGACGCACCCGAGCAGGACCTCGTAGCCTTTCTCGACGCCGATGGCCCCCGCGACGACGACGCGGCATACGCCCCTTGCCGCGATAGTCGCCGTAGCAGGAAGCGAACGGTCGTCCTCCCAAGGCTCAATAACCGGATCGAGGCCCGGAAAATGCCGCGCCATGCGGGCCGCGGCGTCCTTCGAAGGCGCGACAACGCGGGCCGCGCGCCCGAGCTCACGCTTCGAGCGCTCCACAAGCTCGCGCACGGGCGGATCGTCCTCCAACAAGCTGCCCAGGTCGGCGATGCACGCCTCGCAGCCATCAAGGTCCGGCTCGCCGCAATAACGCCGCTCCGTGCTGACAAGGGCGATGCGCGGGCAGAACCGGGCATAGTCGTGCACCATGCTGACCAACTCGATGCCGAGCTGGTCAGCCAGGCCCGCCAAGGCATGGTGGTGGCCGAGCATGTGATGCAGTTCGAGCCGGACCGGCCGGTCGGCGCGAAGCAGCTTAACAAGCGCCCGCAGCTCGGACGGCATGGCGAACACCAGGTTGGGGAACGCCGGCCCCCCGGCCTGCTCGACGCGCACGGCAACCTCGTTCGCGGGCGTCCGGTGCGGGCGCAGGATGATGGCCCGGCGCCCGGCCTCGGCAATCGCGCGCGCGCGGGCGGTCACGACCTGCTCGACCCCTCCCCCGCCGGCATGGGTGACGATGAGGACCGACCGGCGTCGCCCCCGGTCCGCACGCCAGCGCAGGATGTCCATGCGCCGCCGGGCCGGGTGCAGCGGATCGGCCCTGACATGTTGCGCAACCAGGTCGTCGTAGCCCGGATGCAAGCGGTTCAGCACCGCGGCGTTGCGCCGCATAAGGTGCTTGCGGGCCTGCCCGAACGACCTGCCGCCGAGGTGGGCCACGAACGCGTCGAGAGCCGCGACGTTGCGCCAGCCGGTGTTCCGGGCACGGAGGCAAAGGTCACACTCCTCGCCATACCCCTGGGCGAAAACGTCCTCGCGAAGAAGCCCGACCTGATCGAGGCAATCCCGCCGCAGGTACAGACAGAAGCCGACCCCGACGGGCAGGTCGACGGTCTGGCCTCCATTGGCTTGCTCCGCGAAAGCTTGCAGGACGGATGCGTCCGCCAGGTCCGGCGTCGGATTGGCTCCGGACACGTCGGGATAGCTGACAACCGTGCCGTCGTTCGTGAGCGGCGTGACGCTGCCGATGTCGTCGGCCCCGTACGCGGCAGCCCGCAACCGCTCGATCGCGCCAGGCGGGACCAGCGTGTCGCTGTTGAGCAGCAGCACGTCCCGGCCCACGGCCGCCGCGATCCCGGCGTTCGCCGCGGCGGGAAACCCGCGGTTGGCTCCCTGGCGCAACAGCGTGATGCGGCGTCGCGCGGCCAGTTTGGCAAGCTCGGCGACCAAATGGTCATCCGGCGATGCGTCATCGACGACGATGACGCGGGACGTGCGCGGCTTGCACGCCAGGACCGAAGCGATGCACGCCAGCGTCTCGGCAGCGCCCCGGTAGACCGGGATGACGATGTCGGCCGGCGGCCGCTCACCGCCGGGCTTCGCTGCTCCCGCGTTCACGTCGGCCCAGACCGGAACCAACCCCGGTCCCACGTAGGATGCGAGGCCGGGCTCAATCGGGCTGCCGAGCAGATGCCTGCCGTCGGGGCCGGTGACGCTGAGCGGGACGCCGAGAGGACCGAGATCCGCTCGGCCGAGCCGGATCGCGCGTGGCCGGGCAAAGGGACGGTCGTGCCCGGTGTCGCCGGCGTCCTCGGCAAGCAGCCGTTCGATGACGCCGTTCGGCCCTTCGATGCGAATAACCGGACACCGCGCCGGGTCCGCCGGACACCAGGCCCAGCCCTCGATCCCGTTTCCGGCCGCTTCCACGAAGCCCTCAAGCCCCGCGAACCGGGGCAACACGACCGGGCTGCCCACGAGCGCGCCTGCTGGCCCGAGCACGTCGAGACGCGCGGCCCGCCGCCAACGGTCCGGCAGGCGGGCCGTGCCGCCGGACCAGGCAAGCTCAACGGCTTCTCCATCGAGCCGGACAACGCAGGGGCCATTCGCAGCCGCCCGAAGCACCCCGTCCGTCGTCAGGCCGCACCACCCCTCCATCGGCGCAACCGCGGCGGCGAGGGCGCACAAGGCCGGATTCGGAACGCCAGCCGTCAACGCCGCGCTGAGCGCGGCCTTGGCATCGTCGCCCCGGCCCAGCAAGTGGGCGCACGCGGCCATGCCGGACAGGTCCTCCGCCGCGCCATGCCGGGCAGCCTGCTGCTTGAACAGCGCCAGCGCGTCGCCGAGCGCGCCCGCCTCCAGCCAAGCGGTCGCCAGCGCGGTCGAGACGACGCCATCATCGGGCATCAACCGATGGGCGCGTTCCAGCCACTTAATGGATGCCGCGGGGGAAGACGCTGCTTTGGCCTCGCCCCAAGCCTGCTGGGTCAAGGCTCGCCACAGGTCGGCCCGTGTCCGGGTCCGCCGGCGTTCGGCCCGCGCCTCGACGTCTGACAGCAGTGCGTTGGACATTCCGGACCGGCAGGTTTACGCCGAAAGCGCCGTAGCAGGCCGCCTTCTACACGGCGACCGCGGACCGAGGCTCCGCCGGGGACGATGCTGCGGTCATGGCGGCGACATCGGCCGCAGCCTCTTTCACGCCCGCGTCGCGCGCCGCCTCCAGCAATGCCCGGGCGCGCGCCGGATCAGTCTGCCCGGCCAGCCCGCGGGCAAGATAGCGCCCGAGCATCAGCATGGCATAGGGATGCCCTTTCGCCGCAGCCTTCTCGAACCAGGCCTGGGCCGCCGAACGGTCAACGGGGATGTCGTGACCGCCGCCAAGCATCGCTCCCACGGCGAATTGCGCGCCGGCATGGTCCTTCGCAGCCGCGGCCTCGAACAAGCGCCGGGCCGCCGCATGGTCACGCGCGCCGCCGCGCCCGTTGACGAGCATTTCGGCCAGCACAACCTGCGCATCGACCATCCCGGCCTCGGCCGCACGCTCGATCCAGCGGCGTCCCTCGGCCAAATTCCCCTCCACGCCCCGGCCCTCCGCCAGCATCCGGCCATACCAGAACTGCGCGTTGACAACCCCGTCGGCGGCCCGCCGCAGCCATTCGGCGGCCCGCCGGTCGTCGCGTTCGATGCCGACGCCCTCGGCCAAACAGACGCCGAAGTTGAAGGCAGCGAGCAAGTCGCCTGAATTAGCCGCCTCCTCGAACCACTCGCGGGTGCGGACGCGGTCCTCCGGCTTGCCGGCGCCGCTCAGCACGAGCTGGGCGAGGTTGCCGCGCGCCTGCTTGTCGCCCTGCTCGCCGGACAGGCGGAACCAACGCGCCGCCTCGTCCGGATCGCGGGCAACCCCGGCGCCGCTGAGATAAAGCATACCGAGCGCCCGGGCAGCCGCATGATGGCCGTTCTCGGCCGCACGGGTATACCACGCGCCCGCTTCCGCGTAGTTGGGCGGCAAGTCCCCGCCTCGGGAGTAAAGGTCGCCGACCAGGGCCGCCGCCTCCGTGTCGCCGGCAAGGGCGGCCCGGCGCAGGAACGACTCGCCCTTCACGGCGTCTTTCGGCACCCCGCGCCCTTCCAGCAGCGCCAAGCCCCACCGCGCGATGCCGGAGCGGACCCCGAGCGTTGCCGCCTGCTCATACATCTTCGCCGCAGCCTCGGCGTCCGGCTCGACCCCGATCCCGGATTCCAGCAGCGTGCCCATGAGATACACGCCCAGCGGCAACTTGGCCTGCGCGGCCTTGCCGATCTCCCGCGCCGCCCCGGCTTTGGCCTCGTCGTCTTTCGCGTCGCGCAGCATCGCCAGCCCAAGCCCAAGATGCCCTTGCGAGCACCCGGCGGCGGCGGACATCTCATACCACCGGCGCGCCCCCTCAAGGTCGCGCATGGAATCAGGGCCCGACGTCAAAAGGTAGCCCAGCAAAGCCTGTGCATCGCGCGAGCCGGCGTCGGCTGCCGCCTGGGCCCAGCGCGCGGCCAGCCCGAAGTCAGGCTCGCCAGCCCCTCCCTCAGCGAAAACAGAGAGTCCGGCGCCGTCGTCGCGCTTGCTTCCCCCGGTCAAGTACAACGCCGCGAGCACCGACTGAGACTCGACGTGGCCCGCCTCGGCAGCCCGTTGCAGCCAACGCATCGCGTCGGAGCGGCTAGCCGGCACGCCCCGGCCTTCCAGATACGCCTTGCCGACCCAGTATTGCGCCTCCTGGTTTCCTTTCCGGGCCGCCGGGGCCAGCACCCGGAACACCTCATGCAACTGCCCAGCCTCGGCCTGGCCGAACGCGGACCTGAGACGGCGTCTCGGAAACAACGCGTTCCGGACGCGCGACCCGAACCTCATCGCGGCGCGAGCCATGCCAAGCCTGGCCTCAAGGCTCCCGCATCCCGTCCATCGCCACCGGAAGCACGCGGCTGAGCATGTAGCTCAACACGGTGCGCTTGCCGACCTTCACGTCGGCCGTGACCGGCATGCCGGGCGAGACATGGAACCCGGGCGGCGTGTCATGCAGCTTCACGTCGTCGATGCTGATGGACGCCCGATAGAACGCCTGCCCGGATTTAGGCATCTGCTCCACCCCGCGCTGCTTCTCATCCGGATTGCCGACGAAGCTGTCCGGGCTGACGATGGTGACGAGGCCTTCGGCATCGCCGTACTGCGTCGATGGGAACGCGTCGAACTTGATGGTCACGGGATTGCCGGGATGCACGAACCCGGCGTCGTTGCCGGCGACGTTCACCTCGACCTTCAGCGGCGCGTCCACGGGCGTAAGGCTCATGAGTTGCTCGCCCGATTGCAGCACCGATCCAGGCGACACCTTGGCAATGTTCAGCACCGTCGAGTCCTGGTCGGCCCGCAGCACGACCAGTTGCTCGCGGCGTTCCGCTTTCGCGAGGTTCTCCTTCGCGTCGGAGAGCTTCCGGCTCTGCTCGGTCAGGTCCTGCACGACCTGGCTGCGCCAATTCTGGTCATAGGCGTCCCGCTCGGCGGTCATGGCCGCCATGTCGCGCGCGCCCTGGGACACGGTTCCCAAGGCATTGTCCAGGCCGCGCTGCACTTCCAGCCGGCTGTCGGTCGCCGCAAGCAGGTTGATCTGGCTTCCCACCTTCAGCTTCTCGAGCTCCCGCCGCTTCTGCTCAAGGTCGTTGGCCACGGCAAGCCGCTGCTTGTAAGCGTTGACATCCGTCATCGACCGCTGGATCTGCGCCTGCAAGCTGCTGATCTTCTGGTCATAGTTCTCCATCTTGTAGCCGCGCTCGGCCCGGCGCTGTGTAAAAATCGCTTTCTGCAGCAACGTGCTCGGGGTCGCGTCCTGCGGATTGTAGTCGGTCCCGGACGCCTCGGCCTGCAACCGGTCCACCTCGGACTGCAAGCTGCCCACCTGGCTCTTCAAGGCCGATGCGTCAGCCGTGACGAAGGTGGGGTCGAGCCGCGCCAGCACCGTTCCCTTGCGGACCTGCTGCCCTTCCTTCACGTTGATGCTCCGCACGATCGCCGTCTCGAGCGGCTGCACCACGCTCGTCGCGTTCTCGGCGACGACGCGGCCTTGCGCGGTGACCACCTTGTCGACCGGGATCAGCCCGGCGGCCGCGAAGCACGCAGCCGCGAGCGTGCAAACAACGGCCGTGATGCTTCTCGCGCCATACTGGATCGGCGTGACGGCCAGCGCCGCGGTCGGGGAATGGAACTCGAGCAGCGACGGCAGCGCCGTCGATTCCGCCCGCTTCACGGCCCGGCTCTCGCCGCGCAACGTCAAAGCACCCATCACCGAACTCCTATCACGTCAAGTCAACCATCTTGCAAAGCCACGGACGCGTCCCGGGCGGGACGGCCGCGCGTCAGTCTCCCTGCGCCGCGACGGACACCAAAGGCTTCTGCGCCTTGCCGCCATCCATGTGCCTGTTCTGCTGCGCCCAGAGCGTGCGATAAATAGAGCAACGCTCAAGCAGAGTCTTGTGCGGCGCCATGTCCACCACCGACCCCTTGTCCATCACCATGATCATGTCGCAGTCCAGCAACGAGGACAGGCGGTGCGAGACGATAACCATGGTCCGGCCCTTCCCGAGCCGCGTCAGGTTGGCGTTCACCAGCGCCTCGCTTTCCGGGTCCAGCGCGCTGGTGGCCTCGTCAAGGATCATCAGCTTCGGATCGGCGATCACCGCCCTCGCGATCGCCAGCCGCTGCCGCTGCCCGCCCGAAAGATTCGCCGAGCCTTCCTCGATGAACGTGTCGTAGCCCGCGTGCAAACGCTCGATGAATTCCTCGGCGCCCGCGAGCCGTGCGGCCCTCACCACATCGTCCAGGGTAAGGCCAGGACGCCCGGCCGTGATGTTGTCGCGCACCGTGCCGCGGAACAAGAAGTTGTCCTGGAGCACTACCCCGAAGCTGCGGCGCAGATGCGTCAGGTTGATTTCCCGAAGCTCGATGCCGTCAACCTTGAGGAACCCGTTGTACTCGCGGTTGATCCCCTGCAACAGCCGCGTGACCGTGCTCTTGCCAGACCCGCTGCGCCCGACCACCCCGAGCATCGTCCCGGCCGGGATCCTGAAGTTCACCTTGTCGAGCGCGGGCGTCTTGCTGCCAGGATAGGTGAACGTCAGATCCTGAAACTCCACCTCGCCCTTGAGCCGGGGCCGCATTCCGCCTTGCATGGCGGCTGTCTCGGTCGGGTTGTTCAGAACCATCCCGACCTGGCCGATGGAGGCGCGCACGTCCTCGAAATCCTCGATCAGCCGGGCAAGGCCGACCAGCGGCTGCGTTACGCGGGAGCCGAGCATCATGAAGGCGATCAGGCCGCCGACGGCGATCCCGGTCTGGTCGTTCAGCGCGATATAAGCGCCGACCAGGATCACGCCCCGCTGAATGAAGCCCTCGATCGGGTTGATGATCGTCTGCGGCCAGTTCGACAAGCGTCCGCCTTGCAGCTTCAATTGCCCGGCGATGGCGCTCCGCTCGTCCCACTCCGCCTTCCGCTGCGGCTCCAGCGCCAGCGACTTGATCGTCCGGATGCCGTGCACGGTCTCGACCATGGTCGTGCCCTTGTGCGACTCGGCGTTCGTTTGCTTGCCCACCACCACCCGGAGCGCGGGCAGGAACGCCATGATGACGCCGGCGATGACCGCGGCGCAGACGAGCACGATCCACGCGAGCGTCGGCTCCATCCAGAACAGGAGCGGCAGCAGGAACACCAGCGTGAACATGTCAAGGAACGTGCCCATCAGCTTGCCGGTGAGGAACTCCCGGACCTTCCAAACCTGGGCAAGCCGGTAGTTGGTCTGCCCAGCGGGCGTCTTCTCGAAATAATCCAGCGGCAAGCCCAGCAGCCGGTTGAACACGTGCAGGTTCAGCTTCGCGTCGACGCGGGCCGAAACCACCTGGACGATCTCGCGCCGGGCATAGCCGAGCAGCGTCTCGTACAGCGTCGTGATGAGAAGGATCGTGCCAAGCAGGACCAGCGTCGACATGCTCCGGTGCACGACCACCCGGTCAACCACGGTCATGACCAGGAGCGGCGGCACGATCGTCAGCGCGCTCAAGGTGATCGACGCGATGCTGACATCCTTCAGCGACCTGCGCTCGAGCAGCACGAGGCCCATCAGCCAGCTCAGGTTGAACGGCTTGTCCGCGTCCGACTGCGACCGCAGCGTGCGGATCAGCAGCGTCTCCCCGTCCCAAACGCCGGACAGCCGAAGCTCGTCAACCGGCACCGGCTCCGCACTGGCCCCGTTGCGCGGGTCCCGTAGCCAGACCACGTTCCGCTTCGCGTCGGCCCCGACCATGAGGGCGGCCGAGCCGTCGTTGAGCAGCAGGATCACCGGCGGCGGCGGGTTCTGCGCGCCCAGCAGCTTGAACAGCGACTTCCAGCGCAGCCGCTCCGCCTTCGCGTGCAACCCGGCGTCCCGCGCCCAGGCCGCCAACGACGCCGGCGACGGGATTGCCTCGTCGAACTTGGCGCGGAAGTCAGCCGCCCGCATCTCGACGCCGTGGTGCCGCGCCGCGGCGACCACTGCCTGCAACCGCTGGTCGATCCGGCTTGCTTCGCCATCGATCGTGGCGGCGTCGATCCGTGGAACAACGACAGGATCGCCCGACGACGCCGAATCGAAGCTGTTTTCGCTCAATGCCAAATCCTTAAAACACGTCGCCCGAAGGCGCCTTCACGCTTGCCAGAGCCGTCCCTTAGCACGGACGCGCCGTCTATGCTCAATCATCCAGGTTAACAAATTGTTAAGCCGCAACGCTGTAGAGATGAAAAGCGCACCTTGCCGGCCTTCTGGACGCTGTTTATGAGACAAGAATGGACATCAGGGCGGCGACACTGGCGGATCTCCCCGACATACAGGCGATCTACGCGCATCACGTCCTCCACGGCGCCGGCACGTTCGAGGAAACCCCGCCCAGCATCGAGGACCTGGCCGTCCGGTTCCGCGGCATCGCCGACAAGGGCTGGTCATACCTCGTCTCGGCCGATCAGACCGGCGTCCTCGGCTATGCCTATTACGCGCAGTACCGCGACCGGTCCGCCTACCGCTACACGGCGGAAGACAGCATCTACGTGCGCGACGACGTGCGGGGCCAGGGCGTCGGCAAGGCGCTCGTCGCCCGGCTGCTGCACGAAGCCGAAGCGGCCGGGTTCAGGCAGATGATCGCGGTCATCGGCGACTCCGAGAACATCAGCTCCATCGGCGTTCATGCCTCGCTGGGCTTTCAGCGCGCCGGGGTCTTACGCGCGTCCGGACTGAAGTTCGGGCGCTGGATCGACACGGTGTACATGCAGCGCCCGCTTGGCCGGGGCGAGGCCGACATCCCCGACGAGACCGGGCCTCAAACATAGCGGCCGAGCCGCCCCGCGAAGCGACGCCCAACCTGGCCATGTCCTTCACGCGCCGCGGTCCACGAGGCGGAAGCGGGCGGAAACCAGAGGGTCGTCCCGCAACGCCGCCGTGACGCCCGCTTGCCTGCCCGGGCTGACGACGGCCAGAACGCCATTGAACCAAGCCTCCTCCCCGGTTGCGCGCCGGCGGAACAACCGGGCAAGCGCGTCGGCCTCCGGCGACCGCCGGCAACAGCATCCGCAGCCGACCGGATGAGCGTCTCCGCCGGTTTGCAAGCGCGGCGTCAAACCCCGGATATCGGCATCCACCAGCAGCGCCTCCCCGGCGGCCTGAGTGTCCGAAGCGCCAAAACGAAGCGGGATGCGAGCGTCGGTCCGAAGCATTCGCATGGACATAAGCATAAGTTTATGTCATGTCGAGCCGATGGATGCGCTTCTCTCCGCCCTGCGAGCCTGCGCCGAGCCGACCCGGCTGCGGCTGCTTGCGTTGGCGGCGCGAGGAGCCTTCTGCGTAATGGAGTTCACCGAGATCCTCGGCCAATCCCAGCCCCGCCTGTCCCGCCACCTGAAGCTGCTGTGCGACGCGGGCGTGTTGGAGCGGGTCCGCGAAGGCCCGAACGTCTGGTTCGGGCTGCCTCCAAACGCCGAATTGGTCGAGAGCCTGCTCGCCAGGCTGCCGGACGACGACCCGGTGCTCGCCTCCGACCGGCGGGCCGCCGCCCGGGTCCTGGCGGAACGCGCGCGGGTCGCCTCCGAGCAGTTCCGGCGCGAAGGAGCGGATTGGGACGAGATGAGGGCGCTCGGCCTGCCGGCGGAGGACGTGGAAGCCGCCCTGCTCGCCCTGCTTCCGGACACGTCGCTCGGACGCGTGCTCGACATCGGCACCGGCACCGGCAGGCTGCTGGAGCTGCTCGCGCCAAGGATGCGCGCCGGGCTCGGGGTGGACGCGAGCCGGGCCATGCTGGCCTTGGCGCGTGCCCGGCTCGCCAAACCCGGTCTCAGCCATGTCTCGGTCCGCCAGGCCGACATGTATCGCCTGCCGCTCGCCGGCGCCTACGACATCGTCGTGCTGCAGATGGTGCTGCACTACGCCGAGGACCCGGCCGCAGTCCTGGCCGAAGCGGCGCGGATGATCGAGCCGGGCGGGCGGATGGTCGTGGCCGACCTCGCCGCGCACAGCCGGGCAGCCCTCGCCGAACGCCTGGCGCACCGATGGCAAGGCTTCTCGGACGACACGATGGGCGAGTTGCTGACAGGCGCCGGGCTTCGGCTCGGCGCATCCCGGACCGTGCCCGGCCCGATCCCCGTTCGCCTCTGGCTGGCGGCCGCTCCCGTCGCGCCCCCAGCCGATCTAGACCTGATGACAGAGGATGCCCAATGACAAGACCCCATCTGCTTGATGCCCTGCGCGGCCAGGTGCTGCTCTGCGACGGCGGCATGGGCAGCCGGGTCCAGGCGCTCACGCTGGACATCGAGCGCGACTACTGGAACCAGGAGAACTGCACCGAGGTGCTGAACCTGTCCCGTCCGGACCTGGTGCGGGAAATCCACCGCGGCTACTTCGAGGCCGGCGCGGACATGGTGGAAACCAACACCTTCGGCGGCAGCACGATCACCCTGGCCGAATTCGGGTTGCAGGACCGGGCGCGCGAGATCAACCAAGTCGCCGCCGAGCTGGCGCGCGAAGCGGCCGAGACGTTCTCGGACGGACGCCATCGCTACGTCATCGGCAGCGTCGGGCCTGGCACGAAGCTGCCGACGCTCGGCAACATCGCCTACGACCCGCTGGAGGCCGGCATCGCCGAGCAATGCCGCGGCCTGATCGCCGGCGGCGTGGACGCGATCCTGATCGAGACCTGCCAGGACACCCTGCAAATCAAAGCCGCCGTCAACGCCGCCAAGCTGGCCCGGCAAGAGGCCGGCGCCGACACGCCCGTGTTCGTGCAGGTCACGGTCGAGACCACCGGGACCCTGCTGGTCGGACCGGACATCGCCGCCGCCGCGACCGTGATCCACGCCCTCGACGTGCCCTTGATCGGCCTCAATTGCGCCACCGGCCCGCAGGAGATGTCGGAGCACGTCCGGTGGCTGGCGGCGAACTGGCCCGGGCTGATCTCGGTGCAGCCGAACGCCGGGCTGCCGGAACTGGTCGACGGCAAGACGCACTATCCGCTCGACCCGGCGCAGATGGCGAGCTGGATGGAACGGTTCATAGCCGAGGACGGCCTCAACCTGATCGGCGGCTGCTGCGGCACCAGCACGCCGCATATCCAGGCGTTGGACGCGATGCTGAACAAGGGGGGCGCGAGGCGGCCCGCCCCCGTGCCGCGCAAGCCGGTCTGGGTGCCGAGCGTGGCAAGCCTCTACGGGCAAACCGCGCTCAGGCAGGAGAACAGCTACTTCTCCATCGGCGAACGCTGCAACGCGAACGGCAGCAAGAAATGGCGCGAGCTGCAAGAGGCCGGCGATTGGGACGGTTGCGTCGCCATCGGGCGCGAGCAGGTCGCCGAGGGATCGAACAGCCTCGACCTGTGCACGGCCTTCGTCGGGCGCGACGAGGTCGCGGAGATGAACGAGGTCGTCACCCGGTTCACCGCGAGCGTCAACGCGCCGCTCGTGATCGACAGCACGGAAACCCCGGTGATCGAGGCGGCCCTGAAGCTGCACGGCGGCAAGCCGATCATCAACTCGATCAACTTCGAAGACGGGGAGAAGGCCGCGGCCGACCGTCTCGTGCTCGCGAAGAAGTTCGGCGCGGCGGTCATCGCCCTGACCATCGACGAGACCGGGATGGCCAAGACGCCGGAAGCCAAGCTGGCGATCGCCCGGCGGCTCGTCGCCTTCGCCTGCGACAAGCACGGCCTGCCGCAATCCGACCTGCTGATCGACCCGCTGACCTTCACGGTCGCGACCGGCAACGAGGACGACCGCAAGCTCGGGCAATGGACGCTGGAGGGGATCAAGCTGATCCGCGACGAGTTCCCGGACATCCAGATCATCCTCGGCCTGTCCAACATCTCCTTCGGCCTGAACGCCGCCGCCCGCGCGGTGCTGAACTCGGTGTTCCTGGACCACGCGGTGCGCGCGGGGATGAGCGGCGCGATCGTCCACGTCAGCAAGATCAGGCCCTTGCACCTCATCCCGCCCGCCGAGGTCGAGGTCATGGAAGACCTGCTGTTCGATCGGCGGCGCGAGAATTACGACCCGCTGCAGCGCTTGCTGGAGATGTTCGCCGAACGCAAGGCGGCAGACGCGGTCAAGAAGGTGCGGGCCGAGACGGTGGAAGGCCGCTTGAAGGACCGGATCGTCGACGGGGACCGCAAGGGCCTGCACGAGGAGCTTGAGCAAGCGCTCGCCCGGCACAAGCCGCTCGACATCATCAACACGATCCTGCTGGACGGCATGAAGGTGGTCGGCGAGCTGTTCGGGGCGGGCAAGATGCAGCTCCCGTTCGTGCTCCAGTCGGCGGAAACGATGAAGGCGGCCGTCGCCTATCTGGAGCCGCTGATGGAGCGGGTCGAGGGGCAGGAGAAAGGCACCATCGTGCTGGCGACGGTGAAGGGAGACGTCCACGACATCGGCAAGAACCTGGTCGACATCATCCTGACCAACAATGGCTACCGGGTCGTGAACCTCGGCATCAAGGTCCCGCTGACCGACATGGTCGCCGCCGTCCGCGAGCACCGCGCGCACGCCATCGGCATGTCCGGCCTGCTGGTGAAATCAACCGTGGTAATGCGCGAGAACCTTGAGGAATTGACCCGGCAGGGCCTAGACATCCCCGTCATGCTCGGCGGCGCGGCGCTCACCCGCAACTACGTCGAGGACGACTGCGTGCAAGCCTACGCGTGCGGCCGGGTGGCCTACGCGCGGGACGCGTTCGACGGGCTGCACCTGATGGACAAGGTGACGGGCAACGACTTCGACGGCTATCTGACAGCCGTCCAGGCCAAGAGGGCGGGCAAGGCCCGCAACACGAAGCGGAGTCTGGGGCAAGCCGACGCGAAAGCGTTCCGGCCCGTCGACCTGGCCGCGGTGCAGCAGAGGCGTCAGCGGCTCACCGCGGGCGTGCCGGTGGCGGAGCCGCCGTTCTGGGGCTCAAGGGTCATCTCGGCGCCCACGAAGGCGGTGATCCCGTTCCTGAACGAGCGCAGCCTCTATCAATTCCAGTGGGGCTTCCGCAAGCAAGGCAAGTCCCTTGAGGATTTCCTCGGTTGGGCCAAGCAGGAGCTGCGCCCGGTCATGCGCCGGATGCTGGGAATCGCCGAAGCGGAGGACATCCTCAAGCCGCAAGCCATCTACGGCTACTGGAAAGCGGCCGGCCAGGGCAACGACCTGATCGTCTTCGAGCCGGACGGGCAAACGGAACTGTGCCGCTTCGGCCTGCCGAGGCAGCCCAAGGAGGACGGCGAATGCATCGCCGACTTCTTCCGCGACGTCGACGACGCGGAACGGGACGTGATCGGGCTGCAGGTCGTCACCGTCGGCCAGAAAGCCAGCGACATGGCGCGCGTCTGGTTCGAGGACAACCGCTACCAGGACTACCTTTACCTGCACGGCTTGTCCGTGGAAGTGGCCGAGGCGATGGCGGAGTACACGCATAAACGCATCCGCGCCGAGCTCGGGTTCGCGGCCGAGGACGACCGCGACATGGAAAAGATGCTGGCGCAAAGCTACCGCGGAAGCCGCTACTCGTTCGGCTACCCTGCTTGCCCGAAGCTGGAGGACCAGGCCCCGCTTCTGCGGCTGCTCGGCGCGGAGCGCATCGGCGTCGCGTTGTCTGACGAGTGGCAGTTGCACCCCGAGCAGTCAACCAGCGCCATCGTCGTCATCAACCCGAAGGCGAAGTACTTCTCGGTGTAGGGCTCCGATCGCCTCACACATAAGCAGGCCTGCGCGACGCAAGCCGTGCAAGCCTGCTTGGCGCCCGAAATCGTCTCCGGGGCAATGTCATCGGGCACGCGAATGCTCTAGACCGGCGCGGGCGTTAGGGGCTGTTGACGTTGGACCGGGTGCAGCGAATAGCGATTGGGACCGTCGTCGTCGGCATCGTCGTGCTGGCGATGAAGGCCCTCGCTTGGCTGTTGACGGACAGCGCGGCCTTGTACTCCGACGCGCTTGAAAGCGTCGTGAACGTCGTCGCCAGCCTCGTGGCCTTCGGCGCCTTGCGGCTCTCGGCCAAGCCCGCCGATGCGAACCACCCGTACGGGCATCAGAAGGCGGAGTTCTTCTCCGCAGTGATCGAGGGCGTGCTCATCATCGTGGCCGCGATCTCGATCCTGCAACATGCCTGGCAGACCTGGCGGCATCCCGTCGTGCTCGACACGCCATGGCTCGCGTTGTCGCTCACCGTCGCGTCAACGGCGGTCAACGGAGGCTGGGCGGCATTGCTGATGCGGGTGGGGCAGGCGCAACGCTCGGCGGCGTTGGTCGCGGATGCCCGCCACCTCTGGTCCGACGTGGTGACATCGGCGGGCATCCTGGCCGGGCTTGCGGTCGTCCTGGCCACGGGAATCCACTGGCTCGACCCCTTGCTGGCCGCGGCGGTCGCGCTGCACGTCTTGTGGTCCGGCCTGACCGTCGTCCGCGGCTCCGTCGGGGGCCTGATGGACGAAGCCCCGGACAAGGCAACGATGGAGCGCCTTCGAATTGCGGTGAGCGAACACGCCGACGGCGCGCTCGAAGCGCACGACTTGCGTACCCGCCACGCGGGAAAGCTCACGTATCTGGAGTTCCACCTGGTCGTGCCGGGGTCCATGCGGGTCGACGAGGCGCACCGGATCTGCGACCGCGTGGAAGCAGCCTTGAAGTCCGAAGTCGAAGGCCTTGTCGTGACGATCCACGTCGAGCCTGAAGGAAAGGCCAAGCACCAGGGCGTGTTGGTCATTTAGGAGACAGGCAAGCGGACCGGCCCCGGCGCCCCGAGCCCGGTTAAGCCCCTGTTCATTCCGGCGGGAGAGAATGCCCGGGTGAACCATCGGCTGTCATCGGAACGCCCGCAACCTTGCTCACCGGAACCACCGCCGCCGCCCGGTTGGCGCCCCCGTCCTGGCGCGTCCGTTCCCGCCAGGCCGGGATGGCTCGCCCGGCGGTTGCCGCCCTGCTGCTTCACCTTTCCATGCTTTTGCCCATGGCCGTGGGCAGAACGGGGCAACATCCGGAACGGGCAGCGGTCGTCACGATCGAGCTGGTCGATCAGGCGGCACGGATGGAGGCCACGGAAAGCCAGGCCGTGGATCGCGAAAGGAAAACGGCCGAGCCGTTCAAGCGGGCCGACGCGAACGCCCAAGCCGAGCCTCCCCGGCAAGGCAACGCGGCCAACACGCCAAGCGTCGCTAAAAATCAGGAAAACCGGGCCGGCCTGAAAATCACGGGCGACAACGTCGTCCCGCCCCGGCTCGACGCCAGGTTTCATAACGCCCCGCCAGCATACCCGGCGAACGCCCTACGCGGACACGTGGAAGGCGACGTGCTGCTGGCCATCCGCGTGACGGCTGCCGGCTTGCCCGGCTTGATCATCGTTCAAGCAAGCAGCGGCGACCCAGAACTCGACCGGGCGGCGAAGGACGCGGTGGCGCGTTGGAGATTCCTGCCCGCGCGGAACGCCGGCGCGGCCGTCTCGTTTGACTTCAAGCAAGCAATCCGCTTTCGCCTTGGAGGAACATCATGATCAGGATCGACCGCGTTGTCACCCGCGGCGGCGACGAAGGGCAAACCTCCCTGGGCGACGGGACCCGCGTCGGCAAGAGCGACCTACGCGTGGAAGCCTACGGCACGGTGGACGAGGCAAACGCCACGATCGGCTTGCTGAGGCTGCACACGGCCGGCAACGCCGAGGTCGACGCGATGCTCGCACGGATACAGAACGACTTGTTCGATGTCGGGGCCGACCTCTCCGTCCCCGGCGAAGCAGGCGAGCGGCTGCGCGTGACCGACGCGCCGAGCGTGAGGCTGGAAGCCGAAGTGGCGGCGATGAACGCCGGGCTCGCGCCATTGTCGAGCTTCGTGCTGCCAGGCGGGACGCCGGCCGCAGCGCACGCCCACTTGGCGCGGACCGTGGTGCGCCGGGCAGAGCGGCTGGTGGTGCGGCTTTCCCGCGAGCAGGCCGTCAATCCCGCCGTCATTCGCCTGCTGAACCGCCTGTCCGACCACTTGTTCGTGGTGGGCCGCCGGCTGAACCCCGACGGCGACGTCCTGTGGACCCCTGGCGCGAACAGGTGAGCGATCCGGAGAAACATCCTCCGCTAGAAACGCGCGGCAACACCGGCAATATCTCAAATCCTGCGATGCAGGACACCCGGTCGCCGCCGGACGAAGGCGACATGCCGCTGCCGCAGGACCCGCGCACGGTGTTCCTGGGCGGGCTGTTCTTCTTCGCCTGCCTCGCGCTGCTGTCGGTTGGCCGCGAAGTCATCCTGCCGATCGTGATCGCGCTGGTGTTGAAGCTGCTGCTGCAACCCCTCGTTCGTCTGCAGCAGCGCTTCAAGATACCCAAGGTGCTCGGCGCGGCCGTTGCCGTTCTCGTCCTGGTCGGCGTGCTCGCGGCGCTGGCGGTGATCCTGTCGAACCCGGCCAGCAACATGGTCCGCAACCTCCCGGACTTGATCGAGAAGGTCCGCGCTCGCGTCGAAGTCCTGCAACGGTTCGCAGACCACGCCGCGAGGTTTCTGGAACCGTTGGGCGTCAACGGCACGAACCCGCTCGGATCGCTCAAGCTCGAACCGGGCAACATCGCCGGGGTGCTCGCCGGCGGCGCAAGCGCCTTCGCATCGCACCTGCTCGAGATTCTGCTCATCCTCTTCTACATGCTCGCGTTCGGCGACACGTTCATGCGAAGGCTCGTCGAGGTGCTTCCCCGGTTCAAGGACAAGAAGGACGCGGTCGAGATCACGAGCGCCGTGGAACACGACATTTCCGCATACCTGCTCACGATAACGATCATAAATGCCGTGGTCGGGGTCGCGAACGGCCTGGTGACGTGGGCATTCGGCATTCCAGGCGCGCCGTTCTGGGGCGTGATCGCGTTCGCGTTCAATTACGTCCCGATCCTCGGCCCGTTGGCTGGCGTGTCGCTGTTTGCCCTGGTGGGCCTGGCCGTATTGGGGCCGACGTGGGCGGCCTTGCTGCCAGCCGCCGCCTATCTCGCGATCCACCTTGCGGAAGGCGAGATGATCACGCCGATGCTGTTGGCCAAGCGATTCACGCTCAATCCCGTCGCGGTCATCATCGCGCTCATCTTCTGGTATTGGATGTGGGGCATCCAAGGGGCCATCCTCTCGATCCCGTTGCTCGCGATAACCAAGATCGTGGCCGACCGGCTACGCCCGCTCCGCGCCATCGGCCACCTGCTCGAAGGCTGAGGCGCTCGTCAGCCGGCGGCATCCCCGCGCAGCCAGCGCCCCGGCCGGCAACAGGCAAACATCGTTTCTGACGCTTGGCTCTTTGACAAGCCGCAATCTGACCCAAGCTAATGCAATCAGGCGAGCCTAAAGCCCGGCAACCGCGCTATGTATCGACTTAGCCGCCGGTTTTACGTAGGCTCGCTCCAATGCGCTGCTCATTGGAAACTGCGTTTGTTCGGTTCAGGACAAAGGCAAAGCTATGCTGGGTTCGGCTTCGGCTGTATGGGAACGCCATGTTGGCTCGTGTTTATGGTCAGATGAATCCTCCGATTGCTAGTATGGTTGAGTCAAAGGCAAAAGGACTTAAATTGTCGGTTAGTGTCTGGCGTCAGGCGTTGCGGCCAGGGTTGCCGCAACTGGCAACAAAACAAGGGC
The DNA here is from genome assembly GCA_965260935.1 of Acetobacteraceae bacterium. Lineage (GTDB taxonomy): Bacteria > Pseudomonadota > Alphaproteobacteria > Acetobacterales > Acetobacteraceae > JBBROS01. The sequence continues at coordinate 618,079 of OZ253374.1, forward strand.
CTGGCCCAACCGTTTTGGAATCGAATTGAGTTTGCAGCGATGATCGGCCTCGTGCTTGTAACTCACGGCCATTTGGCGGACGAGTTCCGGCTGGCGCTGGAACACGTCGTCGGGCCGCAGCGCAACGTCGCGACGATATGTATCGGGCCGGAGGACGACATGGAAAGTCGCCGGGCCGATATCCAGGAACGTATCGCGAGCGTCGACACCGGGGACGGCGTCGTCGTCGTGACCGATATGTTTGGGGGCACGCCGAGCAACCTGGCCATCTCGATGATGAGCCGGCCCGGCGTGGAGGTCATCTCGGGGATGAACCTTCCCATGCTGGTCAAGCTGGCAAAGGTCCGTTCCAGCCAGACCATCGGCGAATGCGCCGCGTGCGCGGAAGCGGCCGGGCGGAAATACATCGCCACCGCGTCCCACGTGCTGCCGTCTTGCTGCAAGGCGGCGACGGGGTAAGCCGTGGCAGACCCGCTGAACGGCGATCACGGCGGGACCGAGGCTGCCAGCACGACATTGCTGACGCGCACCGTGGCCGTGGTAAACCGGCGGGGGTTGCACGCGCGGGCCGCGGCCAAGCTCGTCACGGTTGCGGAACGGTTCGGCGCGTCCGTCGAGGTGGTCCGCGACGGGCAAAGCGTGTCGGCCCGGTCCATCATGGGGCTTATGATGCTCGGCGCGGGACAAGGGTCGTCGATCGAGCTGCAAGCGGACGGCTGGGACGCGAAGGAAGCGCTGGACGCCCTTGCCGAGCTTGTCGAGGCCGGATTCAATGAGCAGGATTGAGGCCGAAGCCGGGCAGGAGCGCGGCGCGTGCCGTGAGCGGCGGCTGGCGGGGATCCCCGCTTGCGCCGGCGTCGCGATCGGGCCGGTGTTCCGGACAATCGAGCCGCCGGCGGTGGTGACGCGCAACCGCATCCATGCGGAGGACATCAAGGCCGAGCTGGCCCGGCTTGATGCCGCGGTGCTGCAATCGCGCAAGCAGTTGCTGAAGCTGCGAGGCAGGCTCGCGATCCTGCCGGAGGAAAGCCAAGGGGAAATCGCGCCGCTGCTCGACGCGTATCTACAGATGCTAGGCCCCTCGCGGCTGATCCGGGGGGTGCGGGCGCGGGTGACGGATCGGCTGGTGTCGGCCGAGACGGCGGTGATGGAGGAGGCGAACGCGCTGGCCAGCCAGCTCTCGGCCATCGGTGCCGGGGACGGGGCGGGGCCGGACGGCATAGGCAGCCAACGCCAGGCCGACGAGGTCCGGGAGATCGGGCGGCGGCTGGTGCGGAACCTGACGCGGGCGCCGTTCCGCAGCTTCGCCGACATGGTGCAAGGGTCGATCCTGGTCTCGGAAGCGCTGCGCCCGGCGGACGCGGCGCTGATCGACCCCTCGCGGATCGCAGGCGTGGCGACGGAGGAGGGAGGCTCGGACGGGCATACGGCGATCCTGCTGCGGGCCTTGGGGGTGCCGTCGGTGCTCGGCGCGCCGGGGCTGCTGCAAGGTCTCCGGGCGGGGGACTCGATCGTCGTGGACGGGTCGAGCGGCGCGCTGGTGCTGCACCCCACGCCCGCCAGCCTGGCCGCAGCGCGGCGCGCGGTGGACGCCTTCGCGCGGGAGCGGCAGCGATTGGGGCGGCTGCGGCGGCTCGCGTCGGTGACGCTGGACGGGGAGACCGTAGATCTGCAAGCCAACCTGGAATTGCCGGTGGAGCTGCCGATGATCGCGCAGTCGGGCGCGGCCGGGATCGGGCTGCTGCGGAGCGAGTTCGTGTTCATGAACCGGGACACGGTGCCGGACGAGGACGAGCAGGCGGATATCTATCAAACAGTGGTCGCCACCATGCAAGGCGACCCGGTGACGATCCGGGTGCTGGACTGGGGCGGGGAGAAGGAGATCGAGGCGCTGTCAACCGCCGGCCTGGTGCCGGACCTGACGGACGCCAACCCGGCGCTGGGGCTTCGCGGCGTGCGCCTGCTGCTGCGCCAGCCGGCGCTGCTGGAAACGCAGTTGGCGGCGATCCTGCGGGCCGCGGTGTTCGGGCCGGTCCGCGTGCTGCTGCCGATGGTGACGAACCTGGCCGAGATCCGGGCGGTCCGGGCGGTTTACGAGATGGTGGCGGCGCGGCTGCGGGGAGAAGGCCGGGCCTTGCCGGAAAAGCTGCCGCCGATCGGGATCATGGTGGAAACGCCGGGGGCGGCGCTGGCCGCCGATACGCTGGCGCCGGAGGTGGACTTCTTCGCCATCGGCACCAACGATCTCTGCATGTACACGCTGGCGGTGGACCGGGCGGAAACCAGCGTGGCGGAGCTGTATGACCCATTGCATCCGTCGCTGCTGCGGCTGCTGCAGTTCACGGCCGAGGCGGCGGGGCGGCATCAGATCCCCGTGTCGGTCTGTGGCGAGATGGCGGCCAACCCGATGATGACGCCGCTGCTGCTAGGTCTCGGGCTGCGGAGCTTCAGCATGAACGCGTCGGCGGTGCCCCGCGTCAAGCAGGCGGTCCGCGCCACCACCATCGACGAATGCCAGCGGCTGACGTGGCAGGTGATGAAGCAAGCGGATGCGGGACGGTCCCGCGAGCTGGTGGCAAGGTTTGGCCGGACGGTCTAGGGAAAGCGGGCGGCTCTAGCTCCGCACGATGCCGCCCCAAGCCGTCCCGCCCAACCAAAGCCGGCGTCGAATGCCTCCACGCCCGCGCCCCGCGAACCGGAACGGCTCAACGACGACGCAAACATCGAATTCAGGGCATCAAACGGCGGGAGCCTCATCTCCCCCCTTCCCCGTTTGCAACCGGCCTCGCGCGCCGCTTGCAAGCAAGATCAACGCCTTGCGAACGGATTTCGCCCCATCGACCGGCTCCGGCCAGTGAACCCGCCGCACGATGTCCTCCCGCGCGAGATCGAACCCGTCCACGTCGCACGCGACCATCCGCCACCCGGCCCCGGCAAGCCCATGGTCCCGCGCGTAAAGGTCCAGCGTGTCCGCATGGTCGGCGTTGCAGTGCGCCAGGATGCCCTCCTCCGCCGCCGCCACCGCCTCCCATGCCGGCGCATCGGCCATCAACTCCGCCTGTTTCAGCCGGTGTGCGCTCGCGAACCCCCCGATGAACTGCCCGGCCACGGGCGTCACCCGCCACAACCCGAAATCCCCGAACCCGGCATAGAACGCCGCGTATGGGTGCAGCGCCACCCAGCGCGCCTTCAACGCCGGGTCCGCCTCCGGCCTTGCCAGCCCTGTGACCGTCAGCCGCGGCGCCGTTTGCGCGTTCGCCCCATCCGCCGCCCCAACAACCATCACCGCGCACCGAGGCTCCGCCCGCAAATGCCGCGTGTGTTCCGACAACCCCGACAGCAGCAGCACCACGCTCCCGTCCGGCGCGGTCGCCGGCGTCATCAGAGAGGCGAACGGCTGCCCATCCACCGCCGTCGCCAGCGTGCCGGCCCGCGAGGCCCGCAGCAGCCTCCGTGCCGCCCGGGCAGGATCGAAACCTTGATCGCTCATTCCAATATCCCGCCATGATAAGCTGGCGTACCCTGCGCACGGACGCGCACGCCTGCAAGAGAACCCGAAAGGTAGACCATGAAGCACACCATTGCCCTGGTCGACGACGACCGCAACATCCTGACCTCCGTTTCCATGACGCTCGAGCAGGAAGGATTCCAGGTCCGAACCTACACCGACGGCGAGAGCGCCCTGCAAGGCCTGACCGCCCACCCGGTTGACCTCGCCGTGCTCGACATCAAGATGCCTCGCATGGACGGCATGGAGCTATTGCAACGCCTTCGCGTCCGCAGCGCCCTTCCCGTTATTTTCCTGACCAGCAAGGACGAGGAGGTCGACGAACTCATGGGCCTACGGCTCGGCGCGGACGACTACATCACCAAGCCCTTCAGCCAGCGCCTCCTCATCGAACGCATCCGCGCCCTGCTCCGCCGCAACGAGACCAGCCGCGCCGAAGGCTCCGGCGCCTCGCCTACCGGCGTCATGGCCCGGGGCAATCTCCAGCTCGATGACACCAAGCACCAATGCCTCTGGCGCGAACGCGACATTCAGCTCACCGTCACCGAGTTCCTGCTCATCAAGGCCCTCGCTGCCCGTCCCGGCATGGTCAAATCCCGCGACCAGCTCATCGATGCGGCATATGGTGAGAACATCTATGTGGACGACCGAACCATCGACAGCCATGTCAAGCGTGTCCGCAAGAAGTTCCGCACGATTGACGAGTCGTTCGACAACATCGAGACCCTATATGGCATCGGCTACCGCTATAAAGAACAATAAGCCACTCACGCCACGGCGCAACAGGCATCGATGGGCGTCTCCTCTCCTCCGCCGCATCCTGCTGGTCAATGCCCTCCCCCTGGTGCTGCTCGTGGCCGCCCTCCTCTACCTCGACCAATACCAGAACGGCCTGCTTGAATCCGATGTCCAGGCCCTCCGCGAGCAAGCCCGGATCTTCGCCGGCGCCCTCGGCGAAAGCGCCGTCCGCGAGCAGGACCCGGACAATCCCACGCTCCAGCCCGACCTCGCCCGCGCCCTGCTCCGCCGCCTCACCGAACCAACCCCGAACGCCCAGGCCCGCCTCTACGCCCCGGATGGCCAACTCGTCGCCGACAGCCGGGTCCGCGAAGGCATCGGCGGCGCGGTCGTGACCGAACCTCTCCCCCCGGCGATCGACCGCGGCCCGTGGCTCGGCGCAATCGGCGCAGTCTACGACAAGCTGCTGGCCATCCTGCCTCACCGGACCCCCAACCCGCTGAACCAAGTCATCCCGACCATCGCCGGCGACGAATGGCAGCCCGGCGTGATCCAGGGGTTCCGCAAAGCCGGCGGCGCCCCCCGGCAGGAAGTCCCGCCGCACATCCGGCGGACCGATGATGGCCGCCTGCTCGTGACGGTGGCGGAGCCGTCCCTGAGGAACCGTCATCTGGTCGGCATCGTTTTCCTGACCCGCGAAGCCCGGGAAGTCGACAACAGTCTGTTCAACGTCCGGATCAGCATCCTGGGCCTGCTCATCCTGGCCCTGGCTCTCACGGTCGCCTTGTCCTGGTATCTGTCCCTGACCATCGCCCGGCCGATCCTCCGCCTTGCCGGCGCCGCGGACGACATGCGCGAAGGCAAAGGCCGGGCCGGGACCGTCCCGAGCCGCCTTCTCGACCGCTCTGACGAAGTCGGCGAACTCGCGCACGCCCTCAATGAAGGTTCAGTTGCCCTATGGGCCCGAATGGACGCCACTGAACGGTTTGCGGCGGACGTTGCCCACGAGATCAAGAACCCGTTGAGCAGCATCCGAAGCGCGATCGAGACCCTTCCGCGCGTGGAGCAACAGCAGCAACGCACCCGTCTCCTCGCGGTGATTGAGCAGGACGTTATCCGGATCGATCGCCTGATAAGCGACATCAGCGACGCAAGCCGCGTCGATGCCGAGCTTTCCCGCGCCGTGACGAAACAGGTGAACATCCGCCCGCTTGTGATGGCGTTGGTCGAGATCTACGAGGCAACGAGAGCAAGCACGGACCCCACCCTGGACGTCTCGTTATCATCGGGCGAGCTGACCGTGGTGGCCGTTGAGGACAGGCTGATGCAAGTGATCCGAAACCTGCTCGGCAACGCAAAAAGCTTCTCGCCTCCAGGCGGAACAATCAGGATCATCGTCGAGAACGCCGAGGACGGGATTGACATTCTCGTTGAGGACGATGGTCCAGGCATTCCGGCCGCCAAGCTCGACCAGGTGTTTGACCGGTTCTACTCGGAGCGTCCTGCGGGAGAGTCATTCGGGCAGCATTCAGGACTAGGCTTGTCGATCAGCCGGCAGATCGTGAGCGCTCATCGAGGCACCATCGTTGCGGAAAATCGAATGGGAGCGGACTCCTCGATCCTGGGCGCCCGCTTCAAAATTCGCCTTCCTTGCTCCTGACAGTGTTTCACGTGAAACAATGCAATGCTGAATTTGGTTACAAATGTCACCTGCTTGCCTTCCGACGCCGATGATCGTCCATGCAAGCTGCGCCGTTTGGCAAGAATGTGGCGTGCTCCTGGCCGGGCCACCCGGGAGCGGGAAAACCAGCCTGCTGCTCCGGTTGCTAACGTTGGGCTTCGAGTTGGTCGCTGATGACCGGGTCGAAATCGAGGACGGTGTCGCTCAGTCGCCGGCCGGGTGGAGCGGGATGGTCGAGGTGAGCGGGTTGGGCATCCTGCGCATCCAATGCAGGCAGTCGGCTCGTCTCCGCCTCGTGGTTGATCTCGGCGAAGAGCGCCGCTTGCCTGAGCCGGAACGCCTGTACGGCATACCGATGATCCGGCTCAACCCGCAATCAGCGGCCACGCCGGAACGTGTCATGCTCGCGCTCCAATGTTTGAACGGCGACTGCGAGATGGTCAAAGGGGCGTTTATTTGAGGATGATGCGCTCCGCTGGTGCGCCAGGCGTGACTGCACGCCCCAAGGATGCGGCCAAGCCAAGCGCCCGACCGCGGGGCGTAGGGCTTGCCGCCGCGGCCTGCCGCAGCACGAGCGCGAACAGGGCCAGCATTAAGCCGGACCGTTCCGGTTGCCGAGAGGAATCGCGCTCATGCACCTCGGTCTTTACGGCCAGGGGACACCACGCCCCGGCGCGCGCCATTGGCCACCTGCCGCATCGCCGTCTAGAATCCCTCCGTGACCCAAAGCATCCTATTGCCATGACCGAATACCTTGCCCGCCTGAACCCCGAGCAGCGCGACGCCGTGGAAACGCTCGACGGCCCCGTTCTCGTGCTTGCCGGGGCGGGGACGGGCAAGACGCGCGTGCTGACCACCCGGTTCGCCCACCTCCTGCTGACAAGGCGCGCGTTCCCGGGCCAGATCCTCGCCGTCACCTTCACCAACAAGGCGGCGCGCGAGATGCGTGAGCGGGTGAGCGCCATCCTGGGCCAGCCCGCCGAGGGGCTTTGGCTCGGCACGTTCCATGCCCTCTGCGCCCGGATGCTGCGGCGTCATGCCGACCTCGTCGGCCTCACCTCCGGCTTCACCATCCTCGACACCGATGACCAGCAGCGCCTGTTGAAGCAGGTGATGGAAGCCGCCCGCATCGATGTGAAGCGGTGGACGCCCCAGGCCCTGATGGGGGTCATCCAGCGCTGGAAAGACCGCGGCGTCACCCCGGACCGCGTGCCGGCCTCGGAGGAGACCGACTTCGCGGGCGGGCAGTCGAAGGCGCTTTACACGGCCTACCAGGCGCGTCTCGCCCAGCTCAACACCGCCGATTTCGGCGATCTGCTGCTGCATATGACGGAGATCCTGCGGACCCGGCCCGACATCCTGGCCGACTACCACCGGCGCTTCCGCTATATCCTCGTCGACGAGTACCAGGACACCAACACCGTCCAATACCTGTGGCTGCGGCTGCTCGCGCAATCGCACCGGAACATCTGCTGCGTGGGGGACGACGACCAGAGCATCTATTCGTGGCGCGGCGCGGAGGTGGAGAACATTCTCCGCTTCGAGCAGGATTTTCCGGGCGCGGCGGTTATCCGCCTCGAGCGCAACTACCGCAGCACCGCCCCCATCCTCGCCGCCGCCGCCGGGCTGATCGCCAACAACGAGGGCCGCCTCGGCAAGACCTTGCGGCCCGGCGTGAACAACGCCCAGGGCGAGCCGGTCGACGTGGTCAGCCTGTGGGATTCCGAGGAAGAGGCCCGGATGGTTGGCGAACGCGTCGAGGCGCTGCGGCGGGAGGGGCACGCGTTGAGCGAGATCGCCATCCTGGTCCGCACCACGGCGCAGACGCGCGCCTTCGAGGAGCGGATGATCATCCAGGGGACGCCGTACCGCATCGTCGGCGGCTTGCGGTTCTACGAGCGCGCCGAGATCCGCGACGCCGTGGCCTACATGCGCGTGCTGCACCAGCCGGCGGACGACCTGGCCTTCGAACGCATCGTCAACGTGCCGAGGCGCGGGGTGGGGACGGGGGCGTTGCGGACCATGCACGAGGCGGCGCGGGCGCAAGGCGTCCCGCTCGCCGCCGCGGCCGAGGGCCTGGCCCGCAACGGGGCGCTCAAGGGCAAGCTCGGCGGCACGCTCAAGGCGCTGTTCGATGATTTTGCCCGCTGGCGCGAGATGCTGCCCAGGGATGGCCACGTGGCCGTGCTGGCCGCCATGCTCGACGAGAGCGGCTACGTCGCCATGTGGCAGCAGGACAAGTCGCCCGACGCCCCCGGACGGCTGGAGAACCTCAAGGAGCTCGTCCGCGCGCTCGCGGATTTCGAGACGCTGGCCGGGTTCCTCGACCACGTGAGCCTGGTGATGGAGAACGAGGAGAACGCGGAAGGCGACCGGCTGAGCATGATGACCTTGCACGGGGCGAAGGGCCTTGAATTCGACACCGTGTTCCTGCCCGGCTGGGAGGAAGGGCTGTTTCCGAGCCAGCGCACCCTGGACGAGGGCGGGCAGAAGGGGCTGGAGGAGGAGCGGCGGCTGGCCTACGTGGGCCTGACCCGGGCGCGCAAGCGGGCAGTGGTGAGCCATGCGGCCAACCGGCGGCTGTATGCCAACTGGCAGAGCAGCATCCCGAGCCGGTTCGTGGACGAGTTGCCGGAGGCGCATACGGCGCGCGCCGGGTCGGCGGCGTTGCAGCGGGAGCAGCGGCTGGTGGCCGGGCCGAGCGTGTTCGCGGGCGGCCCGCTCACAGCCCGGCGGGGGCCGAAGGTGGTGGAAGCCTGGGAGCAGCCGGCGCGTCCGGCCCGGGCGGATGCGCTGGCGGTGGGGGCGCGGGTGTTCCACCAGAAGTTCGGGTACGGGCGGGTGCTTGCGGTGGATGACGACCGGGTTGAGGTGGCGTTCGATAAGGCGGGGCAGAAGCGGTTGCTGGATCGGTTCGTGGAGCGGGCTTAGCTTGGGGGGGAGGGGGTCTGACGTGTTCGGATTGGCAGATTGTTTGACCAGGGCCTGTTGCCGGTTTGTGGGACAGCGGTAGTGGCGGAAGAACCCCGCCCTTTGGGCGCTGGGGCTGGCTAGCGCCGGGCCGGGTGCCTCGTGGGGGCCGCGCGACGGGAACTGGCCTGTTGCCTACCTCGTGACGCATCGGACGCGCGATGACTCGTGCTTGCCTCATCTTTCTCTGCTTGGGCCATCAGCGACGGCGGCAGCGGCGGCGGCGGGACCTGAGTCATGGCCGGTTGCAACAGTTGCCGGCGAGGGCGACAACGCGAACCGGTTTGTCGTTGCCACTGAATGAAAGATGGGGTCAAGTCGTCCTTCGCAAAGATCGAGTTCGTAACGCGCCGACATTGATGGGGAGCAATATTATTAACACGAAGCATTGTTTGCCGTGATGTTCTTGGATTAAGCAAAATTGTTGCAAGTCCTGATGAGAATTTAATTGAAGGACTATGCTTTTACTTTTACAAACTTAGTGCATGATTTCAGCAGGCTGCACGCGCTCGAACGCGAAGCAAGCCAACGCCGCTACCGGCAGGGCGAAGCCCAGCCAAGTCGTTAGCCCCCACCCGCCATGGGCATAGGCCCAGCCGCCCGCCGCCGAGCCGACCGCGCCGCCCATGAAGAACGTCGCCATGAACAGCCCGTTCAGCCGGCTGCGGAACTGCCCCGGCAGGGAGAAGATCGCCCGCTGCCCGAGCACGAGATGCGCCGTCACCCCGAAATCGAGCAGGATCGCAGCGCACGTCAGCGCACCCAGCGCGAGGTCGGAGCCTGATCCCGAAAAATGGCTGAGGAGGAACGACGCCGCCACGGTCCCCATCGCCCCCGCGGTTGCAGGCCCGGTCCACCCCCGGTCGGCCACACGGCCCGCGATCGGCGCGGCGACCGCCCCCGCCACGCCCGCGAAGGCGAACACCGCGATCCCGAACTGCGTCAGGTGGAACCGGTCCGCCAGCACCAGCGGCGCCGTTGTCCAGAACAGGCTGAACGCGCCGAACAGGAACGAATGGTACAGCGCCCGCCGCTGCAGCACCGGCGTCGTTCGAGCCAGGCCGAGCATTGACCGCAGCAGCGCCCCATACCGCAGCCCAGGCGCCGGACGCCGCTCCGGCATGGCCGGGCGCAGCACCGCCGCCACCCCCGCCATGATGACCGCCGACATCACGAACACCGCCCGCCACGAAACGAAGTGCGTGATCAGGCTCGCCACCGGCCGCGCCAGCATGATGCCCAGCATCAGGCCGCTCATGATCGTCCCTACCACCCGGCCGCGGACGGCGTCGGGCGCGAGGTGGGCCGCGTACGGCACCAGCACCTGCACCGACACCGAGGCGACCCCGATCCCGAGGGCGGCCAGCAGGAAGGGCAGGGCGGACGTGGCCGCGGCGGCGGCGGCCAGGGCCAGGATGGAGAACCCGACGATCGCCAGCACCAGCCGCCGGTTCTCGAACAGGTCCCCCATTGGCACAATCAGCAGCAGCCCGGCCCCGTAGCCAAGCTGCGTCATCGTCACGATCAATCCGGCCGCCTGCGGCGACAGCCCGAGCGACTCACTGATCGGCGCGATCAGCGGCTGCGGGTAGTAGATGTTGGCCACGATCAGCCCGCAGACCGCGGCGATCATCAGCGTCAGCCAGCGCGGGATGCCGGGCACGCCGGGTTCGGCCGGCCTGGGGGAGAGTGTGGTCGAGGACACGGGTCGCTCCTGAAGGCAGGGGAGGGGGCGCTACCCCGTCGTCGCGCGGTACAGCACGTGCCGGCGAAGCGGGTTGCTCTCCTCCAGGCTCGGGTGATCGAAGCTGCCACCCAAGTCCTGACGCATCCCAATCTTCTCCATAACGCGCCGCGACGCAACGTTGCCCGGCACCGCGTAGCTCACGATCTCGCGCAGCCCGAGCGGCCCGAATCCGTGCGCCAACGCGGCCCGCGCGCCGTCCGTCGCGTATCCCCGGTTCCAATGCGCCCGCGCCAGCCGCCAGCCGATCTCGACTGCCGGGGCGAACGGGGCGTCGAAACTCACGCGCAGCAGCCCGACGCAGCCGATGAACGGCGCGATCTCCGGCGCTTCCACCGCCCAGAACCCAAACCCATGCTCGGCGATATGCTTCTCGAACCGATCAACGGACGCGTCGCTCTCCTCCGCCGTCAGCGTTTTAGTGAAGAACCGCCGGACCTCCGGGTCCGCGTTCATGCTTGCGAACACGGGCCGGTCCGCCTCCCGCCATTGGCGGAGCAGCAGCCGCTCGGTCCGTAGCTCCATCATAACCCTCCTTCTGAACCAACCCAATGTCACGCCCGCAGCCGCTCCGCCCCGATCAGCGCCAGTCCTTCCGCCACGGACACGAACTCGCCCCCGCCCGATATCCGCGCCGCCCCGAACCGCCGCGCGAACAGGTTCCGCACCGCGGGCACGAGCGCCGTGCCGCCCGTCAGGAACACCCGGTCGACCGCCCCCTCCACGACGCCGGCGTCGGCCAAGGCCTCGCCGACGGCCTGGTCCATCCGCGCGAGATCGGGCGCGATCCATTGCTCGAACTCTCCCCGCCCGATTACCTGGTCGATGCCGAACCCGTCGTGCTCGAACCGCAGCGCCGCCTGCTCCGCCGTTGACAACGCCGCCTTGGCCTCCGACACCGCGCGATACAGCTCATACCCTTGCTCGTTCTCGACCATGCTCAGCAGGTGGCCCAGCCGCTCCGGCGCGTCCGCCGTCCGCCGCACCTCGGCGATGTCCCGCAGCGTCCGCGGGCTGCGCATCAGCGAGAGCCGGTGCCACCGGGCAAAGGCCGAATACCATTCCGCGGGCACCGGCAGGCGGTTGCCCCAGGGCGCGTAGTGCGTGCCCTTGCCCAGCAACGGCGCCACCACGTGATCGATGATCCGCGCGTCGAACGCGTCCCCCGCGACCCCCACGCCGGCCCGCCCCAGCATCTCGATCGGCTTTCCCGGCGTGAACCGCAGCACCGAGAAGTCGCTCGTGCCGCCGCCGAAATCGCCGATCAGCACGGTCGCCGGGCCATCAAGCGAGCGCGTGAAGCGGTAGCCCGCCCCTTCCGGCTCCAGCGCGATGTCGATCCCGTCCCACCCCGCCGCCGCGAACGAGGCCCGCAGCCGGGCTTCCCCGAGCGCGTCGTCCGCGCCCTCCCCGGCGAACCGCACCGGGCGTCCGGCCACGATCCGCGTTCCGGCCGCATCCAGCGACGCGGCCGCGAACAGCTCGCGCAGGAACAGCCCGATAAGCTGCTCCAGGCTCCAGACCCGCCCGAGCAGGTTCGTGGAGGTGAAGTTCCGGCTCGCCAGGTAGGTCTTGACCGACATCACCAGCCGGCTGTCCAGCGGGTCCTCCAGATAGGCCGAGATCGCCTTTGGCCCGGCCGCGTGACGCAGGCTGGCCCGCCCGCCCGTCACCTCGTTCCAGAAGCACAGCACGGTGCGGAACACGTCATGCACGGCCTCGCCCTCGCGGAACCGGACGGTCCGGACCGCCCCGCTCGTCGTGTCCAGCGCCGCGACGACGCTGTTCGTGGTGCCGAAATCAATTCCGAGCACAGTCGCCACGGTTGCCGCCTATCGAGGAAAGGACGCGGTTAAACCGTTCCCGCCCGGAGCGGTCAACGGCGGCGTGTCAGGCCTGCCGCGGCGTGACCCGGGGGAACCGCGACATGGCCTCGATGTCGTCGAGCTTCATGTGCGGGCGGACGTATTGCTGCCGGGCGTCCCGGACGGGCTGGTAGTCCCAGGGCGACAATGCTCCTTGGCGGAGAGCGCCCGCGACCAGGCGGCGGCGGCGCTGGCTGGCGAGGATTTCGGCGTGGAGCTGCGGCAGGTTCCAGCGCGCGGCGACTTCGGCCCGGAACTGGCTGAGCAGTGGCGTTTCGGCGTCGGCAGCCAGGTTGTGCAGCTCGTTGGGGTCGGCCTCCAGGTCGTAGAGCTGGTCGGGGTCCCCCTCCGCGTGGACGAACTTGTGAGGGCCGCGCCGGATCATCACGATCGGCGCGACCGCTCCTTCCCCGAGGTATTCGCCGAGAACCTCGTCGTGCCCGGCCTTGCCGTGGAGGTGCGGCAGGAGGCTTCTGCCGTCGATGGGCGTGGCGTAGGCGGGTTCGCGTTCATTGTGCGCGAGCGCGGCCAGCGTGGGAAGGAGGTCGACCAGGGAGACGGCGCCGTCCACCCGGCGCGGCGCGAAACGGTCCGGGGCGTGGACCATGAGCGGGATGCGGCAGGCCGGTTCGAAAAAGCTCATTTTGTACCAGAGCCCGCGTTCGCCGAGCATTTCCCCGTGGTCGGCCAGGACGATGGTGATGGTGTTCTCGGCCAGCCCGGTGTCGCGCAGCGTTTGCAGCATGGCGCCGACGTGGTCGTCGAAATAGGATACGGCGCCGTAGTAGGCGTGCCGGGCGGCGCGAATCTGGGCCTCGGTGACGGGCTGGGCGTCCATGTTGCTGACGTGGCGCAGGCGAATTGTATGCGGGTCCGAAGGCGCGTCGCGCACGGCCGGAAGGTCGATCTCCTCGTCCCGGTAGCGGCTCCAATAGGGTTCGGGGATGGTGAACGGGTCGTGCGGGTGGGTGAGCGAGACGACCATGCAGAAGGAGCGGCGGTCGTTGCCGCGGGCGATGTCGTAGAGCTTCTGCCGGGCGGCGAAGGCGACCTCCTCGTCGAAATCCATCTGGTTGGTGCGGACGCACGGGCCGGCTTGGATGACGGAATCCATGTTGTGGTACCATTCCGGGCGGATGTCCGGGCGCTCCCAATCCGGGGTCCAGCCGTAGTCGGACGGGTAGATGTCGGTGGTCAGGCGCTCCTCGAAGCCGTGCATCTGGTCGGGGCCGCAGAAGTGCATCTTGCCGGCGAGGATGGTCCTCATGCCGGCGAGGCGGAGATAGTGGGCGAAGGTGGGGAGCTGCGAGGGGAACTCGGCGGCGTTGTCGTAGCCGCCGGTGGCGGACGGCAGGCGGCCGGACATGAAGGCATAGCGGGAGGGCGCGCAGAGCGGGCTGTTGCAGTAGGCGTTGCGGAACACGACCGATTGGTCGGCCAGGCGGTTCAGGCAGGGCGTCTTGGCGACCGTGTTGCCGTAGGCGGGGAGTGCGCCGGCGGTGAGCTGGTCGGCCATGAGGATCAGGATATTGGGTCCGCTGGCGCTCACCGTTGGGCCGCCTGCCAGTTGGGGGATGCGTAGACGGGCGTGTTGGCGGCGGCCAGCGCCCGCCCGCGGATGTGGTCGGCACCCTTCTCGCCGATCATGATGGTTGGGGCGTTGAGGTTGCCGGTGGTGATGGAGGGCATCACCGAGGAGTCGACCACACGCAGGCCGTCGATGCCGATAACGCGCAGTTCGGGGTCCACCACGGCCATCGGGTCGTCCCGACGGCCCATCTTGCAGGTGCAGGAGGGGTGGTAGGCGCTTTCCACGTGGTCGCGGACGAAGGCGTCGACCTGTTGGTCGGTTTGGACGTGCTTGCCGGGCTGGATTTCCTGGCCGCGGTAGGGATCGAAGGCCGGCTGGGCGAAGATCTCGCGGGTGAGGCGCACGCAGGCGCGCATCTCGGCCCAGTCGTCGGGGTGGCTCATGTAGTTGAATTGGATGCTGGGCTTCTCGCCCGGATCGGCTGAGCGAAGGCGGACCCAGCCCCGGCTCTTGGAGCGCATCGGGCCGACGTGGGCCTGGAAGCCGTGGCCTTTAGCCAGCGAGCGGCCGTCGTACGTGACGGCCAGGGGCAGGAAGTGGTACTGGATGTCGGGATACTCGATGCCGGCCCGGCTGCGGATGAAGCCGCAGCTTTCGAAATGGTTGGTCGCGCCCAGGCCGTCGTGGCGGAGAAGCCAGCGCGCGCCGATGGCGGTCTTGGCGACCGGGTTCATGGCGGAATAGAGCGTAATGGGCTGCTTGCACTCGACCTGGAAGTAGAATTCCAGGTGGTCCTGCAGGTTCTCGCCGACGCCGGGCAGGTGGTGGCGGGGCCTGATGCCGTGGCTTTTCAGTTCCTCGGCCGGGCCGATGCCGGAGAGCTTCAGGAGCTGGGGGGAGTTGATCGGGCCGCCGCACAGGATGACCTCGCGCCAGGCGTGGACCGTATGCTCGGCGTGGCCCTGGCGATACTGGACGCCGGTGGCGCGGCCGGCCTCGATGATGACCTTCGTGGCCAGTGCGTGGGTGACGACGTTGAGGTTCTTGCGCGGCAGGGCCGGCTTCAGGTAGGCGTTCGCGGCGCTCCAGCGACGCCCGTCGCGGACCGTCATGGCCATGCGGCCGAAGCCTTCCTGCTGGTGGCCGTTGTAGTCCCGGGTCGTCGGGTAGCCCGCTTGCTCGCCGGCTTTCAGCCAGGCGTGGTAGAGAGGGTTCTTGAGGCTGCCGTAGCGGGTGTGCAGCGGGCCGTCGCTGCCGCGGTACTCGTCGCCGCCTTCCGCGTTGGTTTCGGCGCGGCGGAAGTAGGGGAGCACGTGGCGGTAGGCCCAGCCTCGCGCCCCTTCCTGCTCCCAGTTGTCGAAATCGCGGGCGTTGCCGCGGACGTAGACGAGACCGTTGATGGAGGACGAGCCGCCGAGGACCTTGCCGCGCGGGGTGTGCAGGCGGCGGTTGTTCAAGTGCGGCTCGGGTTCGGTCTCGTAGAACCAGTTATACTTCTTGCGGTTCATCGGGATGGCGAGCGCGCTCGGCATTTGGATCACGACGGAACTGTCGGACCCGCCGTATTCCAGCAGCAGGACGGTGGCTTTCCCGTCCTCGGTCAATCGGTTGGCCAGCACGCAGCCGGCGGACCCTGCGCCGACGATGACGTAGTCGAAGTCCTCCTTGATGTCCGGGTGGTCGCTCATCGTCAGTACGGCGGGTCCATGTTGGCGAGGGCGACGTAGACGCTCTTGAGTTGGGTGTAGTGCTCGATGGCGGCCTGGCCGTTCTCGCGCCCCAGGCCCGAGCCTTTCACGCCGCCGAAGGGCAGTTCGATGGGCGTGACGTTGTAGGTGTTGATCCAGCAGGTGCCGGCTTGCAGGCGGGCGATGACGCGGTGGGCGCGGGCGAGATCCCTGGTGAACACGCCGGCGGCGAGGCCGTATTCGGTGGCGTTGGCGCGGGCGACGGCTTCCTCCTCGGTGTCGAAGGGAAGGACGCAGAGCACCGGGCCGAAAATCTCCTCGCGCACGATGGCCATGTCGTCGGTGCAGTCGGCGAAGACGGCGGGGGCGACGAACGCGCCGCGGGCGAGGTCGCCGTTTGTGACGCGGCGGCCGCCGGCGAGCAGCGCCGCGCCCTCCTGCTGGCCGCGCGCGACGTAGCCCAGGACTTTTCGCATGTGCGGCTGGGAGATGAGCGCGCCGACCTGGGTGGCCGGGTCGAGCGGTTGGCCCACGCGGATGGCCTCGGTGCGGGCTTGCAGCCGTTGCAGGAAGGGCTTGAGAACCTTGCGGTGAACGAAGACGCGGGTGCCGTTGGAGCAGACCTCGCCGGCGGAGTAGAAATTGGCGAGCTGCGCGCCGGAAACGGCGTTGTCGAGGTCGGCGTCCTCGAACACGATCAGGGGGGACTTGCCGCCGAGTTCCAAGGTGACGTGCTTCAGGGTGCGCGCGGCGTCGGCCATGACGAGCTTGCCGGTGCCCGCCTCGCCGGTGAGCGATATCTTCCGGATGCCGGGATGGGCGGTGAGCAAGCGCCCGGTGGCGGCGGCGCCCTGGACGACGTTGAACAGGCCGGCGGGAAGCCCGGCTTCGGCGAAGATCTCCGCAAGCAGGAGCGCGGTGAGCGGGGTCAGCTCGGCGGGCTTGAACAGCATGGCGTTGCCGCAGGCCAGGGCCGGGGCGGACTTCCAGCAGGCGATCTGCAAGGGGTAGTTCCATGCGCCGATGCCGGCGACCACGCCGAGCGGCTCGCGACGGGTGTAGCCGAACGCGTCGGGGCCGAGGTCGATGTGCTGCCCGGCAAGCCCGGCTGCCATGTTGGCGAAGTATTCCAGGCAGTCCGCGCCAGAGAGCACATCGACGACGGATGTTTCGGCGATGGGCTTGCCGGTGTCGCGGGTTTCGACCTCGGCCAGCTCGTTGTTGCGGGCGCGGAGCAGGGCGGCGGCGCGGTGGAGGATGCGCCCGCGCTCCGTGCCGGTGAGGGCGGCCCAGGCGGGTTGGGCGGCGGCGGCGGCCTCGACGGCTTGATCGACGGCGGACTGGTCCGCTTCCTGGACCAGCGCGAGGGTCTCGCCGGTGGCCGGGTCGTGCGTCTCGAACAGGGGGGCGTCGGCGTGGGCGTATGCCCCGCCGATCCAGTTGCGGCGGACCCCGTAACGGGTTCTCGGCTCCGCGCCGATGGCGGGGCGGGGCAGCGGGTCGGGGGCGGGAGGTTGCCGGGCCAGGTTGCTGTCGAGAAAGGCGGTGACGAGGGCGCGGGCGGATTCGCTGTCCGCTTCCTGCCAGCCGGACAGGGCGGCGCGGAGCCACACGCCGTCGATCAGGGCGGCGATGGCGGCGGCGACCCGATGGGCGTCGGGGCCGGGCATAGAGGGGCGGAGGCCGTGGCGGATGCTGGACAGCATCCGGCGTTGATAGGCGGCCTGGATGCGCTTGAGGCGCGGCAGGTGGGCGACCTGGCCCCAGAAGGCGAGCCAGGTCGCGCCGCTGCGGCGGTCGAAGGCGTCCGGGGCGAGGGTGGCGTCAATGATGGCGATGACCCGGCCCCGGGGCGTGTCGGCTTGGGCCAGGCGCTGGCGGACGCCGGTTTGCACGCCGCGGACCAGCATACGGAACGCGGCTTCGAGCAGGCCGTCCTTGTCGTCGAAATAATGCGCGACCAGCCCCGGCGAGACGCCGGCGACGCCCGCGATGCGGCCCAGCGTCGCGCCGGCATAGCCGTGCTCGGCAAGCACATCGATGGTGATGTCGATGAGCTGCTGGCGGCGGCCGTCCTCGGGCTCGGCCGGGCGCTGGAACGTGAGGCTGTCTGCCATTGAACAGGCATTCAATCAGAACGGCCGAGATGTCAAGCCACGCCGGCATGAGACGCATTTTTCTTAACATTTTTGAATGTCCGTTCAAAGGTAGGTCCGCGCATTCGCTTGATTCGGCATCGTTATTGCAGGCAGGGTTGCTGACGAGATTGTTACGTTTGGTCCGACGCGGCCATTGGAGGCTGGTATGGAGTGGTTCACGGATTGGGTCGGCGACCATAAGATCCCGCTGGGAAGCTGGATCGCGGCCTGGATCGAGGCGATCAAGAGCAACAGCACCGGCGCGTTCGACTTGATCTCCGGCGTGATCCAGACGGTGATCGACGGCTTCACCAACGCCCTGCTCTGGGTGCCCGCGCCGTTGCTGCTGCTGCTGCTGGCGGGGCTTACGTATGCCGTGCGGCGGTCGTGGAAGCTTTCTTTGTTCGTGCTGCTGGCGCTGCTGTTCATCATGAACCAGGGCTACTGGGAGGAGACGATGCAGACGCTGTCGCTGGTGGCGTTCTCGGCGGTCGTGTCCACGGTCATCGGCGTGCCGCTCGGGATCGCGTCGGCGCACCGGCCTTGGCTGTTCCAGTTGATGCGACCGGCGCTCGACCTGATGCAGACGCTGCCGACCTTTGTTTACCTCATCCCGACCCTGGTGCTGTTCGGGCTGGGCGTGGTGCCGGGGCTGGTCTCGACGGTGATCTTCGCGCTGCCCGCGCCGATCCGGCTGACGCACCTGGGCATTACGTCGGTGCCGCGGCCGTTGATCGAGGCCGGGGAGGCGTTCGGGGCGACGCGGCGCCAGTTGCTCTGGAAGGTGGAACTGCCGGCGGCCAAGCCGATGATCCTGGCTGGGATCACGCAGTGCATCATGTTGAGCTTGTCGATGGTGGTGATTGCCGCTTTGGTGGGCGCGGGCGGCCTGGGCGTACCCGTGGTGCGGGCATTGAACACGGTGCGGGTGGACACAGGGTTCGAGGCCGGGCTCGCGATCGTGCTGCTGGCGATCATTCTGGACCGGGTCTGCCGGCCTTCCGAGCGGGGAACCGCGCGATGAGCGCCGCGCGGAGGGCCGCGCGATGAGCGCCGCGGTCGAGTTCCGCGGCGTCGACATCCTGTTCGGGGCAACCGGGCAGAACCGCGCGCGCGGGTTGCAGATGATGGACGAGGGGCGCACGCGCAGCGAGATCCAGGCCGAGACCGGGGCCGTGCTGGGCGTGTCGGGGGCGAGCCTTTCGGTGCCGGCGGGCGAGATCTGCGTGCTGATGGGGCTGTCCGGCTCGGGCAAGTCGACGCTGATGCGGGCGGCGAACGGGCTGAACAAGGTCACGCGCGGGCAGGTGCTGCTGCAAGACGGCGAGCGCGGGACGGTGGATGTCGCGAGCTGCGACCGCAAGACGCTGCGGCGGATGCGGATGCAGCGGGTGGCGATGGTGTTCCAGCAGTTCGCGCTGCTGCCTTGGCGGACGGTGCGGGAGAACGTGGGGCTCGGCCTCGAGCTGCGGGGCGTACCGGCCGCCGAGCGCCGGGCGGTGGTGGACGAGAAGCTGAAGCTGGTGAGCCTCGACGAATGGGGGGACCGTTACGCGGCCGAGCTTTCGGGCGGGATGCAGCAGCGGGTGGGGCTGGCGCGCGCCTTCGCGACCGATGCCGACATCCTGCTGATGGACGAGCCATTCTCGGCGCTCGACCCGCTGATTCGGACCAAGCTGCAGGATGAGCTGCTCGCTTTGCAGGCGCGGATCAGGAAGACGATCCTGTTCGTCAGCCACGACCTGGACGAGGCGCTGAAGCTGGGCAACCAGATCGCCATCATGGAGGGGGGGCGAATCGTGCAGGCGGGGACGCCCGAGGACATCGTGCTGCGCCCGGCGGATGATTACGTGGCGGAGTTCGTCGGGCACATGAACCCGATGACGGTGCTGCGCGGCGGCGCGGTGATGCGGCGGGCGGAGCGGCTGCAGCGCGAGGGGCAGGGGTATTGGCTCGACGACGGGATGCGCTATCGCGTGCGCGTGGACGGCGGCGGGCGGGCGTCGGAGGCGTGGCTGGATGGGCAGCCGTTGCCGGTCGTTTCGGTTGAGGATGCGTCGGGAGAGGTCGGCGATCTTCCGCCGGGCCTTGCCGTGGCGGTCGGGAACACGCCGTTGCGGCAGGTGATGCAGCTCCGGCAGGTGAGCGGCCATCCGGTGCTGATCGAGGAGGGCGGACGGTTCGGGGGCGTTTGCGACGATCCGGAGCTGATCGGCGCGCTGTGCGGAACAGGGCGGGCGGCCGTGCCGCCCCCGGAGGCAAACCCGCATCCGGGGGCGGCCGGCCGCCGCGTCGTGGTCAGCTAGTGTCCTGAACCAGACATTCGCCGTGCTGACATTGCGTGCCTCGGGACACTAGATACTTGTTTTCGTGGCCTGCTTGTTCCAGACGTTCGAAGGCGAACGTCTGGGGCAGGACACTAGGTCTTCGTTTTCGTGGCCTGCTTGTCCCAGACGTTCGAAGGCGAACGTCTGGGGCAGGACACTAGGCCGGCAATTGAAGGTGCTGCGTGCCCTGTGACATCAGGGCAAGCTGCGCCGAGCCGTATTCGCGGCCGTTGAACTCGACCTTGTCCACGTAGAGGTTGCGGTCGCTATCCGGCGCGCCGGCCCAGGCGTCGTTCAGGAAGCTGACGCCCAGATCGTGCGACCCGGCGCCGAACTGGCCGGTGAAGGTGAAGGCCTGGCTGTCGCCGTCGCCGTGGATGGCGGTGACGGTCTGGGCGGCCCCGAGCGACTTGCCGTCGAGGGTCAGGCTGAACTGCGCGTCGCCCCCGAACATGTCCTCGGAGAGATGGACCACGAGGGTTTGCGTGTCGCCGGAGGGCGTCGCCGATTCCTCCGTGGACGGGACGACCGGGGTGTTGTCCGCCGGGGCTAGGTCGGTCGAGACTGATCCGCCGCCATTGCCGCCGTTCGCGCCGAAGCCCTTGGCCCAGGCGCCGGCTTCTTGCGGCCGGTTTGCGCCGGGGCCGGCGAAGGTCCAGTCGCCGTCGCCGGCGTCGAGGTTCCAGATGTTGACCATGGACACGTTGACGCCGGTGCTGGCGAGCTTGCCCGCGAGCCAGGTTGGGAACGCCCCGGCATCGCGCGGGCCGTTGGAGCCGTCGCCGCCGGCCCCGGTCTCGGGGATGGCGAACGGCTTGCCCTGCGACTTGGCGAAGTTGACCAGGTTCTGCAGGCTGAGGCTGTGGCCGACGCCGTCTCCGGTGGGCGACCACTTGGTCGCGTCGGGGTAGTCCCAGTAGTGGTTGAGGTTGGCCGGGTCGGAGGCCCACTCGCCCAGGCTGCCGGAGAAGCTGCCGTCGTTCTTGCCCCAGTTGTAAAGGTCGTAAGGATGGAGGTCGCTGTAGATGTCGCCGCCGATCTGGTCGACGTACTGGTTGCCCGGGTAGAGGGACCTGACGTCGAGGCTGCCGTTCCAGTTCTGGATGTTGGGGTTCCAGATCGTCTTGACGCTGGCGTTCGGCGCCGAGTGAAGCACGTCGGCGATGTGCTTGAAGGCGGCGACGTACTCGGCCTGGGTTTGCGAATTCTCGCCGACGTACCAGGGCATCCCGGAGACGTTCATCTCCCAGCCCGGGCGGACGTAGAGGTCATGGAAGCCCTGGTCGGTCCAGGCCTTGACCATGCCGCGGATGGCGTCGTCGTAGCGCCCGGAGGCGAAATCCCTGAAGGTCGCGCCCGGATGCCCGCGGTCGCCCTCGGTTGCCATCGGCAAGCCGATGACCGGTATCAGGTTATGGTAGGCGGGAGATTGGGCATAGGACCAGGCCGTCCAACTGACGTCGCTGGGCCAGTTGTCGATCGGCTTCGACTGGTTGATGAAGGCGTTCACGAAGGTGGGCTTGGCGCCCATCAGTTTGGTGAAGCTGTCGAAGCGGGCATCGACGCCGGCTTCCGCGTTCGAGTCGCTGCCGTTCGCGCCGCCTGCGAAAATACCGAGAGGGAATGGAGTGTTTGCCATAAAGCACCGTCAGTAAATGTTACGAAATTGCACTGAAATAGGTCTGGAATAAACAAGATGAGCCTAATGCTCTTTCAGGATCGCATTTTTGTTGCTCCCTATCGTTAAAAAATGTGCTCGCGCTTGCGCCTGCTAAGCGATGATTGGTTCAGGGCAAGTCACAAGGCAGCCGGCATCGGGACGAACTTGTCGCCTCCGAAATGTCGTTACTGACATGTAACAACTACGGCAATGCGCAGCTGCAGCCAGCAGGACTGGTCACGTCGACATCAGGCAAACCTGGGTTTCAGGGGGCCGATAATGTCGCAGGATGAAGCGATGTCAGGTGGATCGCACCGGAATCACAGGAACAAACAATCGTTCAGATGAACTTACATCTACGAAGCCGAGATGAAGGTCTGGATTGTTTCAGGACAAAGGTTTTCGTTGCCGCATAATCATGATCTCCACACGCTTCTGTTACCCTGGCTACTAGGGATGCAATCGATCGTCAACCTCTTTAGACTGTGACGAGATTGGGGCAATTGCGGCGAAACTGTGTGGACTTTGTGGTATTTGCGTCCGTATTGAAAACCTTATTGCATCTTTTACTGAACTGAAGTCGGGCTTCAGTATCTCTGGCTCACAATAAAACAAACCGGTCGGTCCGGTTGAGTGGTTACAAAACCGCGAGGAATCACGGTTCCGCGCCCCAAGAAGTCGAAACGAAACTCGCGTAAAAGGCGGGCGAGTACCAGGACGCTTTCGGTCAACGCGAACTGGGCGCCGACGCAAACGCGCGGGCCAGCGCCGAACGGCATGTAGGCGTAGCGGGGCGGCGGCGGGACGCCGGGCAGGAACCGGGCGGCGTCGAACTCGTCCGGGTGCTGCCAGAAGGCGGCGTGACGGTGAAGCACCCAGGGGGAGATGCTGACGACTGCGCCTGGGGCGATGCGGTGGTTGCCGACCCGGTCGGCCCGGCGGGCTTCGCGCGTGATCAGGAACGCGGGCGGGTACAGGCGGAGCGCCTCGTCGACGAAGGCGCGGGTGCGCGGGAGCGACTTCAGCGCGGCGGCGGCGTTGGCCGGGGAAAGGTCAAGGCTTGCGGCCTCGGCGGCGACCTGAGCGGCCTCGTGCGGGAGCCGGGCGGCGATGTAGAGCGACCAGAACAGGCTCACCGCCGTTGTCTCGTGCCCGGCCAGGATCATGGTGGCGACCTCGTCGCGCAGTTGGGCGCGGTTGAAGCCTTGGCCGGTCTCGGGGTCCCGGGCCGCGGCGAGGAGGTCGAACAGGTCCCGCGGCGCGCCTTCGGACGGCGGCTGCCGCTGCCGGGCATCGAGGATGCGGTCGATCAGGCGAAGCCAGTCGCGGCGGAAGCGGGCGCGGCCCACGTCGAGCGGGCTGCGCATGGCGGCGGGAAGGAGGAGGTCGAGGACGCCGGCCCGGGCGTGGTTCAGGGCATAGCGGAGGATCATGCCGCGGAGCTCGGCCCCGAACTGCGCCATCTCGAGCGAGAACATCGATTGCCCGGCGATCGTCAGCGCCAGGTTCTGCAAATGGGGAAGGAGTTCCAGCGACTTGCCGGCGAGGCGGCGCAGTTCGGCCTCCTTGGCCTGGCTCGCGGCAACGACGTGGCCGGCCAGCATCGCCATGCTGCGCGGGGTGAAGGAGGGCGCGATGGTGCGGCGCTGGTGACGCCACGCCTTGCCTTCGGCGAGGAACAGGCCGCGGCCGAGCACGGGCTGGAGCACGCGCTCCGTGCCGATGTTGCGGTGATAGTTCTCGTGGTTGTCGACGAGCACGTGGCGGATGGCGTCCGGGTCGTTCAGCATGACCTGCTCGCGGCCGAGGAACCGTCCCGGGAGGATCATCTCGCGGTAGGCGGGCGGACC
Source organism: Acetobacteraceae bacterium (assembly GCA_965260935.1). Lineage (GTDB taxonomy): Bacteria > Pseudomonadota > Alphaproteobacteria > Acetobacterales > Acetobacteraceae > JBBROS01. The sequence continues at coordinate 641,779 of OZ253374.1, forward strand.
CCAGAGCTCGAGCGCGTTGCGGCGCAGCACGAGGAAGGATTCGAGCTGGGTGCGAAGCCGGGTCGGAACCGGCGGCTTGGGCAGGGTGGCTGTCATGAGCCGGAGATTGGCATGGCGGGCGGGGTGGTCCAGGGCGGGACGCCGCCGTGGAGGCGGACCGTGGCATGGGGATTGCTAAGTTTGGCGCAGTGATTGCTAATCATTCGACGCGTTTCTCGTCCAGGTAAGGGGGGTTCCCGATGATCAGCCGACGCCGACTGCTTGCGACCACGGGCGGGGCCTTGGCCGCGCCGCTGGCGATGCGTCATGCGGCACTGGGGGCCGACCCGATCAAGGTGGTGGGCATCCACGACCTTTCGGGCGGGCTCGACATCTACGGCGTGCCGATGGTGGCCTGCCTCGATTTCGCGGCGGCCGAGATCAACGCGGCGGGGGGGCTGGCCGGGCGGCCGGTGCAGCTCATCAACTACGACCCGCAGAGCAACATCCAGCTTTACGTGCAGTTCGCGACCAGGGCTGCGACGCAGGACCGGGCGGCGGTGGTGCATGGCGGCATCACGTCGGCGTCGCGCGAGGCGGTCCGGCCGGTGTTCGACCGCTACAAGACGCTGTATTTCTACAACACGCAGTATGAAGGGGGCGTTTGCGACCGGAACATCTTCTGCACCGGGTCGACGCCGGCGCAGAACGTCAACAAGCTGGTGCCTTACGTGCTGTCGAACTGGGGCAAGAGGATCTACGTGGTCGCGGCCGACTACAATTACGGGCAGATCACCAGCAAGTGGGTGACGAAGTATGCGCGCGAAGGCGGGGGCGAGATCGCGTCGGTGGATTTCTTCCCGCTCGACGTGACCGATTTCGGGGCGGCGATCAAGAAGATCCAGGCGGCCAAGCCGGACGCGGTGGTGTCGGCGCTGGTGGGGGGGAACCATGTCGGGTTCTACCGGCAATGGGCGGCGGCGGGATTGAAGAAGGACATCCCGATCGCCTCGACGACGTTCGGCGGCGGCAACGAGAATTTGCTGCTGACGGCGGAGGAAGGCGACGGCATCGTCAGCGCGTTCAGCTACTTCCAGGAGATCGACACGCCCGCGAACAAGGCATTCGTCGAACGGTTCCACGCCAAGATGGGGGCGAACGCGCCGTATCTGGGCGCCGAGCTGGCGATGCGGACGTATGTGGGGATGCAGCTTTGGGCGGAAGGCGTGCGCCGCGCGGGGACGCCGGAGCGGATGAAGGTGATCGAGGCGCTCGAGACGGGGATCGTCAACAACGGCCCGGCGGGCAAGACGGTGGTCGACCCCAAGACGCATCACGTGACGCTCGACGTTTATTTGGCGCAAGTGCGGAACAAGGCGTTCCGTATCCTGAACGAGTTCCCGCAGCAGCCGCCGAGCGACACGGCCTCGGTGTGCGACCTGGCGGCGCACCCGAACACGGCCAAGCAGTTCGTGGTGGACGTGAAGGGCTGAGCGGGTGGGCTTGGCGCTCGCGGTCGGGCTGCAGGCGCTGACCGGGGTGTCGGTGCTGGTGGTCGTCTGCCTGGGGCTCGCGGTCGTGTTCGGCATGATGCGGGTGATCAACCTGGCGCACGGCGAGTTCATGATGCTGGGGGCGTTCGCGGCGGTGCTGTCGCACGGGGCGGGGGTGAACCTCTGGGTCGCGATGTGGGTGGTAGCGCCGCTGGCGGTGGGGGCGTTCGGCCTGGTGGTCGAGCGGCTGGTGATCCGGCGGCTCTACGGGCGGATGGTGGATACCATGCTGGCCACCTGGGGGCTCTCGCTGCTGCTGGTGGGCGGGATGACGATGCTGGCGGGCAACACGGTCGCCGGGGTGTCGGCGCCGCTGGGCAGCGTCGAGATCGGGGGCTTCCGCTCGTCCGGGTATGAGCTGTTCCTGATCGGGGCGGCCTGCGCGCTGTCGCTGGCGCTCTATCTGGCGCTGCGCTTTACCCGATGGGGGCTGATCGCGCGGGGGACGATGCAGGATGCCGAGGTGGCATCGGCGCTGGGCGTCGCGCCGGACCGGGTCTACGCGGCGACGTTCGGGATCGGGGCGGCGTTGGCCGGGCTGGCGGGGGCGCTGGTCGCGCCGCTCTCGGGCGTGGTGCCGACGATGGGGGCGGCCTTCATCGCCCGGGCGTTCATCACGGTGGTCACGGGCGGGGCCTCGATCCTGGCGGGAACACTGTCGGCCTCGGCCTTGCTGGGCACGGTGAGCACGGTGGGCACGTTCCTGACCACGCCCGTGCTGGGCGAGGCGGCGTTGCTGCTGGCGGCGGTGGCGCTGCTGCGGCTGCTGCCGACGGGGATCACCGGGCGGGTGATGCGGCGATGGTTGTGAGCGGGGGCGTGCGCGCCGGGGCGGAGGCGGGGCTTGCGGGCGCGCTCGCCTTGGCCGCCATGCTCGCGCTGCCGCAGGCGCTCGGGCTGTTCCCCCTGATCACGGCGACGGTTTGGGCGGCTCTGGCGCTGCTGGCCTTGTCGCTGGCGTTCACATGGGGCGCGGGGGGCATCCTGTGCTTCGGGCAGACGGCGTTCTTTGGCCTCGGGGGGTATGCCTACGCGGTGGCGGGGATCAATCTCGGGCAGGGGACGCTCGCGCTGCCGGTGGCGGTGGGGGTGGCGGCGCTGGCGGCGGCGGCGCTCGGTTGGCTGATGTTCTACGGGCGGGTGGGCGACGTGTACATGGGCGTCATCACCCTCACGGTGACGCTGATCCTGTTCAAGTTCGCCAACTCGACGGCGGGGGACCAGTGGCGGATCGGCGAGGCGGCGCTGGGCGGGTTCAACGGCATCCCGCAGACCCCGCCGCTGAACTGGCCCGGCGATCCGGATTCGCCGCTCGCGCCGGAGACGATCTTCCAGGTCGCCGTCGCGTGCCTGTTCGGCTGCTACGCGGCGGTGAAGTGCCTGCTATTGACCCGGTTCGGGCGGGTTGCGGCGGCGATCCGCGAGAACGCGTTGCGGGCGGAGTTGCTGGGCTACGACGTGCGGGCGCATCGGCTGGGGGTGTTCACGATCGGCGGCGCGATGGCGGGGCTGGCGGGGGTGCTGTTCGCCAACTGCGTGTTCGTCAGCCCGGCGATGTTCTCGCTGAGTTACGCCGGGCAGGTGGTGATCTGGGTGCTGGTCGGCGGCGTCGGCACGTTCGTGGGGCCGATGGCGGCCTGCGTGGCGTTGCAGGTGCTGGCGAGCTGGGCGGGAACGGTCGAGGGGCTGGACCCGAACGTGCTGCTGGGGGGCGTCCTGCTGGCCGCGGTGCTGGGCGTGCCGGGCGGCGTGCAGCCGGCGATGGAGGGCTTGCTGGCGCGGGTGCGGCCCGGGCGGGCAACGCCGGCGGAGGCCCCGGCGGAATGATGCCGGGTGCCGTCTCGGCCGGCCGGTCTGCACGAGGGCTTGGCGGGCGGTTGGCATGACGGCGCTGCTCGCCACCGAGGCGTTGACGATGCGGTTCGGCGGCGTGCTGGCGGTTGACCGGGTGGATTTGAGCATCGCGGAAGGGGAGCTGCGGTGCCTGATCGGGCCGAACGGGGCGGGAAAGAGCACGCTGTTCCGCTGCCTGACCGGGCAACACCGCCCGACATCGGGGCGGGTGCTGTTCCGCGGGCGGGACGTGACGGGGTTCGACCCGTTCCGGATGGCGCGGCTGGGCATCGGCATCAAGATGCAGGTGCCGGCCTTGTTCGACGGCTTGCCGGTGGTCGAGGGAGTCCGTCTGGCCGCCCGGCGGCTGCACGGGGAGCGGGCGGCCAGGCGGCTCGCCGACGCGGCGCTGGAACGGCTGGGCATCCCGCATCTGGCCGGGCGCCTGGCCGGGCTGCTGGCGCACGGGCAGCGGCAGCTGGCGGAGCTGGCGACGGTGGTGGCGCCGGACCCGGACTTGGTGATCCTGGACGAGCCGACCGCGGGGATGGGGGTGGAGGAAACCGCCCGGACGGCGGCGCTGATCCGCGACCTCAACCGCGATCACGCGGTGATCGTGGTGGAGCACGACATGGCGTTTATCCGGGCGGTCGCGCGCACGGTGACGGTGCTGCACCAGGGGCGGGTGCTGATGCAGGACGAGGCCGGGGTGGTGCTGGACGATGCGCGGGTGCGGGACGTTTACCTGGGCCGGGCGGCATGATGGAGGCCGAGGGGCTGGTGGCCGGGTATGGGCGCATCAGCGTGCTGGACGGGGTGTCGCTCGCGGTGGGGGCGGGGGCGTGCGTCGGCGTCCTGGGGCATAACGGCGCGGGCAAGACGACGCTGCTGAAGGCGCTGATGGGGTTGCTGCCGGTTTGGCGCGGCAGCGTCCGCTTCGATGGCCGGGCGCTGGAGCGGGCTGCCCCGCATGTGCGTGCCCGGGCGGGGGTGGGGTATGTGCCGCAGGGGCGGCGGATTTTCCCGGCGCTCTCGGTTTTGGACAACCTTCGGTTCGCGCAGGCGGCGGCCGGGTTGGGGCCATCGGCGGTGGATGGGGTGCTGGAGGAGTTCCCGGAGCTGTCGCGGCTGCTGGAGCGCCCGGGCGGGGCGCTCTCGGGCGGGGAGCAGCAGTTGCTGGCCTTGGCGCGGGCTTTGGTGGCCAGGCCCCGGCTGCTGCTGCTGGACGAGCCGACGGAGGGCATACAGCCGAGCATCATCCATTCGATGGCGGCGCGCATCCGCGGCTTGCGCGAGAGCAGGGGACTTGCTGTGCTGCTGGTGGAGCAGAACCTGGATTTCATCCGCGCGCTGTCGGACCGGGTGCTGCTGATGCAACGCGGGCGGATCGTGCGCGAGATGCCCGCCGCCCAACTCGACGACCCGGCGCTGGAACAGGAGTTCATCGGCGCATAACCCAAGTGTCCTGCCCCTGGGATCAGGCTTCGAAGCTCAGGGGCAGGACACTAAAACGAAGGAGACGCTGCCATGACGACGCTTACGGTCAAGACGCCGACGCTGGACGAGATGCGCGAGGTCGCCCGCGAGCTGGGCTTCGCCAACATGGGCGACGAGGACTTGCGGCTGCACCTGAAGACGCTGGAGGGCGGTTTCCAGGCCTACAACGCGGTGGACCAGATGCCGGACGAGCTGCCGGAGGTGCGGTTCCCGCGCACGCCCGGGCGGCGGCCTTCGGCGGAGGAGAACCGTTACGGCGCCTGGTACGTGAAAACGACGATCGAGGGGGCTGGGAGCGGGCCGCTGAAAGGCAAGACGGTGGCGGTGAAGGACAACGTCTGCGTCGCCGGGGTGCCGATGATGAACGGGGCGTCCACGCTGGAGGGCTACCTGCCGGACGTGGACGCCACGGTGGTGACGCGCATCCTGGAGGCGGGGGGGACGATCGTCGGCAAGACGGTGTGCGAGTATTTCTGCTTCTCGGGGGGCAGCCACACCAGCAGCAGCGGGCCGGTGCACAACCCGCATCGGCCAGGGTACTCGGCGGGCGGGTCGTCGTCGGGGAGCGCGGCCGTGGTGGCGGCGGGCGACGTGCCGATGGCGCTAGGGGGCGACCAAGGCGGCTCGATCCGGATGCCGGCGGCGTTCTGCGGCATCTACGGGATGAAGCCGACGCATGGGCTGGTGCCGTATTCCGGGATCATGCCGATCGAGACGACGATCGACCACACCGGGCCGATGACGGGGACGGTGGAGGACAACGCGCTGTTGCTCGAGGTGCTGGCCGGGCCGGACGGGCTGGACCCGCGGCAGTACGGCGGCATGTCGAAGCCGTACCGGGAGGCTTTGGGACAGGGCGCGAAAGGGCTGCGGATCGGGGTGGTCGGCGAGGGCTTCGGCTGGCCGCAGAGCATGGAGGCGTCGGACCGGGTGGTGCGCGAGGCGGCGGACCGGTTCCGGGGAATGGGCGCGTCCGTGGAGGAGGTGGGCGTGCCGATGCACCGGGTTGGGGCAGCGATCTGGCTGCCGGTCGCGGCCGAGGGGGCGACGGTGCAGATGATGCACGGCAACGGGTTCGGCTTCAATTGGCAGGGGCTGTACGTGACCAGCCTGCTCGACCGGCACAGCAGTTGGCGGACGCGGGCGGACGAGCTGTCGGATTCGCTGAAGAACACGATGCTGCTGGGCCATTACATGACGACGCGCTATCGCGGGCACTACTACGCCAAGGCGCAGAACCTGGTGCGGCGGTTGCGGGCGGCCTACGATGCGGCGCTGGACCAATACGACCTGCTGCTGATGCCGACCTTGCCGATGACGGCGTCGAAACTGCCTGCCGGGGACGCGCCGGTGGACGAGGTGGTCCAGCGGGCGTTCGAGATCTTGCCGAATACGGCGCCGTTCGACTGCACGCACCACCCGGCGATGAGCGTGCCGTGCGGGATGGTCGATGGCCTGCCGGTGGGCATGATGCTGGTGGGCAGGATGTTCGGCGAGGAGACGGTCTACCGGGCGGCGGCGGCGTTCGAGGCCGGGGTGGATTGGAAGACGCTGACCGCGTGAGGCTCGCCTACACCCTCGTATGCAGCACGCAGACGAGGGTGAAGAGGCGGCGGGCGGTCTCCTGGTCGATGTCGGCTTTCCTGGCGAGCCGGGCCTGGAGCAGCGCCGCGCCTTCGTTGTGCAGGCCGCGGCGGCCCATGTCGATGGCCTGGATGCGCTCGGGCCGGCCTTCCTCGACGGCTTTCATGTGGCTGTCGACCAGGAGCTGGTAGTCCTTGATCAATCCGCGGAAGGGGCCGAGGGCGAGGCCGAGGGTTATGATCGGGCTGTCGGCCTGATCGCGGATGTCGAAGACGAGGCGGCCTTCCTGGATGGACAGGTGGAGGACGTAGGGGCCGGGCGGGGGGGCGCGCTCGGGGGTGGGGATGAGGGCGAAGCTGTTCTCGGCCTCCAGGTCGGCCACGGCCTGGGCGCGGTCGGCTTCGAGGATGGGGGACAGGCGGGTGAGCGACTCGCCGGTCAGCACGACGCTGGCGAGGCGGGTCATCGGGCGGCCATGAGGTCATCGAGCTCGCGGTCGTCCGGGGGCGTCGTGTCGATCGGGCGGCCTCGGCGGCGCACGATGCGGCCGGGTTGCGGGCGGCCCCCCCGTTCGGTCCAGCTGCGGGCGCGGAGGATGACGAGGCCGCCCCCGCGACCGAAGGCCGACGCGGCGTCCGCTGGCGTGACGACCCCGCAGGCCGCCGGGATGTCGGCATCCCCGGCGCCGGACAGCGGCAAGCGGGCGCGGGCGGGGACCAGGGTGCCGTCGGTGGGGAGGGTCGCGGTCAAGTGGGTCTCCGGCTCGGCTCAGGTCTCGCGGGGGAGGGGCGTCTCGGCGCCGGAGCGGGATGTTGAGGCGGTACCGCGCTGCAAGCAAGTGGGAGCCGGGGCCGGGACCTAAACATCATCCCGCGGGACGGCTCGCCGTCACGACGCGAAGGATGACGCGTCCTCAAAGACGCCTGAGCAGGCATTCGTGGCACAAGCCACGAATGCCTGCTCAGGGCGGACCCGGCCGCGAGCGGTCAGCCGCGCTGGCCGACATGGGCGACGCTGGCGATCTCGACCAGCGCGCCGGGTTTGACCAGGCCGCATTGGATGCAGTAGCGCGCGGGCTTGTCGCCGGGAAAGAACTCGGCGTAGGCGGCGTTGATGGGGGCGTAATTGGCCCAGTCGGTGAGGAAGATGTGGTTGAAGGCGATGTCGGCCATCGTCCCGCCCGCGGCTTCGACGACGGCCTGGATGGTTTGCAGCACATGCCGGGTTTGCGCGCCCGGGTCGCCTTCGTGGACGACGTTGTTGTTGCCATCGAACGGCAGCGTGCCGGAAACGTAGAGGACGCCGCCGGATAACGCGCCGGGAGAATAGGGGCCGAGCGGCTTGCCGGCGCCTGCGGGCATGACAGAGGTGATGGGCATCGACGGATCTCCTTGGCGGCCTGGTGGACGCCGCCGCAATGTTTGGACCTTACCTGAAGATTGTCGCTTTGAACCGCGGTTTCGGACAAACCCCCGAGCGTTCATCCGTCCCTGGCCGCGCTTGTCAGCCCGTCAGCAAACCTTGACCAATCGCAGCGATTGCCCGAGCGCGCCGGGCAACCGGCCCTCCGTCAATGACGCCGGAACGCCGAGCGGGTAGAACAGGATCATCGATGTCGGGCCTTCGCAGGACGCGCGGGCCTCGGCCATCGCCGCGTCAAACCGCGCCGGGGTGGTCAGTTCGAGGAAGTAGTTCCACGGTTCCCATCGGAGGCGCAGCACCAGCGGCTGCTGCACCGGGATCGCGAACATCTTGGGCACGAACACGCCGTGCGGCGTCATCAGCGTGACCTGCGGCGGCCAGAACGACCACCAGGTATAGGACGTCCTTTTCTGCGCGTCCGCGGCCAGCAGCGTCGAGCCCGGCGGCATCGACGACAACGCCGTCTCCAGCGCCGCGAAGCTGCGGCCCGTCGCGGCGAAGTCGGTCGCCAGCCACGCGCTCCGCCCGGCGAGACAGGCGCACAGCGCCATCGCCAAGGCCGGCGCCGCCCCCTGCAGCGGCGTTGTCGCCGCCAGCACGACGACGGCGACCGCCGGGATGCGCGCATCAAGGAACGCGCTGGCGCCGATCCAGTCCGGCGCCGCGAGCGACACCAGCGCCAAGGCTCCCGCCGCGACGGCCCAGGGGAGGGCCGGGCAGGGGCGCAGCCGCCAAGCCAGCGCCGCGAGCGGGACGAACGCCAGCACGAGCATGGCGTCCGGGCCGACGTGCAGGCTCAGCAGCGTCTTGCCCCAGATGCTGACCTTGCCGAACACGACGCCGGCCGCCGTCCCGTGCCCGCGGTAAACGATCCGGTGCAGGCTGTTGCCCGCGACCGGCGAGCCCGCGACCGCGGCCAGCACGACCAGCGCCGCGAGGCAGGACGGCGCCAGCACGAGCGGCGTCCGCCAGCGCGCGCGGCCCAGGCGCACGAGGTCGAGGCAGCCCAGCACGCCCACGAACAGCGCCGCCGCGATGATGTGGCAGAACGCCACGGCCGCGGTCCCGGCCAGCGCGAGCGCCAGCCGATGCCGGGCGGACCGGGCCTCTGCCGACCAGGCCAGCAGCCAGAGCATGACCGAGATCCCGGTCATGAAGTTCACGAAGCCCCAGAACAGCGGCAGCGTGTAGAAGCACCCGGCCGCCAGCGGCAGCGTCAAGGCGGACTGCGCGCCGGCCGCCCGCGCCAGCCGGTGGAACCCGCCGACGAACAGCGCATAAAGCGCCAGCAGGTAGAGCGTGCCAGCCGTCTGGATCGCAAGCCCCGCCTGCTGCAGCCCGGCCAGCGCCAGGTCGATGATCGCGTTCGGGATCAGGAAGCCGCGGAAGAGGTAGTGCGCGCTCCAGAACGGGTCGCCTTGCAGCACCTGATGGATGACCCAGACGCGGGCCAGGTGCCCCGGCCAATCCTCCAGCGCCGCCGGGGCCGTGACCGCGAGCGGCAGGGCGCCGAGGAGGACGGACAGCCAGCCGATCAGCACGGCGTGCCGGGCGAACAGGTCCTGCGCGGCGGCGGCGGGCTGGAGGCGGGGCGCCTCGGCCCAGCCCGTGAGCAAAGCCTTCATCGCCGCCGGGCTCTAGGGCTTCACGGCCCGCGCGAACACGCTCAAGCCGGCGACCCGGTTCTTCCGGAACACGGGAAGCTCGGCCTTGCAGGCGTTCCAGAAAATCCCGTTCAGCACCGGCCCGAATCGCCGCATGTCGCTTTTCGGCTCGGTCCCCTTGTCCCCGCCGGCGCGCTTGACCAGGCGGAACGTCGCCGCCAGCGGCAGGATCGCGCCGTAGAAGTAGCACCCGACCTCGATGGACAGCCCCGCCGCGCGCAGCACGCCCTCGAGCTGCGGCAGCGTATAACGCCGGTAGTGCTCGAGAAAGACATCATGGCCGCTCCAGAGCCAGTTGAACGCGGGCACGGTCGCGATTACCCGCGCGCCCGAGGGAAGCCGGTCCACGTACTCGCGCGCCAGGCCCACGTCGTCCTCGACATGCTCCAGCACGTCCATCATCAGCATCAGCCCGGCGGCGGCATCCGGCTCGGCCAGTTGCCGGCGGAACCGCAAGTCCCGCCCGCAGACCTCCTCGTCCGCCTCGTCGTCGTAGCCGGGGTCGACGCAGACGGCGCCCGTGGCCCGGCCCGCTTCGAGCAGCGAGCGGGAGAAGAAGCCGGAACCTGCGCCCACGTCGATCACGGGCGAGGGGGCCAGGTCGTCGGTCGCCTGCATCACCGCCGCCAGCTTGGCCCGGTAATACCAATGCTTGCCCGGCTGATCGCCCAGCAGCTCAGACTCTTTCAGATCCAACCGGCGTCTCCTCGAACGCGATCCCCAGGCTGCGCGCCGGCGCGAACTGCTCCACGAAATACAGCGGGCGTTGCTTCACCTCGTTGAACACCCGGCCCAGGTACTCGCCCAGCACGCCCAGGAAGATCAGTTGCGTCCCGCCCAGCAGCAGCACCACCGCCATCAGGCTCGGGTAGCCCGGCGCCTGGCTGCCGGCCAGCATCGTGTCGCCGATCACGACGACGCAGTACAGCCCGGCGAAACCGGCCACGAGCAGGCCGATATAGGTTGCGAGCTTCAACGGCAGCACGGTGAAGGCCGTCATGCCCTCCAGCGCGAAGTTCCACAGTTTCCAGTAGTTCCACTTCGTCTGCCCGGCCGCTCGCGGCGCGCGGTCGTAATAGACCGCCTGCTGCCGGTAGCCGATCCAGGCGAACAGGCCCTTCATGAAGCGGTGATGCTCGCGCAGCCGCATCAGCGCATCGACGGCGCGGCGGTTCATCAGCCGGAAGTCGCCGGTGTCCTGCGGCAGCCGGACGTGGCCGACCCGCGCCATCACCTTGTAGAACATTCCGGCCGTGGCGCGCTTGAGCCAGGTTTCCCCCGCGCGCGCGCGCCGCCGCGCGTAGGCCACGTCGGCGCCCGCCCGCCAGGCCGCCACCAGCGCCGGGATCACCTCCGGCGGGTCCTGCAGGTCGGCGTCGATCACCACCACCGCGTCGCCGCGCGCGTGGTCGAGCCCCGCCGTCATCGCCGCCTCCTTGCCGAAGTTGCGCGACAGGTTGACCACCGACACGGCGGGGCAGCGCGCGTGCAGCCCGCGCAGGACCTCCAGCGTGCGGTCCCGGCTGCCGTCGTTGACGTAGATGACGCACCAGCGCAGGCCGAGGCCGCCCATCACCGCTTCGAGCCGCCCGTGGAAGGCGGGCAGCACCGCCGCCTCGTCGAAGCAGGGCACGACCACCGTCAGCTCGGGGCCGGGCAACGCGCCGGACCAGGCCCTGTCGGCGCCTATTATCGTTGTGTCCGGCACGTCGCGTTCCCCGGCATCATGGAGGGAACTCGATAGCCGCTGCGCGGGCGGAACGACCAGTCAGGGTTTGTCAGCAACGATGAGGCAACGGCAGGCAGGGGCCGGACGGACCCGGCGTCAGATCCCCGTCAGCGACCCTTTGAACACCACCGGCCCCGTCGGCCCGGCCTGCGGCGATCCGCCCAGCGGCTCCTGGCTGACCAGGAGCTGCGTCCCCTGCGGCTCGCGGACCTGAAGCCGCGCCCGCCCGCTGTCCGGCAGCAACCCGAGGCTGACCGGCACCGTGCTGTTCGCCCGCAGCGCCCAGAGTTGCAGCGACCGGCCCTGCGGCACGCCCGGGCTCGACACGGCCACGATGGTTGCCGTCCCGTCCGGTTCCACCCGGACAAGGAACGTGGCGCCGGGCGCGCTTGCCGGGGTCAAAGCCGCCAGCAACGGCTGGGGCGGCGTCGCCGGCCTGTTGTAGAGCAGGAACGCGAGGCTCGCGGCGACTGCCAACGCGCCGGCCGTGGCCGCCCGCCACGAGTTGGGGTTGCGCCAGATCCGGCCGGGGAGGCCGGTCCGCGCCGCGGCGCGGTTCTCGATGCCGGCGGCGAGCGCCAAACGCCGCCACAGCATCGGCGGCGGCTCAACCGGGGGGACGATCTCGGCCAGCGGGCTCAGCAGGTCCTCCCAGGCGGCGATCGCGCGTGCCACGGCCGGGTCGCTCAGCGCCAGCGCCTCCATCGCGCGCGCCTGCACCGGCGGCAGCAGGCCCATGACGTACTCGGCCGCCTGGAGGTCGCGTTCCTCGAATTCGGGGTCGGAGACGCCGCTCATGGCCGCTCTCCTCCGAGGCACGCGCGCAAGGCAAGCAAAGCCCGGCGGATGCTGGACTTCACCGTCCCCAAGGGCTGCCGCAGCCGTTCGGCGACTTCATTGTGGGTCAACCCGTCGACGAAGGCCAGGACCACGAGGCTACGCCGCGCCGGCTCGATCTCCTCCAGGCAGCGGTGCAGCGCCTCGCCTTCGCGCGTCGCCTGCAGCCGGTCCAGCGGCAAGGGGTCCGGGTCGACGGGCTCGGCCACCTCCACACCCATCACCTCCCGCCGGGTCCGCGCGATGGCGTCGAGCGCCCGGTAGCGCACCAGGCTCACGAGCCAGGCCCGCGCGTTGCCGCGCTCGGGGTCGAATCGGGCCGCGTTGCGCCACACCTGCAGCATCGCGTCGTGCACCGCGTCGGACGCCAGCGCCGTGTCGCGGGTGATCCGCATCGCCACCGCGTACAGCGTCGAGGATTGTTGGTCGTAAAGCCGGCGGAAAGCGGCGCCGTCGGCCTGGGCGCACCGCACCAGAAGCATGGCAACCTCGTCATGCGGAGCCGGACCGGTCGAGACGGCATGCTTCATGCCGCCTTTATGGCCTGGCTCCTTGTCATGGAGCAAGGTGGGCGCGGCGGCCGTTCTGGCCGCGCGCCCGCTCGCGTCAGCCCGGTATGGGCGCCCGGCCGGCCCCGTGGATCAGGCCGTTGCCCTGGCCCTTGCGCCTCTGCATAACCCCGGCCGCTTTCGCCCGCCTCGCATGGCCTTTGCAGTTGACGGCGCTGCCGGCAATGTCCTTAGTCCGGGTCATCGGTGCGCCGCCAACGGCGGTTACGGCCATGGCCGGCGTCGCCGTGGTAAGCGCCAGCGCGGGCAGCGCGCTGCGGAAACGGGGCTTCATGAACGGTCCTATCGGTTCGGGGTTCTCGTGTCCCGGGGACGCCGGCGGTCCAGGCCGGCGTCCCTGGCTTATCCCATACCGTTCCGCTTCCATTCCGGATGCAACCGGACCATGACGAGCTGAGATGCCAGACAAAAAACCATCGGTTTCCTTCGCGCGCCATGCCGCCAGCCTGATCGTCCTGCGCGAGAGCGCCTCGGGGCCGGAGGTGCTGATGGGCGTGCGGGGCGCAGGCCACCGCTTCATGCCCAACTGCCTCGTCTTCCCCGGCGGCGCGGTCGATGCCGCCGATGCCGAGGCGAAGGCCGCCTCCGAGCCTGGGCCGCACACCCTCGCCATGCTGGGCCGCAAGGCAAGGCCGCGCCTCGCGCGCGCCATCGTCATCGCCGCCGCCCGCGAGCTTGAGGAGGAAACCGGCCTCTCGCTCGGGCGTCCCCCCAGGCTCGGCGGCGTCCATTACCTGTGCCGCGCCGTCACCCCGACGGCGTTGCCGATCCGCTTCAACGCCCGCTTCCTCATCGTCGCGGCCGACGAGGCCGAGGGCACGCCGGGCGACACGGGCGAGCTGCAATCGGTCGGCTTTCGGCTCGTCGAGGCGGCCCTGCGCGAAGACCTGATGCTCGTCACCCGCGAGGTGCTGCAGCGGCTCGTTGCCTGGCTGGCCCTGCCGTCCGGCGCGCGGCTGGCCCGGCCCTCGCTCGACGTGTTCAAGCAGCGGCGCTGGCGCACCGAATGACGCTTAGGGCCGCAGCGTTTGCGCCAGCATCGCGGCCGCCAGCGCGGCCAGCCCAAGCCCGGCCCCCAACGCCCACGCCGTCAGCTCCGCGCCGGCACCGAACGCCCCGCGCGCCAGCACATGCGCCGCCAGGAGCAGCAGCGTGCCGGCGTTGAGCGCGATCGAGGACGCGAACAGCGGCCTCACGCGCCGGTATGCGGCCGCCAGGTGCGGCGGCACCTCCTCCGGCCCGTCGTAATGCGCGGCCCAGCCCGAGCGGTAGCAGACGACGCCGAACGCCAGCCCGGTGGCCAGCAGAAGGATGTTCGTCCACGCATCCATCGGCGTCAGCCAACCAGGGCGCCCGGCCGCGTCGTCGCGCGGAGCCAGCCCGCCGTTTCGGCCAGCCCCTGCGCCAGGCCGACCCGGGGCCGCCACCCCGTTTCCCGCCGGATCAGCGCCGTGTCCAGCACGTTGACCGGCACGTCCGCCGCCCGGCCCGCCCGCCGCACGACATCGACGGACGGAAGACCCAGCGCCGAGGAAACGTCGGCCAGCAGCTCGTTCAGGCTGCGGCCCACCCCGCTGCCGACGTTCAGCACCCGGTGCGGCCCGTCATAGAGCGCCGCCGCGAGGAAGGCCGAAGCCACGTCGTCCACGTAGATGAAATCCCGCGTCACCTCGCCCGTCCCCCAGATCTCGACCGGCTCGCCCGAAAGGGCCCGGTGCAGCATCGCCGCCACCACGCCCTGACGCCGAAAGGGCGACTGTCCCGGCCCGTACGGGTTGGCCAGGCGCAGCGCGATTCCGTCCAAGCCGCACGCCCGCCGGCACAGGTCGAGGTATTGCTCGATCACCAGCTTCTGCAGCCCGTAGGCCGTTGTCGGCATCGGGGCCGCGCTTTCCGGCGTCGGCGTCTGGGCGGCCGGGCCGTAGACCGTGCCGCCGGACGAGGCGAACACGAGGCGGCGGATGTTCCCGTCCGCGCAAAGCTGCAACAGCCGCAGCGTCGGCGTCACGTGGGTTCGCACGTCCCCGGCCAAGTCCGTCACCGTTCCCGGCAGCGACGACCCGACCAGGTGGAACACCACCTGCTGCCCGGCCAAGGCCCGCCGCAACGCCCGCTCGTCGTCAAGTGCTGCCAAGGTCCAGGGTATGGCCCGCTCCCGCTCGGGCGCGCGGCGCGAATAGCCGTGGACGCGGGCGCCGGCGCGCAGCAGCGCCCGGACGACCGCCGCGCCCAGGAACCCGCTCGCCCCCAGCACCAGGCACCGGACGCCTTCGAGGCCCATCTTGCCTACCAGCCCGGCCCGTCGCGGTAGACCGTGCACCAGGTCCGCCCCACGGATTCGCACACCGCCGGCAGCAGGCGCTCGATCGCGTGCAGCATCGTCCCGTCCTCGGCCAACGGCTCCGGCGGGAAATCGCCGGCAGCAAGCCCAAGTGCGAACAGCGGCTCCAGTGCTGCGGGGCGTGCCCAGAACATCGAGCCCAGCGGAAAGACCGGCCACTCGGGCAGAACGGGCGTCGGCGTCATCCGTGCCGCGAGCGCCTCGGCGGCCGGGCGGTTCTGCGTCCAGCCGACCACGTGCCGGTCCTCGGCGAACAGCAGGCCGAGAGCCGGGTCATCCTCGAACGGCGCCAGCACGCCCGCCGTCCCGGCGTCGCCGCCCAGCAGGATGCGGCTCAGGTACGCCCGCCAGCGGTCGCCCATCGCCGGGTCATTCGAGAGGCTGCGCTTGCCGTGCATGTGGCCGACCACGTCGTACGCGTCACTACGCGCGATGCGGCCCATTTCCGTGAGGAACGGGCCGAGGTCCCGCCCGCGGTTCGGCGTCAGCCTCACCTCGACGCTGCCGCCCTTCCAGTTCTTGAGCGCGTAGGCGACCTCGATCCGCTTCTCGGCCGAGGTGGTGGTGACGAACAGGTCCACGACGCTCTTCCCCGCCTCGAGCGCTTCGAGGAAGCCCGCCGCCAGCTCCGGGTAATGCAGGTGCAGGTGCAGGGCCGCCCGCCCGGTGAACGGCGGCAAGCAGGGCGCATGGTCCAGCCGGACGCACCGGTGCGTCGCCTCGGGCATCGTCTCGCGTCCGAGCGCGGGTCCGGCGTCCAGCCACGTCCGCGCCACGCCCTCGTTGAACCCCGGCCTCGGACTGGCCAATAGCAGGCCCTTGCGCCCCCTCGCCGCGTAATTCTGGATCGACCGCCGTTCCGCGCCCGCGGCCAGCGGTCCCGGCGCTCCGTCGTGAAAGGCCGCGTCGAACAGCCCCGAGGCCGCGATCCGCTCGGCCTCGGCGTCGAGCGCCGCCCGGTCCGCCTGCGCCGCCAGCATCTGATCGGTCAGCGCATCGACGTAATCCGCGAACGCGAACCGCTCGGCGATGAACGCCCGGTTCCGCTCCGCCTTCTTCGCCACCGCCGGGCGGATCGCCCAGGCCAGCGCCTGAGCCGCCTCCGCCACGTCGCAATAGGGCGCCGCCGCCCCCACCGCCGCGCCCTCTCCCTCGAACAGCCCGGCCGATCCGGTCGCGCCGTCGAAGCACACCACGCCCCGCCCGGCGCGCAAGGCGTCCAGCACCACGTTGGGGAACGGATCGAGCCGGGACGGCAGGAAGAACACGTCCGCCAGATCGAACAAGGTGTCCAGGCTGCTCTGCGGCGGCAGGAAGAACATCGCCCGCTCCAGCCCGAACTGCCGCACCATGTCGGCCACCCAGGCGGAATAGGTCAGGTCCGTCCTCGGCTCGTAGCCGCCGCCGACCCAGATGAAGCGCACGTCCTCGGCGCCGGGCAGCTTGCGCAGCTCGGCGGCCGTTTGCACGAACAGGTCCGTCCCCTTGCGCATGTGGACGAAGCCTGCGCCGAGCACGATCCTCACCCGCCGGCCCGGCAAGGCCCCGATCAGCGCCAGCAGGTCCGCCCGGGTCATGTCCTGTGCCGGGTCGCCCTCCGGCAACGACGGGAGGCAGCCTTGCGGGCGCACGGACACGTTGTTCGGGGCCGCCAGCCGGAACCGCAGCACTTCCTCCCGCACGCTGTCCCGGATCAAGGCGGCGGGCACCACCACGCGGTCGGCGCTCTCGACCACCTCCGTCATGCGCCCGGGCGGGAAGGTGTAGGACGCGAACTCGTGCACCAGCGCCACCGTCGGCGTCCCGGCGTGGAGCGCCGCCCGCGCGAACGGGCTTGTTTCCACCGAGTTCAGCAGCACCGCCGACAGCCCGTGCGTGTCGCGCAATTCCCGCAGCAGGTATTCCGCATCGAGCGAGTCGAGGCCGCCCAGCACGACCAGGCAGCTTTTCTCCCGGAACGCCTCAAGCAGCGGGCCGCCGCGCGAGAGGCCGTAGACGACGTTGTGCGAAGCCGCCAGGTGGTCGCCGACCGTGAGCGCCACCAGCGGCGCGCCCGTCCGCGACGCTTCGTGGCTCGTGACCAGGACCGTCGGCTTGCCGGCCTCGAACGCCTTCTTGCCCCGCGAGGCCATCCCGGCGAAATCCGGCCGGCCCACCCGGCCCTCGGCCGCGCCGAAGGCCGCGAAGTGCAGGAACAGGTCGCTGCTCATCGCCGCCAGATCCGGATAGCGGCGGCTGTAGTAGTCGACGCAGAAATCCGGGGCCGGCGCCAATCCCTGCCGCGCGCCCTCCAGGAGGTAATGCTCGAGCGGGTCGTCGACCGGCGCGTCGGGCGGGAGCTGCGCGAGGTAGAACCGCGCGTTGAACCAGGGCCGCGCCAGCTCCTTGCGCCGGGCCAGCTCCTCGCGGCTGAAAACCCGGTCCTGCTTCAGCCCAGCGTCGAGATAGTGCAGGATCGGTGCCGCGTAGCCCTTAAGGCAATCGGGATACATCAGCTCGTAGGCGTCGCTGTCGAACCCGGCCACGGCCGGCACGGGCGTGTCGCGGCGGATCAGGTAGTCCTCGATGTCCGACAAGCCCCGCATCGGCGGCCGCCCGCGCCGCCAGGCGTAGGTCCGCCGATCGAACAGCCCGCTCCGCTCGATCCGCTCCGCGTCGGCCCGAAGCGCCGCCATGCCGCAATAGCGGTTCTCCCGGCGCCCATGCCGCTCGTAGTGCAGCAACGAGCTGATGCCGGTCCGCGCCACGTCGGGATAGAACTGCCGGTAGGAGGCAGGGTCGAAGCCCGCCGACGGCGCGAGCGAGGCCGGTTCGCCGATGGAGAGATAGTGCCGCGCCAACTCCTCCGCCGTGCCTTCGATGCCGGCGGCCTGCGCGTAGAACGGCGGGTCGAACAGCGGCGAGCGCGCGACCGTCGCCGCGTCGTCGCTGCCCCACGCCTCCACGTCCGGCCGCCCGAAACCGTCCATCAGGGGTTGCCGACGCCGTTGCGAACGGGCCTGGCGCTCGTCCCGGCAACGCAGCGGACCCGCTGCCCGCGCATGGCGCCCCTCATACATACGTCTCCCGCGCGAACCGCACCGCGGCCTCGACCGCGTCCAGCCCGCCCTCCTGCTCGCGCATCTCGATCACCGCCCACCCCTCGTAGCCCGCCGACCGCAGCGCCAGGGCGGCCAGCCGATGGTCCGGCGCCGGCGCAGCGAACCCGCCCAGCTCCGGCTCGGCGATGTGGAAATGCGCGAGACCGGCCCCCGTCGCCGCGATCTCCGCCTCGATCCGGTCGCCGGCCAGCATGGCGCAGGCCGTATCCAGGTGCGTCCGCACCGCCCGATGCCCGCACGCCGCCACCAAGCGCCGCACCGACGCGGCATGAAGCAGGAAATCCGCGCCGTAACGGGCCGGCACAGGCTCGATCCCGATCACCAGCCCGGCATCCGCCGCCACGTCGCCCAGCACCCGCAGCCGCTCGGCCCCCAGCGACTCGGCATCGCCCTCGGCCATCCCGCCCCGCCGGCGGTTCCGCGGCGCGCCGAACACCGCCACCCCCGCCCCAAGCCCGGCCCCGGCCGCCCCCACCACCCGCATGTGCTCCGCCATCGCCCGGAACGACGCCGCATCGCCCAGCAACTGCAACTCCGGCCGCCCAAAGAACACGGCCTGCAACGACGAGACTTGCAACCCGGCGTCCGCCGCCACCTGCCGGAACGCGCTGATCTCCGCCGCCCGCAGCCGGTCCCATCCCGCGATCCGCGTCGGCGCGACCTCCACTCCCGCGACGCCGAGCGCGGCCAAACGCCGCATCGCCTCCCCGGCCTGCTCCGGCGCCCAGGCGAGGTTGGAAACGCCGAGCCTCATGCCCCGCATCCGGCCAGGAAGCGGCCCATCTCGGCCATCACCTCCGCGGCGTTCAGCGCGTAGCCGTCCGCGCCGCCGAACAGCGCGTCATGCCGCGTCCGCACGTCGTAGCTGACGGGCCGCCCCTCGCGCCCTAGACGCCTGCCGGGAAAGAACAACGATTGGATCGCCCGCATCTCCACCGGCTCCGTCGCCAGGTTCACGAGCGGCACGCCCGCCGCCTCGATCCGGCCGAGGTCGTCCGAGAGCCGCGCCAGGGGATACCATTGGAACCGGGACGCCGGGTCGATCGCCTCGAGCCGATGGCCGTGCATCAGGTCGAACAACGCGTTCTTCTTCAGGCCAGGCCCGAACAGGGCCGGCAGCCGCACGACGTGGCAGCGCGCGAACCGTTCCCGCGCCCAGTCCTCCAGCATGGCGCGATGCAGCCCGTAAGGGTGCAGCCCCCGCACCGGAACCGCGTCCTGCTCATCCACGCCCGCCGGCGAACCATAAACATCGACGGTGGAGATCAGCGTGAAGCGCTCGGCCTCCATCCGCTCCAGGTGCCGCATCAGCCGCTCGATCCCGGCCAGGTCCTCGGCCGCGTTGGCGTTCGCCCACCACTTCACCGCCTGCACGCCCGCGCAAACGACGTGGCGGAACCGCTTGCCCTCGATCCTGTCGATGTCCGTCGAGCGGAACCTGGCCCCGAAATCACGCTGGCGCAGCAGCGTGCCGCCGACCAGCCCGGTGTGCCCGATCAGCGCGTCCATCAGGCGCGCACCCGCATGATCTCGCGCCGCAGCGAACCCGACTCCGTCCGCCGCGCGTCCGCCTGCCCGGCCTCGATCCCGGCCAGGATGCGCTCGGTGGCGAAGAACACCGTGTCGATCTTGCCCGACATCACCGAGAACACCCGGCCGTCCTGGAACACGTAGCAGCTCCGGTCGTCGAACCGCCCGACCGGCTTCGACTTGATCGAGAGCTGCGGCCCCACGAAGCGGAACCGCTCGCGGAACTCCGGCAGGTAGCGGCTGATCTGGCCTTCCATCAGCCGCGTCCTGTCGGCGATAACCGCGCCCCCGACCGCATCGCGCTCCCGTCGCGCCTCGGCCGCGCTGTCGAACCGTCCGAGCGGCGTGTAGGGCACGCTGGACAGCGTATACAGGCCGGGGTCCTCCGTCGGGTAAACCGAGCAGAGCGGCCCGTCCACCAGCGTCACCGCCGGGAAAGGCCCGTCGGTCTCGTAGTAGAGCAGCAGCGTCGGCTCGTAATAGAAGCGCATCGGCAGCCCGGCCCGGTGCCCCCATGTCGCGTCGACCGCGAAGTCGTAGCGCCGTCCGCCGAGGTAGACTCCGTCCAGCCGCTGCGACACCCGGTCCACCCGCGCGCCCAGATGCAGGCAATCGCCCAGCCGCTCGGTGAAATACTGCCGCGCCCGGTCGATCAAGAGCACCCGCTCGCCCGCCAGCATCAGCCCGTCCACCCCTTCAAGCCGCACCGACGTTTCGCCCACCTCCCGGTAGTCGATCCCCGACGAGGTCATGATCAGCCGGTAGGTGGCGAAATCGATCAGGCTGTCCTCGCGCGGCACGGCGTAGATGTTCTCCGCCACCTCCCGGCTGAGCTGCGGGTACCGCTCGGTGAAGCGCATGAACCCGTCGCGCGACTGCACCCGCGTCTGGTGATGCCGCGGGTAGTGGAAGCCGAGGTGCAACCGGAACTGGTTGTTGCCCGAGGCCTCGTGCAACGGCCGCGCGTGCTGCTCGAACACGGCCACGTCGAGCCCCAGCGCGCGCAGCGACAACGCGATGTGACACCCGTACCAGCCTGCCCCGACCACGGCGACCGTTAGCGCCAAACATTCTCTCCACAACCGTTGAACTATGCAGCGAGATGGCGTTCCATCAAGAAAGCGAGACCACTATAGCTGATACGCCTATGGGTTGTATATAAATGAGCAAAATATACCAATCGAAGAGGCCGGCCCCGGCGAAACGCAGGCTGTCCCTCGCGGCCGTCAACGGCGCTTGCCTCCTGGCCGACAACGCCCGGATGCCGACGCTTCCCCCGCGGTCCGGCGACGCGTTCCGCCTGGTCGATGCCGGCCATCCGTCGCTTTCCGGCGCGCCGACGCCGGGGCCGGGCTGGCGCATCCTTCACGGCGTCCGGGGCGAGGGGTTCACCCTGGCCGAGCTTGAGCACGAGAGCGGCGAGCGGGCCGAATGGTTCTTCGACGGCGACGGCCGGCATTCGAGCGCCCCCGAGGCATGGCCCCCGCAAACGCGTGCCGCGATGGCCCGAGCCTTCGCCCCGGCGCTGCGGGCCTTGCGCGACGCCTGCCTTCGCAGCGCCCCGCCTGCCGCGCCGGCCTGCCTTCAGGAGTTCGCCACGCTCGGCCCCCGCCTCCGCACGCTCGCCGCCGAGGCCGTGCAGGCGGACATCCTGCCCGACCCTGCCCATATCGATCTCGACCGCCAGGACGCCGGGGCCTTGCCCTGGCCTGCCCTGCGCCAGAGCCTTGCCGCCGACCTGCAGCAGCGCCTGACCGAAGCGCTGCGCCAAGGCGCCCTGACCTGGCCGTCGCCGATGGCCGGGGCGGCCATGGCGTGCACCGGCGGCTTCAGCCTGGACGACTTCAACACGCTCTACCGCTTCAGGGAGCCCGCGACCGGCCAGGACCTGTTCATCCTTGCCACCGAGCACCTGGCCCGCGTCGCCGGCCTCTACCATCCGGCCCGGGGCGAGGTCATCACCCATGGCCCCGACCAGTCCCGCATCCTGCGGCAGCACTTCCCAACGCTGGGCCGCTGCCTGCTCCGGCACCTCGCCGCCACGGCCGACAGCCTGCTTCGCGGCCAGCGCGCCCTCGGCGGCCATCACCGGCTCGCCGCCTACCTCCGCGGCGGCGGCAGCGCCCATCTCGGCCACCAGCTCTGGAACGAGCTGACCGCCATCGACGAGCTCGCCGCGGACCTCCCCCCGCGCCGGCTGCCGCAATGGCTCGTCCCGGGCGAGCACACCGAGTTCTACGGCCCAATCGACGCGCTGTATCCGGCCTTGTCCGGCCACGTGCGCCGCGGCTTCCCCGACCACGCGGCGCTGACCCGGCACGCCTACGAGAACCGCCTCACCCTGATCCGCCCGGCACGCGAGCGCGTCGGCGCGGGGCTTCGCCGCCGGGTCATGGCGCGGGCGGACGCCCACGCTCCGCCTGCGCCGTCCGGCGTTTTGTTCATGCTCGGCCTGCGGGTCGAGAACCGGACGGCGACCGACCTCGCCTCGCTGTGCGCCATCTTCATCGAGGAAGCCGCCCGCCATTCGCCTGGCTGCGCCGTTATCCTCGACGGCCACAACGCAAGCGGCGACCGGCGCAGCGACGCGACCATCGGCAGCTACCGCCAGAACGAGGCCGCCGAGCACCCCCTCGCGGTCGAGCGCGCCCTGGCCGACACGCTCCGCGCCCGCTTCGCCGAGGCGGACGTCCGTATCCTCGACACGCTGGGCGAGCCGCTCGCGACCAGCCTCGCCTGGGCCGGCGCCTGCCGCGCCGTGTTCGCGCTGTGGGGCGCGGGTCTCGCCAAATACCGCTGGGCGGCGAACGCGCCCGCCCTGATCGTCTCCAACCGCTGGAACCTGGAGCAGAAAGGCGACCTGCGCATCTACGACGCGGCGGCGTTCATGGCCGACCCGTCGCCGCTGGCGTTCGTCCCCGCCGCGGCCGTCGAGGACCGCCCGGAAGCGCCGACGCTGGTGCCGTTCGGCCAGCCGACCTACAGCAACTTCGATTTCGACCCCGCCGCCATCCGCCGCGAGGTGAGGTCGTTCCTGGATCGGACGGGACGCCGGGCGGCCCCGTCCTGAGCGGCCGTCTCAGGCCCCGGGGCGCGCGCCCGCACGGCCCGGCAGGGCGTCGTGCGTGTTCAGCCAGATCCCGTGCGGCGACCGCCCGGCGTTTAGGCGCTCGGCCTCCCCGGTCAGCGGATCGATCACGGCGACGGCCTGCGCCCACCGCAGCGTCGCCCAGATCCGGCCGTCCGGCGCGAAATCCATGTCGTCGGGGCCGCCCTTCACGCGGAACCGCCTGATTTCCTCAAGCGTGCCGGCATCGAGCACGACGATGCTGCCGTCGACCCGGTTGCTGACGTAGATCAATTTGCCGTCGTGCGACACGAACAGCACGTGCGCGCCCCGCGCGGTCCTGATCCGGCGCTCGACCTTGCCGGTCGCCGGGTTCACGACCGCGACGTAGTCCGCTCCCATGATGCCGACCAGCAGCTTGCCGCGATGCCACAGCACGCCCGCGGGCGTCGGCCCGACAACGGCCTGCCAAACCGGCTTGCCGGACCGGAGGTCGATCGCCACGACGCTGTTCGAGCCCTGAAGCGAGACGAACACGGTTGACGAGTCGGGCGAGAAGTTCTCGTGGCTCGGCATCGACGACACGTGCAGCCGGGAGGACAGCGCCATGGTCGCGACGTCGTAGATATCGACCTGGTTGCGCGCCAGGCCGTTCACCACCAGCCATCTCCCATCCGGGCTGTAGCCGAACTGGTAGGGATCGCTGATGGTGACGCGCCGCTGCACGTCCCCGCTCGACGGATCAAGGAACACCATCTCGTTGGCCGCCGTGTCGCCCACCACGAGCGACTTGCGGTCCGGCGTCAGCGCCATGTGGTGCGGTTCGCGCTCCATCGGGATGCGGCGGAGTTCCTGCCGGGTCGCCACGTTGAACAGGCTGACCGAGGCGTCGCCGGAGTTGATCACGAAAGCAAGCCCGGGGGCCTGGCCGGCAATCGCTGGATGCGGGGTCGGCCCGGGCTGGCTGGGGGCGGCCGCCTCGGCTGCTTGCGGGTGCTGGGGGCTCGCGCTCTCGGGCGCCGGGCGGATCTCGGCCCAGGCGAGCCAGCAGCCCACGAGCGCCGTGAGGCCGAGCGCCGATCCCAGGCTGTTCCTCATCGTCCGGCCCCGTCTTTTCAAGCGCCACTCCTCCGACGCCTTGCGTCCGTTAAACCGTTCGGTGCTGGCCCGCGCGTTCGAGCCGTTCCGGGCCTGGGTGTCAACGGCGCCGGTGCGACGGACCACCGGTGTTTCGCCCGTGGTCTGTCTGCTTTTGGCGTCTGGGCGACACGCAGGTATACAGCCATCGGTCATCTTCAGCAGATCGTTCGTGAGGCAGCATGTCAAGTTTTGTCAGAACCGGGTCGCCGCAAGCGCCGGGCGCGTCGCAGGGCGAGAGCTACAACAGCGTCGCGCAGGCGTTCCATTGGACGATCGTCGTGCTGCTGGTCGTGCAGTACACGACCAAGCTGGCCCCCGTGAGCGCCGGGTCAGCGGCGACCGAGGCCGGGTTGAACGCTTGGCACTTGGCGGTTGGCCCGACGATCCTGCTCTTGATGCTGCTTCGCCTGGCATGGCGGCTGACGCATCGGCCCCCGCCGCCGCCCAATGACCTGACGCTCGGGGTGCAGTGGCTGTCGCGCGGGACGCATTGGCTGTTCTACGGCCTGTTGATCGTGCTGCCGGTGCTGGGCTGGCTGGCCGCGTCCGGGTTCGGCGCAAGGGCCACGCTGGCCGGCATCGTGCCGTTGCCGGCGTTGATGGGCAAGGACATGACGGCGGCGGAGGCAATCGGGACGACGCACGGCGCACTGGCTTGGCTGCTGCTCGCCGTGGTCGCGCTGCATGTTTCCGGCGCGATGTATCATGTGATCGTGAAGCGGGACGGGGTGCTTAACCGGATGCTGCCCGGCAAAACAAGGGCCTGACACGCCCGTTCGCCCCATTGGGTCGGTGCGGCTGTTGCCGGACGGCCTGCGGGCGTCATTCCGCGGGATGGCTCGCCGTCGTGACCCCTGACGTGCGGCGAACGGGCAGCCGGTCAAAAGGTCACCCTCCCGCCCGGCGCGTCCGCCCCCGCCCGCCGCGACGCTTCTCCGGGTCATACCCCCCGCCCCCCGGCCCGAGCGGCTCCGGCGTCCGGTCCTTCTTCCGCCCGCCGAACGGCTGCGACGGCGGCGGCTCCAGCCCGAGCTGCAACGCCTCCAACCGCCGGATCTCGTCGCGCAGCCGCGCCGCCGTCTCGAACTCCAGGTCGGCCGCCGCGGCGCGCATCCGCTTCTCCAGCTCTGCCAAGGACGTTTTGAGATCCTTGCCAACCATATCGGTCACGCCCGCGTCCTTCACCGGCGCGACCGTCACGTAGTCCTGCTCGAACACGCTTTGCAGCGCCTCGCCGATATGGCTGCGCACGCTGGTCGGCGTGATCCCGTGCGCCGCGTTCCAGTCCGCCTGCTTGGCCCGGCGCCGCTCCGTCTCCTCGATCGCCACCCTGAGGCTGCGGGTCATCACGTCCGCATACAGCACCACCCGCCCGTCCACGTTCCGCGCCGCCCGCCCGATGGTCTGGATCAGGCTGGTCTGGCTGCGCAGGAACCCCTCCTTGTCCGCGTCCAGGATCGCCACCAGCGCGCATTCCGGGATATCGAGCCCCTCGCGCAGCAGGTTGATGCCGACCAGAACGTCGAACACCCCGAGCCGCAGGTCGCGGATGATCTCGATCCGCTCCAGCGTGTCCACGTCGGAATGCAGGTAACGCACCTTGACGCCGTTCTCGGTCAAGTACTCCGTCAGATCCTCGGCCATCCGCTTGGTGAGCGTCGTCACCAGGATGCGCCCGCCCCGGCCCACCACGGTCCGGCACTCGGCCAGCAGGTCGTCCACCTGCCGCTCGACCGGGCGCACCTCCGTCACTGGGTCGATCAGCCCGGTCGGGCGGATCACCTGCTCGGCGAACACCCCGCCCGTGCGCTCCATCTCCCACGGCCCAGGGGTCGCGCTCACGAACACGGTCTGCGGCCGGAACGCTTCCCACTCCTCGAACCGCAGCGGGCGGTTGTCCATGCAGCTCGGCAACCGGAACCCGAACTCGGAGAGGATGCCCTTGCGCGCCGCGTCCCCCCGCGCCATGCCGCCGATCTGCGGCACCGTCACGTGGCTCTCGTCCACGATCAGCATGGCGTTCTCGGGTAGATATTCAAACAGCGTCGGCGGCGGGTCGCCCGTCTTGCGCCCGGAAAGATAGCGCGAGTAGTTCTCGATCGACTTGCAGCTCCCCGTCGTCTCGATCATCTCGATGTCGAACGTGGTCCGCTGTTGCAGCCGCTCCGCTTCCAGCAGCTTGCCCTCGGCGGTGAACTGCTTCAGCCGCTGCTGCAACTCGATCTTGATGTCGGCGATCGCCTGGGTCAGCGTCGGGCGCGGCGTCACGTAATGGCTGTTGGCGTAGATGCTCACCTCGCCCAACTGCCCGGTGATCTCGCCGGTCAGCGGATCGAACTCGCGGATGCTTTCCACCTCGTCGCCGAACAGGCTGACGCGCCAGGCCCGGTCCTCCTGGTGGCTCGGGAACACGTCCACCGTTTCCCCGCGCAGCCGGAAGTTGCCGCGCTGGAAGGCGGCGTCGTTGCGCCGGTATTGCAGCTCCACCAGCGCGCGGGCAAGCTGGTCGCGGTCGATCCGCCCCCCCGTCTCCAGCTTGACCACCATGCGCCCGTAGGTCTCGACCGAGCCGATGCCGTAGATGCACGACACCGACGCCACGATCACCACGTCGCCGCGCTCCAGCAGCGCCTGGGTCGCGCCGTGCCGCATCCGGTCAATCGCCTCGTTGATCTGGCTGTCCTTCTCCACGTAGGTGTCGGTCCGCGGCACGTAGGCCTCGGGCTGGTAGTAGTCGTAGTAGCTGACGAAGTACTCGACCGCGTTGTCGGGGAAGAACCCCTTCATCTCGGCGTAGAGCTGGGCCGCCAGCGTCTTGTTCGGCGCCAGGATCAAGGCCGGGCGCTGCGCCGCCTCGATCACCTTCGCCATCGTGAAGGTCTTGCCGGAGCCGGTCACGCCCAGCAGCACCTGGTCCCGCTCGCCTTGCGAAACGCCCCCGGTCAGCTCGGCGATCGCCGCCGGCTGGTCGCCCGCTGGCTCGTAGGAAGAAACCACGCGCAGCGGCTTCTGCATCGGCTTGGCCGGCTGCTTGACCTGCTTGAACGTGACGGGCGGGGCCTCGGTGATCTTGCGCGCGAGCGTCGTGGACATGCCGCTCAAGGTGGCGCGGAGGGCGCCTCCCGTCCAGACCGGGCCTCGACGGCGCCGGCGAGTTGTTCCACCGCCCGGTCGCGGATGCCCAACGAGCGCAGCCCGTCGCGCGTGCGGAACAGGTACTCGGCCGAGCTGCCCAGCGCCCCACGCGCGGTGGACAGCCGCCGCACCAGCTCCTCCCGCTCCAGCCGCCCGGCGTAATGCTCGCTGTCGCGGCGGATGGTGAACGCGATGGCGCTGGCGAACGGAACCCCGTCCGCGCCGCGCACCGTCACCCAGCGCGGCCGATAGCTGCCGGACAGCATCTCGCGCCGCCACAGCAGCGAAAGCTCCTCCTGGACCAGCGGTTCGGCCACGTGGAAAGCCGCCCCCGTGCAGGCGCCGCCGCGGTCAAGCCCGAGAACCAGCCCCGGCGCGTCCGGCGTGCCCCGGCCGGTGACGGTCGAGAGGCAGAAGGCGCGGTGCCAGCCATGGATGCGGGCGAGGGTGCGCCCGGTGCACTCGATGGCCGGGTTCCAGATCAGCGAGCCGTAGGCGAACAGCCAAACCCCGTCCTGGCCGGGCGGGCGCAGCGCCAGCGTGGCGGCGAGCGATGCGGCCCGTTCCGCGCCGGTCAGGATCTGGAGCGTGGGCGCGCTCTCGGCGACCATGCGGTCAAGGCCGCCGCCCGCCAGCATGTCTCGGGTGATCGTCATCGCGCAGGCAAAAGTTTGACGCCCTCATTCCTTGCCGCTTGCATCAGCGCCATATCGCTTCAGCGAAACACCATGCGAGGGCAACGGAATTGTCGAGGACGAAGCTCAACGCTCTCCCTCTGTGATCAGCTCCCTGATCGACAAGCCATTAAGCGATTGGCCTTTGCTGGTGGCGCGAAGCCCTTCGGCAGCCCGCCGGGCCTTGGCGTGGTCAAACCCCGGCTCGGCGCTGACGAGCCGGGCGACAGGTTTGCCCCAACGGGTAATCAGGACTTCGCCGCCTTTCTCGACCTCGTTCAAAAGGGCCGTCAACCGGTTCTTAGCCTCAAACACGCCAACCGAATGCACCGCGTAATCTCTTAGCTGGATCGGTGGCCAGCTTAATTCGCCCGCACCTTCAAGGCCAGGGTTTTCGCTCACCGCACCAATGGCGACCCCGCCAGCCGCGCGTGCAAGTCCGCCGGGTCGTCGTAGATCGCGACGCACCCCGCGTCCCGCAAGTCGGCCTCCGCGAACCCGCCGCACAGCAGGCCGACGCACGTAATCCCGGCCTGCCTGGCCGCCGTCGCGTCGTAAGGCGTGTCGCCCACCGCGACCACCTGCTCCCCCGGCAGCCCGAGCCGGTCCAGCGCCGCCTGGAAGATGTCCGGATGCGGCTTGCTCCGCTCGGCGTCGGACGAGGTGGTCTGTACCAAGTCAAAACCGTCGATGCCGAGCAGGCGTTTGTAGTGGTCCACCTCCTCGGGCTTGCCCGAACTGCCGAGCGCCAGCTTGGTGCCGCGCTCCAGCAGGGCATGGAACAACTCGGCAACCCCGGGGAACGGGCGCACCTTGCCGAGCGACTCCCGCTTGAACAACGCGCCGCGGGCCGCCTCCATGGCTTCGCCGTCCCGCTCCGCCTCGGTCTCGGACAGCAGATAAGGCAAGAGCTGGTCGCCGCCCTTGCCGATCTGGCTGCGGACCGTGTCGAAGGAAACCTCGTGCCCCCATCGCCGAAACGTCTCTTGCCAAGACGCGGCGTGAAGGTCCACGCTGTCGACCAGGGTGCCGTCGACGTCGAAGATGACGCCTTTGATGTTTTCCATGGGCCGCCTCTCATAATTGCGACGGATTGAACGCCGCAGGGGCCGGCACGTTTGCATAGGATAGCGGTCGCGGCGCCGGCCCGCTTTACATCAGGCAACGCCGGACCCGGCGCGATTTCAACAAAGGAACCAACCATGGCGGCAGACGGAGACCAGGCGGCACACGCCGACATCGATACGCAGTGCATCAACACGATCCGCACGCTCTCGATGGACGCGGTGCAGAAGGCGAACTCAGGCCACCCCGGCACGCCGATGGCCCTGGCCCCGGTCGCCTACGCGCTGTGGCAAGACGTTTTGCGCTTCGATCCGCAGGACCCGACCTGGCCGAACCGCGACCGCTTCGTGCTGTCCGTCGGCCACGCCAGCATGCTGCTCTACTCGCTGCTCCACCTGACCGGCACCCGCAAGCTGGGCCAGGACGGGCCGCTCGACGAGGAGGCGGTGACGCTCGACGACATCAAGCAGTTCCGCCAACTGTCCAGCGTGACGCCGGGCCACCCCGAGTACAGCCTCACCTCCGGCGTCGAGACCACGACCGGCCCGCTCGGGCAGGGCGTCGCCAACTCGGTCGGCATGGCCATGGCCGAGCGCTGGTTCGCCGCCCGCTACAACCGCCCCGATTTCCCGCTCTACGACTACCGCGTCTACGCCCTGTGCGGCGACGGCGACATGATGGAGGGCGTCTCCGGCGAGGCAGCCAGTGTCGCCGGGCACCTGAAGCTGTCAAACCTCGTCTGGATCTACGACAGCAACCACATCACCATCGAGGGCAAGACGGACCTCGCCTTCAGCGAGCAGGTCGGCAAGCGCTTCGAAGGCTACGGCTGGAACGTGACGCACCTCGACGACGCCAACGACACCGCCGGCATGACCGCGGCGCTGCGCGAGGCCGAAGGCGTCACCGACCGTCCGACCCTGATCGTCGTCCACAGCGTCATCGGCTACGGCGCGCCCAAGAAGCAAGGCACCAAGGAAGCCCACGGCGAGCCGCTGGGCGAC
This sequence comes from Acetobacteraceae bacterium, assembly GCA_965260935.1. GTDB lineage: Bacteria > Pseudomonadota > Alphaproteobacteria > Acetobacterales > Acetobacteraceae > JBBROS01. Next base: position 671,503 of record OZ253374.1, read on the forward strand.
GAGGAGATCAAGGCCGCCAAGCGGTTCTACGGCTGGCCGGAGGACGAGAAATTCCGCGTGCCGCCCGGCGTCCGCGAGCGGTTCGGCGAGCAGGTCGGCGCAAGGGGCCGCAAGCTGCGCGACGAGTGGACGGACATGCTGGCCCGCTACCGCGAGCAACACCCCGACCTGGCCCGAGAGCTGGACCAGATGGACCGGCACGAGCTGCCGGACGGCTGGGACCAGGACATCCCGAGCTTCCCGCCCGACGAGAAGGGCATCGCTTCGCGCAACAGCTCGCAAACCGTGCTGAACGCCATTGCCCCGCACGTCCCCTGGCTGCTCGGCGGCGCCGCCGACCTCGCCCCCAGCACCAAGTCCAACCTGACCTTCCAGGGCGCCGGCAGCTTCCAGGCCGGCGAGTACACCGGCCGCAACCTGCATTTCGGCATCCGCGAGCACGCGATGGGCAGCATCTGCAACGGCATCGCCCTCTCCGGCATCCGCGCCTACGGCTCCGGCTTCCTGATCTTCAGCGACTACATGAAGCCCCCGGTCCGGCTCGCGGCGATCATGGAGCTGCCGGTCATCTACATCTTCACCCACGACAGCATCGGCGTCGGCGAGGACGGCCCGACCCACCAGCCGATCGAGCAGCTCATCTCGCTCCGCGCCATCCCCGGCATGGTCGTCCTGCGCCCCGGCGACGCCAATGAGGTGGCCGAGGCCTGGCGCGTCGCCATGACCTCCCGCCACCACCCGGTCGCCCTGATCCTGAGCCGCCAGAACCTGCCGACCCTCGACCGCGGCCAGTACGCCTCGCCCGAGGGCGTCTCCCGCGGGGCCTACGTCCTGGCCGACAGCCCCGACCCGAAGGTCATCCTGATCGGCACCGGCAGCGAGCTGTCGCTCTGCGTCGGCGCCTACGAGGAACTGAAAAAGGACGGCGTCAACGCCCGCGTCGTCAGCATGCCGAGCTGGGAACTGTTCGAGGAGCAGGACGAAGCCTACCGCGAGCAGGTCCTGCCGCGCGCCGTTACCGGCCGGGTCGCCGTCGAGCAGGGAGCCGTGTTCGGCTGGGACCGCTACGTCGGCATGGACGGGGCCGTCATCGGTATGCACACCTTCGGCGCCAGCGCCCCCGCGTCCAAGCTGATGGACAAGTTCGGCTTCACCCCCGAGAAGGTGCTGGAAGCCGCCCGCGCGCAAGCCAAGCGCGCGGCCTAACCCCCCATAACGCCTGAAGGAGACCCGCGATGAACATCGTCAACAAGCCGGGCCAGCTCGGCGCAGCCAATTCCCTCAAGCAACTGGAGCAGTTCAACCAAAGCCCCTGGCTCGACTTCATCCAGCGCAGCTTCACCGCCGACGGCTTGCAGGAACTGATCGACCGCGACGGCCTGAAAGGCATCACCAGCAACCCGTCGATCTTCGAGAAGGCGATGGGCCACGGCACCGACTACGACGCCGGGTTCAAGCAACTGGCCGACGCCGGCGACCAGGACGCGCTCAACATCTACGAGACGCTCGCCATCGAGGACATCCAGCAAGCGGCCGACATGATGCGCCCCGTCTACGAGGCGACCGGCAAGGTGGACGGCTACGTCAGCCTGGAAGTCTCCCCCTATCTGGCCCTCCGCACCGACGAGACGGTCGAGGAAGCCCGCCGGCTCTGGAAGCTGGTCGGGCGCGACAACCTCATGGTCAAGGTGCCCGGCACCGAGTCCGGCGCCCCCGCCATCCGCACCCTGATCGCCGACGGCCTCAACATCAACGTCACCCTGCTGTTCGCGCAGAGCGCCTACGAGGCGGTGGCGGAGGCGTTCATGGCCGGGCTTGAGGAGCGGGCCGCGAAGGGCGAAAGCATCGAGGGCCAGTCGAGCGTCGCCAGCTTCTTCGTCAGCCGCATCGACACCGTGATCGACAAGAAGATCGACGACCGCGTGAAGGCCGGCGAGACGGAGTTGAAGGACTTGCGCGGCAAGGTGGCCATCGCCAACGCCAAGCGCGCCTACCAGTTCTATCTCCACATGGTTGAAAGCCCGCGCTGGAAGGCCTTGGCCGGCAAGGGCGCGCTGCCGCAGCGGCTGCTCTGGGCCAGCACCGGCGTCAAGGACAAGGCCTACAGCGACGTGATGTACGTCGAGCAACTGATCGGCCCCGACACGGTCAACACCATCCCGCCGGCCACGATGGACGCCTTCCGCGACCATGGAACCGCCGCCGAGACGCTGACAAAGGACGTGGACGCCGCCATGGCCGTGCTGGCAAAGGCCGAGAAAGCCGGTCTCGACCTCGACGGCGTGACGCGGGACCTGGTGACGGCCGGCGTCGAATCCTTCGCCGAGGCCGCCGACAAGCTCCTGGGCGCTGTGGCCGACAAGCGGGTGGCGATGCTGGGCGACAAGGTGGCGGAGCTCGACATCATGCCCGGCAGCGAGCTGGAGCAGCCCGCGCGCGAGGCGCACGAAGCCTGGCGCGAGGCCGGCAAGCTGCGCGACCTGTGGGCCGGCGAGGCCTCGCTCTGGACCGGCGGCGACGAGGCGAAATGGCTCGGCTGGCTCCGCGTCGTGGACGAGCGGGCAGCCGACCTCCCCGCCCTCCTGGCGTTCCAGGACGACGTGAAGTCCGCCGGCTTCAGCCATGTGCTGCTGCTCGGCATGGGCGGGTCGAGCCTCGGGCCGGAAGTCCTGGCCGAGACCTTCGGCAAGCAATCCGGTTACCCCGAGCTGCTGGTGCTGGACAGCACCGACCCGCAGCAGGTCGCCGCCTTCGCCGACAAGGTGGACATGGCCAAGACGCTCTGCATCGTCAGCAGCAAATCCGGCAGCACGCTGGAGCCGAACATCCTCAAGGCGTTCTTCTGGGACCGGATGCAGCAGGCGGTGGGCGACAAGGCCGGCGAGCGTTTCGTCGCCGTGACCGACCCTGGCTCCAAGCTGGAAAAGCTGGCGCAGGACGAGAAATTCCGCCACGTCTTCGGGGGCGACCCGGCCATCGGCGGGCGCTACTCCGTGCTGTCCAACTTCGGCCTGGTCCCGGCCGCGGCGATGGGCGTCGATCTCGACGCCTTCCTCAAGAGCACGGCGATGATGGTCCGCTCCTGCGCCGCCGGCACGCCGCCCGCCGCCAACCCGGGCGTGCAGCTCGGCTTGCTGCTGGGAACGGCGGCCAAGGCCGGGCGCGACAAGGTGACGGTCGCCGCCGGCCCCGGCCTGGAGGACGTGGGCGCCTGGCTCGAGCAACTCCTGGCCGAGAGCACCGGCAAGCAGGGCTACGGCATCGTCCCGGTCGATCAGGAACCGCTGGCCGCGCCTGAAGCCTACGGCCAGGACCGGCTGTTCGCCTACTTGACCCTAGCCGGCAAGGCGGACGGGGGCCAGGACGCGAAGATCAAGGCATTGCAGGACGCCGGCCACCCCGTCGTGCGGCTGACCCTGGCCTCGCCGATGCAGGTCGGGCAGGCGTTCTACCTTTGGGAGTTCGCGACGGCGGTGGCGGGCGCCGTGATCGGCATCGACCCGTTCGACCAGCCGGACGTGGAAGCCAGCAAGATCGAGACCAGGAAGCTGACCGACGCCTACGCCCGCGAAGGCAAGCTGCCCGGCGAGGCCCCGTTCCTTGAGGAGGACGGCATCAAGCTGTTCACCGACGACGCGAACGCGGCCGACCTGGGCAAGAACGGCCTGGATGCCGTGATCCGCGCCCACCTGGCCCGCGCCAAGGAGGGCGATTACGTCGCCCTGCTCGCCTACGTCGAGCGCAGCCCGGCGCACATCGAGGCGCTTGCCAAGCTCCGCACGCGGATCCGCGACGCCAAGCATGTCGCCACCTGCGTCGGCTTCGGCCCGCGCTTCCTGCACTCCACCGGCCAGGCCTACAAGGGCGGGCCGAACAGCGGCGTGTTCCTGCAGATCACCGCCGACGATGCGGCGGACCTGCAAGTGCCCGGCGAAAGCTACAGCTTCGGCACCGTAAAGGCGGCCCAGGCGCGCGGCGACTTCGACGTGCTGGCTGAGCGCGAACGGCGGGCGCTGCGCGTGCATCTCGGCCCGGACGTGGACGCCGGCCTGGCCCGGCTGTCCAAGGCCGTCGCCGCGGCGTTTTCGTAATCGGCAGCGAGGACTGATTGATGGAACTGGGAATCATCGGCCTCGGCCGGATGGGCGGCAACATCGGCCTGCGATTGATGCGGGCCGGGCACAAGACGGTGGTGTTTGACCGCAACGCCGATGCGGTGTCCGGCCTGGCGAAGGAGGGCGCGGAAGGCGTCGGCGGCCTGGCCGAGATGGTCAAGGCGCTGACCCCGCCGCGCGCGGTATGGGTCATGCTGCCCGCCGGCCCGATCACCGAGCAGGCCGTGGCCGAGCTGGGCGGCCTGATGCAGTCCGGCGACGTCATCATCGACGGCGGCAACACCTACTACAAGGACGACATCCGCCGGGCCAAGCAACTGAAGCAGGGCGGCATCACCTATGTCGATGTCGGCACCTCCGGCGGCGTCTGGGGCATCGACCGCGGCTACTGCATGATGATCGGCGGCGACAAGGAAGCCGTGGACCGGCTCGACCCGATCTTCAAAGCGCTGGCCCCCGGCATCGGCAACATCGACCGCACCCCGAAGCGGGGCGGGCGGGACCCTCGGGCCGAGCACGGCTACATTCACGCCGGGCCAGCCGGGGCCGGGCACTTCGTCAAGATGGTGCACAACGGCATCGAGTACGGCCTGATGCAGGCCTACGCCGAAGGGTTCGACATCCTGGAACACAAGAAGAGCGGCGAGTTGCCGGAAGAGGAGCGGTTCACCATCGACGTGGCCGACGTGGCCGAGGTCTGGCGCCGCGGCAGCGTGGTGAGCTCCTGGCTGCTCGACCTGACGGCGATGGCGCTGGCGGAGAACCAGACGCTCAGCAACTACGAGGGCGCGGTGGCCGACAGCGGGGAAGGGCGGTGGACCGTCGAGGCGGCGATCGAGGAAGCCGTGCCCGCGCCCGTGCTGTCCGCCAGCCTGTTCGCCCGCTTCCGCAGCCGGCGCGAGCACACCTTCGCCGACAAGCTGCTGAGCGCCATGCGCGCCAAGTTCGGCGGCCACGCGGAGGCGAAGGTCGAAGGCTCGTAACCGCATGGATGTCAACCAGCCGATGCAAGGCCGGCTGTCGGGCGCGGACGGCCTGGCCAAGGCCCCGAAAGCCCCCCCGGCGACGATGGTCATCTTCGGCGCGGGCGGCGACCTGACCAAGCGCCTGCTGATGCCCTCGCTGTATAACTTGCAGCTTTCCGGGCTGCTGGCGGACGGGTTCTCCGTCATCGGCATCGACCGCAACGACGGCAGCGACGACGCCTACCGCCGCAACATCACGGCGGCGATGGAGTTATTCGCCGCCGGCAAGGCCGGGGAACCCGAAGGGCACCGCCTGAACGAGGACGTGTGGGGCTGGGTGCGGGACCGGCTGCACTACAAGCAGGGCGACTTCGGCCAGGACCAACTGTTCGGGGAGCTGAAGGCGCAGCTTAAGGGCAACTGCATCTTCTATCTCGCGGTGGCGGCGCGCTTCTTCGGCCCGATCATCGCCAAGCTGGCCGAGGCCGGGCTGCTCGAGGAAGGGGAGGGCGCGTTCCGCCGCGTGGTGGTGGAAAAGCCGTTCGGCCACGACCTGGCCAGCGCGCAGGCGCTCAACAAGCTGATTCTGGACCGGATCGACGAGAGCCAGGTGTTCCGCATGGACCATTTCCTCGGCAAGGAGACGGTGCAGAACGTCATGGCGCTGCGGTTCAGCAACGGCATCTTCGAGCCGCTGTGGAACCGCTTCTACATCGACCACGTGCAGATCACCGCCGCCGAGACGGTGGGCGTGGAGGAGCGGGCGCGCTTCTACGAGCCGACCGGCGCGCTCCGGGACATGGTGCCGAACCATATGTTCCAGTTGCTCGCGATCACCGCGATGGAGCCGCCCAACGCGTTCGACGCCGACGCGGTGCGGGCCGAGAAGGCGAAGGTGATCGAGGCGATCAAGCCGATGGACCCGATGCGCGTCGCCCGCGACGTGGTGCGCGGCCAGTACGCGCCCGGGCATCTGGGCGGCAAGGACGTGGCGGGCTACCGGCAGGAGCCGGACGTGGCCGCCGACAGCGCGACCGCGACCTACGTCGCCATGCGGCTCAAGATCGACAACTTCCGCTGGGCCGGCGTGCCGTTCTATATCCGGACCGGCAAGCGGATGGCGGTGCGCCGCACCGAGATCGCGATCCACTTCAAGCAGGCGCCCTACGCCATGTTCCGCGACACCCCGGTGGACCGGCTGACCCCGAACGTCATGGTGCTGCACATCCAGCCGAGCGAAGGCATCACCCTGAATCTGAGCGCCAAGGTGCCGGGACCGAGGCTTGACCTGTCCGGGGTCGCGATGGACTTCCGCTATTCGGACTATTTCCAGGCCCCGGCCAGCACCGGATACGAGACCCTGTTGTACGACGTGATGATCGGGGACGCGACCTTGTTCCAGCGGGCCGACATGGTGGAGGCCGGCTGGCGGATGGTGCAGCCGATCCTCGACGAATGGGCCTCCGGGCACACGAGGGTGCACGACTACCCCGCCGGGTCGCACGGCCCGGTCGCCGCCGACCGGCTGCTCGACCGGGACGGGCGTCATTGGCTGCCCTTGCCATGACGGTGAAGCTCGTGGTGTCGGACGTGGACGGCACCTTGGTGCAGTCCGACAAGTCGCTGTCCGCAGGGACGATCGCGGCGGCGAAGCGGCTGGCCGACGCCGGGGTTCCGCTCGCCATCGTCAGCTCGCGTCCGCCGCGCGGGATGCGCTGGATCAGCGAGAAGCTGGAGCTGAAGGCCCCCTATGGCGGCTTCAACGGCGGCGCGCTGGTCGGCCCCGACGGCGCCGTGATCGAATGGAACCCGGCGCCCGCCGGCATCGTCCGGCAAGCCCTCGATCTGTTCGGACGCCGCGGCGTCGATGCCTGGCTGTTCACGCAGGACGAATGGCTGGTTCTGGACGCGAAGGGCGTCTACGTCGAGCACGAGCGGTTTACCGTCCGCTTCGAGGCCCGCGTCGTCGAGAGCTTCGATCCTTACGTCGAGCAGGTCGGCAAGCTAGTCGGCGTCAGCGACGACTTCGCCCTGCTGGCCGACGTGGAGCGGGAGCTGCAATCCATCGTGGGAGAAGGGGCGACGGCGCACCGCTCGCAACGCTACTACCTCGACCTCACGCATCGGAACGCCAACAAGGGCTACGCCGTCGCCGCACTTGCCCAGCATGGAGGCGTCGACCTGTCCGAAGTCGCGGTGCTGGGCGACATGGTCAACGACGTGCCGATGTTCAAAGTGGCCGGGTTCTCGGTGGCGATGGGCAACGGCTCGGACGAGACCAAGGCGCAGGCCAGCGCCGAGACCGCCTCCAACGACGACGAGGGCTGGGCCAAGGCGGTCGATACCCTGATCCTGCCGAGGACGCGGCCATGAGCGAGATCGTCTGTCCCGAAGCGCCGCAAGTGGCCGAGGCGGCGGCGGCGTGGATCGCCGGGATGCTGGCGGCCAAGCCCGGACGGGCCGCCGTTTCGCTGTCGGGCGGCTCGACGCCGAGGCTGCTCTACGAACGCCTGGCGCTGCCGCCGCATCGGGACACCCTGCCGTGGGACCGGGTGCATTGGTTCTGGGGCGACGAACGCTTCGTGCCGCCGGATGATACGCGCAGCAACCAGGCGATGATCCGGGCGGCCATGCTGGACGCGATGCCGGTGCCGCCCGGGAACATCCATCCGGTGCCGACGACAGGCATGTCGCCGGAGGAGGCGGCGCGGCAGTATGACGAGACGTTGCGCACGTTTCACATGAAACATTCCGCCGAGCCGCTGTTCGACCTCGTGCTGCTGGGCCTCGGCACGAACGGCCATACCGCCTCCCTGTTTCCCGGCGATCCCGTGCTGGGGGAACGCGACGCCTGGGCCGCCGCGGTGACGCCGCCCGGCGAGCCGACCCGCATCACGCTCACCTGGTCGCCGCTCGAGAACTGCCGTCACGCGGCCTTCCTGGTCCTGGGGGCGGAGAAGCGGGACGTGGCGAGGCGGGTGCGGGCTGGCGATCTATCGCTGCCCGCGTCGCATTACCGGCCGTCAGGCGAGCTGCATTGGTGGATGGACGAGGCGGCGGCAATCGAGCCATAGTCCCGGTCATGGGCGATACCTCCACTCACGCGCCGCCCCCGTCCGTGCTGGTGGTGATGGGCGTGTCCGGCTCCGGCAAGACAACGGTGGCGGCCTTGCTCGCGGGACGGCTCGGATGGGAGTTGTGCGACGCCGACGACTTCCACGCCCCTGCCAACGTGCGCAAGATGCAGGGCGGAACGCCGCTCAGCGACGAGGACCGCTGGCCGTGGCTCGAAGGCATGGCGGCCTGGATCGACGCGACGCGGACGGTGAAGCGCCATGGCGTGCTGGCCTGCTCGGCGTTGAAGCGGTCCTACCGGCAGGTGTTGATCGGCGGCAGGCAGGACGTGCGGCTGGTTTACCTGCGCGGGGAGAAGGCGTTGATCGCGGAGCGTCAGGCTGGGCGGCACAACCATTTCATGCCGGCCAGCCTGGTTGACAGCCAGTTCGCCGCCTTGGAGGAACCCGGCGATGCCGAGCGGCCCGTCACGGTCCCGGTTGCGCCCAAGCCGCCGGCCATCGTCGGCAGCGTCATGGAGGCGCTGCGGCTATGAGCGACAGCCTCAAACGGCAAGCGGCCGAGGCGGCGGTGGAGCAGGTGCGGGACGGCATGGTGCTGGGGCTTGGCACCGGGTCGACGGCGTCGCTGATGATCGAGGCGCTTGGCCGGCGGGTGCAGGCCGGGCTGAAGGTGGTCGGGATTCCCACGTCCGAGCGGAGCGGGGCGCAGGCAAGGGGTCTCGGCATCGAGGTGGCCGATTTCGGCGTCCATCCGCGGATCGACCTGACGATCGACGGCGCCGATGAGGTGCATACCGGGACGCTTGACCTGATCAAGGGGCTGGGCGGGGCGCTGCTGCGCGAGAAGATTGTCGCCGCGGCTAGCGAGCGGATGATCGTGATCGTCGACGGCGGGAAGCTGGTTCCGGTTCTTGGCAGCAGGGCGCCGGTTCCGGTCGAGGTCGTCGCGTTCGGCTGGCAAGCGACGGCACTGACGCTGTCCCGCCTGGGCACGGAGCCGAAGTTGCGCCCGGCCGAGGACGGCGGCCCATTCCGCACGGACAGCGGGAACGTCATCCTCGATTGCGCCTTCGGACGCATCCCCGACCCGGCGGCCTTGCAGGCGCGGATCAAGTCCGTCACCGGCGTGGTGGAAAGCGGTTTGTTCATCGGCTTGGCGGCCAGCGTGATCGCGGCGACCGATGGGGGATTGCAGGTATTGGAGCGTCAATGAGCAAAGCCGCTCACGTTGCCAACAAGGCAGCCGAGAAGGAGGCCGTCACGCTCACGCTGGACATCGGCGGGTCGGGGCTGAAGGCCGGGTTGCTGAACGAGCAGGGCGAGATGCTTGGCAAGCGCGCCCGGGTGGACACGCCGCACCCGTCGCCGCCCGACGTCGTCGTGCCGGCGCTGGTCGGGCTGGCTCATTGCCTGGGCAAGTTCGACCGCGTGTCCGTCGGCTTCCCGGGCGTGGTGCGGTCGGGCCGGGTACTGACGGCGCCGAACCTGGGCACCGAGGCCTGGGCCGGGTTCGAGCTGTCCGAAACGCTGACGGAACGGCTGGGGCGGCCCGTGCGCTTGTTGAACGACGCCACTGTGCAGGGATTAGGGGTGATCAGGGGCGAGGGGCTGGAATGCGTGATCACCTTGGGCACCGGGTTCGGCTTCGCGCTGTATCACGATGGCCGGCTCGCGCCGCACCTGGAACTGAGTCAGCACGTGATCCACGGTACGGATACGTACGATGAGTACCTCGGGGTGGCAGCGTTGGAGCACGCCGGCAAGAAACGCTGGCGTAAGCGGGTGGGGAAGATGCTGGATCAGCTTCGCGTGTTCGTGAACTGGGACAGGCTCTACATTGGCGGTGGCAATGCGCGCCTGGTCGATTTCGAGCTTCCGCCCGACGTGGAGGTCGTTTCGAACAAGGCGGGGATCACCGGCGGCGTCCGGCTCTGGGACACGCGGCTGGACGCGGATTTCGAGGTCGGGCCGGGGCCGACGCTGAAGACCGCCCAGGGCTGAGCTTGGCTGGCCCGGCCATGGTGCATCTGGTCCGGCACGCGCTGCATGGGCTGATGCCGCACACGCTGGCCGGGCGGATGCCCGGGGTCGGGCTGACCGAGGCCGGGCGGGAGCAGGCAGTGCTGCTTGCGAAGCGGTTCGAGGGCGAGGCGGTCGCGGCCATCGTGTCGAGCCCGGTGCAGCGGGCGCGGGAAACGGCCGACATCATCGGGGCCGCGCTCCGTGTGCCGGTGAAGAGCGATGCCGGGTTCGAGGAGATCGATTTTGGCGCCTGGACGGGGCGGCGGTTCGATGATCTCGCGCCGGACCCTGCTTGGCAAGCATGGAACCGGCTGCGGAGCCTGGTTTCGTGCCCCGGGGGCGAGACCATGCACCAGGCTCAGGCACGGGCCTTGCGCTCGTTGAACAGGCTGCGCGGGGCGTATGCGGGCAGGGCCGTTATCGTCGTCAGCCATGCCGACGTGCTGAAGGCGATGTTGGCATCGGCGCTTGGCTTGTCGCTCGACCACCTTCACCGCCTCACGCTTGACCCGGCGTCTTGCAGCACCCTTGTGCTGTTCGAGACCGATGTCCGGGTGGATGGGGTGAACCGCTTGGGGTAGAGCGCGGGGGGTTGGCGGGAAACAGAGCCGGGTTCGGCTTGATCTTGTCCGGGAACTCGATAGTGGCGAGCGGTTCCTTGCTTTGGGCGAGAGTTTCGCCGGCTTGCCTCAAGACCGGGGAGACCGTGGCCAGAAATGCTTGGCAGGCGCTCCTGCGAGGTTGACTGGCCCGATCATGCCTGTTCGCGATGCGCTTCGCAGCGACTTTGGCCCTGTCATGCCTTATGATACGTTCTCGTGTCGTGACACGTCGGCCTGGCAATGGCAGTGTGACGATTTTCTTATGCTTGCAATCGGGTTGGGCTGAATTTTCATACGTGAACGTTCTTGGACGGTGCAGCGCAACGTGATGTTTGAAACCCTTTCTTATATCGACCGGCTCAAGCAGGCCGGCGTCGATGAGGCCGTTGCCCGGGCGCACGCCGAGGCGCTGCGCACCGCGCTCGGCGAGACGGTTGCCACCAAGGACGACCTGAAGGACGTGCGCGCCGAGATCAAGGACGTGCGCGCCGAGATCAACGACGTGCGAGTTTCGCTTAAAGCCGAGATCAACGACGTGCGCGCCGAAATGAGGTTGATGGAACAGCGGCTGATCAACGCCGGGCAGCGCGGGCTGATTGCCCTTGCCGCGTTCGTTGTCGCCGTTGCCGGCCTCGCCTTCGCAGCGTTCAAGGCTTTTGGTTGAGTCTTATCGCAATCGGCTATCACAACAGGGCGCTGCTACCCAGTTTGAACCAACGCTCGGTGCGTCATTCCGCCGGCGAGCGGTATCCTTGCGGCTCCTCCTCGGGCCCGCGCGGGGTCAGCAGGCGGCCGAGTTGGCGCGCGGTCCAGGCTGAGAGGTCGTCCATTACCGTGTAGAACGACGGGACGAACACCAGGCTGAGGGCAGTGGAGACGATCAGGCCGCCGATGACGCCGATGGCCATGGGCGCGCGGAACTCGCCGCCGTCGCCGACGCCGAGCGCGCTCGGGACCATGCCGGCGACCATGGCGATGGTGGTCATGACGATCGGGCGGGCGCGCTTGCGGCCGGCGTCGAGGATGGCTTCGGCCCGGCTTATGCCTTCGGCGCGGCGCTCGATGGCGTAGTCGACCAGCATGATGGCGTTCTTGGTAACGATGCCCATCAGCATGAGGATGCCGATGACGACGGGCATGCTGATCGGCTGGCCGGTGAGCAGGAGGGCGAGGATGACGCCGCCGAGCGAGAGGGGGAGGCTGAGCAGGATGGTGACGGGCTGGAACACGCTGCGGAACAGCAAGACGAGGACGGCGAAGACGAGCAGCAGGCCGGTGCCCATGGCGATAGCGAAGCCGGTGAAGACCTCGCCCATGATCTCGGCGTCGCCGCCGTTCTGCAAGCGGACGCCAGGGGGGAGGGACTTGGCTTCGGGGAGGGCGTTGACCTGCTGGATGGCGGCGCCGAGGGCGAGGCCGCGGGCGAGATCCGCGCCCAGGACGACGCGGCGGACGCGGTCGTAGCGGTCGATGCTGGCCGGGCCTTGGCTCATGCTGAAATCGGCGACGGCGAGGAGGGGGACGGAAAGGCCGCCCATGCCGGTGACGGGCAGGGCTTCCATGGCGCCGAGGTCGCCGCGCAGGGAGAGCTTCGATTGCACGCGGATGGGGATCAGGCGGTCGCCGGCGCGGAACTTGGCGAGGTTGGCGGCGATGTCGCCGATGGTGGCGATGCGGACGGCGTTGCTGATGGCCTCGGTGCTGACGCCGAAGCGGGCGGCTTCGTCGAGGCGGGGGGCGATCTTGATCTCGGGGCGCTCGACGCCGGCGGAGGGGGCGACGTTGCTGAAGCCGGGCAGACGCCTCATGCCGGTCTCCAGGTGGGCAACGCCTTGGTTGAGGGCGGCTGCGTCGTCGCCGAGGAGCGTGATGGTGAGCTCGCGCTCGCCGCGGTCGTTGACGAACCAGCCGCGGACGTCGGGGATGGCAGCGAGGCGGGTGGTCAGCTCGGACTCGATCTGCTTCTGGGTGCGTTGGCGGTCGCCCTTGAGGACGAGGTTGACGGTCATGGCGGCGCGGCGGATTTCCGCGCCCGCGCCGGTGGGCGTCGTGCCGCCGACGACGAAGACGCTGGTGACTTCGGGGATTTTACGGAAGGAGGCGGTGATCCGGTCGGTGGCGGCGCGGGTGTCGTCGAGGGTGGCGCCCGGGGGGAGTTCGAGCGAAAGGACAACGCGGCTCTCGTCGGCGGGGGGGATGAAGCCGGTGGGCAGCAGGGTGGTGGACCAGATCGACAGGCCGAAGGCGGCGAGGCCGAAGACGAGGGTGAGGGCGCGCCAGCGGAGCGTGCGGCGGAGGAAGCGGGTGTAGGCGCGCATCAGCCAGCCATCGGGCTTGGCGCGGTGCGGTGTCGAGCGCATCAGGTAGGCGGCCATCAGCGGCGTGATCAGGCGGGCGACCAGCAGCGAGGCGATGACGGCGGCGGCGACGGTGAGGCCGAACTGCTTGAAGTATTGCCCGGCGATGCCGCCCATGAAGCTAACCGGGGCGAACACGGCGACGATGGTGCAGGTGATGGCGACGACGGCGAGGCTGATCTCGTCGGCGGCCTCGATGGCGGCCTGGTAGGGGCGCTTGCCCATGCGGATGTGGCGGACGATGTTCTCAATCTCGACGATGGCGTCGTCGACCAGGATGCCGGTGACCAGCGTGATGGCCAGCAGGCTGACGAAGTTGAGCGAGAAGCCCATCAGCTCCATGGCGGCGAAGGCGGGGATGATGGACAGCGGCAGGGCGATGGCGGCGAGCAGGGTGGCGCGCCAGTCGCCGAGGAAAAGCAGCACGACCAAGGTGGCGAGGACGGCGCCTTCGATCAGGCTGTGCATGGCGGAGACGTAGCTGCCGCGTGTGGCGCGGACGCTGTCGTCGATCTTGGTGATGACGACGTTCGGGTGGGCGGCTTCGAGGGCGGCCAGGCGCTCGCGGACGCGGTCGCTGACGCTCACGTCGCTGGCGCCTTTGGCGCGGTAGATGGCGAAGCTGACGACGGGGGTCGCGCCGTTGAGGCGGGCGAAAGTGCGCGGTTCCTCGTAGGTGTCCTCGACCGTGGCGAGGTCCTGGAGGCGGACTTCGCGGCCGCCGGGGAGGACGATGCGGGTTTGCTCCAGCTCGGGGAGGGTGCGGGCGGCGGCCAGGGTGCGGATGGCCTGCTCCTGGTTGCCGATCTCGCCGCGGCCGCCGGCGAGGTCGGCGCTTGTCGCGCGGAGCTGGGCGTTGACGTCGCCGGCGGTGACGCCGAGGGAGGCGAGGCGGTCCGGATCCAGGTTGACGCGGATCTCGCGGGTGACGCCGCCGATGCGCTCGACGCGGCCGACGCCGGCGGCGCCCTGGAGGTCGCGGACGACCGTGTCGTCGACGAACCAGGAGAGTTGCTCGAGCGTCATGGAGGGGGCGGTGACGGCGAAGGTTTGGATGCTTTGGCCGACGACGTCGATGCGTTCGATGATGGGTTCGTCGATGCCGCGGGGAAGGTCGGTGCGGATCTTGGCGATGGCGTCGCGGACGTCGTTGAGCGCGCGGTCGCTGCTGACTTCGAGGCGCAGCTCGATGACCGTCTGGCTCTTGCCGTCGGTGACGGTGCTGGTGAGGTGCTTGACGCCGGCGATGCTGGCGACGGCGTCCTCGACCTTCTTGGTGATCTGCGTTTCAAGCTCGGAGGGGGCTGCGCCGGCTTGCGTGACGGTGACGGAAACGACGGGGATGTCGACGTTGGGGGCGCGGGTGACGGGGAGCATCCAGAAGGCGACGAGGCCGACGACGCCGAGGACGGCGAAGAGGACGAGCGGGGGGATCGGGTTGCGGATCGCAGCACCCGAGATGTTCCAGGCCATCAGCGGGCGACCGCGACGACGCGGTCGCCGCCGCGGATGAAGGTGCCGGAGATGGCGACGACCTGTTCGCCTTGACTGAGGCCGGACGTGACCTCGGCCTTGCCGCCGCTGCGCAGGCCGATCCGGACCGGGCGGGTTTCAACCAGGCCATCCTGCACGACTTGGACGACGGGGCCGCCGGGTTGGAACAGGACGGCGGAGAGGGGGGCGAGGACGCCTTCGTGCCTTGCGACCGCGATTCCGGCGCGGGCGAAGCTGCCGAGGATCAGGTCTTCGTTCTCGTCGAGGGCGACGCGGACGCGGCCGAGGCGGGTGGCGCGGTTGACTTCGGGGGAGACAAGGCGGACGTGGCCGGCGCGTGAGCCGCCCGTTGTTTCGATCTGGGCGGCTTGGCCCGGCTTGAGCTTGGCGAGCTGCGCTTCGGGGACGTCGGCCTCGAGCTCGATGGCGCCGTTCTCGATGATGCGGAACAGGGGGTCTCCGGCGGCGCCGACCACCGCGCCGAGGCGGGCGTTGCGGCGGCTGACGATGCCGGCGACGGGGGCGCGGATGTCGGTGCGGGCGCGGCGGACCAGGAGTTCGTCGCGCTGGGCCTGGGCGAGGGCGAGGTCGGCTTCGGCGAGGCGGAGCGCGTTCTCGCTGGCGTCAACGCGGGCGGCGGCGATGCGGGCGGCGGCGGTGCGCTGCTCGAACGCTTCGCGCGAGGCGTTGCCGTTGCCGACCAGGTTGCGGGTGCGTTCGAGGGCGAGGCCGGCCTCGGTCTTGGTGGCCTGGCTCTCGGCGATGGCGGCGCGGGCTTGGGCGATGGCGGCGCTGGCGCGGGCGAGCTGGGCCGTGTTCTGGGCGATGGTGGCGTCGAGGATGTCGTGGGAGAGGCGGGCGAGAACTTGGCCGGCTCGGACGCGGTCGCCTTCCTCGGCGAGGAGCTCGGTGATGGCGAGGCCGTCGAGCTGGGGGCTGACCATGACGTCCTCCTTGGCGACCAGGGTGCCGTTGAGGGTGACGCGCTCGGTGATGGAGCCGGTTTCGGCGGTGACGACGGTGACGCTGGGGGGGCGGGGCTCGGCGGGCTGGGCCAGGGCGGGCCGAGGGGCGGCGGCGAGGGGGAGGGCGAGCAGCAAGAGGGCGAGGGCGGGGCGGAGGAAGCGGCGGAGCAGCGTTTGCAGCACCGGGCGGAAGCGGGCGGCGGTGAGGGTCGGGTCAAGGCCTCTATGCACGTTGAGGCCGTCGCCCATGGCCATGATGAGCTGGCAGGCGGTTTCGAGATCGAGGCCGCGGTCCACCTGGCCGCGCTCCTGGCCGCGGCGGAGGGCGCCCACGACGGCGGCGCGGGCCTCGGCCATGTTGCGGTTGAACATGTCGCGGACCTCGGGATTGCGGACGGCTTCGGCGAGGGTTTCGGCGCAGAGGGCGGCGCTCTTGCCGGCAAGGATCTGCTCGAGCTTGTCGACGCCGATGCCGGCCAGAGCCTCGACCGGGTCGTCGGCTTCGGCGAGGCGTTCGAAGAAGGCGGCGTGGCCGGCGCGTTCCGCCTCGGCGATGGCGGCGATGATGCTGACCTTGCTGGGGAAGTAGCGGTAGAGGGCGCCGGGGCTCATGCCGGCCTCGGCGCAGATCTGCTGCATGGACGCGCCGTGGAAGCCGTTGCGGGTGAAGCAGGCGATGGCGGCGTCGATGACGCGTTGGCGGGGGGCGGCGGTTGGGAACATGGGTCTGCCGGGCTGCGAATGAACGTTCATGTGCGTGGGAGATGCTAGGAGTCAAGGCAAGTTGCGCAGTTCGAAATGAGATTGCCACAAATCAGCGAAGGTCTGGGATGGTCCGACACAATGAAGCTACACAGCCGCTCTCTAGTTGCTGCCCAAGACGTGCGCTGCGTTGGCGGCAACTGGACATGCCGATCTGCCTGATTTGCACCGTAGCTTGGTTCCGAAATCGGCAGAACTTTGCTTGCGATCCGGGTAGGCAGGGTTGCAACTTGCCTGTGTCCGAAGCTTTTGGAGAGCGTGGATGCGACTGTTTGTTTTAGGCGCCGTGTTGATGTCGGCAGCATGCGCCCGTGCCGTTGATATGGTTCCTTTGAACGCGACGGCAGAAGCCGCAGGCATCCCACAGATGGATGTTACGCTTTATGGCACAGGTCATGGTCCTGCCTCAGCAACTATGTCAGATGGAGAAGTTTTGAGGGGACACTACCGATTGGGATTAGCCGGAGCAGTAAGTAGTGCTTATGCCACGGTCAACACGCCCCGCGGGACGGAGTATGGATCAGCTACCGGTGTCACTACTCCAACAGAGGGTAACTTCGTTCTTCAGGCTGCTGGCAATCGTGGGACAACCATTACCTGTCATGGTACAGCCGGTGGGATGGGACACGGGGACGCAAGGTGTGTTACTAATAAAGGAGCAGAATACCAGATGATGTTCTGAGATTCGCAGCGCCACCTTTGAGTCACGCAAGGCGTCGCCATTCGCTGTCGAACCGCTCGGCCCGGTTCCGAACGCGATTAATGCGCCGCCGCCCAGTTCGCCCCTGTCCCCGTTTCCACGACCAACGGCACGGAAATGGTCGCCGCGCCTTCCATTACCGTCTGCGCCACCTGCGCTGTTTCCGCCGCTTCCGCTTCCGGCGCTTCGAACAGCAGCTCGTCGTGCACTTGCAGCAGCATCCGCGCCGACAGCCCGGCATCGCGCAAGGCCGCGGGCAGGCGCACCATCGCCGTCTTGATGATGTCCGCTGCCCCCCCTTGCAGCGGGGCGTTGATGGCCTGGCGCTCGGCGTAAGCGCGGCGCTGCGCCATCTTCTCCTTGATGCCGGGCACCCAGCAGCGGCGGCCGAAGGGGGTCAGGACGTAGCCGTGGATGCGGGCCTCCTCCTTGGTGCGCTCCATGAAGGCGCGGATGCCGGGGTAACGCTGGAAATAGGCGTCGATGTAGAGCTTGGCCTCGCCCGGTTCGATCTGGAGCTGGCGGGCGAGGCCGAAGGCGCTGATGCCGTAGATGATGCCGAAGTTGATCGCCTTGGCGCGGCGGCGGGTCGCGCCGTCCATGCCGGCCATCGGCACGCCGAACACCTCGGAGGCGGTGCGGGCGTGGATGTCCTGGCCGGTGGCGAAGGCCTCTTTCAACGGGGCGATGTCGGCGACGTGGGCCATGAGGCGCAGCTCGATCTGGCTGTAGTCGCAGGAGACCAGGACGTGGCCGGGCTCGGCGATGAAGGCCCGGCGGATGCGGGCGCCCTCCTCGGTGCGGATCGGGATGTTCTGCAGGTTGGGGTCGGTGGAGGAAAGGCGTCCGGTGCTGGTGATCGCTTGGGCGAAGCTGGTGTGGACGCGGCCGGTTTCGGGGTTGATTTCCTGGACCAGCGCCTCGGTGTAGGTGGAGCGGAGCTTGCTGAGCTGACGCCAGTCGATGATGCGGGCGGGCAGCTCATGGCCCTGGTCGGCGAGGGATTGCAGGACGGAGACGTCGGTGCCCCACGCGCCGCTGGCCATGCGCTTGCCGCCGGGGAGCCTCATCTCGTCGAACAGGATCTCGCCGAGCGCCTTCGGGCTGCCGAGGTTGAAGGCGCGGCCGGCGAGGGCGTGGATGCCGGTTTCCATGGCAGCCATGCGCCCGGCGAAGTCGGCGGACATGCGGCGGAGCTCCTGTTCGTCCACCTTCACGCCGGCGCGTTCCATGGCCATGAGCACGGGGATGAGGCGGCGTTCCTGCTGCTCGTAGAGGGCGAGGCTCTTGCTCGTGCGCAGGCGGGGGCGCAGGGCGTGCCAGAGGCGCAAGGCCACGTCGGAGTCCTCTGCGCCGTATTCGGTGGCGCGGCCGAGCGGGACTTGGGCGAAGGGGATGCGGCTGCGCCCGGTGCCGGTGACGCTGTCGTAGCTGATGGGCTTGTGGCCGAGGTGCTTGACGGAGAGTTCATCGAGGCCGTGGCCGTGCGCGCCGGCTCCTTGGGCGTAGGAGACCAGCATGGTGTCGTCCACCGGGCCGATGTTCTCCAGCCCGGCGCGGGCGAGGACCATGGCGTCGTACTTGGCGTTGTGCGCTACCTTCAGCACGGCGCGGTCGTGCAGCAACGGGGCGAGGGCGGCGAGGGCGGCGTCCGGGCCGATCTGCTGCAAGGGGGCCGGGGCGTCCGGGGCCGGGGCGTCGAGCGTGCCTTGGCCGTCGGCGGGCGGGTTGAGGTGGCGGAGCGGGACGTAGCAGGCGCGGCCGGGGGCGGTGGCGAGGGACACGCCGACGAGGTTGGCGCGCATGGCGTCGAGGCTGTCGGTCTCGGTGTCGAAGGCGACCACGCCGGCGGCGCGGGCCTCGGCGATCCATTCGGCGAGGCGGGCTTCGGTGGAAACGCATTCGTAGGGGCCGAAGGGGGGCTGTGCGGCGGCGTCTTGCTGGGCCGGCGGCTCGTCGGGGGCGGGGGCGGGGGTGCCGCCATCGAGGCCGAGGCGGGCGACGGTGCTGCGGAAGCCCATGTTGAGCAGCCAGGCGGTGAGGGCCGGGCGGTCCGGCTCCTTGGCGCGGAGGGCTTCGAGCGGCATGGGGAGCGGCACGTCGCAGGACAGCTCGACCAGCTTGCGGCTGATGCGGGCATCGTCCGCGTGCCGGATCAGCATGTCGCGGCGCTTGCTGGGCTTCATGCCGGGGGCGGCTTCGAGGACGGCTTCGAGGCTGCCGTATTCCTGGATAAGCTGGGAGGCGTTCTTGGGGCCGATGCCGGGGACGCCGGGGACGTTGTCCACGCTGTCGCCCATCAGCGCCTGGACCTCGACGACCTGGTTCGGAGGGACGCCGAACTTCTCCATGACCTCGGCCGGGCCGATGGGCTTCTGCTTGATCGGGTCCTGCATGGCGACGCGCTCGCCCACGAGCTGCATCAGGTCCTTGTCGGAGGAGACGATGGTGGTGCGGAACCCGGCCTCGGTCGCCGCACAGGCGTAGCTGGCGATGAGGTCGTCGGCCTCGAACATGTCGAGCTCGATGGCGGGGACGCCGAAGGCGGCGGTGGCGTCGCGCACCAGGGCGAATTGCGGGACCAGCTCGGGCGGCGGCTCGGGGCGCTGGGCCTTGTACTTGTCGTAGAGGTCGTTGCGGAAGGTGGTGCGCCCGGCGTCGAACACGACGGCGACGTGGGTGCCCTCGTGGTTCTGCAGCAGGCGGCCCAGCATGTTGCTGAAGCCGAACACGGCGTTGACCGGGACGCCGCCCGGCCCGTTCATCGGCGGCAGGGCGTGGAAGGCGCGGAAGATGAAGCCCGAGCCGTCGATCAGGATCAGGTGCGGGGCGGGTTCGGCGCCGCTCGCGTCGGGCATCTAGTGGCCGGCCATGTCGCCCGCGCCCTCGTTGAGCACGAAGATGCGCGAGCAGTACGGGCAGAAGGTTTGGACGTGGTCGATATGCAGCCAGACGCGGGGATGGCCGAGCGGGCCGGTTCCGCCGTCGCAGGCGACGGTGCGGCTGTCGACGTACTGGGTCTCGGGGGTGCCGCGGGCGGGGGTGGGCGTGTCGGCGCCGAATGGCATGGTGTTCTCGATGGCGTTGGGGTGGGGAGCATGATACGCGTGCCGACCGTGAGTTCAACCGTGCGCGCCTTTTTCTGCGGTCTTCTCGTTCTCCTGCTCGCGTCCTGCACGGGTTTGCCGCGCCTGGGGGTCCCGGTGACGCCCGTGCCGGCCTTTTTGCGGCAGGCGGACGACGTGTTCACGATGCCGGACGGCGCGCGGTTGCCGGTCAAGACCTGGACGCCGATCGGCAGGCCGCGCGCCGTTATCCTGGCGCTGCACGGGTTCAACGACAGCCGCGACGCGTGGGACCTGCCGGGGCCGACGCTGGCGCTGGCGGGCATGGCGGTGTTCGCGCCCGATCAGCGCGGGTTCGGCGCTGCGCCGGGCCGCGGCTTCTGGCCGGGGGCGCGGGTGCTGGCCGACGACGCCCGGTCCATGCTGGAGACGCTGCGGCTGCGCTACCCGGGCGTGCCGCTCTATGCGATGGGGGAGAGCATGGGCGGGGCGGTGCTGATGACGCTCGCGGGCCGGGCGGACGCGCCGGCGGTGGACGGGTGGATCCTGCTGACGCCGGCGGTTTGGGGGCGCAAGCAGATGGGAATCGCGATCAGCAGCGGGCTTTGGCTGGTTTCCAGCGCCCTGCCCGGCCTGAGCGTGACCGGGGCCGAGATCCCGCTCAAGATCATGGCGAGCGACAACCGCGAGGCGTTGCTGAAGCTGGCGCACGATCCGCTGACGATCCGCCGCACGCGGTTCGACACGCTGCGCGGGCTTGCCGACCTGATGGACGACGCGCAGGCGGCCGCCCCGCGCCTGCGTGGCCGCGTGTTCGCGCTTTACGGCGCGGAGGACCACGTGGTGCCGGAGGACGCGGCGGCGCGGGCCTGGTCGCGGATGCCGACGGGGACGCGGTTCGGGTTCTACCGGCAGGGGTATCATTTGCTGCTGCGCGACGTGAACCGGGCTCTGCCGACGGGGGACGTGATCTCGTGGATCGAGCGCCCGGGCGACTGGCTTCCGTCGGGCGCGGATGTCTCGGCGGCGAGCTGGGAGGCGACGCGTTATTGACGGGTTTGCAAGGCGGGCTGGGACGGGTTATTAGGTGGGTGCGGGACCCGTAGCTCAGCTGGATAGAGCGTTGCCCTCCGAAGGCAAAGGCCGGACGTTCGAATCGTCTCGGGTCCGCCAATTTTTTCAAGGGGTTAGGAGCTTTGGTTGAGGCTCCGAGATTGGGCTAGCTACCATATAGCTACCAGCAACGGCCTGATTGTTGCGGCTAATCGGTGCATCGCCGGCCTTTATCCCAGGCGCGCGGCAATGGCTCGGAACCGGGCGAGCGCCATTTCCAACTCCTCCGCGATCTCCGCGGGGGGCGGCAGGGTTGAAGGATCGGTTGCTCCCTTCGCCTTGAGCCAAGTCAGGTTCAGGTCCATTCGCTCCCGCGCGGCAAGTTCCGCATAAGGGTAGCAGTGCCAGCGCTCAACGGCTTCGTCCGCTTGCCGGCGCTGCCGATTCTCAAGCCGTGCGAGCTGCACGAACTCTTCAAGGTTGCTTTGGCGCAGCGGCCTTTCTTTCAGGGTGAAACGTTTGTCGGTGCGCAGGTCATAGACCCATAGCGCTTCCGTCCACGGCTCTGCCCGGCGCGGCCGGCGGTCAAAGAACAGGACGTTCGCTTTCACGCCCGGACGGTAGAAAATGCCGGTGGGCAGGCGCAGCATGGTGTGGCAATCGAACTCGGACAGCAGCCGGCGGCGGATGCGCTCGCCTGCGCCGGCCTCGAACAGCACGTTGTCGGGCACCACCACGGCGGCGGCGCCGCCTTCGTCCAGCACCGTCATGCAGTGCTGCAAGAAATTGAGCTGCTTGTTGCCCGTGGTCTCGGTGAAGTCGGTGCGCTGGTAGTCCTCGCGCTCGGTCTCGGCCTCGCCGTCGCCGGTGAACACGCGCACGCTCTGCTTGCGGCCGAAGGGCGGGTTGGTCAGGATCAAGTCCCAACGGTCGCCGGGGGCGGACAGCAAGGCGTCCGTGGATCGCAATACGCATCCGAGGCGTGTCGCGAGCTGCTGGCGGCTCATGGGCTGGTGGGCTCGATGAGCCGACGCGGCAACCCATACGATAATGCCAAGGCTGAGAGCTTCATGAAGATGCTCAAGGTCGAAGCCGTCTACCTGGCTGCCTGCGAGACGTTCGAGGACGTCACCGCTGACCTTCCGCGGTTTATCGACGAGGCCTACAACTCACGACGGCTGCATTCCGCCTTGGGCTGTCTCAGCCCCGTGCAGTTCGAGGATCAACACGCCCAGCAGACGGTCAAAACGGCAGCCTGACCCTGTCCACCCCCAGGGACGCACTCCAGACGTCGATGCGGCGGCATATAATGGCGTGCGCTTGGCGCAGCGCCGGTTGCCTTCTCGACCGGAGCGGCGCATGTCCAGATCGTGGCGCCTTCGAGCTGACGGCCCGAGAAACGAGCGCCGCGGCGTCAAGCGGGCTTGCGGCGCCGTTGGCAGTAAGCTCGATTGGCATGAGGCTTCCCGGCAAGCGTCGGTTTTGGGCAGGAAGGGTGAGCCGAGCTCATGCCTTGCGGCTTCGCTATCCCCGCATCATTCGCCGTGATAACCAGCGTGCCGGAGGAACGCCGTTGTCCGAGCTCAAGTTCGAAGACATACGCAAGCGGTTCGGCGGCACCGAGGCGCTGAAAGGCATCAGCTTTGCCGTCCGGTCCGGCGAGGTGGTCGCCTTGCTGGGCGAGAACGGCGCCGGCAAATCCACCCTGATCAAGATCCTCGGCGGCATCCATCGCGCCGACGGCGGCGGCGTCTCGCTGGACGGCAAGCCCTATCTGCACGAGGCTAGGCGCGAGGCCGGGGCGACGCGTCCGGTCGCGTTCGTGCATCAGGACCTGGGGCTGATCGAGTGGATGACCGTCGCCGAGAACGTCGCCATCGCCAGCGCCTACCCAAGACGCACCGGGCGCGCGTGGGGGCCGGTCGATTGGCGGGCCGCGGACGCGCTCGCGGCAAAGGCGCTGGGCGGCATCGGCGCGGGCATCGACCCCCAGGCGCGGGTGTCATCGCTGTCCCGCACCGAGAAATCGCTGGTCGCCATCGCCCGCGTGCTGGTGACGCGGTGCGACTTCCTGGTGCTCGACGAGCCGACGGCGAGCTTGCCTGCCGATGAGGTCGAGACCCTGTTCGCCGCGATCCGCCGGATGCAGGCGGCGGGCGTCGGGCTGATCTACGTGTCGCACCGGCTCGACGAGGTGTTCCGCATCGCTGACCGCGTCGTCGTGCTGCGCGACGGGGCGCTGGCCGGCGAGCAGCGGGTCCAGGACACGTCGCCGGACGACCTGATCGGGCTGATCGTCGGCTCCGGCACGCTGAGATCGTATCAGAAATCCGCGCCCACGCCCGGCCCGGGGGTGATCGAGGTGCGCCGGCTCCAGACCGGGGCTGCCGGACCGGTCGATTTCACCGTCGCCACCGGCGAGGTCCTGGGGCTGGCGGGGCTGCGCGGGGCCGGGCAGGAGGAGGTGGGGCGGGCGCTGTTCGGGGCCGTGCCGCACCGGGGCGAGGTGGTGATCGACGGGCACGCCGCCGATCTTTCCTCCGTGCGGAGCGCGTTCGCCGCCCGCATCGGCCTGGTGGCGCGGGACCGGGCCTCGGAGTCGGTCGCGCCCACGCTCTCGGTCCGCGAGAACCTGTTCCTCAACCCCGGGGCAAGCGGACGCGCGCTCTTCTCCGTCCTTTCCCGTGGGGCTGAAGCGGGGCGCGCGCGCGGCGTCGGCAACAGCGTCGGCCTGCGCCCGAACGATCCCTCGCTGCCGATCGAGAGCCTTTCGGGGGGCAACCAGCAGAAAGTCGTGGTCGGGCGTTGGCTCGCGACCGGGCGGCGCTTGCTGATCCTGGAAGACCCGACCGCGGGCGTCGACGTCGGCGCGAAAGCCGAGATCTACCGGCTGATCGAGGCGGGCGTCCGCTCGGGCCTCGCCGTTGTCGTGGTCTCGACCGACTTCGAGGAGGTCGCCACGCTGTGCCACCGCGCGCTGGTGTTCAGCCGCGGCGTCATCAACGCCGAGATCGGCGGCCCGGCGCTCACGACCGAGGCGCTGATTGCCGCCGCCAGCATGTCGGAGGCGGCGTAGGGCGGTGAACTCGATCAAGTCCAACGCGCTGGAGCCGACCCGGTCCGAGCTGCGCGGCCTCGGCCCCGGCCAGGCTGTCCTCCGCCTGCTGCCGGTCTATGGCCTGCCGGTCATCATGGCGCTGCTGGCCGTGCTGTTCTCCGTGCTGCTGCCGGAAACGTTCCCGACCATGCTGAACCTGCGCTCGGTCATCTCCGACAAGGGCGTGATCGCCTTGCTGGCGCTGGCGGCGATGATCCCCATGACGGCGGGCAAGATCGACCTCACCGTCGGCTACGCCATCGTCATCTGGCATATCCTGGCGATCAGCCTGCAAGCGGCGTTCGGCATCCCCTGGCCGCTCGCGGTGCTGGCCGTGCTGGCGCTCGGCGCGCTGGTCGGCGTCCTCAACGGGCTGCTGGTCGAGGTCGCCCGGATCGACTCGTTCATCGCCACGCTCGGGACCGGCACGGTGCTCTACGCCCTCGCCCTGTGGTATACCGGCGGACGGCAGGTGGTGGCGCCGCTGCCGCGCGGGTTCCTGGCCATCAACGGCACGCAGCTTTTCGGCCTGCCGATCGCCGGGACGTACGTGCTCGTGGTCGCCGTCGTGCTCTGGGCCATCCTCGAATACACGCCCGTCGGCCGCTATCTCTACGCCATCGGCGCGAGCCCGAGTGCTGCGGCGCTCAACGGCATCCCGGTCCGGCGCTTCACGGTCGGGGCCTTCGTGGCCTCCGGCGTCCTGACGGCGGCGGCCGGCGTGCTGCTGGCATCGAAGCTGCGGATCGGCCAGGCGAGCGTCGGGCTCGAGTACCTGCTGCCGGCGCTGGTCGGCGCGTTCCTCGGCTCCACCACCATCCGCCCGGGCCGGGTCAACGTGTGGGGCACCGTCGTTGGCGTGATGATCCTCGCGGTCGGCATTTCCGGCATCCAGCAGTTCGGCGGCTCGTTCTGGGTGGAGCCGATGTTCAACGGCATGACCCTGCTGGTCGCCATCGGCATCGCCGGCTACGCGCAGCGCCGCCGCGGCTCGGGCGGGCGGACAGCAAAGGCGGGCGACTGACGTCCCGCCGCACACGGAGGAGACCATCATCATGCTGACACGCGCATTCTTGCTCGCGACGGTTCTCGCGCTGCCGGTTCATCTGGCGCGCGCCGACGCGTTCACCGACGAGGCGAAGGCCGTGGTGGCGAAAGCCAGCGCCCGGGCCGACAAATGGGACGGGCCGACCACCGGCCCGAAGGCGGCCAAGGGCAAAACGGTCGTGTTCGTGGCCGGCGACATGCGCAACGGCGGCATCCTGGGCGTGGCGCAGGGCGTGAAGGAGGCGGCCGGCGTGATCGGCTGGGGGTATCGGGCCATCGACGGGCAGGGCTCGGTCTCGGGCCAGGCGTCGGCCTTGAGCCAGGCGATCGCGCTGAAGCCGGACGCCATCATCCTGGGCGGCAGCGACGCGGTGGAGCAGAAGGCGGGGCTTGAGAACGCGGCCAAGCAGGGCATCGTGGTCGTCGCCTGGCACGGCGGGCCGAAGCCGGGGCCGATGGAGGACAACCCGGTGTTCGCCAACGTCGTGACCGATTCGAACGAGGTGGCCCGCGTCGCGGCGATGAAGGCGATCGCCGATTCCGACGGCAAGGCGGGGGTCGTGATCTTCGCCGACTCGACCTACGCGATGGCCATCTCCAAGGGCCGGGCCATGGAGGCGGTGATCAAGAAGTGCGCCGGCTGCAAGGTGCTCGATTTCCAGGACACGCCGCTGGCCGACGTGTCCACCCGCATCCCCCAGCTCACCACGACGCTGCTGCAGCGCAACGGCGCGAAGTGGACCTACTCGCTGGCGATCAACGACCTGTATTACGACTTCATGCCGCCCTCGCTGTCGGCCGCCGGCATCCAGGGCGATGGCGCGCCGCACAACATCTCCGCCGGCGACGGCTCGGAGTCGGCGTTCCAGCGCATCCGCGCGCGCGATTACCAGATGGCGACCGTGCCGGAGCCGCTCGTGATGCAGGGATGGCAGGCGATCGACGAGACGAACCGGGCGTTCGCCCACGAGCAATGGTCCGGCTACGTCCCGGGCGTGCATCTCGTGACAGCGGAGAACATCGCCTTCGACGGCGGGCCGAAGAACGTGTTCGACCCGGACAACGGCTACCGCGGCGAGTATAAGAAGATCTGGGGGGCAAGGTAACGCGCGTCAGGGTGTGACCGCGGTCACAACGCTCCTTTGAGTCGCCGGCCAGTGTTTCTCCAAGGCAGCCAAGCCGCGGAGGGAACAGTCGTGGATATCAGCAATCACGAGCGGGCGCAGATCCTGTCGCTCGCTGACGAGGTCTGGATGCTCGTCGACTTCCTGGCCGGCAGCCCGGGCAACATCTTGAGCACTGTCCAGATACCGGATCAGGGCAAGCCAGGAACAAACGTCAGCTTGCAGGAGCTGCTGCAACGCGTGAGCGAGACTCAGCGCAGGATTGCCGGCACGGGCGAGGTTGAGCCGGGCGACCGCGCGTTCATCCAGCTCGTGCGCGACGCGCTGAATGGGATCGCCGCGCCGGCGACCGGCCTTACGGTGGCATACAGCTCGATGGTGACCGGCCCGCTGCGCCGCCGGGCCGCCTCACGCTTCCTGTTGGCCCAGCATGTCTATTCCACTCTCACCCTGCGCGCGTGGGCCCACCGCCATTTGCAGGCCGCAGTGCTGGTCTTCGCGGTCTTGTTGACCGTTGTCGCGGGCTGGCAATCGGCCAAGGTCGCCCTGGGCAAAGCGATCCTGCAGAACCTTCAGACCTTGCGGACGGCGCAGACGAGCTTGAACGCTGAAAAGGTCCGCTACGAGCTGTCGCAATCGGCGGCGACGCAGAAGCCGATGGTGCTCGAAGCCCTTGCCGCGAAGGATATGGTCCCGCTGGCGGCATACCGGCTGTGCGATCGCCATTTTGCCTTCATGGCATACAATTCCAATGCCTTGAAGCCGGTCAATAGCAAGTCGGAGCCAATCCCGGCCTATTCGACGCCGGAGGAGCGCGACATCTGTGGCCGCGACGAGGTCCTCAAGGCCAATCTGCACATCGTTCGCAGCAACCTTGTGGATTACCGGAAAGACTGGGTCAGCGTTGTCGGCGGCGGCTTCTTGGCCGCCCGCAACCTGTTGCGGTGCGGGCAACCCTCATGCGGCGAGACGGTTCGCTTCACGACCGAGAACGGCAATGACCAGGAGTTCATGATCGCCCCCGTGCTGCTCGTCGAGGGCAACTTCGTGTTGCCGGTCATCTTCGGCTGCATCGGCTCGGCAATCTTCGTCGTCATGGAGCACTACACAAAGATCCGGCAAAGCCTGCTGCATCCAAGGGACTTCGCCCTCGCGCCGTTCCGCTTGGTGCTTGGCGTGGTGGTGGGCGCCTGCATCGGGCTGTTCTTCAGCTCCTATGGTCCGATGCCTCAGCTTGAGGGCCAGGCATCGACGCTCATCTCGTCCCTTACCCTGACGGCCTCCGGCGTGGCCTTCCTTGCCGGCTTCGGCGTGGAAGGCGTGTTCTCCATGCTCGGCGCGCTCATCTCAAAGGTATTCGCTCCGCCTGGCGCGGCGAAATAGCCTAGTCTGCCCGGGCCTGTTAGGAAATGCTGGAGTTGGCTGGGCGGAGGGTCGATGCTGAGCGGAGCGGGGCGGGTGGCCGGGGTGATCGGATGGCCGGTAGGGCATTCCCGCTCGCCGCGGCTGCACGGGCATTGGCTGGCGCGATACCAGGTGGACGGCGCCTACGTGCCGATGCCGGTGCGCCCGGACGAGCTCGGCGTCGCCATCCGGGGATTGCGGGCGGCGGGGTTCGCCGGGCTGAACGTGACCCTGCCGCACAAGGAAGCGGTGATGGCGCTGTGCGACCGGGTGGAGCCGTCCGCGCGGCAAGCAGGCGCGGTCAACACGCTGGTGTTCACGCCCCAGGGCGTGATCGGCAGCAACACCGACGGCGCCGGGTTCACGGCGAACCTTCGGGCGCATGGGGTGCAGCCAGGGGCTGGCCCGGCCTTGCTGCTCGGCGCCGGGGGCGCGGCGCGGGCGATCGCGGCGGCCTTGCTGGAGGAGGGGGCCGAGGTCGTTGTCTGCAACCGCACCAGCAAGCGGGCCGAGGACCTGGCCCGCGCCTTGCCCGGCGTGCGCGCGGCGCCGTGGGAGCAGCGCGCCGCGAATCTCCGGGATTTCGCCCTGCTGGTGAACACCACGCAGTTGGGAATGGCGGGGCAGGATCCGCTGGACATGCCGCTCGACGCCGCCGGCCCGGGCCTGGTGGTGGCCGACATCGTCTACGCCCCGCTCCAGACCGCCCTGCTGGCCGCGGCGCGCGCGCGGGGGCTGGCCACGGTGGGCGGCATCGGGATGCTGCTGCACCAGGCCGTGCCGGGTTTCGCCGCGTGGTTCGGGGTGACGCCCGCCGTCGATCAGGCGCTGCAGGAGGCCGTGCTGGGCGCATGAAGGTGATCGGCCTGACGGGAGGGATCGGCATGGGCAAGTCCACCGCCGCCGCCGCGTTCCGCCGCGCCGGGGTGCCGGTGTTCGATGCCGACGCCGAGGTGCATCGGCTGCAGGCCAAGGGAGGACGGGCGGCGCCGGCGATCGAGGCGGCGTTCCCCGGCACGGTGATAAACGGCGCGGTCGATCGCGCCCGCCTGCGCGAAGCCGTCGTGCATGACAGGGCGGCCATCCGGCAATTGGAGCGGATCGTGCACCCGCTCGTGCGCGAGGCGGAGCGGCGGTTCCTGGCCCGTGCGCGCAGGGCCGGGCGGCGGATGGCGGTGCTCGACATCCCGCTGCTGCTCGAGACCGGCGGCGAGCGGCGGGTCGACAAGGTCGTCGTGGTGTCCGCCCCCGCCCCGGTGCAGCGCGCGCGTGTCCGGGCCAGGCGGCGGATGACGGACAGCCAGATCGACGCGCTGGTCGCAAGGCAGATGCCCGACCAGGAGAAGCGCCGCGCCGCCGACCTGGTGGTGCGCACGGGACTTTCCAGGCATCATGCCCAGCGCCAGATTCGCCGATTGGTGCGGGAGATGCGTGGATGAGCCGGTCCATCCTGTTCGATACCGAGACGACGGGGCTTGACCCGCTGAACGGCGACCGCGTGATCGAGGTCGCCTGCATTGAACTGCTGCGCGACTTGCCGACCGAAAAGGTCCTGCACCTGCTGATCGACCCGGACCGGGACATCCCGGCCGAGGCGACGCGCGTCCACGGCTTCACCCGGGCGGACCTGGCCGGCAAGCCGCGTTTCGCCGACATCGCCGACGAGCTGCTGGCCTTCATCGGCGGGTCGCCGCTGGTCGCGCACAACGCCCCGTTCGACTTCGGCTTCCTCGACATGGAGTTCGGCCGCCTCCGGCTGCCCCGGCTCGACCCGGCGCGGATGGTCGATACGCTCGCCATGGCGAAGGCGCGCTTCCCGGGCCTGCCGAACAGCCTCGATGCGCTGTGCCGCCGGTACGGCATCGACCTGAGCGAGCGCACCAGCCACAACGCCTTGCTCGACTGCCGCCTGCTGGCGGACGTGTATGTCGAGCTGACCGGCGGGCGGCAGCGCGGGCTGCTGCTGGCCGAGGAGGAGGGCGGGGGCCGGGCGCCGGCAGTCAGCTACGCGCCGGCCGGGCCGCGGACGGTGCGGCTGGTTGCGCCGAGTGCGGAGGAGCTGGCCCGGCACGCCGCCTTCGTGCAGCGGCTGAAGGAGCCGTTGTGGCCGACGCTGGACGTGTCGCCCTCCGGGAGCGGGCCTGTCATCTCAGCTTGAGGATGCCGAGCCGGGCCGCTTCGCCGAGCAACCCGGCAACCACGATCGCGCCGATGAGCCGGGCCGCCCCGGCCAGGTCGGCCGTCTCGATGCCCATGGCCACGATCAGCGTCGTCGCCGCGCCGGCCGGGCTGACCGCCCTCAGCATGAGCTGCGAGGCGCCGGTCAGGACGACCGCGGTCAGCACGGCCACGACCCGGCGCGGCAGCAGCGCGTGATGATCGACGAAGCTGGGCAGCCGGACGGCGTGGGCGAGGTAAACGCCGGCGACGCCGCACGCGACGCCTGCGATCTGGCCGGCAAGCGTCGGCCAGAGGCGCGCGCTTCTCTCGCCGGGCGTGAGCGTCTGGACGAACAGGGCGGAGGCCAGGCTCGGGGCAAGCCACGGCTGCCTCGCCCAGATCGACAGCGCGCCGACGAGCGCGAGGATGCCGCCCGAGGCAAGAATGCCGGCGGCGCGCTGCTTGAACGAGTAGGCCGGGGCCGGCATCAGAGCCAGATAACGGCGAGCAGGGCGATCATGCTCCCGATCGGCAGCAGCATCTGCACCGGGCGGAGGCGGGCGAAATACAGCGGCGCCTCGTCCCGCCGGGCCGCGATCGGGTCGATGACCGCGAGGCTGACGTAGCCGGCCAGCAGCAGCCCGACGGACGCCGCCGGCCATGGCGCCAGCAGCGAGCCGACGCCGAGGACGAAGAACAGCAGCATGGCGGCCAGTTGCGCGACGGTCGGCCCGCCGGGCTGGCGGAAGCTCAGGCCCCGGCGGACGCCGGCCAGGAAACAGAGGATCGCCGCGGCCCAGGCCGCTGTCAGACGGACGATCTCCGCGGTCATCGCGGCGTTGGCGACGACGGCGAGCGCGGCCCCCGCGACCATCGGAACCATGGCGACATAGGCAAGGAACAGGCTGACCGGCGGCGTGTGGGCCTGGATGTCCTCGCGTTTGTCGGCTAGGTGCAACCCGAAGATGTTCATGCCTGGCCAACGCCGGGCAATGACCGGTGTTCCGCTTCTGGTTCGAAGGGAAAGCGCCCATGTACGTGCCCAAGCAATTCCGCGAACAGCGCGCCGACGTGCTGGCTTCGGCCATACGGCGGATCCAGCTCGCGACATTGATTACGCCCGGCGCGGACGGTTTGCAGATCTCGCATCTGCCGATGGTCCTGAAAGGGGACGAGGCCGGGGGGCGGACGCTGGAGGCGCATGTCGCGCGGGCCAACCCGCACTGGCGTCATGCCGTGCCGGACGCCGCATCGGTGGCGGTGTTCCAGGGTCCGCAAGCCTACGTCTCGCCGTCATGGTATCCGAGCAAGCGCGAGCACGGGCGCGTGGTGCCGACCTGGAACTACATCGCGGTGCACGTGAGCGGGCGGCTGGAGCCGGTGCACGACGAGGCCTGGCTACTCAGGCACCTGGGCGATGTCACGGACGCGAATGAGGCCGGGCGGACGCGGCCCTGGGCGGTGACGGACGCGCCGGACGGGTTCGTGCAGGGTCTCACGCGGGGGATCGTCGGGCTGCGGATGGCCGTGTCGGGCATCGAGGGCGCTTGGAAGCTGATCCAGCACAAGCCCGAGGCGGATCGGCTGGGCGCTGCGGCCGGATTGAGCGCCGAGCCGCACGGGGCGGCGATCGCGGAATTGATGCGGCAGGCGGAGGCGGCACGCGAGTAAGTGAAGAGGGCATAACGGAACTGACGACGGCGGAGGCGTTTCCCTGATTGGCATCAGGGAGTGAAGCTCATGCATCCGGTCTATTTATTGCTGTTTTTTACTTTAGCCGTCGTCGTTTTCATTGGGATTTGGCAATTTCGCTCGGTCCGCGGCAGCCAAAGAAAGCGGAATGAGACACAAGAGAAAGGTCATCCGTTCGGGCCGTCGTCGTAGCGGCCGTTGTATCCCCTCCTGCTGTGTCCTAGGCAGTCCCGACTTGGGCTTTGCGGCTTTGCCATAGCGAGACGAAGTCGATCGGCTGCAGCAGGACGGGCGGGAAGCCTCCATCGCGGGTGACGTCGGCCAAGATGTTGCGCGCGTAAGGGAACAGCAGCCGCGGGCACTCAACCAGCAGCACAGGCTCCACCGTGTCTTCGGCCAGCCCGTTCAGGGTGAACACGCCGCAATAGGCGAGCTCAATGATGAACACGGGCGCGGGTTCGGCGCCGTTCGTGGCGGTTTGCGGCTCCGTCGCCTCGGCCTTGATCTGCAGCGTCACCTCGAACACGTCCTGGCCTTCCTGGATGCGCCGGGCGTTGACGTCGAGGTTGATGTTGACGTGCGGCTGCGAGCGCAGGGTGCTGTAGATGGCCGGGGCGTTCGGGACCTCGAAGGAGAGGTCCTTCACGTACTGGATGTTGACCGTCAGCGGCTGGGCTGGCTGGGCTTGCGGCTGTGTTTCGGCGTCGGACATCAGGCATTCCACTGAGGCTTCGGCGGGGGCGGTAACACGTTCGGGACGAGTGCGCCACCCGGCCGGCATATCGGCGTTTGCCGGCAGGCTTTACGTTGTTGCAGCAACTCGTCTGCTGGCGGATGGGTTTCTATGCACGTCCTGCTTGCCTTGGGTTTACAGGCTTCCTGATGCCGGGAACTACGACAGCAGTGCCGCACATTTCTTATTTGTAAAAAAGCAATTTGCAACTTAAGCGGGAAATAAATAAGGGACTTTCGCGTAACCATTATGGCTGAAGGCAAGGCGTTGCGCAGTTTTCGTCAAAACGTCGCTGCAAATCTGGCCCGGCGTTATTTGCCCTTGGCAGGGAACCGCTCGAAAATCGCCCCAGCGACAGGCCACGACGTACGGCAGCGTGCCTGTCCCATTCGCTCCGGCACGTCAAGTATGCTGCCGACGCATATGAGCATTGACGATCTCGCGGGAAGCTGATTTTTTCGCGCCTTGACTCAGCGGCAATTCGAGGGAGCGAGCCTATGGCCACACCGGACCTAGAGGGCCTGATCGGCCGCGTGAAGGCGGGGCGCCTGTCCCGCCGCGGCTTCGTGCGGCGGATGATGGCGGTCGGGCTGACGGCGCCCATGGCGACGCAACTGCTGGCCACGGGCGGCGTTGCCTGGGCGCAGGAACCGGAGCAGGCGTGGAAGCCGACGAAGCGCGGCGGCGGCGGCGCGCTGAAGGTCCTGTGGTGGCAGGGGCCGACCTTGCTCAACCCGCACTTCGCCAACGGAACGAAGGACCAGGACGCGTGCCGGGTGTTCTATGAGCCGCTGGCGGGCTGGGACAAGAATGGCGAGCTGCAGGCGGTGCTGGCGGCGGAGCTGCCGAGCCGGGACAACGGCGGCCTGTCGCCCGACGGCAAGTCGGTGACGTGGAAGCTGAAGCAGGGCGTGAAGTGGCACGACGGCCAGCCGTTCACGGCGGACGACGTGGTGTTCACATGGGAGTATGCCAGCAACCCGAAGACCGCGGTCGTGACCAGCGGCAGCTATGTCGGCATCTCGAAGGCCGAGAAAATCGACGACCATACGGTTCGAATCCTGTTCTCGGAGCCGACGCCGTTCTGGGCGGACCCGTTCGTCGCGGTGAACGGCATGATCATCCCCAAGCACCTGTTCAAGGATTACGCGGGCGAGAAGTCGCGCGACGCGCCGACGAACTTGGCGCCGGTCGGCACCGGGCCATACAAGTTCAGGGCGTTCCGGCCCGGCGACCAGGTTTCCGGGGTCATCAATATGGACTACCACGAGCCGAACCGGCCCTATTTCGACAGCTTCGAGATGAAGGGCGGCGGCGACGCGACATCGGCCGCGCGGGCGGTGCTGCAGACCGGCGAATACGATTACGCCTGGAACATGCAGGTCGAGGACTCCGTGCTGACCCGGCTGGAGCGCGGGGGCAAAGGGCACGTCGAGGTGATCGAGGCCGCCGGGATCGAGCACATCCAATGCAACTTCTCCGACCCGAGCAAAGAGGTCGACGGCCAGCGTTCAAGCATCAAGACGAAGCACCCGACGTTGACCGACCCGGCGGTCCGGCAGGCGCTCAGCCTGCTGTTCGACCAGGATTCGGTGCAGAAATACATCTACGGCCGCACCGGCGTGAAAACGTCGAACTTCGTCACCAACCCGGAGCGGTTCCGGTCAACCAACACCAAGAAGGAGTTCAACGTCCAGAAAGCGATCGATCTGCTCGAGAAGGCGGGCTACAAGCCCGGCTCGGACGGCATCCGCGCCAAGGACGGCCACGCCCTGCGGTTCCTGTTCCAGACATCGATCAATTCGACGCGGCAGAAGACGCAGCAGGTGTACAAGCAATCGTGCCAGCAGGCTGGCATCGACCTTGAACTGAAATCGGTCGTGGCCTCGGTGTTCTTCTCGTCGGACACGTCCAACCCGGACACGTACCCGCATTTCTACGCCGACCTGCAGGAGTACAACACCACGCAGACCCAGCCCGACCCTGGCTTCTTCCTGCAAATCTTCCTCTCGACGGAAGTGGCGCAGAAGGAGAACAACTGGCAAGGCCGGAACATCACGCGCTGGCAAAGCAAGGAATACGACAAGGTTCACGCGGAGTCGGCGAAGGAGCTTGATCCGGTGAAGCGGGCGCAACTGCTGATCAAGTGCAATGACCTGGCCATCGAGAATTACGTTGTCATTCCGGTGGTCTATCGCCCTAAAGTCCAGGCGGTCAGCAACACTCTCAAGACCTACACGAGCGGGTATGACGCCAATACGAGCGACCTGGCCGACTGGCATCGCGAGACCTAAGCTGTTGCTTGTGACGCCGGCGGAACCCTCGCTCCGGACGGAGGCGGCCTAGGTGTCCGGCTCCTATCTCCTCCGCCGCGTCCTGCTCGCCATCCCGGCCCTGCTCGGCATCA
Source organism: Acetobacteraceae bacterium (assembly GCA_965260935.1). GTDB lineage: Bacteria > Pseudomonadota > Alphaproteobacteria > Acetobacterales > Acetobacteraceae > JBBROS01. The sequence goes on from OZ253374.1 coordinate 706,344, forward strand.
GCGTCATCCTTTACACGGTGCTGGCGCTGGCGCCGGGCGACCCGTTCGGGGAGCTGGCGACCAACCCCAACATCCCGCCCGAGGTGCAAGCGGCGCTGCGCGCCAAGTTCGGCCTCGATGATCCGGTCTGGCAGCGTTACCTGAGCTGGCTGTTGCAGATGTTCCAAGGCAATTGGGGCTTCTCCTTCGTCAGCCGGGTGAACGTCGATACCCTCATCCTGCAACGCCTGCCGGTGACGCTCGCCGTGATCGGCGCGTCGCAGCTCATCGCCATCCTGGTGGCCCTCCCGGTCGGCATCCTGGCCGGAACGCGGCCCTACTCGGCGTTCGACCAGGTGGCCAATACGCTGGCCTTCATCGGCTTCTCGCTGCCGACCTTCTTCACCGGCATCCTCCTGATCCTGCTGTTCAGCATCAAGCTCGATTGGCTCCCCTTCGTGTTCCGCACCGACCTGCGCGTCGACGGCTGGGAATGGTGGTGGATCAACATCAAGCAATCCATCATGCCGGTCATGGTGCTGGGCTTGTTCCAGGGCGCGTCGCTCGTGCGCTACGTGCGCTCCTCGGTGCTGGACGTGGTGAGGCTCGATTACGTCACCACGGCGCGCTCCAAGGGCATCGGCGGACGCCGGGTCATCACCCGGCACGTGGTGCGCAACGCCATGATCCCGGTCGTCACCCTGGTCGCGCTGCAGATGCCCGTCATCTTCGGCGGCGCGATCATCACCGAGCAGATCTTCCGCGTCCCCGGCATCGGCTCGCTGCTGATCTCCTCCATCCTGGCCAACGACACGCCGGTGGTCATGGGCGTCACCTTCGTGTTCGCCTGCCTCGTCGTGCTGTTCAACCTGATCGCGGACCTTCTGTATGGCTGGCTCGACCCCCGTATTGCTTTCCGGTGAGGCGTCCGCCCCCGGCGTCGTCCTCGCCGACCGCCCCCGGCGGCGGGTCGGCCCGGCGCAAGAGGCCTGGCGCCGCTTCCGCAAGCACCGGCTGGCGGTGGCCGGCATCGCCGTGCTGGCGCTGCTGGTCGTGGGCGTTGCCGCCGGGCCGTGGCTTTGGCCGGTCAGCATCAACGACATCGACTTCACCGCGCAATTGCAGCCGCCGTCCTGGGCGCACCCGTTCGGCACCGACGACCTGGGGCAAGACCTGCTGGCGCGGCTGATCTACGGCGGGCGCATCTCGCTCGCGGTGGGCCTGGCGGCGATGCTGGTGGCGGTGTTCGTCGGCACCACCGTCGGCGCGCTGTCCGGCATGGCGAGCGGGCGGGTGGATGCGGCGCTGATGTGGGTCACCGACCTGTTCCTTTCCTTGCCGCAGCTGCCGCTGCTGCTGCTGGTCATTTACCTGTTCCGCGACGCCCTCAAGACGGTGCTGGGCGCGCAGGGCGGCGTGTTCGTGCTCATCGTCGTCGTGATCGGCGGCCTACGCTGGATGCCCGTTGCCCGGCTCGTCCGCGCCCAATTCCTCACCTTGCGCGAGAAGGAGTTCGTCGAGGCGGCGCGGGCGCTCGGCGCGTCGAAGCTGCGCCTGGTGGCCTGGCACATCCTGCCGAACGCCATGGGGCCGGTCATCGTCGCCGGGACCATCGACGTGGCCGCCGCCATTATCGCCGAATCGACCCTCTCCTTCCTCGGCCTGGGTTTTCCTCCCGACGTGCCGACCTGGGGCCGCGTGCTGTTCGACGCCAAGGACTACCTCGACGTGGCGCCCCACTGGGCCTTGTTCCCGGGCGCGCTGATCTTCCTCGCCGTGCTGTCGATCAACTTCATCGGGGACGGGTTGCGCGACGCGCTCGACCCGCGGCGGGTGCTATGACGGTTTTAGTCGAAGGCCAGGGCGCTGCCCTGGACCCGCTGGGACCGCGGGCCCCAGACCCCTTGCTTGAGATACGGGGGCTGAAGACTTGGTTCAAAACCGATGACGGCATGGTGCGGGCCGTGGATGGGGTCAGCCTCTCCATCGCCCGCGGCGAGACCCTGGCCGTCGTGGGCGAGAGCGGCTGCGGCAAGACGGTCACCGCCCGCAGCGTGCTGAAGCTGATCGACATGCCGCCGGGCCGCTTCGAGGCCGGGCAGATCATGTGGAAAGGCCGCGACCTCATCCCCCTCGGCGCCGCCGAGATGGACAAGATCCGTGCCCGCGAGATCGCCATGGTGTTCCAGGAGCCGATGACCTCGCTGAACCCGATTTATACCGTGGGCGACCAGATCGCCGAATCCCTGCTCGCGCACGAACGGCTGTCGCGCAAGCAGGCCATCGCCAGGGCGGTCGAGATGCTGCAACTGGTGCAGATCCCGAACGCCGCGCGCCGGGTGCGCGACTACCCGCACCAGTTCTCCGGCGGCATGAGGCAGCGGGTGATGATCGCCATGGCGCTGGCCTGCCGTCCGCAGCTCCTCATCGCCGACGAGCCGACCACGGCGCTTGACGTCACCATCCAGGCGCAGATTCTCGAGCTGATGCAGGACATGAAAGCCCGGCTCGGCATGTCCATCATGCTCATCACCCACGACATGGGCGTGGTGGCGGAGAACGCGCAGCGGGTGGTGGTGATGTACGCGGGCAAGGTGATCGAGGAGGCGCCCGTGGAGGCGCTGTTCGCCCAGCCGAAGCATCCCTATACCCAGGGCCTGATCCGCTCGATCCCCCGGGTGGACGCCGCCGCCCACGGGCGCGTCCGGCTCGAGCAGATTCCCGGCACGGTCCCGAGCCTGCTGCACCCGCCGACGGGCTGCCGCTTCGCCGACCGGTGCAAGTTCGTCATGGATGCCTGCCGCGCCGCGGAGCCGCCGCTGCACGAGGTCGCGCCCGGGCACTCGATGGCGTGCATCCTCGAATGACCATGGCCGAACCCCTTCTGTCCGTCCGCAACGTCAAGAAGCGCTTCCCGATCACCGGCGGCGTGTTCGGCCGGGTGGTCGACCAGGTCCACGCCGTCGACGGCGTCAGCTTCGACATCGCCGCCGGGGAGACCTTGGGCCTGGTCGGCGAAAGCGGCTGCGGCAAGTCGACCACCGGGCGCTGCATCATGCGCCTGATCGAGCCGAGCTCCGGCGAGGTCTGGTTCCAGGGCCGCGACATCACCCGGCTTGAAGGCGACGGCCTGCGCGCCATGCGCCGCGACATCCAGATCATCTTCCAGGACCCGTTCGCCTCGCTCAACCCGCGGCACACCGTGGGCCAGATCGTCGGCGAGGCCATGGTGATCCACAAGCTCGCCAAGCGCGGGCGCGAGCTGGACGAGAAGGTCGTCCACCTGCTCGAAACCGTGGGCCTGCAGGCCGGGCACGTGGGCCGCTTCCCGCACGAGTTCTCCGGCGGGCAGCGGCAGCGGATCGGCATCGCCCGCGCCTTGGCGGTGGAGCCGAAGCTGATCGTCTGCGACGAGCCGGTCTCGGCGCTCGACGTGTCGATCCAGGCGCAGGTGATCAACCTGCTGGAGGATTTGGGCGAGAAGTTCGGCCTCACCTACCTGTTCATCGCCCACGACCTCTCAGTGGTGGAGCACATCAGCGACCGGGTGGCCGTCATGTACCTGGGCCGCGTCGTCGAGGTGGCGCCGGCCCGCGCGCTGTACGACAACCCGAAGCACCCCTACACCGAGGCCCTGCTTTCCGCCGTGCCCATCCCCGACCCGGCGATGAAGCGCAAGCGGATCGTGCTGCAAGGCGACGTGCCGAACCCGATCCGCCCGCCCTCGGGGTGCCATTTCCATACGCGGTGCCCGATTGCCCAGGCGCGATGCTCGGTGGAGGACCCGCTGCTGGAGCAAGGCGAGGCCGGGCACTGGACCGCGTGCCATTTCCGGCGCTGACGGAGACGATAAAGACAAGGGTTGCAAAATTTAGCCAGCCTTATAAAAGGCGGCAAACTATTCCGAATCAGAACCGATTGACTTATGTCAGCTTGGCCTGGACCCGCTGCAGCAAGCCAAATGGTTTTAACAAGCCGGAAGTTTCTAGGGAGAAACGATATGAGCAACGAGTTCACAGGCAAGCCCCTTTCGCGCCGCGCCATGCTGGGCACAGGCGTTGCCGCAGGCCTCGCGGCCGGCGGGGCGGGCCGCGCCTGGGCGGCCGACGAGGCGCCGATCGGGGTTTGGCCGGCCTCGGTGAAGGGCGACAGCGTGTTCATCGGCCTCGGCTGCGAGAGCACAGGCCCGTACTCGGCCCAGGGCGGCGACATGCTCAAGGGCTTCGAGCTGGCGATCAAGCACCTCAACGCCAACAACGGCCTGATCCGCTCGATGGCCCCGGCGTCCAAGCCCGGCATCCTGGGCAAGAAGGTCGAATACCAGAACGCCGACACCGCCTCCAACCCGAACAACGCCGTGCAGGCCTTCACCCGCTTCATCAACCAGAACAAGGCGGTGATGACGGCCGGCTCCGTCTCGTCGGCCGTGGCCATCGCGGCGCAGAAGCTGGGCGACCGGGACAAGGTGATCTACCTCGCCGGCATCTCCGGCTCCAACGAGACGACGGGGACGGATTGCCAGCGCTACGGCTTCCGCGCCTGCCATTTCGCCTACACTGCCGCCGCGGCGCTGGCGCCGGTGCTGGCCAAGGAACTCGGCGCGTCGCGCAAGGTGGCCTACCTGGTGCCGGACTACACCTACGGCCGCACCGTGCTGGCCAGCATGAAGGAGTTCACCGGGAAGGAGGGCTGGAAGACCGTCACCGAGCAGCTTTGCCCGCTGGGGGCGACCGACTATTCCTCCTACCTGCTGAACATGATGGCTTCCGGCGCCGATACGCTGGTGAACATCTGCTTCGGCGCCGACTCGGTGAACAGCACCAAGCAGGCGAGCCAGTTCGGCGCGCTCAAGCAGATGAAGCTGGTGATGCCCTACACCGCGCCGTTCTTTGCCCAGGAGGTGGGGCCGGACATCATCGCCGGGGTCTACGGCTCGACCGAGTTCTGGTGGACGCTCGAAGACCATAACGAGAAGGCGAAGACGTTCGTCTCCGAGTTCGAGAAGGCCTACGGCTACAAGCCGGAGTGGGGCGCGCACACCGCCTACCTGCAAACCGCGCTCTATGCCCGCAGCGTCGAGAAGGCCGGCACCTTCCGGCCCGTCGAGGTCATCAAGGAATACGAGAAGGGCGAGCCGGTCGAGACGACGATCGGCAAGGTGCATTGGCGCGCGTCGGACCACCAGCTCGTGCGCCCGGTCTACATCATCCGCGGCAAGGCCAAGAAGGACATGAAGAGCAAGGACGATTACTACGACATCGTCGCCACCGTGCCCGGCGAGCAGGTGATGCCGCCCGAGGGCGCGCTGGGCTGCAAGCTCGGCAGCTACACCTGATCGACAGGGGACCGGCGGAGCATCGCCGGTCCCCGCCTTGCCCGAGGACCGCTGGCCTTGACCACCATTTTCGGCATTCCGCTCGGCCTCATCGAGGCGCAGGCGTTCAACGGGTTGCAGCAGGGAATGTTGCTGGCCCTGATCAGCGCCGGGCTGACCATCATCTACGGCGCGCTGGGGGTGCTGAACCTGGCGCACGGGGCGCTGTATACGGTGGGCGCCTATGCCGGCTACGTCGTCTACGCGCAGACCGGGTCGTTCGTCGCCGCCATCCCCTGCGCCGGGCTGGCGGCGCTGGCGACCGGGCTGCTCATGGAGCGGGTGATCGTCCGCTACTACTACAGCCGCCCGGACGAGGATCAGATCCTGGTCACGTTCGGCGTCGGCATCATCATCGTGGAGGCCATCCGCGCCGCTTTCGGCGGTCAGTCGCAAGGCGTGCCGACGCCGTGGTGGGGCATGGGCGCGTCCAACCTCGGCGTCATGACGTTCCCGTTCCCCTGGTACAAAATCCAGACGATCGCGATCTCGGCGGCGCTGCTGCTGGCGTTCTACCTGGTGCTGTACAAGACCAAGCTCGGCCTCGTGGTGCGCGCCGGCATCGAGGACGCGGGCATGGTCAACCTGCTCGGCATCAACGTCTACCGCATCTTCCTGATCGTGTTCGGCCTGGGCGCGATGGCGGCCGGGCTGGCGGGCATCATCAACTCGCCGGTGACGGCGCCGACGCCGGACGTGGGCGCGAAATACCTGGTGTTCAGCTTCGTGGTCATCGTCATCGGCGGCGTCGGCTCGTTTCCCGGCGCGGTGCTGGGCGGCATCGTGGCGGGCGAGATCATGACGCTGACCTCCCTGTTCAACCCGTCCTATTCCGAGGTCATGCTGTTCGCGGTCATGGCGCTGATCCTGCTGGTGCGCCCGCAAGGCTTCTTCGGCCAGGCGGGGCGGGCATAATGGCCGCCATGCGCCGCGGCCTCCCCTTGGCCGAGATCGGGGTCGGCGTCCTGCTGGTCGTGGCCCCCTTCGTGCTGCCCTACGTCGCCGCTGACGTGCCGATGCTGACCCGCATCCTGATCTGGGGCCTGTTCGGCCTCGGCTTCGCCATCCTGTTCGGCTACACCGGCCTGCTCTCGCTCGGGCAGGCGGTGTTCTTCGGCACTGGCGGCTTCGTCACCGCGTCCTTGATGATCCACCAGGCCATGCCCGCCCTGCTGGCGCTGCTGATCGGCACCGTCGCCGCCACCCTGGTCGGCATCGTCATTGGCTACTTCACCGAACGCCGCAAAGGTATCTACTTCGCCATGATCACCTTGGCGTTCGGCGAGATGTGCGCCCACCTCGACCTCACCACCTTCGCCGCCTACACCGGCGGCGAGAACGGCCTTCCCGGCGTGCCCACACCCAGCATCTTTGGCTGGCGCGCCGAATCGGGCCTGCCGATGTACTGGTTCATCGCGGCCTTCTTCTTCGTGGGCTACGTCCTTTCCCGCCGTATCGTCGCCTCTCCCGTCGGCCGCATCCTGACCGCCATCCGCGACAACGAGCCGCGCGCCTTGGCCACGGGCAACGCCGTGCATCTCTACAAGCTCTGCTCGTTCACCATCGCCTCCGCCTATGCCGGGCTGGCCGGCGGGCTGCTGGGCATCTTCCAGAACTACATGCCGCCCGACGCCTTCACCTTCGAAACCTCCGGCCAGTTGCTGGTCCAGACCGTGATCGGCGGCGCGGCGACCCTGCTTGGCCCGCTCGTGGGCGGCGCGGCCTGGATCTACCTGCGCGAGACGCTGCAGCACGGCCTCGGGCTCGACGCGACCTGGCGGCTCATCCTCGGCTTCATCTTCGTGCTGCTGGTCAGCTTCCTGCGCCAAGGCATCGTCGGCGAGGCCATCCGCCTGGTCCGCCGCCCGCCGCCGGCCATCGACGCCGAGGAGCCGGAACACGCCGTCTCCACCCCATCCGCCGGGCAAGCCGCGTCCGTCAGCCTCGGCCCGACCGTGCTCGAAACCCGCAGCTTGACCCGGCGCTTCGGCGGCCTCGTCGCCAACGAGGACGTCAACTTCCAGGTGGCCGAGTTCGAGGTCCGCGGCCTGATCGGCCCGAACGGCGCAGGCAAGAGCACCTTCTTCAAGATGCTCGCCGGCGAGATGCCGCCAAGCTCGGGCGCCGTCCTGTTCCGCGGCCAGGATGTCACGCGCGACGGCGTTTGCGCCATCTGCCAGAAGGGGATGGCCAAGAGCTACCAGATCAACCAGCTCTTTGATCGCCTGACCGTCCGCGAGAACCTCGTCATCCCGACCCTTGCCGCCCGCCGCGGCCGCTTCCGCCTCGACCTGCTGCGCGATCTCTGGTCCGTGCCCGGCGTGGAAAAGGGCGTGGACGAAACCCTCCGCCTGGTCGACCTGGTCCACCGCGCCGATACGCCCGTCAACCAGCTCGCCTACGGCGAGAAGCGCCGGCTGGAGATCGGCCTCGTGCTGGCGACCAACCCGGAGGTGCTGCTGCTGGACGAGCCGCTGGCTGGAATGAGCCCGAGCGAGCGTGCCAACACGGTGCAACTGCTGCGCAAGCTGCGCGAGGGCCGGACCATGGTGATCGTCGAGCACGACATGGACGCCCTGTTCGGCCTCGCCGACCGCATCACCGTCCTGGTCGAGGGCCGCATCCTGGTCGAAGGCACGCCGGAGCAGGTCCGCAACGACCCCAGCGTGCAGGAGGCCTATCTCGGCGGCGTCCATGCGCCCGGCCATGCCCCGGCCGAGAGCGCCGCATGAACAGCCTCCTGCAGGTCGACCGGCTGAACGCCTATTATGCCGACAGCCACGTGCTGTTCGACGTGTCGATGCGCATCGAGGCCAACGAGGTCGTGGCCCTGCTCGGGCGCAACGGCGCGGGCAAGAGCACCACGCTGAAGTCGATCGCCGGCGCTGTCCGCCCGCGCCGGGGCTCGATCAAGCTTGAAGGCGACGAGATCGCCGGCCTCGACCCGTTCCGCATCGCCAACCGCGGCGTGCAACTGGTGCCGGAGGAGCGGCGCATCTTCGGCTCGATCACGGTCGAGGAGAACCTGGTCCTGGCCGGGGTCTCGCACCCGTCGCCGGCGCCGCTCGACGAGATCTACGGCTATTTCCCCCGGCTGAAGGAGCGCCGGAAGTCAGGCGGGCGGCAGCTTTCCGGCGGCGAGCAGCAGATGCTGGCCATCGCCCGCGCCCTGGTGCGGAAAGCGCGCATCATCCTGCTCGACGAGCCGTTCGAGGGACTGGCCCCGGTGATCGTGCACCAGTTGCTCGATATCTGCGGCAAGCTGGCGCAGGAGGGGCGGACAATCCTGATCGTCGAGCAGAACGTGTTCGCGGTGCTGAGCCTGGCGCACCGGTGCTACGTGCTGAACAACGGCCACATGGTGTTCGAGGGCGGGCCGGAGGAGCTGCGGGGGGACAAGGCGCTGATGCAGCAGCATCTGGGGGTCTGACGCTGCAACCTTTGCCCGGCGTCGTGCCGAAAACGTCGCTGGCCGGTTTACTCCACGATGAACCCCATCAAGGTCTCCAACCGGTCCGCCTCCCCAACCCCCTTGTCCCACCTGAGCCGCGAAACCCGGGGAAACCGCAAAGCCACCCCGCTCTTGTGCCGCCCGCTCCGCTGCGCCGCGTCGAACGCGATCTCCAGCACCAGCCCCCGCTCCACCTCCCGCACCGGCCCGAACCGCCCCACCGTATGGTTGCGCACCCAGCGGTCCAGCTTCGCCAGCTCCGCGTCCGTGAACCCCGAATACGCCTTGCCCACCGGCACCAGCTCGCCATCCTCCCGCCACAGCCCGAACGTGTAGTCGGAATAGAAGCTGCTCCGCTTCCCATGCCCCCGCTGCGCGTACATCATCACCGCGTCGATCACGAGCGGGTCGCGCTTCCACTTCCACCACTGTCCCTTGGGCCGCCCCGGCACATAGGCGCTGTCCCGCCGCTTCAGCATCACCCCCTCGATGCTCGCCGCCCGCGCCCCGTCCCGCACCGCCCCCAATTCCTCGACCGTCCCGAACGGGATGATGGCCGATAGGTCCATCCGCGCCGGGCGATGCGCCGCGTGCCAAGCCTCCAGCCGCGCCCGCCGGGCATCGAACGGTAGCGCCCGCAGATCCTCCGCGCCGTCGAACAGCAGGTCGTATAGCCGCACGGCGCAGGGCTGCTCCCGCAACAGCTTCGCCCCCGGCGCCTTGCGGTTCAGCCGCTGCTGCAAGTCCGAGAACGGCGCCGCCACCCCGTCCCGCATCACCAGCAGCTCCCCATCCAGCACCGCCTCGAAATCCATCGCCTCGACGATCTCCGGGAAGGCGCCCGAGATGTCGTCCGCCCCGCGCGAGAACACCCGCCGCCCTCCCGGCGTCGCCACCAGCTGCACGCGGATGCCGTCCCACTTCCATTCCGCCCGGTAGAGCGCCGGGTCAAGCGCGGCCAGGTCCGTGGCTTCCAAAGGGTGCGCCAGCATCGGCGGACGGAACACCGGCGCCCCCGCCGCGTGCGGACGCTCGCCCTGCCCCTCCAGCCACGCGAACAACGGCGCGTAAGGCGGCACGAGGCCGTGCCAGACCTCCTCCACGTCGTCCGCCGCCACCCGTCCCCCGCTCAGCTCCGCCAACGCCACCTTCGCGAGCCGGGCCGACGCCCCCACCCGCAACCCGCCGGTAATGAGCTTCAAGAGCGCGTAACGCACCGAAGCGCCCGACGCGTCCAGCCATCCCGAGACCACGAACGGCAACTCGGCCTTCGGCGTGCTGAGCAGCATCTGCACCACCTCGGTGATCGAGGGCGGCCCGGCGTTCGTCGGGCGCTCCGGCCAGATCAGCGCCACCGTCTCGGCCAGGTCCCCCACGTAGTCGTGCGACCAGGCGAACAGCACCGGGTCCGTCCGCTCCTCGGCGAGCGCCCGGATCAGCCCCGGCTTCGCCGCCTGGAACGCCAGCTCCCCCGTCAGCGCCGCGAGGCCGAACCCCCGGTCCGGGTCCGGCGCGGTCTCGAAATACCGCCGCAGCAGGGCCACCTTCGCCAGTCGCCCCGGCGTGAACACCAGCCGCTCCAGCAACTCAGCGAACGCGATCACGCCGAAGCCTCCGCCGCTTCCTCGTCCTCCCCCTCGTCCCCGTACCCGACCAGCCGCAAAGCCCGCCCCCTTATCCCCCGCTTCGCCGCCTCGTGGATCAGCGCCTCCTCCCGCCCGTGCGTCACCCACACCTCCGGCGCCCCCACCTCGTCCAGCGTCGCGTTCAGCTCGTCCCAATCCGAGTGGTCGCTGATGACCATCGGCAGCTCCACCCCCTTGCTCCGCGCCCGCTGCCTGACCCGCATCCACCCGCTCGCCATGCACGTCACCGGCTCATTGAGCCGCCGCGCCCACCGGTCGGCGATGGCGCTCGGCGGCGCGATCACGACCGCTCCCGCCAAGGCCGCCTTGTCCTGCACCGTGGCCGGCAGCAGCGTCCCCAGCCGAACCCCCATCCGCTCGTAGGCCGCGCACAGCGGCGTCATCGCCCCATGCAGGTAGACCGGGCGCTCATACCCGGCGGCCCGCAGCAGCGCGATCACCCGCTGCGCCTTCCCCAGCGCGTAAGCCCCCACCACGTGCGTCCGCTCCGGGAACAGCGCCACGCTTTCCAGCAATTTCGCCACCTCGCCCGAGGCCGGGGGATGCCGGAACACCGGCAGCGCGAACGTCGCCTCCGTCACGAACACGTCGCACCCGACCGGCACGAACGGCAGGCACGTCGGGTCCGGCGCCCGCTTGTAATCCCCGCTCACCACCGCCCGCGACCCGCGCCACTCCATCGCCACCTGCGCGCTGCCCAGCACATGCCCGGCCGGCTCCAGCCAGACCCGCACGCCCCCGACCGTCACCGCCTCCCCATACGGCAGCGCCTGCTGCACCGCCCCGGCCCGGCCCGGCCCCATGCGGACATCCATCAGCGCCATCGTCTCGGGCGACGCCATCACCGCCCCGTGCCCGGGCCGGGCGTGGTCCGCATGGGCATGGGTCACCACCGCCCGGTCCACCGCCTGCACCGGATCGATAAAAAACCCGCCAGGCTCGCAATAAAGCCCGGCGGGCAGCGCCTTCAGCCAAGTTTCCGGGTGCGGCAAACTATCCCGGCTGGCGCTTGTCGTCCCCTTCCAGCGGCACCGGCACCCAGCGCATGCCCTCGCCGCTCTGGATCAGCATCAGCACCGTCTTGCGGTTCTGCTTGCGGTATTTCTGCAGCTGCTTGGTCACGTCGTCGGCCGAATTGACCGGCTCCTGCTGCACCTCGACGATCACGTCGCCCGGCTTCAAGCCTCGCGCCGCCGCCGGGCCATCCGGGCTGACGTCGGTGACAACGACGCCTTTCTGGTCCGCTCCCAGCTTGAACTGGTCGCGCAGCTCGTCGGTGATGGGCGCGACGCGGGCCCCGAGACCGGAGATTTCCGGGCTTTTCTGCGGCGCCGGGCTTTTGCCGGTATCCACGCTCGCCTGCTGCACCTCGTCCGGCAACTCGCCCACCGGCGCCTGCAGCGTCATCTCCTTGCCATCGCGCCAAACCACCACGGGCACGGTCTTGCCCACGCCCGTTTCCGCCACGATGCGCGGCAACGCCCGCATGTCGTCAACCTCGTGCCCGTCGAATTTCAGGATGATGTCGCCGCTGTGGATGGCGGCCTTGTCGGCCGGCCCGCCGTCGTTCACCCCCGCAACCAGCGCCCCGGCCGCCTTGTTCAGGCCCAGGCTCTCGGCGATGTCCGGCGTGACCTGCTGGATGCGCACGCCCAGCCAGCCGCGCCGGGCGTGGCCATACTCGCGCAACTGCATCACCACCGACTTCGCCAGGTTCGACGGCACCGAGAAGCCGATGCCGACCGAGCCGCCCGAGGGCGAGTAGATCGCCGTGTTGATGCCGATCACCTCGCCGTTCATGTTGAACAGCGGGCCGCCGGAGTTCCCGCGGTTGATCGACGCGTCCGTCTGGATGAAGTCGTCGTATGGCCCCTGGCGGATGTCCCGCCCGCGCGCGCTGACGATGCCGGCCGTCACCGAGCCGCCCAGCCCGAACGGGTTGCCGATCGCCAGCACCCAGTCGCCGACCCGTTCCGTGTCGCTGTCGCCGAACGACACCGCCTTCAGCGGCTTGTCGCTTTCGACCTTGAGCAACGCGAGATCCACCCGGTCGTCCTTGCCGACCAGCTTCGCCTTCAGCGTCGTGTTGTCGGTCATGGTCACCGTGATCTCGTCGGCCCCGTCGATCACGTGGTTGTTGGTGACGATGTAGCCGGTCGGGTCGATGATGAAGCCGCTGCCGAGGCTCACGGCACGGCCCCCGGGCGGCGCGCCGGGGCCGCGATGGGGGTTGGGCTCGCCACGCCGCTGCCCGGGCTTGTTGCGGTCGAGGAAGTCCTTGAAGAACTGCTCGAACGGCGATCCGGGCGGGAACACCGGCATGTCCGGGCCGCCGCGGTCGGCCGTCTGCCGCGCCGCCTGGCTGCTGCTGATGTTGACGACCGACGGCAGCAGGTTCGCCGCCAGGTCGGCGAAACTGTCCGGCGCAGCCCGTGCCAGGGCCGGCTGAGGCATGGCCGCCGGAAGCGCCAGCACGCTGGCGAGCAAGGCGGCGCGCAGGAAACCGAGGCGCATGGAACTCTCCCTCAACGAAAGGCCCCAACCCGGGCCGTAAGCTGCAATTCTGCACGCGGCAGCGAAAACAATCCAGAAACGCCTTTTCAGTTCGGCTTCGGTTCCTGCTGCAGCAGCTTCAAGAACTCGCTATCAGGCGTCATCACCAGCCGGGACCCGTTCCCCGAGCCGAACGCCTGGCGGTAGGCCTGCAAGGTCCGGTACGTCGCGTAGAAGCCCGGGTCCTTCTGGAAGGCGTCGGCGTAGATCTTGATCGACTCCTCCTCGCCCTGGCCCCGGAGCCGGTCGGCCGCGGCCCGGGCGTCGGCCAGCAGCACCGTCCGGTCCCGGTCCGCGTCGGCGCGGATCTTGAGGCTGGCCTCCTCGCCCTCGGCCCGCGCCTGGGCCGCGACCCGCTGCCGTTCGGACTTCATCCGCCCCAGGACCGCCTGCGTGTTCTCCTCCGGCAAGTCCGCCCGCCGCAGCCGCACGTCCTGGATCGCGACGCCGAAGTTCCTCATCTCGCCCACCACCTGCTGCTTGATGAGGTTGGTGATCCGCGGGCGGTCGGTCGACAGCACGTTCAGCAGCGTCTCGTTGCCCAGCACCCGGCGCAAGGACGACGTCACCACTGAACTCAGCCGCGCCCGGATGTTGCCCTCCGACGATCCGACCGTTTGGTAGTACTCCAAGGGGTTCGCGATCCGGTACAGCGTGAACCCATCGACGATCAGCCGCCGCTGGTCGCCCAGGATCACCTCCTCGCCGCTGTTCTGATAGTCCAGCAAGCGCCGGTCGAAGCTGATGACCGTCTGCACGAACGGGACCTTGACGTGCAGCCCGGGCGTGCTGATGACGCGGATCGGCTCGCCGAACTGGGTGATCAGCACCTGCTCGGTTTGCTTCACGGTGAACAGGCTGGCGCTGAGGACGATCAGCAGCACCAGGGCAGCCGCGCCGCCGGCGATGTATTTGGGACTCATTTCGCGGCCCCCTGCATTCTGGCAGGCGCAGGCGGCGCGATCCGTCCCGGGTCAAGCGGCAGGTAGGGCACGATCCCTTGCAGCTTGTCGTCCACCACGATCGACGGCGTTTTCTCCAGGATGTCCTGCATCGTCTCGATGTACATCCGCTTCAGCGTCACGTCCTTGGCCACGGAATAGGCCTGGTACACGCTGAGGAACCGCGCCGCCTGGCCTTTCGCCTCGGCCACCGTCGCCTGCTTGTCGCCTTCCGCCTCGGCCGTCAGCCGGGCCGCGTCGCCGCGGGCGCGCGGGATGATGTCGTTGCGGTAGCTCTCGGCCTCGTTGCGCACGCGCTCGGCATCGGTGTTGGCCCGCTGCACGTCGCGGAAGCTCTCGATCACGGCCGAAGGCGGGTCAACCCGCTGCAGCTGCACCTGGGTGATCTCGACGCCCGTCCCGTACTGGTCCAGCATCTCCTGCGCGCCCTTGGTCACCGCCTGCTCGATCTGCGCCCGCGCCTCGGTCAGCGCCGGCTGGATCGGGGTGCGGCCGATCACCTGGCGCATCATGCTCTCGGACGCCGACTTCACCAGCTCGTCCGGACTGCGGGTGTTGAACAGGTAGTCCGCCGCGTTGCGGACGCGCCAGAAGACGGAAAAGTTGATGTCGATGATGTTCTCGTCGCCCGTCAGCATCAACGCCTCCTGCGGCACCTCGCGCGCCACGCCGCCCGGCAGGTCCCGCCCGCGGGTGTTGAGCGTGATGTTCGGGTCGGACGCGTTGCCGCGGAACCCGATCTCGATGCGGTTGATCCGCGTCACCGCCGGCGTCAGCGCCGTCTCGGCCGGCCAGGGGATATGGTAGTTCAACCCCGGCAGCGTGGTCCGGTTGAACGCCCCGAAGCGCAGAACCACGCCCTGCTCGTCCGGCTGCACCCGGTAGAACCCGCTCGCCAGCCAGATCGCCACGGCCACGGCCGCGAACAGCGCGACCAGCCGCCCCTGCCCACGCCCGCCGCGGCCCCCGAACCCGCCCGGCCCGCCCGGCACGAACCGCCGGGCCTTCTCCTGCATCTTGGCGATCAGCTCATCGAGGTCGGGCAGCCCCCCGGCCGCCTGCCCCCGCCCGCCAGCGCCCCATGGCCCGCGCGTCGGCTCCCCGTCGCCTTTGCCGCGATCGCCTCGCGGGGGCTGCTTGCCGCCCGGGTTCCCCCACGGGCTAGGCCCACCGCCACTGTTCCAGCTCATCCGAACTCCGCTCTCCCCTTGGCAGCAGACACGCCATGGGCCATGTCCGCCTGCACTATGCGCCGTCATGGCATCAGCCGCGCATTCGCGGCATATTGACCGATCAAGGAAGGTTTACAAGCGATGCCGTCATCGAAGGCCGACCGGCTCTACGACGTTCTCCGCACGGTGGCGCTGCCGGGCGTGGACATGGATGTCGTTTCCGCAGGCCTGGTCGACAGCCTCGACGAGCGCGACGGCCTCGTCCACGTCGCGCTCAAAACCGAGCGTGCCAACGCCCTCGCCATGGAAGCCGTCCGCCGCAACGCCGAGGCCCTCCTCGCCAAGCAGCCCGGCATCAACAACGCCACCGTCGTCCTCACCGCGCACCGTCCCCCAGGAATGCCGCAACCAACGCCCCAGCCGGCTCCCAGGCCCGCCGCGCCGACCCAGCGCGCCCCGGCGCCCGGCAAGGCCCCCTTGCTCCCCGAGGTCCAGCACATCGTCGCCGTCGCCTCCGGCAAGGGCGGCGTCGGCAAAAGCACCGTCGCTGTCAACCTCGCCGTCGCCCTCGCGCAGCAAGGCCTCCGCGTCGGCCTGCTCGACGCCGACATCTACGGCCCCAGCCTGCCCCGGATGCTGGGCCTCGACGCCAAGCCCGAGATCGAGAGCGGCCAGATGCTCCCCCTCCAGGCCTGGGGGCTGAAAGCCATGTCCATCGGCTTCCTTGTCGACCCGGACAGCGCCATGATCTGGCGCGGCCCCATGGTCATGAGCGCGCTGGAGCAGATGATGGGCCAGGTCGCTTGGGGCGCGCTCGATATCCTGGTCGTCGACATGCCGCCGGGCACGGGCGACGCGCAGCTCACCATGGCCCAGCGCGTCAGCCTCGCCGGCGCCGTGATCGTCAGCACTCCGCAGGACATCGCGCTCATCGACGCCCGCCGCGGCGTCCGCATGTTCGAGAAGACCATGGTCCCGGTTCTTGGCCTGATCGAGAACATGAGCCTGTTCTGCTGCCCCAACTGCGGCCATGAGACGCCGCTGTTCGGCCACGGCGGCGCGAAGCGGGAGGCGGAGGCCCTCGGCGTCCCGTTCCTCGGCGAAGTCCCGCTCCTGCTCGACATCCGCGTCACCGCCGACGAAGGCCAGCCCATCACCGCCGGCGCCCCCGGCAGCCCGGCCGCGAAAGCCTTCGCCGCCATCGCAGGCCGCTTGTGGGACGGCCTCGCGAACCGGCGGTCCGCAGGCCCGAAGATCGTTCACGACGACTGACCAACGGCAGCCGGGGCCGGTCAGGCTATGCGCCCGCGTCCTCACGGTAGATCGCGGTGCGAGCCTTGCCGTCAGCGCCGACCATGCCCCGGTACATGCCTTCGGAATTGAACGGCATCGCCACCCGTCCCCCCGCGTCCACCGCGATCAAGCCGCCGTCGCCGCCAGCCTGGCCCAGTTCCGCCACGACGTCGGCGGCGGCATGGGCCAGCGCCTGCCCGGCCAGCCGCATCCGCGCCGCGATCTCGTGGGCCGCGCCGTAGCGGATGAAGAACTCGCCGTGGCCGGTCGCGGACACCGCGCAGACGCCGTTCTCCGCCCAGGTGCCGGCGCCGAACACCGGGCTGTCGCCCACCCGTCCCGGCAGCTTGGCCGTCATGCCGCCGGTCGAGGTGGCGGCGGCCAGGTTGCCCGCCGCGTCCCGCGCCACCGCGCCGACGGTGCCGTGCCGTGCCGACGGGTCGCCCGGTCCGGCAGCGCCCGAGCGCCTGCGCTCCAGCTCGCGTTGCAGCGCGTCCCAGCGCCGGGCGGTATGGAACCAGTCCGCATCGGCGAACGCGAGGCCCTGCGCGCGGCAGAACGCCATCGCGCCCTCGCCAACCAGCATGACGTGCCCGCTCCGCTCCATGACGGCGCGGGCGGCCAGCACCGGGTTGCGCGGGCCACAGATGCCGGCCACGGCCCCGGCCGCGCGGCCGCGCCCGTCCATCACCGCCGCGTCCATCTCGTGCCGCCCGTCGCTGGCGAACACCGCCCCGCGCCCGGCGTTGAACAGCGGGTCGTCCTCCAGCGCCACCACCGCCGCCGTCGCCGCGTCCAGCGCCGCGCCGCCTTGCGCCAGCACGGCATGGCCCGCCAGCAGCGCCGCCCGCAGCCCGGCGCGGTAGGCCGCCTCGGCGTCCGGCGTCATGGCCTCGTGCCGGATGGTGCCGGCGCCGCCGTGGATGGCGAGGGAGAACGTCTGGTCCATGGGGGGAAACCTTTCGGGAAGCGCGGATCAGCGCGTGGGCGCAGGCGCCGTGACGGACTTGCCGGAACCCGGCTCGCCGACGAGCGAGACCGTCTCCCCGTCGCGTACGGGCAAGGAATGGCTGGTCGCGAAACTCACCGTAAGCCCGGTGATGCCGAGCAAGACTGGAACGTCGGACAAGCGGGGCAGGATGCTTGCGCTTCGCTGCACAGCCGCAACGATGCGGGCAGCGATGGTGGAGCCGAGGGGAATCGAACCCCTGACCTCCTGAATGCCATTCAGGCGCTCTCCCAACTGAGCTACGGCCCCGCGGCGCTGGGTGGCACGCTATAGCCTTGGCCTCGGCCCCCTGCAAGGGGCGGCAGCCAGGGCCGTGGAAACGATTGCCGCCGCAATGCGTTGCGGTTCTGATAGTATCGAGAGTAGCAGCTCGGAAAGACTTGCTAATCGAGCTTGGCTTGTATATCGGCGAACCTAAGCAAGCAGGTACAATGATTTTCGTCTCGCAATAGCATTAAAAAACACAGAGACGCTTTTCGCTTTCCATTTTCCTCCGAGGGCCGGTTCTCTTTTCCAACTGGAATGAATGTATCTGGTTTAGAATGCTTTGAAAACGGTCGTATCAGTTCAATACTTGCGCGGCATCGCAGCCCTTGCCGTCGTCGCGTCGCACACCACGCCTGCCGCGTTCGCCGGGCAGGCCGGGGTCGATGTTTTCTTCGTCATCTCCGGCTTCATCACCTGGTCGATCACCGAACGGCCCACGACGCCGGGACGGTTCCTTTGGCGCCGGCTCGTGCGGGTGGCGCCGCTTTATTGGATCGCGACGGCGCTGATGGCGCTGCACCAGGGCGCGCCGATCGAGGCCGCGATCAAATCGGCTCTGTTCGTGCCCTATTTCGGGGAGGGCGGGAACATATGGCCGGTCCTGGTTCCGGGTTGGACGCTGAATTACGAGATGTTCTTCTACCTCCTTGTCGGCCTCATGCTGCTGTGCCCGCGGCGGACGGGCGTGCTGCTGCTGGCCGGCCTGATGCTGCTGCTCGCGGCCAGCCACCCGGCCGTTCCGGGCGACGATGCGCGGCTGATGACCTACACGAACCCGCTGATCCTGGAGTTCCTGGCGGGGATCGGGCTGGCCGAGCTATGGTTGCGCCGGACCCTGCCGGGACCATGGATCGCGGGGCCGATGATCGCGCTCGGCGCGGGCGCCCTGTTCCTGCCGCTGATGCATGGGCCGCAGGATACGGGCCGGTTCCTGTTCTGGGGCTTGCCAAGCCTGATGATCGTGGGCGGGGCGGTGTCGCTCGAGGCGCGCGGCTATGTCGGGCGCGTTTTGCCGCTGATGCTGCTGGGCGACGCCTCGTTCTCGATCTACCTGTTCCATCCGTTCATCCTGAAAACCGTGATGACGCTGTTCCAGCATCAACCGACGGTCGTGCGCTCGTCGGCGGTCATGCTCGTGGCCGCGGCGGTCGGGGTGGTCGCCTACCGGTATCTGGAACGTCCGATGACCTTGCGGCTGAACGCTATGCGGCCCGGAATCCTCCGTCGACCGGTAGGCACACTCCGTTGACCATGGAAGCGGCGTCGCTCAGCAGGTAGCAGATCGCGTCCGCCACCTCGCCGGGCTGGACGAAGCGCCCGAGGGGAATGCGGCTTTGCATCGGCGCCGCTTTCGCCGGGTCGGACCAGGCGAGGGTGGCCATGGGCGTGAGGGTGACGACCGGGTTGACGGCGTTGGCGCGGATGCCGTGCGGGCCAAGCTCGACGGCCATGACGCGGGTGAGGCCGTCGAGCGCGGCCTTGGAGGCGCAATAGGCGGCATGGTCGGCGAGGCCCACGTTGGCGGCGAGGCTGGAGACGTTGACGATGGCGCCGGGCTTGCCGGCCGCGATGAGTTGCCTGGCCACGAACTGGCCAATCCGCATGGGGGCGACGAGGTTCACGGCCATGATGGCTTCGAGGTCGGCGGCCGAGGTGTCGACGAAAGGGACGAGGCGGGTGATGCCGGCGTTGTTGACCAGCAGGTCGAAGGGCGCTTCTCGTTGCAGCAGGCCGAGGGTGGCGTCGACATCGGCCACGTCGGCGGCGATGGCGGTGCAGCGGCATTCGGCCTTGAGCGTGTCGAGGTCGGCCTGGGCGCGGCTCAGTGCGACGACTTCGGCGCCCTGCGCGCACAGGCGGCTGACGACGACGCGGCCGATCCCCTTGCCCGCGCCGGTGACGAGCGCGCGGCGTCCGGTGAAATCCGGCATCAGGCGTAGACCCCGTTGCGCGTCGAGCCCGGCGTCATCAGCACCTTGATCGAGTCCATGCCGTTGGCCTTGACGATGGCCTCGTCCCAGCGGTCAAGGTCGTATTCGTGGGTGACGATGCCGTCGGAGGTGACCAGGCCGCGGGTGAGCAGGTCGATGGCGATGGGGTAGCAATAGGGGCCGAGGTGGACGCCGCGGACGTCGAGCTCCTTGCGGTCGCCGATGATGGACCAGTCGACGGAGGTTTCGCTTCCGAACACGGAGAACTCGACGAAGCGCCCGAGCTTGCGGATCAGTTGCAGCCCTTGGGTGACGCCGCCGGGGGAGCCGGTGGCCTCGATATAGACGTCGCAGCCGTAGTTACCGGTAAGCGCCATCACCTCGGCCATCGGGTCCTGCTGCCCGAGCTGGATGGTCACGTCCGCGCCGAAGCGGCGGGCGAGGGCGAGGCGGTCGGGGGCGGCGTCGATGACGATCAGCTTCTTGGGCGTCTTGAGCTTGAGCACCTGGACCATCATCAGCCCAATCGGCCCGGCGCCGGCCAGGACCACGACATCGGCGAGCTGGATGTCGCCGCGCTGGACGGTGTGGATGGCGCAGGAAAGGGGTTCGATGATCGCGGCGTCGGCGAGCGGCATGTCGTCGGGGATGACGTGGACGCGCGAGGTGGACGGGAGCCGCATGTATTCCGACATGCCGCCGTCGGCGACCTCGCGCTGGAAGCCGAAGATGTTGTGGACCTCGCACATCCAGTATGAGCCGGAGCGGCAGTAGCGGCACTTGTCGCAGGGGACGATCTGCTCGGCGATGACGCGCTGGCCGGGCTTGACGCCGAAGTGCTCCGCCGCGCCCTCGCCCAGTTCGTCGATGACGCCGTAGAACTCGTGGCCGGGGATGACGGGAGGCTTGACCCAGCCTGCGCCGGGCTTGTCGCCCCAGAACATCTTGGCGCCTTGCCAGCATTTGCAGTCGCTGGCGCAGATGCCGCAGGACTGGATGCGGATGACGGCCTCGCGCGGGCCCGGGGTGGGGCGGGGGACCTCGCTGACGCGGTAGTCCTCCGGGCCGTGGCAGACGATCGCGGTCATGCTGGCGTTGGATCGGGGCATGGGGGCGGTCCTCCTGTTGTCGTGATTGAGCTTATTCAGGCACAATTTCGGCCTATCGGCAAAGAAGCGCCCGCGAAAAAACGCACCTACGGACCCCGGCGCACGCGAACTCCCGACGGCAGGCATCGCCACGGCGGAAAGGCTCCTCGGCATCCCCCGCGCCGAGGCCCAGCGCCCGTAGATGCCCGACAACCTGCTGGCTGTCGGCGGGACCGTCCGGAGTTTGGGAAACGGGGACGCGAGCGGCGTGGCCAGCCGTGCCGAGGCCGGCTGGGAGGGCGTGGACGGGGTTGCCGCTGCGGCTGGCCGGGGTGGATGCCGGACGGGTGCAGGGCTGGGGGCGGCTGTTCCAATCAGCCGCCGGCCAGCCGCGGCAGCCATCACGCCAGCCCCGGCCAGAACGGGAGCACGCGACGCCTGCCCTTTGCTGAAGGAAGCCTACTCCGCCACGACGACGCCGCAGCGGTCAACGCCGCGCCGATCCGGCGCGCATTCCGGCCAGCCGAAAGGGCTGCCGGCATAGGCTCAGCGTTCCATGGCGATCACGATGCCTTCGCCGGGCCGCAAGACCGCGCCGGGCCCGGCGGCCTCGCCCGCGCGGTCGCGGTGGGTGAAGCCGGCGATCGCGCCCCGCGGCACGCAAGCCTCGGCCGCGGCATCGGACAGGTTCAAGGCGACCGCGAACCGTTCGTCGCCGTGGCTGCGCTGATAGCACAGCACGGCCCCGTTCGCCTCGACATGGCTGATGTCGCCCAACGATAGGGCAGGGTGGGCGCGGCGCAGCGCGATCAGGCGGCGGTAGAGCGAGACGGTCGAGTTTGGGTCGGCTTGCTGCCGCGAGAGCGGGGCATCGGCGCCGATCGGCAGCCAGGGCTTGCCGGTCGTGAACCCCGCGCCCGGCCCGTGCCGCCAAGGAAAGGGCGTCCGCTCCGGGTCGCGCCCGAGGCCGAGGCCGGGCTGGCGCAGTTCGCTCGGGTCCTGGATGGCCTCGGGCGGGATCGGGGTGTCCGTCATGCCGAGTTCCTCGCCCATGTAGATCGTCGGCGTGCCGCGCAGGGTGAGCAGCAGCATGGCGGCGATCCGGGCCTGGGCCAGGCCGATCCGGCTGGCGACGCGCGACTGGTCGTGGTTGCCGAGCACCCAGTTGGGCCAGGCGCCGGGGGGCAGGGCCGCTTCGTAACGCTCGATCAGGGCGGCGACCGTGGCCGCGGACCAGTCCCGCAGCAGGAGCAGCTGGAAGTTGAAGGGGAGCTGCGCCTCGTCGCCGCGCGGCCCGTAATAAGTGACGAGGCGGTCGATCGGCAGGTAGATCTCCCCGATCAGCACGCGGCCGTCATGCGAATCCAGCACGGCGCGCATCCGGGCCACGACATCGTGCACCTCGGGGCGGTCCGCCGTGTAGAGCGGCAGCAGGCGGTCGTGCGGGGGGGCGCCTTCGGCCCAGTCCGGGTTGGGCGGGTTGTCGCGGAACTGCTCGTCCTTGATCATCATCCAGATCACGTCGACGCGGAAGCCGTCGACGCCGCGGGCGAGCCAGAAGCGTAGTACGCCGAGCATGGCGGCGCGGACGTGGGGGTTGCGCCAGTTCAGGTCCGGCTGCTGCGGCAGGAAGGAATGGTAGTAGTACTGGCCGCGGGCGTCGTCCCAGGTCCAGGCCGGGCCGTTGAAGTTGGAAAGCCAGTTGTTGGGCGGGCCTCCGTCCGGGGCCGCGTCGCGCCAAAGATACCAATCCTGCTTGCCGCCCTCCCGGCGGCGGCTGGACTGGAACCAGGGGTGCTGGTCGGAGCTGTGGTTGGGCACGAAGTCGAGCACGACCTTCAGCCCGAGTTCGTGCGCGCGG
Source organism: Acetobacteraceae bacterium (assembly GCA_965260935.1). Classification (GTDB taxonomy): domain Bacteria; phylum Pseudomonadota; class Alphaproteobacteria; order Acetobacterales; family Acetobacteraceae; genus JBBROS01. The sequence goes on from OZ253374.1 coordinate 728,930, forward strand.
GCCAGCAGGTCGTCGAAATCGGCAAGCGTGCCGAACAAGGGGTCGACGCCGCAATAGTCGGCCACGTCGTAGCCGAAATCCGCCATCGGCGAGGGATAGAACGGCGACACCCATACCGCGTCCACGCCGAGCCAGGCCAGGTGGTCCAGCCGGCCGATGACGCCGCGGAGGTCGCCGGTCCCGTCGCCGTCGCTGTCCTGGAACGAGCGGGGATAGATTTGGTAGATGATGCCGCTCTGCCACCATGGGGAGGTCACCGGGCGGTCCTTCCGGGGGCGACATAAGCTCCGCGGCCAGGCACTGTGCGCCGGTGCAAAGCGGAGCGGGGCGTGATCAACGATCTTTGGTACAAAAACGCGGTCATCTACTGCCTATCGGTTGAAACGTTCATGGACGCCAACGGCGACGGCGTCGGCGACCTGCAAGGACTGCTGCTGCGGCTGGATTATCTGCAAGGGTTGGGGGTGACCGCAATCTGGCTGATGCCGTTCCAGCCCTCGCCGCAGCGGGACGATGGCTACGACATCTCGGATTACTACGGCGTCGATCCGCGCTACGGCACGCTGGGGGACTTCGTCGAGTTCACCCACGGCTGCAAGCAGCGCGGCATCCGGGTGCTGATCGACCTTGTGGTCAACCACACGTCGGACCAGCATCCCTGGTTCCAATCCGCCCGGCGGGACAAGGACTCGCCTTACCGCGACTGGTATGTCTGGTCGCGCAGGAAGCCTGCGGACAGCGGCGCCGGCGTTGTGTTCCCAGGGGTGCAGGACTCGACCTGGACCCGCGACCCGGTCGCGAAAGAATACTACTTCCACCGCTTCTACGCGTTCCAGCCGGACCTCAACACCGCCAACCCGGCCGTGCAGGCGGAGATCCTGAAGATCATGGGCTTCTGGCTGCAGCTCGGCGTGTCCGGGTTCCGCATGGACGCCGTGCCGTTCGTCATCGCCGGCAAGGGCGCGGACGTCGGCAAGCCCGTGGAACAGTACGACATGCTGCGCGCCTTCCGCGAGTTCCTCCAATGGCGTCAGGGCGAGGCGGTGATCCTGGCCGAAGCGAACGTGCCCCCGGCCGCCAACATGCAGTATTTCGGCGACACCGGCGAGCGCCTGCAGCTGATGTTCAACTTCCACGTCAACCAGGCGATGTTCTACGCCCTGGCTTCGTCCGACGCCGGGCCGCTGGCGGAGGCGATGGCCGCCACCGAAGCCCGGCCGCAGACCGGGCAATGGGCCACGTTCCTGCGCAACCACGACGAGCTTGACCTCGGGCGGCTCGCCGACGGGCAGCGGCAGGCGGTGTTCGCCGCGTTCGGGCCGGAGCCGGACATGCAGCTCTACGGCCGGGGCATCCGCCGGCGGCTGGCGCCGATGCTGCAAGGCGACCGGCGGCGGCTGGAAATGGCCTACAGCCTGATGCTGACCCTCCCCGGCACGCCGGTCATCCGCTACGGCGACGAGATCGGCATGGGCGACGACCTCAGCCTGCCGGAGCGGAACTGCGCGCGGACACCGATGCAGTGGTCGGCCGAGCCGCACGGCGGGTTCACCAGGAGCGATACGCCTATCCTGCCGGTGATCGGCGAGGGGCCGTACGGGTTCGAACACGTCAACGTGGCCAGCCAACGGCGCGACCCGGCGTCGTTGCTGAATTGGACGGAGCGGATGCTGCGGATGCGCAAGGAAATGCCGGAGGTAGGCTGGGGCAGCTTCGCCGTGCTGGAAACGCCGCCGCAGTTCCTGGCCATCCGCTACGACTGGCGCAACAACTCGGTGCTGTTCGTGCACAACCTCGGCGCGTTGCCGCAGGAGGTCCAGTTCGCGCCGGGCGCTGCCGGGTCGCATGACGGGCTGCTGGTGAACGTGCTGACGGAGCAGAACAGCGAGCCGGACGCCGACGGCGTGCATTGCGTGCTGATGGAGCCGTACGGATACCGCTGGTACCGGATCGGCGGGCTCGATTACCTGCTGCGGCGCACGCCGGCCTGACTCGACCAAAATCCATGCGCCGTTGCTGATCGCCTCCAGGCCAAACACCGCCTCGGCCCCGAGGAGAACAAGCCCAGTTCTCAAATCAAAGGAGATTTAACAGCATCGTTTATCAGAAAACATATCAGTAAACTAATATAACCTATAGCATAACGTAAAAGCGTCACGTATGGAGGCAACGAACAGTAATTGTGACGCTGTTACGCGAATGCAGATCCAAGCGAGTCATTTTAAAACGCAATCGTAACAAATCAGGCGGAAAGAAGCTCCTGCGCGGTGTCGGAAACTCTGGCCTTCGGCGCCGAAGCCCCGGCTGCAAGCATCGGGTGGCTCGCCGCATCCCGGACCATGTAACCCCGGCCCCACACCGTGCCGATCACGTTCGGAGCGCCGGCGTCAGCCAGCTTCTTGCGGAGCTTGCAGATGAACACGTCGATGATCTTCATCTCCGGCTCGTCCATTCCGCCATACAGGTGGTTGAGGAACACTTCCTTCGTCAGCACCATGCCCCGGCGGAGCACCAGCAGTTCCAGTATGGCGTATTCCTTGCCCGTCAGGTGAACGGGCTGGCCGTCAACACTAACCTCGCGGCTGTCAAGGCTAAGCTCCAGGGAACCGCAGCGCAGCTTCGGCTGGCTGTACCCCTTGCTGCGCCGCATGATGGCCTGCATCCTTGCGAAAAGCTCGGCATGGTCATACGGTTTGGAAATGACGTCGTCCGCGCCCATGCTGAACGCCTTGACGCGGGCCTGCGGACGCGCCGACGCGCATTGGGCAATCACCGGCGTGTCGATCCGGGCCGACCGCATCCGCCGGACAACGTCATACCCTTCCATGTCGGGCAGCACCAGATCGAGCAAGATGACGTCGTAATCGTAATGCCGGGATAGGTCCAAAGCCTCCTCGCCATTGTCGACCTGGTCCACGATCACCGCATTCGACCGCAACAGCTGCACCAGCGCCCGGCTGGCCAAGCTATCATCTTCGGCTATCAAGACGCGCATCGCTTGCTCCTAGTAAGACTTTCTGAAAGCCAACATGCAACCTTAACGTGTGTTTGTCTATAGGAAATTACGGAAAAACCGTCTTAAGATTGAGATAAACGATTTGTAAACCTTGGCCGCTTACCGTTCTCGCCTGCAAACACCCGAGAGCCCGAGAATGATACAACTTAAGGTAGCAGATCGTCTGGCGCAGGCCTCCGGCCGCATCGCGCAAGCCGGAATCCTCTCCGCTCACGGCCAGGTCTCCAGCGCGACGGGGCTCGCGGTCGAGGTTGCCGGCCTTGCCCCGCTGCTGACCATCGGCGACCGGCTTGCCTTGCAGGGCCGGAACACGACCGCAACCTACGCGGAAGTCGTCGGATTCAAGGACGGCTGCGCCCGGGCGATGCCGCTCGGGTCAACGGCCGGCATTGGCCCCGGCGCGCGCGCAACCGTCGCGATGAACGGTGGCCAGGCGGTCCTCCACGTCAGCGACGGCTGGCTGGGACGCATCATCGACCCCCTCGGCGCCCCGCTCGACAACCGTGGGATGCTGCCGCTCGGCGCCGCAAGGCCGGTTCGCGCCGCGCCGCCCCCGGCCGCCGAAAGAGCCAGGCTCGGACCGCGGATCGGCCTCGGCGTCCGGGCGCTCGATCTGTTCACGACCTGCCGCACCGGCCAGCGGATCGGCCTGTTCGCCGGGTCAGGCGTCGGAAAGTCGACATTGCTGGCGATGCTCGCCCAGCAGGCCCAGTGCGACGTCGTCGTGCTCGCGCTGGTTGGGGAGCGCGGGCGTGAGGTCAGGGAGTTCATCGAGGATGACCTCGGCCCTGCCCTCGCCCGTTCAGTCGTCGTCGTCGCCACGTCCGACCAACCGCCGCTGGTCAGGCGCGAAGCGGCCTATGCCGCCATGACCGTGGCCGAGCACTTCCGGGATCAGGGCCGCTCCGTCCTGCTCTTGATCGACAGCGTGACCCGGTTTTGCCTTGCTCTGCGTGAGATCGGCCTCGCCGCCGGCGAGCCGCCCGCGACGCGAGGCTATCCCCCGAGCATGTTCGCCGAACTCCCATGCCTGCTCGAGCGCGCAGGCCCCGGCGTCGGCGCAGGCAGCATCACCGGGCTGTTCACCGTGCTCGTCGAAGGAGACGACCACAACGAGCCGGTCGCGGACGCGGTTCGAGGAATCCTGGACGGCCATGCCGTGCTCGACCGCCGGATTGCCGAGGCGGGGCGTTACCCTGCCGTCGATGTCCTTCGCTCCCTGTCGCGAACAGTGCCCGGCTGTCTCGGCCCAGCTGAGGCCGAGGCCGCCCGCAAGGCCCGCGCGATCCTGGCGCAGAGCGGCGATCTTGCCGATCTTGTCCGCCTTGGGGCCTACGAAGCTGGAACAGACGCGGAAGCGGACCGGTCCCTCCGTCTCGCGCCCAAGATCGAGGCCCTCCTCCGGCAGAACCGGACGCACGGCCACCCGCCTGCGGCCGATACGGCGGCGGACGAGTCCGTCGTGACCGCCTTCAAGGCCCTGCAAGACATACTGGATGCCGACGATGCGGCGTGAACCGCTCGAAACGGTCCGATGGCTGCGCCAGCGCGCCGTCGACGAAGCCCGGCAGCGCCTGGCCGCCAGCATTGCCGCCGCCGCCGCCGCCGCCGCCGCCGTCCGGAACGAGGAAACCAGCATCCAACTGGAATACCAGCGCGCGACCGACCTTGCGGGTGACGATCAGATCGTTGAGACCTTCGCCGCTTGGCTGCCGACCGCAAAGGAACGCTTGAGCAAGGCCAAGACGGGCCAGGAGCGGCACGAAGCCGATTCGGTTCTCCGCCGCGCCGAGCTCAACGCCTCGCAAGCCGGGCTCGAAGCGATCGACGCCCTCTTGGCGCAGCGCAAGGCGGCGATCGCCGATAAGCTCGCACGAAAGTCGGCGCAGGCCCTTGACGAAATGGCGGCCCGAGCAGCGGCAACACAAACTTAAAGGTTTTTCCGCGGCTGGTCTGCAGTCGGAAGTTGTGGTGCATTGCCGCTCTACCCGGAGGATATGACACGTGCGTATTGCTATGATTGGAGGCGGCTACGTTGGTCTCGTGTCCGCCGCCTGCTTCGCGGACCTCGGCGTCGAGGTGGCGGTTGTCGAAACGGACGCGGCCAAGCTCGAAGCCTTGCGCGAGAACCGTATCCCGATCTACGAGCCCGGCCTGGATCGGCTGGTTCACGAGAACAGCGCCGCCAAACGCCTCACCTTCGGCGACGACATCGCCGCTGCCTGCTCTGGCGTGGAGGCGGTCTTTATAGCCGTCGGAACGCCAACCCGGCGCGGCGACGGCCATGCGGACGTGTCCTACGTGACCGCGGCGGCGGAGCAAGTCGCGCGTGCGCTGACCGGCTATGCCGTCATCGTGACGAAATCCACCGTCCCGGTCGGAACGGGCCGCCGCATCCGCGATGTCATGCGTGCAGCCCGGCCCGATCTCGAATTCGACGTTGCCAGCAATCCCGAATTCCTCAGGGAAGGCAGCGCGATCGGGGATTTCATGCGTCCCGACCGTGTCGTGATCGGGACTGACAGCGAGCGCGCACGAGAAGTGTTGCGGCGTCTCTACCGCCCGCTCTACTTGATCGAAGCCCCGATCCTGTTCACCAGCCTGGAGACCGCGGAGCTTACCAAGTACGCCGCCAACGCCTTCCTTGCCATGAAGATCACCTTCATCAACGAGATGGCCGACCTATGCGAGAAAATCGGCGCGGACGTTCACGATGTCGCCCGAGGCATCGGGCTTGATGGCCGCATCGGACGCAAGTTCCTGCATCCGGGGCCGGGTTTCGGCGGAAGCTGCTTCCCGAAGGACACGCTGGCGCTCATGCGCATCGCCCAAGACTGGGGCGCGCCATCCCGCCTTGTCGAAGCAACCGTACAGGTCAACGACGCCCGGAAATCCGGAATGGCGATGCGTATCCTCAAAGCGTGTGGCGGCAGCGTCCAGGGCAAGACCGTCGCGGTTCTCGGCCTTACCTTCAAGCCCGAGACCGATGACATGCGTGATGCGCCGAGCGTTCCCATCATCCACCGGCTGGCCGAGCAAGGCGCATCCATCCACGCTTTCGACCCGGTGGGCATGGACCAGGCCCGTTCCCTGCTCCCTTCCGAGGTCGCCTTTTGCGCCAGCGCCTATGAAGCGGCTGAAAAGGCCGACGTGTTGGTCGTTGTCACGGAATGGAACGAGTTCCGCGCCCTGGCGCCGGAGCGTCTGGCCCAGACGATGCGTGGAAGAACCGTCGTCGACTTACGCAACGTGTTCGACCCTGCGGCCATGGCCGCGGCTGGCTTCGACTATCAAAGCATCGGCAGGCCAGGCCGGGAGGCCGCGCTTGCATAAAATTCAGGGCGTCAAGCCCTCGCACGCCATTCCTGTCTTGCCTCCCATCGCCGGCTGACCGAAACACCGGCCATGAGTTTCACGCCGCATTCCGCCCGCTCGCTTCCAAGCGTCGTCCGCCCGCCGGCCATCTCGTTCTGTCCGCCGGGCGAGGCGGCGCCTGGCCACCTGGCCGGCATGGCCTGCCCGAACTGCGGCAGTTCGGCTCTCAAGACCATGGTGCTCGGCGTCGATGTCCAGCTCCCGGACCATCCGTCGAAACACCTGCTCGTGCTCCGTTGCCCATCCTGCTCGGCGCATTTCTACGACAGCCAGATCCCGCCCGACTACGCCGAGCCAGCCCTGAACGACCGGGGCCGGGTCCCGTTCTACGTGCAGCAGGGCGCAGGCGTCTCGCTGATCACCCGCCCGCTTGCACGCATCCGCCGCCCGCACGCCGCCCGATACATGGAGGTCGGTTGCGGCTACGGGTTCGGCCTCGACTTCGCCATCAACACGCTAGGCTGGCAAGGCGTCGGCATCGACCCGGCCCCGCTCGCCGCCCTCGGGCGCGACGCGCTCAACCTGCCGATCGAATTGCGTTACCTTCGCGATGACGACGAAGCCCGCGGCACGGTCGACATCGTCATGGGTTCGGAGGTGATCGAGCACGTCACCTCGCCCACCGCGTTCGTCCGCACGCTTAAGGCGATGCTGAAGCCGGACGGCGTGCTGATCCTGACCACGCCAAACGGAGATGACATCGACCGGGCAACGCCGCCCGGGATCATCGTCCCCCTCCTCTCGCCCAGCTTGCACCTCGTCATACAGAACCGGGACAGCCTTTCCACGCTTCTGAGGAACGCGGGGTTCGGGCACGTGGAGGTCGAGATCGACAGCCACTCCCTCGTCGCCTTCGCCAGCGACGCGCCGCTCGGCCTCGAGCACGATTCCAGCGTTCTCAGGCGTGTGTTCCGCGACCATCTCCAACGCCGTGCCGCAGCGGTGGACCCTGCGAGCGACCTGCTCCTGGCATTCGCCGCCCGGGCATTCTGCGAAAGCGTCAACGACGAGGACATGGACGCGGCGGACCGGGCCTGGGCGCTGCTGGTCCCGGCGTGCAGCAAGCGGTTCGGGATCACGCTCGATTCGCTGACGGCGCTTCCGGCCGAGATTTCCCATTGCTCCCTTGAACGGATGGCGGCGCTGGTCCCGCTGAACCTCGGAGGGCTGCTCTACGCCCGGGCCATACGCCGGCTTCAAGCGGGCACCCCCCGTTCCTCGCTCGAAGCCCAGTTCAGCTTGGCGGCGGAAGCGTCCGACGCGATGCGTCGCGCGTTGGGCGAGTTGGCGATGGAGGACGGCCAAACCGAGGACATCGGCTGGACGGCGCGCTCCGAAGCGTTGCTCTGCGCCGCGGAGGCCGGCGATCCGTCCATCGCCTCCCGCTTCGCAGCCTTGCCTCCAGCGCCAAACGGCGGTGCTGCACGGCGTCGGAGCATCGCTCTACGGGGGCTGGCAAGCCTCGTGAACTCCGGCCACTATGCCGAGGCCCATGCGTTCGTGCACGAACTCGCTCTCGACAGCGAGCCGTTCACGGAGAACGGCGCCGATCTGCCGGAAGCTGAGCGCGACGCATTGTTCTGCCTCGCCGTCCTCGGCACGCGAAAAGGCGCGGATGGCGCTCCCTTCAAGCCCGCGGCGCAAACGCGCGATTGGTTCCGCCGCGTCCGGCTGCAAACCAAACCGGGGAGCGATCTCTGGTGGGCCTCCCTTCGAGGCGAGGCCGATTCGCTCCAGCAGCTTGGCGAGGGGGACGCCTTGGCCGAGTTGGCGGCGTCGGCGGCCAGGGAGGAGCCGGACGCGGCCCAGTGGGCGTTGACTGTGCTGGTGAATGCCGGGCAGTACGGCCAGGCCCGGGCGGTGGCGCGCCATTCCGGCTTCGCGGAGGCCCGGATCAGCCATCCTGACAGCAACCAACCCTTGACCGCCGAGCAGCGCGACGCCGTTTTTTGTCTCGGCGTGCTCGACGTGCAAGCGGAACCGGACGGGCGGCCGGCTGGCGAGCCGGCGATGGCGCGCGGCCGTTTCGCCCGCGTGCGGCGGATGTGTCCGGTCGGTTCCGGCCTTTGGCTGGCGTCGCTCCGGGGCGAGCTGCAAGCCTTGGACATGCTGGACGCGATCGACGAGGCCGCGGCGCTGACTGCCGACGTTCAAGCGGCGAACCCCGAAGTGTCGCTGCCGCCCGACATCCTGGCTCGCATAGGGCAGGCCTGAAGCATTGATCCGACGCACGCTCGACGCCGCTGCCCGGAAAGGGTGGCTGGTAACCCGTTACCACATTCTCCCGCGGATCGGGCACGAGCTCGTTCGGCGTCGAAGCCCGCAGCAGCTCAACCAACGCTGGCCCGAAGGCGAGATCCCGCTTGGACCAGATGTTTGCGTGTTCGTTCATTGGGATGGCGCGGGCGAGGTCCGCCCGCACGTCCTGCATCAGGTGCGCAGCCTTGCCGGCGCCGGGCTTTCGGTCGTGTTCGTGACCAACGCCGGGTTCTTGCGCCCGGCGGCAATGGAGCAGCTCAAGCTGGTCTGCGCCGGCGTGCTGATACGCCGCAACGTCGGCTATGATTTCGGCGCCTGGCGGGAAGGCTTCGAGCAACTTTCCCTGCCGCGCCCCAACACAAGACTGGTCGTCATGGCCAACGACAGCGTCTACGGCCCCATCCGGTCGCTTGCGGATCTCCTTGCCGGCATCGACTTCGAACAAGCCGACGTCTGGGGCTGCACGGAAAGCTGGCAAAGCCGGTACCATCTCCAGTCCTACTTCATGGCGTTCAGCCCCCGCGTCGTCGCGAGCGATGCCTGGAAGGGCTTCTGGGAGAACGTGCGCCCGACATGGTCGAAGGGCTGGCTTGTCCGCCTCTACGAGGTCGGGTTGACGCAAACGCTGGTGAAGGCGGGGTTTTCCTGCCGCGCCGTCTGGCCTTACCAGGACCTGATCAAGAACATCGATATCGATTACGTAAGAGACCACAAGGAAGCCGACGAAGGCCCCAACCTGGCCGACCCGATCGTGCAGGCCCGGCGGCAACACATCCTGCGCCTGCGAGGGGCAGTCGCGGACCGGACGCCGCTCAATCCCACCAGCGATCTATGGCGTCAGTTGCTCGCTGCCCGTTTCCCCTTCATCAAGCGCGAGCTGTTGCGCGACAACCCCACCCGGATCGCGGACGTGGGCGAATGGCAGGACGTGGCGAGCGAGATATCGCAGTGGGGCCTCGAACCCATCGAGCGCGACCTGCAACGGGCGCTGAAAAACCGCACGCCCTAACCCAAACGCGTTCCGCCCCGGCCTGCAAGGCTCGTTCTCGCTTCATGTCAACCCGTGCGGCCGCTTCCGATACGGAGCGCACCGAGGCCGCGCCCCGGTTGATCTAGGCCCTGAGGGACGTGTAAGAGCAAAATCCCTGAACGAAGCTGAAACCCGAGCGTTGCAGCGCCATCGGCGGCAAGCTATGGCCTGCCGGAACATCAAAGCAAAGGATTGTTACGTGAACAACATCATCTACATCGTCGGCCTGGTCGTTGTCGTGATCGCGGTCCTGTCCTTCTTCGGTCTGCGCTGACCGAGGGGGCCGGAAAAACCGGCCCCGTTCGGCGCATACGGAAAACCTACCCGGCCTCAATCGTCCGCAACTCCGCGCCGCGTCCGAACAAGCGCATCAGGATGTCGATCGCATCCCGGCGCGGAGCCGCAACCCCATGATCCCGTTCAAGCATAAGCATTGCGTCCTTGCGGGCGATCCGTAACAGCCGTTCGTCACGATCAAGGCTGGCGACGCGATAGCCGGGCAACCCGGACTGCCGCTTGCCAAGCAGGTCGCCGCCGCCGCGAAGACGGAAGTCCTCGTCAGCGATCCTGAACCCGTCATCGGTGTCCCGCAACAGCGCCAAACGCTGCCGCATCGTGTCGCTCAAGCCGTCGTCGTGCAGCAGCAGGCAGTAGCTCCGCGCGCCGCCGCGCCCGACGCGCCCTCGCAGTTGGTGCAACTGGGCCAGGCCAAAGCGCTCGGCATGCTCGATCACCATGACGCTGGCTTCCGGAACATCGACGCCGACCTCGATCACCGTTGTCGCAACCAGCAAACGGAACGACCCGGCCGCGAACCCGGCGAGCGCCGCGTCGCGCACGGATGCGTCGAGCTGCCCGTGGGCAAGCCCGACAACGCCCCCGAACCGCTCAACCAGAACGGCGAAGCGGGCCTCGGCGGCGGCAATGTCCACGAGCTCGCTCTCGCTGACCATGGGGCAAACCCAATAAACGCGCTCGCCGCGGCCAAGCGCCCGGGCGATGCCGTCAACCACGCCGTTCAACGTCGAGAGCGAGTGGATCGTGGTCCGGATCGGCTGCCGTCCGGCGGGCTTGTCGGTCAGGCGGCTGACATCCATCTCGCCCCACTGCGTCAGCAGCAACGACCGCGGGATCGGCGTCGCGGTCATGACCAGGGTGTCCGTGTGCGCGCCCTTGCCGCCCAGCGTCATGCGCTGCTCAACCCCGAACCGGTGCTGCTCGTCGATCACGGCCAAGGCGAGATCCCGGTACTCGACGGCGTCCTGGAACAGGGCATGGGTCCCCACCACCAGCGGGAGCCGCCCGTTGGCCAGGCCGAGCAAAACCGGGCGGCGCTCCAGCCCCTTGACCGAGCCGGTCAGCAGCCCGACCGGCACGGGCGAGAGCGCCGAGAGCGTCCGGTGGTGCTGCTTGGCAAGCACCTCGGTCGGCGCCATCAGCGCCGCCTGCCGCCCAGCCTCCGCCGCCCGGAGCATCGCCATCAGCGCCACGAACGTCTTGCCGGAGCCGACATCGCCTTGCAGCAGGCGAAGCATCCGCTGCGGTGCCGCCAGGTCGCGGTCGATCTCCTCCAGCGCCCGCGTTTGCGAGGGGGTCGGCGCATGGCCGAACCGTTGCAGGGCCTGGGCGCGGAGCCGCCCGTCGCCCTCGGTCGGGCGGCCCGCCCGGGCACGCTTGAGCGTCCGCGCCAACGCCATCGCGAGCTGGTGGGCGAGAAGCTCGTCGTAGGCAAGCCGCGCCCGGGCGGCGTTGCCGGGCATCTCGTCCGGAAAATGCACCTGCCGCAACGCATCACGGAAACCAGGCCAGTTCTCGCGCCTTACGAGCGCCGGATCGTGCCATTCCGGCAGCTCGGGAACCAGGCCGACCGCCTGGCGCAGAACAAACCGGAGCTGGCTGGGGAACAGCCCGGCCGTCAGCGGCCAAACCGGGTCGATGCCCGGCAGCAGCCCGGCCTTCTCGGCCGGCAGCACGTGGTCGGGCTTCGGCAGCGTCGCGCGGTCGTTGAACCGGTCCACCTTGCCGGAAACGACCAGGTTCCGCCCCGGCGCGAAAACCTGCGGCGGACGCGCGAAGTAAACCAGGTCGATGAAGCCGCTCGGGTCCCGGCAACTGATCCGCCAAGGCCGCCCCTTCGCGCCCGGCGCGTCGATGCGGACCACTTCGAGAGCCAGGGTCGCGACCTGGCCAGGCAGGGCGTCAACGACGCGCGGGCGGAAGCGGCGGTCAACATAGCTTTCCGGCAGGTGAAGCAGCAGATCGACCACGCGCCCGCCGCCGGCAACCCGGGCCAGCTTCTCGCCCAATGCCGCGCCAACGCCGTTCAGCGCGGTGACCGGTTGGAAAAGCGGGGAAAGCAGGTCGTCCAAGTTGCGTCGGGGCCGGGCTGACAGGTTCGGAGCTGCGGCCTATATGACAGTCCCAATCCAGGGACCAGAGCGTGCTTGAGCCAAACCGAGACGACCAGGCGGTTCGCCGCCGACGCATCCTGTTCCGCGCCACGCATCGCGGCACGTACGAGAACGACATCCTGATCGGCGGTTTCGTCCGCGCCCGCCTGGAGCAATGGGGCACGGCCGAGCTCGACGCCATCGAGGCGGTGATGGAGTTGCCGGACGCCTGGCTCGCCGATTGGCTCACCGGCCGCGCGCCGATCCCCCAAGCGCACGACCAACCGATGCTGCGGGCGATCAGGGCCGCCGCCGAGGCTGGCGAAGGCCATCGCCGATGACGGCTGCCGTCTACGGCGCGCCGGAAGGGTTCGACGCGCTCCTCCTCGCCCGCCGCCGCTCGGAGCACAAAGGCCCGGTGCTGCACGTCACGCGGGACGACGCGCGGATGCAGCGGCTGTCGGAGGCCCTGGCGTTCTTCGCCCCGCAGATCGAGATCCTGCGCTTCCCGGCCTGGGATTGCCTGCCCTACGACCGGGTCAGCCCCAATCCGGAACTGGTCTCCGAGCGCATCGCCACCCTGGCCCGGCTGCTGGACAAGAGCGCGAAGCCGCGCCTCGTGCTGACCACGGTCAACGCGCTGCTGCAACGCGTCCCCCCGCGCAGCGCCTTCAACGGGCGGGCGCTGAGCCTTCAGGCCGGCGGCACCGCCGACCCGCAGGAGATCGCGACCTTCCTGGAAGCGAACGGCTACACCCGCGCCGGCACGGTGATGGAGCCCGGCGAATATGCCGCCCGCGGCGGCATCATCGACATCTACCCGGCCGGCGAAGCGGAGCCGGTCCGCCTCGATCTGTTCGGCGACACGATCGAGAGCCTGCGCCATTTCGACACCACATCGCAGCGCAGCACCGGAAAAGTGGCCGAACTGGTCCTCCGCCCCGTCTCGGAAGTGCCGCTGGACCAGGAGAGTGTCAGCCGCTTCCGCGCCGGCTGGCGCGAGCTGTTCGGCCAGGAGGCGACCGACGACCCCACCTACCAGGCGGTGTCGGACGGGCGTCGCTACCCGGGGATCGAGCACTGGGTGCCCCTGTTCCATCAACGGATGGAAACCCTGCCGGACTACTTGCCAGGCGTCGCGATCAGCCTGGACAACCAGGCCCAGGAATCGCTCGAAGCCCGGCTGGAGATGATCGCGGACCACGCCGAGGCCCGGCAGATGCCCGCGCGCGAAGGCGAGGTGCCCTACCGCCCGCTGCCGCCGGAACGGCTCTACCTCGGCCGAAGCGAATGGGACGCCATGCTGCAAGCCGGCCCGACCCTCGTCTTCAGCCCCTACAGCAAGCCGGACGGGGCGGAGGGCATCGAAGCCGGCGGGCGTCCGGGCGCGCTGTTCACCAAGGCCGGCGCGGGCGCGAGCGGCACGGCGTTCCAGCAACTGAAGGAGCAGTCGGCCAACTGGGCGCGGCAGAAGCGGCGCACCGTGGTGGCCGCATGGAGCCGGGGCGCCAGGGAGCGGCTGCTGCACGTGCTGCGCGAGAACGGGGTGAAGGCGGAGCCGGCGGAGAACTGGAAGGCGGCCCAGGACCTGCCGCTGAACGTGGCGGCCATCGTCGCCCTCGGCCTGGAGCGAGGCTTCGTCGCCGGCGGCTTCGGCATCGTCGCCGAGCAGGACCTGCTGGGCGAGCGGATCAGCCGCCCCCCCCGGCGGCAAAAGCGGGCGGACCAGTTCATCGCCGAGGCGACGGAAATCGCCGAGGGCGACCTCGTGGTGCATCAGGATTACGGCATCGGCCGCTACGCCGGGCTTGAAACCCTGCGGGTCGGCCCGGCGCCGCACGACTGCCTGCAGTTGATCTACGACGGCAACGAGAAACTCTACCTTCCGGTCGAGAACATCGAGCTGCTGTCGCGGTTCGGCAGCGAAACCGGAGGCGTGGCGCTCGACAAGCTCGGCGGCGCAGGCTGGCAAAGCCGCAAGGCCCGCATGAAGCAGCGCATCCGCGACATGGCGGGCGAGCTGATCAAGACCGCCGCCGCCCGCCGGGTGCGCGACGCCCCGACCCTGGCGCCGCCCGAAGGGGCCTGGGACGAGTTCTGCGACCGCTTCCCCTTCGCGGAAACGGACGACCAGGTGCGGGCCATCGGCGACGTGCTGGAGGACATGGCGGCCGGCCGCCCCATGGACCGCCTGGTCTGCGGCGACGTCGGCTTCGGCAAAACGGAGGTGGCGCTCAGGGCGGCCTTCGTCGCCGCCATGTCCGGCGGGCAGGTCGCCGTCGTGGTGCCGACCACCCTGCTGGCCCGGCAACACGCGCGGACGTTCGCCGCGCGCTTCCAGGGCTTCCCCCTCCGCGTGGCCCAGCTCAGCCGCATGGTCACGGCCAAGGAAGCCGCCGAGGTCAAGCGCGGCCTGGCCGACGGCAGCGTCAACGTGGTCATCGGCACGCACGCCTTGCTGGCCAAGGGGATCGCGTTCAGCAGCCTCGAACTGCTGGTCGTGGACGAGGAGCAGCACTTCGGCGTCTCGCACAAGGAGAAGCTCAAGGCCCTGAAGGCCGACGTCCACGTCCTGACGCTGACCGCCACGCCGATCCCGCGCACGCTGCAACTGGCCCTCACCGGCGTCCGCGAGATGAGCCTGATCGCCACCCCGCCGGTGGACCGCCTCGCCGTGCGGACGTTCATCTCCCCGTTCGACGGCGTGGTGGTGCGCGAGGCGATCCTGCGCGAACGGTTCCGCGGCGGCCAGGTGTTCTGCGTGGTGCCGCGGATCGAGGACATGGGCCGGATGTCCGAGCGCCTGCGCGCCATCGTCCCCGAGGCGCGGATCGTCGAGGCGCACGGCCGCCTGGCGCCCACCGAGCTCGAGCGCGTCATGACCGAGTTCGGCGACGGCAAGTACGACATCCTGCTGTCCACCAACATCGTCGAGAGCGGCCTCGATATGCCCGCGGTCAACACGCTGCTGATCCACCGCGCGGACATGTTCGGGCTGGGCGCGCTCTACCAGCTTCGCGGCCGGGTCGGGCGCGGCAAGCAGCGGGGCTACGCCTACCTGACCTGGCCGCCGAACCACCGCCTGTCCGCCGCCGCCGAGAAGCGCCTCGGCGTCATGCAAACGCTGGACACGCTCGGCGCAGGCTTCACCCTCGCCTCGCACGACCTCGATATCCGCGGCGCGGGCAACCTGCTCGGCGACGAGCAATCCGGCCACATCCGCGAGGTCGGCATCGAATTGTACCAGCAGATGCTCGAGGACGCCGTCGCCGAGTTCCAGGCCGAGCGGGGCCGCAAGGCGCAGTCGGACCGGGAATGGACCCCGAACATACAGCTCGGGCTGCCGGTGCTGATACCGGAAACCTACGTCGCCGACCTGCCCGTCCGGCTCGGCCTCTACCGGCGGATCGGCTCCTTGGCGTCCGACGGGGAAACGGACGCGATGGCGGCCGAGCTGGTGGACCGGTTCGGCCCGTTGCCGCCCGAGGTCGAGAACCTGCTCCAGGTCGTCTCCCTGAAACGGATGTGCCGGGAGGCCGGGGTCGAGAAGCTCGAAGCCGGGCCGAAAGGAATGGTCATCGGCTTCCGCGGCAACCAGTTCCGCAACCCGGCCGGGCTGATCGGCTGGCTGAACACGCGCAAGGAGGTCATCCGCCTCCGGCCTGACCACAAGCTGTCCGTCGTCCGCGACATGGCCGTGGCGGAGCGGATGAAGATCGGCCGCGACGTGCTGCTGCACCTGAACCGGCTCGCGAACGAGGGCGCGAAGGCTGCCTGAGCGTCATGGGCCAAAGCGTGCCGGCGCGCCGCCGCGGACCGGCAATGCCGGCTCAGCGCATTGAAGGCTCTGTCGAATTGCACTGGCCAGGCCGGTCCCCCGGATGCGAGGCTGCCGCACAGGCCGCAATCAACGCGGCCTGAACGACCACCCGTACCAGGGGAGGAACGCCATCATCCGGTTGGTTCGCCGAGCCGAGCCGAGCCGATGAGCAGGCCCCGGTCGCAAGGCACAAAACAAGGATCAGCGGCCCTGAGACCGGGCGGAAGCATCGCAAGTCGTTCGCGCGTCTGGCCACGACGCAAGCCTATTTGTTTCGTACCGCGAAGGCCACTAAATTCGCCTGAACGCGACTGTTGAGAACCAAACCGGCCGATGCCGCTTTCGTGGGCCAGGGGATCAGGTATGAAGGCAGGCGCATCGGTCCGAAGCGGAGGCGGACACAACCATGGCGGCGGCAGGAGGGCTACGGCAGGTGGCGGACGGGGGTTCGAGGGTGCAGGGATCGGCGATCCTGAACCTGCCCAACGTGATCACCTTCGCGCGCATCTGCGCCGTGCCGCTGGCGATCTGGCTGGTGCTGCACCGGCACATGGCCGCCGCCTTCGGCCTGTTCGCCCTGGCGGGCATCTCCGACGCGGTCGACGGCTGGCTCGCCCGCCGCCGCGGCGGAACAGCGCTCGGCGCGATGATGGACCCGCTGGCCGACAAGGCCCTGCTGATCGGCATGTTCGTCACCCTCGCGGTGGAAAAGGTCCTGCCCGACTGGCTGGCCATGCTGGTGGTGTTCCGCGACGTGGTCATCGTCGGCGGCGTCCTCACCCTCTGGCTGACAAGCACGCCGGTCAAGATCAAGCCGCTGCTCGTCTCCAAGCTGAACACGGCGCTGCAACTGCTGCTGGTCGGCCTCGCTTTGCTGCTGACCGGCTTCGGACTCCAAGCGCCCTGGCTGCTGACGGCGCTGACCTGGGCCGTCGCCGCCACCACGCTGGGCTCGGGCGCAGCCTACGTGGCGAAGGTGGTCCGCTGATGGCGGACATGCCGCCCGGCAACGAAACCGTGCTGATCGTCGAGCCGCAGAACGCGACCCGCGCGCAGCGGCTCGCCCTCTTGGCCGGGCTGCTGCTGGCGCTCTACGTGGCGCTCTACCTGTTCAACTCGATCCTGCTGCCCTTCGTCGCCGCGGCGGGCATCGCCTACTTCCTCGATCCGCCAACCACGCGGCTGACCCGGCTCGGCCTGCCGCGCGGCACGGCGGCGTTCATCATGATCCTGGCGCTGGTGCTCGCCTGCCTGGCGTTCGCCCTGCTGCTCTACCCGCTGCTGCTCTCCCAATTGGGGCTGCTGGTCTCCCGCGCGCCGGACTACGCCAACTCGATCCGGGAATGGCTGGAGCAGGTGATCGCCCGGGCGCAGGACACCTTCGGCCCGGAATACGTGGACACCAAGCTGCGGGACCTGGTGGGCGGCCAGGCCGGGTCGATGCTCTACTTCCTGCTGGGAACCGCCACCCGCCTGGTCAGCGGCGGCTTCGCCCTGTTCAACGTCCTGTCGCTGCTGGTGGTGACGCCGGTGGTGGCGTTCTATCTCCTGCGCGACTGGCGGCGCGCGGTGGCCCGGGTCGATAGCTGGCTGCCGCGCCGATACGCCGGCGTGCTCAGGGCGCAGGCGCGGGAAGTGGACCGCATCCTCTCCGCCTGGGTCCGCGGCCAGGCCCTGTGCTGCCTGCTGCTGGCCGGCTTCTACGCCCTCGCCTTGTCGGCCGCGGGCCTAGACCTCGGCCTGATCGTGGGCATCTCGGCCGGCCTGCTCTCCTTCATCCCCTACGTGGGCAGCATCACCGGCGGCGTGGCAAGCATCGGCCTGGCGCTCGCGCAGTTCAGATGGCCCGGCGTCGCCACGGTGGGAGCCATCTTCGTGCTCGGCCAGCTGCTGGAGGGCTACGTCATCTATCCCCGCTTCCTCGGCGACCGGGTGGAGCTGCACGCGGTCTGGGTCATCTTCGCCCTGTTCGCGGGCGGCGCGGCCTTCGGCTTCCTCGGCGTCCTGCTCGCCGTCCCAGTGGCGGCCGCCATCGGCGTGCTGGCCCGCTTCTGGCTGCGGCGCTACCTCGCAAGCCCCCTCTACCTCGACCCGCCGGCGCGCTGATGCACGCGGCCCAGCTCGCCCTGCGCTTCCCGCGCGACGCCCGCTTCCGCTCCGGCGACCTATTGCCGAACCCGGCGCAGCACGACGCCCAAGCATGGCTGGCGCGGACCAGCGACTGGCCATCGCGCCGGCTGTTCCTCTGGGGCGCCACCGGATGCGGCAAGACCCACCTGCTCCACGCCTGGGCCGAGCGGATCGGCGGCGCGGTGCTCGGCGAGGCCGGCGACGAATGGCCGGAAGCGCCGGTCGCCCTGGACGAGGTCGGCCCGGCCCGCGACGAGGAAGCCTTGCTCCACCTGCTGAACCGTGCCGCCGAAGCCGGCCAGCCGGTCCTGATGGCCGGCCGCGCGCCCCCCGCGCGCATGGACACCAAGCTGCCCGACCTCGCCAGCCGCCTGCGCGCGACGGCGGCGGTGGAGATCGGCGCGGCCCCGGACGCGTTCCTGCAGATGCTGCTGTCCCGCCTCCTGGCCGAGCGTCAGTTGCGCGTCGCCGACCCGGTGCAGGCTTGGCTGCTGACCCGGCTTTCCCGCTCCCCCGGCGCCTTGCGCGACGCGGTGGCCCTGCTGGACGCCAAGGCGCTGGAGCGCGGCCAGGGCATCACCCGCGCGCTGGCCTCGGCGGTGCTGGGCTTCGATGAAAATCCCGCGGACGCCTCGCCGGGCGAGGCCGCGGTGGAGTAAGACAGCGCCATGTCCAGAAGAAGAGTGTCGCACGCCGCCGCCGAACCCATCGGCCCGGCCAGCCCGGAGCGGTTCATCAACCGCGAGCTGTCCTGGCTCGACTTCAACCAGCGCGTGGTCGAGGAAGCGGAGAACGAGCGCCATCCGCTGCTGGAGCGGCTGCGCTTCGTCTCCATCAGCGCCTCCAACCTCGACGAGTTCTTCTCCGTCCGCGTCGCCGGCCTCATCGGCCAGGCAAAGGCCGGGCTGGTGGCGCACAGCCCGGACGGGCGCACCCCGGCGCAGCAGCTGGGCGCGATCCAGGTCCGCGCGCAGGCGCTCATGGACCAGCAGCAGCGCGCCTGGCACGACCTGCTGGGCCGCTTAACGGAGGCGGGCATCGAGCTGTGCCAGGCCGAAACCCTGCCGGAGCCGGACCGCAACTGGCTCGACGCCTGGTTCATGGACCGGGTGTTCCCGGTGCTGACCCCGCTCGCGATCGACCCGGCGCACCCCTTCCCGTTCATCCCCAATATGGGCCTGGTCAAGGTGCTCAAGCTGTTCCGCGACGAGGACGGGCACGGCATGAACGGCCTCATTCCCTTGCCCGCGTCCATCGAGCGCTTCGTGCGCCTGCCGGGGGAGCCGGCGGCAGACGCCGCGATCCCCGCCGCGGCAAAGCCGCCGCGCATCCGCTTCGTCCTGCTCGACGACCTGGTCGGCATGTTCCTGCACCGGCTGTTCCCGGGCTTCCGGGTGCTGAGCCAGGGCATGTTCCGCCTGATCCGCGACACCGGGGTGGAGTTCGAGGAAGAAGCCGAGGACCTGGTCCGCTCCTACGAAACGGCGCTCAAACGCCGCCGCCGCGGGGTCGCGATCCACCTCAGCGTTGACGCCTCCCTGCCGGACGACCTGAAAGCGATGGTGGTCGACGAGCTGGACGTCGACCAGAAAAGCGTCCCCGGCGACGAGGTCGTGCTGCAGCACGGCATCCTCGGCATGAGCGACGTCAGGCAGATGATCGTCGACGACCGCCCCGACCTGCTCTTCCCCGCCTACACCCCCCGCTTCCCCGAGCGCATCCGCGACTTCGGCGGCGACTGCTTCGCCGCCATCCGCGCCAAGGACATCATCGTCCACCACCCGTTCGAGAGCTTCGACGTCGTGGTGCAGTTCCTGCGCCAGGCGGCAGCCGACCCCAACGTCGTCGCCGTCAAGCAGACGCTGTACCGCACCAGCCGCGACAGCCCGATCGTCAAGGCCCTGATCGAGGCCGCCGAGGCCGGCAAGAGCGTCACCGCCATGATCGAGCTGCGGGCGCGGTTCGACGAGGAAGCCAACATCCGCCTGGCCCGCACGATGGAAAGCTCGGGCGTCCAGGTCGTGTTCGGCTTCACCCAGATCAAGACCCACGCCAAGCTGAGCCTGGTCGTCCGCCGCGAGGGCCAGATGATGCGCAGCTACGCCCATTTCGGCACCGGCAACTACCACCCGATCACCGCGCGCATCTACACCGACCTCAGCTTCTTCACCTGCGACCCGGACCTGGTGCGCGACAGCGCCCGCCTGTTCAACTACATGACCGGATACGCCAAGCCCGAGCGCATGGATCGCGTCGCCTTCAGCCCGCTCACCACCCGCAAGACGCTTGAGGCGCTGATCGGCGCCGAAGCGCAGCACGCGAGGGAAGGGCGGCCCTCCGGCATCTGGCTGAAAATGAACAGCCTGGTGGACGCGGCGCTGATCGACTGCCTGTACGCCGCGTCGCAGGCCGGCGTCCCGGTCATGGTCGTGGTCCGCGGCATCTGCTGCCTGCGCCCGGGCGTGCCGGGGCTGTCCGACACGATCCGGGTCAAGAGCATCGTCGGCCGCTTCCTCGAGCACAGCCGCATCTACGTGTTCGGCAACGGCCACCGCTTGCCCAGCCGCCACGCGCAGGTGTTCATCAGCAGCGCGGACATGATGGCGCGCAACATGGAGTGGCGCGTGGAAACCCTGGTGCCCGTCTCCAACGGCACCGTGCACCAGCAGGTGCTGGACCAGATCATGGTGGTGAACCTCAAGGACAACATGCAATCCTGGGAGCTGGGCGCGGACGGCGCGTGGCGGCGCGTGGCCGTGGGTGCCAAGCCCTTCTCCGCCCACCACTACTTCATGACCAACCCGTCGCTGTCGGGCCGCGGCTCGGCGCTGCACGGCGGCGTCGTCTCGGCCGCCGCCCACAAGCGGCAGGACCGCGTGAGCCAGGACTGAGCGGGTGGCCTTGTCTCTGTTCGCGGGCGCCGGCGTCCGCTCCGCTGTCGTGGACCTCGGCTCCAACTCCGTCCGTCTGGTGGTCTACGAGGGCAGGGGGCGCAACCCGATCGCCATCTTCAACGAGAAGGCGACGCTGAAACTGGGCCGCGGGATGCAGGCCAGCGGCCAACTGAACGAGGCGGCGGTCGGCCAGGCGGTGCGCGTCGTCGGCCGCTACGCCTCCATCGCCCGCGCCATGGGCGCGGACCCGTTCGAGATCCTGGCCACCGCCGCCGTCCGCGACGCCTCGAACGGCCCGGCCTTCGTCGCCGGCCTCGAGCAGCGCATCGCCGCCGCCGGGATGCCGGGCACGATCCGGGTACTGACCGGCGAGCAGGAAGCGGCCCTTTCCTCCGACGGCGTGCTGTGCGGCTTCCCGGGCGCAGACGGCCTGCTGGCCGACATCGGCGGCGGCTCGCTCGAGCTGGTCCAGCTCGACGCCGGCCAGGCGCGCGAGGCGGCGTCGCTGCGCCTCGGGGTGATCCGGCTGACGGACCGCTCGAACAACGACCTGTCCCGCGCGCGGGCCATCGCCGACGGGGACCTGGCCTCCGTGTTCTGGCTCGAACAGGCCGCGGGGCGGGACCTGTTCCTCGTCGGCGGCGCATGGCGGGCCTTGGCCCGCGCGCACATGGGGCTGGTCAACTATCCCCTGAACGTGGTGCACCACTACGCCATCGGCGCGGACGCGGCCCGCTCGCTGGCCTCGATGGTCCTGGATCCGCCCAGGAAAGGCACGGAGCGCCTGCCCGGCGTGCCGCGCAAGCGCGCCGAGGACCTGCCCTACGCGGCCACCATCCTCCGCCTGCTGCTGCGCCGCTCCGGCGCGCGGCGCGTGGTGTTCAGCGCCAACGGCATCCGCGAAGGCTGGTTCATGGCCCTCGTGCCGCCCGAAATCCGCGAACAGGACCCGATGCTGGCCGCAGCCGAGGACATGGGAAGGAGGCTCGGGCGCGAGCCGGCCCTGCCGCAGCACTTGATCGATTGGACCGCCCCGCTGTTCGAGGGCGAGGCCCGCCAAGCCCGCCGCCTGCGCCAGGCGGCCTGCTGGCTGTCCGATATCGGCAGCCACGACCACCCGGAATACCGCGCCGACCAGTCCTTCTGGCGCGTGCTGCGCCAGCCCGGCGTGGCGCTCGACCATTCGGAGCGCGCGTTCCTCGCCCTGGCGGTGGCGCTGCGCTACGAGGCGGAGGGCGACGCCCCTTTCATGCCGGTGGCAACCGCGCTGCTGGACAGCGACGCGATGGCCCGGGCAACGGTCCTGGGAGCGGCGCTGCGCCTCGCCTACACGGTTTCGGCCGGAACGGCGGCGCTGCTGTCCTCCTCCAGCCTGCGCCTCGAAGCCGGCCGGCTGAAACTGCGGCTGAGCGGCGCCGGCGTGTTCGCGGGCGAAGGCGTGGAACGGCGGCTGGAGCGCCTGGGAGCGGCAATGGGGGTCGGGACGGAGATCGGTTAAGCCGCTTCTACTCCGGCAAAGCCTCCCCCCGCGTTTCCCGCGCGAACGGGATAATCAGCAGCCCGAGCCCGAACGCCGCCGCCGTCCACGCCACCGGCGTCCCCAGCGTCCCCGTGCCCGACACCGCCGCGGCCAGGACGAAGTTCACCCCCGCGCCCACGAACCGCCCGACCGACGTGCAGAACGCGAACGCCGTCCCGCGCGCCTCCGTGCCGAACAATTCCGGCAGCCACAGGCTGAACAGCGCGAAATTGCCCCCGAACACGCCGAGAAAGAACAGCACCGCCATGAACGTCGGCAGCGCCGAACCGGCCGGCAGGTAGAACGCCCAGCCGAACGCCAGCACGATCGTCGCCAGCATTCCCACGTAGTAGGCCGCAAGCGTCGGCCGCCGTCCCGCCCGCTCGGCCAGCCAAGGCGCCGCGACGCAGCCCAGGATGGTGCCGACCGAGAGCAGCGCGGTGCCGTACGACGCCATCCGCGCCGCCTCCGGCGCATCCATTCCCGCCCGGCGGGCCAGGAACACGATCGCGGTCGGCTCATACACCGCGCCGGCCCAAAGCCCGATGATCGCCACCGTCAGCAGCGCCGACATCGTGACCGTCTGCCGGATGTGCTCCGGGCTGAAGATCACCCCGAGCGGGTTGCGCCGCCGCACGCGGGCGGCTTGGTCCTGCTTGCGCTTCTGCTCCCACCGCTCCGGCTCCTTGACGCTGGCCAGCGTCGCCAGCGACACCGCAACCGGCGCCAGCCCGCACAGGAACATCGCCCGCCAGCCGTAGGCCGCGCCCACCGTGAAGTTCAGCAGCGCGGCGACGAAGAAGCCGAAATAATATCCGGTCTGCAAATAGCCCGCCCCCATCTTGCGCCGGTCCTCCGGCCAGGCCTCTGCCACGTAGGTCCCGGCCATCGCCCACTCGCCGCCCACCCCCACGCCCGCCAGGAAGCGGAACAGCCCCAAAAGCCAGATGTTCGGCGCGAACGCGGCGGCCCCGGTGAACACCGCGTAGACCATCACCGTGGCCGCCAGCGACTTGGTGCGCCCGAACCGGTCGGCCACCGGCCCCCAGATGAACGAAAGGCCCCAGCCGACCAGGAACAGCCCGAACATCAAGGAGCCGACGTAGCCGATGTTGCCCGGCGTCGCCTCGATCCCCGACCGCGGCAGCAGCTCCGTCAGCGCCGGGCCGAGCACCAGCGCGTAGATGACGGAATCCATGCCGTCCAGCATCCAGCCGAACCACGCGGCCCAGAAGCCCGCGATCTGCTGCCGGTTCAGCTTGGTGCGCCCCAGCGGCGCGACACTACGCGCGGCCCCGTATGCCATTCTTGGTTCCTCCCTCAGATCATTGCACGACGGACAATAGCCGCCTTGTTCGGCAACCCCAATCATAGCTGCGTTTCCCGAACAAGCCCGAAGGCGCCTGGCGCGCGGGAAACCCCCCGCCTCGCCAGGCGTCGAAGCACGGCAACGCTTCGCACGCTGAAGGAGACCCCGATGGACCAGGATGCTTCGCTGCTCCCAGGGCGGCTGCTGCGCCGGCCCGGCCCCCCGGAGCCCGTGGCCGGATGGGGCGGCGTGCAGATCGACGAGCCGCGCCTGGCCGCCGTGCTGCCGCCAAGCGCCGAATTGCTCCGCCTCTACGAAGGCACGCTGCACGGCGAAGGCCCCGTCTGGGACACGCCGAACAACCGCCTGGTCTGGTCGGACGTGCCCAACCGCCGCCTGCTCGCCTGGCACGAGGACGGCCACGTCGAAACGGCGATCGACGGCACCTACTTCATGAACGGCAACGCCCTGGATGGCGAAGGCCGGCTCGTGCACTGCGAGCACGGCCGCCGCTGCATCAGCCGTTCAAATGGTCAGAACGACCCGTCGCCGATCGTCACGCATTTCGAAGGCAAGCGGCTCAATTCCCCGAACGACCTCGCCGTCGCCGCCGACGGCGCAATCTGGTTCACCGACCCGGCGTTCGGCCTGCTGATGCCGAACCAGGGCAGCCTGGCGGAGCCGGAACTCGACCACCGCAGCGTCTACCGCTTCCACCCGCAGAACGGCTCGCTGCAACGCATGGCGGATTTCGAGCAGCCGAACGGCATCTTCTTCTCGCCAAACGGGCGCACCCTCTACGTGTCGGACACCTCGCTGTCGCTGAACGAGATCCCCGGCCCCGAAACCGGCCGGGCGCACAAGATCGAGGCGTTCGACGTGGGAGAAGACGGCGCGCTGTCGAACCGTCGCTTCTTCTGCCAAACCCGTCACGGCGTCCCGGACGGCTTCATCGTTGATCCGCGCGGCTGGGTGTGGACAACGGCCGCGGACGGCATCCACGTCTACGCAAGCGACCGCACCCCGCTCGGCTACGTCCCAACGCCGGCCGTCGCCTCGAATTGCGCCCTCGGCGGCCCCGGCATGAAGCGGCTGTTCATCGCCGCGACGCAATACCTGCTGGCCATCGACCTCCTGGCCTGACGGCCGCGCCCGCAAAGGACGGCTCAGCCGTAAGTGTTTCAATGCGCCGTCAAACCAAGCTCCAGGGTTTGCAAGGCGACACGGCTCGAAGTGGTAACTTTCGGACAAACCCTAAGCTTGCAAGCTCGCCAGCCGCGCGAGCAGCGGTTGCAGGCGGCGCAATTCCGCGCGGTGCGTTGCGGAAAGGGAGGCCAGCAACGCGTCCGCGCGCGGCGTAAGCGCCAGGGCCACCTGCCTGCGGTCGGCGGCCGTGTCGCGCCGCACGAGTTCCAGCTTCTCCAAGCGATCGACAAGTCCGCTCGCGCTGTGCGGGCGGAGCAGCAGGCGCTCGGCCAGCTCGCCCACCCGCATGGTGGCCCCGGGTGCCGCGCGGATCGCGAGCAGCGCCTGGTGCTGCGGCCCCGTGAGGCCGGCCGCCTGGGCCGCCTGCTCGCTGAACCGCAGGAACCGGCGCAGCTCAAAGCGGAAGCGGGCAAGCGTCTCGTAATCCGCGTCGCTGACTGGGTTTGCCACTCAACAGCCTTCCGCGCCGTCAAGGCGCTCTTGCTTTATATCGCACTGCGACATAACTACGCCGTCTCCATCCGCCGGACCCCATCATGCCATCAACTGCAAAGCAGCGCCCACCGGGCGCGTTCGTCATGCGCCAGCCCCGGCTCGCCGATCACAGCGCCGACCGCCGGATGCTCCTGCTCGCCTGCATGGCGCTGGTCACGGGAACGGGCGGCGCGGTCTCGGCATGGCTCCTGCTCAAGATGATCGCCGTGGCCACCAACCTCGCCTGGTTCGGGCGGCTCTCGGCCGCGCCCTCGCACATCGCCGCCGCCGCCGCCGGGCCGATAACGGTCGCGGTCCCGGTCGTCGGCAGCCTGGTCGTCGGGCTGATGGCGCGCTTCGGCTCGGACAAGATCCGCGGCCACGGCATCCCGGAGGCGATCGAGGCCATCCTGTACGGGCAGAGCCGCCTGTCGCCCCGGGTCGCGTTGCTGAAGCCCATGTCGTCGGCAATCTCGATCGGCACGGGCGGGCCGTTCGGGGCCGAAGGGCCGATCATCATGACCGGCGGGGCGATCGGCTCCCTGTTCGCGCAGTGTTTCCATCTCAGCGGGGCCGAGCGGAAGACGCTGCTGGTCGCGGGCGCGTCGGCCGGCATGACGGCGATCTTCGGCACGCCGGTGGCGGCGATCCTGCTCGCGCTCGAGGTGATGCTGTTCGAGTGGAAGCCGCGCAGCTTCGTGCCCGTGGTGGCGAGCGCGCTCACCGCCCTGGCCTGGCGGCCGGCGCTGATCGGGACTGGGGCGCTGTTCCCCTATGCCGGGGCCGTGCCGGCGCTCGAATGGGCCATGGCGGCCTCGGCGCTGCTCGGCCTCGTGGCCGGGCTGGCGGCGGCGGGCCTTTCCTCGGCGCTGTACCGGATCGAGGACGGGTTTCACCGCCTGCCGGTGCACTGGATGTGGTGGCCGGCGCTGGGCGCGGTGGTGGTCGGGGCCGGCGGCCTGATCGACCCTCGCGTCCTGGGCGCCGGCTACGACAACATCCAGGCGCTGGTCGAGGGGTCAATGCTGCTGGATGCCGCGCTGCTGCTGCTGGTTGTCAAGGCGGTGGTCTGGCTCGTGGCGCTGGGCTCCGGCACCTCGGGCGGCGTGCTGGCGCCGTTGCTGATCCTGGGCGGCGCGCTCGGCGCAGTCGCCGGGCACTGGCTCTCGGGAAATCCGGGCTTCTGGGCGCTGGTCGGCATGGCGGGAATGATGAGCGCCGCCATGCGCGCGCCGCTGACCGGCGCAGTCTTCGTCGCTGAACTCACCGGGCGGCTCGACGCCCTGCCCGCGACGGCCGCCGCGGCGGTGGCCGGCTACGCGCTCGCCGTGCTGGTGCTGCGGCGCTCGATCCTGACCGAGAAAATCGCCCGGCGCGGACGGCATGTCTCGCAGGAGTACGGCATCGATCCCCTCGTGCTCACGCGGGTCGACGAGATCATGACGCCCGCGCCGGAAACGCTCGGCGCCGATATGCCCTTGCTGGAGGCGCTCGCGTTCTTCGAGCAGCGGGCCAGGCATCGCAGCTATCCGGTGGTCGACGGCGTCGGGCGTCCGGTCGGCCTCGCCTCGCGGGCCGACGCGTTGCGGTGGCGCTCGTCGGATGGTCTTGCCGAGACGCGGCTCGGCGACGTGCTGTCCGACAGCTCGCTCGAGATGGCGACCCCCGACATGCCGGCCAACCAGGCAGCCGAGCTGATGATTGCCGAGGACGTGGGCCGTCTGCCGGTGATCGACCCCGCAAGCGGGCGTCTGGTCGGCATCCTCGCCCGTCGCGACCTCCTGCAGGCCCGCGCCGGAACGCATCGCGAGGAGCGGGAGCGCCAGCGCTTCCTGCGCCGGGCCGCTATGGATGAGTAACACGCCCGGCAACGTTCACTGACCCATGCAGGCCGTTGCCGGGCCTGTCGCGTGCAAGGGCTTGCCCGGCCGCGGCGCGCCAGATTGAAGCCTGTTACGGACGGTCACCTTTCATGGCCGTCCCTATGACGCCCCCCCTCCGCCGCCATGATCGCCCGCCCCACCATCGCCGCGTTCGCCGGCACGATCGCGTTGCCCAGCGCCCTCAACCGGTCCACCCGGGCGGGAACCCCATCATCCACTCGACAAAGCCGGGGTGGAGCCGGCCACCCACGGCGTCGCTCAGCGGGCAGGCCCGCCGCCGGGCACGCTGGTTCGCGCTGCCGTGCTTCCAGTCCCGCGCCCTGGGCGTCGGCAGCAGCGGCCTTGGCCACCAGCCAAACGCGCTGCCGCCGGTGCGGCGCGCCGGCATGGACAGCACCCACCACGAGCGGCCAGCAGGCGTAGCCGAGCGCCTCCAGCGCAGCCCCGATCCGGTCCGCGCCGCGGCCTCGCAGGCCAGGGACGTTCTCAACCACCACCCATCGCGGTCCGCACTCGGCGACCAGGCGGACCATATGAAACCACAACCCCGAGCGCGGCCCGTCGATCCCGGCGCCCCGCCCGGCAAGGCTGACGTCCTGGCAAGGGAAGCCGCCGGCGATGAGGTCCGGCCTTGCCACGCCGTCGGCGTCGAGCCGGGCGGCGGAGAGCAGCCGGACATCGGGGTAGACCGGCACGCCGGGCCAGTGGCGGGCAAGCACGGCGGCGGCGAAGCGGTCCTGCTCGCAGAACGCGACAGTGCGCATCCCGGCCCAGTGCAGGCCAAGGCTCGCCCCGCCGATGCCGCTGAACAGGTCAAGGACGCGCATGGGGATGCACCATCCCCGTTAGGTATATTTTCCAGGCCAACCAGTCAATCCGGCATGAACGGAACGCTGTCCCGAGGCGATTAAGCGTGGAAAGTTTCAACGTCCTCGGGTAAACAACACGGGAGCTGGTAAGGGATTGCCCGCCGAGGACGTGCTGAGCCGGCAGCGTACCCTGTTCCAAGCGCAGACGGAGAGCGCAATGCCGCCTTGGGCCGTATGACAACCGCGACCGATCCGTCCGACGAGGCCGCCCGTTTGCGCACGCTCGCCTCCTACGGGCTTGATACGGCCGTCCCGTCCGAGGAATTCGGCCGCTTCGCCACCCTGTTGGCCGACCTGCTGGATGTCCCGATCGCCATGATCAACATCGTCGGCGAGGCATACGTCAGCGTCATCGGACGCACCGGATGCGAGATCGACCGCATCCCGCGGGAGCTGGGGTTCTGCTCGTGCGCCATCCTCGGCGACGAGGTCATGGTCGTCCCCGATCTGCTGAGCGACCAACGGTTCGCCGGCAACCCCCTTGTCGGCGGCGAGGCCGGCTTCCGCTTCTACGCCGGCGTGCCGCTGGTCAGCCAGCCGGGCGGCCATCGCATCGGCACCGTGTGCGTCGCCGACCGCCTGCCCCGCCCCGCCCTGAACGGGCGGCAGCGGCGGCTGCTGTCCGGGGTGGCGGGCCTGGTTATGGACCGGATGGACCTGCGCCGGTCGGAGAACGCCCGCCGCAACGCCCAGGCCCGGTTCGAGCGGATGACGGTCGCCACCCCCGACGCGGTGGTTTGCGCCGACCACGAGCTCCGGATCACCTACTGGAACCCGGCCGCCGAGGCGATGTTCGCCCGGACAGCCGAGGACGCGCTGGGCAAGCACCTCGGGATGATCGTCGGGGAAACGGTCCGCGCCGAATACCTCAACAAGCTGGCCGGCCTCGTGGCCGACCGCGCGTCGGTGGCCCGATGCGCCGAAATGCCCGCCCTGCGCCGCGACGGTTCAACGTTCCCGGCGCAAACGACCGTATCCTGGTGGCAGGAGGACGGCGCGCCGGCCTTCGGCGTCGCCATCACCGACATCACCGCCCGGCGGCGCGCGCGGGACGAGCTGCACCGCCTCGCCCACAACGACTCGCTGACCGGATGCGCCAACCGCGCCCGCTTGCTGAAACTGATCGAGCGTTCGGCCGCGGGCGCAGAGCCGGTGGCGATGGTCCTGCTCGACCTGGACGGGTTCAAGCACGTCAACGACACGGTCGGCCACACCGCGGGCGACGCGTCGCTGGCCGAGGCGGCGCGGCGTCTGGGCGTCGCGCTCAACGGGCGCGGGACGCTGGCGCGCCTGGGCGGCGACGAGTTCGCCGTGCTCCTGTCCGGCCCGGACGAGGCGGCGCAAGCCGGCGTGGTCGCCGAAGCGTTGCAGGCCAGCCTGAAGCAACCTTTCCGTATCGCCGGGCGCGAGTTCCGCATGGATTCGAGCGCCGGCATCGCGGTCGCAACCAACCCCGCCGATGCGCAGACCTTGCTGCCGAACGCCGACCTGGCGCTCTACAAGGCAAAAGCGGCCGGCGGCGGCGTGCAACGGACCTTCGACGAGCGGCTGCGCGACAGCTACCGCGCCCAGCGCGACCTGGAGCAGGAAGTCTGCCGCGCCGCCCGCGACGGCCAGTTCGCGTTGTTCTACCAACCCCAGGTGTGCCTGCGCAGCAAGAAGGTGGTCGGCGCGGAAGCCCTGCTGCGCTGGCAACACCCGACCCGCGGCCTGCTGGCGCCCGCCGCCTTCCTGGAAGCGCTCGAAGCCGGCCCGGCCGCCGCCGCGGTCGGCGACTGGACCATCCTGGAGGCATGCCGCCAGGCAGCGCTCTGGCGGAACGAAGGGCGCAGCCTCCGGGTCGCGGCCAACCTGTTCCCGGCGCAGCTCCGCGCCGGAGACCTGGAAGCCAAGGTCCTGGACGCGCTCGCGCGGCATAAGCTGCCCCCCAGCGCCCTGGAACTCGAAGTCACCGAACGGATCGCCCTCCGGCACGACGAAGGGCTGCTGTCCCAGCTCCACGCGCTGCACGCCAGGGGCGTCAGCATCGCCTTCGACGATTTCGGCACCGGCTTCGCCTCGCTCTCGACGTTGCAGCGCTGCCCGCTGAACCGGCTCAAGATCGACCGCAGCTTCGTGTCCGGCCTGGGCGCAGGCTCGCCAAACGGCGGCGCGAGCCGGGGAAACATCGCCATTATCGACGCCGTGCTCGCCCTGGGACGCGGCCTCGGGGCAGGGGTGGTGGCCGAGGGAATTGAGACGGACGCGCAAGCGGAATTCCTCGCCGCGCGGAACTGCGACGAGGCCCAGGGCTACCTCTACGGCCGGCCCGGCCCGGCCCGCGCCATGTTCCCGCCCTCCGGGCTGCCGGCCGAGGCCGCGGATTGACGCCAGCCCCGGCAATCGTCGCCATCTGTTGAAACCAGCCCCACCCCATGCTACGAGGCCGCGCACCGGCAAACGGCCGGCCAAACCGATTGGATAGGGACGAAACGTGGCCTCTGGCACCACGAGCTCCGGCGGCGGCGTCGCCGACCGCTACGCAACGGCGCTCTACGCGCAGGCCGACGAAACGCAGTCCCTCGACCAGGCCGTCGACCAGATGGAAAGCCTCGGCCGCCTGATCGACCAGTCGCCCGACCTGCGCCGCCTCCTCGCCAGCCCCCTGATCGACGTCGCCCAATCCCGCGCCGCCCTGTCCGCCGTGCTGCAAAGCCAGGGCTTCAGCAAGCTCATCCAGGATTTCGCCGGCGTCGTCGCCAACAACCGCCGCCTCGCCCTGCTTCGCTCCATCATCGCCGCCTTCGCCGCCCTTGTCGCCGAGAAGCGCGGCGTCGTGGTCGCCAAGGTCTCCACCGCCCACCCGCTCACGACAGTCCAGCGCGAGCAACTCCGCGCCCGCCTGATCGAAGCCGGCTACGGCAACGTCGACATCCAGGACAGCGTCGACCCGAGCCTGCTCGGCGGCCTCGTCGTCCGCATCGGCGCACGCCTCTATGACACCAGCCTCAAATCGCGCCTCCAGCGCCTCCAATATGCCATGAAGGGTGCCGCCTAATGGAAATCCGTCCCGCCGAGATCTCGGAAATCCTCAAGAAGCAGATCGCCTCGTTCGACACCGAGCAGAACGTCGCCGAGACCGGCCAGGTCCTTTCCGTCGGCGACGGCATCGCCCGCGTCTTCGGCCTGCAGAACGTCATGGCCGGCGAGCTGGTCGAGTTCCCCGGCGCAGGCATCAAGGGCATGGCGCTGAACCTCGAAACCGACAACGTCGGCATCGTGGTGTTCGGCGACGACACCCAGATCCGCGAAGGCGACACCGTCACCCGCACCAACGACATCGTCGACGTCCCCGTGGGCCGCGGCCTCCTGGGCCGCGTGGTGGACGGCCTCGGCAACCCCATCGACGGCAAGGGCGAACTCACGGACGTCGAGCGCCGCCGCGTCGAGGTCAAAGCCCCCGGCATTATCGCCCGCAAATCCGTCCACGAGCCGATGCAGACCGGCCTCAAGGCCATCGATGCCCTCATCCCAATCGGCCGCGGCCAGCGCGAGCTCGTCATCGGCGACCGCCAGACTGGCAAGTCCGCCGTCGTCGTCGACGCCATCATCAACCAGAAGCACGTCAACAGCGGCCAGGACGAATCAGCCAAGCTCTACTGCATCTACGTCGCCATCGGCCAGAAGCGCTCCACCGTCGCCCAGCTTGTCCGCACCCTGGAGGAGAACGGCGCGATGGACTACTCCATCGTCGTCGCCGCCACCGCCTCCGACCCGGCGCCCATGCAGTTCCTCGCCCCCTACACCGGCTGCGCCATGGGCGAATACTTCCGCGACAACAAGATGCACGCCATGATCTGCTACGACGACCTGTCGAAGCAGGCCGTCGCCTACCGCCAGATGTCCCTCCTGCTCCGCCGCCCGCCGGGCCGCGAGGCCTACCCCGGCGACGTCTTCTACCTCCACAGCCGCCTGCTCGAACGCTCCGCCAAGATGTCCGACGAGATGGGCGCAGGCTCGCTCACAGCGCTCCCCATCATCGAAACCCAGGCCGGCGACGTGTCCGCCTACATCCCCACCAACGTCATCTCCATTACCGACGGCCAGATCTTTCTTGAGACCGAGCTGTTCTTCCGCGGCATCCGCCCGGCGGTCAACGTCGGCCTGTCCGTCTCCCGCGTCGGCTCCTCGGCGCAGATCAAGGCCATGAAGAAGGTCGCCGGCTCCATCAAGCTCGAACTCGCCCAATACCGCGAGATGGCCTCCTTCGCCCAGTTCTCGTCCGACCTCGACGCCTCCACCCAGCAGCTCCTGTCCCGCGGCGCGCGCCTTACCGAGCTGCTCAAGCAGCCCCAGTTCAGCCCCATGCCCGTGGAAGAACAGGTCGTCAGCATCTACAGCGGCACCAAGGGCTACCTCGACAAGCTCCCCGTCGACAAGGTCGGCGCCTTCGAGAAGCGCCTGATTGCCGAGGTCAGGAGCCGCCAGCCCGGCGCCCTGCAAAGCATCCGCGAAACCCGCGAGATGAATGCCGAGACCGAGAAAGCCCTGGTCGGCGTCATGGACGACGTCGCCAAAGCGTTCGCGGAGGAATAGCCGCCGATGGCCAGCCTCAAAGCCCTCCGCGACCGCATCAACAGCGTCAAGTCCACCCGCAAGATCACCTCCGCCATGAAGATGGTGGCGGCCAGCAAGCTCAAGCGCGCCCAAACCCAAGCCGAGGCCGCCCGCCCCTACGCCGAGCGGATGCAGCGCATGCTGGCCGCCCTCGCCGCCTCGGCCGCGGGCAGCCCCACCGCACCCCGCATGCTGGTCGGCACCGGCCGCGACCAGACCCACCTGCTCGTTGTCGTCACCGCCGACCGAGGCCTCGCCGGCGGCTTCAACACCAACGTCGGCCGCGCCGCCCGCGCCGCCGTCCGCCGCCTCGAAGGCCAGGGCAAGACCGTCAAGCTCATCACCATCGGCCGCAAGGGCCGCGACTATCTCAGGCGCGAGTTCGCCAGCCGCATCGTGGGCGAGTTCAGCTTCGCCGGCAAGAAACGCGTTGAGTTCAGCGACACCGCCGAAGTCGGCGACCGCATCGCCAAGATGCTGGCCGACGGCGAGTTCGACGTGTGCACCATCGTCTACAACCGCTTCGTCTCCGTCATCAGCCAGGTCCCCACCGAGCAGCAAGTCATCCCGCTCCAGGTGGAGGACGCCAAGGAGAAGCAAAACTCGGGCCTCGGCGCGCAAGCCATGTACGAGTTCGAGCCCGACGAGGAAACCATCCTCGCCGCCCTCCTGCCGCGCAACATGTCCATCCAGCTCTTCCGCGCCCTGATCGAGAGCGCCGCTGGCGAGCAGGGCGCCCGCATGTCCGCGATGGACAACGCCACCCGGAACGCCGGCGACATGATCAACCGCCTCACCCTCAACTACAACCGCACCCGTCAGGCTGGCATCACTCGCGAGTTGATCGAGATCATCTCGGGAGCGGAGGCGGTTTAGACTTTAACAAGGTGACGATTGCGGGGCTCTGCCCCTATATCCCGCTTAAGGCATACCTTTGAGAAGCTATCTCCTTAAAGAGTCGGTCTCAAAGTTAAAGTAATGCGTCATTCTTCGCCGCAACGACTTTCCTGCGTAGGGATTATAACAGGCCACATAAAGTAATACAAATTGTTTGTCACTTCCCCAATCCTCAAGGCTAAGCATCGTCTCGCAGAGCGCCTTTATGCGCTGCGAGTATGATGATGCGTTAAAGAGGTTCACCCAATCAACGCCACCAGCTTCGCCCGAACCTCCGCAAGCTCCCCCGCGCTGACCCGGCCCTTGCGCATCGCCTTGCGCGCGCGCCAATCCTGGCTCTTCACCTGGTCCGCCAACGCCACGCTGTGCGGGGTTCCGGCCAACGCGACCTCGAACGGGTAACCCTTGATCCGCGTCGTCGTCGGGCAGCAAACAATCATCCCCGCGCGCCCGTTATAGCTGGCCGGGCTGAGCACCACGGCCGGGCGATGCCCGGCTTGCTCGTGCCCGGCCTGCGGGTCGAACTGCAACCAAACGATGTCGCCGGCATCCGGAACGTAACCCCGCGCCATCACCAGCTCTCCTTGCCAGCCGGTGGCCCCATGTCGACCGGCTCGTGACGGTTCTCATCAGTAATCTTGCCCACAAGCGTTTCAATGTCGTAGCGGGCAGGGCGGAGCGGCTCGATGATGATCCGCCCCCCTTCCTCTCGCACGTCGACCGGCTGATCCAACCGCACCTCCGCGGCTGCCAGCACCGAGGCTGGAATGCGCACGGCAGCGCTGTTGCCCCACTTCCTCACCACGCCTTGCAATACCGTTCTCCGCCTTACTTCGTTTCTACATAGTCGATACGCAAACCAGCGCAAGCAAGCGGCATAAAAGCTGGAGCCGGTCCGCCAAAGCACGGCGTCAGAATTCGGGTTTCAACGTCAAAAAACAAACCGCCCGCGTCCGCCCAGGGCGGCATCCCCCCTTGACTCCCCCCAAGGAAAACCATCCTATCCGCCCATGCCGACCCCCGCCACCCCCCAGCCAACCCCCGAACAAGACGCCGCCTACTACCGCCAGGTCCTCCACGACCTCATCGACCAGGGCGCAGCCCTCGCCCGCCAAATCCACGACCGCGCCACCGCCGCCCCCACGCCCGAGCGCCAGCCCGAAGCCGACCCCGCCATCGCCTTCGACCGCATCGCCCGAGCCGTCCGCCGCACCATCGCCCTCGCCCGCCACATCGCCGCCAACCCGGCCCCGCGCCCCCAGAACCCCGCCGCCCGGACCGCCGCCCGCGCCCGCCTCATCCGCGGCGTCGAGGACGCCATCCACCGCCAGCGCCGCGAAACCGACGCCGAACCCCTCTACGCCGAACTCGCCGAGCGCCTCCAAGACCCCGAACTCGAACTCGACCTCCAAGGCCGCCCCATCGACGACCTGATCGAGGAACTCTGCCGCGACCTCGGCGTCGCCGCGCAAGGCCGCTCCTACGTCTACAAGCGCCGCACCCCAACCGACGTCGCCGCCTTGCGCGCCCGCGCCGCCGCCCCCCCGGCCTTCCACCTCATCCAAGGCGGCAAGCCCCCGCAACCCCCCGCCAAGCCCTCGGGCTGAGCAACCGCCGGGCCCACGGCAGCAATGAAACCGGCATCGCACCACGCGGCCTGACACAAAGCCGCCGCTCCGCGAAGCGCTGCATCAACCGTTCGCCAACCGCAAACAACCCGCCAGCCAAGCCCGCCCCACGCCGACGCCCCATCGGAGCGGAAGCAAGGATCGAGACGGTCGGGCCAGGCCCGCTGGCGCCCGCGCAACCCGGCGCAGCGCGCCCGGCCACGGCTGCGTTGCCAGCCCGGCAGCCTGCCGACGACATGACTCCGTGGCCACGCTGCCCGGGCGCCCGCGCCGGATCGCCATCGCGGCGATGCCGCGCAAGCCGCGGATCGCGTAGCCGCGCCGAAACCAGGCACGTCCCGCCCGGCGCGGCCGACAACGCCCAGGAGAGCCGGATCGAAAACAACTCAGCTACGGCAAACCCTTCAGCGCCGCGAACAACAAGGCAAAGAAAGCGTTAGGATCGGCCTGGTTCAGGAACCGGGCATTCGGCGGCCGCCCGGTCACCCCGTGCCAGTCAACCACGGTCATCCCGGCAGTGAGCGGGCTTGCCGTCTCGACGGCGACGTTGACCAGGCGGCCATCGAAGGCCGGCGTCAGCAGATGGGCGATGACGCACGGATCATGCAGCGGGGCGCCCTCCCGGCCATGCTGCGGCGTGTCCGCATACAGGGCGGCGACCGCGCCGGCTGCCTCCGTGCCAAGCCGCAGAAGCAGCTCGCGCCGGGCAGGGGTGAGCTGGACCTGATGCGTGAGGTCAAGCGGCGCCAGCGTCAACGGGACGCCGCTGGCAAGCACGATCCGCGCCGCCTCCGGGTCCGCATAAACGTTGAACTCGGCCGCCGGGGTCACGTTGCCCCCTTCGCTGCGCGCCCCGGCCATCCAGACGACCTCCTGGATTCGCCCGGCAATCTCCGGCGCCTTCACCAGGGCCATGGCAAGGTTGGTGGCGGGCCCGAGCAGGCACAGCGTGACGGTGTTGGGCGCGGCAACGCGGATGGCGTCGATCAGGGCATCAACGGCGTGCTCCGGACGGCACGGCGAGGCTGGATCAGGAAGAATCAATCCGTGCAGGCCGCTCGCGCCGTGGACGTGCTCGGCATGGAGCGGCGAACGCACCAGCGGCCCGGCGCAGCCGGCATAGACCGGGATATCGGGCCGCCCGCCCAGTTCCAGGATGCGGCGGGCGTTGCTCTCGGTCCACGCGAGGGGAACGTTGCCGGCGACGGCGGTGAGCGCCAGCACGTCCAACTCGTCCGGACGGGCGAGGGCGAGCAGAATGGCGACGGCGTCGTCCTTGCCGGGGTCGGTGTCGATGATGATCTGGCGCGGCATGGCTCAGCTCCGTGCGGCAAGAACGACGCAGCGCTCGAACATCTCAAGCGAATCGAACGGGCGGTCCTCGCCATCGTCAGGGACGATGATGGGATGGCCGCCGCCTTGCACCGCGGCGCCCTGGATCATCAGGTTGTCGGGCAGCCCGAACCCTTCGACGCTGAGACCGGGCATCGGGTCCGGGCAGGCGGCCGTCTGGGCTAGCGAGCGCCGGGCGAACGGGGCGGCACTGTTGGAGTAGGCGAACACCGGCCGCCCGCGCCCAAGGAACCAGCCGACCTCGATCAAAGTGCCGCTGTCCGCCGACGCGCCGCGGAACGGGGTGAGGTTGGCGATAATGAGCGCGCTCGCCTCCATCAGCGCGATGTCCTTGCGGTAGATCGTGCTCCAAGCCTGCTCGCTGGTCATGGAGTGCAGGCTGCCGACGTCCTCGTTGAGCGGCGGGCGGCCCTCGATGCCGTAGCGGGCGCAGATCTCGACCTTGCGGCGGGCGTGCGCCGCGGCGTTCGGAAGGAAAACATCCGGGCCGGCCAGGTAGGCGACCTTGCTCATCCCAGGTTCTCCGGCCCGAAGGAGTGCGGCAGCAGTTCGGCCAAGGTGGTCCGCAAGCGAAGCTGGCCGGCTGGATCAACGATGCGGATCGCGGCGTCCGCCGCTGCGAACTCGCGCAGCTTCTGCCGGCAGCCGCCGCACGGCGTGCAGCTCCCCTCGCCGGCAATGACGATCTCGGCGATGCGGCGATGCCCGGCGAGCGCCATGGCCGCGATCGCCCCGGCCTCCGCGCACGTGCCTTGCGGATAGGCGGCGTTCTCGACGTTGCAGCCGGCATGGATCGCCCCCTCCGGCGTGCGCAGCGCCGCGCCGACCGCGAAACGGGAGTACGGCGCGTAGGCGGCGTCCCGGGCGGAAAGGGCGGCGTCGATCAGCGGGTCGGTGGGCATTCAGCGTTCCTTGGCATACGGCAGGCCGCCCGCCTTGGGCGGGACGGTCCGCCCGACGAAGCCGGCGAGGAGAACAACGGTGAGGACGAAGGGTAAGGCCTGCAGCGCCTGCACCGGAAAGAGGCCGACGCCGGGGATGTCCACCCCTTGCAAACGGATGGAGACGGCGTCGAGCACGCCGAACAGCAGGCAGGCCAGCAGGATGGGCCAGGGACGCCAGTTGCCCAGGATCATGGCGGCGAGGGCGATATAGCCGCGCCCGGCCACCATGTCGCGCTGGAACCCGGCGCCCTGGGCCGTGGCGATGGCGGCGCCGGCGATGCCGCAAAGGACCGAGGCGATCAGCACGGCGGCGTAGCGCAGCCGGGCGACGGAGATCCCGGCGGTGTCGAGCGCGGCGGGATGCTCGCCGGACGCGCGCAGGCGCAAACCGAAGCGGGTGCGGTTCAGGGCAAAGGCCGCGAGCGGGACAAGAACGAGGGCGATATAGGTGGGCGCGGTCTGATTGCTGACCAGCGTGCCGTAGATACGCCCGAACGAGCCGGGGAGGGCAATGGGAAGGAAGCGGGCCGCGGGCGGGAGCGGCGGGGTTTGGCCGCCAAGATGGAACCATGTCAGCGCCAAGGTGGCCGTCAGCCCGGAGGCGACGATGTTGATCGCCATGCCGGAAACGACCTGGTTGCCGCGCAGGTTGACGCAGGCGAAGGCGTGGACCAGGCCGAGCAGGCAAGCGGCGCCGACCG
This sequence comes from Acetobacteraceae bacterium, assembly GCA_965260935.1. Classification (GTDB taxonomy): domain Bacteria; phylum Pseudomonadota; class Alphaproteobacteria; order Acetobacterales; family Acetobacteraceae; genus JBBROS01. Next base: position 767,223 of record OZ253374.1, read on the forward strand.
CGGCGAACAGGCCCAGGACGGCCTGGCCGGTGATCGAGGCGACCGCCGCGGCGGCGAGAGCGCCCATCAGCATCTTGCCTTCGAGGCCGACGTCGATGATGCCGGCCCGTTCCGACGCCAGGCCGGCAAGCGCGCCGAGCAGCAGCGGCGTGCTCATGCGCAGGGTGGCGGACAGGACGGGAAGGAGGATGTCGAGCAGGTCTGTCATAGCGGCGCGCGGCGCAGGACGCGGGCGAGGCCGGGCCGGAGCAGGTTGTTCAGTGCGCCGGCGAACAGGATCACGAGGCCCTGGATCAGGATGACGATCTCGCTCGGCACGTCGGGCACGTCGAAGGCGAGCTCTGCGCCGCCCTGGGTAAGGGCGCCGAACAGCAGGGCGGCGGGCAGGATGCCTGCGGGGTGGTTGCGGCCCATCAGGGCGACGGCGATGCCGGTGAAGCCGTAGCCGCCGGTGAAGTTGAGCAGCAGGCGGTGCTGCGCGCCCAGCAGCTCGTTCACGGCCACCCCGCTCGCCAGCGCGCCGGAAAGGGCCATCACCAGGATCGTGGCGCGCGCTTGGTCGATGCCGGCGTAGCGGGCGACCTCGGGGCTCTGGCCCATGACGCGCAGGCCGTAGCCCCAGGGCGTGCGCCAGACCAGCAGCCAGACGGCCAGCGCGGCGAACAGGGCGAGGAACAGGGCGGCGTTGAGCGGTGCGGAGGTGGGGAAGCCGAAGCCAGGCAGGGCGGCCGATGCCGGGAAGCCGCGGCTCTCGGGCGCCATGGAGCCGGGGGCGATGAGGACGTTGACGACGAGATAGACCATCAGCGAGGCGGCGATGAAGTTGAACATGATGGTGGTGATGACGATGTGGCTGCCGCGCCGGGCTTGCAGGTAGCCGGGGATGGCGGCCCAGGCCGCGCCCAAGGCCGCGCCGGCGAGGATGGCGAGGGGGATGAGGACCGGGGCGGGAAGGCCGTGGCCGTTGAGGGCGACGAGCGCGACGCCGAGGCCGGCCAGGTAAGCCTGGCCCTCGGCCCCGATGTTGAACAGCCCGGCCTGGAAGGCGACGGCGACCGCGAGGCCGGTGAAGGCGAGGTCGGTCGCGTAGTAGAGTGTGTAGCCGATCGCGTCGGTGGAGCCGAGGCTGCCGAGGGCAAGGGCTTGGAGGGCGGCGACGGGGTCGTTGCCGGTGGCGAGCACGACCAGGGCGGTGATGGCCAGCGCGATCAGGATGTTGAGGAACGGGAGGAGGACGAGGTCGGCCCAGCGGGGCAGGGGGGTCACGCCGCCTGGCCCTGCGCGACGCCGGCCATCAGCAGCCCGAGCCGTTGCTCGGTCGCCTCCGCGCCGGCGAGCTCGCCGGCGATGCGGCCGTCGGACATGACGAGGATGCGGTCGGACAGCGCGAGGATTTCGTCCAGCTCGACCGAGACCAGGAGGATCGCCTTTCCCGCCGCCCGGCAGGCGAGCAGGCGCTGGTGGATCGCGTCGATGCCGCCGATGTCGACGCCGCGGGTCGGCTGGCCGACGAGCAGGACATCGGGGTCGCGGCCGATCTCGCGCGCCAGGATGAGCTTCTGCTGGTTGCCGCCGGAAAGGAGGGCGGAGCGCAAGGCCGGGTTGGGCGGGCGGACGTCGTAGCCCTGCATCAGCCGGGCCGCCCGGGCGGCGATCTTGCCTGGGGAGAGAAAGCCGAGCGTGCGGTAGGCGCGGTCCGATTGATGCCCGAGGATGGCGGTGTCGGCGGCGCTGGCCTGGCGGAGCAGCCCGGTGCGAAGGCGGTCTTCCGGGACGTGCCCCATGCCCCGCGCGCGGAGTGCGGCCGGGTTGAAGGCCGGGCCGGGGAAGATGGGGCGTCCACGGAGGCGGATCGTGCCCGCGGCGGGCGGCGTCATGCCGGCCAAGGCTTCCAGCAGCTCGCCTTGGCCATTGCCGGCGACCCCGGCGATGCCGAGGATTTCGCCGCCGCGCAGGGCAAGGCTGACGCCTTTGACGCGGGGCACGCCTTCGGAGTCGTTGACGCGGAGGTCCTGGACTTCGAGCAGCGCCGGGCCGGGCCGGGTTACGGCGCGCGGCGGCGGGGCGGCGAGCCGCCGGCCAATCATCAACTCGCCGAGTTCCGCGGGCGAGGTTTGTTTCGTGTCGCGGTGGGCGACCATCTCGCCGGCGCGCATGACGCTCACCCGGTCGGTGACGGCCATGATCTCGCGCAGCTTGTGGGTGATGAGCAGGACGGTGCGGCCCTGCGCGCGCAAGGACCGGAGCACGCGGAACAGGTCATCGGCTTCCTGCGGCGTCAGCACGCCGGTGGGTTCGTCGAGGATCAGGATGTCCGCGCCGCGATAAAGCGCTTTGAGGATCTCCACCCGTTGCTGCGCGCCGACCGGCAGGCTCTCCACCCGGGCATCGGGATCGACGCGCAGGCCGTAGGCATCGGCAAGGCGGGCGAGTTCCTGCCGGGCGCGGCGGACGCCGGGGCCGAGGAGGGGGCCGCCTTCCGCGCCGAGCATGACGTTCTCGATCACGGTGAAGCGGCCGACCAGCATGAAGTGCTGGTGGACCATGTCGATGCCGAGCCTAATCGCATCGCGGCTGTCGCGGATGAAGGCTTGCCGGCCGCCGATGTGGATGGCGCCGCTATCGGCCTGGTAGAAGCCGTGCAGGATGGCCATCAGCGTCGATTTCCCGGCGCCGTTCTCGCCGACGATGCCGTGGATCGTGCCGCGCCCGACGGCGAGGTCGACGGCGCGGTTGGCGTGGACGGGGCCGAAGCGCTTGTCGATGCCGCGGAGTTCGACGGCGGGCGGGGCGGGGCCTCCGCCCTTTGCTTGCATCGCGGGCTTGGTCAGTTCGGGCAGGCGTTGTCGGTCATGTAGTCGTGCACCTTGGTTTTCCCGGCGATGATGTCGGCCTTGGCCTCCGCGATCCGCTCGCGCATCTCGGGCGTCACGATCTTGGCGTTGTTCTTGTCGAAGGCGAGGCCGATGCCGTTGTCGTTCAGCCCGAGCACCTCGGTCCCGGGCTTCCAGGTTCCGTCCTGCGCGTCCTTCAGCGTCTTCTCCGTCGCCACGTCGACGCGCTTGACCATGCTGGTCAGCACGTGGCCGGGGTGCAACGCGTTCTGGTTGCTGTCGACGCCGATGCCGTACTTGCCCGCGTCGGCGGCGGCCTGCAGCACGCCCATGCCGGTCGCGCCTGCGGCCTGGAAGATGACGTCCGCGCCGCGGTCGATCTGGCTGCGGGCGAGTTCCGCGCCGCGCACCGGGTTGTTCCAGGCGGCGGGCGTCGAGCCGGTCATGTTCTCGATCACGGTGATCTTGGGGTTGGCCGCCTTGGCGCCCTGCTTGTAGCCGCAGGCGAACTTGCGGATCAGCGGCACGTCCATGCCGCCGACGAAGCCGATCGTGCCGGTTTGGCTCTTCATCGCGGCCAACATGCCGGCCAGGTAGCTGCCTTCCTCCTCGCGGAACAGGATCGACTGCACGTTCGGGGCGTCAACCTCGGCGTCGATGATCGCGAACTTCTGCTTCGGGTAGGCGGGGGCGACCGATTTCAGCGGCGTGGCTTGGCTGAACCCCACGGCGATGATGGGGCTGTCGCCGCGGCGGGCGAAGTTGCGCAGCGCCTGCTCCTGCTGGGTTTCCTGCTGCGGCTCGAAATCGCGGACCTTGATGCCGGTCTGCTTGGTAAAGGCGCGGGCGCCGTCGAACACGCCCTCGTTGAAGGACTTATCGAACTTGCCGCCCATGCTGTAGACGATCGCCGGGCTGATGTCGGCGGCCTGTACGCTGTAGGGGGCCGCGTTGGCGATGAGGACGGCGGCGCAGACGAGAAAGGGGAGCTTCGGCATCGGTCGAGGGCCTTGATTCGGTGTCTCGGCACGATAAACGAAGGTGGAGGAAAGTGGAAAGGCGGGTTGCCGCACCGGAGGGCGTGCTTGACATCGCGCCGCCACGCTGCGGTAACGAGAGGGCCAGACATATGCGACCCGGTGGACGGGCGAGGGAACGCGATGGACGCAAGCCGGCCTTGGCTCGATCATTATCCGCCCGGCGTGGATTGGCACGCGCCGATCCCGGTTGGCCCGCTGCATACCTTGCTGGAGGAGGCCGGGGCCAGGTTCGGCGCTGCGCCGGCGTTCGACTTCCTCGGGCGCAGGACGAGCTGGGCCGAGGCGGCGGCGGCGGCGGAGCGGGTCGCCGCCGGGTTGCAGCGGCTCGGCTACGGCAAGGGCGACCACATCGGGCTGCTGCTGCCGAATTGCCCGGCCTATCCGCTGTTGTTCTTTGGCGCCTTGCGGGCCGGGCTGACGGTGGTGAACTTCAACCCGCTCTATACCGCGCGGGAGCTGGAAGCGCAGGCGCGGGACGCCGGCATCCTCGCCCTGGCGACGCTCGACCTGACGGCGCTCTATCCGAAGGCTGCGGCCCTGCTCGGGTCGGGCGTGGTCGCACGGCTTATCGTGTGCCCGTTCGCGGAGATGCTGCCGGCGGGCAAGCGGGCGCTGTTCCGGGTGTTGAAACGGCGGGACCTGGCTTCGCCGCCGAACAACGCGTCGCATGTCTGGCTGGGCGACTTGGTGGCCGGCCCCGGCGCCCCGGCGGCGGTCGAGATCGATCCGCATACGGATGTCGCGGTGCTGCAATACACGGGCGGCACTTCGGGCACGCCGAAAGGCGCGATGCTGAGCCACGCCAACCTGTATGCCAACACCATTCAAGGCGCGCTGTGGTTCAACGACACGCGCCCGGGCCAGGAGCGCACGCTGGCTGCGATCCCGTTCTTCCACGTGTTCGCGATGACGACGGTGCTGCTGTTCTCGGTGCGCGTCGGCTCGGAGATCATCATGCTGCCCCGCTTCGATCTGGCGCAGGCGGTGCAGGCGATCGCCCGCCGCCGCCCCACCTTCATGCCGGGCGTGCCGACCATGTTCAACGCCATCGCCGGGTTCGGCGGCCGTGCCGACCTCAGCAGCATCCGCTTCTGCATCAGCGGCGGCGCGCCGCTGCCGCCGGAGGTGAAGGCGCGCTTCGAGGCGCGCACCGGCTGCGTCGTCGTCGAGGGCTACGGCCTGACCGAGACCAGCCCGTCCGCCGTCTGCAACCCGCCCGGAGGCTTGAACAAGGCCGGCTCGATTGGCTTGCCGATGCCTGGGACCATCGTCGAGCTGCGGGACCCGGCGGACCCGTCGAGGCGGGTTCCAATCGGCGAGCGGGGCGAGCTGTGCATCCAAGGCCCGCAGGTGATGCTCGGCTATTGGAACCGCCCCGACGAGACCGCCGCGAGCATGACGGAGGACGGGTTCTTCCGCTCGGCGGACATGGCGGTGATGGATGCCGACGGGTATTTCTCCATTGTCGACCGCATCAAGGACCTGATCCTGGCCGGCGGCTACAACGTCTATCCGCGCGTGGTCGAGGACGCGGTGTATAGCCACCCGTCGGTGGCGGAGTGCACGGTGATCGGCGTGCCGGACGAGTACCGCGGCGAGACGGTGAAGGCCTTCGTGGTGCGTAAGGCGGGGGCCGCGCTGAGCGAGGCGGAGCTGCTGGCGTTCCTCAAGGAGCGCCTGTCGCCGATCGAGATGCCGAAGCAGGTCGAGTTCCGGGACAGCCTGCCGCGGACCTTGATCGGCAAGCTGTCGAAGAAGGAGCTGGTGGCCGAGGAGCGGGCGAAGCGGGAAACGGCCCGAGCCTCTTGAACCGGCCGTCGGTCTGGTTTACGTATACGGCAGTTGAGTGACGAATTGGAAACATGGCTGCACTCTACACGATCGGCGAGTTGGCCCAGGAGTTCTCGCTGTCGCCGAGGGCGATCCGCTTCTACGAGGACCAGGGCCTGCTCTCGCCGGAACGGGCCGGGACGCAGCGGGTCTACGCCAAGCGGGACCGCGCCCGGCTCAAGCTGATCCTGCGCGGCAAGCGCCTCGGATTCTCGCTGGCCGACATCCGCGAGTTCCTCGACCTGTACGACGCCGACCGCAGCAAGCGGCGGCAGATGGCGATGACCTTGCAGCGGACCCGCTTGCGCATCGCCGCACTCGAGCAGCAACTGGCCGACATCACGCTGACCCTGGCCGAACTGCGGGACATGGAAGCCGAGGTCGCCGCCTACGTCGACATGCCGCCGGAACGCGCGGCCGAACAGCAGAGGAGCGTTGCATGACTGAGGCCGTGATCGCGGGCTTCGCCCGTTCGCCCTTCACCCCGGCTGGCAAGGGCGCCTTGGCGCGGGTGCGCCCGGACGACCTGATGGCGCAAGTGGTCCGCGCGCTGATCGAGCGCACCGGGGCCAAGCCGGAGGACATCGAGGACATCATCATCGGCTGCGCCTTTCCCGAGGGCGAGCAGGGCTTCAACATCGGGCGCGTCGTCGGTTTCCTGGCCGACTTGCCGATCACCGCGGCCGGGTCGCAGGTCAACCGCTGGTGCGGCAGCTCCATGAGCGCCATCCACATGGCCGCCGGCGCGGTGGCGGCAGGGGCGGGCGAGCTGTTCGTCTGCGGCGGCGTGGAGAGCATGAGCCGGGTGCCGATGCTGGGCTTCAACCCGGTCTTGAACCCGCGGCTGCAGCAGGAGAAGCCCGAGAGCTACGCCGCGATGGGCATGACGGCGGAGAACCTGGCGCAGCGATACCAGATTGGCCGCGAGGCGCAGCAGGACTTCGCCGTCACCAGCCAGCAGCGGGCGGCGTCGGCGCTGGCCGAGGGGCGGTTCGCCGACGAGATCGTGCCGATCCAGACCAAGGGCGGCGTGGTCGAGACCGACGGCTGCATCCGCGCCGACACCACGCAGGAAGGCCTGTCGGGCCTGAAGCCGGCGTTCCTGGCCACGGGAACAGTGACGGCGGGCACGAGTTCGCCGCTGACGGACGGGGCGTCGGCCGTCCTGGTCGCCAGCGCCGACTACGCCGAGAAGCATGGCTTGCCGGTGCTGGCGCGGGTCGCCTCGATGTCGGTGGCGGGCTGCGCGCCCGAGGTGATGGGCATCGGCCCGGTCCCGGCGGCGCGCAAGGCCCTGGCGCGGGCCGGCATCGCCATGGACGCCATCGACCTCATCGAGCTGAACGAGGCGTTCGCGGCGCAGGCCCTGGCGGTGGAACGCGACCTGATGCTCGACCATGCCCGCGTGAACCTGGACGGCGGGGCGATCGCGCTCGGCCATCCGCTCGGGGCCAGCGGCGCGCGGATCACGGGCAAGGCGGCCTCCTTGCTGGCGCGCGAGGGCGGCAAGTACGCGATGGCGACCATGTGCGTCGGCGGCGGCCAGGGCGTCGCGACCGTGCTGGCGCGCGCCTGATGGCGATTGAACGCTGCGCCGTGCTGGGCGCCGGGCTGATGGGCAGCGGGATCGCCGCGCATCTGGCCAATGCCGGGCTGCCGGTGCTGCTGCTCGACATGCCGGCGAAGGAGGGGCCGCGGAGCGCCGTGGCCGCCGCCGCGGTGGAACGCATGAGGAAAGCCGAGCCGCAGCCGCTGATGACGCCCGACGCGGCCCGCCTCATCACCCCCGGCAATTTCGACGACGACCTGGGCAAGCTGGCCGACTGCGACTGGATCATCGAGGTCGTGCTCGAGGACCTCGGCGTCAAGCGGGCGCTGTACGACCGCGTGGACGCCGTGCGCAAGCCCGGCAGCATCGTTTCCAGCAACACCAGCACTATCCCGCTGCGCTCGCTGGCCAAGAAGCAGTCGGACGCGTTCAAGGCCGATTTCTGCATCACCCATTTCTTCAACCCGCCCCGCTACATGCGCCTGCTGGAGCTGGTCATAGGCCCCGACACCAGGCCCGATGCCGCCGACGAGCTGACCCGGCTCTGCGACGTGCGCCTCGGCAAGGGCGTCGTGCGCTGCAAGGACACCCCGGGCTTCATCGCCAACCGCATCGGCACGCACTGGATGACGGTCGCGGTGAACGAGGCCATCGAGCGCGGCATCGGCGTCGAGGAGGCGGACGCGGTGCATCGGCCGATGGGCGTGCCGAAAACCGGCGTGTTCGGGCTGATCGACCTGATCGGGCTCGACCTGATGCCGCTGATCTCCAAGTCGCTGCTGATGAGCCTGCCGGAGCGGGACGATTTCCGCCGCGTGCTGCGCCAGCAGCCGCTGATCGACCGGATGATCGCCGACGGCAGCATCGGGCGGAAGGGCAAGGGCGGGTTCTACCGCATGACCAAGAGCGGCAGTTCGCGGCTGCGGGAATCGATCGACCTGCGCACCGGCGACTACCGCGTGGCCGCGACGCCGAAGGTCGAGGCGGCGGAGGCGGCGCGGCGGGATCTGACCGCGCTCGTGACGCACGAGAGCGCGGCTGGGCAGTATGCCAAGGCGGTGCTGGTGCGGATGCTGACCTACGCGGCGTCGCTGGTGCCGGCGATCGCCGAGGACGTGCCGTCGGTCGATCAGGCGATGCGGCTCGGCTATGCCTGGAAGCACGGCCCGTTCGAGCTGATCGACCGGCTCGGGGCGGACTGGCTGGCCGAGGCGGCGGCGGAGGCGGGCCTGGAAACGTCGCCGCTGCTGAAGCAGGCCGCGGGGCGGACGTTCTACCGCGTCGAGAACGGCGTCATGCAGTGCCTGACCACCGAAGGCGAATACGCGGACGTGGCGCGGCCCGAGGGGGTGCTGCTGCTGGAGGACGTGAAGCGGGCCGGCAAGCCGGTGCTGCGCAACGGCTCGGCAAGCGTGTGGGACATCGGCGACGGCGTGCTGTGCTTCGAGTTCGCCAGCAAGATGAACTCGCTCGATCCGGACATCCTGGGCCTGCTGGGCAAGGCCGTCGGGCTGGCCGCGTCGAAGTACAAAGGCATGGTGGTCTATAACGAGGGCGAGAACTTCTCGGTGGGCGCCAATCTCGGCATCGCCATGTTCGCCGCCAATGTGGCCGCTTGGCCGGTGATCGAGCAGCAGGTCGCCGGCGGGCAGGCGGCGTACAAGGCGCTGAAATACGCGCCGGTGCCGGTGGTCGGCGCGCCGTCCGGCATGGCGCTGGGCGGCGGCTGCGAGATCCTGCTGCATTGCAGCGCGGTGCAGGCCCATGCCGAGACGTATATGGGCTTGGTCGAGGTGGGCGTCGGCCTGCTGCCGGGCTGGGGCGGGTGCAAGGAACTGTTGGCGCGGTGGCAGGCCGAGCCGAAGCTGCCGCGCGGGCCGATGCCGGCGGTGGCGAAGGCGTTCGAGGTCATCTCCACGGCGCAGGTCAGCAAGTCGGCGGCGCAGGCGCGGGGTCTCGGGTTCCTGCGCGCGACGGACGGGATCACGATGAACAAGGACCGGCTGCTGTTCGACGCCAAGCAGCGGGTGCTGGCCTTGGCGCAGGACTACAAGCCGCCGCAACCTGCCGAATACCGCCTGCCCGGGCCGGGCGGGCGCGTGGCGCTTGATCTGGCCGTGGATGGCTTCGCCGCCACCGGGCGGGCGACGCCGCACGACGTCGTGGTGTCCAAGGCGGTGGCCCGGGTGCTGACGGGCGGCGAGGCCGATCCGCTCGACGTGCTGAGCGAGGACGACGTGACGGATCTGGAGCGCGGCGCCTTCATGGAGCTGGTGCGCAACCCGGCCTCCCTGGCCCGGACCGAGCACATGCTCGCCACCGGCAAGCCGCTGCGCAATTAAGGAAGGAGCAAGACATGGCAACCTATACTGCGCCGGTTCGCGACATCCGGTTCGTGCTGCATGAGGTGCTGGACAGCAAAGCAGTGGCTGGCCTGCCGGGCTATGAGGAGGCGACGCCGGAGCTGATGGACGCCATCATCGACGAGGCGGCGAAGCTGAGCGAGGGTGTGCTATTTCCGCTCAACCTATCGGGCGACGCCGAGGGCTGCACCTACGAGAACGGCGTGGTGCGGACGCCGAAAGGCTTTAAGGAAGCCTACCAGCAGCTTATCGAGGGCGGCTGGACCTCGCTCGCCTGCGACCCGGCCTATGGGGGCCAGGGGATGCCGATGCTGGTCAACGCCGCGTTCGGGGAGATGATCTCCGGCGCCAACCTGGCCTTCGGCATGTACCCGGGCCTGTCGCACGGGGCCTACAAGGCGCTGCACATGCACGGGTCCGAGGCGTTGCGCGCGGCCTACCTGCCGCAGATCGTCAACGGCACGTGGTCGGGAACGATGTGCCTGACGGAGCCGCAATGCGGGACCGACCTCGGCTTGATCCGCACCCGGGCGGAGCCGGCCGGCGACGGCAGCTACCGCATCACCGGCGCCAAGATCTTCATCAGCGCCGGCGAGCACGACCTGACGGAGAACATCGTCCACCTCGTGCTGGCCAAGCTGCCCGGCGCGCCGGCCGGCACGAAGGGGATCAGCCTGTTCCTGGTGCCGAAGTTCCTGCCCGGCGCGGACGGCAAGCCGGGGCCGCGCAACGGCGTCACCTGCGGCAGCATCGAGCGTAAGATGGGCATCAAGGCGTCGGCCACGGCGGCGCTGAACTTCGACGGGGCGCAAGGCTGGCTGGTCGGCCCGGAGAACGGCGGCATGAAGTGCATGTTCACGATGATGAACACCGCCCGCCTCGGCGTCGGCTTGCAGGGGCTCGGGGTTGCCGAGACGGCGTATCAATCAGCCGCCGCCTACGCGAAGGACCGCCGCCAGGGCAAGTCGGTGGCCAGAAGCGGGGCGCGGGACACGAAAAGCTCCGAGGCGGCGGCGGACCCGATCATCGTTCACCCGGACGTGCGCCGCATGTTGCTGGAAGCGCGCTCGATGACGGAGGCCGGGCGGGCCTTGTCCTACTGGGTCGGCATGGAACTCGATCGCGCCGAGAAGCATCCAGACCCGGCGGTGCGCCAGGAAGCCGACGACCTGGTCGCGCTGCTGACCCCGATCGTGAAATCGGCGCTGTCCGAGCTCGGCTCCGAGGCCGCCAACACCGCGGTTCAGGTGCTGGGCGGGCACGGCTACGTGCATGAGTGGGGCGTGGAGCAGCTCGTCCGCGACGCCCGGATCGCGCAGATCTACGAGGGCGCCAACGGCATCCAGGCGCTCGACCTCGTTGGCCGCAAGCTCGGGCAGGACACGGGCAGGCTGCTGCGCCGGTTCTTCCATCCGGTCAGCGCCTGGCTCGAGGCTCACGCGGACGACAAGGAGCTCGCCGCGTTCGCAGGCCCGACGGCCAAGGCGTTCGGCCGGCTGCAAACGGCGACCATGACCGTGGCGCAGCGCGGCCTGGCGCGCCCGGAGGAAGCCGCGGCGGCGGCGACGGACTACCTGAAGCTGTTCGCGCTGGTGGCGATGGCGTTCATGTGGTGCCGCATGGCGGAGGCGGCGCAGGCCAAGCTGAAGCAGGGCGCGAACGGGGAGCAGTCGTTCTACGAAACCAAGCTGGATGTCGGGCTGTTCTTCATGGCGCGCGTGCTGCCGCGTCATTCGGCGCATTTCCAAAGCGTGATGGCCGGTGGCGAGACGCTGGGCCGGATGGCGGCGGAGGCGTTCTGACCGCGGCGTCAACGTAAAGGGCTGTTTGCGCTTTCGTTGCGGGAAAGGGCTCGCTATATTCGCGTGAACGGAACGAGGGGGAAACGACATGAACATCGACTGGAAAGCCGAGCTGACCCGCCCGGTGACCATCGGCCTGGCCGTGCTGGCGGTGATCGGATGGATCGTCGCCTTCACGCAGATCGCGTCCAAATCGTCGCTTCAGTCGAGCACGTCGGCGCAGATCGCCCAACTGACGACGGAGCGGCAGCAGGTTTCGGCCCGGCTCGCGGAGCAGCAGAAGGCGTCCGGCACGCTAGCCGAGTTGCAGAAGAAATCCGACGAGGCGACCGCGGCGGCCGGAACGGCGGCGAAGGCGTCGTCGGATGCCTCGGCGGAGCTTGCCCGGACGAACACGGAGCTGGCCACGGCCAAGAGCAGCCTGACCGATGCGCAAACGCAGTTGAAGTCCGTGTCCGACGACCTCGCGCAGAAGCAAGCGGCGGCCGGGGACGCCGACAACAAGTTGGCTGAGCAGACAAAGGCGGCCGAGACGGCGGGCAAGCAAGTGACCGCCCGGCAGGCGGAACTGGCCGACATCAGCAAGCGGATCGATGAGGCCCACGCCCAGGAAAACCAGACCCGGCAGACCATCGCGCAACTGACGCAAGAGGCCGCGACACGCTCCAACGACATCACCAAGGCCGAAGACACGCTGCAGCAGACGCAGAAGGCCGCGGCCGAGGCGCAGTCGCAACTGGCGGATGCCAAGACGCAGTTGAGCGGGCTGGTGACCCAGCGGTCGGATGCGGAGCAGCAACTGAAGTCGGTGCAGCAGCAGGTGCCCGAGGCTCAGGCGGCGGCGGCGGCGGCACAGAAGCGGGTGGACGACGCGGCGGCGCAATTGACCGCGACGACGGACAAGGTGACGGAGGCCGGGCAAAAGCTGGCGACGCTGCAGCAGCAGGCGACCGAGGCGCAGAAATCCGCGGCGGACGCCCAGAAGCAGCTCGAGGCGGAGCGGACCCAGCTTGATCAATTGGCGAAGCAGCGGGCTGCGGCGGACGACGAGATGAAGGCGCTGCAAGCGCAGGCCGAGCAGTCCAAGCAGTCGCTGACGGCGGCGGCGAAACAGGTCGCCGACGCGAAGGAGCAGCTTGGCCAAACGGAGTCGCAGCGGAAAGCGGCCGAGGAGCAGGTGAAATCCCTGACCGCGCAGGTGGAGAGCGGCAAGAAAGACGCGGCCGCGATCGAGGCCAGGCTGGCCGATGCCCGTCAGCAATTGGACCAGACGACCTCGCAAAGGACAGCGGCCGAGCAGCAGCTCAATGCGCTGCAGGCCAACCTGCAGGCGGCGAAAAAGGCCGCCGACGAGGCCGCCAACACGCGTGCGTCGACGGAAAGCGATTTGCAAGCCGTGCAGCAGCAGCTTTCGCAGGCGCGCAGCGACGTTGCGGACACGCAGGCCAAGCTGTCCGCGCTGCGCGAGCAGGCGCAGCAGCCGGCCGCGGCACCGGCAGCGACGGGCCAAACACAATAGACTTAATCTGTTACGCTTTGCAGAGCTTGGCGCGCGGACCGCGACGCCAAGCTCGCCGGCCGGTTCAGTTCGCGGCGTCAACGGCTCGGAATAATTTGCCTTCGCGGCGTCGCTGCGCTTGAAAGAGCAATGACAAGCAGGGATGCGCGCTGCCTGAGGCGTCGGCGCGCTCGCTTGCGAAACATCCGCTGACACCGGGCCACGCAAAAGGCGCCGAACCGAGGACCCGCTATTGGACGCAACAGAGATCTACCAAGAACCCGCAAAGGCAACGCTTCGCGACTTGCGCAAAGTTGGCGCGCATCCCGATTACTGGTATCCCGTCGCCTGGTCGCGGGAGGTCAAGGCCGGCCGCGCGCTGGCGGTGAAGTTCGCCGGCGATCCGATCGTGCTGGTGAGGGACAAGACGGGCGCGGTGTTCGCGCTGGAGGACCGCTGCGCGCACCGCCAGGTGCCGTTGTCCTGCGGCTTGGTCGAGGGCGGGGCGATCCGTTGCGGCTATCACGGCTGGGCATACGATCGCACCGGCAAATGCACGGACGTGCCGTATCTGGGTAAGGGACGGCTGCCGAACGGCGTGCGGTCCTATCCCTGCCGCGAGGCCGAGGGACTGATCTTCGTGTTCCCGGGCGAGGCGGACTTGGCGGCGGACCGTGCGCTGCCGTCGCTCGGCTCGGTTGCCGACAAGCGCTACAAGACCCGGCGTTTCGGACGCGCGGTCGGCTGCCACTACACCTTCATGCACGAGAACCTGATGGACATGAACCATCAGTTCCTGCACCGGGCGCAGATGGGACAGATCAGGCCGCGCTACCTGGGGCGGCGGATGGGGGACGACTGGCTCGAGATCGACTACACCTTCGCGCGCTCGGGCGGGGGGATGTCGTTCGGGGAGCGCGTCATCTTCGGCAGCACGCGGGTTGGGGGCTGGGCCAACAACCGCGACAAGATGATGATCCGCACGGAGTATCCTTACCAGACGCTCAAGATCTGGGCCTCGGACGAGCTTCCGGTGATGGATCTCTGGATCGCCTACGTCCCGCTCGATGCCGAGCAGCGCTCGAACCGGACCTTCGGTCTGCTGTCGGTCCGACGCCCGCAAATCCCGGGCTTGATCGAGGCAGCCTGGCCATTCCTCGCGTTCTTCACCGAGCGGATCTTTGCCGAGGACCGCTCGATCGTCGAGATGGAACAGGCGGCGTATGACAGCCAGGGCGAGGACCGCAACCAGGAAGTCTTTCCGCCGATCCTGGACCTGCGCAGCCTGTTGGCAAGTTGCGGGGTCGTGGCTGCGTAGGATTGGGAGAACGGCCCGGCGGCGGGAAGGACGGTGAGCGGCGTCCTTGTTCCGTCAGGTGCTCTCGCCGAATGCGCGGCGGCGCAGTTCGCGCAAGCGGTCCTGGCCGCCCGGCGAGCGCGGGTCGATTTCAAGCATCTTCTCCCATGCCGAGAATGCGCCGTGCCAGTCTCCGCGCGCTTCGGCGATGCGCGACAGGTCCTGCCACGCGGCGAAGCTGTTCGGCTCCCGCCGGAGCGCTTCCTCGATGTCGCGGATCGCGCCGCCCGTGTCTCCGAGCCGTAGGCGGGCCTGGGAGCGGCCACGCCAGGCCTCGACCAGTTTCGGATCAAGGTCGAGAGCGGCATCGAAGCTGTCAACGGCGTCGCTCGCGACGCCCTCGTTCAACTCACGGGCGCCGCGCGAGAGCAGGAGCTTGATTGCCGGGCTGGCAGCGTCGTGCCACCGGCGCCTGAGCTGATCCTCGATGACGGCCGCCGCCTGCTCGCTCGGAGCCGTACGCAAGGCGTCGATCATTTCCGCTGTGGAAGGGCCGCCCTTGGTCGGCGGCGACTGGGCCGATACGATTGCTAAAGCAAGACCCAGCCCAAGGGTCCGGCGCAATTTCAAGGCAAATCCAACCACGCGCTTCGATCCTGGCTACACAGGATAAATGTGCGGTCAAGTTATCCTTAAAGCAACCGGAAGGCGGAGGGTCGTGGCCTGCGCCACGGCGCCAAGCCGGTCCGTCGTGCGGCGACTAACCCTGGCGAGCCTTCATGCGCGGGTTCTTCTTGTTGATGACGTACACGCGGCCATGGCGACGAACCACACGGCAATTCTTGTCGCGCGCCTTTGCCGACTTAAGGCTGTTGCGGATTTTCATGGCAAACCTTTGACGGCCGCGGAGGCCAAAACCATTCGATAAGGCCGGGGTGCTAAACGCCGCGGGGCCGCGTGTCAAGCCGGGTGGCCCGGCACGTCACGGCGTTTGCAGCCGGGCCGCGGCATAGGCTTGCGGGTGCGTCGCCAGGAAGCGGGCGGTTGACAGGTCCGTTTCCCGCGCCCCGGCGGCCGGACAGGCGTTGCGCAAGGCAAGGGCTTCTGCGCCGGGCAGGGGCGCCCGCGCGGCGCGGTGCCGGGCGAGGGCGTCCGCCATCGGCTGTACCCCCTGCTGCAACAGGTTGAGTTGCCGGGTCACGTCGTCCTGCCCAAGGCTGGTGCACACCTGCGGCAGGACACCCAGCCCCTGCAGCGGCCAGCCCGCCGGCGCCAGCACCCGGCTCCACGAGACGAACAACTCGCCGCCGTCGGGCAGGGCGCCGATGGTCTGCACCAGGCCCTTGCCAAGGGTCGAGCTGCCGACCAGCACGGCGCGCCCCTGGTCGGAGAGCGCCGCGGCCATGATCTCCGCGGCGCTGGCGGAGCGCCCGTCAATCATGATGACGATCGGGCGTCCGCTCGAAAGGTCGCCCTCGGCGGCGATCCATTCGCGGTCGGCTTGCGGGTTGCGGCCGGAGGCCGTGGCGATCACGCCGCTGCTGAGCAGCAGGTTGGTCGACTCCACGGCTTGCCGCAGCAGGCCGCCGCGGTTGCCGCGCAGGTCGAGGACGATGGCCCGTATGCTGCGGCCGGCAGCTCCCGAAAGGTTGCGGGTCAGCTCGGTGGCGAGGCGTTCGTCAGTGTCGCGGCTGAAGCTGGTCAGGCGGATCAGCAGCACGCCGGGAAGCCGCGTCGTGAACACGGTCTCGGGCGGGGTGACGGCACGTTCGACGACCACCCGGCGGGAGCGGCCACGCCGGTCGCGGAGAACGAGGCTGACATCGGTGCCCTCCAGCCCGATGATGCGGGCAAGCACGGTTGTCAGGTCCTGGCCCGCGGTCGGCTGGCCATCGACGGCAATGAGGCTGTCGCCGACACGGATGCCGGCGTACGCGCCGGGGCCGTCTGCATTCACGTCGGTGACGACGAAGGCGCCGCGGACAAGCTGCACCTGGATGCCTGCGCCCGCCTCGCCGGAGCGGCGCGCGCGGTCAAGCCCGGCGGCGGCAGGCGCGACGTAGCGGGAATACGGGTCGAGGTGGTTGAACAGCTCGTCGAAGAAGGCGGTGACGGCGCCCTGCGTCCCGCCGGCGCGGAACGATGGCGAGACCGCCGCGGCCGCTTCCAGCACGTCCGTTGCGGCCTCGGCCCAGGCGGCCGCGTCGGCGTCCGGCGAAACGGGGCGGCGGTATACCACTTGGCGCTGCTGCAGCAACAGGACGGCATCGTCGCGCCACTCGGTCGTGAGCGCGGCATCGAGGGCGGATGGGGCAGTCAGGCCCCAGACGGCGAGTTCCGGCACGGTCACCGGCTGCAACGCGCGCGGAGCGATGAAGGCGAGCCCGGCGGAAATAACCGCCGTCGTGAGCCGCCAAGCCTCGGTGCGCGGAACAGGCGGCGAAGCGGCTTGGGCCCAAGCCGGGCTGGCGAACAGGACAACGAGGAGCGCGGCGACGCGCCTCACCGACGCCGGCCGCGAGGCCGTCCGCCGTCACGCCGCGGCGTCTGGCCGGCGGCTTCGTCGCGGGCCGCCCCATTCATGCGAAAGACCATGCCGCCAGTGATCGGGCTGGCCTCCGACAGCCGGACCTCGACCTCTTGCGCGAGGTGATAAGTCACGCGGCTGCGGCGTCCGAACAGGGTCTGGGTCGGTTCGTCATACACCCAATAGTCGTCGGGCAGGCCGGACATCGGGACAAGGCCGCTGGCGCCGTTGTCCTTGACGGTGACGAACAGGCCGAACCGCTGGACGCCGGAGATGCGGGCGGCGAACACGGCGCCCACCTTGTCGGCCATAAAGGCGGCGAGGTAGCGGTCGATGGCGTCGCGTTCGGCAAGCGCGGCCCGGCGCTCGGTGGCGCAGATGTGTTCGGCGATCTCGGGGAAACGGGCGGGTTCCTCGGGTTCGAGGCCTCCCGGCCCGAGCTTCAGGCCGGTGATCAGCGCGCGATGGACCAGAAGGTCGGCGTAGCGGCGGATCGGGCTGGTGAAATGGGCGTAGCGCGTCAGCGCGAGGCCGAAATGGCCGATGTTGTCGGGGCTGTAGGCGGCCTGGCTCTGGCTGCGCAGCACGACCTCGTTGACCAGGGGCGCTTCGTCGGAGCCGGCAACCTTCTGCAATACGCGGTCGAGGTCGCGCGGATGCAGCTCGTTGCCCGGCGGCAAGCTGATCCCCATGCCGTGCAGCACGGTGCGCAGCGATTCCAGCTTCTCCTCGGAGGGCGGGGCATGGACGCGGTACATGCAGGGGCGGTGCAGCCGCTCCAGCTCCTCGGCCGCGGCGACGTTGGCGAGGATCATGAACTCCTCGATCAGCCGATGGCTGTCGAGCCTCGGGCGCGGCAGGATGCGCTCGACCCGGCCCTCGTTGAGGACCACCTGGCGCTCCGGCAGGTCGAGGTCGAGCGTGCCGCGGGCCTGGCGGGCGGCGAGCAGCAGGCGGAAGGCGTCGTAGAGCGGGGCGAAGCGGGGGTCGCCCGCGTCCTGCGTCGCCTGCACCTCCGTATAGGTCATGCGGGCGTGGCTGCGCATCAGGCCGCGGCCGAAGCGGTGCCGGGTCTTGCGGCCCTGGGCGTCGATGTGCATCTCGACGAACAGGCAGCCCCGGTCCTCGTCGGGGCGCAGGCTGCACCAGCCGTTGCTCAGCGCCTCGGGCAGCATGGGCACCACGCGGTCGGGGAAATAGACGCTGTTGCCGCGGGTGGAGGCGGCGCGGTCCAGCGGCGCGCCGGTGCGGACGTAGTGGGCGACGTCGGCGATGGCGACGACGAGGCGATGGCCGTCCGCTGCCGGTTCGGCGAACACGGCGTCGTCGAAGTCGCGCGCGCCCTCGCCGTCGATGGTGATGAGCCCGAGGCTTCGCAAGTCCTCGCGCTTGCCGAGCGGGGTGGCGCGGGCCTTCGCGGCGGCGGCCAACGCGTCCTCGGGGAAGTCTTGCGGGATGCCGTGGGTCTGGATGCAGATCAGGCTGACGGAGCGGGCGTCGCCCATCGCACCCAGCCGCTCGGTGATGCGGGCGGGCTTGAGGCCGAGGCCGGCGTCGCCGAGCGGGGTGGCGACGACGATCTCGTCCGCCTCCGCGCCGCCTTCCTCGCCGGGCGGGACGCGCCATTCGGCTTTGGCCCGGCGGTCGGTCGGCACGACGCGTCCGCCGCCGCCGGGATTGGGGCGGAACACGCCGAGGATGCGGCCCGGCGAGTCCGTCAGACGCCGGAGGGTGCGGCCCTCGTACTTGCCGCGCCCGAGCGGGGTGAGGCGGGCGAGAACGCGTTCGCCGGGGGCCAGCGCCGGCGTGCCGCGGCGCTCAGGGTGCATGTGGATGAGCGGCGGCGGGCCGTCCTCCTGCCACTCAACCGGGCGGGCCACCGGGTCGCCGTCCGGGTCGGTGCCGGTGATGCGGACGACGGTTGTGTCCGGCAGGCGTCCGGGCGGGGCGAAGCGGCGGTGGCCGGCGGGGGCGACCAGGCCCTCTCGCCCGAGGTCCTGCAGCATGGCGCGAAGCTCGCGGCGGTGCTCGGGGCCGAGGCCGAACTCACGGGACAGCTCGCGCTTGCCCACCCGGCCCGGCGAGGCGGCGATGAAGGCGCGGACGGCCTCGCGGCTCGGCAAGCCGTCCGGCGCCGCAACGGCGCGGGGGCGGCGCGGCACTATCCGGCCTTGCGGGAGGGCGCCTTGCGAGCGGCGGGCGTCTTGCGCGCGGCGGGCTTGGCCTCGGCCTTCGGCTTGGCCGCCGCCTTCTTCGCGGCCTTGCCCCGGCCCTTGCCTTTCAGCGCCTTGCCCTTCTCGGCCAGCAGCGCCACCGCGTCGTCGAGCGTGAAATCGTCCATGTCCACGTCGCGCGGCAAGTTGGCGACTTGGCTGCCGTGCTGGGCATACGGGCCGAACCGGCCCTTTTTCACCATCACCGGCTGCTTGTCCTTCGGGTGCGCGCCTAGGGTGCGGACGCTGTCCAGCTTCTTCGCCAGCGCATCGACGGCGCGGTTGAGGCCGACGGTCAGCACGTCGTCGTCCTTGTCGAGCGACCCGTAGATCGCCCCCATGCGCACGAACGGGCCGAAGCGGCCGATGCCGGCCTCGATCGGCTCGCCGCGCTCGGGATGGATGCCGACCAGGCGCGGCAGGGAGAGCAGGCCGAGCGCTTGTTCCAAGGTGATGCTGTCGCCCTCGACGCCTTTGGGCAGCGAGGTGCGTCGCGGCTTGGCCTTCTTGTCGGCGGGATCGGGCTCGCCTTGCTGCACGTAAAGGCCGTAGGGGCCGCGGCGGACGGTGACGCTCTCGCCCGTCTGCGGGTGATGGCCGAGTTCGCGGCGGCCTTCCTTCAGCGTCTCGCCGCTCTCCTCGCCGGCGTTGATGGCGAGGCGGCGGGTGTACTGGCATTCCGGGTAGTTGGAGCAGCCGATGAAGCTGCCGTGACGCCCGAGCTTCAACCCGAGCCGGCCTTCGCGGCAGGCCGGGCACAAGCGCGGGTCGGAGCCGTCGGCGTTCGGGGGAAAGAAGTGCTCGCCGAGGTCGTGGTCGAGCGCGTCGATCACGTCGGAGATCTTCAGCTCGCGGGTCTGCTCGACGGCGTGGCTGAACTGCTCCCAGAACGCCCGCATCACCTCGCGCCAGTCGGCCCGGCCGCCGCTGATGTCGTCCAACTGCTCCTCGAGCGAGGCGGTGAAGCCGGTGTCGACGTAGCGCTCGAAGAAGCTGGTGAGGAAGGCGGTGACGAGACGCCCGCGGTCCTCGGGGATGAAGCGGCGGCTTTCCAGCCGCACGTATTCCCGGTCGCGCAGCACGCCGAGGATGCTGGCATAGGTGCTCGGGCGGCCGATGCCCAGCTCCTCCATTTTCTTGACCAGGCTGGCTTCGGAGAAGCGCGGCGGCGGCTGGGTGAAGTGCTGGTCGGCCTGCACGCGCTCGCGCTTGACCGGGTCGCGCTCCTTCATCGGCGGCAGCATCCGGCTCTCGTCCGCGCCCTCGGGCGCGTCGTCCACGTCCTCGCGGTAGAGCTTGAGGTAGCCGTCGAAGGCGATGATCGAGCCGTTGGCGCGCAGCCGGACGCCGCCGCTGGCCACGTCCACCGCCACCTGGTCCAGCTCGGCCGACTGCATCTGGCTGGCGATGGCGCGCTTCCAGATCAACTCATACAGGCGGCGCTGCTCGGGGTTGAGGTAGCGGGCGACGCTGTCCGGGGTGCGGGAGGCCTCGGTCGGGCGGACGGCCTCGTGCGCTTCCTGCGCGTTCTTCGCCTTGCTGCTGTATTCGCGCGGGGCCGGGGGCAGGTAGTCGTTCCCATAGGCATGGCCCACGTGGTCGCGGATGGCGAGCATGGCCTCGCGCGCCATCTGCACGCCGTCGGTCCGCATGTAGGTGATGAGGCCGGTGGTCTCGCCGTCCAGCTCGACGCCCTCATAGAGCTGCTGGGCGCAACGCATGGTGGCCTGCGCGCCCATGCCGAGCTTGCGGCTGGCTTCCTGCTGCAAGGTGCTGGTGGTGAAAGGCGCGGGCGGGTGGCGCTTGACGCGCTTGCGCTCGACGCTCGCGACGCTGAACGTGCCCGCTTCGACGGCGCGCTTGGCGGCCTCGGCGCCGGCCTTGTCGTGCAGGTCGAACTGGTCGAGCTTCTTGCCATCGAGGTGCGTGAGGCGCGCGGTGAACGGCGCGCCCGCCGGGGTCAGGAAGATGGCCTCGACGGTCCAGTACTCGCGGGGACGGAACGCCTCGATCTCGGCTTCCCGCTCGCACACCAAGCGCAAGGCGACCGACTGCACCCGCCCGGCGCTGCGGCTGCCCGGCAGCTTGCGCCACAGCACGGGGGAAAGGGTGAAGCCGACCAGGTAGTCGAGCGCGCGCCGGGCCAGGTAGGCCTCGATCAGCGGCTGGTCCAGCTCGCGCGGGTGCTTGATGGCGTAGTTGACCGCGCTCTTGGTGATCTCGTTGAAAGTGATGCGGCGGACGTTGACGCCCTTCAGCGCCCGCTTGTCCTCCAGCATGGCGCGGACGTGCCAGCTTATCGCCTCGCCTTCGCGGTCCGGGTCGGTGGCGAGGTAGAGCGTGCCGGCGCCCTTCACCGCCTTGGCGATGGCCGCGACCTGGCGGTTGCCGCGCTCGTCGGCGGTCCAGTCCATCGCGAAGCCCTCCTCCGGGCGCACGCTGCCGTCCTTGGGGGGCAGGTCGCGCACGTGGCCGAAGCTGGCCAGCACCGTGTAGTTGCCGCCCAGGTACTTGTTGATCGTCTTGGCCTTGGCGGGCGATTCGACGACGACGACGTCTGTCATTGGTCCCTTTTGGAGCCTGGCTCCTATGTCGTCCTGCAGACCTGGCTGCCGAGCTGCTGTATCAGCCCTTCCGCCTCCAATTCCTGCAACACGGCGATTATTGTTGCCGCGGAGAACTGGCAGCGGCGCACCAGATCGTCAACCGGCACGGGTGACGGGCCGAGCAACTCGAGCAGCTTGAGGCGGGCGGCGTCCGGGTTCTCGGGCGAGTGGCGGAACGGTTCGGGCGGCTGGGCAAAGCCTGCCGGGGCGGCGTGCCGGGCCATGGCCTCGGTCCAGAGGTCGTCCGGCAGCCTGTTCCGCACGTCGGCGGCGCTCTCGGTCAGATGCGCGCCTTCGGAGCGGATGAGGTCGTTCGAGCCGCGGCAGCGCGGGTCCAGCGGCGAGCCCGGCACGGCGAACAGCTCCCGCCCGGCCTCGACCGCCATGCGGGCGGTGATCAGGCTGCCGGATCGTGGCGCGGCCTCGATGACGATAACCCCGAGCGAGAGGCCGGCGATGATGCGGTTGCGCCGGGGAAAGTGCCGGGCCTGCGGCGCGGCGCCGAGTGGCGCTTCTGCAACAACCGCGCCGGATTCGGCGATCTCGGCCTGCAGGACGGCGTTTTCCGGAGGGTACGGCTTATCAAGCCCGCCGGCGATGGCGGCGACCGTGCGCCCGGTGCGGAGCGCGCCGCGGTGGGCCGCAGCGTCGATGCCGCGGGCCAGGCCGGACACGACGAGGAGGCCGGAGATGCCGAGGTCGGACGCGAGCACTTCGGCCATGCGCTGGCCGTTGGCGGATGCGTTGCGGGCGCCGACGATGGCGACGGGACGCTCGCGGAAGCAGGCCGGGTCGCCGAGGACGGCGATGACGGGCGGCCCGGATTCGGACAAGGCCAGCAGCGGCGGGTAGTCCGGGTCGTCGAGAAACAGGAACTGGCCGCCGAGCTTGGCCAGCCCGTCCATCTCGCGGCGAATATCCCCGGGCGGCGGGATCGGAAGCGGCGTGCCGCGTCCGCCGTTGCGGGCGATGCGGGGCAGGGCGTCGAGCGCCGCCTCGGGGGTCCCATACTGGCTGAGCAGACGGCGAAAGGTGACGGGACCGATGCCCTCGGTACGGGCCAGGCGCAGGCGGTCGAGGGTCATGCGGCCGTGACGTTGAAGCAGGGGCGGTCGGTGATGTTTGTCATGCCTTCTGGCGCGGCTAGTTAACCTTTACTTAGCACCAATCCGCGGCTCCGTGCCAGCCAGAAGGCGGCGGATGTTCGCCTCGTGCCGGATAAACACGATCAGGGCGACAATCAGCCCGGCGACGCCGCCCCGCAGGCCCGCGGCAGCGAGCAGCAGCACGGGGGCAGCCAGGATGGCGGCAAGGGCGCTGAGGCTGGACAACTTGGACAGGAAAGCGGTCGCGAGCCAGATGGCGCAGCAGGCGAGGCCAACCGGCCAGGACCAGGCCAGGATGACGCCGAGCGCGGTGGCCACGCCCTTGCCGCCGCGAAAGCCGACCCAGGGCGAGGTGCAGTGGCCGAGAATGGCGGCGATGCCCGCGACGTAGACCAGCGCCGGGTCGGGCGACTGGCGGATCAGCAGCGCCGCGGCGGCCCCTTTCGCGGCGTCCAGGATCAAGGTGAGGGCGGCGATGTCCTTGCGCCCGGAACGCAGCACGTTGGTTGCGCCGATGTTGCCCGAGCCGATGGCGCGGATGTCGCCAAGCCCGGCCAGGCGGCTCAGCACCAGGCCGAACGGGATGGAGCCGAGCGCGTAGCCGAGGACGGCGGCGATGACGGCCCAGATCATCCGAACACGCGGCGCCCGGCCTTCCAGGTTCCGAGCACGCGGCCTTCCAGCGCCCGGCCGTCGAACGGCGTGTTCTGCGCCTTGCCGGGCAGCAGGCCGGCTTCGACTTTCCAGGCGCGCTCCAGGTCGAACAGGCACAGATCGGCTGCCGCGCCCTTCCGCAGCCGCCCGGCCTCGGCGCCGAGCAGCCTCGCCGGGGCGGAGGTCAGCAGGTCCAGGACGCGGAGCAGCGGCAGGCCGTTGCCGTGGACCTGGGCGAGGCTCACGCCCAGCAAGGTCGCCAGGCCCGCGCCGCCCGGGGCCGCGAGGGCGAAGGGAAACCGCTTGTCGTCGGCGTCGCGCGGCTGGTGGTCGGAGGCGATGGCGTCGACCGTGCCGTCGGCCAGGGCGGCGCAGACCGCCAGCCGGTCGGCCTCCTGGCGCAGCGGCGGGGAGAGCTTGGCGTAGGTGCGGAAATCGCCGATCGCGGTCTCGTTGAGGTCGAAGTAGGGCGGCGCGGTGTCGCAGGTGACGTGCAGGCCGTCCGCCTTGGCGGCGCGGATCAGTTCGAGCGCGTCGGCGGTGGAAACGTGGGCGAAGTGGATCGCGCCGCCGGTCAGCGCCGCGAGCCGGATGTCGCGGGCGACAAGGATGGCCTCGGCGGCGGCGGGGATGGCGGGCAGGCCGAGCCGGGTGGCAAGCTCGCCCTCGGTCGCGGCCCCGCCGCGGCTCAGCGCCGGGTCCTCGGGGTGCTGCACGATCATGGCGCCGAAGCCGCGGGCGTAGGACAGGGCGCGGCGCATCATCTGCGCGTCGGCGATGGCACCCGCGCCGTCGGTGAAGGCGATGGCGCCGGCCTCGCGCAGCAGGCCCATTTCGGCCAGGGCCTCGCCGTGGCATCCTTCCGTGACGGCGCCGTAGGGCAGGACGGTGACGGCGCCGGTCCGCTCGCCCAGGCCGCGCATGAGCTGGACCAGCGCCGGGTCGTCGAGCGCGGGCCGGGAGTCGGGCAGCGCTGCCAGCGTGGTGATGCCGCTGAAGGCGGCGGCGAGGGCGGCGCTGGCCACCGTTTCGCGGTATTCGAAGCCCGGCTCGCCGAGGCTGGCGCGCATGTCCACCAGGCCGGGACAGAGGATGGCGCCGTCGCCGTCGAGCGCCGGCACGCCGTCCGGGCGGCCGAGGGCGGGGCCGAGATCGGCGATCCGGCCGTCCCGCACTAGGAGGCCGCCCACCTGGTCCAGCCCCGTGGCCGGGTCGAGCAGGCGGACGTTCTCGAACAGCAGGTCAGGCATTGCGGCTCGCCCGGCGGGACAGCGTGTCGAGCACGGCCATCCGCACCGCGACCCCCATCTCGACCTGCTCGCCGATGACGCTGAGCGCCGGGTCGTCGGCGATGGCGCTATCGATCTCGACGCCCCGGTTCATGGGGCCGGGATGCATGACGAGCACGTCCTTCCTGGCGTGGGCGAGCTTGGCGCGGTCCAGGCCGAAGAAGCGGAAATACTCGCGCGCACTGGGCACGAGGCCGCCCGCCATGCGTTCGCGTTGCAACCGCAGCATCATCACCACGTCCGCGCCCGAAAGCCCCGGCTCCATCTCGTGGAACACCTCGACGCCGAGGCTGGCGCAGGCGGCGGGGATCAGCGTGGGAGGCCCGACGACGCGCACGCGCGCGCCCATCGTGGTCAGCAGGTGGATGTTGGACCGCGCGACCCGGCTGTGCAGCACGTCGCCGCAGATCGCCACCGTCAGGCCCTCAAGCGTGCCGCGGCGGCGGCGGAGGGTGAGCGCGTCGAGCAGGGCCTGCGTCGGGTGCTCGTGGGTGCCGTCGCCGGCGTTGATGACGGCCGACGAGACCTTCTGCGCCAAGAGGTTCGGCGCGCCTGATTGGTCGTGCCGCACCACCAGCAGGTCGCAGCGCATGGCGTTCAAGGTGGTTGCCGTGTCGAGCAGCGTCTCGCCCTTGTTCACGCTGCTGGTGCTGACGGACATGTTGATCACGTCCGCCCCGAGCCGCTTGCCGGCCAGCTCGAAGCTGGTGCGGGTGCGGGTGCTGTCCTCGAAGAACAGATTGATGAGTGTGCGCCCGCGCAGCAGGTCGCGCTGGGTCTTGCCGGAGCGGTTGAGCAGGACGTAGCTCTCGGCCAAGTCGAGGAGGACGGCGATCTCGGGCGGGTGCAGGCCCTCGATGGCCAGCAGGTGCCGGTGCGGGTAATGCAGGCCGGACATGCTCAGGCGGCGGCGGCGGCGATGCGGGCCAGGCTCTCGTCGCGGCCGAGGGCTGCCAGGGTGTCGTCGATACCGGGGCTCATGGTGCTGCCGGTCAGCGCCGCGCGCAGCGGCTGGGCGACCTGGCCGAGCTTGCGCCCGCGGGCCTCGGCGAAGCCGCGGATAACGGCGCCCAGGGCGGGCGGGGTGAAGTCGGTCTCGGCCAGGGCGGGGGCGAGTTCGGCCAGCATCGCCTTGTTGTCGGGGGTGAGCATGGCGGCGGCTTTGGGCTCGAAGGCCAGCGGCATCGGGTGGGCCAGGAAGGCGGCGCTTTGCGCGAGCTCCCTGAGCGTCTTGGCACGCTCTTTCAGGCCGGGCATCAGCATCCGGATGCTGGCGCGGGCGGCGTCCCCGTCCAGCCCGGCGTTCGCGAGCCGCCCGACCACGTCGTCCGTCAGCCGCCCGTCGTCGGCGGCGCGGAGATAGATGCCGTTCACCTGGGTGAGCTTGGTGTAGTCCATCCGCGCGGCGGAGCGGCCGACGCCGCTCATGTCGAACACGCGGATCACCTCATCGCGGCCGATGATCTCGGTGTCGCCGTGCGCCCAGCCGAGGCGGAGCAGGTAGTTGCACAGCGCCTCGGGCAGGTAGCCCTGCTCACGGAATTCCAGCAGCCCGACCGCGCCGTGGCGCTTGCTGAGCTTCGCGCCGTCCGCGCCGTGCAGGAGCGGCAGGTGGCCGAAGCGGGGCAGGTCCCAGCCCATCGCGCGGTAGATCTGCAGCTGGCGGAACGTGTTGGTTAGGTGGTCGTCGCCGCGGATAACGTGGGTGATGCCCATGTCGTGATCGTCCACCACGACGGCGTGCAGGTAGGTGGGCGTGCCGTCGCTGCGCAGGATGATGAGGTCGTCGATCTCGGCGTTGCCGACGCGGACCTCGCCCTGCACGAGGTCGTCGATGACGGTCTCGCCCTCGCGCGGCGCTTTCAGGCGGATGACGGGCTTGACGCCGGGCGGGGCCTCGGCCGGGTCGCGGTCGCGCCAGCGCCCGTCGTAGCGCGGCGGGCGGCCCTCGGCCACGGCACGCTCGCGCATCTCGCGCAACTCGTCCGGGGTGGCGTAGCAGTTGTAGGCGCGGCCCTGGGCCAGCATTTCCAGGGCCACCTCGGCATGGCGGGCCTGGCGGGTGGATTGGAACACGGGCGGCTGGTCGGGCGAAAGGCCGAGCCAGGCCAGGCCCTCCAGAATCGCTGCGGTGAACGCTTCGGTGCTGCGCTCGCGGTCGGTGTCCTCGACGCGGACGAGGTATTCGCCGCCGTGATGGCGGGTGAACAGGTAATTGAACAGCGCGGTGCGGGCGCCGCCGATATGCAGCAGGCCGGTCGGGCTGGGGGCGAAACGGGTGCGGACGGGCATGAGCCGGGTTTACCATGCCCGGCGCGGACGCCAAGGGCTTCAACTGCCGGCCTCTCGCCAAGCTGTGACCGTTCAAGGCCGAACCGCAGGCCCCGCCCACCCGTTTCCCCGGCCTCACCAACAGGAGGCATGGAATGGCCAACCAGCTCAACGGAAAGAAGATCGCGATCCTCGCGACCAACGGCTTCGAGCAGCTCGAACTGACCGAGCCGCACAAGGCGCTGAACCAGGCGGGCGCGACGGTCATGGTCGTGTCGCAGAAGCCGGAGCCGATCCAGGGCATGAACAAGGACGAGAAGGGCGACAAGATCCCGGTCGACGCGACGCTGGCCGACAC
The DNA here is from genome assembly GCA_965260935.1 of Acetobacteraceae bacterium. Lineage (GTDB taxonomy): Bacteria > Pseudomonadota > Alphaproteobacteria > Acetobacterales > Acetobacteraceae > JBBROS01. The sequence continues at coordinate 794,460 of OZ253374.1, forward strand.
CTCGCCGGACGAGTTCGACGGCCTCGTGCTTCCGGGCGGCGTCGCCAACCCGGACTATCTCCGCATCGACGAGAGGGCGGTCGCGTTCATCAAGCACTTCGTCCAGGCCGGCAAGCCGATCGCGGCGATCTGCCACGGCCCCTGGACGCTGATCGAGGCGGGCGCGGTGCGCGGCAAGAAGCTGACGTCCTGGCCGTCGCTCAAGACGGACCTTGCCAACGCGGGCGCGACGTGGACCGACGAGGCGATGGTGCGTGACGGGATGCTCGTGACGTCGCGCAAGCCGGACGACCTGCCGCAGTTCAACAGCGCGGCCATCGAGATGTTCGCGGAAGCCGGGCCGGCGCGCGCGGCGGCTTGAGCCGTCACCGGGCGACGGCTTGCAACGCCCTCGCCCGTTCGAGCCGTGCCTGACGGTGGCGGCGAACCGCTGCCTGCCGCAGCCGGGAGCTTTGTCCAGTCTAGGCCGCTGCCACTCACGCCGTGGAACGGCAATAGCGGCCTAGCCCGGCTTAAGATGATCGTCGACGCCCCAATTTCTGCAATCAGGGCAGCCGTATCTTAAGTGTTGTTGATAAAGCTCAGCAGGCTTTGGCCGCCGCTGTTCGGAATAATGATCGTGCTGAAGAACGACTGGGCCGCCGACTGCAAGGCAGGCACCGGGTCCGACCCCGAAGCGGCGCTGCTGGAAATGGCCGACGCGAAGGCGTTGCTAATCGACGACGTGTCCACAGCGAACGGGCTGGCCGCGGCTCCCGTTTCTGACGGAGCGGCCACCGGCGACATGCTCGGGATCGCGCTGACGTCAGCTCCGTTCGCAGCCAGGAAACTCATTCCCGCCGCGGCGCCGGCGCCGGCGCCGTTTGAAATCAAGTCGGTGATCAAGCTGGCGGGAACGCTGCCGCCGGACGCGTCGCTCACCGCCGCGGCAAGCGTGCTGGTGGAGACAGGGAGCGCCAAGCTCATCGAGCTAATTGTTTCACTCATCGTAATTATTCTCCTAATATCAAAGCCAGCAAGCGTGAACATTGCCTAACCGGCAGGAGGCTAATAACGGCAATTCTGGTCATGGTCTATCAAGCTGTTTCTAGCTATTAATCGAGATTTAGTGTTGAATGCTAAAACTTAGCTTAGTTTGTTGGTTGCAAACAATTCCAATCTTTTTTGCCGCGCTCTAAATGCATCTATCGGCGACACGGATTATTTTCGAGAACGCTGTCTAGGTCCAGCCCGCAACCCGGCCGGGCCATGCGGGCCTTTACGCGTCATGGCCCGCCCTGCCGCCTGATGCCGCTAGTCAGATTTTAACCGCCGCCGCCGCCCGTGCTACGATACGGTGGTGTATCAATCGGGCGCGACTTGGGCCTTGGCCGCTGCGCCGGCATTGCCGGAGCGGGCGGCGCAATGGGCGGAGGCGGAGCGGGGGCGTTTTGCCCCGTGGCTCGCCGTCGCGCTGATCGCCGGAGCGGCGGCCTATTTCTCGCTCTCGCGCGAGCCGTCCGCCTCCGCCGGCCCCGCTGCGGCCTGCTTTTCAATCGCCCTGTGCGTCCTGACATGGCGCTGGCCGGCGCCGCGCGCCGCGGCCCTGATGCTCGCGGCGGCGGCGTTGGGCTTCGCCTCCGGGCAGCTCCGGACCGGACGCGCCCCGCCCATGGACGAGCTTCCCAGCCGCGCCGCCATCCTGACCGCGACCGTCAGAGGCGTCGACGCGCTCGCGGACGGACGCCGCATGGTCCTGGAAGATGTCCGCCTCGCCCCGGACGCGACGCCGTTGCGGCGAATGGTGCGGGTACGGATCAAGCGGGGCGACACGGCAGCGGTCTCGGCCGGCGACGTGGTAAAGGTGAGGGCTCTGCTGCGCCCGCCGTTCCCGCCAAGCTACCCCGGAGGCTGGGACCAGCAGCGCGACGCCTTCTTCAACGGCCTCGCCGGCGGCGGCACGGCGCTGAACCCGGTCGTGGTGATCGAGCACACGCCGCCGCGCGGCTGGGCCGGCTGGGTGCAAGGCCTCCGCGACGGCATCGCCGCGCGGACAAGGGCTGCCATCCCGGGCGCGCCTGGCGCGATCGCCGCGACGCTGCTGACGGGCAGCACGTTCGCGATCCCGCCGGACGACCGGGCCGCGTTCCGCGATGCCGGCCTGGCGCACCTTCTCGCCGTTTCCGGGCTGCACATGGGCATCGTCATGGGCTTGTTCATGTTCGCGGCCCGGTTCGGCCTGGCCCTTTGGCCGCATGCCGCCCTGCATTGGCCGGTCAAGGCCCTGTCCGCCGGCGTGGCGCTGGCGGCGGGCGCGGCCTGCCTGGCGCTGACCGGAGTGCACGTCCCGGTCATCCGCAGCTTCGCCATGGCCTGCCTGGTGACGCTCGCCGTCGTTGTCGGCCGCCGGGCCTTGTCCCTGCGCGGGTTGGCGCTCGGAGCGGCGGCGCTGGTGCTGATCTCGCCGCAGGAGGTGACCGGCCCCAGCTTCCAGATGAGCTTCGCGGCCGTCCTGGCCCTGGTCGCCGGTTACGAAGCGTTGCGGCCCGCGCTGGCCCGGCTGCACGGCCCCGGTTGGCGGCGCGTGGCCGGGCACGGGGCGGCGCTGGTGCTGACCAGCCTGCTGGCAGGCACGGCCTCCGCGCCGTTCGGGGCCTACCATTTCGGGCACATACAACTCTATTTCATCGCCGCGAACCTGGTTGCCGTCCCGTTGACCGCCACCCTGGTCATGCCCTTGGGCGTGCTCGGCCTGTTCCTGATGCCCTTGGGACTGGAGCAGGTCGCCCTTTGGCCGATGGGCTGGGGCATCAAGGCCATCCTTTACGTCGCGCACGCCGTCTCCTCCTGGCCCGCGGCCACCTTGCCGGCGCCGCCGATGCCGGGCTGGGGGCTGGCGGTGTTCGGCCTGGGTTTCGCTTGGCTTTGCCTGTGGCGCACAAGGGTGCGGCTGCTGGGCGTGGCCGTCATGCTGGCTGGACTGCTCTCGCCGCTGGCAGCCCCGCTGCCCGACATGCTGGTCTCGAACGACGCGCGCCTGATCGCCATCCGCGCGCCGGAGGGCTACCGGCTGCAAGCCCGGCCGGGCGCATCGAAGTTCGTCCGCTCGGTCTGGGCCGAGCATCTGGGCGAAGCGGCGCTGCTCCCGATCAACGCCGGCTCCCCCGCCTTCTGCGACGCCGAGGTTTGCCGGATGGGGTCCGTCCTTCTGCTGCGCGACGCGACGCGGGAGGCGGATTGCACGGGCGTTTCCTTGGTCGTCTCCGCCGAGCCAGCCCGCGACGTCTGCCCCGGCGCGGCCTTGCTCGACCGATTCACCGTCTGGCGCGACGGCGCGTTTGCTGTATGGCTGCAACCGGGCGGCCCGGCCATGCTTTCAGACCGGGCGTCCCGCGGCGACCGGCCGTGGGTGCCGCCGCCGCCTAAGCCTCGGCGCGCGACGCCGAACTTACCAATGGCGCCGGCGGAAACGCTGCCGCCCGAGTTGGAGGACAATGGATGACCCCGGACACCATGCGCGTGATCGAGATGGAGGGGGCGGGCGGCCCCGATGTCCTGCGGCTCGGCGAACGCGCCGTGCCGCAGCCCGGGCCTGGGCAAGTGCTGGTGCAAGTCGCCGCCGCCGGGGTGAACGGGCCGGACATCATGCAGCGCAAGGGCCTCTACCCGCCGCCGCCCGGCGCGTCGGACCTGTTGGGGCTGGAAATCGCCGGCCAGGTGGTCGGCAAGGGGGAGGGCGTGACCGCCTGGTCCGAGGGCGACCAGGTTTGCGCGCTCACCAACGGCGGCGGCTACGCGGAATATTGCCTGGCCGAAGCCGATCAATGCCTGCCGGTCCCGGACGGCATGGCCGTTCGCGACGCGGCCGGCCTGCCCGAGACGTTCATCACGGTTTGGAGCAATTTGTTCCTCGAAGGCGGGCTTTCAGCCGGGCAAACGCTGCTGGTGCACGGCGGCGCGGGCGGCATCGGCACGACGGCGATCCAGTTGGCGCACGCGTTCGGCGTCCGCGTCTTCGCGACCGACAGCCCGGCCGCACGATGCCAGGTCTGCCGCGATCTGGGTGCGGACCAGGTGATCGACTACAACGAGCAGGATTTCGTCGAGGCCGTGCGCAAGGCCGGCGGCGCGGACATGATCCTCGATATCGTCGGCGGCCCCTACATCGAGCGCAACATCAAGGCGGTGTCGCCCGGCGGCCGCATCGTCCAGTTGGCCTTCGCGCTCGGCTCCAAGGTGGAGGTGAACTTCATGCCGATCATGCTGAAGCGGATCACCTACACCGGCGCAACCCTGCGGACCCGCCCGGCGGCGTTCAAGGCGCAAACCGTCTCGGAGCTGCGGGAGAAGGCGTGGCCGAAGATCGCCGAGGGAGCGATCAAGGCGGTCACCACCGAAGTGTTCCCGCTGGCCCGGGCGAACGAAGCCCATGCATTGATGGAGAAAGCCGGGCATACTGGCAAGATCCTGCTGGAAACGGAGGCGCCCTGAGCAACCCAGGTTACAGAACCTGACGACTGGTACCATTTAGGGAAAGATCTGGAGGGTGTGTCATGAGTGATCGGCCGCGGTTTTTCGATGACCTTGCCGGTGTTGCCGGCGGGGCGTTCTCGGCCTTGGCCGGGCTGCGAGAGGAGGTCGAGAGCGTCGCGCGCGCCCGGGTCGACGAAGCGATCCGCAAGTTCGACCTGGTGAAGCGGGAGGACCTGGAGGCGGTGCAGGAAATGGCCGCCGCGGCGCGCGCCGGGCAGGAAGCCGCCGACGCGAGGATCACGGCGCTCGAGGCCAAGCTCGCCTCGATGACCCCGGCCGCGGCGTCCGCGTCGCCCGCTGCCGAGACCGCCGGCAACCAGCCGCCGCCGGCCGCGATGCCGTCCGCCGGCGGGCAGGGCGCGCCGGTTCCGCCGCCGGCCACGGAATAGCGCCCGGAGTCGGCCGGGCTTGCTGCGGCAGGATCGCCGCCGCTAGTCTCAACCTGCTTGCGAGTCGAGGGCGTCCGTTCCCGGCCCGTCAAGTCCACTGCACGGCTTGCCGCCAACATGGGGAGTTCCCGCATGTCATTCAGCTTCCACACCACCGAAACCGCCGCCAATCCCTTGGACATCATGGAGCAGGTCGTAGCCGCGAACGATTGGGCGTTCGAGCGTCATACGGACGTGGAGATGGCAGCCGAGGCGCCGGGCAAATGGTGCGACTACGGGCTGTATTTCAGCTGGTCGCACGAGATCAGCGCCATGCACTTCACCTGCGCGTTCGACCTGAAGGTTCCGGAAAAGCGCCGGCAAGCGCTTTATGAACTGCTGGCGCTCGCCAACGAGAAGCTGTGGATCGGCCATTTCGGCATGGACACCGACGACGGAATGCCCGTGTTCCGCCACGCCGTCCTTCTGCGCGGCGCGCCGGGCGCCAGCGCCGAGAGCCTAGAGGACATGGTCGATATCGCGCTGACGGAATGCGAACGGTTCTACCCCGCCTTCCAGTTCGTCCTGTGGGGAGGCAAGACCCCGGCCGAAGCGCTGCAAGCGGCGATGCTGGAGTGCGTCGGCGAAGCATGAAGGAAACCTTGCCGCCGCTGCTGCTGGTCGGCGGCGGCAAGATGGGCGGGGCGATGCTGGCCGGCTGGGTCGAGCACGGACTGGCCCCCTCGGTCGTCGTCGACCCGGCGGACAACGCGCGGTCGCTCGCCGGACCAAACGTGACGGTGGTGACAGGCTTGAACCGGGTCCCGCCCGGATTTTTCCCCGGATGCGTCATTCTGGCCGTCAAGCCGCAGATGGCGGACGAGGTCCTCCCCGAGCTTCGGCCGCTCGTGGGCCGGAGCCTCGTGCTGTCGATCATGGCCGGGCGCACGCTCCGCAGCCTCGAACAACCGCTCGGCAAGGGAAAGCACGTGCGGGCGATGCCGAACACCCCGGCCTCCATCGGCCGCGGGTTCAGCGTTGCTTGCGCGGGGCCGGGCGTCGATCAAGAACAGCGCGATCTGGCGGACACCCTTCTGTCGGCGGTCGGGGATGTCGCCTGGGTCGAGGACGAGGCCTTGATCGACCCCGTGACGGCCATCTCCGGCGGCGGCCCGGCTTACGTGTTCCTGCTTGCCGAATTGCTGGAACAGGCGGGCGTCGATCACGGCTTGCCGCCAACGCTTGCCCGCAAGCTGGCGCGCGCGACCGTGGCAGGCTCGGGCGCCCTGCTTGACGCCAGCGAGGCGGACGCCGCCGACCTCCGCCGGGCCGTGACCAGCCCGAAAGGGACCACCGAGCAAGCCTTGGCGGTGCTGATGCAGGCAGACGCCTGGCCAGCGTCCATCCGGCGCGCGATCACTGCGGCCACCAACCGTTCGCGCGAGCTGGCCAGCTAACCTTTATACAGGTCCGCCACGCTGGCGATCATCGCCCGCGTCTCGTCATCGGCCACGCCGGACAGCTCGGCGGGCCGCCACCGGCGCTGGAACGCCCGCACGGTTGCCGGCAAGTCGTCAACCGGGTAGCCGATGGCGGACAGCGTCTGCCCGACTGCCTGAAACGCGACCGGCGCCGTCCGGTCATGCGGCCAAAGGCCGATCCCGTTCCGCGCCAGGCCCCGCCAATCGAACAGCTCGCCCGGGTCCTCCTTGCGCTCGGGAGCGATGTCGCTGTGGGCCACGACGTTCCGCGGCGGGATCGGATGGCGGGCGAGGATGCCGAGGCACAGGTCGCAAACGGCGGCCATCTGCAAGGCGGGGAACGGACGATAGCCCCATTCATGCCCCGGGTTGACGATCTCGATGCCCACCGAGCGGTGATTGAGCGTATGATGCCCGCGCCAGAACGAGACCCCGGCGTGCCAGGCCCGGCGGTCCTCCGTCACGAGGCGCCAAACCAGCCCGTCCTCCTCCACGACATAGTGCGACGAGACGCGGGCAGCCGGATCACGCAAACGGTCGATCGCCTCGGAAGCGGAGCGCATCCCGGTGTAATGCAGGACGAGCGTATCAATCGGCGTCCCGGCTGGGCGGGCGTCCTGGTTGGGGCTGGGCGCGTCCTTCAAAGCCCCCGCTCGCGTTTGATGCGGTCCCAGGCGGCATTAACGCGCGCGACCTTCTCGCCGGCCCGGGCGATGAACTCCGGCGGCACCCCGCGGGAGGCGAGGCTGTCGGGATGGTTCTCCCGCACCTGTCGCAGCCACGTCGCCCGCACCGCCTCGTCGCTCGCGTTGGGCGCGACGCCCAGCACGGCATACGCGTCGTCGGCCTCCGGCGCGCGCTTGCTCACGCCGCCGCGCGCCTGCTCCCAAGCCAGGTTGTCCAGGCCGAAGGCGTGATGGATTTGCCACAGCATGTTGTGCTCGGCATTGGTCAACGGCTTGTCGGCGCGGGCGATCACGAACAAGGCCGTCAGCACGTCCTCGAGCAGGCCCTTGTTGTCGGCGAACCCCCGCCCAAGCTCGCGCGCGTACGATTCGAACCCCTCGGAACTGTCGCGCGCCTGGTCGAACAGCCGCCCGATGTCGCGCACCGATTGCGGCGGGATGCGGAACTGGCGCTTGAACGCGTCGATCTCCGCCCGCGTCACGCTGCCGTCGCACTTGGCCAGCTTGGCCGACAGCACGACGACGCAGATGGCGAAGAGCTGGTCCCGCTGCCCGAGCGTGGCCGCCAGCCGGGCGGGATCGAGCGGCGTGCCGCCCAGGATGCGGTTCACGTCGATCTTCGGCAACGCGCCGCCGTCCGCCGCATGGCCCAGGGCGGCGCCCATGATCGCGCCCACCGGCCCGCCGACGACGAAGCCGCCGACCGCGCCGAGCAGTTTGCCCCAATAGCTCATGCTCCGAAACCTAACCTTTTTAGCCGAGAGCCGCGGCGCCGAGTTTCGAGCATTACCGTATCCGGTTGAAGTGATTTAAAAGGCGAGTCCCAGGAGGAGAGATGGTGCGTGACCCCCGCCCATGCCACCTGAGGCACGAGGAGCATGTTAGCGCCGGATGGTTGACGCAACCTTGCCGAGGAATGGCGGCTCTGCACGCCGGGGCGGATTGGCGGCGGCGGCCGTCGTTGTAGCGTTCGCCGCGGTGCTCGCCTGCGTCTGGGTCGTGCCGGGGATGCTCGACTGGAACCGCTACCGCGAGGGGATCGCCGCCCTCGCGTCGCAGCAGCTCGGGCGCGTGGTGCGCATCGGCGGTCCCGTCAGCTTGCAGTTGCTGCCGCAGCCGGTGCTGACCGCGGCCGATGTCGCGGTCGAGGACGCGGGAGGCGGCGTCCGGCTCAAGGCCAAGGCGCTGCGCCTTCGGGTGGCGTTGGGTCCGCTGCTGGCCGGGCGGATCGACGCGCGCGAGCTCGTTCTCCAAGGCGCGGAGTTGCGGTTGCCCTGGCCGCCGCCGGCCGGCGCCCTTTCCACGCCCCCGCCGGCCTGGGTCACCGGCCTCAAGGCCCAGGTCGAGCAGAGCCGGGTCACGATGGGCGACCTAGTGTTTTCCGGCATCACGGCCACGCTCTCGTCCGACCCTGACACAAGGACGTTGTTCGTGGCCGGCTCCGGGCAGTCCGGCGGGCGGGAATGGCAATTCACCCTCCGCCTGGCCCGGCCCGGAGGCGACCGCGCGGCAGGCCTGGACATCAGCCTTGACGGCCAAGGCCCGCTGCGCGGCACGGGCGGGACCTTTTCCGGGCGGATCATGCCCGACGGCGCGGTGGAGGGCCGGGTTGCCGGCCGTGGGACGGACCTGTCGCTGCTCATGCCGGCGCCGCCCCTGGCCTGGCGCGGCGATGGGCGGCTGAATGCGGCGGGCGGGCTGGTGATCGCCGACGAGCTGTCGCTCGAGATCGGCGGCGCGCCGGCCCGGGGCGCGGTGGCGTTGCGGGTCTCGCCCCAGCCGCGGCTGGATGTGTCCGTCGCCGCGGGCCGTCTCGACCTGGATGCCTGGATCGCCGCCTTGCTGCTCCACGATCCGCCCGGCCTCTATGCCGGGTTGCCGACCGGGATCGACCTTTCGGCGGAAGCCGCGACGCTCGCCGGCGGCGCCCTGCGGCATCTGCGCGGGGCCGTCGACCTCGGCGGCGGCGCGGTCGTGTTGCGCGACGTCTCGGCGGCGCTGCCGGGCGACGCGAAGCTCTCGCTGTCCGGGAGCGTTTCCGCCAGCGCCCCGGCAACGTTCACGGGGCCGGTGCATCTGGCCGCCCCCGACCTGCGCGCCACGGCGCGGTGGCTGGAACCGATCCTGCCGGCGCCGCTGGCCGCCTTGGCCCCGAACGTCATGCGGACCGCGGACCTCGCGGGCCAAGTCAAGGCCAGTGCCGGCGAGGTGACTGTCACGGCGCTCGACGGGAGCGTCGATGGCAGCCATCTGACCGGTTCGGCCTCTGTCCGGCTGCCAGCGGCGTCCGCCCGCGCGACGCCGCAAACGCCCTCGCCGCTCCAAAATCCGCCCGGCGTCAAGGCCGCAGCGAAACCGGCAGCCCCCGCCAAGCCGCCCCCCCGGCCCGCGGTCACGGCCGATCTGACCCTGGCCAGGTTGTCGCTCGATAGCTGGATGTCCGAGCCATTCGGGGCGTTGACGGCCGATGCCGCGAAGGCGTTCGCGGCCCTTCGGACCATCGACTCCGACCTTAGATTGAAAGCCAGCCAGGCCAGTTGGGGGCAGGCGGCGCTGGGGCCCGTGGCGCTCGACCTGCAATCGGAGGCGACGCGCGTCTTCCTGCGCCGCCTGGACGCGAGCCCGTTCGGCTCCAGTCTCAGCATATCCGGACAGATCAACGACGCCGGGCAGCTTTCGGACGGGAAGCTGGAGCTGTCGACGCCCGAAGCCGAGGCATTCCGGCCCCTGATCGCCGCCTCGCGCCGGTTGCCGCACGATGTCGAGCCGCTGATCCGAGGCCCGGCGACGCTCGCCGTTCGCGCGTCTGGTCCGCAGGAGGCGCTGACCGCCCGGTTGATGCTCAACGTGTCCGACCTACGAATCGACGCGCAGCCCGTCATTGATCTCCCGAAACGGAGCTGGTCGGGCGGGATCGCGCTGCAACATCCCGGAGCGCCGCGGCTGCTGCAAACTATCGGCATTCCAGGGACCGCCGCGTGGCTGGGGGACGGCTCGTTCTCGCTGGTGGGCCAGATGGCCGGCACGCCGGGCAAGCTCGCGCTGAATGGGGCGACGCTGGCGGCCGGTTCGCTTCGCCTGGACACGTCGCTGCAGCTCGACGGCAGGCGCTTGACCGGACAGGTGAAGGCCGAGACGTTGCCGTTTCCGCTCGTTTATCCACGCTCGCCGGACCCGTTGCCGCTGTCCTGGCTGCAAGGCTGGCAGGCGTCGGTCCGGGTCGAGGCGGAGCAGGTGCTGGTTGGGCTGTCGCCCGTGTTGCAGCGGATATCGACGGATGTCACGCTGGACGACGGCATCCTGAAACTAAGCCGTATCGCCGGCCGCCTGCTTGACGGCTCGATAACGGCGGCCCTGACGGCCGACGCCGCGAAGGACCCGCCGCACGTCGATCTCCGGGCGGAGGCGCACGGCTTGCGCGTCACGAGCGGGTTGCTGGACACGCCGGTCGGCATCGCATCCGGCGAGGTGCAGGCGCGCACGCGGCTCGCGGCGGACGGCTACAGCCCGGCCGCTTTGCTTGCCACGCTGGAAGGGAGCGCCGAAATTGACGCAACCGGCGGCATGGCAACCGGGTTCGACCTCGCCGGCATCGCGGCGGCGCTGTCCGCGCCAAGCCAGGACGGCGATCCCGGCGCGATCAAGGCGTATTTGCAGGCCGGGCGCACGCCGTTTTCCGTTTTGGGGATGCGCTTGGGCATCGAGCGGGGCACCGTCGGCGCCGATGGACATGCCCTCAGCCCATTCGGGAGCGTCACGGTCGCCGGCAACGTCGATCTGACCGGCGACGGGATCGATGTCCGGCTCGGGCTGACCCCCGCCCTGAGTCCGGCGGGCGAGGCCAGCCCAACGCTCGGCCTTCGCCTGTCAGGGTCGGCCAGCGATCCCGTGCGCGCGCCCGAACTGGCCGGTTTGGCCCGATGGCTGGCGGACCGCCCGGCCAGCGTGCCGGCCCGGTAAAGCCCGGCCGCCCCAAAGGGTTGCCGGCGTCAGCGCAGCAAGACCTTCGGCGCAGGCTCGGCGTTCAGGGACGAGCAGACGATGACGGCGGTCCAGAGGACAAGAGAAACGAGTCCGGCCAGCCTGGCGCTGCCCGGCATGGCGCCTTCGGCGGCGATGGCGCGCAGGTAGCCGGTGCGGTGGAACAGGAGCGCGTTGGCGAGGCCGAACACGATGAAGGCCATCTTGGGAGCGAAGTAGGCGTGGCTCCCGGCTCGCAGAGGCTCGTAGGCGAACAAGGCGGCGCCGGTCGCGACGGCCACGCCGAAGGTGGCGTAAAGCCAAGGAAGGGCGTGGTCGGCGAAGGCGCGGAGCGGGATGGTGCCGCGCCAGCCCATCAGGCGGAGGTCGAGCAGGCCGATGGCGCCGAAGAAGGCGGCCATGGCAACGACGTGAACCAGCCGCACGATGTAGTGATAAGGCTGCATGGCGAAGTGGACCGTGCGGTTGTCGAGCGCGATCAGGGTCGAGGCGGGGACACGCATGAAGTCGAACAGGCTCGGATCGGCCATCGGGGGATCAGGCTCCAACAGAATGGGGTTGCAGATGCGAATGGTTCGCACTATCAATTGGTCATACGCAAATGGAGGCTGCCTTGTCGAGACTTCGCGAACTGTCGCTTGCGGCGATTGCCGGGCTGTTGCTCACGGGCGGCGCGGCGCTGGCGGCTGACACGGTGACATTGACCCTGAAAGGGCATCAGTTCACGCCCGACACGGTCACGGTGCCGGCAGGCCAGCGTTTCAGGATTGTGCTGCACAACCAGGATGACACGCCCGCGGAGTTGGAAAGCCATGACCTGCGGATCGAGAAGGTCGTGGTGCCGGGAGGAACGATCACGGTCTCGGCCGGGCCGTTGAAGCCGGGGCGGTACGCCTTCTTCGACGAGTACCACGAGGAGACCGCCAAGGGCACCGTGGTCGTGACCGAGAAGACGGCGGGGGAGTAGGCCATGCTCGGCAGTCTGATCATCGTGTTCCGGGAAGTGTTCGAGGCCGGGTTGATCGTGGGGATCGTGCTGGCGGCAACCCAGGGCATACCGCGGCGCGGGGCCTGGGTTGCGGGAGGCATTGCCGGGGGCGTGGTCGGCGCGTGCGTGCTGGCCATGTTCGCCGGGGCGCTGTCGAACGCGGTGCAAGGCTACGGCCAGGAGCTTTTCACCGCCGGGGTGTTGCTGACGGCGGTGCTGATGCTCGGATGGCACCAGCTCTGGATGGCGAGCCACGGGCGGGAGATGGCCCGGGAAATGAAAGGGGTCGCGCGCTCGGTCGCGTCCGGCGACAAGTCGCTGCTGGCGTTGGCGCTGGTGGTGGGGGTCGCGGTGCTGCGTGAAGGAAGCGAGGTCGTGCTGTTCCTTTACGGGATCGCGGCGTCGTCGCAGGAAAGCGTTGCGTCCTTGCTGCTGGGAGGCGCGCTCGGCATCGGGCTGGGGGCGGTGGTGTCGTTCCTGCTTTACCGGGGACTGGTGGCGATCCCGGTCAGGATGCTGTTCTCGGTGACGAGCTGGCTGATCGCGTTGCTGGCGGCGGGAATGGCCGGGCAAGCGGCGGCGACCCTGGCGGGGGCCGACCTGATCCCGGCTTGGGGCTACCAGCTTTGGGACACGTCGTGGCTGCTGCCGCAGGACGGCCTGCTGGGCCAGGCGATGCATACGTTGATCGGCTATTCGGATCGTCCGATGGGCGTCCAGCTCGTGGCCTATCTGGTGGTGCTGGCAACGCTGGTCGTGGGCGCGCGCCTGATTGGCCGCGCGCCGAGCGCGGCGCCCGGCCCGGCGCAAACCCTGCATGGACGACAGCCCGTTCACTGAAAGGATAACAGGATGCGTGGACGTTATCTGGCCGCGGTCGGGCTAGGCGGCCTGCTGGCGACGCAGCCGGCGAGCGCGAAGGAGTACTACGTGGGCGGGCCGGTTCACGCCCATGACATGGAGATCGTCGCCAATTACCTGGTCGGCGTGGAAATGGCGCCGATGCCGCCGGACATGGTGCATGGAGGGTCCGGCGTGGTTCATTTGGAGGCGGACGTCCACGCGACGGCGGACAACGTCTACGGATACCCGGATGGCGGCTGGATTCCGTATCTCGGCATCGCGTATCAGCTCACGAAAGAGGGTACGGGGTGGCGCTCGGAAGGGTCGCTGCTGCCAATGACGGCCAAGGACGGGCCGCACTACGCCCGGAACGTGAAGATGGACGGGCCAGGACGATACAAGCTGACCTACACGTTCACGCCGCCGTCGGATCACGGCTTTTACCGGCACGTGGACGAGGAGACCGGGGTTCCCGATTGGTGGAAGCCGTTCAGCCAGTCGTTCGAGTTCAAATATCCGGCCGACTAAGCGTCGTTCGGCGGAGCGTGCCGCCGCGCTGCCGGTAAAATGATCCGCCCTCGACGGTTTCTGGGCAGGCTTGCGTGGCACAAGCGACGCAAGCCTGCTTAGATTGCCATCACCGGCCCGCAGCCGGGTTGATGCTGACCTGAAATCGGCTGAAAGGCGCGTGCCAATGGTTAGAATTGTTCCAAAACCGGGGTTGCTGACCGGCATCGTGGTCTCGGCTTCGGTGGCAAGCGGCGTGTTGTTCGGGATGGCGGCGGTAACGGCGGCCTTGGCGGCGCGGTTGGCCGTAAAGACGGTGCGTAAACGATGATCGGCCTGATTTATCTGCCGATCCTGGCCTTGATCCACTTCAGCTCGGGGGCCTTGCTGGGCGGTCTGGCGGCCCTGTCGGCGAAGGCGTTGCGGATGATGCGGCACGAGGACCGACGTCGGTCCTAATGACGCTTGCCGCCCCGAAGTTGCTCACTTATAGGGCGGCAAAACCAAGCCGCCCTCAGCCTTCTGAAGGCCCCATCGTCTTGACGAGGTCGAACACCCGCTTACGGACGGCAGGATCGGTAATGCGGTAATAGGCTCGGACAAGCTCAAGCGTTTCGCGACGGTTAAGGGCCTCGTCGGTGCCCAACCCGTCCTGCCGTTCGGCCAAGCCGCCCGCTGCATGGGTCATGTGGCCGGTGCCGTGAATGCCGGCGAGTTGCTCCGGCATGTCGTCGAAGAAGAAGCTGATCGACACGTCGAGCACGCGGGACAAGTCGAACAGCCGCGACGCGCCGACACGGTTCACCCCCCGCTCGTATTTCTGCACCTGCTGGAAGGTCAGGCCGAGGGCGTCGCCCAACCGCTCCTGTGACATTCCCAGCAAAGTGCGACGCAGTCGAATTCTTGATCCAACGTGGGCATCGATCGGGCTCGGGCCGCTGTCCTTCTCCGGGCTGGCATTCGCCTGAATCAACATGTCTGTCCTCGCACGTGCACGATAAAGCTGAAAAAGAAGTTAACATCACAACCGCAAGAGGTCAAGAACGATCGTATTTCCGGACATTTCTCATTTAGTTGACTGATGTCCGGGATAGCGCCGGCGAGCTTCGCCCTCGGTCTCCAACCGCACGCGACGGATAAGCGAGGCGCCGACCAAAGCACATGCGAGCAGGCCGGGCATAACGAGGCCCCAGCGGGAAAAGGCGGTGGGCGGCAGCTTGCCGGGAATCGGCAAGGCGAGTTCGCCGGCGACACGCATCGGCAGGCGACCGAGTTCGTGCCCACGGCTGTCGAAGCCGGCGGTGATGCCGGTATTGGCGGCCCGGAGCAAGGAAAGGCCCTCCTCGACGGCCCGCATACGGGCGGCGGCGAGGTGTTGCCGGGGGCCGGTGGAGTTGCCGAACCAGGCGTCGTTGGTGATGTTGACCATCCAGTCGGGACGGTTGGCCTCGTCGACGACCTGGGCCGGGAAGATCGCCTCGTAGCAGATCAGCCCGGCAAACGGGGGCAGGCCGGGGATGCGCAGGGTGGCGGGGCCACGGCCGAAGCCGAATTGGCCCGGCACGACCTGGATGGCCAGGGGAATCCAGCTCGGGGCATACTCGCCGAAGGGGACAAGATGCCACTTGTCGTAGATGCCGGCGATGGAGCCCTCGGCATCCAGGGCGACCATGCTGTTGAACGGCTCGTTCCCCCGCTCGTTGGACGGGCGGCCGTTGCGGAAGGTCAGGCTGCCGATGATGGCGCCGCGGGCGGGAGCGATGGCTTGGGCGATGGCTTCGCGGGCGCCTTGGTCGGATTGGAGCAGGAAAACGCTGGCGGTCTCGGGCCAGACAACCACGGATGGACGGCTCCCCGCCGCGGCCACGCCCTCCGCGGACAGGGAAAGGTAACGCTGGAACGTCGCCACCGCGGTGTCGCGGTCCCACTTCTGCGCTTGGGAAACGTTGCCCTGGACAAGAACGGCGACAACGCCCGGAGCGGGAGGCTCAGGGGCCGAAACGCGCCAAATGCCGGCTGCAATCCAGGCAACGAGGATGAGCGCGCCGGTGGCCCAGCCCCGCAAGCCCAGCACCGGCAGGGCGGCGACGAGAACGGTAAGAAGCGTGAGGCCCGGGGTCCCGATCCAGGCGGCGGGCTGGATCATGACGTCGCCGGCGAGGCCGGGAAGGGCCCAGACGCTGCCCCAGGGGTTCCAAGGAAAGCCGGTGCCGATGAACTGGCGGGCGAATTCGCTGAGGGTCCACGCCCCGGCGAGCATGGCGACCCGCCGCCACCCGGGCCGGGCGAACCAGGCGGCGGCGCAGGGCACGGCGATGAACAAGGCGAGAAGGGCGGACAGCGCGGGGACGGCGATGGGAACGAACCACCAGTAGCGCGCGGATTCGAGCAGGATGGCTTCGGTGATCCAGTAAAGGCCGAGAACGTGATGGCCGAAACCGAACCAGAACCCGCGGCGCGCGGCAGTGAATGGCCCCGGGGCGCCCCCGACAAGGGCGAGCAGGCCAGGCACGGCAACCAGCAGGGCGGGGAGGACGTAGAACGGAGGCAGCGCCGTGGCGGCAAGGACGCCCAACACGGCGGCGGCAAGGTCTGCGCGCCAGCCCGAAACAGGAAGGCGGGCGAGGAGCTTGGTCATGGGCTGACGAGGCGCTCCGCCGGGATCGGGTCGCCGCGGAGGCACGCCGCGATGCACTCGGCGGCCATGACCCCCATGGTGACAAGGCTGCCATCGGTCACGCCGGCGACGTGGGGGGTGGCAATGACGCGGGCGTGACGGCGGAGGGGATCGCCCGGGAGCGGCGGCTCGGTTTCGAACACGTCCAGGCCGGCCCCGGCGATGTGGCCGGACTCGATCGCCCGCAGGAGGGCCGGCTCGTCGATCAGGCCGCCGCGGGCGGTGTTGATGACGACCGCGCCCCGGGGAAGTAGGGCGAGTGCGGCGGCGTCGATGATGTGCCGGGTGGCCGGGGCGTAGGGGAGGTGAAGCGAGAGGATGTCGGCGCGTCGCAAAAGGTCCGGGAGGGTGGGGGCGGGCTCGATGCGCCCGGCGGGCGGGGTCGCCGGGTCGTAGCCGTGGATGGCGAGGCCGAACGGGGCGGCGAGTTCGGCCACGGCCTGCCCGATCGCGCCGCAGCCGACCAAGCCAAGGCGCAGGCCCGCCACGTCGCGGACCTTGGTCCCGGCCTCGCGCCATCCCCCGGCCCCCACCATGCACGAGAGCGGGCCCAGGTCTTTGACAAGGGCGAGCATGAGCGCGATGGCGTGTTCGGCGACGGGGCGGGTGTTGGAGCCGGGCGCGCGGGTGACGAGGATGCCCCGGCGGGCGGCCTCCCCGACATCGACGTCGTCGACCCCCACGCCGTGGCGGGCAACGAGCCGCAGGTTGGGGGCGGCCTGCATGGCGGCGGCGGTGACGGGTCCTTGGCGGGACAGGATGGCGACCGGGTTGACCTCGGCGGCGAGGGCGGCCACGTCGGCGGCGGACGGGTAGGGCGGCATGTAATGGATGCGGGCGCCCGCGGCCTCGATAAGGGCAACCGCCTGGGGCGCCAGGCGGGGCGCTGTCATGATCACGTCCATGCGTTCACCTGTTGCTGCGGCGAGGGCCGGCTCAGTCCGGCTGGTCGGCGCGGCCGCGCTCGTAGTGCTTGACGTATCTGTCGGTGATGAGGTCGCTTTTGACGATGATGGCGATGTCGGTGGTGTTGAACTGCTCATCAACGACGGCGCCGTCGCCGACGAAGCCGCCGAGCCGGATATAGCCCTTGATCAGCGGCGGCAGCAGCGAGGTTGCTTGGCGGGCGTCGATCGACATCGGGTCGCGGCGGCGCATGTCGACGTAGCGGCCGGGGAGCGCGCGGAGGCGCAACGCCGGGGGGGCGAGGTGATGGCCGTAAAGGAAGGTTAGTTCCTCGGCCAGGGCTTCGGGGTCGGTGCCGGGGAGGCTGGCGCAGCCGAACATGAGGTCGATGTTCTGCTCGGCGACGTAGGCGGCGATGCCGCGCCATAGAAGCTGCATGACGGCCCGCCCGCGGTAGCTGGCGTCGACGCAGGAGCGCCCGAGTTCCAGCACGCGTCCGGGAAAGGCGTCGATAGGGGCGAGGTCGTACTCGTCGGCGGAATAGAAGCGCCCGATCTTGGCGGCCCCGTCTTTCTGGATGAGGCGATAGGTGCCGACGACGCCGGCCGTCCCCTCGCCGAGAGCGTGGTCAAGGACGAGGAGGTGGTCGGCGATGGAATCGAAGGCGTCGGAGTCACGGCGGGACGCGAGCGCCTCGGGAGAAGGAATGGCGCCCATCTCGTCGAAGAAGACGCGGTAGCGGAGGGCTTGGGCGGAATTTACCTCAGCCTGGTTCGCCGCGATCCGGACACCGAGGTTGCCGGCTCTGAGTTCGCGGAAATGGGGGCGGCGCTGGGGGCGGGCGTAATGCGTCATTGCGCTGCGGCCGACGCCGGGACAGCCTGCCCGGCCGGCTCGTCCGGCTCGTTCCGGCTGCGGGCCGCGTCGGTTTTCGGCTGCTGCGGTTTGCGGCCGAACAGTTCGAGGCGGTAGGAAACAAGCTCGAACCCCAATTTCTTGGCAATATCCTGGATAAGGGCCTCGTGCGGGGCGCTTTCGAATTCGGTGACCCGGCCGGAGTCGACGTCGATGATGTGGTGGTGCTTGCCGTGCTCGGTCGGCTCATACCGCGCGCGGCTGCCGCCGAAGTCGCGGCGTTCAAGAATGCCTTTCTCCTCGAACAGCCGGACAGTGCGGTAAACGGTCGCGATCGAGATGCGCTGATCGATGGAGGCCGCCCGGCGGTAGAGTTCTTCCACGTCCGGGTGGTCCGCCGCCTCGGAAAGGACGCGGGCGATAACCCGGCGCTGGCCTGTCATTTTGAGGCCGTTCTCGACGCATAACCGTTCGATGCGTGTTTCCATGAGATCCCTGTCGGTCGCCACGCCCGTCACACTGGCTGGCGTAGCCGAACAGGCTACCGGATGTCGAATCGGGAAGGCGGCATGTCGTGCTGACGGTCCGGTTAGGCTTAGGCGAGCTGGCAACCCTGGTTCCGCGCCGTCATTCCAAACCGATCTGCCGCCGGCGGACCGATTTGGCGTGAACAGGGCCGTTAACGTCCGCGCGGCTTCGTGCCGAGGCCGATCTTCTTGGCAAGCGACGAACGGTGCCTCGCGTAGCTCGGGGCGACCATCGGATAGTCCGGCGGGAGCTGCCACTTCTCGCGGTATTGCTCCGGGGTCATGTTGTAGGACGTCTTCAGATGCCGTTTCAGCATTTTCAGCTTCTTGCCGTCTTCAAGGCAGATGATGTAGTCGGCAAAAACAGACTTCTTGACCGGAACTGCCGGTTGCTGCTTGTCGGGGATGACCTGCTCCTTACCAACTCCGGCCAAGGTGCGGTAAACGTCCTGTATCAGGCTCGGCAACGCGTCCGCGCCGATTGAATTGTTGGAAACATGAGCCGAGACGATCTGCGCCGTCAATCCAAGAACGTCACTTGTCTCTGTCTGCTCGGTCATGAACGCTTTCCTCTATTGAAAGATGTCACGCATATATCTCGGTCCTACGTCGTTTCGCAATAGTGGAGCAAGAATAAATGATCGCTGTTAACTCCGGCAATACAGTCCAGTCTGACGGGCTACAACCCTCGATTGGCGTCAAGGCGGATTTAGAGATCGATATCACCGCCTATGTCTGCCCGATGACATTCGTGCGTACCCGACTCGGCATCGACCGGCTTCGCCCGGGGCAGGTTCTCGCGGTTCGGTTGCGGGGCGACGAGCCGCTCCGGAACGTCCCCCGCACCGCGGCCGAGCAGGGGCACGACGTTCTGCGCGTCGACGGCCTGGGCGACGGGATCAGCCTGGTTCTGATCCGCAAGGGGGGCTGAGCGGCGCGCGGAGGATCAGCGCGTCGGCGCCGCCGGGATAGTATCGGCGGCGGCGCCCGACGTGCTCGAAGCCGTGCCGGGCATAAAGGGCGCGGGCCGCGGCGTTGTCGGCGGCGACTTCCAAAACCATGGAGGCGGCGCCCCGGGCGGCGGCCGTCCGCATCGCCCGCCGCAGCAGCCCGGCGCCCAGCCCTTGACGCCGGCGTTCAGGCACAACGGCGAGGGTCAGGATTTCCGCCTCGTCGAGAACAACGCGGGCGAGAACGAAGCCGCCGCCCGGGTCGACGTGGCCGAAAGCGCCGGGCAGGGAGAGTTGCAGGGCCATGGCTTCCGCCCCCCACCGGCTTGCGGGGGCGAAGGCGCTGGCGTGGATAAGGGCGAGAACGGCGGCGTGGGCAGGGGTCGCGGGCTGCATCAGCCGGCGGGAGCGGGGCGGGCGGCGACGCCCGGCCGGGCCTCCGGAGGATCGACGTAAAAGGGCTGGGCAGGGCGGGGCGAGGTTTCGGCGGCAGCGGCGATCGCCTGGGGGGAAAGGCCCTGGAACGGCACGGCAACGGCGTCGTACACGGCCCACTGGGCAGCAACGGCCTCGGCCGCGTCGCCGGCGACCGCGACCGGGCCGGAGGGCCTGGCAAGCGCGTCAAGCGCCACGCTCCGGACCGAGAAGCCGTCATCCAGGAAAACGCGGCCCCGCTTGCTGTCGATAGCGACCCAGACCGGGCGCGCGGACGAGACCCCCGCCCGGATCGCGTCGCCGACCGTGACGCCGACAACCGGGACGCCCGCGGCCAGGGCGACGCCATGCGCGAGCGAGAGCGCCGCCCGCACGCCCGTGAAGCTGCCGGGGCCGACCGTGACCGCGATCCCGGTGAGCCGGGCGGCGGCCAGGCCGGATGACCGCAGGACGCGCATCGCCATCGCGGGAAGGGCGGCGTCGGCGCCCCGGCCTCCTGGATGGCGGCACTCGGCGGCGGTACGGCCGGAGAGGACCACGCCTGCCCCGCAGCCGGTTAAGGCAGCGTCGAGGGTGAGGACCGCGCGTCCGGCGATCAGAGGAGCCGGCACGCCTCGTCGAATCCGAGCCTCGGGGCGCGAGGCGGAGCGTCGGTCGCTTCGGCGTGCCCCAGGGCCACGAGGAAATTGCTCTTCCAGCCGGTGGCGGCAAAGAATTCGTCGTCGACCTTCGCGTTGTCGAAGCCCGACATGGGGCCGCAGCCGAGGCCCAGCGCGCGGGCGGCCAGGATCAGGTAGGCGCCTTGCAGGGTGCCGTTACGGAAGGCGGTCTCCTCGGCCAGCTCCTCGTTGCCCGCGAACCAGGCGCGGGCATCGGAGCCGGGATAAAGGCGGGGGAGGTCTTCATAGAACAACGGGTCATGCGCGACGATCACGACGAGCGGGGCAAGCATGGTCTTGTCGGCATTGCCGGTCGAGAGGGCGGGGCGAAGCCGCTGCTTGGCCTCCATCGTGCGAAGGAACATGAAGCGGGCAGGAGAGCAGTTCGCGGAGGTCGGGCCCAGCTTCATCAAATCGTAAAGCTCGCGGACCGTAGCGTCCTCGACCGGGGTCGGGCGCCACTCCCATCGCGTTCGCGCCTCGCGGAACAGCAGGTCAAGCCCGGCGTCGTCCAGCCTGGCGCGGTCGAGGCCGAAGCGGGGCGCCGCCGGGGCTTCGGCCACGGCCTCGCCGGGTTCGTCGAGCATGGGTCAGGCCTCGACCTGCTCCACCGACAGGACTTCCGGGACATAGTGCCGCAGCATGTTCTCGATGCCGTGCTTGAGGGTGGCGCTGCTGGACGGGCAGCCGCTGCACGCGCCTTGCATGTGCAGGCGGACGATGCCGTCGCGGTAGCCGCGGAACACGATGTCGCCGCCGTCGCTGGCAACCGCGGGGCGGACCCGGGTGTCGAGCAGCTCCTTGATCTGGTCAACAACTTCCTGGTCCTCGGCGGCCACGTCCTCGTCCGCCGCGTCGCCCTGGCCCTCGATAACGGCGCGCCCGGCGACGAAGTGCTCCATGATGGCGCCCAGCACCTGCGGGCGCAGGGATTGCCACTCGGTCAGGTCGTTCTTCGTCACCGTCACGAAGTCGGAACCGAGGAAAACGCGGGCGACGCCGGGCAGGGCGAACAGGGCGGTGGCCAGCGGGCTGCGGGCGGCAAGGTCGGGGCCGGCGAAATCCGCGGTTCCCTCGCCCATGACGTCGCGTCCGGGCAGGAACTTCAGGGTGGCCGGGTTCGGCGTGCCTTCGGTCTCGATGAACATGGTTGCTGCGTCCTTTCGTTGCGCAAGATTTGGCGAAGATGTCTCGCAAGTGCAAGGCGGGGGCTGGTATTGGCATGGGCCATGATGCTGAAACGACGGTTGTTGCTGGGCGCGGCCGGAACGCTGCCGCTGGTCCGGGCGGGGCGCGGGGAAGCAGTGCACCGGCTGACGGTGCTGCATCTGAACGATTTCCATTCGCGGCATCTGCCGGTGAACGGGCGGGCGATGACGTGCGCCCAGGGTTCGGACGGGTGTTTCGGCGGCAGCGCGAGGCTGGCCACGGCCATCCGCGAGCAACGAACGGCGGCGGAGGCGGATGGCCGGGCGGTGCTGCTGCTGGACGCGGGGGACCAGTTCCAGGGCAGCTTGTTCTACACGGCCCACCATGGAATGGCGGAGCTGGCGGTGCAGCACGCCGTCGGCACGGACGCAATGGCGGTGGGGAACCATGAGTTCGACAACGGGCCCGGGGCGCTGGCGCGGTACGTGCGGGCGGCGCTGTTCCCGGTTTTGTCGGCGAACGTCGATGCGTCGAACGACCCGGACTTGCGCGGGCTGCTGCGGCCTTACGCGTTATTCGAGCGTGCGGGGTTGCGGATTGGCGTGGTGGGGCTGACGACAGGAGCGGCGCAGACGAGTTCGTCGCCGGGGCCGCTGGTGCGGTTCGGGGAGCCTCGGGGGGCGTTGGCCGAGGCGACGGCGGCGGCTCGGGCGGAGGGCGCGCGCTTCGTCGTTGCGTTGTCGCATCTTGGCTTGCCGACCGATCTGGGGCTGGATGTGCCGGGGGTCGGGCTGGTCGTGGGCGGGCATACGCATACGCTGCTGTCGAACACGGAGGCCGGGGCATCGGGGCCGTATCCCATGATGGCCGGAAATGGATGCCTGGTCGTGCAAGCCGGGGCCTACGGGCGGTACCTGGGGCGGCTGGACCTCGACGTGGCGGCGGACGGAACGGTGGTCGGGTTCGGCGGGGGATGCCGGCACGTGGGGCTTGAGCTGGCCGAGGATGCGGAGGTTGCCGCAACCGTGGCCCGCTACGCGGCGTCGTTGCAGGCGTTGCGGAACAAGCCGTTGGCGGTGCTGGGCGAGCCGCTGGAGGCGACGTTCTGCCGGGTGGCGCAGTGCCGGATCGGGGTGCTGGCGGCGGAGGCCTTGCGCTCGGCCGCGCGCGGGGCGTCGGTCGGGCTGATGAACGCGGGCGGGCTGCGGGCGGGGCTGCCGGCGGGAGCGGTAAGCCTGGGGCAGGTGATGGACGCGATGCCGTTCGGCAACACGCTGGCGACGCTGACGCTCACGGGGGCGGATCTGGAGGCGGTGGTGGAGCACGGGCTGACGTTGGTCGGGCGGGGCGGGTTCCCGCAATGGGCCGGCTTGCGGCTGGGGACGGCGGGGACCGAGGTGGAGGGGCCGGACGGGGCCTGGCGGGCGCTCGATCCCGGAGCGCGCTACCTTGTGGCGACGAATAGTTTTCTGCGGCAGGGCGGGGACGGATACACGATCCTGCGGGACAAAGCCGGGAGCCCTTATGATGGGGGTCCCGGCATCGCTGACCTGTTCGCCGACGCGTTGGCGCGGGAGGGCTCGGTTATGCTGGGCGGACGTTCCACGGATACGGCGCCATTCCCTGCAGCACGCCGGTAATGGCGTTGCGGTAGGCGGTCTTGATGAAGAATTGGCCGACAGGGACTGTCGCGACGTCGTCCAGGGCGGCGACGCCGATCGCGTCGGCCACCTTGGCTTGGGCGGCTTCGTCGGGGGCTGCGAGCCAGTCTTGCACCATGGCCTCGACCTTTGGATTGCTGGGCCAGCCGAACCAGGCGTCCTTGCCTTGTTCGCGGAGGATGGAGGACGTGGCGGGAGTGGCATAGGCGACGGCGCTGCCGAAGCTGTGGAACACGCTCCAGCCGCCTTTGCCGACCGGCTCGCGGCTGGCCCGGCGGTTGACGACAGTGCCCCAGTCGCTTTCCTGGAGATCGGTGTTGAAACCGACCTGTTTAAGCAGCGCGGCGCTGACCTGGCCGAGAGGGCCGATGGTGGGGAAATCGGTCGGATTGATGACGACGACGGGCTCTCCGGCATACTTGGAGGCGGATAGAAGGCGCTTCGCGGCGTCCAGGCTGCCCTGCATCAACTCCGCGCCGTAGTCGCGGGCGTAGGGCGTGCCGCAAGGGTAGAGGCTGCGGCACACGCCCCAGAGCGATCTGTCGTCGCCATGGGCGGCTTGCATGTAGTCCTGCTGCTTGACGGCCATGAGAAAGGCTTGGCGGACGGCCTTGTCGCTGAAAGGGGGTTGGAGATGGTTGACGCGGGCGAAGGCGTGGCGGCCGCCCGGCTGGTCGATCTGGGTTTTGATGCCCGCTTGCTCCAGGACGGGCAGAAGATCGGGCAACGGCTGCTCCCACCAGTCGACCTCGCCGTTCTGCAGGGCGGCAGCGACGGTGGCTGGGTCGGGGATGATGGTCCATTCGACGCGCGGGTAGTGGGCAATCTTAGCGCCGGCGCCCCAGTCGGGCGGCTCCTGGCGCGGCTTGTAGTCGCCGAACTTGGCATAAACGACGCGGCTGCCGGAGCGGTACTCGTCGGCGACGAAGCGGTAGGGGCCGGAGCCGACGACCTCCTTGATGGGCTGCATGGCGTCGGTTTGGGCGATGCGCTCGGGCATGATCCAGGCCACGTTGGCGTCGGGCTTGGCAAGGGCGTTGAGAAGCAGAGGGAAGGGCTTCTGCAGCTTGACGACCAGGGTGCGGTCGTCGGGTGTCTCGTACCTGTCGAGCACCTTGGCGAGGAGCTGGCCGTAGGGGTCGCGCTGGCTCCAGCGCTTGAGGCTTGCGGCGCAATCCTGGCTGCGGACGGGCGTGCCGTCGTGAAAGGTGAGGCCGTCGCGGAGACGGATGGTCCAGGTGCGCCCGTCCTCGGAGGTTTGATGGCCTGCGGCCATTTGCGGCTGCGGGCGCAGCTTGGAATCGGCGGCGTAGAGAACGTCGTAGACGTAGTAGGCGTGGTTCGAGGTGACGGTCGCGGTGGTCCAGACCGGGTCGATGGACGTGAGGTTGGCTTGCGGAACGAAGCGCAGGACCGGCGTGGGCTGGGCGATCGCCGGGGCGGCGAGCAGGGCCGGGGCTGTGGCCAACAGGGTGCGGCGGCGAATCATGGCGTCCCTCCCGTTAATTTTTATCTTGGGTCGGAAGCTTAAGGGTAACGCCGTTCGGATGGAACCCGGCCGCCCGTCAGCCGATCTTGCGCATGGTCCAGTGGTGCTCGCACTGCTCGCTGCTGATCGTGATCTCCAGCATCCCGTCCTCGGCCTGGCCTTCCAGCGTGCCTTCGCCGTCGGAGGTGCGGAAGCGGCCGTCCGGCTGCACGGCGGCGGTCAGCGGAACGCGGGCGCGGCCGCCGCCGGAATAGGACAGCGTGACTTCGCCGCCGGTCAGTTGGTACACGCGCGGGCCGCTTCGCGGGCAGGAGCGGTTTTCGGCGCGGACCAGGCGGGCGGTTCCCCGGTAGCGCCCATCGATGCCGGGAGGAGGCTCCGGCGGGCGCTGCAACACGATCGGCTTGGGGCCGCCGCATCCCGAGAACAGCGTGAACGTGGCCAATGCGGCGGCACGCACTGCCATGCGCGATCGTGCCTCGGGCATCAGCCGACGATGTCGGTCCCGGCGAAGAAATAGGCGATCTCGGCGGCGGCGGTCTCTGCGCTGTCCGAGCCGTGGACGCTGTTGGCCTCGATGCTCTCGGCAAACAGCTTGCGGATGGTGCCCTCCTCGGCGTTGGCCGGGTTGGTGGCGCCCATCAGCGCGCGGTTCCGCGCCACGGCGTCCTCGCCTTCGAGCACCTGCACGACGACGGGGCCGCCGGTCATGAAGGAAACCAGGTCCTTGAAGAACGGGCGCTCCTTGTGGACGCCGTAGAAGCTCTCGGCCTGGGCTTGGCTGAGGCGGAGGCGGCGCTGGGCGACGATGCAGAGGCCGCCGTCCTCGAACACGGCGTTGATCTTGCCGGTGAGGTTGCGGCGGGTGGCGTCGGGCTTGAGGATGCTGAGGGTGCGTTCGATGGCCATGCTGCGGCTCCCGTGTTGGTGGCGGGCGCTTTAGGGCATGGGCGGCGGCGGGGCAAGGCTGCGGGCCTTTCCGCCGCGCGTTGCCTCGCGTATCTCCGCCGCATGAGCCTGCTGAGCATCGACCACGTCACGCTGCGCGTCGCCGGGCGCACCCTGCTGGATGGGGCGGAGCTGCGCGTCGATCCGGGGCGGCGGATCGGGCTGGTGGGGCGGAACGGGGCGGGAAAGAGCACGCTGCTGCGCGCCATCGCGGGCGAGATCGCGGTGGACGGCGGCGAGATACGGCTGAGCAGCCGGGCGCGGATGGCGCAGGTGCGGCAGGAAGCGCCCTCGGGGCCTGCCAACCTGCTCGACACCGTGCTGGCGGCGGACACGGAGCGGCTCGAACTGCTGGCCGAGCGGGACCGGGCGGAGCCGATGCGGCTGGCCGAGATCCACGAGCGGCTGCGGGCCATCCAGGCGGATGCGGCCCCGGCCCGGGCGGCGGCGATCCTGGCCGGGCTGGGGTTCGACGCCGCGGCGCAGGCGCGCCCGGTGGACAGCTACTCGGGCGGGTGGCGGATGCGGGTGGCGCTGGCGGCGGCGTTGTTCGCGGCCCCCGACCTGCTGCTGCTGGACGAGCCGACCAACCATCTCGACCTGGAGGCGACGCTCTGGCTCGAAGGGTGGCTGGCGCGGTTCCCGGGGGCTTGCCTGATCGTCAGCCACGACCGCGGGTTGCTGGACCGGGCGGTGGAGGCCATCGCGCACCTGGACCGGCAGAAGCTGAGCCTGACGCCGGGGGGATATGACGAGTTCGTGCGGATACGGACGGAGCACGCCATGCAGCAGGCCCGCGCGGCGGAGCGGATGGCGGCGCAGCGGGCGCACATGCAGGCGTTCGTGGACCGCTTCCGGGCCAAGGCGACCAAGGCCCGGCAGGCGCAGTCCCGCCTCAAGGCGCTGGAGCGGATGCCGGCCATCGAGGGCGTGGTGGAGGACGCGCCGAGCCGGTTCGCGTTCCCGGAGCCGAAGCAGTTGGCCCCGCCGATCCTGTCGCTGGAGCGGGTCGATGCCGGGTACGGAGACGTGCGGGTGCTGCGGGGATTGGGTCTCGGGGTGGAGCCGGATGACCGGATCGCGCTGCTCGGGGCGAACGGGAACGGCAAGAGCACGCTGGCGAAGCTGCTGGCGGGGCGGATGACGCCGTTGTCGGGGGAGCTGCGGCGGTCCAAGGACTTGAGGGTGGGGTATTTCGCCCAGCACCAGACGGACGAGCTGACGCTGGACGAGACGCCGGTGGACCACATGGCCCGGGCGTTGCCGAACGCGACGCCGCCGCAGGTGCGGAGCCAGCTGGCGCGGTTCGGGCTGGACGCGGACCGGGCGGAAAGCCGGGTGGGGGCGCTGTCGGGCGGGGAAAAGGCGCGGCTGCTGCTGGCCCTGGCGACGCGGGACGCGCCGCAGTTGCTGATCCTGGACGAGCCGACCAACCACCTGGACATCGACGCGCGGGAGGCGCTGGTCCGGGCGCTCGCGGACTACGGGGGGGCGGTGCTGCTGATCACGCACGACCCGCATCTGGTGGATCTGGTGGCGGACCGGCTTTGGCTGGTGGCGGACGGGACGGTGCGCCCGTTCAACGGCGACATGGACGAGTACCGGGCCTTGCTGGCCGAGCGTGCCCGGCCCGCGGGGCGGGGCGGGGACGCGACGCCGAAGCGCAAGGAGGAGCGGCGGGACCGGGCGGAGGCCCGGCTGCAAACCGCGCCGCTCCGGCGAAGGATACGCGACGCGGAGGCGCGGATCGCCAAGCTGTCGGCGGAGCGGGCGAAGATCGAGGCCAAGCTGGCCGACCCAGCGCTCTACGCGCGAGGCGCGGGGGGAGAGGAGGTGACGGCGGCGCAGGTGCGGCTGGCGGCGCTGGCCCGCGAGCAGGACGCGGAAGAGGCGGCCTGGCTGGAAGCGGAGGAGGCGCTGGAGCTGGCCGGGTGACGGAGAACAATTTCGGCGCGCTGCGGCTGATCGCGGCCGGGATGGTGATCTTCGGGCATTCCTTCGTCATCACCGGGCAGCCGCCGCCGGAATGGTTCGGGGTGCCGGTGCACGTGCTCGCCGTCCGGGTTTTCTTCACCATCAGCGGCTACCTGATCGCTTCGAGCTGGTTGTCCGATCCGTCGGCGGCCCGGTTCGCGGCGCGGCGGGCGTTGCGGATCATGCCGGGGCTGGCGGCGGCGGTGCTGGGGACGGTTCTGCTGGTCGGGCCGGCGTTCTCGGCCTTGCCGGTTGCGGGCTATTTCGGGAATCCCGAAACGGGGCGGTATCTCTGGAACATCCTGTTGGCGCCCTATTACCTGTTGCCGGGGGTGTTCGGGGACGGGCGGCCGTTCACGGCGGTGAACGGGTCGTTGTGGTCGCTGCCGATTGAGGCGGCGATGTACGCGCTGCTGCCGCTGTATGCCGGGCGGGCACGGGCGGTGCGCTGGGGCGTGCTGCCGGCGCTCGCGGCGGCGGCGGTGGCGGCCGGGTACGTGTTCACGGTGATGCGGCCGGAGCAGGTGCAGCCGGTGGTGTGGTGGAGCAGCGTGCCGTTCGCGTTGCGGTTCGCCGGGGCGTTCGTGCTGGGGGCGCTGGCGCGGTGCTGGCGGCTGGAAAGGCTGCTGAGCCCGCAAGCGGCGTTGCTGGCGGCGGCAGGGCTTGGGCTGCTGCCCGCCGGGCCGGTGCTGGGGGGCGCGGTGCTGCTGGCCGTGCCGTACGTGACGCTGGCGTTCGGGCTGGCCCGGCCGCCTTTGCTGGGCCCGGTCGGGCGGGAGACGGATATTTCCTACGGGCTCTACCTGTGGGGTTGCCCGGTGCAGCAGTCGCTGGTGTCGGTGTTCGGAGCCGGGCTCGGGCCGTACGGGTTGACGGTTGCCGCGTTGCTGGCAGCCGCGCCGATTGCCTGGGCGTCTTGGCGGTGGGTCGAGCGGCCCTGCCTGAGGTTGAAGCCGGGACGCCGGGCGGCGGGTCGGGGCGAACGGCCCGCGACCGTTCCGGGCGAGACCGTGACGCCTTGAAGCGACGGGCCGCCGCCGGCCGGCTCGATCCCGCCCTTGGCGGCCACCTATTCAGGCGGCGCGCTTCAGCAGCCCTTGCGCCACGACGGTCTCGGCGATCTGCACCGCGTTCAGGGCCGCGCCCTTGCGAAGGTTGTCGGACACGCACCAGAATTGCAGGCCGTGCTCGACGGTCGGGTCCTTGCGGATGCGGCTGACGTAGGTGGCGTCCTCGCCGACGCTGTCGATGGGCGTGACGTAGCCGCCGTCGTCGCGGCTGTCCTGCACCACGATGCCGGGGGCGTCGCGAAGGGCGGCGCGGGCCTCGGCGACCGTGACCGGCTGGTGGAACTCGACATTGACCGCCTCCGAATGGCCAATGAAGACGGGAACGCGGACGCAGGTGGCGGCGACCAGGATGTCGGGACCCAGGATCTTGCGGGTCTCGACGGCCATCTTCCATTCCTCCTTGGTGGAGCCGTCTTCCATGAACTTGTCGATATGGGGGATGCAGTTGAAGGCGATCTGCTTGGTGAACTCCTGCGGGCGCACCGGGTCGTTGACGTAGATGGCGCGCGATTGGGACCAAAGCTCGTCCATGCCGTCCTTGCCGGCGCCGCTGACGGACTGGTAGGTGGCGACCACGATGCGTTTCACGTGAAACCTGTCGTGCAGGGGCTTGAGCGCCACGACCATCTGGATGGTGCTGCAGTTCGGGTTGGCGACGATGCCGCGGCGGATGCGCGACAAGGCCTCCGGGTTCACTTCCGGGACGACGAGGGGAACGTCGTGCTCCATGCGGAACTGGCTGGTGTTGTCGATGACGAGGCAGCCGGACTTGGCGGCGCGGGGGGCATGGACGGCGCTGACGCTGGCGCCGGGGCTGAACAGGGCGATGTCCCAGCCGGCGAAGTCGAACGTGTCCAGGTTGCGGACCTTGAGCACCTGCTTCTCGCCGAAGCTGACCTCCTGGTTGGCGGAGCGGGCGGAGGCGACGGCGGCGATCTCGGTTACCGGGAAGGCGCGTTCGGCCAGGGTCTTGAGGATCTCGCGCCCGACAGCGCCCGTGGCTCCGACGACCGCGACCCTGTAACCCGACATGCCTGCCCTCCATTGCAAAACGATGCCCGGCTGTACTAGAGATGACGGCTCAGTGACAAGCGCGGGTTTCGCATCGCCGGTCCGCGGGCGCGCTGGATCGATCTCGAAAGGACAGTTGCATGAGCCTCCGTTCCCTCCTGCTTGCCGGGGCCGCCGCGTTCGGGCTGGTGGCCGGCGCTTCGCCGTCCGCCTCGGCCGCGACGCTGGTTTATTGCTCCGAAGGGTCGCCGGAGAACTTCAGCCCGATGCTGAACACGACGGGGACGACGTTCGACGCCAACCATCCGATCTATAGCCGGCTGATCGACTTCAAGCCGGGATCGACCGAGATCCAGCCCGGCTTGGCGAAAAGCTGGGACGTGTCGGACGACGGCAAGACCATCACGCTGCATCTGCGCCCGGGCGTGAAATGGCAGAGCAACAAGCAGTTCAAGCCGACGCGGGATTTCGACGCCGACGACGTGCTGTTCACCTTCCATCGGCAGAGCGACCCGGAGAACCCGTATTTCAAGGTCTCGGGCGGCAGCTACGACTACTACGGCGACATGGGGCTGAAAGACCTGATCACGAAGATCGAGAAGGTCGATCCGATGACGGTGCGGTTCACGCTGTCGAAGCCGAACGCGCCGTTCCTGGCCGATCTCGCGATGGAGTTCGCGGACATCATGTCGGCCGAGTACGCCGACGTGATGCTGAAGGCCGGCACGCCGGAACAGATCGACCAGACGCCGATCGGCACCGGGCCGTTCACCCTGCTGGCCTATCAGCGGGACGCGACGGTGCGGTACCGCAAGTTCAAGGACTACTGGGGGACGCCGGCGAAGGTGGACAACCTCGTGTTCTCCATCACCAAGGACCCGGCGGTGCGGCTGGCCAAGCTCAGGGCCAACGAGTGCCAGGTGTCAGCCTATCCGTCGCCGGCGGACCTGCCGGCGATCCGGGCGGACAAGGCGCTGAAGCTGATGCAGCAGCCGGGGCTGAACATCGGTTATCTCGCGTTCAACGTGAAGAAGAAGCCGTTCGACGACGTGCGGGTGCGCAAGGCGCTGACGATGGCGATCGACCGGGAGGCGATCATCAAGGCGGTGTACCTCGGCGCGGGGGAGCCGGCGGTGAACCTGATCCCGCCGATCATGTGGGGCTACAACAAGGACATCAAGGCGTGGCCGCACGACCCGGCGGCGGCGAAGACGCTGCTGGCCGAGGCCGGCTATCCGAACGGGTTCGACGCCGGGCTGTGGGCGATGCCGGTGCAGCGGCCGTATAACCCGGACGCGCGGCGGATCGGGGAGCTGATGCAGTCCGATTTGGCGAAGATCGGGGTGCGCGCGCACATCGTCAGCTACGAGTGGGGCGAGTACCGCAAGCGGGCGCAGGCGGGCGAGGGCGAGATGGTGCAATTCGGCTGGACCGGGGACAATGGCGACCCGGACAACTTCTTCACCCCGCTCGCCGGGTGCGATGCGGCCCGCGTGGGCGGCGGCAACGTCGCCAAGTGGTGCGACCAGGACTTCGAAAAGCTGATCGACAAAGCGGCGATGTTGACCGATCAATCCGAGCGGGCGACGCTATACGAGCAGGCGCAGGTCATCATGCACGAGCAGTTGCCGTTCTACATGATCGCCCACTCCATCGCGTTCCAGCCGATGCGGAACAACGTCGAGGGCTACGTCATGAGCCCGTTCGGGCGGCACGATTTCGATGAGGTCGGCCTCCAGTAGTTGCTGCGGCTGATCGCCCGGCGGCTGGCGCTGATCGTTCCCACGTTCATCGGCGTCACGCTGCTGGGCTTCGTGCTGATCCACTCCATCCCGGGCGACGCGGTGGAGGCCCGCGTCGGCGAGCGCGGCATGTCGCCGGAGCGGCTGGCCTATTTCCGGCATGAGCTGGGGCTGGACCAGCCGCTGTGGAAGCAGTTCCTCGATTACGAGGGGCAGTTGCTGCGCGGCGACCTTGGCCATTCCTACGTGACGCACGAGAGCGTCTGGAACGAGTTCGCCACCTTGTTCCCGGCCACCGTGGAGCTGTCGGTTTGCGCCTTGGCGTTCGCCATCGCGGTCGGCTTGCCGCTCGGCGTGCTGGCGGCGGTGCGGCGCGGCTCGGCGTTCGATTACGGGCTGATCGGCGTGTCCGTGACCGGCGCCTCGATGCCGATCTTCTGGTGGGGGTTGATGGCGATCCTGGTGTTCTCGGTCAGCCTTGGGTGGACGCCGGTCTCGGGGCGGATCGATGTCGCGTACTACGTCGAGCCTTGGTCCGGCTTCCTGCTGGTCGACTCGCTGCTGAGCGACGAGCCGGGGGCGTTCCTGTCCGTGGTGCGGCACCTGATCCTGCCGGCGATCGTGCTGGGGACCATCCCGCTGGCGACGATCGCGCGCATGACGCGGTCCTCGATGCTGGAAGTGCTGAACGAGGATTACGTGCGGACGGCGCGGGCCAAGGGATTGGCGCCGGGCCGGGTCGTGGTGGTGCACGCGCTGCGGAACGCGCTGATCCCGGTGGTGACGGTGCTCGGGTTGCAGGTCGGCGCGCTGCTGGGGGGCGCGATCCTGACCGAGACGATCTTCTCCTGGCCCGGCGTCGGGCATTGGCTGGTGGAGAGCGTGCAGCGGCGGGACTACAACGTGCTGCAAGGGGGCACGCTGATCATTGCCGCACTGGTGATGCTGGTGAACCTTGGGGTGGACGTGTTGTACGGGGTCCTGAACCCGCGGTTGCGGCATTGAGCGCGGCGGCGTCCTCGCCGAACGCCGGGGCGTTGCGGCGGCTGCTGGAGAACCCGGCGGCGGCGGCGGGGCTCGCGATCATGGTCCTGCTGGTGGTTGTGGCAGCGCTGGCGCCGGTGATCGCGCCGCACGGGCCGGCGCAGCAGTTCCGCGAGCACTTGCTGGCGCCGCCGTTCCAGGATTGGACGTTCCCGCTCGGCACCGACGACCTTGGGCGGGACATGCTGACCCGGCTGATGTACGGTGCCCGGCTTTCGTTGCTGATCGGCACGTTCGTGGTGGCGCTGGCCTTGGCGTTCGGCGTCCTGCTGGGGTTGGTCGCGGCCTTTGCCGGGGGGGTGGTGGACATCGCCATCATGCGGCTGATGGACGTGCTGCTGGTGTTCCCGAGCCTGCTGCTGGCGATCGTGGTGGTGGCCATTCTCGGGCCGGGGCTGACGAACGCGATGCTGGCGGTGGCGGTGGTGCAATTGCCGGCTTACGTGCGGTTGTCGCGGGCGGCGGCGTTGAGCGAGATGGCGCGGGAATACGTCGTGGCGACGCGGAGCGCGGGGGCCGGGGCGTTGCGGCTGATGCTGCTGGTGGTGCTGCCGAACTGTTTGGCGCCGCTGATCGTGCAGGCGACTTTGGGGTTTTCCGGGGCGATCCTGGATGCGGCGGCGCTCGGGTTTCTCGGGCTGGGGGCGCAGCCGCCGACGCCGGAGTGGGGGACGATGCTGGCCGACGCGTTGCAGTTCTACCAGCGGGCGTGGTGGCTGCTGACGTTTCCGGGGCTCGCGATCCTGGTCACGGTGATGGCGTTCAACCTGCTGGGGGATGGGTTGCGCGACGCGCTTGACCCGAGGCTGCGGCGGTGAGCGCGCTGTTGGAGGTGGCCGGGCTGCATGTCCGGTTCGGCGGGTTCCAGGCGGTCGAGGGGGTGGACCTGTCGGTGTCCGAGGGGGAGGTGCTCTGCGTCGTGGGCGAATCCGGGTCGGGCAAGAGCGTCTCGATGCTGGCGGTAATGGGCCTGCTGCCAGGCACGGCGGCGGTGGCGGCGGAGCGGGTGGCGTTCCGGGGCGACGACCTGCTGCGCGCGGGGGCGCGGCGGCGGCGGCGGCTGACCGGGCGGGACATGGCGATGGTGTTCCAGGAGCCGACCACGTCGCTTAACCCTTGCTTCACGATTGGCTGGCAAATTCGGGAAGCGTTGCGGACGCATCATGCGGTGCCCCGGAGCCAGACGCGGGCGCGGGCGGCGGCGCTGCTGGGGCAGGTGGGGGTGCCGGGGCCGGAGCAGCGGCTGCGGGCGTTCCCGCACCAGCTTTCGGGCGGGCTGAACCAGCGGGCGATGATCGCGATGGCGATTGCCTGCAACCCGGCGCTGCTGATCGCGGACGAGCCGACGACGGCGCTGGACGTGACGGTGCAGAAGGGGGTGCTGGAGCTGCTGGTGGGCTTGCAGCGGGACCGGGGGATGGGGCTGGTGCTGATCACGCACGACATGGGGGTGGTGGCGGAGACGGCGCAGCGGGTGCAGGTGATGTATGCCGGGCAGGTGATGGAGGAGCAGGCGGCGGGGCCTTTGTTCCGGCATCCGCGGCATCCTTACACGGCGGCGTTGCTGGACGCGTTGCCGGAGCGGGCGGAGGGGAAGGCCCGGCTGCCGACCATCCCGGGGGTGGTGCCCGGGGCGGGGGACCGGCCTTCGGGGTGCCTGTTCGCGCCGCGGTGCGCGCATCGGACGGGGCGGTGCGACGCGGAGCGACCGGCGTTGCGGACGGCAATGGGGGCGCGGCTGCGGTGCCATTACCCGCTCGACGACGCGGGGCGGCCGACGGGGCGGGCGGGATGACGGTGCTGGAGGCGGAGGAGGTCACCCGCCATTACCTGTCCGGCGGGAAAACGTTGCGGGCGGTGGATGGGGTGTCGTTCCGGCTCGGGGCGGGGGGAACGCTGGCCGTGGTGGGGGAGTCGGGGTGCGGGAAATCGACGCTGGCGCGGGTGGCGGCGTTGATGGAGCCGCCGACGTCGGGAACGGTGGCGATTGCCGGGGAGGCGGCGGCGGGGCGGGCGCGGCGGCGATTGCAGTTGCAGAACCAGATGGTGTTCCAGAACCCTTACGCGTCCTTGAACCCGCGGCGAACGATCGGGGAGGCGTTGATCGAGCCGCTCGCGATCAACCGGCGGGGGTCACGGGCCGAGCGGGCGGCGGACGCGCGGCAGATGCTGGACCGGGTGGGGCTGCGTCCGGAGGCGTTCGACCGCTACCCGCACCAGTTCTCGGGCGGGCAGCGGCAACGGGTGGCAATCGCGCGGGCATTGATGCTGCGGCCCCGCGTGGTGACGGCGGACGAGCCGGTTTCGGCGCTGGACGTGTCGGTGCAGGCGCAGGTCTTGAACTTGATGCGCGATTTGCAGGACGAGTTGGGGATCGCTTACCTGTTCATCAGCCACGACATTTCCGTGGTGCGGCACATGGCGCAGGACGTGCTGGTGATGTATGCGGGGCGGCCTGCGGAGCAGGGGCCGCGCGGGGCGGTGCTGGAGCGGCCTCGGCATCCGTATACGCAGTTGCTGCTGGCGTCGACGCCGTTCGTGGACCCGGCGCGGCGCAAGCCGGCGGCAGCGGTGCGGGGGGAGCCGCCTTCGGTGATGGAGCCTATTCCGGGGTGCGCGTTCGCCAGCCGGTGCCCTCATGCGACGGAGCGGTGCCGGGTGGAGCGACCGATGTTGCGGGACGTGGATGGGCGGATGGCGGCTTGCCATTACGCGGAGGCGATGGGGTAAGGAGGGGGGCGCTGGCGGCTGGCGTTCGGGCTGATTCGGTTTGGGCTGTTTCCGCCGGTTGGGTGCGGGGGTTTCCGGCATGTTCGTCGGGCTTAGACTTGTATCGCCCTGACTGTGCCAGATGATTGCAGTCTAGCCAGCCGGAGTCTTCCTGGCTTCCGTGTAGGCCCGCAGGATGGCGTTGATCCGGGTTTGCCAGCCGCGTCCGGTGGAGCGGAAGTGCTCGATCAGGTCGGCGTCGAGCCGGATGCTGATGGGAACCTTGGATTTCGGGATCACCAATTCAGCGCGTTCATACCAGTCGTGCGGAACATCGTCCCAATCAGGATCGTTGGCGGTGGCTCGCTCCACGTCTTCGTCGGACATCGCTTTAATGCGGGCGATGTCGGTGCGGTCCTCGCCACGTTCGGCCATCTCCCAAAGCTCATCCGCCGTATAGCGCCTGATATCCTCTTCGTTCATTTTCCCATGCCCTCCGGAGCGAGATGATCCGAGTGACGTCGCCGCGCATCGTATCGATGACGGTGGCGTCGATGCCGTAAATGAGACCGGTAGCGGAGAAGCGCTGCTCCCCGTCTTTGCCTAGCTTTGCCGCGCCCTCGACGTGGGCATTGTTGAATATCTGATTGACGTCAATGGAATCGAACTCGTGTTTTCTGATGTTGGACAACCTTTTGCTTTCGTCCCACTCGAACTCCATGTTTGCTGTCCTTGGCGAGGCTTGGTTCGTGCCAAGGGCTAGAACGTATCGGACTCGTAACGTCAACTCCATAGCGGACCCGATTACCTCGGGAAATGTATATACTTAATGTATGTCTTATGTCAAATCGCTTATCAGACTTGGGCTGAACACCAGGGGGCAACAACGGTGCTCCTTGATGCTGACGCCGGAGCCGGGTTCGGTTGCGAACGTGGCCTGGTTGGACCGAATGGCAATGGGCGCCGGGCGGTTCTGGAGCGGTTGCGGCGTTCTTGCGCGCGGACGCCGCTGGCTTCGACGCCGTTTGCCGGGACAGTTCG
This sequence comes from Acetobacteraceae bacterium, assembly GCA_965260935.1. Taxonomy (GTDB): domain Bacteria; phylum Pseudomonadota; class Alphaproteobacteria; order Acetobacterales; family Acetobacteraceae; genus JBBROS01. The sequence goes on from OZ253374.1 coordinate 830,673, forward strand.
AGCAGACGAGGCAAACGATCCTGTTCACGCGCCATAACCATATCGCGGCGCTGACAGTCTATGCACCCGGACGTGCTAACCGCAATACTGTTCATTTAGGTGGTTAGCCACCCTATATCCGTTGATCAGGTTTTTTTAGGATCGACAGCGATGGCGGGTGTTCCCGCCGGCCTTCCGGCCGGCGTTCGTGTCAGCGACCACATCAGCCTCGGCGTGATCGCCAAGACGTTCCCGCCGGATCGGGTGCAGCAGGTCCTGGCCGAGACCGGCAAGACGAGCGAGCGCGAGCGCGATCTGCCGGCTCAGGTGATGATCTACTACGCCATCGCCATGGCGCTGTACATGGGGTCCAGCACCCGCGAGGTGCTGCGCTGCTTGCTAGAAGGCTTGCGCTGGCTGTGGGGCGCCGACGCGGTCAAGGTGGCGGGCAAGAGCGGCATCTCGCAGGCGCGCAGCCGCCTGGGCGAGATGCCGCTGCGCCGGCTCTTTGAGCAGGTCGTGCAGCCGGTGGCGACGCGCGCCACCAAGGGGGCGTGGTATCGAGAGTGGCGGCTGGTGAGCCTGGACGGCTCCAGCCTGGATGTGTGCGTAATCCGGTGCATGGCGATCACTGATTCCGTTTGATGCCGATCACCCAATCCGTTTGATCGCGATCACTGGTTCCAGTGATGGCGATCATCGTGACGATGGCGGCGGCGTATCCGGTGCGGCTGGCAGTTCTCAACCAGGGGTAGAGTTGTTCTTTGCGGACAGCAGGGGACGACATTGCCGAACGAGAGAGTGCCGATGCGCAAGATACGCGACGTTTTACGGCTGAGACTGGGCCATGGCCTGTCCCAGCGCGCGGTGGGACAGAGCCTTGGCCTGAGCCAGGCGACAGTTAGCGATTACCTGAGCCGAGCCCGGCGTGCCGGCGTTGGCTGGCCGTTGCCGGACGGCTTGGACGACGACGCACTTGAGGCGCGGCTGTTCCCGCCATTGCCGGAGACCTCGGGCGGGGTCCGGCCAGTTCCGGATTGGGCGTGGGTGCATCGGGAGCTGCGTCGGCCGAACGTGACGCTGGCGCTGCTGTGGGAGGAGCATAAAGGCTCGGCGCCGGACGGGTTTGGCTATTCGTGGTTCTGCGACCTGTATCGGGGGTGGGTTGGACGGCTGAAGCCGACGCTGCGGCAGGTGCATACGGCGGGCGAGCGGTTGTTCGTGGACTATGCCGGCAGCACGATGTCGGTGCTGGAAGGGGCAAGCGGAGAGGCGAGGCAGGCGGAGATTTTCGTCGCCGTGCTGGGCGCATCGAGTTTTACCTACGCGTGCGCAACGTGGAGCCAATCGGTTCCGGACTGGATTGGCGCTCACGTCGGGGCGTTCGGCTACTTTGGCGGGGTTGCCCGGCAGCTGGTCTGCGACAACCTCAAAGCGGGCGTCACGCGGGCCTGCTTCCATGAGCCCGGGGTGCACCGGACCTACACGGAGATGGCGGCGCATTACGGCACGGCGGTGCTGCCGGCGCGCCCATATAAGCCGCGCGACAAGGCCAAGGTGGAAGTCGGCGTGCAAGTGGTGCAGCGCTGGATCCTGGCGCGGCTGCGGCATCAGACGTTCTTCTCGCTCGCGTCGCTGAATGCCGCGATCGGCGAGCTGGTGGAGCAGCTGAACGACCGGCCGATGCGCGGGCTGGGCACGACGCGGCGCGCTTTGTTCGAGCAGCTCGACTGCCCGGCGCTGCTGCCGCTGCCGGAGACGGCGTACGAGTATGCCGAGTGGCGGCGCTGCCGGGTCGGCCTGGATTACCACGTGGCGATCGACAAACGCTTCTACTCGGTGCCGCACGCACTGCTGCGCCAGGAGATCGAGGCGCGGATCACCGTGGGCACGGTGGAGCTGTTCCATCGCGGCAAGCGGGTGGCCAGCCATCTGCGCAGCGCGGCTCGGCACCGGCCGAGCACGGTCATGGAGCACATGCCGAGCGCGCACCGGCGTTATCGGGAGTGGACGCTGGAGCGGATCCGGCGCGAGGCCGCCGTGGTCGGCGACGATGCGGCGGCGCTGCTGGATACTATCCTGCGCACGCGGCCGCATCCCGAGCAGGGGTTTCGCGCCTGCATCGGCATCCTGGGCTTGGTGGCGCAGCACGGCGCGGAGCGGGTAGACGCCGCCTGCGCACGGGCACTGGCCTTGGGCACGCGCTCCTACAGCTCGGTCGCCGCCATCCTGAAGAACCGCCGCGAGCAGGTCGCGAGCCCGGCCGAGGCGCCTGGATTGACGCACGAGAACATCCGCGGCCCCGGCTATTATCATTGAGGAGAGCACAATGCTGATCCATCCCACCGCCGAGCGCCTGCGCGGCCTTGGCCTGTCCGCGATGGCGGACGCATTTACTGAGTTGCAAGGCATGGCCGATGCGGCCGACCTGTCGCATGAGGACTGGCTCGGGCTGCTGGTCGACCGGGAGGCGACGAGCCGGGACGACAAGCGGCTGGCGCGGCGGCTGCGCGACGCCAAACTGCGGCAAGCGGCGGTGGTCGAAGACACGGACTTCCGCACGCCGCGCGGACTGGACCGGGCGTTGTTCCTGAAGCTGGCCGGGTGCGGCTGGATCCGAGAGCATGCCCACGTGGTGATCGGCGGCCCAACCGGGGTGGGCAAAAGTTGGCTTGCCTGCGCGCTGGGCCACAAGGCGTGCCGGGAGGGGTTCTCGGTACTATACAAGCGGGCGCCGCGGCTATTTGCCGATCTGACTACGGCGCGCGGCGAAGGCCGACTGCCGCGATTGCTGGCCGCGCTGGAGCGGACGCGGCTGCTGATCATCGACGATTGGGGGCCGGAGCCGCTGAACGCCGAGCAGCGGCGGGACCTGCTGGAGATCGTTGACGACCGCTACGACAAAGGCTCGCTGCTGATCACCAGCCAGGTTCCCGTGAACCGCTGGCATGAAGTCATCAGCGACATGACCTTAGGCGACGCGATCCTGGACCGGGTCGTTCATCGCGCCCATCGGCTGGAGCTGAAAGGCGTCAGCCTGCGCAAGCGGCGAGGCGCCACAAGCGCCTTGACCGGCAGCCCGGGCGAGTGACACATCTACAACCGCTAGCAGCATCGATCCGCTGTCTCCATCCTGCCCGTCGCCCATCCATTGGCGACGTGCTGAGGGTGATCGCGATCACCGGAATGGGTGATCGCCATCGACCGGATCAGATGATCGAGTTCACCGGAATACGCAGGATGTGGCCGACACGGCCGAGAACGGCGCCTGCTTCGGCTATCCGGGTGCCAGCCGCGGCGAGAGCGCCTTTCCGCAGCTCCGTTTCGTCGCGCTGGTGGAGAACGGCACGCACGTGCTGTTCGGCGCCAAGCTGGGCGGTTGCGCGGATGGCGAGACGACGCTGCCCATGGCGTGGTGCCGGCGCTGCGGACGGGCATGCTGTGCCTGGCCGACCGATACTTCTTTGGCTATGCGTTGTGGCAGACAGCGGCCGCTACCGGTGCCGACCTGCTGTGGCGGGTAAGGAGCAACCTGCGCCTGCCGCGCGCCGCGGTGCTGGCGGACGGGTCTTATCTGTCCGTGGTGTATCCGAGCGAGAAGGACCGGCGCCATGCGACCAACGGCGTGCGGGTGCGCGTGGTGGAATATCGGCTGGAGGGGGTGGCCGACGCTGAGCCGCTGTATCGTCTCGTGACCACGATCCTGGACGAGGCGCAGGCGCCTGCCGCGGACTTGGCTGCCCTGTATCATGAGCGCTGGGAGATCGAGGGCGCGCTGGCCGAGCTGAAAACGCAGCTGCGCGGGGCACAGGTCGTGCTGCGCAGCAAGACCCCGGACTTGGCGCGCCAGGAGTTCTGGGGCCTGCTGCTGGCGCACTTCGCTGTGCGCGGGCTCATGCACGAGGCGGCGCTGCGGGCCGACGAGGACCCGGATCGTTTGTCGTTCCTGCATGCCGTGCGCGTGGTGCGCCGCAAGCTGCCGCTGCTTGCGGCTTTTCCCCCCTCGGGACAGGCTCGCCCTGCATAAGGAGGTACTGGACGAGATCCTGGAGGAGCGTGTGGCGAGTTCCCGGGGCCGGCAGGTGCCGCGCGGGGTCAAGCGCAAGATGAGCGGCTACCCGCTGCGCCCTCGCACGCCACAGCCGACCACGCGCATCGACTTCAACGCCGCCATCCGAATCACAAAGTGAACGGTATTGGTGCTAGCCGTTCGCTTATGGAATTCGTTTTCGTGAGAAAATCGTTACGGACACGGCATTGCGGCGGCGGGATGTTCATTCCAGCTTGACAGGTTCCGGCCTTTTCACGTTCTGCTGCGGCAGCGGCGTTTCTGGCCGCGCGTTCACAGGTCCGGGCCATCCAAGTTGCGCATCCTGTTCATCCATCAGAACGCTCCCGGCCAGTTCCGGCACCTTGCCCCGCATCTTGCGGCGGACGCGGGCAACTCGGTCGCGTTCCTGGGGCAGCGCCGGGCGGATGTGGGGCCGCGGGTACGCTCGGTGCGGTATGCGACGCCGGACGCGCCGGGGCGGGAGGCGCACCGGTATTTGCAGCGGATGGACGGTTCGGTGCGGCGGGGGCAGGCGGCGGCACGGGCGTGCCAGGCGTTGCGGGAGGAGGGGTTCGAGCCGGACGTGGTCGTGGCGCATCCGGGCTGGGGGGAGGCGCTGTTCGTGCGCGAGGTGCTGCCGCGGGCGCGGGTGCTGTCGTATTGCGAGATGTTCTACCGGCCGGAGGGGCAGGATACCGGGTTCCTGCCGGAACTGGCGCTTGACCTCGACGGGCGGTGCCGGCTGCGCGCCTGGAACGCGGACCTGCTGCTGGCGCTGGAGGCGATGGACCGGGGGCTTGCGCCGACGCGGTGGCAGCGCGGGCAGCACCCTGAGGCGTTCCAGCCGCGGATCTCGGTCATTCATGAGGGGGTGGATTTGCGGGAGGTCCGGCCGGATGGGGAGGCGCGGTTCGTGCTGGCCGGGGGGCGGGCGCTGACGGGCGAGGACGAGGTGGTGAGCTTTGTCGCGCGCAACCTGGAGCCGGTGCGGGGGTTCACGTTGCTGATGCAGGCGTTGCCGGGGCTGTTGCGGCGGCGGCCGCGGGCGGAGGTGGTGGTCTGCGGCGAGGACGGGGTGAGTTACGGGGCGCGGCCGGCGGATGGGCGGAGCTGGCGGGAGGCGATGCTGGAGGAGGCCGGGTTCGACCGGCGGCGGGTGCATTTCGTGGGGCGGCTGGAGCGGGCGGCATATCTGTCGTTGTTGCAGGTTTCGGCGCTGCATCTGTATCTGACGGTGCCGTTCGTGCTGTCCTGGTCCTGCGTGGAGGCGTTGGCGGCGGGGTGCCTGGTGCTGGGGTCGGACGTTGCGCCGGTGCGCGAGGTGGTCGAGGACGGGGTGAACGGGTTCCTGGCCGAGGCGCGGGACACCGAAGGGCTGGCGCTGCAGGCGGCGGAGTTGCTGGCGCATCGACGGTCCTTGGGGGAGGTGCGGCGGCGGGCGCGGCTCCGGGCGGCGGAGTTGTTCGACTTGCGGCGGTGCCTTGAGGCGCAGACGCGGCTGGTGCGGGAGGTTGCGGGATGAGGGCATTGGCGCTCGCGGCCGTGCTGCTGCTGTGCCCGGCGGCTTGGGCGGAGAGCGGGCCTGGGTTGCGGCTCGAGGTGACGGGGGCGGCGGCCGATGCGCTGCCCGGGCCCCGGTGCGACGCGAACGACATCCCGGACACGCCGGCGCGGGCGATCCGGCTCAGCGACGGGACGGTGCAGCTTTACGATAGCTGGCACGACAACCGGGTGGACAGCGGGCCTTCGCTGTTGCAGGTGCGGCGGCGGTGCGCGGTGGTGCTGACCGGGGCGGGGCGGGATGACCCGGGGGCTTACGACGACGCGGCCTGGATCGCGGCGCCCTGGACGCCGGACGGGCATACGGTCTGGGCCATCGTCCATAACGAGTTCCATGGGCACAAGCGGCCGAAGCTGTGCCCGAGCGGCAAGTACATGGATTGCTGGTTCAACGCCCTGACGGCGGCGGTGTCGCTCGACGGCGGGCGGACGTTCGTTCGCGTGCGCGGCGACGCGCTGGTGGCGGCGTTGCCGTACCGGTATGGCCAGGTGGGGCTTGGGCACCATGGGTATTTCAATCCGAGCAACATCGTGACGTATGACGGCGCGCAATACATGTTCGCGTTCGCGACGCGGGCGGGGGCGCAGCGGCCGGGCAATTGCCTGCTGCGGACGACGGCGGTTGGGGAGGCTCGATCCTGGCGGGGGTGGGACGGGGGCGGGTTCGGCGTGACCTTTATCGACCCGTATACGGAGGAGGGCGCGCCGGAGAAGCATGTTTGCCTGCCGGTCGCGCCCGGTCAGCTCCGCTGGCCGGTGACGAGCCTGGTGCGGCACGGGGCGGATGGGATGTTCATCGCCTTGATGCAGGACGGGGCGCGGGGTGGGGGCGTCTACTACGCGACGAGCCGCGACCTGCTGCGCTGGTCGGGGCCGGCGCTGCTGATGCCGGCTGTCGGGCCCGGGGCGTGGACGTGCGCCGATCCGGCGCCAGTCGCCTACCCTTCGCTGCTTGACCCGGAGAGCGCGGACCGGAACTTCTCGACGGCCGGCTCGACGGCGATGCTGTTCGCGACGCGGTTCGCGGTGAAGGACTGCCGGACGAGCATGGACCGGGCGTTGGTGCGATGGCCGGTGCGGATATCGGCGGCGGATTGACGTTTCAGCATCGAAGATAAAACTGTAAGACAAATTCAGCTTTTATTCTGACGGATGTCGTTTCGTTTCTCGCGAGGGCCTTTGGTCAGGCGATCTTTGGCCAGGGTTGGCATGAAAGCCGGGGCTGGCGGCGGTGTTTGGCGTTGGCGTATCCGGACCCAACGATCTCTAACGCAATGCTGACGGCCTTCACGGCGGATTGCCGTATTGCGGTGCAGCACGCTGAGGTTGATTTTGCGTTAACGCGCCTGCGGTCAGCCGGGCGGAAACGTTATCGTCGTGCAACAGGGTTGCCCGATGTCGTTTCAGGTTGTGAAAATTCGGTCAAAATGGGTGACGGGGCGAATGCGCTGTTGACGAGTTTGTGCGCTGTTTCATAGGTTGCATGTATTCGGTTGGTTGAAAACAAGTCCTGACGCAACCGAATAAAAGGAGGGGGTAATGGCTACAATTCCTGGTGGAAGTTTCATTACGGATTCGTCGAGCAACGCCGTTCTGAACGGCAGCGCCGGTGACGATCAATTCTTTCTGACAAATAGCAGCAATACAGCATATGGGGGGTCCGGAGACGATTTCTTTCATCTTTCCGGCAACTTCACGCATGTCGAGGCCGGTGACGGCAGCGATGTCCTGTTCGCGAGCGGCAACCATGACCTGCTGGATGGCGGCATGGGCGACGACGTTATCTCGACCTCCGGCTCCGGCTACGACACGCTGACCGGCGGCATGGGCGACGACACGCTGATGGCCGGCGGAACTCACAATGTCCTCAGCGGCGGCATGGGCGACGACTACCTGCAGGGCGGGACCGGCATGGACACGCTGGTCGGCGGCGCGGGCAACGACATGCTGGTGGCGGGCTCGGGGCGCGAGCTGCTGATCGGCACATCGGGCGACAACACGATGGTGGCGGGCGGCGGGCAGACGACGATGGTCGGCGGGGCCGGGCAGGACACGTTCGTGTTCAACAGCAACGGCGGGCAGAACGTCGTGCTGGGCTTCCATGACGGCGACATCCTGCAGATCCAGAAAGGGATCAACGGGATGGACATCAACACCGCCCAGGATGTCGCGATGCACGTGGTGGACCATAACGGCAGCGCGATGGTCATGCTGGGCCAGGAGACCATCACGCTGGTGGGCGTGAAGGCGGACGACGTCCAGTCCAACCCTTCGAACTACTTCACGATCCATTAACCGCTGCGGGGCGCGCTGCTTCGTGGCGGCGCGTCCGGGCGACTGCTTCCTGCCAGCCGGAAAGCATTGGTGATGTTGCTGGACGAGTTTTCTGCGGAGATCGCCGCGCCCAGGGCGGCCTTGCTGTCGAACGGGGTTGTGCTGGTCTCGCTGCCCGACGGGGCGGACGATGCGGCGATGCGCGGCCAGGCGATGCTGTCGCCGCCGTATGGGACGGTTGACGTGCGCGGGGCCGCCGGGTCGCACCGGATCGCGGCGATGCGGGTGCCGGAGGCCGGGGGGGACGTGTCGTTGCAGGCCCTGATCGAGGGGCGCGCGGCCGACCCGGCGGAGCTGGCCGAGGCGTTGGACGCGGAGTCCTGCCGGCGGCTGCTGGGGTTCCTGCTCGGGTTCTGCCGGTCGGCGTTCCGGCTGGCGGGCGACCCGGGGTTCGTGCGGACCTGCGTCCGGCTGGCGCGGCTGTGCGCCGAGGACGCCGGGGACGCGATGCCGGTCGCGGTGGCCGGAGCGGAATGGATGGTGCTGGCGGGCGTGCGCGCGCCCAAGGATGCGACGGTCTACGTTCTGGGCGACCGGGTCCGGCATGGGGCGGCGGCGACCGGGGACGACGGCGGGCTGCAGCTCGTGCCGCCGGTGCGGGCGGGGGAGCTGGTGCTGGCGTTGTGCGAGCGGCCGTTGATCTGGACGGTGCGGAACGGGGCGGGCGCGCTGCCGGACGTGTTGCAGCGGGCCGGGCGGGGGGCGGCGAGCGGGGCCTTGCGGGCGGCTTGCTTGAGGGCCTTGGCGCCTGCGGGCGGGCCGGTGGCGGCGATGCTGCGCGAGATGCAGGTGATGTCGCCGGCGGCGCCGCGCAAGCACGACGACGTGGCGGCCCCGGTTGGGGCGGCGCTGGAGGTGGCCTTGCCGGACGGGGCGGGCGGGCTGTTCCTGCGGGGGTGGCTGCGGGATCCGTTGCAGTTGATCGCCGGGGCCGAGCTGCGGACCCCGATCGCGAGCAAGGCGGTGGATCTGCGCCGGCTGTTCCGGGTGCGGCGGGCGGACGTGGCGGGGCGGTTCGAGGCGGCGGCGTTCCGGGACGGGGAGGCGCGGGCCGGGTTCGTGGCGCATGTGCCGGACCCGTCGAAGGGGCTTTGCGCGCAGCCGGGGCTGGTGTTGCGGCTGCATTCCGGGACGGTGATCGAGTTGACCGCGCCGCTGCGGCACATGCCGGCGGCGGCGGGGCGGGATGCGGTGCTGTCGTGCGTGCCGCCGGGCGAGGTGACCCCGGCGATGCTGGACGAGTGCCTGGCCCCGGCAGCGTGCGCCTTGCACCGGCAGGCCTTGGCGGAGAGCCGGGTGGCGGAGGTGGTGCAGATCGGGACGCCGGCGAGGACGCCGGGCGTCAGCATCATCGTGCCGCTGTACCGGAACCTTGATTTCATCCGCTTCCAGGCGGCGGCGTTCGCGGCGGACGCGGAGTGCCGGCGGGCGGAGATCATCTTTGTGCTGGATAGCCCGGAGCAGCGGGTGGAGGTAGAGCACCTGCTGCGGGGGTTGAGCGGGTTGCACCGGTTGTCGTTCGGGTTGGTGGTGATGGGGTGCAACGCCGGGTACGCGGCGGCGAACAACGCGGCGGCGGGCGTGGCGCGGGGGGCGGCGCTGCTGCTGCTGAACTCGGACGTGGCGCCGTCGCAGCCGGGGTGGCTGGCGGCGATGCGGGCGGGGCTGGCTGCGCCGGGCGTGGGGGCGGTGGGGCCGAAGCTGCTGTTCGACGACGGGTCGATCCAGCACGCCGGGTTGATGTTCGCGCGCGACGGGGAGGGGACCTGGTTCAACGCGCATTACTACAAGGGAATGCCGGGGGCGTGGCCGGCGGCGCAGAAGCGGCGGCGGGTGCCCGGGGTGACGGGGGCGGCGCTGTTGGTGCGGCGAGCGTTGTTCGAGGCGGTTGGGGGGATTTGCCAGGACTACATCATCGGGGACTACGAGGACTCGGACTTCTGCTTACGGGTCCGCGCGGGCGGGGCGGCCATCGCGTACGTGCCGGAGGCGGAGCTGTATCATTTCGAGCGGCGGTCGATCCGGCTTCATGCCGGGTACACGCGGACCTTGGCCTCGCTTTACAATCGCCGGCTGCATCACCGGCGGTGGGATGCGGAGATGACGGCGCTGATGGGCCAGAAAGCGTATCGGGTGGCGGCGTGACCGACATCGCGACGCTGCGGCGGCATTTGGCCGGGAACCGGTTCATGCCGGTGCCGCCGGCGGAGTTGATGTTCTGCGGCGACGGGGATTACCGGGCGATCGGGGCGGAGTTCCTGGAGCGGCTGGTGCGGGATGCGGGGTTGGCGCCTTCGCACCGGGTATTGGACATCGGCTGCGGCATCGGGCGGCTGGCGCTGCCGATGACGCAGTATCTGGACGACGCGGGCAGCTACGACGGGGTTGATCCGGTGGCGGCCGGGATCGAGTGGTGCGCGGCCACGATCACGCCGGCTTATCCGAACGTGCGGTTCCACCATCTCGACCTGGCGCACCCGCTTTACAACGCGAACGGGGCTTTGCGGACGGCGGGGACGCGGTTGCCGTTCGCGGACGGGTCGTTCGACCTGGTTTGCATGATCTCGGTGCTGACGCATCTCGATCAGCCGGAAGCGCTGCATTACGCGGGCGAGGCGGCGCGGCTGCTGGCACCGGGCGGGGTTTGCTTCGCGACGGCGTTCCTGATGAACCCGCCGGCGCGGGAGGCTTTGCTGGCGGGGCGCGGGCGGATCGGCTTCGACCCGAGCGAGGCCGGGCCGGTTTACCAGTCGAACCCGGATGCGCCGCTGGCCGGGGTGGCGTTCGACGAGGACGTGCTGCTGGAGAAGTTCCTGCGGCATGGGCTGCGGCGGCGGAACCCGGCTCAATACGGGTGCTGGAGCGGGCGGGAGCTTTCGAGCTTCCAGGACATCTGCGTGTTCGAGCGGGGTTGAGGCGATGCGGGTGTTGTTCCTGCTCCATGCGCATCCCGAGCTTCAGGCCGGGGGGACGGAGATCTTCGCGCGGGACTTGTTCCGGGCGTTGAAGCGCCATCACGCGGCCGAGGGGCTGTTCCTGGCCGGAACCGCGCCGCACCAGCGCCCGCAAAGCCCGGGGACGCCGTTTCAGGCGGTGGGGGCCGAGCCGGATGAGATGCTGCTCTGGAGCGGGGGGTTCGACCCGTTCTTCATGTCGCAGATCGACGCGCACGGGGTGGGGCAGCCGTTGGCGGAGCTGCTGGCCGAGTTGCAGCCGGATCTGGTGCACGTGCATCACCTGATGACCTTGGGGGTGGAGGTCATCGGGCTGGTTCGGCGGGTGCTGCCTGCGGCGCCGGTGGTGATGACGCTGCACGATTATTACCCGATCTGCGCCAATGACGGGCAGATGGCGACGACCGGGGGGGCGCTTTGCCACGCGGCGAGCCTGGATGCTTGCCGGCGTTGCTTCCCGGACCGGTCGCTGACGGATTTCCGGTTGCGGGAGCTGCATATCGGCGGGGCCTTGGCGCAGGTGGACCATTTCATCGCGCCGAGCCGGTTCCTGCGCGACCGTTACATGGCTTGGGGGCTGGACCCGGCGCGGGTGTCGGTCGTGCCGAACGGGTTGCCGGCGTGCGACGCCGTGCCGGCCCGGGCGGCGGAGCGGCGGGACCGGTTCGCGTTCTTCGGCCACATCAACCGGTTCAAAGGGGCGACGGTGGCGCTGGAGGCCTCGGGCCGGTTGTCGCGTGCCGGAACAGCGCACGGCTTGGCGCTGCATGGCGGGACGGCGCACCAGGCGGCGGACACCGTGGCGCGGTTCGACAAGGCCCGGGAGCAGGCGCCGGACGCACGGTGGGGCGGGGCTTACCGGCGGGAGGACATGCCGCGGCTGATGGCCGGGGCGGATTGGGTCGTGTTCCCGTCGACCTGGTGGGAGAACGCGCCGCTGGTGATCAACGAGGCCTTCCAGCATGGCCGTCCGGTGATCTGCAGCGGGATCGGGGGCGCTGCGGAGTTGGTGCGCGACGGGGTGAACGGGTTGCACGCGCCCGTGGGGGATGCGGCGGGGCTGGCGGAGGTGATGCGGCGGGCGGCCGAGGAGCCGGGGCTGTGGCAGCGGCTGCGGCAGGGGATCGAGCCGCCGGTTGGCATCGCGGAGAGCGCGGCCCGGCACCGGGTTCTGTATGACGAGTTGATCCGTGCGGCGGCGTCGCCGCGTCAGAGGGCGGCATGAGCTTGGGCGTGGGGGCGGCGGCCCGGGTGCGGGTGGAGGGCGGTGGGCTGCGGGTCGCCTCGCTTTGGCGGGTGGCGCCCGGGGCATTGATGCTGCTGGGCGAGGCGCTGGAGCGGCTGCCGGCGGCGGGAACGGTGCTGGCGCCAGGGGGCGCCCGCGGCGTGTTCCGTGGGCTGGAGCTGGGACGCGGCGAGGAGGGGCGGCGCGTGCTCGTCGCCATCCGCGTGCCGGGGCGGAACGATCCGGAGGCCGGGGCGGCGTTGCAGCTCAGGGCGGAGGATGGGCCGGCGATCCGGGTGGCGCTGCCGGAGGCGGCGGCCGGGAACGCCGAGTTCGGGCAGGGGGTGGCGGAGGCGGCGGGGGGGCAGAGCTTGGCGGTTGCCCGGTTCATGCTGGACACGCTGCGCCCGCCGGCTGACCGGGACGTGCCGCACGTCACCACCGTGCTGCGGGCATTCCTGTCGCGGGCGGCGGATGAGGACGGCTGCGTCGAGATCATGACGGCGGTGCCGGATTCCTGCGTGCTGCTGCAGGGCTGGGGGGCCGGGATCGAGGGACCGGTGACGGTGGTGCTGGCGGGACGGGGGCTTGGTTGTTTCGCCGGGCACTCGGGGGGGTTCCCGCGGGCGGACGTCGCGGCGCCGGCGACGGGGGTGATGCTGGCGCTGCCGGCGGAGGCGGCGGGGTCTTTGCCGGGGGTGGACCACGTGTTCGTGCTGTCGGAGCGGGGGCTGCACAGCCGGGCGCTGGTGGAGCACCGGCTGCTCGACCCGGCGGGGAGCATCGGGCACATCAGGCACATGCTGCCGACGCTGCGCGGGCCTGCGCCGATGCTGGCGACGCTGCGGGAAGCGGCGCGGCCCCGCTTCGAGGGGGTGGACACGCTGTCGGCCGATCCGCATCCGGTGCGGGCCGCGGTGGACACGGCCTTGGCGGCGGCGGGGGCCGGGGCCTACCTTTCGGGGTGGGTGTTCGACCCGCTGCGGCTGATCGCCTCCTTGCACCTGTGCGGGAAGGGCGGGTATTCGGCCCGGCTCGATACGGAGTGGACGCGGGTGCCGCGCCCGGACGTATCCGACGCGTTCCGGAACCAGGCGGGCTTCCCCGAGCCGCCGGACGCGGATGCCGGGTTCGCGGCGTTCGTGCCCCATGCGCCGGCGGCCGGGGACGTGCCTTACTTGCAGTTCGTGTTCCGGGACGGGGAGCGGGCGTTCATGCCGATCCCGGTCCGGGACCCGGCGGAGGCCGGGGTGCGGGCGGCGCTGCTGGCGAGCGTGGATTTGTTCAAGCCTTCCGGGCTGGCGATCGTGGAACGGCACGTCGCGCCGCTGCTGGCCCGGGTGCGGCCGGCGGCGGGCGGCGCGGCGCGGGTTCTGCTGCGGGGGCCGTTGGACCGGGCGGAGGCGGTGGTCGTCCCGTTGGCCTCGCCTTGCTTGCCGCGGGCGATGCTGTCCGGCTTCCTGCATGACCCGGCGCTGAAAACGGAGCAGGTGGCGTTCGTTTGCGGGCCGGCCTGGGGGCAGGCGGGGCTTGATGCCTTGCGGGCGATGACGGAGTTCCACGGCTTGCCGGCCTCGATCCTGCTGGCCGAGGCGATGGACGGCGCGCTGGGGGCGTTGCGGGAGGCGGCCCGGGCGAGCGGGGCGGAGCGGCTGCTGCTTGCCGGGCCTGGCGTGTCGGGACGGGAGGCGGGGTGGCGGCAGAGGTTGGGCCGGGCGTTGGGGCGGAGGGCCTTCGCTTGTCCGACGGTGCTGTATGAGGACTGGTCGATCCGTTACGCGGGCGAGGCCGGGCTGCGGCTGATGGACACGGCGCCTTGGGCGGAGCCGCATTCGGCGATGGCCGGGTTGCCGGCGGCGCTGGCTTCGGGGGAGACGCCGGTTCCGGCCGCGATGGGGACGCTGGAGTGCTGCTTGCTTGGTCGCGCGGCGCTGGAGGCGCTGGACGGCGACGGCGCGCTGGCGACCGAGGCCGGGCGGGAGGCGGCCTTCTTCCTGCGGTTGCAGGCGCTCGGGCTTTCGGGGGTTTGGACGCCTTCGGTGCAGGTCTACGCGGCGGAGGATTTGGGGGAGCCGGCAGGCGCCCGGGTGGCCCGGCTGGCTGACGGGTGGATGCTGCGGGAACAGGCGCGCGGCTTGGCGAAGGGCGCGTGATGCGGGTTCTGGTCATCTCGCACGGGCATCCGGCGTTCTCCATCGGGGGCGCGGAGGTGGCGTCGCACACGTTGTTCCGGGCGTTGAACGCGACCGAAGGGGTGGAGGCGTTCTACCTGGCGCGGGCGGCGTCGCCGATGCGGCGGCACGTGGCGACGCCGCTGATGAGCCTTCGGCAAGGGGAGCGGGAGGTGTTCCTGCATACCGACGCCTGGGACGAGTTCTGGCTGTCGAACGGGGGGATCGCCGACCTTCAGGGGGCGTTCGCCTCGTACCTGGATCACGTGCGCCCGGACGTGGTGCATTTCCATCACGTGATCGGGCTGGGGGTGGAGGCGCTGCTGCAGGTCCGTCGCCAGTTGCCTGGCGCGCGGATCGTGCTGACGTTCCACGAATACCTGCCGATCTGTCCGAACCATGGACAGATGGTGAAGGCGGAGCGGCGGACGCTGTGCCACGAGGCGTCTCCCGCGGCCTGCAACCAGTGTTTTCCGCAGCACTCGCCGGCGGCGCTGTTCCAGCGGGAGCAGCATCTGAAGAACCATCTGCTGCTGGCGGACGCGTTCGTGTCGCCGAGCTGGTTCCTGGTGGAGCGTTACGTGCGGTGGGGGCTGCCGGAGGCGCGGTTCACCGTGATCGAGAATGGGATCGATGGGGGGGCGGTGCCGGCTCGCCCGCTTCCGCCGGGGGGGCGGCGGGACCGGTTCGCGTTCTTTGGCCAGGTGACGGAGTTCAAGGGGCTGCATGTGCTGCTGGATGCGGTGGCGCGGGTGCCGGAGGCGGTCTGGGGCGAGGCGACGCTGAACGTTTACGGCGGCAACCTGGAGTTCCAGCCGGAGGCGTTCCGGACGCGGTTCACGGAGCTGATGGAGCGGGCCGGGCGGCGGGCGCGGTTCCATGGCAGCTACCGCCCGGAGGATTTGAAGCGGCTGATGGCGGGGGTGGATTGGACCGTGATGCCGTCGATCTGGTGGGAGAACTCGCCGGTGGTGATCCAGGAGAGCTTCCTGCACCGGCGCCCGCTGATCGTGAGCGACATCGGCGGCATGGCGGAAAAAGTGACCGACGACGTGGACGGGCTGCATTTCCGGGTGGGAAGCCCGGAGGACTTGGCGGACCGTCTGAGCCGGGCGCTGCAAGAGCCGGGGCTATGGGAGCGGTTGTCCGCGGCGGCGCCTGAGCCTCCGGATTTGCAGGCGTTCGCCCGGGCGCATCTCGCGGTCTACCGGGACGAGGAGGCCGATGCGACGCCGGGCGAGGTTCGGGCCGCCGCTGCTTGAATTCGATGATGAGGTCATTGCCATGAAGAAAGTTCTGGTTATCAGTCCCTCGGGCGAAGTCTACGACCACGATTGCGTGCGGTGGTATCGCGACGCCTCGTTCGCCAAGCAGCCGAACCATTACCATAACATCGGCGACGCGTTCGTGTTCGACAGTTCCTTGAAGCTGCTGAATTTCAGCAAGCTGGAGCCGCTGAAGATCCGCACGCCGACCGACGCGGACATCGAGCGTTATAATAACGAGTACGACTACGCGTTCCTGCGCGGGTCGAATTACCTGCATTCGGCGATGGATTGGGAGAACGCGCCGTCGGTGCTGGCGAAGCTGCGGATTCCGATCGTGGCGTTCGGGATCGGGGCGCAGGCGCCGTCCAAGGGGCCGCTGGTGCTGAGCCAGGCGAGCAGGCGGGTGCTGGCGATCATCGCCGAGCGGTCGGTGTCGCTTGGGGTGCGCGGGGCGTATACGGCCGACGTGCTTTGGTCGCTCGGCATCCGCAACGCGCGGATCGTTGGGTGCCCGACGATTTTCCGCAACAACGACCCGACGCTCAGGATCGACCTGCCGCCGATCGAGAGCGTGCGGGAGGTGGCCTATACGCTCAGGCGGGAGGTCGATGCGACCTACGCGCAGGACTTGCGGCGGTACTTGGATTTGCAGCGGGACACGATCCTGGACCTGGCGCGGCGGTTCAACGTGGACGTGCTGGCGCAGGGGGAGGTGGAGGAGAAGAACATCCTCTGGGGCAACGCGGAGCAGCAGGCCTGGGGGATCGGGAAGCTCCGGGCCGAGGGGTGGCTGCGGGGGGCCGACGACCCGCTCGAGAAGGTGTACTCGACCAACCTGTTCTATTCGGACGCGGTCGAGGAATTCGAGCAGAAGGTCGGCAGCAAGGACCTGGTGCTCGGATACCGGCTGCACGGGAACCTGCTCGGCCTCGCGAACCGGGTGCCGTCGGTTTACTTCACCTACGACAGCCGGACGGCGGAGTTCGCCGAGACGCTGCAGATCCCGAGCTTCGACGTGTTCGCCGGCAAGGCGTTCCGGTTGGAGGATTACTGGGACCAGTCCTTGTTCGAGCGGTTCAACCGGGCTTATTACCAGCGCTACCGCGAGATGCGGCTGTTCCTCGATGAGAACGGCGTCGACCACAAGATGGTGGACGAGGCGAAGGCGACGCGGGCGATGCAGGAGCGGGCGGCGTGAGCGCTGCCCTGGCCGACGTTTCGGCCCCGGCGGTGGCCGGGTACGTGGAGGCGGTGACTGCGAACGCGGTGCTGGGATGGGTTTGGACGCCGGGCCGGGCGGAGAGGTTGGGGGTTGAGCTTCGGCTCGGGGCGGAGGTGGTGGCGCGGTCGGTGGCCGACGAGCTGCGCGAGGACTTGGCGCGGAACGGGATCGGCGATGGACGCCATGCCTTCACGCTGGCGGTGCCGGAGGGGTTGCGGGGGCGGCTGTCGGAGCTGCGGGTGTTCGCGCTCGATCTGAGCGGGGTCGCCGTGGCTTTGGGGCAGCCGCCGGCGGAGGATGGGGTTGGGGAGCGGCTGGCGCACCTGCACCGGGGGGTGGAGATGCTCGTGGCGTCGCAGCGGGTGCTGCACCGGAACCTGCAGGCGGCGTTGCTGGCGCGCGGCGAGGACGGCGGCGCGGTATCGGAGATCGCGGCGGCGCAGGCGGGGCTGAAGGAGGGGATCGCGACGCTTGAGCTGTTCGTGATGCGGCTGGAGGAGAAGCTGTCGGCGCTGACGCCGCGGGCGGAGCCGAAGGCCGGGCCGCGCTGGGCGCTGGGCGGCGTGGCCGCGGTGGCGTTCGCGGCGCTGGGGGTGTCGGTTTGGGCGCTGGTCCGGGTGATGCCGGGGTGACGCCGATGGCGGGCGACGTGATCGGCCCGGCGCGGCGGCTGGCGGCCCGTGGGGTGGTCGGGATCGCCGGGCTGAGCGTGCTGTGCAGCTTGGGCGTGCTGTCGGTGCCGGTGTTCAACATGCAGGTGTTCAACCGGGTGCTGCCGACGCGCGATGCGGGGACGCTGGGCGCGCTGGCGACCGGCATGGCGATCGGGCTGCTGGCCTACCTGGTGCTGGACACCTTGCGGGGCTTGGCGCTCGAGGCCCTGGCCGGGCGGGTGACGCGGCTGCTGGCGGCGCCGCTGGTGCGGGCGGTGGCGGCCAGTGGGCGGGGCGGCGGGGCGGCGTCCGAGGCGATGACGGACTTGGAAACGTTGCGGGGCTTCTTTTCCAGCCCGGCCTGCACCGCGCCGTTCGATGCGGCGATGGCGCCGGTGCTGCTGTTGGTGCTGCTGGGGGAGCATTGGGGGTTCGCGGCTTTGGGCGCGGTTTCCTGCCTGATCCTGGTGGGGATGAACGCGCTGGGAGACCGGGTGTCGCGGCAGGCGATGCTGGCGGCGAACGAGGCCTCGGCGGCGGCGCTGCGGCGGGCGGCGGATGCAGTGCAGGCGTCCGAGGTGGTGCTGGCGAACGGGATGCTGCCGACGTTGTCGGGGTTGTGGCAGGCCGGGCAGCTTCGGGCGTCGGGGCTGGTGCATCGGGCGGTGCTGCGGGCGCGGGCCATCTCGGCGGTGACGAACGCGCTGCGCATGGCGATGACGGCGGCGATGGTGGCGCTCGGGCTGATCCTGGCGCTGAGCGGGGAGGCCAGCACGGGGAGCATGGTGCTGGCCAACATGGTGGTGGCCCGGCTGCTGCTGCCGTTCCAGCAATATGCGGGGACGAAGCGGCGCTGGATCGACGCGACGGCGGCGTGGCGGCGCGTGCGGGCGGCGCTGGAGACGTCCGTGCCGGCGCGGTACGGCCACGCGATGCCGAAGCCGGCGGCGCGCCTGGTGGTGGAGCGGCTGGTCTACCTGCCGCAAGGCGGGGACCGGCCGTTGCTGCGGGGCGTGTCCTTCTCGGCGGAGCCGGGCGAGGCGGTGGGCGTGATCGGGCCGTCTTCGGCGGGCAAGACGACCTTGGTGCGGATGGTCGTGGGGATGCAGGCGCCGACCTCTGGGGGCGCGTACCTGGACGGGACCAGTACGTTCCTTTGGGAGCGGGAGGATTTCGCCCGGCACGTGGGCTACGTGCCGCAAGGGCTGGCGCTGCTGGACGCGACGGTGGCCGAGAACATCGCGCGGATGGGACGTCCGGACATGGCGGCGGTGCGGGAGGCGGCGATCCGGGCCGGGGCGCATCGGTTCATCGCGGCGTTGCCGGACGGGTACGCGACGCGGATCGCCGGCAGCGCGCTTTCGAGCGGGCAGCGGCAGCGGGTGGCCTTGGCCCGGGCGCTGTATGGCCGCCCGGGCTTGCTGGTGCTGGATGAGCCGAGCGCGTTCCTCGACAAGGACGGCGAGGCGGAGGTGATCGCGCTGCTCGCGCGGCTGCGGGCGGAGGGGGTCACGGTGCTGCTGGTAACCCATCGCCCGGCGTTGCTGGCGACGGTCGATAAGGTGGTGCTGCTGCGGGACGGGACCGTGGCGCAATTCGGCGAGCGGGACGCGGTGCTGGAGGCGTTGGCGCCGCCGAAGCCGGTGCGGCTGGTCCGGGCAACTGAGCGGGCGGCATTGCCGTGACCGTTCGGAGGCGCGTGCGGCGCACCCTGGCGGGCGGGTTCGGGCTCGCGCTGCTCTTGAGCGTGCTGGTGGATGTCGCGGTGCTGGTGGTGCCGATCTACGACATGCAGCTTTATGACCGGGTGTTGCAGAGCCGGAACATGGACACGCTGATGGCGATGTCGGTGGCGTGCGCGACCGGGCTCGCGATGTATGCGCTGGTCGATTACCTGCGCAACGCCTGCTTCGTGGCCATCGGGGAGGCGATGGGGCGGCACCTGAGCGGGGCGGTGCTGGAGGAAGGGGTCCGTCGCGCGGCGGCCGGGGACCGGAAGACGGGGACCGAGCTGGTGCGGGACCTGAACGAGATCCAGGGCTTCCTGTCGTCGGGGGCGGTGGCGGTGCCGCTCGACGCCCTGTGCGCGCCGCTGTTGCTGACGGTGCTGTTCCTGCTGCATCCGGCGTTCGGGTTCTTGGGCGTGATCGGGATCTCGCTGCTGGTGCTGGCCGGGTTGCTGGCGGAGTGGCGGGTGCGCCCGGCGTTGCTCGCGGCGCAGGCGCGGCGGACGGACGCGCAATCGATGCTGTCGCGCAGCTTTAGCGATCCGGAGGTGGCGGATGGGTTGGGAATGCTGCCGGCGATCGGGCGTCGCTGGGCGGCGCGGCATGGCGAGGCGCTGGAGGGGCTGAACCGGATCGGGGGCCTGGCGCTGGCGGTGGCGGGCGTGTCGCGGCTGCTGCGGATGAGCATGCAGGCAGGGGTGATGGCGGCGGGGGCGATGCTGGTGCTGGCGGGGGCGACGACGCCGGGGAGCCTGATGGGGGCGAACCTGCTCACGGGCAAGGCGCTGGGGCCGTTCGACCTGCTGGTGGGGAGCTGGCGGCATTGGGCCTTGGCTCATGCGGCGTGGCGGCGGATCGAGCGGCTGCTGTCGCAGGCGGAGCCGGCGCGGAAGGTTGGCGAGGCCGAGGCAAAGCCGGGGTTGGTGGTTGAAGGGGCCGGGGTTCGGTCCCCGGACGGGCGTTGGCTGCTGCGGGACATCGGCTTGGCGATCCCGCCCGGGACTCTGGCGCTGGTGGCCGGGCCGAACGGGGCGGGGAAGACGACGCTGCTGCGGATGCTGGCCGGGCTGACGCCGACGGAGAGCGGGTCGGTGCTGCTGGATGGCGTGCCGGCCGGCGGGGATGGCCGCGCGGGATTCCTGCCGCAATCGGTTTCGCTGCTGGAGGGGACGGTGGGGGAGAACATCGCCCGGTTCCGGCGAGGCGGGCTGGACGGGGCGGTCGAGGCGGCCCGCGCGGCGGAGGTGCATGAGCTGGTGGGGCGGATGGCGCGGGGCTACGACACCGCGCTCGCGAGCAATGGCGCGTCGCTGTCGGGGGGAATGCGGCAGCGGGTGGGGGTGGCGCGGGCCTTGTTCGGCGGGCCGCGGCTGCTGCTGCTGGACGAGCCGGATGCGAGCCTGGATGCGGATGGGGGGGAGGCGCTGCTGCGGGCTTTGCGGCGGTGCTGCGAGGCGGGAGCGATCGTGGTGGTGACGAGCCATCGCCCGGCGATGCGCGCGGCGGCGGACCGGGTGATCGAGTTGCGCGATGGGCGTCTGGCCGAGGCGGCGGTCGCCGAGGCGGCTTAGGCAGGCTTGGACCCTTCAAGGACGCATCGTTTTACCGGCAGCGTGCCGTCACGCCCTGCCGGATGACGCTTAAGCGGAGGATCGGTGATGGCGCAGAGTTTGTCGTTGGCCGTGCGGGACGCGCCTTGGCTGGAGGAGGCGGAGGCGAAGCTGCCGCAAGGGTCGCTGCGGGGCATCGCGGCCGCGAGCGTGCTGACGCTGGTGCTCGGCTTCGGCGGGCTGGTGACGTGGGCCGGGTTGACGACGGTTGACAGCGCGGTGCCGGCGGCGGGCGTGATCGTGACCTCGGACAAGCGCAAGACGATCTCCCTGCTGGACAGCGGCATCCTGCGCGAGCTGCTGGTGCATGAGGGGGACAAGGTGGCGGCCGGGCAGGTGCTGCTGCGGCTGGACGACGCGCAGATCAAGGCGACGCGGGCGCAGGCGTATGTTCAGTATTGGTCGGCGGTGGCGCGGGCGGCCCGGCTGGAGGCGGAGGCGGAGGACAAGCGCGAGCTGGCCCTGTCGGACGCGTTGCGGATGGCGGCGGCGGGAAACCGGGACATCGCGGCGGCGGCGGGGGCGGAGGCGAACCAGTTCCGCAACCGGTGGTCGGCGCTCGACGCGTCGGTGCGGGTGCAGGAGCGCAAGATCGCGCAGCAGCAGGCACAGATGAGCGCGCTGAGGGCGCAGATCGCGGCGCACGGGACGCGGCTGGGGCTGATCCAGGAGGAGTTGAAGGGGGTCGATTTCCTGCTGGCGAAGGGGCTGTCGACCAAGCCGCGGCAGTTGGCGCTGATGCGGGAGGAGGCGGACCTGCGCGGGCAGATCGGGGCGCTAGGAGGCGAGCTGGTGCAGGCGCAGCAGGCGATCGCCCAGGTCCAGCTCGAGATCATCAACGCGGCGGAGGCGAGGCGGTCGGACATCTCGAAAGAGCGGGCGGAGACCCAGGCGGCGCGCGCGGAGGCGGAGCAGCGGCTGGCCGCGGCGGACGACTTGCTGCGCAAGCGGGAGGTGATCGCGCCCGAGGCGGGGACCGTGACGGACATCAAGTATTTCACGCCGGGGAGCAGCATCGTGGCCGGGCAGCCGGTGATGGACCTGGTGCCGGAATCGGCGAAGATGCTGGTGGAGGGACGCGTGTCGCCGGGGGAGGTGGAGCACCTGGCGGTTGGGCAGCGGGTGAACGTGCGCTTGTCGGCGTACAAGACGCACCGGGTGCCGGTGATCACCGGGCGGCTGACGTATGTGGGGGCGGACCGGCAGACGGACCCGAACAACGCGCCGTTCTTCCTGGTGCGGGCCGAGATCGACGCAGACGCCTTGAACGACAAGCCCGGCGTCGTGCTGCTGCCGGGGATGCCGGCGGACGTGCTGATCGTCAACGGCGAGCGGTCGGTGCTGGCGTTCCTGGTCAGCCCGATCACGGACAGCATTCATCGGTCGATGAAGGAGGAGTGAGGGGGGGGCTTCGTTTCCTGCCGTCGTTCCAAGGTAGTGTCTCAGTTTGAAATGTGATGTTTCAGACAGGCGGTTCGTCCTTCTTCCGCTGCTCCAGCATGCCAGGAAGCGTAAAGACGTAGGTGAGAAACATTTCTGTAAATGCATGCAACGCTCTCGCTTGGGCTTCCGAGAGCGGTTCATCTTCATGAGCTGCCTCATTGCCAAGATCACGAATCTCGTGTGCCCATTTCCTCATCGCAGGCGTGACGCCGAGATGTGCGGGCAACGCGTCGATGCGCTTTTGAAGCGTGCCTTTTCCATCGGGAAAAATCCGTTTCAACGAAACATCAAGGGATTTGCGGAACATGGTGCCGGCTGCGTCATAGCTTTTGCGACGTAGGCCATCGAGACCCTGAAGGTAGAAGTTGCGAATGTTGTCCGGCAGATAATTTGGAGATGCGGGCGGCTCCGCTTCGGGCCATATCCCGACCAAGTGCGGAGACCGCGTCTGCCCATTCGTCTGTATCCAGTTTGGGAACTCTGGTCCGCTGTATTTCGCCACAACACCATTTTGGCAGTGGCCACATTGAAGAAGCAAAAGCCTTTCAATGCCATGCGGGTCGCACGCCATAAACAGGTGGCCGTGGAAGCCTACCCTCTCAATGTTGCAGTGAGGGCAATCCAGGGGAATATCGACCATGAGCACCTATCCCTACGGTTTGGAGATTGGAAGGGTGTTGGCAAAGGATCGGGCCAACTCCTCAAGAGCAGAAATGATGTTTGACCGCTATACGGCGCTGCCATCAGAACGAGAGCGTGAGGCGTTCGTATTGGCATTGATTGCGGAGCTGCTCGTCAGTCACGCGCGGCTAAGCGGATTTGAGAGCGTTAGGGCCACAATTCCGCAAGTCGATTAGATCGGTTTTGACTGGCGTGGCTTATAGGGCCCGCGTGCCTTCGGAGCTTCGGCCTGAGCGTCGATCAGCGCAACAACGTCCTGCATGCTCCAAAGGCTAACAGAAAGGCCAGCAGCCATCGCGGGCGCAACCCGCAACGTTTTATGCTGGCGAACGAAGTTGTACCAAGTCGTGTAAAGCGCGACCATGTGCGCGTGGTTCTCGGCCTTTTTGCTGAATGCGTTGGTCAGCCGCGTGAACCGGCGCATAGACATCCGCATGGTGAGGTTCTGGCGCTCGGCATAGGACGTGCTGACGTGCTTCGCATCAGGCCGTCCTTCGATGCGTGTCTTAATCGCCCCCGTGCATTCCGCCGGGCTGTAGCGGCCTACTGGACCCGGTGCATCGCCGTAGAGCTTCACCAGCATGGCGTAGTCCACATCGGCACCGAACGCCCCTTCAACAGCTTCCAGGTAAGCCTTGAGGCCATCCGTGGTAAGCTGGACACGGTTCGCCAGACGGTTGCCCACGTCCTGCATGAACTCGTGCGCGTAACCGGCATCACGTCCGCCGATCAAGTAAGACACGATCAGCTTGGTATCGGCATCCAGCGCCGTCCAAGTCCACACGTCGCCAGCCTCTTCCGGGGCTGCCTTCGCGGTCGCGACGTTCTTCTGCTTGGCGTAGCAGAATGACCAGATTTCATCGGCCTGAATGCGCTTGCTGCGGACGTTACGCACCGTCTCGTCGTGGTGCTTGGCGCACGCCTTGCCCGCCTCCACCAGCAGTCCAGACACCGTGTTGATCGACACGTCCACTATCCGAGAGATCGACCGCATGGACGACCCCTCGCAGAGCATGGAGAGGATTTGAACGCGCTTGGCGACAGGCAGCTTGTTGCTCATGAGCCTTTATAATGAACTTTTATGCATACGGTCAAGCATTTTAAGCATCTCGCACCTGATGCTTGTATCATGCTTGAGACATACTACATTGCAAGCATTAATCCAAAGGATGCTTGTATGCCAGGTGACCAAGGGCCCAGTGGGCGGACCAGAAGCGGCAAAGCCCGTGCGGCACAATTAAGCCCTGAGAGGCGATCCGAAATTGCTAAGGCCGCAGCAGATAGGCGGTGGGGGGAGAAGCGAGCGGCAGTAGCGGCGTCGGACTTACCGAGGGTCTTGGAAGGCTACGCGAATACCCTCAGCCTTGTGGGCACCAAGCTCCCGTGCGCCGTTATCAATGGGCCCGGAGGCATTCAGAGGGTTTTGAGCGAGCATGGTATAACTCAGGCGATTTTGGGTAGTCGTAGCGGGGCATCAAAACGGTTGAAAAGGGCCGCTGACGAGGATGGGGCCCTTTTACCCCTCTTCGCGGCGCCCAGTCAGCTAAGTCCTTTTATCACCAAGGACTTACGCGATGGGCCCCTTCAGCCTATCGACTATCTTGATGGTGACCGCGTGGTGCGGGGCTATGACGCTTCTATTCTCGTCGCAGTTTGTGACGTGTGGCTAAAAGCGCGCGCGGCTGGGGCTCTGCAAAAACAACAACTTGCCAAGGCGCAGCAAGCCGAAGTTCTAACCCGCACTCTGGCAAAGACAGGCATTGTTGCCCTAATCGATGAGGCAACAGGCTACGAAAAGGTTCGCCCTCAAAATGCCCTTGCGGCGTACCTTGAGCTTGTAGTGCGCAAGGAACTTGCTGCTTGGGTGAAACGGTTTCCCGACGAGTTCTACGAGAACATTTACAAGCTTAAAGGCTGGGTTTGGCCTGGGATGAGCAAAAATCGCTATAGTGTTGTCGCGCATTACACTAATGATCTGATCTGGAGCCGGCTGGGCCCTGGGATTCTTGATGAGCTCAAGGAAAAATCTCCTAAGAACGGTAGGGGGCAGCGTTCTATAAGGCTTCATCGCTGGCTAACAGAAGACATAGGTCATCCCATGCTCTCTCAACACATGCACTCAATCGTTATGTTCCAGCGATTTGCGATCGCGAATGGTCATTCGTGGAATAGATTCATGCTTAGTGTTGATCAGGTGCTTCCGAAGCGCGGAAACACTTTAGAACTTCCTTTTTCTACTCCTTCCTCCATCTCTTAGCCGCCGCCTTCCGCGCAATCTCCGCCCGCCGCTCCGGCGTCATAGCCGCAGCGCGAGCGGCCCCGCCACGCTTGCCCATGCTCACCGCCGCCGCATCCTTACCGCCATCCGGCGGGGGCGCGTCCTCTTCCTCGCCAGTCGCAATCCGCATCACCTTCACCGCCGCGCCGATCACGTCGGCGGGGCGGTGTTCGCCTTTGGGACCACGGGGCACTAGCTCGCCCGCTCCATCGCAGCCCGAATGGCCCGTTCTTGCTTGTCATACTCAGTGCTATCGAAAGCTATTCCCGTCACGCCAGCTTTGATCGCCTCGGCTACAAAGTTTTCTGCGTTCGCTCGCATTTCGGAAAGCCGAGTGAGCAACGCCACGTAAAATTCCCTTCTCGCCATCTCGCAGCCTCCATGCTTTCCGCTAAGCATATAGGAGGCGCGGGTCGGATGCGAGATGGACGGTTATGGGCCGCCAATTTCAAACTGAGACACTACCCGTTCCAAAGGTTGCTTGCATTCTCCGGCGGAGCTTGTGTTAACTGACGCCCGAACGTGGCCAGGAAGGCCGCGAAGCAAAAGGTTGGAGGACGCCGTGAGTAAAATATCCGTTCTGCGTTCCGTCGCGTTGTCGGCCCCGCTCGTGTTCTCGTCGATGCTGCTGGCAGGGACGGCACAGGGCGCCGATGTCAAGCATTACGACAGCAGCAAGCCGGGGTTCTGGGCCAACCCGCCGAAGGATTGGTTCCTGGGCGACGAGACGGCCGACATGAAGGGGCTGGCCCCGCCGGTCGGGCCGGCATTGCCGACGTCGATGGCCGAGCTGCAGGAGAACCTTGAGAAGGTCAAGTTGCCGCCGGGCTTTAAGATCGAGGTCTACGCGTCCGGGCTGCCGGAGGCGCGGCAGATGGCTTTGGGGGACAACGGCACGCTGTTCGTGGGCTCCTACAACGCGACCAACGTCTACGCGGTGACGGAGAAGGACGGGAAGCGGTCGGTCAAGACCATCCTGAAGGGGCTGAACATGCCGACCGGCCTGGCGTTCCGGAACGGGGCGCTTTACGTGGTCGCGATCGACAAGCTGCTGCGGTACGACAACGCGGAGGCGAGCCTCGACAAGATGCCGGAGCCGGTGGTGGTGTACGACGACATGCCGCCGTTCGTGGCGCACGGATGGAAGTATATCGTGGCTGACCAGAAGGGCGACATGTACTTGCCGTTCGGCCCTCCGTTCAACATCGGCATCCCGCCGACCAGCGTGTCGCAGATCCGCAAGGTGCATCCCGACACGGGGCTGGCGGAGATCGTGGCGCTCGGCGTGCGCAACAGCGTGGGCGGGGATATCGACCCGCGGTCGGGCGACTACTGGTTCACCGAGAACGCGCGGGACTGGATCAGCGACGCGATGCCGAGCGACAAGCTGAATCACATCACGCGGATCGGCCAGCATTTCGGCTACCCGTATTGCCACCAGGGCGACATGCCGGATCCGAAGTTCGCGATGGGGCACTCGTGCGACGAGTTCACGCCGCCGGTGGTGAACCTTGGCGCGCACGTGGCGCCGCTGGGGATGAAGTTCTATACGGGCAATCAATTCCCGCAGGAGTATCAGAACGACATCTTCATCGCCGAGCATGGGTCATGGAACCGCCATGCGTACCAGGGCGCGCGGATCACGCGGGTGAAGGTGGACCCGGACGGAAAGAACGCGAAAAGCGAGACATTTGCCGAGGGCTGGCTGGTTGGCGAGCAGGAGTACACCGGGCGGCCGACCGACATCCTGCAGGCGAAGGACGGGTCGTTGCTGGTCGCCGACGACTGGGCCGGCGCGGTTTATCGGATCAGTTACAACAAGCAGTAGCGGTGCCGCCCGCCCCGGGATCATGGGGCGGGCGGACGACTTGGCTTATTACTCTGACACATTCGGAAGGTGCAGCATGAGTCAGGGCGCTGGCTTGACTTCGTGGGCCGACACGGATGGCGGACGGGAGCGTCCGTCGTTATCGGACCATTGCCGGGTGGCGCGATGCGCCTGACACTGGCGGCGATGTTGCTGGCGGGCTGCCTGGCACGCCAGGCGGGAGCGGCCGATATCGAGGCGGGGCGGGCAAAGGCCGCGGCTTGCGCTGCTTGCCATGGCGCGAACGGGGTGTCGACGGCGCCGGCGATCCCGTCGTTGGCCGGGCAGCGGGAGAAGTTCCTGCAATGGCAACTGGTGTTCTTCCGGTCGGGGCGGCGGGAGAACGCCATCATGGGGCCGATCGCATCGGCGCTGTCGGACGAGGACGTTCGCGACCTCGGCGCTTATTACGCGTCGCTGCCGCTCACGCCGCCGCCGCAGCCCACGCCCGACCCGGCGTTGCGCCAGGCAGGCGAGGCGTTGGCGGCGCAGCACCGGTGCGCCTCGTGCCATACCGACACGTGGAAGGGGAAGCAGGCTGCGCCGGCGATCGGGTTCCAGCACAAGGAGTATCTGGCGAAGGCGCTCAGCGATTACCGGTCGGGGGCGCGGCCGAGCGTGGGCGTCGCGGCGATGACGGAGGCGGCATCGGGTTTGAGCGACGGGGACATCGCGGCGCTGGCCCAGTATTTGGCGGCTTACCGATGAGGGTGGCGGCCTGGGGCGCGGGCTTGACGTTGCTTGCGGCCAGTGCGGCCGTTGCCCAGCCGACAACGGAGCGCGCGCCCTTGCAACGGACCGAGGCTTTCGAGCGCGGGTTCGCCACGTCGCTCTACGTGTTCGACGCGTGCGGAGACGCGTTGGCTGGCCGGATGTTCCGCCGTGCCCTGGCGGAGCGGGTTGCGCAGTGTCCCTTTTCGCCCGAGGCGCGGGCGCGCTACGCGCGGCGGACAAGGCTGCAGCAGGCAAAGGCGCGTGAGGCGATGCGGTCGATGGTCGAGAGCCGCGGCGGGCTGCCGATGCGACTGGATGGCATGGCCCGTACCTGCCATGCCGAGCAGAACAGCGAGGCTTATCAGATCCTTCGCGGCAAGCTGCAGGCCTTCGATGCGGGCCGGGCGGACGCGGCGGCCGTTGTTGGCAGCGCTTGCGACGCCGAGGACGTCATGCCTTAGACGGCGGCCGTCTCGAACGCGACGATGCGGTAGAGCAGAGACTCGCCGTCCGGCCGTTGCAGGCGGACCAACTCGCCGGGGCGGAAGACATGGCCTTGCAACAGCCAGATCGGGTCGTCCATGCTGCTCGTGCTTTGCAGCGCCCAGCCTTCGTCGATGCGGATGACCTCAAGGGCCTGGTCCGGGGCGCCGGGGCGCTGGCTGGCAGCGAGCCACGGGTTCGGGTCGGCTTGGTGCGCGTTGACGTCGATCTGACCCTGGGCGGTGAGAGTGAGGTTGATGGTAAGGCGGTCTCTGATGTCGCCGTCCGGATTGCCAGGACCTCGCGCCAGGACGAGGGTCAGAGTCGTCATTATCTTCCTTGCATGATTTTGATGAGCGCTAACGCGTGGTTAACCCACTTAGTTTACCATATTCCGGTCGCATAGGATGGGGGTCAAATCGCAACGCGCACGCCGAGTTCGACGACGCGGTCGCTAGGGATGCGGAAGAACTCGGTGGCCGGGACGGAGTTCCGGGCCATGACAAGGAACAGGAACAGCCGCCAGGCCGGAAGTTTC
The DNA here is from genome assembly GCA_965260935.1 of Acetobacteraceae bacterium. GTDB lineage: Bacteria > Pseudomonadota > Alphaproteobacteria > Acetobacterales > Acetobacteraceae > JBBROS01. The sequence continues at coordinate 859,431 of OZ253374.1, forward strand.
GGGACCATGGCGCGCACCAGGACTTCGCGGCCAAGAAAGAAGCTGGCTTGCATCGGGTCGTAGCCGATGCCGGCCTCGTTCAGTTCCTCGAGGGCGCGCGGGATGTTCGGGCTTTCCATGAAGCCGTAGCGCAGCACGATGCGATGCACGCCGGGAGCAAGCTCGCGGGCTTCGGCGCGTTCAGCCGGCGGGATTTCGGGAACGTCGATGTTCTGCACCGTCACGAAGATCACGCGTTCGTGCAGCACCTTGTTGTGCTTGAGGTTATGAAGCAGGGCGGCGGGGACGTAGTCGGGGTTCCCGGTCAGGAACACGGCGATCCCCGGCACGCGGATGGTGCGCGACTGCGGCAGGCGCTTGAGGAAGGAGGCGAGCGGCAGGCTGTCCTGCTTCCACCGGGCCAGCATCAGTTCGCGCCCGCGGTGCCAAGACGTCATCAGGCCCATCAAGGCAAGGCCGAGCAGGAGCGGAACCCAGCCGCCCTCGGGGATCTTGAGCGCGTTGGCGGCGAAAAAGACGAAATCGATCAGAAACAGCGCGCCGAATACGCACAAGGCAAGGGCGCGGGACCAATTGTAGCGCCGGCGGAACACGACGATGGCGAGCACGCTGGTGCACATGAACGTGCCGGTCACGGCAATGCCGTAAGCCGAGGCGAGCGCGTCGCTGCTGCGGAACGCGAGCACCAGGATCAAGACGCCGACGAGCAGCGCGGTGTTGATCTGTGGCAGGTAGATCTGCCCTTCCTCGGTGACGCTGGTGTGGCGGACGGTCATGCGCGGCAGGAACGTCATCTGCATGCACTGGCGGGCGATGGAGTAGGCGCCGGAGATCATGGCCTGGCTGGCGATGACGGTGGCGGCGGTGGCGAGGCCGACGAGCGGCAGCCGCAGGATTTCGGGGGCGAGCAGGTAGAACGGGTTCTCGAGCGCGGCCGGGTCGGTGAGGACGAGCGCGCCCTGGCCGAAGTAGTTCAGCAACAGGCAAGGCAGGACGTAGAACAGCCAAGCGACGCGGATGGGCTTGGCGCCGAAATGGCCCATGTCCGCGTAGAGCGCCTCGGCCCCGGTGACGGCAAGGACGACGGAGCCGAGGGCGACAAAGGCGAGCCAGTCGTGGGCGATGCAGATATGGACGGCGTAGTGCGGGGAAAGGGCGGCGAGCACGCCCGGGCTGCGCACGATCTCGGCGAGGCCGAGGGCCGCGAGCACGAAAAACCAAACGGCCATGACCGGGCCGAACAAACGCCCGATCGTTGCGGTGCCGCGGACCTGGACGGCGAACAGGCCGATGATGATGACGATTGAGATCGGCAGGACGAATTTGTCGAACGCGGGGGAGACGGTCGCCAGGCCCTCGACGGCGGACAGGACGGAGATGGCCGGGGTGATCGTGCCGTCGCCGAAAAACAGGCCGGCCCCGGCGATGCCGAGCAGGCCCAGCGCGGCGCGGAACCGCGTGCCTTGGACGCCGCGCTGGGCAACCGCCATGAGGGCGAGGATGCCGCCCTCGCCGTTGTTGTCAGCGCGCATGATCAGGCCGACGTACTTGATGGTGACGGTCAGGATGAGCGCCCAGAAGATCAATGAAAGGACGCCGAGGATCTCGATGCGGCCGACGCCCACGGCGCTGAATTGGCTCAGGCTGGCCTTCAGGGCGTAGAGCGGGCTGGTGCCGATGTCGCCGTAAACGATGCCCAGCGCGCCGAGCACGGCTGCGCCGCGCAGCGCGCTACGGCTTGAGTCGCCATGGGCGCTGGTCAAGCTGGAACCGGCTGCTTCGGCGCGGGATCAGTGGGGCAGGGCATGGTTCAGTGTCTCCGCACGGCGCGGCCGGCGGATCTGGCTCCGGTCGCGGCGGCGCTGGAGGCATAATCCTGGTCCGGCAGCGTGTGCAAGCGCGAGATGGCCGCGGAAGCGGATCGTGCAAGGCGAGAGCGTGGGCGGCGCGGATCAATCCCGTGGTTTGCGGCGGCGGGCCAGCAGGGCTGCGCCGGCGGCGGGCAGGAGAACGGCAAGGCTTGCCGGCTCCGGGACATCGGTGGGCGGCGCTGCCGCCAGGTCCGGCGGCGGGGGTTGGTAAGGCACTGCGATGCCGAACGGCTGAGGGATGAGGAAGGCGGACGCATCCGGCGTCGATGGCGCGACCGGGGCGACAACTGCGGCATGTCGAACGATCTGGAACGTGGCGGCAGCCGCGCCGGCGGCGACGGCGATCCCGCCGGCGGCGAGCGCGGCCTTGCTCAACCCGCCAATGCCAAGCGGGGCCAGCCTACGGACGGCTGCGGCGCGGGGCGCGCCCGGAAGCGGGCCGGGGACGCGCGGGCAGCCCAGGGTGGCGGACCGTGGCTGCTGGGCGACGCCATGGGGCACGCGCGGCGGCGCATGGCGAACCGGCCCGTGATGGCCAGGCTGGTGGCCCGGCGCATGATGGGCGGCGGCGTCGCTTGTGTGGCGAGCCGCGCCGCGGACCCGGCGGAAACCAGCAAGCCTGGGCGGAAATGCCGGATGACACGGGGAAGGCATTTGCGGAAATCCTTGAAAGACGGCAGCCTCGGTTCGCTCCGGGTGGTTATGATTCACGCAAGCCGACAGCAATGCTTCTTATGTAAGGAATGTTTGCCTGTAACGAAGGCGGTGACGGAAGCGTGGCGAGTGGACCCAGTCTTCCTGACCAGCCTACTCAGGAGCCTTCGAGGACGCGTCATTCCATCGGCGGCGTGCCGGCAGGCTCCGCCGGATGAGGCTTGGGCCTGACGCCGAAGATCGCGGCGCCGACGCGCACGTGGGTCGCTCCCTCGCGGATCGCCGCCTCGAAATCCCCGGACATGCCCATCGACAGGACCGGAAGGCCATGCCGGGCGGCGCAGTTGGCGAGCCATCGGAAGTGCGGACGAGGGTCGACGCCGTCGGGCGGAATGCACATCAGGCCCTGGAGCGCGGCCCCGAACCGCTGCTGGCAGGCGGCGATGAACGGATCGGCCTCCGCGGTCGGGATGCCCGCCTTCTGCGGCTCGTCGCCGACGTTCACCTGAACCAGCAGCCTCGGCGTGCGGCCTTCCTTGTCGATGGCGCTGGCGAGCGCGTCGGCCAGGCGCGGGCGGTCGAGCGTCTCGATCACGTCCGCGAGCCGGACGGCGTCGCGGGCCTTGTTGGTTTGCAGCGGCCCGATGACGTGCAGGCGGAGATCCGGATGCCGCTCGCGCAAGGGGGGGAACTTGGCGGCGGCTTCCTGGACGCGGTTCTCGCCGAAGCTCCGCTGCCCGGCGGCGAGGGCGGCCTCGACCATCCCGGCAGGGTGGGTCTTCGACACGGCGACGAGTTGGGCCGCGCCGGGTTGACGGTGGGCGGCCGCGAGCGCCGCATCGATGCGCGCCTGGACCGCCCGGAGCGGCGCGGCGATGGGATTGGTGGAGATGTCCATGGATGAGAGGCTTGTCGCATGGGGGCGGGCGGTCAAGGGCCGGCGGCGCGGGAGCGTGCCGCCGTTGTGGCTTTTCACGGATGCGCGCCGCGTGCCGGACGTGGTCGCCGCCGTGGAGAGATTGCCGAGGGGGCTGTGCGGCGTCGTGTTCCGGCATGACGGCGTGGCGGGACGCGACGCCCTGATCCGCCGGGTTGCGCGGGCGTGCCGGGCGCGGCGGCTGGTTCTGGTGATCGCGGGGCGGGCGGACGCGCCGCCGGGGGCTGGGCGGCACCTGCGGGAAGGAAAGCGGGCTGGCGGGCAAGGCGAGCGGCGCGGCTGGCTGAGCGCCTCGGCGCATGGGCCGGCAGGGCTGGTGCGGGCGCGGCGGGCGGGCGCGGACGTGGCGTTCCTTTCGCCGGCGTTCCCGACGGCGAGCCACCCCGGGGCGCGCCCGCTCGGGGTGTGGCGCTGGGCGGCGATGGCGAAGCAGGCGGGGGCGAAGCAGGCGGGGGCGAAGCGGGCGGGGATGCCGGTCCTGGCGCTGGGCGGGGTGGACGGGCGCTCGGCGCGGCGGCTGCCGCGATGGGCGGCGGGGGCGGGCGCGATCGGGGCGCTGTCAGGCTGAGTCGTGCTTTGTTGCCCGCGCGCCACACTGTTCCAGCATTGCCATGGAGGCGTGCGGTTCACGATTGCGAGCGCAGGCGTGGGGCGGCACAACGGCGTCAGGCCGCGCCGGTCCAAAATTCACGTCCGCTACGGACGTGGGACGGGTCGGAGCTAACGATTCAACATGCCGGGGACCGGCGTTTTTGAGGAGATGTTTGGGATGCGTAAGCTCCTTCTTGCCAGCGTGGCGCTGCTCGGCGCGTCGGTTGCGACGGCCGATTTCGCCGAAGCCCAGAAGCTGGGCAATCCCGATCCCGGCACGGTGACGGTTCGGTTGAACGGCCGGGTGCGGTTCTACGCCTACGGCGCGTTCGACCGCGACGTGGACAACAACCCGGCGGCGGGCGCCGCGGCATTGGGGCCGAACGCGGGCACGAACAAGCAGAGCAGCTACGGCTTCGCCGAGTACGGCCGCCTTTATCCGGGCTTTGACGGGCAGACCGCCAACGGGCTGAAATACGGCGCCAGCCTGGAAATCCGGCAGGACGCGTCGTCGCCGGCGGGCGGCGGCTCGTTCGGCTCCATTTCGGGCACGAACCCGCAGCGCTCCGAACTCTATTTCCGGCGCGTGTGGGGCTACATCGGGGCCGACAAGTTCGGCACGCTGCGGGTCGGCGCCACGGACCAGCCGACCAGCCTTTACCTGACCGGCAACTTCGAGAACTTCGACAGCGGCGGCTTCAACGGCGACGTGCCGGGCATCTCGGGCACGGCGCTCGTCGCTTGGCCGTTCTCCGACACCGGCAGCAACTACACCACGAACAAGGCCGTCTACCTGTCGCCGCAGCTCTACGGGTTCGACTTCGGCGTGTCGTATGAGCCGAGCACGGCCAACGTGAGCGGCGGCAACAACTGCCCGGGCGGCATCTCGGCCCCAGGGTGCGACCGGTTGTCGTCCACGCCGACCAACCTTGAGACGGCGCGGCGCAAGAACACGGTTGACGCGCTGGTCCGCTATCGCGGCACGTTCGCGGGCTTCGGCATCGCGGCGACCGGCGCCTATATCGGCGGCAGCCACGTGCAGGACAACTCGAACCTTGGCGGGAACTTCAATTCGAACCCACTGACCACGAGTTCGGCAACCGGGTCGGCCAACCTGCCGCGGTACAACTACCAGGGACTGAACATCGGCGACTTCGGCGTCGCCGTCACCTACGCGGGCTTCAGCGTCGGCGGCCACTACACGTTCGGCCAGTTCAACGGCAACGTCTCGGTGCCGAAGCCGGACGGGTACGACAACGGCGAAGCCTGGTTGGCGGGCGGCTCTTACACGGTCGGGCCGCTCGTGGTTGGCGCGTCCTATTTGTATAACAAAAGCGCGGGCAACCTGAGCAACGACTACTTCGGGCGGCAGCGCACGGAGCAGGGCGTGGCGGCCGGCGCGACCTATACGGTGGCGCCGGGCTTGGCCCTGTCGCTGTCGGGGATTTACGGCATCCGCAAGCAGAACGGCTACAACTTCGTGACCGGAGCGGGCGTGAACGCGGCCAACCCGAACGGCAACCCGAACAACAACAAGATCGTCTCGACGCTGGTCTACTTCGGCACGTTGTTCAGCTGGTAAGCCGCTTGGCGCTGAACGGGGGGCGGCGAGGGATCGCCGCCCCTTTTTCGTTGCCGGGCAAACCTTCGATGCCGAAGCCGCACGCGTGAGCGTTGCTGGCATCTTGCTTGCGCCATTTGCCCTAAGCTCATGTTGTCGCTCGAATGTCACAGTGTTTCGCAATTGCCATGACGAACGAAAGTTCAGGATTGTTGCCGGGTCCGCAGCTTGGCATGAATGCTCCCACAGCTTTGCTGCCGCCGGACGAGGCAGTCAGGGTTCACCACGACAGACGCCGGTGCATTGAGGAGGTTCGACATGCGTAGATTCCTTTTGGCCAGTGCCGCCCTGCTCGGCACGTCGATCGGGGCGGCTGGTTTCGCCGGCGCCCAGGAGCTTGGCAACCCGGACCCCGGGACTGTCACGGTCCGGTTGAACGGCCGAGTCGTATTCTACGCCTATGGCGCGTTCGACCGCGACGTTAACAACAACCCGGCCGTCGGCGCTGCCGCGCTTGGCCCGAACGCGGGCACGAACAAGCAGAGCACCTACGGCTTCGCCGAGTACGGCCGTTTGTTCCCCGGCTTCGACGGGCAGACCGCCAACGGGCTGAAATACGGCGCCAGCATGGAAATCCGGCAGGACGCGTCGTCGCCGGCGGGCGGCGGCGCGTTCGGCTCCATTTCGGGCACGAACCCGCGGCGTGCCGAACTCTACTTCCAGCGCGTGTGGGGCTACATCGGGGCCGACAAGTTCGGCACGTTGCGGGTCGGCTCCACGGACCAGCCGACCAGCCTTTACCTGACCGGCAACTTCGAGAACTTCGACAGCGGCGGCATCAACGGCGACGTGCCGGGCATCTCCGGCGTTGCCCTTATGGCGTGGCCGTTCTCCGACGTCGGCAGCTACTACAACACCAACAAGGCCGTCTACCTGTCGCCGCAGCTCTACGGGTTCGACTTCGGCGTGTCGTATGAGCCGAGCACGGCGAACCTGAGCGGCGGCAACAACTGCCCGGGCGGCATCTCGGCCCCAGGGTGCGACCGGTTGTCGTCCACGCCGACCAACCTGGAAACGGCGCGGCGCAAGAACTCGGTCGATGCGCTGATCCGCTACCGCGGCACGTTCGCGGGCTTCGGCATCGCGGCGACCGGCGCCTACATGGGCGGCAGCCACGTGCAGGACAACTCGAACATCGGCGGGAACTTCAATTCGAACCCGCTGACCACGAACTCTGCCGTGGGCTCGGCGAACCTGCCGCGGTACAACTACCAGGGCCTGAACGCCGGCGACTTCGGCTTGGCGATTACCTACGCGGGCTTCAGCGTCGGCGGCAAATACACGTTCGGGCAGTTCAACGGCAACGTCGCCAACACGCTTCCGGATGGGTATTCCAACGGCGAGGCCTGGCTTGCGGGCGCGTCATATACGGTCGGGCCTTTGGTTGTCGGCGCGCACTACCTTTACAACAAGAGCGCGGGCGACCTGAGCAGCGACTATTTCGGCCGTCAGCGGACGGAGCAGGGCGTGGCCGCCGGCGCGACCTACACGCTCGCGCCGGGGTTGAGCCTGTACCTGTCCGGGCTGTGGAACGTGCGCAAGCAGAACGGGTACAACTTCGTGACCGGCGCCGGAACGAACGCGCAAAACCCGAACGGCGACTCGAACCATAACAAGATCACCGCGTCGCTGATCTACGCGGGCACGCAGTTCAGCTGGTAAGCGTCGCTGCAAGCGCGTGGGGGGGCGGTGGGAGACCACCGCCCCTTTTCGCGCGCGGGCCGCGGGACCGGGCTTCGCCGCTTGGCGGTCGCGCGCGTTGCCGGTAAGAGATGCCCCGGCGCGCGCCGCGCCTGTCCGCGGATGGAACACGATCATGAAACGCCTCGTTCCCCTCACCTTTCTGGCGGCCATCTTGCTGACCGCGGCTTGCGGGAACAGCGCGTTGCGTCCCGTTGGCGAGGACGAATACCAGGATTACCGCAACAGGGGCGGCGGGCAGGGCAAGCTGTTCGGCGACCAGGGATTGGTGTTCGGCGTCGGCAAGGGGACCAACAAGGCGAGGGCCGAGGAAGGCGGCGGGATCGGCGTCAACGCTTATCTCTGGCGCGGGGCGCTGGATACGCTGTCGTTCATGCCGCTGGCCTCCGCGGACCCGTTCGGGGGCGTGATCATCACCGACTGGTATGAGCCGCCAAGCTCGCCGGGGGAGCGGTTCAAGGCGACGGCTTATATCCTGGGGCGGACGCTGCGGGCGGATGGGGTCAGGGTGTCGATCTTCCGGCAGGTGATGGACAACGGCCGGTGGGCCGATGCCTCCGTCAGCCCGGTGACGACGGGGGAGATCGTCAACAAGGTCCTGGCGCGGGCGCGGGAGCTGCGGTCGCAAACGGCCTCGCAATAAGGCTCGGCAGTTGAGCGAAGCATACGATTTCAGGTCGGAGGAGCCGAGATGGCAGCGGGCCTGGGCGGAGCGCGCCTGCTTCCGCGTCGAGGACGTGCCGGCGGACGGCAGGCCGAAATACTACGTGCTGGAGATGTTCCCGTATCCGAGCGGGAAGATCCACGTGGGCCATGTCCGCAACTACACGCTGGGCGACGTGGTCGCGCGGTACAAGCGGGCGCGGGGCTTTTCCGTGCTGCATCCGATGGGGTGGGACGCGTTCGGCCTGCCGGCGGAGAACGCGGCGCGGGACCGGGGCATCCACCCGGCGGAGTGGACGCGCTCCAACATCCAGGCGATGCGGGCCGAGTTGCAGCGGATGGGCCTGTCGCTCGATTGGTCGCGGGAGATCGCGACCTGCGACCCGGCCTATTACGGCCAGCAGCAACGGCTGTTCCTGGAGCTGCTGAAGGCCGGGCTGGCGACGCGGCGGGAAAGCTGGGTGAACTGGGACCCGGTTGACGGCACGGTGCTGGCCAACGAGCAGGTGATCGACGGGCGCGGCTGGCGCTCGGGCGCGGTGGTCGAGAAGCGGCAGCTCAGCCAGTGGTTCATGAAGATCACCGACTACGCCGAGGAACTGCTGGCCGCGCTCGACGATCTGCCGCGGTGGCCGGAGCGGGTGCGGACGATGCAGGCCCGCTGGATCGGGCGCAGCGAGGGGGCGAGGGTCCGCTTCCAGGAGGCGGCGGGCGGCGACAAGGCGGAGTTCGGCTCCATCGAGGTGTTCACCACGCGCCCCGACACGCTCTACGGGCTGTCGTTCGTCGCGGTGGCGCCGGACCATCCGGTCGCGTCCGCCATCGCGGCGCGGAACAACGAGGCGGCGCGGTTCGTGGCGCAGGCGCGCAGCCTGGGGACGAGCGAGGCGGCGATCGAGACGGCGGAGAAGCTGGGGTTCGACACCGGCTTGCGGGTGCGGCACCCGTTCGACGCGTCGCGCACCGCCCCGGTCTGGATCGCGAACTTCGTGCTGATGGAGTACGGCACGGGCGCGATCTTCGGCTGCCCGGCGCATGACCAGCGCGACCTTGAGTTCGCGCGCAAGTACAAGCTGCCGGTGCTGCCGGTGATCGCCGGGCCGGAGGGCGTGGCCGTTGGCGAGACCGCCTATGTCGGCCCGGGACGGCTGGTGAAGTCCGGGTTCCTGGACGGGATGGAGGTGGAGGACGCCAAGCGCGCCGCGATCGACGCCCTGGAGCGGGAAGGCCACGGCGAGGGCGTCGTCAACTGGCGGCTGCGCGATTGGGGGGTGAGCCGGCAGCGGTATTGGGGCGCGCCGATCCCGGTGATCCATTGCCCGGCGTGCGGCGTCGTGCCGGTGCCGGACGGGCAGTTGCCGGTGGTGCTGCCGGAGGACGTGACGTTCGACACGCCGGGCAACCCGCTCGACCACCATCCGAGCTGGAAGCACGTCGCCTGCCCGGCCTGCGGCAAGGAGGCGGTGCGGGAAACGGACACGTTCGACACCTTCGTGGACAGCTCCTGGTATTTCGCGCGGTTCTGCAGCCCGGGCGCAACAACGCCGTTCGAGCGGGCGGCGGCGGACCATTGGCTGCCGGTTGACCAGTATATCGGCGGCGTCGAGCACGCGATCCTGCACCTGCTGTACGCGCGGTTCTTCACGCGGGCGCTCCATGCGACGGGGCGGCTGTCGGTGGCGGAGCCGTTCGCCGGCCTGTTCACCCAGGGGATGGTGACGCACGAAACCTACAAGGGCGCGGACGGGCGATGGCTGCCGCCCTCGGACATCGAGAAGCTCGCGGACGGCACGGCTCGGCACCGGGCAACCGGGGAAGCGGTCGAGGTCGGGCGCGGCGAGAAAATGTCCAAGAGCAAGATGAACACCGTCGATCCCGGCGCGATCATTGACGCCTACGGGGCGGACACGGCCCGCTGGTTCGTGCTGTCGGACAACCCGCCGGAGCGGGACATCGAGTGGACCGAGGCGGGCGTGGCTGGGGCTTCCCGCTTCATGCAGCGGGTTTGGCGGCTCGGGCTGGGGGTCGCCTCGGGGGAGCGTGGCGGCGAAGCGGGGGAGCAGGCGCGCATGGAGGTGCGCCGGGCTGTGCACCGGACGACTGCTGCGGTAACGGAGGCACTGGACAGTTTCGCGTTCAACGTGGCGGTCGCGAAGCTTTATGAGCTGGCGAGCGTGCTGGCGGACGCGGAGCGGACCGGCGTTGCGCTCGATGCCCGGCGGGAGGGGGTTGTCACGCTGGCCCGCCTCATGGCGCCGATGACGCCGCATCTGGCCGAAGGGGTGCAGCAGTTGATCGATCCGGGAGCGGCGCTGGTGGCCGAGCAGCCATGGCCGGAGGCGGACCCGGCGTTGCTGGCGATCGAGAGCGTCACGGTCGCGGTGCAGGTGATGGGCAAGCTGCGCGGCACGGTCATGCTTCCGCCCGGGGCAGGGGAGGCGGAGGCAATCGCCGCGGCGGAATCCGAGCCGAACGTGGCGCGGCTGCTGGAAGGCAAGCGCATCGTCAAGCGCGTCCACGTGCCGGACCGCATCGTCAATTTCGTGATCGCCGGGTGACGACGGTGCGGCGGCGGGGATTGCTGGCGGGCTTCGGGGCGTTGGGCCTTGGGGGATGCGGGTTCCGCCCGTTGTACATGGCCGACAGCGGCCGGGCCGGCCCCGCGGCGGAGCTTGCGGCGGTCTATGTGCCGGTCATCCCGGAGCGGTCAGGCCAGTTGCTGCGCCAGGCGTTGCAGCAGCGGCTGGAGGGATCGGGCGGCGGCGGCGTCAAGCGGTATGAACTGATCGCGTCCAACGGGATCAGCGCCGAAGGGATCGGGATCCAGACCGACACGTCCGCGACCCGGGTGCGCCTGATCGGCCGCAGCGTCTGGACCCTCCGCTTGCTCGACCCGGCGCACACGGTGCTGACGACGGGCGCGAGCCGGGTCCTGGACGGCTACAACGTCCTGAACCAGCAGTATTTTGCCGCCGACATCGAGGCGTCCTCGGCCTACAAGCGGGTGGCGGAGACGTTGGCGGACCAGATCGTCACGCGGGTGGCGGTGTTCCTGAAGCGCCGGGCGGCGGAGCAGGGCAAGGCTTGAAGATCGAGCCGCGGCGTGCTCCCGGCTTCCTGCGCGATCCGGGACCGGTGCGGGCCGTGCTGCTGCACGGGGACGACGAGGGCCTGGTGCGGTTCCGGGCCGACGCGCTCACGTTGGCCGTGGCCGGGACGGCGGACGACCCGTTCCGGGTCGCTTGGCTCGGGCGCGAGGAGCATGGGCGGCTGGCCGAGGAGGCGAGCGCCATCGCGATGCTCGGCGGACGCCGGGTGATCCGGGTGAGGGACGTGGCGGAAACCCTGACGCCGGCGGTGGAGCGGGTCCTGGCAGGCCCCGGGGACTCGCTCGTGGTGCTTGAGGCCGGAGGGTTGCGGCGGGGCAAGTTGCTGGGCTTGGTGGAAAAGTCGGCGGCCGGGGCGGCGCTTGCCTGCTACCCGGAAACAGGCCCGGAGTTGCGCGGGGCGATCGCCGGGCAGTTGCAGGCGGCAGGGGTTCGGGCGGACGCGGACGCGCTCGACTGGCTGCGGGACCATCTCGGCGGCGATCATGCAAGCACCCGGGGCGAGATCGAGAAGCTGGCGCTTTATGCGGGGGATGAGCGGCGGCTCGACTTGGACGCGGTCCGGGCCTGCGTGGGCGACCAGGCGGCGGCCTCGATGGACGATGCGGTCTACGCGGCGACGCTGGGGGACTTGGTGCTGGCGGACCGGGCAGTGGAGCGGACATTCGCGGAGGGAGTGGCGGCCGTGGGGCTGCTGCGGGCCATGCTGGGCCACCTGGTCCGGATGCACCAGGCGCGCGGCCGGATGGAGGATGGCGCTTCGGCGGGCGACGCGGTGGCGGAGATGCGGCCGCCGGTGTTCTGGAAGCGGAAGGGGGACATGGTCCGGCTGGTGGGCGCCTGGCCGGCTGGCCGCATCGCGGCGGCGATTGCGGAGGTCAGGCGGGCCGAGCTTTCGTGCAAGCAGACCGGCGCTCCTGACGGGGTGATTGCCCGGCGCGCCGTGATGGGGATTGCCCGCCAGGGGGCGGCGGCGCGGCGGGGGTAGGCGTGCGGCGGCGGTCACGCTGGCCGGGACGGGGCGGTTCCCTGCTCGAATCGATGGGAACCTACCGGAGAAAGGCCGCGGCGGTGCGCAGGCTGAGGGCCATGATCGTCAGCGCCGGGTTGGCGGCGAGGGAGGACGGGAACACCGAGTTGTCGCAGATCCAGAGGTTCTCGATGTCATGGCTGCGGCCGAAGCGGTCCACCACGGCATCGCGGGCGTCGTCGCCCATGCGGCACGTGCCGATGGTATGGGCGCTGCGGCGGCAGGACCAGATGTCGGCGGCGCCGGCCTCCTGCCAGATCCTCGTCATGAGCTCGGCCGCGTGCCGCTCGATCGCCAGTTCGTTCGGGCCGTAGCTGAAATGAATGCGGGCCTTGGGGACGCCCAGCTCATCGGCCTCGCCGGCGAGTTCCAGGCGGTTGCCCGGCTGGGGCAGGCACTCGCCGTTGATGCCGAGCCCGGCGGCGTGGTTGTAGCGCAAGATCTGGTCGGTCAGCGCCTGTCCCCAAAGCCCGCGCCCGCGTGAGAGGGCGTTCGAGAAGGTGACGGGGACGATGCCGAGGCTCTGCACCAGGTAGCCGCCGACGAACGGGACACCGCTCGCGCGGATCGGGTCTTCGGTGATGAGCGAGGACGGGTAGCCTTTGTTGGGCCGGGTTTCCTGCTCGAACGTGCCCCAGACTTGGGTGGCCACGTGGGCCATGTAGTTGCGCCCGACTTGCCCACTGCTGTTGGCCAGGCCGGTGTGCAGCAGCAGGCGAGGGGTCTCCACCGCGCCTGCCGCGAGGATCAAGGCCCGGCAGCGCTGCCGATGGTCAACGCCGTTCTCGCGGTAAACGACGGCGGCGACGCGGCCGCTTGAGTCGGTCTCGATACCGTGCACGGTGCATTCGGCGCGAATTTCCGCCCCGGCGGCGACGGCCCGGGGAAGGTAGGTCACGTCCATGCTTGTCTTGGCGCCGATCCGGCAGCCTTGGTGGCAGTAGCCGCAATTGATGCAGGCGTGCCGGTGCGGGCCGTCAGGTTGATCGGCCGGGCGGGAGAGCACGGCAGCCGGGGCGTCGGCGGTGCGGATACCCAGCCGCTCGCAGGCGGCGGCCATGATCTGCGCGGGCGCGTTGCGCGGAACTGGCGGTTGGGGATACCGGCAGGACGGGTCCCAGGGGTAATCGGCTGGGCCGGAGACGCCGATGAAGCGCTCGACCCGCTGATAAAGCGAGGCGAGTTCGGCGTAATCAACCGGCCAGTCGGCGCCCTCGCCGGACTCAGCGTAGAGGCGGAGGTCGCGCTCGTCGGCCCTGGGGCAGAAAGCGCCCCAGTGCAGGGTGGAGCCGCCGACGCCGCGGCCGCTGTTGTTCATGCCGAACGATTGCGGGGTTTGCCCGGCGGACAGGCGCTCGCCGGTCCAATAAATGTCGGTCGCGGCCTCGTCGGCGACGAAGTCGTTCGGGTCCCAGTTCCGGCCGGCTTCAAGGGCGACGACAGCGAGGCCGGCGCGCGCAAGCTCCGACAGCAGGGGCGCCCCGCCTGCGCCGGTTCCGACGACGACGGCATCGACCTCGCCCGCCGTGCCGTGCCGCTTCATGCGGTCGAGATTCATCGGGCAGGTTCCGGCTCCCAGGCGTCGCGTTTGCCTGGGCCGAGCGCGGTGAAGCCGGGCTTTTGCGCCTCGTCGCCGCCGTAGGCGATGCCGCTATAGCCCATCCTGGCCAGGGCGCCCGGGTGGCTGACGAATGCGCGGGCAGCGGCGGCGCGGACATCCTCGAACCAGAGCTGCATGACGCCGGCGTCCAGATCGCCTTGCCACGACCCTTCGGCGATGGCGGCGAGGGTTCGGTCCTGGGCGGCTCCGTCGAGGCTCGCAAAGCCGGAGAGCGCGGCAAGCGCGGTGCGGTACGCCTCGGCGTCGGGCGGGAGGGCGTCGAAGCGCCAGCCGTCGCCGGGGCCGGCGAGCGTGGTGTCGATGCGCGCTGCCAGATCAAGGCCGCTGCCGGCGGGTTGCGGCAGCACGCGGGCGGTTATCGCGCGGAGAGTGGCCAGCAGGCCGGGGGCCAGGATGGCGGGGGCCGGGTCGGGCAGCCGTTGCAGAAGGGCGGCGCGGGTGTTGGCGCTGACGCGGGCGGAGGTGATCAGCCGGAGGTAAGCCGGGTCGATCGCGGGCGGCGTGCCCAAATGGGCGCGGATCAGGGCGGCGACCTCATTGGCGCGTTCCAGCGGCAGCAGGTGCGCCGCGCCGGGGAGGGTCACGAGCTGCGCGTCGGCGAAGTGCGGGGCGAGCAGGCGGGCCTGCGCGTCCGGCCCGAGCGCTTCGTCGGCGCTGCCGGCGATCAGGAGGGCGGGGGTTCGCAGGACGCCGACCACGCCGGACCAATCCTCGCGGCTGCCGGACTCGAGCCACGCGCGCCAGGCGGCGGGATTGCTTCGGAGCACTTCGTCGGCGGCGCGGGCGTGGACTTCCGAACCAAGCGGCTTGGCGACGTTGCCGGCGATATACCCGAGGGCCTCCTGGCGGCTCTGGGCCGCATCGCCCCGGAACCATGCCAGCATCTCGCCCCGCTTGCTTTCCCCTATCGGTTCCGGCGCTGGCGGCGATCCGGCAAGGGCGATCAGATGGGTGAGGCCTTCGAGGCCCGCCTCGCCCGCCTCGGCACGCCGGGCGAGAACGGCTGCGACCTTGGCGCCCATGCTGTGCCCGGCGATTGCCCACGGGCCAGGGGCCGCGCATTTCGTTGCGGCAACGTAATCCGCCATCGCGGCGACGTCGTATCCTGGGATGTCTGCGCCGTCGCCGAAACCCGGCAGGTCGACCGCTACGGTGCGAATCGGGTGCAGGGCGGCTTGCACGGCTTGCCATTGCCAGCCGGCGCCGCCGAGGAAGGAGAGAAGGAACAGGGTGGGCGTGGCTGGCTCGGGCATGGCCAGCAGGTAGGGGGTGAATTCGTTTCGTCTAGCTATCGGCGTTGAAAGCGAAGCCTATCCGCGCTCGCAGGTGGCTCACTTCACCGCTCCCAGGGTCAAGCCCTCAACCAGGTAACGTTGCAGCGCGGCGAACACGACCGCGACCGGGACGGTGGCGAGCAAGGTCGCGGCCATGACCTGGTTCCATTCCACGGTGTAGCGCCCGGCCACCAGGTTCACGACCTTGAGCGGCAACGTCAGCTTCGATTGGTCGCGGAGCATCGTCAGCGCCACGGGGAACTCGTTCCAGCACGCGACAAAGGTGACGATGCCGGTCACGGCAAGGGCGGGGATGCTGAGCGGGAGGAAGATGCTCACGACGGCGCGGAAGCGGGTGGCGCCGTCGATCCAGGCGGCTTGCTCCAGCTCGAGGGGGATCGTCGCGAAGTAGGAGGCCAGCATCCAGATGGCGAAGGCCAGGTGGAACCCGGCGTAGATGACGATCACGCCGGTTCGGGTATCGACCAGCGTGCCGCCGCCGACATGGATGGCGGCCGCCATGCGGAACAGGCCCAGCACCAGCAGGATTGGGGAGAGCATCTGCGTGACCAGCAGGAACTGGGCATAGGCGCCCTTGCCGCGGAAGGCCAGCCGGCTCATGGCGTAGGCGGCGGGGAAGGCGATCAGCAGGGTCAGGGCCGTGCCGCCCACGCTGATGGCGAGGCTGTTCAACAGGCCGGTGCCGAAATCGACGGCTTGCCACATGTCGGCGAAGTTTTCCCACGCCAGGCGGGTGGGCAGCCAGCGCGGCGGGAAGGCGAACACCTCGTCGCGCGGCTTGAGCGCGGTGGAGAGCATGACGGCGAACGGGAGCAGCGTCGCGGCCAGGAGCGGCGAGAGGATCAGCCAGCTCCAGAACGAGCGGGCGGCCATGCGCCGGTTCATGCCATGGCTTCGTCGCGGCGCAGGCGCATGTAGACCAGCGTGAAGGCCAGCACGATGGCCAGGGTGGCGAGCGAGATGACGGACGCCTGGGCCGGACGCCCGAGCCGGAAGGATTGCTCGTAGAGGTAGGTGACGAGGATCTGAGTGTTGTTGTCGGGTCCGCCCTGGGTCATCACCCAGATGATCGGGAACGAGTTGACCACGTTGATGACGTTCAGGACGATGGCGATGTTGAGGAACGGCCCGAGCATCGGCAGCGTGAGATGCCGGAACGATTGCCAGGGCCGCGCGCCGTCGATGGAGGCGGCCTCGTAGATGTCGCCCGGGATGGAGGAAAGGCCGCCGAGCAGGATGGTGGTCGCGAAGGGGATGGAGACGAGGATGCCGACCGCAACCTCGATCGGGAAGGCGGTGGAGGCTTCGGCCATCCAGGGGAAGGAGGCCTGCATGAGGCCCACCGTGCGCAGGGTGGCGTTGATCATGCCGTAATCGGCGTTGAACGCCCACAGCCACACGATGGCGGCCATGGCCAGCGAGATCGCCCAGGGGAGCATGATGATGGTCCGCGCCAGGCCACGTCCGTAGAAATCCCGGTGCAGGATCAGGGCGACGGGGATCGAGATCAGGATGGTGCCGCCGACGACGCCGATGGTCCAGACGAAGGTGCGGACCAGGGCGGCCTGGAAGATCGGGTTGCCGAACACGGCGGCGTAGTTGGCCAACCCGGCGAAGCCTCGCACCAGGCCGAAGCGGGACACGTTGGAGACGGACAGGGCGGCGATCTCATAGGCCGGGTAGCCGATGACCAGCAGCGCCATGAGCAGGCTGGGCAGGATCAGCGCGAACGCGGCCGGGAACGAGACGCCGCGGCGGCGGCGCCCATGCTTCCGCGCGGGCGCGCTGGCCTGGATCGCCGCGTCGCCGGTTCGCGCTGACAGGGGCGGCCTACTGGCCGAGCGATTGGTCGGCGCGGGCGGCGGCCTGCTTGAGCGCGGGGCCGGGTTGGGCGGAGCCGACATAGACGGATTGCACGGCGTCGGTGACGGCCTTCGCGGTGTCCTCCCATCCCGTGACGGTGGGAGCGAAGTGCGCGCGGGGCAGCAGGTCCACGAACGTTTTCAGGCGGGGGTCGTCGGCGAAGGCCGGGTCCTGGGCGACGGCCGTGGTGGTGGGAAGGAAGCCTTCGGCCTTGTTGAACTCCACGCGCGGCTGCTTGGCAAAGAGGAATTCAAGGAACTTATAGGCGTCCTTTTTTACCTTGGAGTTGCTGAACATGACGATTGAATCGGTGACGGCGTAGGTAGAGGATGTGCTGCCCTTCGGCACCGGGACGATCCCGTACTCCAGCGAGGGCGCTTCTTTCGCGATCTGGCCGATCAGGAACGGCGCGGTAATGACCATGCCGAGCCGGCCTTGCTTGAACAGGTCCTGCAGGTTCTCGCGGGTGTAGCTGGTTGGGCCGTCCTCGGTCAGGCCCTTGTCGATCAGCGTTTTGTAGAGCGTGAGCGCCTTCACGCCTTCGGGGGAGTCGAACGCGGCCTTGTCCTTGTCATTGAGCACCTCGCCGCCGTAGCTCCACAGGGCGTAGTAATAATAGATGTCGACCTCGGTGCCCTTGCCCTGGATGCCGAACCCTGGGGTTCCGGCGGCCTTCAGTTTCTCCGACGCGGCGACGACGTCGTCCCAGGTGGCCGGGCCGTCGGGGTATCCGGCTTTGGCGAGCATCGGCTTGTTGTAGAACATTGCCCGGGCGGAGGCGGCGATCGGCAGGCCGTAGATCTTGCCGTCGATGGTGGCGGGCTTGAGGAACGGTTGGATGAAGCGCGCCTTGAACTCGGGGGACATGTCCTGGTCAAGCGGCTCGGCGAGGCCGTCCTTGATGAAATCGAGCAGCCAGCGGGTGCCGATGATGGACAGGTCCGGGTTGACGCCGCCGGCGATGTCGGTGCGGAGCTTTTGCAGCAGGTTGTCCCAGTTGACGACCTGGATCTTGATGTCGGTTCCGGGATTGGCCTTGTGGAACTCGGCGGCCATCTTCTCGAAATACGGGCCGGTGGCGGCGCTGTAGTAGGACACGGTGACGTTGACGGTGGCGGACCGGGCGCGAAGGGGGGCGAGCGAGAGCGCCAGGGCCGCGCCGGCAAGTAGCGTCGTTCTGATCAACTGCATGGTCCGCTCCTGCGAATTCGGGTTGCGGGAGCGTGCAACGAAGCTGGAGCGGCGTCCAGGGGGGGGGAGCTTGGCTGGCAGGTCAGCCGCTGGGGACGGTGCGGCCTTTCGGCATCTTCGGAACGACCGGCGGCGCGGCTGGCTACAGGCTTAAACGCACGCCGAGGAGGACGCGGTGATCGTCATAGCTGCTGCCGAAACGGTTGATCCCGTTCGAGAACACGACGTTGTTGTTCCCCCCTCCGGACGTGCGGCCGGTGTAGTCGTAGCTTGCCGACACGCTGACGTTGCGGTTGAGCAAGTAGCTTGCGCCGGTTCCCACCGTGTAGAGCGTCTGACTGCCGCCGCCCTTGTACTTGTTGTAGAATACGCCCGCGTTGCCTTGCAGGAGCACGTTCCTCAGCAGCTCATGGTCGATCGTGAACGTGCCCGACGTTTCGGTATACCCGGCGGTGGTCTCGTCGGCGGCGTCCTGGATGCGGCGGGACACCGTTCCCGTCAGCGTGGTCAGGCCGGTCGGGTTCCAGATCGCCGACAGCTCGGCGATCGGCGCTTGGATCGTGCTGTAGATGCCGGCGCTGAACGTCCGTATCTCATATCCGCCAAGGGCGCGGATGCGGAGCAGGCCGGTGACATCGTAATCGACGCCGCCGAGGATGGCGAAATCGTTGTAGTCCCGCTTCGGCAAGCCGAGCGGCCGGCTGCTGAAGTTCGCGATGGCGTTGCGCACGATGACGATGACGCTGCGGCGGTCGGCGAATTGGTAGCCGGCGGTGACGCTGGGCGTGAACAGCACGCGGTTGCGGTAGCTTTGGTTGTAGATTGTCCCGCCGATCGTCCCGCTGCTGAAATCGTAGTTCGAGAACGCGAAGGCGGGGGTGACGTAGGTCCGGGCGAAATTGGCGCGGTAAGCGACGCGGACCGTGTCGACCCGGAAGCTGAGCGCCCGCGTAAGCTGCTGCGGCGTGTTCAGGTCCTGCGGCGTTTGGTTCAGGTTGAGGTGGTCGTAACCGGCGGTGACCGTGTCCCGGCCGACGTCATACGACGCGCCGATCCGCGCGGCCCAGTTGGTGTGCGAGACCGCGTTCTGGTCCGGGTACCTGAAATCGTCGACCGACAGCGCCGCGTTCACGTTGACGCGCGACAAGGCCGAGGTCACGTCGACGCCGGCGCTCGACTGGATCAACGCGCTGCCGCTGGCTGAACTGGTGCCGAGCACGTTGCTTTCGTAGCCGACGCGCTCGGTGACCTGCGGACGGATCACGAAGTTGCCGGCGCGTATGCCGGTGCTTTCGTAGTCGGGCCGGCGGCGGGAGATGACGGTGACGCCAGCCTCGTCCGCCAGGCCGCTGATGTCCGGCGAGATGAAACGGTCAAGGATTTGCGCCCGCGCCATGTTTGTGGACAAACCCAGAAACGTCGCGACAACCGCGGCAATGACTCCGCACTTGCCTAGAATTTCGATTTGACGCCGTTCCGACCTACGCATCCGCCAATCCAATCACCATGCTACAAATCTGAGCCAAGGACGCCCGAGACATATCGACGGGCTGGGTATATCTGAGGCGGCGGAGCGAAGGATAGCCAGCTTTCGCCTGAGCCGTGGTGGAGGGATGATTATGTCTTGGCAGTGTGCATTTGTTGCAATCGTATTCGCCGTGGCCTGCGTGCCGGCGCGCGCGCAGGAGCGAACGCCCGAGGCCCTCGCGAAGCGCGACATCGGAAAGCTCTGCAAGCAGGAGACCATTCGTTACTGCCCCGCGTTCAAGGGGCGGACCCCGACGCCGCGCAACCAGGCGATCTGCCTGCGTCCCTACAAGATGAACCTGTCATTCGGGTGCCGCCGTGCGGTCAGCACGATCATGCAGCCGCCGCAGCAGCAGCAGTAGCCGGCCTTGAGCACCACCTCAGCGCTTGCCAGGCCGGGCGCCGCCAAGCCCAAGCTCGCCGCCGCGTTCCGGAGCCTGCCCGACGAGCTGAAATTCAGCACGATCATCCTCGGCCTATGCCTGATCCTGCAACGGTTCGGGTTGCCGTTCGGCGGGAAGTCGTTCAGCATCGTCGGGCCGCTCGGCATGGCCGTGGCCGGGTTCTTTCTTTTACGCGGCACGCTCGCGTTCAACAGCTTCCGTCTTTGGTGCTTCACGGCCTTGGCGGCGCTGTCCGTGTTCGGCCTCGTTTGGCACGCCGTTGTGCCCGGGCGGCTTGCGGAAGCGCCGAACCTGCAATCGTTGTCCCAGTTCCTTCTGCTGACCTCGTTCGCGACCTTCACCTTCTTGCGGGCGATGAGCGAGCGGGCGTTCTTCCGGCTTGTGAACCTCTGGTTCGCCTTCATCGCCATCGCCGGCATCGTGCAGTTCTTCCTTCAGTTGGTTGGGCTCGGCCTTTTCGCGTTTACCGGCGTGTTGCCGGACGCGATCTTGTTCGAGTCGAGCTACAACCTGCAGATACCCATCGGCGTCGGCGCGCTGTTGAAGTCGAACGGCTTCTTCCTGATCGAGCCGTCCACGTTTTCCCAAGTCATGGCGCTGGGCCTGATCGTGGAAATCCTGGCATTCCGCCGACCGATCTACCTGGGCCTCTTCGTGCTTGCCATCCTGCTCTCGTTCTCCGGGACGGGCTGGATCGTGGTCGGGGCGTTCGTCGCCGCGGCAGCGATCGGGATGGGGTGGCGCGGGATCGCGATCGCGGTCGGCACCGTCGCGCTGCTCGGGAGCATCCTTGCCGGCGCGAGTTTGCTGGCCCCGGATCTGGCGGGGGCGGTGCAGCAGCGGATGGACGAGATTTCCCGCCCGGGGACAAGCGGGCACTTGCGGTTCATCACGCCGTTCTGGATTTTCAGCGACACCCTGACCGAGCATCCGTCGGCGGCCTTCATCGGCATCGGCCCGGGCGTCAGCGAACGGTTGACGCCGCCCTACGAGTACGACGTCAACACCCCGGTCAAGATCTCGCTCGAATTCGGCATTCCTGCCTTCTGCCTGTATTTCCTGCTGTTCGTCGCGGGCCGCAAGTCGCCTATCCAGCGGCGCATCCTGGTTCCGGCGGCAACGATGTTCTTCATCGCCGGCGCATACCAGCAGTTTCCGCCCGTCCTGTTCATGATCCTGCTGCTGATCGCGGTGGCCCGGCTGCAGGCGGACGATGCGGCGTCATCGCCTTCCTCGCGATTGCCGTCGAACAGGAGGACATAGCGTGAGAACCCTTCAAGGCCCGGCCATCTTCCTCGCCCAGTTCGCCGGCGACGCGTCCCCGTTCAACTCGCTTCCCGCCATCGCCGCCTGGGCGCGCGGCTGCGGGTTCGAGGGCGTGCAGATCCCCTCCTGGGACGCCCGCCTGTTCGACCTCAAGCGCGCCGCCGAAAGCGACGCCTACTGCGACGACATCCGCGGCGTGCTGTCCGACGCCGGCGTGCAACTGACGGAGCTATCCACCCACCTGCAAGGCCAGCTCGTCGCCGTCCACCCCGCCTACGACGCCGCCTTCGACGGCTTCGCCGCCCCGGAGGTCCGGGCCAACCCGGCGGCCCGGCAGCAATGGGCCGTGGACCAGCTCATGCTCGCCGCGCGCGCTTCCCGCCGCCTTGGCCTTGCCGCCCATGCCACCTTTTCCGGCGCGCTAGCCTGGCCATACCTTTATCCCTGGCCGCAACGGCCCCCCGGCCTCATCGACACCGCCTTTGACGAGCTCGCGCGCCGCTGGCGGCCGATCCTCGACGCCTTCGACGACGCGGGCGTCGACCTTTGCTACGAGATCCACCCGGGCGAGGACCTGTTCGACGGCACGACCTTCGAGATGTTCCTCGGGCGCGTGGGCCAGCACCCCCGGGCCAACATCCTGTATGACCCCAGCCACTTCGTGTTGCAGCAGCTCGATTATCTCGGCTTCCTCGACCTTTACATGCCGCGCATCAAGATGTTTCACGTGAAAGACGCCGAGTTCAACCCGAGCGCCCGCCAGGGCGTCTATAGCGGCTACGCTCCGTGGGCCGAGCGCGCCGGGCGCTTCCGCAGCCTCGGCGACGGGCAAGTCGATTTCCCGGCCATTTTCTCCAAGCTCGCCGCCGCCGGGTTCCCCGGCTGGGCCGTGCTGGAATGGGAGTGCGCCCTGAAGGACGCCGAAGCGGGCGCGCGGGAAGGCGCCGCCTATATCCGCCGCTCGATCATCCCCGTCGCCGGCCGGGCCTTCGACGACTTCGCCGCTTCCGGCGCCGACGACGCCGCCAACCGCCGCGTGCTGGGCCTCGCGCCATGAACCGCCGCCTGCGCCTCGGCATGGTCGGCGGCGGGCAGGGGGCGTTCATCGGCGCCGTCCACCGCATCGCCGCCCGGCTCGACGACCAGTACGAGTTGGTCGCCGGCGCGTTCTCCTCCGACCCGGCCCGCGCGCAAGCCTCGGCGGAGGCGTTGCGGGTTCCGCCGGCCCGGGCCTATGACAGCTTCGCGGCCATGGCCGAGGCCGAGGCCGGGCGCGACGACGGCATCGAGGTCGTCAGCGTCACGACGCCGAACCACGTCCATCACGCCGCCTGCCGCGCCTTCCTTGACCGGGGCATCCCGGTGGTCTGCGACAAGCCGATGACTGCCAGCCTGGGCGACGCGCTTGATCTGCGCGAGGCCGTCCGCGCGAGCGGGACGCCCTTCGTGCTGACCCACAACTACACCGGCTACCCGATGGTGCGACAAGCGCGCGAGATGATCGGCGCCGGGGAATTGGGCGCGATCCGCACCATCCAGGTCGAATATGCCCAGGAATGGCTGACGTCGGACCTCGAATCCACCGGCCAGAAGCAGGCCGAGTGGCGCACCGACCCGGCCCGGTCCGGCCCGGGGGGCGCGGTCGGCGACATCGGCACCCACGCGCACAACCTGGCCGAGTTCGTTTCCAGCCTCCAGGTCGAAGCCCTTGCCGCCGACCTCACGGCCTTTGTTCCCGGCCGTCGGCTTGACGATAACGCGCAGATGCTCCTGCGCTTCAAAGGCGGCGCGCGAGGCGGGCTGTGGTGCAGCCAAGTCGCGCCGGGGCAGGAAAACGGCCTCCGCCTGCGCGTGTTCGGCGAGCGCGCCGGCCTCGAATGGCGGCAGGAGCACCCGAACCAGCTCCGCATGGCCGGGCCGGGCCAGCCGCCCCGCATCCTGTCCCGCGGCATGCCCGGCCTCGGCCCCGCCGCCGCCCGCGCCACGCGCCTGCCGCCCGGCCACCCGGAGGGCTACCTGGAAGCGTTCGCCCAACTCTACGCCGACGCCGCCGAGCTGATCCGGGCTTGGAAAGACGGACGCGCTCCCGATCCGGCCGCAACCCTTGTTCCCGGCGTGGACGAAGGCGTCCGCGGCGTCGCGTTCGTTCACGCCGCGGTGGAGAGCAGCCGCCGGGACGCGGCCTGGATCAGGCTGGAGGCGTAGGCCGCCACGGCCCGCCCGCAGCCTGGGCAAATACGCGGTGGAACAGGTTTCCAGCTTGCGGCAGTTGATGTTGGACGATGCCGTCAACTGGTTCGGTTGCGGTTGAGCAGATGTCAGCGGATCAGGCTGGGCGCGTTCACGGCCGCGGCGAAGCGGTGACGCCGGCGACCTGGACGTTTGGCCGGGGAGCTTGCGCCTATGCAAAACCTCCACGAGGGCCAGGTGTTAGGGGGAATTGGCGGCGAGGCCTGCATGGTCCGCCGCATATGCCGTTGCGGCGTGAAAGGAATTCCCGATGCCCGATACCAACGTGATGCCCGACCGCCATGCCCCGGTGATGATGCCGGTGACGCTCACCGTCAACGGGCAGGAGCATAAGCGGACGCTGGATGCCCGGACCACCCTGCTCGACGCGCTGCGGGAGCACCTGCACCTGACCGGCTCCAAGAAGGGCTGCGACCACGGGCAGTGTGGCTCCTGCACCGTGCTGGTGGACGGCATGCGGGTGAATGCGTGCCTGGCCTTGGCGGTCATGCACGAGGGGGACGAGATCACCACGGTCGAGGGGTTGGCCGGCGCGGACGGGGGAATGCACCCGTTGCAGCAGGCGTTCATCGACCATGACGCGTTCCAGTGCGGGTATTGCACGCCGGGCCATATCTGCTCGGCGGCAGGGATGCTGAGCGAGCTGCGCGACGGGGTGCCAAGCCACGTGAGCGCGGATCTCGCCGCCCAGCCGGAAGTCAGCGCCGCCGAGATCCGGGAGCGGATGAGCGGCAATCTGTGCCGTTGCGGGGCTTATGTCCACATCGTCTCCGCCATTGAGGCGGCGGCAGCGGCGGGAGCCTGAGCGATGCAGCCTTTCACCTATGAACGCGCGCCGAACGCGGCGGCGGCGGTGGCGGCGTTCGGGCGCAACGCCGGGTCGCGCTACATCGCCGGCGGCACGAACCTGCTGGACCTGATGAAGTTGCAGGTGGAGACGCCACAGCATTTGGTTGATATCTCGCGCTTGCCTTTGACGCGGGTGGATTTGACCGAGGCGGGCGGGCTTTTGATCGGGGCGATGGTGCCGAACACGGCGCTGGCGGCGCAGGAGCTGGTCCGGCGGCGTTACCCGTTGCTGAGCGAGGCGATCCTGGCCGGGGCGTCGGGGCAGTTGCGCAACAAGGCGAGCACGGGTGGCAACTTCGTGCAGCGGACGCGGTGCGGGTATTTCTACGACCCGGCGCAGCCCTGCAACAAGCGCGAGCCCGGCAGCGGCTGCGGCGCCCTGGGCGGGCATAACCGCATCCACGCCATTCTCGGCACGTCCGAGCGTTGCATCGCCACGCATCCGAGCGACATGGCGGTGGCGATGCAGGCGCTGGATGCGGTGCTGACGGTCGAGGGGCCGGGCGGGACGCGGCGGGTGCCGGTCGATGAGCTTTACCGCTTGCCGGGCGAGACGCCCGAAATCGAGACCACCTTGGCAGCGGGCGAGTTGATCACCCATATTGAACTGCCGCCTGCGCCGCCGGGGCGGATGCGGTATCGCAAGGTTCGGGACCGGGCTTCGTACGCGTTCGCGCTGGTGTCGGTGGGGACTGTGCTGGACGTGGCCGACGGGACGGTGCGCGGCGTGCGGCTCGCGTTCGGGGGCGTGGCGCACAAGCCTTGGCGGGCGCGGAAAGCGGAAGCGGCGTTGCTGAACCAGCCCGCGACGGAGGCCAGTTTCGCCCGGGCCGCCGATGCGGCGCTCGAGGGCGCGCGCGGCTACGGCGACAACGATTTCAAGATCCCGCTGCTGCGCCGTACGCTCACGCGCACGCTGTCGGAACTTGCCCAAGCAGGAGCATAGACCATGGCCGTACATGATTTCATCAGCCAGAACCGCGGTGGCCATATCGGCCTGTCGTCGCCTCGCGCGGACGGCCCGCTCAAGGTGGCCGGGCAGGCGCGTTACGCGGCCGAGCATCACCTGGAGGGCCTGCTGCACGGGTTCGCGGTTTCGACCACCGTTTCGAACGGGCGGATCACCAAGCTCGACACGTCCGCCGCCGCCGCCGTGCCCGGCGTCGTCGCGGTTATCACGCGGGCCAATGCGCCGGAGATGGCGGAATTCGACGCGTCGGCGGACATGATGGCCAAGATGATGGGGCCGAAGCCGATGCTGGAGCGCGACGAGGTGCTGTTCCACGGCCAGTTCGTCGCCCTTGTGCTGGCCGAGACCTACGAGGCGGCGCGCGACGCGGCGGCGATGGTGACGGTTGAGACGGAGGGCGGGGCCGGGGTACTGGCCTTCGACGAGGCCGCGAAGGACGCCTACGCTCCCAAGGTCGTCAACGGCGGCAACGTGCCGGACACGTCGGAGGGCGATTTCGACGCCGCGTTCGACGGCGCGCCGGTGCAGATCGACGCCACCTATGACACGCCTTACGAGCACCACGCGGCGATGGAGCCTCACGCGGCGGTGGCCGAGTGGGTGGACGGGCGGCTTACGGTTTACGACTGCAACCAGGGCGTGGCGCCGACGGCGATGGCGCTGGCCGCGACGTTCAAGCTGGAGCCGGGGCAGGTCCGGGTCGTCAGCCGGTACATCGGCGGCGGCTTCGGCGGCAAGTTCGGCGCGCACGCGCACAACGTCCTGGCCGCGGTCGGCGCCAAGGTGGCGGGGCGCCCGGTCAAGGTCGCCTTGACCCGGCAGCAGACGTTCACCGCGCACGGCCACCGCAGCCATACCCGGCAGCGCGTGCGGCTCGGGGCGGACCGGCAGGGCAAGCTGCTGGCGGTCTCGCACGACAACACATTGCAGACCAGTATGCATGACGAGTTCGTCGAGCAGTCGGGGGTGATCAGCCGGGTCATGTATGCGGCGGAGAACCGGTCGAGCACGCATCGGGTGGCGCGGATGAACACGCAGACGCCGACCTTCATGCGCGCGCCCGGCGAGGCGCCGGGGAGCTTCGCGCTGGAGAGCGCGATGGACGAGCTGGCGACCGCGCTGGACATGGACCCGATCGCGCTGCGCTTGGCCAACGAGCCGAGCCGCGACCCGGAAAAGGGCCTGCCGTGGTCGAGCCGGTCGCTGGCGGCCTGCCTGGAGCAGGGGGCGCTGGCATTCGGCTGGGACAAGCGCGGCAAGCCCGGCACGGTGCGCGACGGGCGCTGGCTCGTGGGCATGGGGGTGGCGGCGGCGAGCTACCCGGTGTTCCCGACGCCGGCTTCGGCGCGGCTGACCTTGCGGGGGGACGGGTCGGCGCTGGTTGAGCTGGCGGCGACCGACCTCGGCACCGGGACATACACCATCCTGCGGCAGATTGCGGCCGAGGCGCTGGGGCTTGAGGAGGCGCAGGTCGAGGTGTCGATCGGCGACAGCGACCTGCCGATGGCGTTCGGCTCGGGTGGCTCGACCGGGGCGGCGGCGTTCGGCTCGGCGACGGCCGGGGCGGCGAAGGCGATGCGCGACCGGCTGATGGCGCTGGCCCGGGCCGACGAGGAATCCGCGCTGCGCGGGCTGAACTCGGACGAGATGGCGTTCGAGGGCGGCAAGCTGATGCTTCGCGATGACCCGGGCCGCGGCGAACCCCTTGCCGACCTGGTGGCCCGGGCGGCGCCGGAGGGCTTGACGGAGACCTTCAAGCGCGATCCTGCCGAGGAAACGACGGCGTTCTCGATGCATTCCTTTGGGGCGCAGTTCGCCGAGGTCGGCGTCGACATGGACACCGGCGAGGTGCGGACCCGGCGCTTGCTGGGCGCGTTCGGCGTCGGGCGCATCCTGAACAAGCGGACCACGGAGTCGCAGGTCCTGGGCGGGATCACGATGGGCGTGGGGCAGGCGCTGACGGAGGAAACGGTGCTCGACACCCGCTCGGGGGCATTCGTCAACCGCGATTTCGCCGAATACCATCTCCCGACCAATGCCGACGTGCCGAGCATCCAGGCGTTGTTCGTCGAGGAGCATGACGACAAGGTCAATGCGCTCGGGATCAAGGGCGTGGGGGAGGTTGGCATCGTCGGCGTCGCGGCGGCGATCGCGAACGCGGTGTTCAACGCGACGGGCGTCCGGGTGCGGGATTTGCCGATCACGCTGGACAAGGTGCTGGCGGGGTTGCCGATGGCGGCCGAATAAAGCGCCGCCCTTTGGCCTGCCCGGCAAGCGTGCCGGGCAGCCTTGAAGGCTGGCCGGCAACCCTTACGTGGGCAAGGAGACGGTTCTATGCTCCGATGTGGTTTTGGTTCAACAGGGCGCTTGCAGTGCCAGCGCCGAAAGCCGGGGCCGTAAAGGTGGCGAGGGTGCCGATCCCTGCGGCTGATCCCGGGGAGGACAGGCCGGACAGAAAGTTGGCATAGTTCCCGGCATTGGGAGAGGCGAGTTGCTGGGCATAGAGGACGGCGCCCTGTGCCGTCGCATTGCCGACGGCTTCGGCAAGCTGGCCGAGATAGCCTGTCGGCGCCGCGGCCGCATCACTGGCGCCGAGATTGAAGGCGACGTTGATCTGCACCGCCGCCGCAAGATGCTGTTCCAGAAGCGGGATCGAGGATTGTGCAAGCGCGACCAGGGCTGGGTCGGAGCCTGACGCCGCTTCCTGGGCGAAGGCCTGGATGGTGTTGATGTGGCCTTGTATCTCGCTAGTGATGTAGGCCTGGTCGAACGCGCTCCCGCTCAGCCCTTGCAACGTGCTGAGGGTCGAAGCGCTTTGCGCGTCGGGCGTGGCGGAGGGCGTGACGCCTTCGGCCGTCGCGAGGGGAGCCAAGGTCGCGTTTAGCACGCCGTGGTCGAGCACCATCCAGCGCGCGAACACGTTGGCGGCCTGGTCGCTGCCTTTTTGTTCGGCGAGTTGCCCGGCCTGGATTTCCGTCAGCCCGGAATTCGTCGCCTGCTGGATGAACGTCTGGTCCTGAGCGTTGAGCGGGCCATTGGCGGCCGACGCGAACCCGAGCACCGCCGTCGGTTGCGTCACCGTGGGCAAGGCAGTGCCGTTCTGTTCGGCTTGCAAGAGCTGCGCCTGCTGCAGGTGCTGCTCTTGAAACGGTACGAGCAGCGCGTTGAGGTGCCCGATGGCCGGGCTTTGGCCTGATGTCGCCTGGGTCTGCGCGTCCGTGATCGATTGCCCGTTGCTTTGGACTTCGTTCGACAGGTATTGCTGATCGAACGCGGGGCCGGACAGCGTTTGCAACTGGGCCGTTTGCGCCTGCTGCATCGCGTCCGGCGCGGTTGCCAGCGTTGCGCCGCTCAACTGCGCCGCGAGCTGCGTCTGCTGCGTGACGAAGGTGTGGTCGGCCACGAGTTGACGCCCGTAGATGGCCGTGGCGAGGCTGCCGGACCGCTGCTCGGCAAGCAGGCCGTCGGCGATCTCGCTCAAGTTGTCTTGCGAGGTCGTCGTGACGAAGCTTTGATCCTGGCTGTTGAGAGTTCCGCTCATCGTGTTCTCCGTGGGGTGGTCGGTGCGACTGTGGCGATACGAGCGCGGCGTTCTTGCCCGTCTTGCCCCCAAAGCCGCTTGGGGCAAGACGGTGCGATCGCGTTGCTTCGGTATCGCCTCGGCCCGATCAGGTGTCGCAAGTTGACGGGGCTAACCTCTAACCGCCTGGCAAGAGAGTGGATTTGCTCACGAATGCTTTCAGCGATGACAATCCGCTGAGCGGCCATACTCCGAATTGGCTTTCATCGCCGTGGCGGAACACTAGACTGGACGCGCGGAGGTAGGCGCTTGGAACCGCGCAGGGCATCCGGCTTGAGGTCGTCGATCATGCCTAGCCTTGGAAGGATGCGGGAGCTGTCGTTTGTGCAAGCGACTTGCTAGAGAGGGTTTGAGAACACGGCCATGACAGTCGCATCAAGGCCCGGCCGAATTTGGACGGCGGATGAGTTCATCGTGACCGACCAGCACGATTTCGGTGATGCGTGGCGCTACGAACTTGTGGATGGCCGCGTTATTGGTCATGCCGCGCCCGATCACGGCGCGATCCTGTCTGCACTCGCAGGCGCTTTGGCAAGCCGCAAGTCTGCCATGCCGCGTGGGTGCCGGCCTGAGTCTGGAAGTGCGGCGACGCCAAGGTCCAAGCAGCGCAATACGGCACGCATCCCTGACGCCATGGTGCGCTGCGGCGAGCATCCGCGCGTGGCGTTCGAGATCGTGTCGCCCTCCGAAATCCGGGATTGGCGCGCGCGGGACCGAAAGCGTCAGCACATGCAGGCTGTTGAAGGCATTCAGGAACTGGTGGAAATCCATCAAGGTGATTTCGCTGCCCATGTTTACCGTCTCATGCCCGGCGACGTATGGGCGTTCGAGGCGGTCGGCGGCGAGGACGCGGCGTTGCGATTGGAGAGCCTGGACATTGAACTGCCGCTTGCCGAAATCTATGCTTTCGCCAGGCCGCCGGGCGCTGACGACCCGCCCGCCCCGGCATAGGCCACTTACCTTCCACCCGCCCGCGCGGACCCTATCTACGTAGCGTGCGACGGCAACACGCAGCCTTTCCCGGCCATGACGAACCGATCTGCGTCCTGTGCGGGCGGCCCATCCCCTCCACGGCGAAATCCTCCCTGCATCACCTGACACCCAAGTTGAAGGGCGGGGCGCGGCTCGGGACCGTGCGGCTGCATCAGATTTGCCATTCGGCTATCCACGCCCGCTACACCGAGGCGGAGATCGCGCAGCGTCTGGCCGAGCCGCAGGCGTTGCGGGAGGACCCGGAGCTGGCGCGGTTCATCGCCTGGGTGCGGACCAAGCCGGATGACTTCCATGCGCCCACTCGGCGGTCGCGCGGGCGCACGGCGAAATGGAAATGAGCGCCGGGGAGACGATCCGCGACCAGCTCGGCTCGTTGCGCACCTTGCCGGCCTGCTTCGCGCTCATCTGGCGGATCAGTCCGGGGCTGACCTCGGCCACGCTGGGGCTGCGGCTGCTGCGCGCCTTGCTGCCGGTGGCCACCTTGTTCGTGGGCAAGCTGATCATCGACCAGGTCGTGTACCTGACGCACCTGCCGGAGCCGCCGGGCAGCTTGGGAAGCCCGTTGCTGTTGCCGCTGGGGTTGCTGCTGCTGGCCGAGCTGGGGCTGGCGCTGCTGGGGGACGCGCTGAACCGGGGGGTGTCGCTGCTGGACGCGCTGCTGGCCGACCGGTTCAGCCAGGAGACGAGCCTGCGGCTGATGCAACATGCCTCGACGCTTGACCTCAGCGATTTCGAGGACAGCGAGACGCAGGACAAGCTGGACCGGGCGCGGCGGCAGTCGAGCGGGCGGACCGGGCTGATCAGCCTGCTGTTCGGGCAGGCGCAGGACCTGGTGACGCTGGCCGGGTTCGCGGCCGGGATCGCGGCCTACGCGCCCTGGCTGATCCTGCTGCTGGCGGCGGCGCTGGTTCCGGCGTTCCTGGGGGAAGCGCGGTTCAACCGCCTGGCCTACGAGATGAGCGTCAAGCGGACGGCGGACCGGCGGGAGCTGGACTACCTGCGGCAAACGGGGGCGAGCACGGGCACGGCGAAGGAAGTCAAGCTGTTCGGCCTCAGCGGTTTCCTGGTGGAGCGCTACCGGGCGGTGTCGCTGGGGATGCTGGCGGAGAACGCGGCGTTCGCGGCGCGGCGGGCCGGGGCCGGGGCGTTGCTCGCGGCGCTGGGGACGGCGGGGTACTATGCCGCTTACGCCTACCTGGCCTGGCGGGCGGTGAGCGGGAGCCTGACGGTGGGGGACCTGACGTTCCTGGCGGCCTCGTTCCTGCGGTTGCGCGGGCTGCTGGCGGGGGTGCTGGCCGGGCTGTCCTCGTTGGCGAGCCAAGCGTTGTACTTGCAGGACCTGTTCTCGTTCCTGGATATTCGCGCGGCGATCGTCTCGCGCCCGGACGCGCTGCCGTTCCCCGCGGCGCTGCGGACGGGGATCGTGTTCGAGGACGTCGGGTTCCGGTACCCGGATGCTGCTGGTTGGACCGTGCGGCACCTGAGTTTCAGCCTGCCGGCCGGGCGGGTGCTGGCGCTGGTGGGCGAGAACGGAGCCGGGAAAACGACGTTGGTCAAGCTGCTGACCCGGCTGTACGACCCGACCGAGGGGCGCATCCTGGTCGATGGGCGGGATTTGCGGGCGTATGACCTGGACGGCGTGCGGGCGGGGATCGGGGTGATCTTCCAGGATTTCGTGCGGTACGACCTGACGGCTGCGGACAACATCGCGGTGGGGCGGATCGGGGAGCGGCTTGACCGGGAGAAGATCGAGCGGGCGGCGGCGCGGGGCCGGGCGGACGAGGTGATCGGGCGGCTGCCGGGCGGGTATGACCAGGTGGTCGGGCGGCGGTTCCGCGGCGGGGTGGAGCTGTCGGGGGGCGAGTGGCAGAAGGTGGCGATCGCGCGGGCGTATATGCGGGATGCGGCGCTGCTGATCCTGGATGAGCCGACGGCGGCGCTGGACGCGCGGGCGGAGTTCGAGGTGTTCGAGCGGTTCAAGGCGCTGAGCGCCGGGCGGACGGCGGTGCTGATCTCGCACCGGTTTTCCTCCGTGCGGATGGCGGACCAGATCCTGGTGGTGGCCGGGGGGCGGGTGGAGGCGAGCGGGAGCCATGCCGAGCTGCTGGCGCAAGGCGGGCGGTATGCGGAGCTGTTCGAGTTGCAGGCGGCGGGGTATCGCTGAGGGGAGGCGGGCAGGGTCATTGCCTGTTGAAGGCTAGGGTGCTGCCCTGGACCCGTTGGGGCCGCAGGCCCCAAACCCCGATTTTCTGGAAAGCCGCTTTCTGGCAGAGTGTTCTGCAACGCATCGGGGTCTGGGGCCTGCGGCCCCGGTGGGGTCCAGGGGCAAAGCCCTTGGCCTTTTTTCGAACGCGGTAGCCCTGAAGGCGGGTCTTTACGCGGCGCTGGCGGGGGGTGAGAGTGGGGGCATGACAACAGCCCTCTTCTCGCGGCTCGACCGTGCGCTCGACGCGCTTGCCCGGACCTATCCGGGGCCTGGCGGGGCTTGCGCCGTGCTGCGGGAAGGCGAGGTGCTGGCCCGGCACGCCTGGGGGTGGGCCAATGCCGAGCGGCGCATCGCGTTCACGCCGCGGACGCTGTTCCGGATGTGTTCGATCACCAAGCAGTTCACCTGCGGGCTGCTGCTGGACGCGTTCGCCGACCCGTCTGTGCTGGACGGGGACGTTCGGGCGCGGCTGCCCCGGCTGGAGCAGGCTGCGCCGGGGGCGTTGCACCTGTGCCATAACCAGTCGGGGCTGCGGGATTACTGGGCGGTGGCGATGCTGCATGGGTCGCCGGTGGAGGCGCCGTTCGGGGACGAGGAGGCGGCGCGGGTGATCGGCGGGACGCGGACGCTGCAATTCGCGCCGGGGACGCGGTATTCTTACTCGAACCAGAATTTCCGCATCTTGTCAGACATCTTGCAGGAGCGGACGGGGCGGAGCTTTGCGGAGTTGCTGCGAAGCCGGGTGTTCGAGCGGGTGGGGATGGAGGGCGCGTTCCTGGCCGCGGACACGCGGGCGATGCCGGACGGGACGGAGGGGTATGAGGGGACTCAGGCCGGAGGCTTCCGCGCGGCGGAGAACCGGATCGTTTGGACGGGGGATGCCGGGCTGGGGGCGAGCCTCGATGACATGATCGCGTGGGAGCGGTTCATCGACGCGACGCGGGAGGAGGCGGACGGGCTTTATGCCCGGCTTTCGGCCCCGGTGCGCTTCGGCGACGGCGCGGAGGCGGCGTATGGGTTCGGGCTGAGCCGGCGGACGGAGCTGGGACGGGCGGCGGTGGGCCACGGGGGCGCGTTGCGAGGATGGCGCAGCCACCGGATTTACGTGCCTGCGGAGCGCATATCCATGGTGGTGATGTTCAACCACTTGTCCGACGCGCACGCCGCCGCGATGGACCTGCTCGCGGCGGTGCTGGGAGAGGAGCGTCGGGAGGAGGTCTCGGACGCCGCGATGCCTGACTGGCTCGGGAACTACATCGAGCCGGAGACGGGCCTTTCCGTGCGCATCGATGCCGCGTCGGACGGGCACGTGCGGGTGAAATACGGGCATTCGGCGGAACGGCTCGCGTTGCAGCCCGGCGGCGTGGCGGCCGGGGACGGGACGCGGCTGCGGCCCGGCGAGGGCGGCTTGTGGATGGACCGGGCGGGGGAGAACCAAAGCTCGCTGCTGCGGGCGTGCGGGGGCGAGCCGGCCAGGGATGTCGCGGGCCGCTACCGGTGCGAGAAATTGGGAGCCGAGGTGACGGTCGTTGACGCGGGCGGGGCGCTTTACGGCGGGTTTTCCGGGTTCCTGGGGCAGGGGCGGATGGAGTTGCTGGAGGCGGCGGGCGGCGACGCGTGGCTGCTGCCTTGCCCGCGGGCGCTGGACCATACGCCGCCGGGGGATTGGACGTTGCGGTTCGGGCGGGGTGATGGGGGGCGGGTTGAGAAGGTGGAGGTGGGGTGCTGGCTGGCGCGGGGGTTGGAGTATGGGCGGGTTATGTGATGACAAAAGCAGCAGTTTCGTGCCGAGCGCATTAAAGTAATAGATCAATAGGGCCTTTCAAAACACATTAATTCTGCTTACAAACCACGTTAAACACAACGCTTGAGTCCCGAGCTTCCATAAGGCGAATGGTAGAGCCGCTTGGAAAAGGCCATAAGTCGCCCGGCATCATTGCCCAGCCTCGGCCGTCTACGTAAATATTATATTTATTTGGAGAGTAGGAGAAGTTGGGGCCACGATAATTTATAAATTGCTTATTGTCGCAGAACAGTGCCGTTGCTCCCTTTGCCAATGAGAACGTTGGTTCATTCCCGATAGAATAGCGTGTGGTTGGCACACTCGTAATAGCGGCTGTTAAATCGTTCGCGCTTTGTGCTAAAGCTGTCTCACCCGTTCGACCGTCAATTGCGTTATGAACGGCATCTTTCACAGCGCTTATGACTGGAGTAACGCGATCCCGTTGCGCGGCAGGAACTTGTTCGATCATGCCTTCTATGTAGCGATTCAGGGTTTGCGCTTGTGATCTTTGTCCAAACTCATAGCTGATCCACCCTATGACTGCGACGCCGAGCGGCACGAGTGCAACTACTATGGTCGTGAGCATATTCGCTCGTTCCAACCACTTCCACCTGCCCGCGAATGCTTCAGACATGAGAGCTTCCCTTGATCTCGCTTTATAAGCATCCCAAAGTCGGGCTACTTCTCAAGATAGTTCCTGACATTTCCTGTTCTTGCAATGGTTGCACGACGTTGGGCATTGCACAGCGTGCAAGGTGAAGCGGCTACCAGGCCTACCTTACAATTGAATCACACACCCGGCCATTCGTTCACGCAGCTCACGCGCCAGCCTTCCGACAAGCGTTCAAGCCGGGTGAGCGAGATGTTGTGAATGGAAAGATGCAGCACAGCTTGCGCCCTCACCTGCATGGCGTGCGCGACGGCCGCGCGGATCGCGCCGCCATGGCTGA
Source organism: Acetobacteraceae bacterium (assembly GCA_965260935.1). Classification (GTDB taxonomy): domain Bacteria; phylum Pseudomonadota; class Alphaproteobacteria; order Acetobacterales; family Acetobacteraceae; genus JBBROS01. The sequence goes on from OZ253374.1 coordinate 894,354, forward strand.
CGATAACGACATCCCTCCCGGCGTATTCCTCGGCCAGCGCGTCCATCGTCTCGCCCACGCGCGCGACGACCTCCTCCATGCTTTCCCCGCCGGGCGGGCGCTCGTCGGCCGAAAGCGGCCAGAACGGGTGCGCGGGGGCTGTCAGGCGCGCGGGAAGGTCGGCGTGCGGCAGGCCCTGGTAGTCGCCGAGGTTCTGCTCGATCAGGCCGGGGACGACGGCCAGCTCCTGGGCCGGGTAGCCGGCGGCGAAGAGGGCCTCGGCGGTGCGGCGGGTGCGGCTCAAGGGCGTGCAGGCCCAGACGGCGGGGCGGGGCAGGCGGGCGGCCAGCGCCGTGTATTGCGGGACTTGGGCGACCAGGGTGTCGGGGCAGAGCTGCACGTCCATGATGCCGTAGAGCATGGCGCGTTCGTTCTCGGACACGAGGGCGTGGCGGATCAGCCAGAAGCGGGTTTCCATTTATTCTCCGAGGTTGAGCAGCGCGCCGCTGGTGCGGGCGCGGCGGAATTGCCAGGCGAACAGGAGGGCGGCGCCGACCGCCCAGAGGACGTTCAGGACCGCGGCGTAAAGCAGGTGGTCCCAGCGGACCGTGCCTTGCAGGGCCGCCCTCATGCCCTCGAACACGTGGGTGGCGGGCAGCGCGAGCGCGACCGGCTGGATGGCGGCCGGCAGCACGCTGACCGGGTAGAACACGGCGGAAAGGGGGGCGAGGCCGAAGGTCACGGACCAGGCCAGCATCTCCGCGCCGAGGCCGTGGCGGAGGATGAGGCTGCACACGGCCAGCGCGATCCACCAGCCCATGACCATCAGGTTGGCGAAGAACAGGATCAGGACGGGCCCGAGGCGGAACAGGTCGAAGGCGTAGAGCAGGTAGGCGAGGAGGATGGCGGGCAGGACGCCGATCAGGGTCCGCAGCAGGGAAACGGCGAGCTGGGCGGCGATCAGCTCCCAGGGACGGAGGGGGGAGACGAAGATGTGGCCCAGGTTGCGGGACCAGAGTTCTTCGAGAAAGGTGATGGCCACCCCCATCTGGCTGCGCAGCGTGACTTCCCAAAGCAGCACCCCGCCCAGCAGCGCGCCCCCGGCGATGGCGACGGCGGCGGCGCCGTTGCTGACGGCCGGGTTGGTCCCCGCGCCGCGGGAAACGAGATAGCTGGTGGTGAACCCCCAGATGCACATCTGCAGAGTGGGCCAGTAGACCAGTTCGAGCGCGCGGGGGCCGGAGTGGCGCAGAAGGCAGAGATGGCGGTAGATCATGCCCCAGATGCGGCGGGGGTTCATGGCGTTCGCAGTGGTGGCGCGGCTGTCCGGGACGCCGGGCGCGTGGCAGGCCAGAGGGCGTCCTGGTCTGATGCTGGCGGGCGCGTCAGCCCGTAGGCTGAGCCAGCCCGCCGAACAAGGATCGTGCTGCCATTCATGCGACGCCTCCTGAATGTGTCGGAGCAGCCGGGTCGCGCCGAAGGCGGCGTCGGCTCGCCCGCGGCCACGGCGATATTGGCTTGCGGCCAGGCCCTGAAACCGCCTGCATCGGGGCGGGTCAGCAGCAACTGGCCGCGGGCGTCTCGTCCGGCTGCCGGACGCCGAACGGGTTCGCGGCGCCGCAGCCGGGAAAAACGCCGTAGTGGCGGCTGAAATCGCCGAAGACGTCGAAGTGCGGGGCGAAGCGCGTCTCGGTCAGCATCTTCCAGGTATTGCCGCACACGGGGACAACGCGCCCGGCCTCGATGGCGTGATGGGCGTCCAGCTCGAACACGCGTTCGGAGCCTGTCACGGTGCCGCGGTAGCGCACGGCCTGGCCGTAATCCTCGCAAGCCGGCTCGAGCCCGTCGAGCTTGAACAGGCGATAGGTGGCGGAGAAGAACTCGATGCCGGCGAGCTTGGCGGCGACTTCGGCGTCGCCGATCGAGAGCGGGCGGCTGGCGACGAGGCGGGGATCCTTGAAGCCGGCGGCTTTGGCAAGCCGGTCGAAATCGCCCCAATAGAGCGCGCCGGCGAGGCATTCGCCGTGCAGGACGGGGTCGCTGAGCAGGGCTTCGGGGACGCGGCGGTTGGCGTAGACGTCGGAGAAATAGAGCTCGCCGCCGGGCTTGAGCAGGCGGTGGGCGGCTTGGAAGACGGCGGCTTTGTCGGCGACCAGGTTGATGACGCAGTTGGAGACGATGACGTCGAAGCTGTCGTCGGGCAGGCCGAGGGCCGCGAGTTGCTCGATGTCGCCTTCGATGAAGCGGACGTTGGAGTTTGCGTAGCCGAAGCGGTCCCGGTGCCAATCGAGGTGGCGGTTGGCGACGGCGAGTTGCGCCGGGGTGGCGTCGATGCCGGTGACGCGGCCGTGCTCGCCCACGAGCTGGGCCAGGATAAAGGCGTCCTGGCCGGAGCCGGAGCCGAGGTCGAGGATGTGTGCGCCCTCGATGGCTTGCGGGGCGACGAGGCCGCAGCCGTAGTAGCGGGATTTCACCTCATCATGGACGCGGGCGAGGGCGGCTTGCACGGAGGGGGGCGGGCGGGTCGCGGTGCAGCAGGCGTCGGTGCGGAGGTCAGCGGAGGAGCGGAGGACTTCGCCGTAATACTGCCGGGCGTTCTCGATGTTCATGGGGCGGCTTTCGGAGCAAGGGTTGCGGCGATGCGGTCGGCGAGCAGCAGCGCGAGTTCGGACTTGGTCATGCGCGGCCAGGGCTCGGCGCCGTCGGCGGTGATGAGGGTCACTTCGTTGTGGGCGCCGCCCATGATGCCGGTCTCGGGGCGGACGTCGTTGGCCAATATCCAGTCGCAGCCTTTGCCGGCGCGCTTCTTGGTGGCGTGGAGGATCACGTCGTCGGTCTCGGCGGCGAAGCCAACAACGAGGCGGGGACGGTGCGGGCCAGGCGCCGAAAGCGTGGCGAGGATGTCGGGGTTGGGGCTTAGATGCAAGTCCGGCGGGGGCGCGCCGGGCGCCTTCTTGAGCTTGCTTGGGGCGGCCTCGACGCGCCAGTCGGCGACGGCGGCGGCGCAGACGGCGGCGTCGGCGGGAAGGGCGGAGCGGCAGGCGGCGAGCATCTCGTCGGCGGTGCGGACGTGGATGGTGGCGACGCCCGCCGGGTCGGGGAGGGCGACGGGGCCTTGGACCAGGGTGACGCGCGCGCCGCGTTGCGCGAGGGCGCCCGCGATGGCCTGGCCCTGGTGGCCGCTGCTGCGGTTGGCGATGTAGCGCACCGGGTCGATGGCCTCGTGCGTGGGGCCGCTGGTGACGAGGACGTGACGCCCGGCGAGGGGGCGGGCCGGGTTGAGCAGGGCTTCGACCGCGGCGAGGATGGCGGGCGGCTCGGACAGGCGGCCGTAGCCGTATTCGTTGCACGCCATCGCGCCCTCCTCGGGGCCGACGACGTGGATGCCGCGGGATCGGAGGGTGGCGAGGTTGGCCTGCGTGGCGGCGTGGCTCCACATGCGGACGTTCATGGCCGGGGCGACGAGCACGGGCTTGTCGGTGGCGAGCAGCACGGTGCTGGCGAGGTCGTCGGCCAGTCCCGCGGCCATCTTGGCGAGCATGTTGGCGCTGGCCGGGGCGACCAGCAGCAGGTCGGCGGCCCGGCTCAACTCGATGTGCCCCATCTCGCTCTCGTCGGTGAGCGACCAGAGGTCGGTATAAACGCGGTTTTCCGTCAGCGCCTGGAGGCTGAGCGGGGTGACGAACTGCGCGCCGCCTTGGGTGAGTACGGCACTGACCATGTGGCCCGAGCGTTTCAGCAGGCGGACGAGTTCGAGCGACTTGTAGGCCGCGATCCCGCCGGACACGATAAGGAGGACCTTCACCGGTTCAGAGCCGCCAGCCGGTGTGGATCGCAGCGATGCCGCCGGTCAGGTTGCGGTAGCGGACGCGGGACAGCCCGGCCTCGCGCATCATGGCGGCGAGCGCCTCCTGGCCGGGGAAGGTGCGGATGCTTTCGGCGAGGTACTGGTAGCTGTCGGCGTCGCCGGCGACGAAGCGGCCGAGGCGGGGGAGGACCTGGAACGACCAGGCGTCGTAGGGCTTGGTCAGCGCGCCGACCTGGACGCGGGAGAATTCCAGGCAGTGAAACTGGCCGCCGTGGCGCAGCACCCGGCGGGCCTCGCGCAAAACGGCGGGTTTGTCGGTGCAGTTGCGCAGGCCGAAGGCGATGGTCACGCGGTCGGCGCTGCGGTCGGGAAAGGGGAGGGCCTCGGCGTCGGCGGCGAGGATGGCGATGCCGTCCGACGGCGCGCGCGTGCGGGCGACGCCGAGCATCTGCTCGTTGATGTCGGTGAGGATGGCCGGGCCGCCGCCCGCTGCCCGCCAGGCGCGCGCGATGTCGCCGGTGCCGCCGGCGAGGTCGAGCAAGGCGCGGTTGGGGCGCGGGTCGAGGCCGGCCACGAAGTCCCGCTTCCAGATGCGGTGGATGCCGAGCGACATCAGGTCGTTCATCAGGTCGTAGCGCCCGGCGACGCTGTCGAACACGGCGCGCACCATGGGCTTCTTGGCTTCGGTGGGCACGGACCGGAAGCCGAAGTCCGTTTCGCTTGCCGAAGGCTCGGTGTTGCTGCTCATCGGCGTAGCATATACGTGACGGGGGCGATGCCGGAACTGCCTGAAGTCGAAACCGTGATGCGCGGGATGGCCGCGCGGCTGGAGGGACGCCAAATCGTGCGCGCGGAGGTGCGGCGGTCCGGCCTGCGCTGGGCGTTCCCGGAGGGGTTGGCGGGGCGGCTCGAAGGGGCGCGGGTGCTGGGGTTCCGACGCCGGGCCAAGTATATGCTGATGCGGCTGGACGGCGGCGACAGCGTGCTGATCCACCTCGGGATGTCGGGCCGGATGCTGATCCGGGCGCGGGGCAGCAATGCGGAAACGGCGCACGAGCACATCCTGATCGAGACCGATGACGGGTGGCTGGTAGGCTTCGTCGATCCGCGGCGGTTCGGGTCGGTGGATCTGGTGCGGACGGACGCGGAGGACACGCACCGGCTGCTGGCCGGGCTGGGGCCGGAGCCTCTGGAGCGGGCGTTCAACGCGAGGGGGCTGTCGGCGGCGCTGGCGGGCAAGCGGACGCCGATCAAGGCGGCGCTGCTGGATCAGCGGGTGGTGGCCGGGCTGGGCAACATCTACGTCTGCGAGGCGCTGTTCCGGGCCGGGATCGCGCCGTCGCTGCTGGCGGGGGAGGTGGCGGGGGCCAGGGCGCGGCGGCTGGCGGCGGAGATCAAGGCCACGCTGACCGAGGCGATCGCGGCCGGCGGGTCGAGCCTGCGGGACTACGTGCAGCCGAGCGGGGAGCTGGGGTATTTCCAGCACGCCTGGAAGGTGTATGGGCGGGAAGGAGCCGCCTGCGCGGACTGCCCGGGGCCGCCGGCGTGCGGCGGGATCGCGCGGGTGACGCAGGGGGGGCGGAGCACGTTCTACTGCCCGTTGAAGCAGGGGTGAGCCGCATGTTGCGGCCCCGGTCACGTGCGTTCACCTGGCTTCTGGGCGCGCAGTCCACGATGCCGCCGCTGTCCATCGACATCAGCCTGCCCGCCTTGCCTGCCCTGGGCGCGGCGCTCGGGGCGAGCGCGGGGGCGGCGCAATGGACGCTGTCCGGCTTCCTGCTCGGCTTCGCGTTCGGCCAGCTCGTGCTTGGCCCGGCGTCCGACCGCTTCGGGCGGCGGCCGGTGGTGATCGCGGGGCTGGCTGCCTATGCCGTGGCCGGGCTTGCCGCGGCTGCCGCCCCGTCCATCGGCGCGCTGGTGCTGCTGCGGCTGCTGCAGGGTCTCGGGGCGTGCGCCGGCGTCGTCGTCAGCCGGGCCGTGGTGCGGGACGTGTTCGACGGGGCGGAGGCGGTCTCGCGGCAATCGTTCCTGAGCGCGGTGGCGACGCTGGCGATGCTGCTTGCGCCGATTTTGGGCGCGCTGCTGCTCGACAGCCTCGGATGGCGGGCGATCTACGGCGCGCTCTGCGTTGCCGGGGCGGGGCTGGCGGGTGCGACCGCGTCGCTGCAACCGGAAACGCTGCCGCCGGCCGCGCGGCGCACAAGCCGCGCCTGGGACGGCTACGCGCGGGTGCTGCGGACGCCTCGCACGCTCGGTTACGCCGCCCTCAACGCGCTGACGTTCGCCGGGATGTTCGCCTACATCTCCGGGTCGCCGTCCGTGTTCATCGGCACGCTCGGGGTGACGCCGGGCGTGTTCAGCCTGATCTTCGCGGCGGCGGCGCTGGCGTTGCTGGCGGGGTCGGTGCTGAACGGCTGGCTGGCCCGGCGGCTTTCCGACGCCGCGCTGCGCCGGCTGGGGCCCGCCGTGCTGGCGGTCGCGCTCGTGCTGGTGTGCGGGCTCGGGCCGGTTATGCCGCGGGCGGCGGTGCTGGTTCCCGTGCTGGCGGCCTACACGTTCGCGGCCGGGATCGTGATGCCGAACGCGATCGCTGCCGGGCTGGCGCCCTTGCCGGAGGCGGCGGGGTCGGCCGCAGCGTTCATCGGGTTCGCGCAGATGGCGGCGGGGTCGGTGTCGGCGGCCATTGTCGGATCGGTGATGCCGGGCACGGCCGTCGGCATGGCCGGCGTCATGGGAGTGTTCGGGGCGGCGGCCCTTGGCACGGCGGCGTGGTTGGAACTGTCGTCCGCACCTGCTTTAAGTGGGCAGCGCGGGGTTGGGCCCCGCCCACCATAAGGAAACGCGAATGCCCGAGATGATCCTTGTCGAGACGCACGGGGCCGTGGGCCTGATCCGGCTCAACCGTCCGCAGGCGCTGAACGCCTTGTGCGACCAGTTGATGCAGGAACTGGGGGAACAGCTTCTGGCGTTCGACGCGGAGCCTGCGATCGGCGCCATCGTGCTGACCGGCTCCGAGAAAGCGTTCGCCGCCGGGGCGGACATCAAGGAGATGCAAGGGCGCAGCTACCCGGCCGTGTTCCTCGACGACTTCATCGGCAAGCGGTGGGAGACGGTGCTGCGGGTGAACAAGCCGGTGATCGCGGCGGTCGCGGGGTTCGCCCTGGGCGGCGGGTGCGAGTTGGCGATGATGTGCGACATGATCCTGGCGGGCGACACGGCGAAGTTCGGGCAGCCGGAGATCAATCTCGGCGTGATCCCGGGCGCCGGCGGGTCGCAGCGGCTGACGCGCGCGGTCGGCAAGTCGAAAGCGATGGACCTGTGTCTTTCCGGCCGCATGATGGACGCGGCGGAGGCGGAGCGGTGCAACCTGGTCAGCCGGGTGGTGCCTGCGGCGGAGCTGGTGGACGAGGCGCTGAAGGTGGGGGCGGCGATCGCGGCCAAGTCCCGGGTGGGGACGGCGATGGCCAAACGGGCGGTGAACGCGGCGTTCGAGACGACGCTGGCCGAGGGCGTGCGGATGGAGCGGGCGCTGTTTCTCTCGTTGTTCGGGACCCCGGACCAGCGGGAAGGCATGGCGGCGTTCGTGGAGAAGCGCAAGCCGGCCTTCGGTCAGGCTTGAACGTGGGGGGAAGGCTCGGGCGACCGTTCTTGACTCCGGCTTGGGCGGTCCATAGAACTGCCTTTCCGGCCTGCCTGCGACTGACGCTTCGGCCTGCACATTATTGATTTTTGAAGAGAGTTCATGGCCAACACCGCCTCTGCCCGTAAGCGCATCCGTCAGACCGAGAAGCGCACCGCCCGAAACCAGGCACGCAAGGCGCGGATGCGAACCTTTGTCAAGAAGGTCGAGGTCGCCTGCGCGGCTGGCGACAAGGCTGCCGCCGCCGAGGCGCTGCGCGTGGCGCAGCCCGAGATGCAGCGGGCGGTCATCAAGGGCGTCGTGCATCTGAACACGGTGTCGCGGAAAATCTCCCGCTTGTCGGCTCGGGTAAAGGCGCTCGGCGCAAGCTGATTCTGCCGGGGGCGAAGTCCGCCTCAAGCAGCGGAAGGCGAAGTTAAAGGTTAGAGGAGAGCAGGTGCTTGCCCGCTCTCCTTTTTTATTGTTAGGTTACTTTAGTTGAGCTTTTTTTATTTACGGCGGCGGGTCGCCTGACCTATTGTGACAGTTCAGGTTCGACCTATCCGGCTTTAAGCGTTTCGGCCTCTGCCGACAGAAGGATATATTGGCATTGACCACTCCCATTGCTGGCAGGCTGGATAAGCGTGCGGATGCCGCATACCTGGCACCCGACAACCCGGAACAGCTTGCCGGGCAGTGGGCCCGCATCCGCGGACGGCTGCAGCAGGAGGTGGGCGATGTCGTCTACCGGACCTGGTTGCGGAACATGACATTAGCCGGGCTGGACGGCGACGAGATCACGATCCTGCTGCCGTCGGCGTTCCAGCGGGATTGGGTCCGCACGCAGTATGCCGACCGGCTCGGCACCTTGTGGCGGGCGGAGAACGAGGCGGTCCGCCGGGTCGAGTTCCGGGCAGGGGGCGCCGAGGTCGCCGAGCCTGAGACCGAGACGCCGGGCGCCGCGCCCGTGTCCGACCGGGTGGCCGAGGTTTCGGCGCTGCTGGACCAGCGGTTCCAGTTCGAGAGCTTCGTGGTCGGCAAGCCGAACGAATTCGCCTACGCCTGCGCGCGCCGGGTCGCTGAACGGCCGAACAGCCCGGGGTTCAACCCGCTGTTCCTTTACGGCGATGTCGGGCTGGGCAAGACCCACCTGATGCACGCGATCGGGCTGGAGCTGACGCGCGGCGAGCGCAACCCCAACCGCGTCGCCTACATGTCGGCCGAGAAGTTCATGCACCGGTTCATCAGCGCCATCCGCAGCCGCTCGACGATGGAGTTCAAGGAGGAGCTTCGCAGCGTCGACGTGCTGATGATCGACGACCTGCAGTTCCTGATCGGCAAGGACAGCACCCAGGAGGAGTTCTTCCACACCTTCAACGCGCTGGTCGACGGCGGGCGGCAGATCGTGGTGTCCGCCGACAAGTCGCCGTCGGATCTGAGCGGGATCGAGGACCGGCTGCGCACCCGGCTCGGCTGCGGCGTGGTGGCCGACCTGCACGCGACGACGTTCGAGCTACGCATCGCCATCCTGGAGGCGAAGGTGGCGACGGCGGGCGTCGACATGCCGCCGAAGGTGATCGAGTTCCTGGCGCACAAGATCGCGACCAACGTGCGCGAGCTGGAGGGATGCCTGAACCGGCTCGTGGCCCATGCCAGCCTGTTCAACCGCCCGATCACGCTCGATGGCGCGCAAGAGGTGCTGCACGATATCCTCAAGGCGCACGATCGGCGGGTGACGATCGAGGAGATCCAGAAGAAGGTCGCCGAGCAATGGGGCATCCGGCTGACCGACATGACCAGCGCGCGGCGCTCGCGCAACGTGGCCCGGCCCCGGCAAGTGGCGATGTTCCTGGCCAAGCAGTTCACCGAGCGCTCCTTGCCGGAGATCGGGCGGATGTTCGGCAACCGGGATCACACCACGGTGATGCACGCGGTCAGCCGGGTGGCGGAGCTGATGACGACCGATTCCGAGTTCCGCGAGCGGGTGGAGCTGATGCAGGGGCTGCTCAGACGTTAACTTCGGATTAGTTTGCTCGCGAGCCGGCTTCCATTACACTCCCCCCGACGTGGCGCCCGCGAGTGGCATGTCAGACGGCGCCCGAGCAGGGACGGACACAAATGAAGTTCAAGGCCGACCGCGCCACGCTGATCAAGGCGCTGGCCCATATCCAGAGCGTTGCCGAGAAGCGCAACACGATCCCCATCCTGGCGAACGCGCGGCTCGATGTCGCGCGCGGCAAGCTGACGCTGACGGCGACGGACATGGAGATCGCGGTCGTCGAGGAGATCGAGGCGAGCGCGTCCCGCGACGGGGCGACCACGGCGCCGGCGGCGACGCTGTACGACATCGTGCGCAAGCTGCCGGACGGGGCGGAGGTCGAGCTTGATCTTGATCCGGAAACGCAGAAGCTGCGGCTCCGGGCGGGCAAGTTCGAGACGACGCTGGTGACGTTGCCGGTCGAGGATTTCCCGAGCATGACGGCCGGGCAGTTGCCGCACCGGTTCACGCTGGCCGCGCTGACGTTGCGGGCGCTGATCGACCGGACGCGGTTCGCGATCAGCACGGAGGAGACGCGGTATTACTTGAACGGCATCTACGTCCACGCGACGCAAGGGGCGGAGGGACCCGTGCTGCGGGCAGTGGCGACGGACGGGCATCGGCTGGCGCGGGTGGAGGAGCCGGTGCCGGACGGGGCGGCGGGGATGCCCGGCGTGATCATTCCGCGCAAGACGGTGGCGGAGCTGCGCAAGCTGATCGAGGAGCAGGACGGGGAGGTCGAGGTCGGCCTGAGCGACACGCGGATACAGTTCCGGGCCGGGGCGGTGATGCTGACGAGCAAGCTGATTGATGGGACGTTCCCGGAGTATGAGCGGGTGATCCCGCAGGGGAACGACAAGGTCCTGCGGGTGGGCAAGAAGGATTTCTCCGATGCGGTGGCGCGGGTGGCGGCGATCAGCAGCGAGCGGTCCCGCCCGATCAAGATGTCGCTCGCGGCGGACTTGCTGACGCTGTCGGCGGTCAGCCCGGAGCAGGGGTTCGCGTCGGAGGAGCTTGACTCGGATTACGTGAAATACGCCGCGGGGCCGCTGGAGATCGGGTTCCAGGCGCGTTACCTGAACGACATCACCGACCAGATCGCCGGCGAGGTCGAGTTCTTCTTCAGCGACGGCGCGGCGCCGACGGTCGTGCGGGACGCCGCCGACCCGAGCGCGCTTTATGTCCTGATGCCCATGCGGGTCTAGGGGCCTGGGGTCCGAGACCCCGGCGGGTCCGAGGAACAACCCTGGCCTTCGCCTCACGCGGCTCACGCTCACCGATTTCCGCAACTACCAGGCGCTCACCTGGCGTCCGGCAGAACGCATCGCCGTCGTCACCGGCCCGAACGGGTCCGGCAAGACCAACCTTCTTGAGGCGGTTTCTTTGCTGGCTCCTGGACGCGGGCTGCGAAGCGCCAGGCAGAGCGAGTTCGCGCGGCAGGGGCAGGGCGCGTCGGGCCGTTGGGGGGTGAATGGCCGCTTGTCCGTGAGGGGGGAGGAGCGGGAGATCGGCACCGGGTCTGCCCCGGATGGGCCGGGGGACCGGCGGGTGTTCCGGCTCGACGGCGCCGCGCCCCGGAGCCAGGCGGACGTGGCGGGGGCGTTCGCCTGCGTGTGGCTGACGCCGCAGATGGACCGGCTGTTCCAGGACAGCGCGTCTGGGCGGCGGCGGTTCTTGGATCGCTTGGTTTGGGCGGTGGAACCCGGCCATGCGCGGGAGGTGTCGGCCTATGAGGCGGCGATGTCGGGGCGCAACCGCCTGCTGGCGCAGGGCGGGGCGGACCCGGCGTGGCTTGCCGGGCTGGAGGACAGCATGGCGCGTCATGCCGTGGCGGCGACGGCGGCGCGGGCTGGACTGGTCGGGCGCTTGAACGCGGCGCTTGCGGGCGGCGCGGCGGGCGGCTTCCCGCCGGCCCGGTTGGCGATGGTGGATGCGCTGGCGGAGCGGCTGCGGGCGGACCCGGCGCTGGTGGTGGAAGATTGGCTGCGGGACGCGCTGGCGGCGGCCCGGGCGGACGATGCGACGGCGGGAGGGGCGTCAATCGGCGCGCATCGGGCGGACATGCAGATCGAGGATGCCGAGACGGGGTTGGCGGCGGCGCTGGCGAGCACGGGCCAGCAGAAGGCGTTGCTGATCGGTACGGTGCTGGGGCACGCGGCCTTGATCGCGTCCGCGCGGAACGCCCCCCCGGTGCTGCTGCTGGACGAGCCGGCGGTGCATCTGGATGCCGGGCGGCGGGCGGCATTGTGGGGCGCGCTCAAGGGATTGGCGGCGCAGGTGATGATTACAGGAACGGACGCGGAGCCGTTCGCGGGCTTGCGCGGCGAGGCGGGGTTTTGGCGGACGGGCGACGGGGCGGTGAGGGCGGCATGAGAGCGGCGCTCCGCGTCCAAGCGGCCGCGTGCGCTGGCCTGGTCTTGCTGCTGGCGCTTTGGGCAACCGTTGGCCATGCCGAGGCGACGCGCACGGCAACCGTGACGGCGCAAGCCCGGCAGACGATCCGCGGGTGGGGCATGTCGCTGGCCTGGGAAGCGAACCGGGTTTACGGCAGCCCGTTGACGGCCCCGGCGATCCCGGACCCGGCGGAGCAGGCGCGGTTCATGGACCTGCTCTACGGCGATCCGGACAGCGGTCTCGGGCTGAACGTTGCGCGCTACAACATCGGCGGCGGGGCCAACCCGGACCGTGAGGCCTGCCCGAAGCTGCCCGGCAAGCGGGCGCAGCCCTGGGCCGAGATGGAGGGGTTCCAAACGGGGCCGGGCGCGGCGTTCAATTGGTCGCGGGACGCCAGCCAGCGGCGGATGCTGCGGGAGGCCCGGCGGCGGGGGGCGGACATATTCGAGGCGTTCTCCAACTCCGCGCCTTGGTGGATGACGGCGAGCGGCTGCGTCTCAGGGGCGGCGCAAGCCGGGACGGACAACCTGCGCGCCGACGCGGCACCGGCATTCGCCTCCTATCTGGCGACGGTTGCGGCGCACTTCCGCAAGGAGGGTATCCGGTTCGAGAGCGTAAGCCCGGTCAATGAGCCGGATGGGACGTGGTGGGTGCGCGGGAACAATCAGGAGGGCAGCTTCGCCACGCTGCCGATGCAGGAAGCGGTGGTCGAGGCGCTTGCCCATGAGCTGGCGGGGAGCGGGATGATCGTGTCGGGCACGGAACCGAACGACCTCGATGCGATGACGGCATGGCTTGGCCAGATGGGGCCGCGGAGCGTGTCGGCGCTGGGCCGGGTCAATGTGCATCAATACCAGCCGAGCGACCCGGCGGCTTTGCACAGGCGGGCCGCAGCCCTCGGCAAGCCGCTCTGGGCCAGCGAGGTTGGCTGCTGCTTCACGGATACGAGCCCGATCGAGGGCGCGCTGTTCATGGCGGAAAGCATCCAGCAGGCGCTCGGGCCGCTCGGGGCGGAGGTTTGGTGTTTCTGGCAGCCTGACTGGGGCGTGATGGAGTTCGCCGATGGGCGGGCACGGCCGCTGAAGCAGTTCTACGCGATCGCGCACTACACGCGGTTCATACGGCCGGGGTTTACCGTTCTGGCGAGCCGGGGAGACGCGGTGACGGCGGCGGTCTCGCCGGACCGGCGGCGGCTGGTGCTGGTGGCGGTCAACCCTGGCGCGGAAGACATGGCGGCGGATATCCGCCTGGCTGCGCTCGATTGCGCCGGGCGGAAGGTTGCGGCGTACCGGACGACGGCGTTGAGGAACCTGGAGCGCAGCGAGGCGCGGGTGGACGACGCAGGGCGTCTACTGGATCAGCTGCCAGCGCGATCGGTTACGACCTACGTGATCGACGGGCTTCCGGGGACGTAAACCTCCAGCTCCATCTCAGCGCCTGGCTCGAGGGGCCGAAAAGGCGTGGCAGGACGCAGGCGGGTTGTCGCGTCATCTGGGGCCTTGATGCATCGAGGCGGCGATTGAGCTACGCCGCACCGATGCCTGTCAAACACAACGCCGCCGGGACGGCCATGTCGAGGCACAAACGTTTGATCGGTCCCAAGCTCCGCACCCGTCGCGCCGGCGCCCAGGCCAGCGAGGCCGCTCTCGCCGTCCAGGCGCTCAACCGCATGATCCGTGCAGCCAAGCCCGTTACGGTGCGCCAAACCTGATCAACATGGGGCAGCGTTGCTCCAACCGCTGGCAGCTCCGTGCGCCAAAGCCCTCGCACAGCGCCCAATCGTCGTTACCGTGCAGCTCGCCCGCAAGAACGTCCTCCGCCCCGAGGCAAGGGGCCGGTACCCCGGACGTTTCGCACGCTTCAAGCACGCGGCCGCTGCATGCCGCCGGATGGTGCGGCCTTGTTGGCGCGTGTAAGCAACCAATGCCTGGCTACATCCGAATAGGCAGCTGCGTCCTGAAACGAGGAGGCCCAAACGGTGCGCACCACCCCCTTTCTCGACAGCCTGCATTTCCTGGTGGCGACACGCCGGACCACGACGCGCTCGGCCCTGCGAGGTACATCCTCGTTGTCCTGTATGCGGCTCTCCTGATCGGCGGCATCGTCATCGCCGCCCGCAACTGCTCGCAGGACCCGGCGCAGCGGACCGGGCGCAATGCCTGCACCTGGCTGTTCCGCATGCTGATCGGCACGATGTGGCTGCAGGAATCGCTGTGGAAGCTGCCGCTGCCCATCTCGGGCGCCCTTCAGTACTGGACGACGCAACTCGTCGAGAACTCCGCCTTCGCCGTCCACGCCGCGTCGGTGCGCAACGTGTTCCTGGCGCACATCGCCCTCCTCGACCCGGCGGTTTACCTCACCGAGACCCTGCTCGCGGCCTCGCTGATGCTGGGCTTCGCGGTCCGCCTGGCGGGCGTGGTCGGTATCGTGTTCACTCTCAACCTCTGGATCGGGCTGTATCACAACAATGCCGAGTGGCCATGGGAGTACATCTTCATCATCGTCACGCACGGCTTCTTCGCGCTGGACCGGGCGGGCCAGAGCCTCGGGCTGGATGCCCTCGTGCGCCGGTCGCGGGCGGGACTGCTCAACAGGCCGTCGGTCCTCGCCCGCGCCTACCGGCTTGCATCCTGACCTATCGCCGCGCCGTCACAATGGTGGTGCAGGCGCTTTCCAGCTTTGGCAGCTCCCGGCTCGGGGCCATGCGGACCTGCAGGCGCCGGTCGTCGCCGCGGATCACCGGGCAGTAGGGGTCGGGTTGGTCCAGCACGCCCATCAGCCGCCGCCGCCCGGCGCAGCCGCCGTGGCACGCGGCCTGGTGGGCGCAGCCCATGCAGGCGTCCGGGAGCGAGCGGGCGGCCTCGAACGGCTCGGTTCCGGTGACGCCGCGGCCGAGGTCCAGCAGCACGTCCAGCGGCGCGCCGTTACCCGGCCAGTAAACGCAGGGCTGCACCGTCGCCCGCGGCGTGACCCGCACGGTGGCGACGCCGCAGCCGCCGGCCCGCGGCGGCAGGCCGGCCATCGCGCGCACCAGCGGCTCCCCGACCGCCACCACGTCCGTGCGGGCGAACAGGCTGGCGAAGCCGTCCCAGTACTCGTCGTAGGTCAGGGCAAAGGCGTCGGTGCGGACGGCCTGGTAAACGTTCAAGCGGAGCGGCGCGTCGAACCCTGCCGCCACCTCGGCGATGTCGGCCAGCCGGTTCCAATTGGTCCGCATCATCACGGCGATGATCGTGACGCCGACGCCCAGGCGCCGGCACCGCGCCGCCTGCTCGTGCACCAGGTCCCAGTTTCCGGCGCCGCGCTGCGCGTCCTGCTCCTCCCGCGTCGCGTAGTCGAGGGAGAACTCCACGTCGGCGAAGGCCCGCAAATCCTCGTCGCGCAGCAACGCCACCGAATGGCCGTTGGACGTGATCGTGAGCTTGACCGGCTCCGTCCGCAGATAGGCCAGCATGGCGGGGAACTCGGGGTGCATCCCGTTCTCCCCGGTGCCCAGGTTGACCGACCGCACGGGCAGGCGGCCCATCACGCTCCGCACCTGGTCCAGCGAAAGCCGGTCCGTGCGCGCGGGGTCGCGATAGCAGAAGGAGCATGCAAGATTGCACTCGTTCGTCAGCCCCAGGCCGAGCGAAAAGCGTGTCGTGTCCTGAACAGCCGCAAGCCCTGCCATCGCATTCTCCCGGAGATCCTCGCCGTGCGGCCATGCTCATAAGCGTCCCGTTGCAGCCTGACCAGGAGGCAGCCCGCTGGGACGCCCACGTCGCGCCGTATGAGCGGGTGTTCGAGCCGCTGACGGACGCCTTCGCCGGGCCGGCGCTGGACGCCCTGGCGCCGCTTGCGGGCATGGCGTTGCTGGATGTCGGGGCCGGGGCGGGCGGGGCGGCGCTGATGGCGGCGCGGCGGGGCGCCCGCGTGACCGCCGTGGACGGGTCGCCCGCCATGGCCGCCCGCATCGCCGCCCGCGCCGCGGAGGCCGGGCTGGACTTGGCAGCCCGCGTGGGGGACGGCATGGCGCTCGGCCTGCCAGACGCCTGCTTCGACCGCGCGCTGTCCTCCTTCGGCGTCGTGCTGTTCCCTGACCCGGCGCGCGGCATGGCCGAGCTGTACCGGGTGCTGCGGCCCGGCGGACGCGCCGCGGTCGTCACCTGGACGCAGCCGCACCGCTACGAGCTGTCCGCCCGCCTGCGCACCGCGATTGTCGCCGTCTGCGGCGCGGCGCCGGCGGGCGAGCTGCCGGCCCAGCTCCGGTTCGTCGATCCGGACCGGCTCACTGCCCTGCTGTCCGGGGCGGGCTTCGGCGTCGTCCAGGTCACGACGCTGGAGGCCGCGCTGCACGCGCCCTCGGCCGGGGAGCTTGCGGCGTCGCTCGCTTTTGCGCCCGGCATGGCGGCGACGCTGGACGCGCTCGGCGCGGACCGGGACGCCGTGCTCGATGCCTTCACGGCGCAACTGCTGGCCGATGGCCACACGGGCCGGGTGGCGCTCGGCGCCGTCGCCCATGTGGCCGTGGGCGACAAGACCTGAACCAACCCACATCAACCCCGGGAAACCTGCCATGACCCTGACCAGACGCCTGCTGCTCGCCGCCGGCCTGTCCGCGCCTGCCGTCCTCCGCGCCCAACCCGGCCCGGCGCTGGCCTTCACCGCCATCCCCGACCAGGACGAGTCCCGCCTGGTGGAGCGGTTCGGGCGCGTTGCCGCTTATCTGCAGGAGCGCCTGGGCGTTTCGGCCCGCTACGTGCCGGTGAAAAGCTACCCGGCCGCCGTCACGGCCTTCACCAACGACCAGGTGCAGCTCGCCTGGTTCGGCGGCTTCACGGGGGTGCAGGCGCGCCGCGCGGTGCCGGGGTCGGAAGCGATCGCGCAGGGCGTGGAGGACACTGGGTTCAAGAGCTTCTTCATCGCCAACGCCGGCACGGGGCTGCAACGGAGCGATAAATTCCCCGCGGGCATCGCCGGCCGCAGCTTCACGTTCGGCGCCCGCGCCTCGACCTCCGGCCGGGTCATGCCGGAGTTCTTTATCCGCAAGCAGTTCGGCCGCGGTCCGGAGGCGGTGTTCTCCCGCGTCGGTTTCTCCGGCGACCACACGCGCACGCTGCAACTGGTGCAATCCGGCGCGTATGAGACGGGGGCGATGGACTACACCGTGTTCGACCTGGAGCGGCAGGCCGGCCGGGTGGACCCGGCGCAGGTGGGCGTGATCTGGGAAACGCCGCCCTTTCCCGACTACAACTGGACGCTGCGCGGCGACGCCGACGCGCGGTTCGGCGCGGGCTTCAAGGAGCGGCTGCGCGCGGCGCTGGTCGGCTGCCACGAACCGGCCATCCTGCAGCCCTTCGGCCGCACCGGGTTCATCCCCGCCTCCAACGCGCAGTATAAGCCGGTGGAGCAGGTGGCGCTGGCTACCGAGCTGCTGAACTAGGTGCCCCCACGCGGGGCGGTCCTGCTGGAGTTGGAAAACGAGCGCGTCGGCTTCGGCGTCCAGCCGGTGCTGCGCGGCTTGAGCCTGCAAGTCCGGCGCGGGGAGCGCCTCGCCGTCATGGGCCGGTCCGGCGCGGGCAAGTCCACCTTGCTGAACCTGATCTACGCGCGCCTGCCGGGCCAGGCGGCCTTGGTGCCGCAAGCGGCGGCGCTGGTGGGCACGCTCAGCGTGTTCCACAACGTGTACATGGGCCGGCTGGACCGGCACTCCGCCTGGCGCAACCTACGGATGCTGGCCTGGCCGGCGCGGGCCGAGGTGGCGGCGGTGCGCGACATGCTGGGAACGGTCGGGCTGGCCGACAAGGCGTTCGCCCGGGCCGGCACGCTGTCCGGCGGGCAGCAGCAGCGCGCCTCGGTCGCGCGGGCGCTCTACAACGGCCGCCCCGTGGTGATCGGGGACGAGCCGGTGTCGGCGCTGGACCGCCAGCAGGGCGCCGCCGTGCTGCGCCGGATGGCGGATGCGCACGGGACGGCGGTCCTGGCGCTGCACGACATCCCGCTCGCGCTGGAGCACGCGGACCGCATCGTGGTGCTGCAAGGGGGGCGGGTGGCGCTGGACGCGCCGGCCAAATCGCTGCGCGAGACCGACCTGTTGCGGTTCTATGAATAGGCCGCGCCCAGGACCGCGCCCGGGGCCGCGCCTCGGCTACGCCAACTCGAGCCTCGCCTTCCTGTTGGCGGGGCTGGCCTGCCTTCCAGTGGCGGACCTGGGCATCACCGTCCTGCATCCCGGCGCCGAACTCGCCCGGCTGCTGCACGGCGTCCTGCATCCGGACCTGCTGGCCATTGGCTGGGCCAGCGTGGCGCTGACCGTCGCCTTTGCCGTGCTGGGCGTGTCGGCCGGGGCGGCGGCCGGCTTCGCGCTGGCGTTGGGTTTCGCGCGGTCGCGCACGGTCCGGCTGTCCTGCGCCGCGCTCCGCTCCGTGCATGAGCTGTTCTGGGCGCTGCTCTTGATGCAGGTGCTGGGGCCGTCGCCCGCCGCCGGGCTGCTGGCCATCGCCATCCCCTATGCCGGCATCTTCGCCAAGGTGTTCTCCGAGATGATCGAGGAGGCGGACCTAGCTGCCGACCAGGTGCTGCCGGTCGGCACGGGCGCGGTGTCCCGCTTCGCCTATGCCCGGCTGCCGCTGTTGGCTCGCCCGTTCGGCGACTACCTGCTTTACCGGCTGGAATGCGGGCTGCGGTCCACCCTGGTGCTCGGCTTCATCGGCCTGCCGACCATGGGGTTCGAGCTGGAAGGGTATTTTCGTCAGGGGCACTATGCGCAGGCCGCCGGGTTCGTCGCGGTGTTCTATCTGCTGATCGGCGCCCGCCGCCTGTGGGCGCGGCCGGCGACGCTGCCGGCGCTGCTGCTCGGTTCCGTGGCGGTGCTGGCCTGGCTGGCGCCGCCGGTGGGCGGGGCGTCCGTCTGGACGGCGCTGGGGCGGTTCCTCGGCCACGATATCGTGCCGCAGCCGCTGCGCGGGGCGGCGTGGGGCGATGGGGAAACGTGGGCGGCGCTGGCGGGGTGGCTATGGGGCATCCTGCGCGGCCAGGCGCTGCCGGGCGTCGTGAACACGCTGGTGGTGTCGCAGCTTGCCGCCGTGGCCATGGCCGTGCTGGCGCTGGCGCTGTTTCCGCTCACGTCCCGGCACTTCGCGGGGCGGCTGGGGCGTCCGCTGGGGCGGGCGCTGCTGGTGGTGATCCGCTCGACGCCGGAGTACATGGCGGCCTACGTGCTGCTGCAGCTGCTCGGCCCCTCCATGCTGCCGGCGGTGATTGCGCTGGCGCTGCACAATGGCGGCATCCTCGGCTTCCTGATGGGCCGGCAGGCCGACGGCGTGGCCCTGCGCGCCGACGCGCCGCACGGGGCGGACCTGTACTTCTACGAGGTCGTGCCCCGGCTGTACGGGCAGTTCCTGGCCTATGTCCTGTATCGCTGGGAGATCATCGTGCGGGAAAGCGCCATCTTCGGCATCCTGGGCGTCCGCACCCTGGGCTTCCACGTGGACGCCGCCATCCAGGAGCTGCGCCTGGACGTGGCCGTCGTGCTGATCGTCGTGACGGGCGTGCTGTCCATGCTGATCGACGCGGCTTCCCGCGCGTTGCGGCGGCGGCTGCGCGTCGGGGACGGGCCGGTGCGGCTGTCCGCGGCCGATGCGCGCCCCGGTGGAGGGGGCCTGCATGTAGCCGGACGGCCGCGGGCTACCCGGCCGCGCTTGCCCGAGCTTCCCTGAACGCGCCCGCGGCAGCCTTGATGACGCGCAGCGCCGTCACCGAGCCGCCAGCCTCGCCCTTCTCGAGGTCGTTGCCGGCCTGCTGGCCCATCGTGTTCGTGACGTGGGCGATGCAGGTGATCGGCAAGCCGCGGGCGGCGGCCAGGGCATACAAGGCGGTCGCCGCAGTCTCGCGGTAAGGGGCGTTCGTGGTCCAGGTCGCGCCGCGGTGCAGCGCCGTGCCGGCGCCAGGCGGGAAAGCGGCACGCAGCCCCGCCTCCACCCGTGGGCGGCAGGTCGGGGTGATGCATGGCCGGGGCTGGCGCTTGGCTCGGTTATGCCACGACCTCGATCCCGGCCGCCCCCGCCACCATCGTTCCCACGACCGCCGCCTGGGCGAACCCGGCCGCGCGCGCGTGACCGAGCACCGCGCTCGCCACCTCCGGCGCCGCGGCAATCAGCAGGCCGCCGCTGGTTTGCGGGTCGCACAGCAGGCCGCGCCGCCAGCCCGGCAGGTCGTCCGGCAGCGCCACCCCGTTGCCGTAGCTGGCCCAGTTGCGCCCCGCCGCCCCAGTCGCGACGCCCGCCTGCGCCAACGCCGCGGCGCCCGGCAGCACCGGCACGTCTCCCACGCGCAACCGCGCCGCCAGCCCGGCGCCGCGGCACATCTCCAGCAGGTGGCCCAGCAGCCCGAACCCGGTCACGTCCGTCATGGCGTGCACGCCGTCCAGCGCCGCCACCTCCCGCCCCACGGCGTTCAGCTGCGTCGTCGACGCGATCATGGCGTGGTAGCCTGCCTCGTCCAGTCGTCCCTGCTTCAGCGCGGCGCTGAACACGCCAACGCCCAGGCCCTTGGTCAGCACCAGCGCGTCGCCCTCCCGGGCCCCGCTGTTGCGCCGCACCCGGCCGGGGTGCACGGTGCCCAGCGCCACCAGCCCGTAGATCGGCTCGGCGCTGTCGATGGAGTGCCCGCCCGCCACCGGGATGCCCGCCGCCCGGCACACCGCGGCGCCGCCGGCCAGGATCTGCCCAACTTGGTCCGTGCCGATCTTGCCCAGCGGCATGCCCAGCAGCGCCAGCGCCAGGATCGGCGTGCCGCCCATGGCGTAGATGTCGGACAGCGCGTTGGTTGCGGCGATGCGGCCGAACTCGAAGGGGTCGTCCACCACGGGGGTGAAGAAGTCGGTGGTGGCGACCAGGGCCAGCTCGTCCGTGAGGCGATACACGGCGGCGTCGTCCGCGGTTTCGCTGCCGACCAGCAGGTTGGGAAAGGCTTGCGCCTGCGGCAGCCCGGCCAGCAGCTCCTGCAGCACGGCCGGCGCCAGCTTGCAGCCGCAGCCGCCGCCATGCGCCAAGGATGTCAGCCGGGATGCCGGGCGCGTCGTGGTGTGGTCCAAAATGACATCTCCAATGGCGGAAGAGCAGAAACAATCAATGGTTGCGTTGGCAGCGGGCGTTGTTCAGTTATAGGATCAATGACTGTTGGCGTTGTCGCAAGGCCACGATTTGCCTGTAAAGCTTTTCCGCGGCGGCAGGGCTGGCCGTGTCGTTCACCGCGGTCGGGCTGTTCGTGGCGACGGTCGGCTTCTCGCTCGGGGTCGATGATGGGGTGTTCCGGGGGGCATCTGCTCAGCAGCGCGCTATAGGGGCGGCTCGCGCTGGCGGCTGGCGGCCTTGCCGACCGCGGCAACGGGTTGCTGCACCGCTTGTCGCCGGACGGGCTGGGCGGGCAGCGCCTCGTGGGCCTGCTGCCCGGCATGGTGTGGACGCCCTGCGTCGGGCCGACCCTCGGCGCGGCGCCGCTGCTCCTGGTCGCCAGCCTGTCCCGCACGGCGCTGATGCCCTGGCGGGCCGCATGATGGGGCCGCGGGCGGTGGGGCAAGCTGGCGCTCGGGTCCGGCGCCATGTTCGTCGCGGCGCTGATCCTGACGGGGCTGGATCATCGGCTTGAGGCGGTGCTGGTCGCGGCGTCCCCGGCGTGGCTGACGGACATAACGACCCGGTTCTACCGGGACCGCCACGCCAGCATATCCCAGAGGACGCGAGACGACGGAAAAGCGCCGGCGCCCTGAACCGCGGCGAACAGCCGCTCACCTGTCCGCGCCGGTGCGGAAACGGAGTCGCAGGCCGGTAACGGTCGAGCGTGGCGAGGGCGAATGGACGGCAGTGGTTCTCGCGCTCAGGGCTGCCGGGCCAAACGGCGCAGGCAAGCCTGGCCAGGGCCAAACCTGCGGCCGGGCGACGCACAAAGCACGGCGCACGGTCCATCGACAACAGAAAACGCCCCCGGAAGAATCGATGCCCTGCCACGGCGATGAAGCGCATACCCGAACGCAATCTGAAAGAGTCACTCGTCAAAAAACTTCGAGACCTCAAATATGAACACCGTGCCTATACTCGCGACCGGGCCACGCTTGAAGCAAACTCGAGGGAAAGGTTCGAAGCTCTAAGTCGCGTCACGCTCGCCGCCGGCGACATCCAGCGTCTCTTAAACGAGATTGTCGCGCCGAATACGCACGAAGCTGCCTGCGTCCTCCGGCATCGGGCAGGCCTTCGTCCCTGACGGCGGCACGCCGCCCAACCACACCCTCGTCAACATCAAGGACTGGTGCAAAAATGCCCTCGAGGTCGTCAAACAGCTCCGCATCAATATGGACAACAGCCATCACCGCCACGATGCCATGCTCCTGATCAACGGCGTTCCCGTCGTTCGGATCGAGCCGAGGACGCTTGGAATCATCCCCCGGCGGGCGATGGAGCACACCGTCAACGACAAGACCCCGACATTGGATACGCCAAGACACTCCTGTGCCTCATACGGCTCTTCACCGTCAGCCGCGCGGACACACGGCACGTTGCCTTTGACGCGGACGAGCGGTCCCGCCCGGCCCGCCAGGTCGCCGCCGAGGGCAATACGAGGATTGCTCGCCTCGACGGCCTCGCCGACCGGTTCCTCGCGACGTGCACGCTCGGCCAGACGATCAGCGAATAAGGGACCATGAAGAACCGTGGAATGGCCGCGACGCGGTCGGCGTCGTGCAGGTATAAGGCGAAGGCGTCCACCCTTATCAGGGCCACGGCGCCGATCGCGCAGGAATCCTCGCCATGGCACTGTTCCAGGAGGCCAAGCCGGTCGCAAGCCTGCAGCGACGTTTTCAGCCCTCGGGCGTCGTGCCCCCGGCAAACGTCGTCAGCCGCCCGGCTTTCACGTCCCGCGTCAATCAAGGCGGTTCCGTATGCCCGATGAACAAGACCGGATCGAAACTCCCGACTTGAGCCTTTCCGCCGATGCCGCCAGCCCAACGCGCCTGAACGCGTCAACGGTTCCACTCGTCGGGCTGGGCGCGTCCGCCGGCGGCATCGACGCGCTGGGCGACTTCTTCGACGCGATGCCGGCGGACAGCGGCCTGGCGTTCCTGGTCGTGCTGCACCTGGACCCGACCCAGGGAAGCCACCTGGCCTCCGTCCTGGCCCATCGCACGGCGATGCCCGTCATAGAGATCGAGGACGGCATGACGGCCGTCGCCGACCGCGTGCACGTCATCGCCCCCAATCGCGCCCTGACCGTTGACGGCGACACGCTGCGTCTCACCGAGCCTGACGAGCCGCGCGGGCGCCGTCACCCGATCGACGTGCTGTTCAAGTCGCTGGCCGGGCAAAGGCAGACGCGGACCGCCGCCATCGTCCTGTCCGGCACCGGCACCAACGGAACGCAGGGGCTGAAGGAGGTGAAGGCCGCCGGCGGCCTGATCCTGGTGCAGGACCCGGCAAACCTCCGGTTCGACGGGATGCCGCGCAGCGCCATCGATGCCGGCCTGGCCGATCGCGTGCTGGCGCCGTCCGACATGCCGGGCGCGTTGCAGGACTACTTCCGGCACAGCTACGTGAGCGCGCCCGACGGCCTGGCGGACGCGTCGCGGAACGGGCAGGCGGAGCTGGAGAAAGTGCTGGCCATCCTGCGCGCGCGTTCCGGCCAGGAGTTCCGAAGCTACAAGCCGGCGACCCTCATGCGCCGCATCAACCGCCGCATGAGCCTGAGAAATCTCAACCGCTTCGAGGACTACCTCGATCTGCTCCGGGTCGAGCCGGACGAGATCCAATCGCTGGTGCGCGACCTGCTGATCAGCGTGACCAGCTTCTTCCGCGACAAGGACGCGTGGTCGGCGCTCGCCGAAACCGTGGTCGCGCCGCTCGTCGCGGACCGCGAGAACGGCAGCGCCATCCGCGTCTGGGTCCCGGCCTGCGCAACGGGCGAGGAAGCGTACTCGGTCGCGATGCTGCTGGTCGAGCAAGCCGAGGCGGCGCACAAGCGGTTCGAGATCAAGATCTTCGCCTCCGACCTGCTGGAAAGCAACCTGAACGGCGCGCGGGCCGGCGTTTATCCGGGCTCAAGCGTCGAAACGCTGTCGTCCGGCCGCATCCGCCGCTTCTTCGACAAGCTCGACGGGTCCTACCAGGCCCGCAGTTCGCTGCGCGAACTCATCGTGTTCGCCAAGCAGGACCTGCTGCGCGAGCCGCCGTTCTCACGCATGGACCTGGTCACGTGCCGCAACATGCTGATCTACGTCGAGCCGGACGCGCAGCGCCGCGCGGTCGCGCTGTTCCACTTCGCGCTCCGCGAAGGCGGCCGCCTGTTCCTCGGCAGCGCGGAAACCGTCGGGCGGGCGGACGACCTGTTCGAGACCGTCTCGAAGAAATGGCGCATCTACCGGCGGGTCGGACCGACGCGGCACGACATCGTCAGCTTCCCGGTGCCGGGCGGCCACCCCTCCCCGCAGCATCGGGCAGACCCGGCTGCCTCGCCCGAGCCTTCTGCACGCGCGACCGAAACCGCCCGCCGCGCCTTGCTTGACCGGTACGCGCCGGCCTCGGTGCTGATCGACCAGAAAGGGCGCGTGCTCTACTTCCACGGCGACACCGGGGACTACCTGAAGCAGCCGAACGGCGAGCCGACCCGCGACCTGTTGGCCATGGCGCGGGACGGCCTGCTGGCCCGGCTGCGCGGCGCCCTGCAAACGGTCGACGGCGGCGGCGAGGACGTGAGCTTCACCGCCCAGATCCGCCGCGCCGACGCTCTTCACCCGGTCAGGGTCACGCTGGCCCCGCTGCCTGCCGCCCAGCATGCGTCAGGACTGGTGCTGGTAACCTTCGAACCGGAGGCGGCGGACCCGCGGCCGGTCCCGCCGCAGGTCGACGGCGGCCAGGCGAACGACGCGCTGGAGCAGGAACTCCGGTCGACCCGCACCGAGCTGCAGGGCACGATCGAGCAGTTGGAGAGCGTCAACGAGGAGCTGAAGGCGGCCAACGAGGAAGCCACCTCGATGAACGAGGAACTCCAATCAACCAACGAGGAGCTGGAAACCTCCAAGGAAGAGCTGCAATCGTTCAACGAGGAGCTGCACTCGGTCAACAATCAGTTGCAGCACAAGGTCGGCGAGCTGGACCAGGTCAGCAACGACCTGGCTAACCTGCTGTCCGGGACCGAGATCGCCACGCTGTTCCTGGACATGGAGTTCCGGATCAAGTGGTTCTCGCCGGCCACCAGGCATCTCCTGGACCTGCAAACGGGCGACATCGGCCGTCCGATCAATCACTTCGCGCCGAAATTCGTGGACGAGCGCCTGCTGGACGACGCGCACAGCGCGCTGGACAGGCTCGTGACGCTTGAAGCCGAGATTCAAAGCAGCGAGGGACGCTGGTATCTCCGCCGCGTCCTGCCGTACCGGACGCGCGACAACCGGATCGCCGGGCTCGTCATCACCTTTATCGACATCCACGAGCGCAAGCTGGCGAGCGACATGGTCAACGAGGCGCGCATCTATGCCCAGGCGATCGTCGCCACGGTGCGCCAGCCCTTGATCGTCCTCGACGCCGACCTGCGCGTGCGCTCGGCCAACCGCGCCACGCAGGCCATGTTCGAGCTCCCGACCGAGGATATCGAGGGCAAGCTCGTCTACGAGGTCGCCAGCGAGAAGCTCAGCGGCGCGAGGCTGCGGGGGGTGCTGGAGGAGGTGCTGCCCAAGAACCAGATGTTCGAGGACATGGAGGTTGCGTTCGGACCCGAGGGGGCCGGCCAGCGGACGGTGCTGCTCAATGGCCGCCGGCTGGAGCGCAACGGCGGCCGCGAACGGCTGATCCTGCTCGCCGCCGAGGAGATCACCGAGCGCAAGCGGGCCGCCGCGCACCAGGAGATGCTGATCGGCGAGCTGAACCATCGCGTGAAGAACGTGCTGTCGACGGTGCAGGCGATCATGAGCCAGACGCTGCGCCAGAACGGGTCGTTCGACGAGTTCGCCCAGGCGTTCGAAGGCCGGCTCCGCGCCTTGGCGCAGGCGCACGACCTCCTGGTCGAGAAGGAGTGGGTGGGCGCCGACATCGGCCAGATCGTCGAGGACGTCCTGGCGCCCTATCGCACGCACGGCGTCGACAGGATCGCGGTCGACGGCGCGAGGCTTACGCTGCGGCCTCAGGCCGGGGTCGCGGTGACGATGATCTTGCACGAGCTGGCGACCAACGCCGTCAAGTACGGCGCATTGTCCGTCCCGGCGGGCAAGCTCTCGGTGGACTGGCATCGGCAAGGAACGGGAGCGGCGGAGCGGCTGCACGTGCGGTGGAGCGAGTCCGGCGGCCCAAAGGTCGCGCCGCCCTCGCGCCAGGGTTTCGGCACGAAGCTGATCGAGCGAAGCACGGCTTACGAACTCGGCGGCACGGCGACGCTGGAGTACCTGGAGGAGGGGCTGCGCTGCGAATTGATCTTTCCATGCGCAGCGGGGCCAGGGACGGCAACCGGCGTTTCGTCGCCGCATGGGGAAGCCGACGACCGTTCTGACCAACTTGAAGAGTCTTGTGGCTGAAAACGAGGCGATGACGCTTGAAGCCATGCTTGCCCGGCGTCGGCGCGGCCACGCCGCCGGCCGGCAATAGTCCCGGATTGAGCAGCGGCAGGACAGCGGATCAGGAAATCCGGAGCTGGCGTCCTCCCGGCTCTTGAACCGGCGTTGGAGCCGGCCAAAGTCTATGGCAACCCCTGGTCCGGGCCCCTCTGGCAGGCGCTTCCGGCGCGCCCGCGATGTCGGACCGATCCGACATCGCCTGCCGGGAGAAAAGGAACGTCCTTCCCGTGGACCTCGCATTCCTTGCCGCGGAGTGGCTGGGCAAGCCGTCGTGGATGTGGCTCGGCTTCTTCGCCGTCGTCGGTGCCCTGCTCATGCTCGACCTGGGCGTGCTGCACCGCAGCAACCGCGAGATCGGGGTGCGCGAAAGCCTGCTCCTGTCGTCGGGCTACATCGGGCTCGGCCTGCTGTTCGGCGGCTGGGTGTGGTGGCAGCTCGGCCCCGACCGGGGCGCCGTTCCGGCCCTGCCGCCCCCGCGCCCACGCGGGCCGCTCACCGCCCAGGCGAAAGCCGTGCCGGGCATTCGGGCCTGGGATGCCGAGCTGCCCGCCGCGGTGATGGCGCCGTCGCCCCTTGCCCGGCCGGCGCTTGCCCTCGCCGGATAGGCGGCGGCCGTGGCCGGTCCGGCTCGCCCGCCGCGGCCGGCCCCCCCGGCACATGCCGCACCCCCAAAACAAACCCATCTCGGAGGAGTCGATGAGCAACGATTTTCTGTTGGACCGCAAAAAGGGCCTGGAGGACGCGTATTTCGCCCAGCAGGAAGCGCTCCTGCGCCGGCGATGGGCGCAGGAAGGAACGGCACAGGCCCGCAGGGAGGACCTGTCCGCCGCGTCGGGGATCACCGACGGGGCGTTGCTGGACAGGCTGGCCGCCCTCGGCGTCACCGGCGAAAAGCTGGCTGCCCTGTCCCAAGCGCCGCTGGCCCTCATGGCATGGGCGGACGGGAAGGTGGACGAGCAGGAGCGCAAGGCGGCCCTCGCGCACGCCGGGCAGCACGGGCTGGCCGAGCACGATGCGGCATACGAGCTGCTGAACGGATGGCTGACCCGGCGCCCCCCGCCGGAGCTGCTTGCCGTCTGGAAGGACTACGTGGCGGCGCTGTCGCCGGCGATGGACGACGCGGCGCGGGATGCGCTCAAGGGCAAGGCCCTGAGCGGGGCGCGAGCCGTCGCGGAAGCCGCGGGCGGTTTTCTGGGCGTTGTCGGCGCCAGGATCTCGCCGGCCGAACGCTCCCTCCTAACGGAGCTGGAAAGCGCCTGTCTCGGCGGGCCTCAGCAGGAACCGGCGGCTGGCCGCAGCAATTGACGCGGCCGCACCGCACTCGAAGCGCTGCCGACAACGCGGCCAGCTTGGCCCACGGCCGGCTTGCAGGCCGGAAGTGAGCCAGGCAGCCGGGCGGGACGACGCCCGTCCGCCCGGCCCAT
Organism: Acetobacteraceae bacterium; assembly: GCA_965260935.1. Lineage (GTDB taxonomy): Bacteria > Pseudomonadota > Alphaproteobacteria > Acetobacterales > Acetobacteraceae > JBBROS01. The sequence continues at coordinate 922,185 of OZ253374.1, forward strand.
GCCGTCTGCCTGTATCTCCGCTTTCCCCTGAGCCTAAGCCTGGCAGGCGAGCTGCTGGCAACGCGCGGCATCGGCCTCAGCCACGGTTGAGCCGCGAAGCGGATCAACGGGCGTCGGCGGGCGGAGTTGGCCAATGGTCCGCTGGCGCGGCCAGTGGAATGGTCAACGGAGGAGCTGGCGTTCGGACCAGGCTTGGCCAACCAGGTCCGCCGCAGGCTCCCTGTGGCCGGCGGTACATGGACGAGGCCGTGCTGACGGTCGCCGGCGTGAAGCATTGGCCTTTGAGCATCATTCGGCAGAGCGTGCCGGCACGCTCTGCCGGTAAAATGATACGTCCTCAAAGGTTTCTAAGCAGGCTTGCGTAGCACAAGCCATGTAAGCCTGCTTAGGGCGCGCGGTGAAACCAGAACGGCACTGTGCCGGACATCCTCCTCATTCAAGCAAAGCCAGCGCTCCGACTCGCGCTGCGCCTCCTGAATGTGTCGAAGCGCTAGCGCGTGAAAGTCGGCTCGGGCGAGCGGCTGCTGCCGGGCTTGGGCGTGACCCCGACCACCTCCGGCGGCTGCTCGGATTGGTCGGCTTTGTGCTGCGACTGGTTGAGGTTGGGGATAGGCTGGTTGCGCTGCTGGCCTTGCGCGCCTCCGGGCTGGGCCTCGCGCGCGGGGGGCGTCTGCGCGCTCGCGGCAGGAGCGCTGAGCAAGGCCGGGGCCGCCAAGCCTGCGGCAAGCAGAAATGCGAGAGCTCGTTTCATCGTTCAATCCTTTCGAACCGTTGCGTGGGCGACGGCCGCTACCTAATGTGCCGCCATCTTATGCCCAGCCCTCCCAACAAACAAAGCGCGCGCCCGAGAACCCAATCGTGAACCCCATCGTGGTGATCCCGGCCCGCATGGCCTCCACCCGCTTGCCCGGCAAGCCCCTCGCCCTGATCAACGGCCGTCCGATGATCCTGCACGTGCTGCGCCGGGCGCGCGAGGCCGGGATCGGCCCGGTGGCGGTCGCCTGCGCCGAGCCCGAGATCGCGGACGCCGTGCGAACCGAAGGAGGAACCGCGGTATTGACGAACCCGGCGCTGCCCTCTGGGTCGGACCGGGCGCATGCGGCAATGGCGGCGCTGGACCCGGAGAACCGCCACGACGTGGTGGTGAACCTGCAAGGCGACTTCCCGACCATCTCGCCAGCAAGCATCCGCGCGGTCCTGGCGCCGCTCGAGCACCCGGCGATCGATATCGGAACCCTGGTGACGCCGGTCCGGACGGCAGAAGAAGCGGCCGCATCGCAGGTGGTCAAGGCGGCCTGCGTGTTCGCGCCGGGCCAGACGGTCGCGCGGGCGCTGTATTTCAGCCGGTCGCCGGTGCCGTCGGGCGAGGGGCTGTTGTGGCACCATATCGGCGTCTACGCCTACCGCCGCGCGGCGCTCGCGCGGTTCGTCGCCTTGCCCGAAAGCGGGCTGGAGCGGCGGGAACGTCTTGAACAGTTGCGGGCGCTGGAAGCCGGGATGCAAATCGGCTGCGCCCAAGTGCAGGACGCCCCGTTCGGGGTCGATACGCCGGAAGACCTGGAGCGGGCACGGATGGCATTGGGAGGGAAAGCATGATCGCGTTCCAGGGGCTTCCGGGCGCCTACTCGGAGATGGCGTGCCGGAGCGCCTATCCGGAATTGGAGACGATGCCGTGCGAAACGTTCGAGCACGCGATGGACGCGGTGCGGGATGGCCGCGCCGGGCTTGCCATGCTGGCGTGCGAGAACAGCCTGGCGGGCCGGGTGCCGGACATCCACTCGCTGCTGCCGGACAGCGGTCTCTCGATCGTCGGCGAGCAGTTCCTGCGGGTGGAGCACTGCCTCCTGGCCTCGCCCGGAACGCGGATCGGCCAGGTCAAGCGGGTCCACTCGCATTCGGTGGCGCTGGGCCAGGTGCGCGGGCTGCTGCGGGAGCTGGGAGCCGCGCCGGTGGTGGAAGCGGACACGGCGGGTTCCGCGATGATGGTGGCGCAGTGGGGCCGCCCGGAGGAGGCGGCGGTCGCCTCAAGGCTGGCGGCGGACCTGTACGGCCTGGACGTGCTGCGGTCCAACGTGGAGGACGCCAGCAACAACACGACCCGGTTCTACGTGGCGGCGCGCGAGCCCGCCGTGTTCCCGGCAAACCGGGACGGGCTGATGACGACGTTCGTGTTCCGGATACGCAACGTGCCGGCGGCTTTGTACAAGGCGCTGGGCGGGTTCGCGACCAACGGCGTCAACATGACCCGGCTGGAAAGCTACATGCTGCACGGCCAGTTCACCGCAACCCAGTTCCTCTGCGACGTGGACGGGCACCCGGAGCAGGCCGGGCTGCGTCTGGCGCTGGAAGAGCTGACGTTCTTCTCGCGCGAGGTGAAGATCCTCGGGGTTTACGAGCGGTCGGCGTTTCGCGATACGGTGGGCTCTGATTAAGGCCGAGGCGCTGCCTAAGCATCATTCGGGGGAGCGTGCTGCCACGCTGCCGGTAAAATGATGCATCTTCAAAGGTTCCTAAGCAGGCTTGCGTGGCACAAGCCACGCAAGCCTGCTTAGGCCCCAAACGCCATGCATGAGGGAGGCGGCCACATGAAGAACGCTTTGGTGACCGGGGCTGGCAGCGGCGTGGGCCGCGCCGCGGCGCAGGCGCTTGCCCGGGCCGGGTGGCGGGTGGCGCTGGTGGGCCGGCATCGGGAATCGCTGGAGGAAACGGCGGGCAAAGATCGGGAGCGTTGCCTCGTTTTGCCGTTCGATGTCTCGGATGCCGGGGCAGTTGCCGCCGGGTTCGCCGAGATGGAGCGGGCCTGGGGGCGGCTCGACCTGCTGTTCAACAACGCCGGGTCCGGAACCCCGGCAACGGCGCCGGACGAGCTTTCGACCGAGGCCTGGATGAAGGTCGTGGGCGTGAACCTCAACGGCTCGTTCTTCTGCGCCCGCGAGGCGTTCCGGATCATGCGGGCGCAATCGCCGCAAGGCGGGCGGATCATCAACAACGGCAGCATCAGCGCCTACGCGCCCCGGCCCGGCAGCATCGCCTACACGACAACCAAGCACGCGATCACCGGCCTGACCAAATGCCTCTCGCTGGACGGGCGGGCGTTCGACATCGCGGCCAGCCAGATCGACATCGGCAACGCGGCGACCCCGATGACGGAGCGCATGATATCGGGCGTGCCGCAGGCGAACGGGACGACGATGACGGAGCCGCGCATGGACGTGGAGCACGTGGCGGACATGGTGGCGCATATCGCCGGCCTGCCTCTCTCGGCGAATGTTCAGACAGTAACGGTGATGGCAACCAAGATGCCGTTCGTCGGGCGGGGATGAACCGGGCCGTGTGCGCTTGAAATGGCAGCCTGAGGCGGCTTTACGAGCCTTCGGTCATCGGTGCCCCCGTCCGGTTCACCGCGTCCCGATCACGACCCAGAGCGGGTCGGTTCCCACGGGCGTATGCGACCACGTCTGTATCCCCCCGAACCCGGCCGCCTGCATGTAGCCCATGACCAGCCGCTGCTGGTCCGGCCCGCCCAAGGCTTGCCAGATCGCGACCGCCTTGGTCGGGAAGCAGCGGTTGCTGAAGGAGATGACGAACGGCGCGCCGGGGCGGAGCACGCGGGCAACCTCCCGGAACGCCTCGACCGGGCGCTGCAAGTATTGCACCGAGACGCACAGGCAGGCGCCGTCGACGCTGCCCGCCTCCAGCGGCAGGGCCGGCTCTGCGTTCAGATCCTGCACGAACCAGCGCGACAGGCGAGGATTGGCGGCAAGCTCGTCGGCGTTCATGCCATGCCCGACGACCTGAGCAAAGGCGGCTTCCTCCGGCAAGTGGCTGACCCAACTGCTCATCAGATCGAGGATGACGCCGCCTTCGGGCAGGGTCTGCCGGTAGACCTGGGTGACGGCGGCGATAGCCCCGTCGTCGATATGGGTGACGAACCGGGGCTGGGCGTAGAACGCCGCATCTGGCGAAGGGTCCGCCTTGTCGAACGCGCCGTCGGGAAGGCCGGGAAGCTGCTGCATGGAGCGGCATATCGGCGCGGGCGTCCGATGCGCGAGGGACAGGGCCGGAATAAAAAACGGCCACAGCGGCCCAGGGCTCGTCCATGCGCCGCGCCGCCCGCCCGTCAGCCGCCGGAAAACATCGTCCGCGGCAAAAACAGCGCGATGCCCGGAAAAACGGCGAGCAGCAGCACCATCAGCAACAGGATAGCGAAGAACGGCGCCGTAGCCGCGGCGATGCGGAAGATGTCCTGCCCCGTCAGCCCCTGGATAACGAACAGGTTGAACCCGACCGGCGGCGTGATCTGCGCCATCTCGACCACGATCACGAGGTAGATCCCGAACCACACCAGGTCGAACCCGGCCTGCGTCACCAGCGGCATGATCACCGACGTGGTCAGCACCACCATCGAGATGCCGTCCAGGAAGCAGCCCAGCGCCATGTAGAACACGGTCAGCGCCGCCAGCAGCGCGTAGGGGGACAGCCCGAGCGAGCCGATCCAGGCGGCAAGCTCGCGCGGCAGCCCGGTGAAGCCCATGGCCGCGGTCACCACCGCCGCGCCGGCAAGGATGAATGCGATCATGGCGGAAACCCTCGTCGCGGCCATCAGGCCGTCGCGGAAGCTCCGCCAGCTCAGCGCCCCTTGCGCCCGCGCGATAATCAGCGAAAGGACGACGCCGATAACGGCCGCCTCGGTGGGCGACGCGAAGCCGCCGTAGATCGAGCCGATGACCCCGGCGATCAGCAGGATAACGGGGGCGATGCGTCCGGCGGAGCGCAGCCTGCTTTCCGCCGCGATCACGTCGGCGGCGGGAGGCATCAGCGACGGCTTCACCGTGGCAACAAGCGCGACGTAACCCATGAACAGGACCGCCAGCAGGACGCCGGGAACGATGCCGGCGATGAACAGCCGGGCGATCGACTCCTCGACCGCCGCGCCGTAGACGATCAGGATGATGGACGGCGGGATCAACAGCCCCAGCGTGCCGGCCCCGGCCAGCGACCCCACGGCGATGCTCTGGCTGTAGCCCCGGCGGCGCAACTCGGGCAGCGAGATCTTGCCGACCGTCTGCGTCGTGGCCGCCGACGAGCCGGAAATGGCGGCGAAGATGGCGCAGCCGACGATGTTGACGTGCACCAGCCGCCCGGGCAGCCGTCGCATCAGCGGCGCAAGCCCGGCGAACAGATCCTCGGACAGCCGCGAGCGGAACAGGATCTCGCCCATCCAGATGAACATCGGCAACGCGGTCAGGTCCCACGAGGTCGAGGCCGACCAGAACGTGGTGGCGAGGATGCTGGCCTCGGGCAGCGCCGGGCGGGTGAGCAGCGCCGCCAGCGCGGTCAGCGTCAGCGCCAGCGACACCCAAAGCCCGCAGGCGAGTGCTGTGAACAGCACGGCGATCAGCAGGATGGAGATCCCGGCGACGCTCATCAGGCCGCGCTGGTCTCGGCCGCGGCTTGAACGGGGGAGAACGCGCGGTCCACGAGCGCGACGGCAAGGATGCCGAGGCCGACGGCGAGCGTGCTCTGCGGCAAGGCGAGCGGCACGGCGACGATGCCGTAGGACACGTCGCCGTAGCTGAAGCTCTTATACGCCAGCGCGGCGCACGCATAGGCGGCAAAGCCGGCCAGCCCGGCGGCAAGCAGCGCGACGCCGGCGTCGAGCAGGCGGCGAAGGGCGTCGGGAAGCCGGCTCGTGAGCAGGTCGACCCTGATATGGACATTCCAGGCCAGCGTGTCGGCCAGTGCCAGGAACGTGGCGCCCGCAAGCAGGAACCCGGAAACTTCGGCAAGCGACGGAACAACGAAGCCCGTGGGCGGGATGCCCAAGGCGCCAAGCGCGGCGTCGAGCAGGCGGGCAACAACCTGAAGCGCCACAAGCGCGGCGATGGCAACGAGGCACAAGGCCGCCAGCCCGCCGGAAACGCGGTAAAGGGCGTCGAGGCTACGGCGCATGAGAAACTACTTGCGATAGGCCTCGATCATCTGCGCGCCGTCCTTGCCCGCGGCCTTGACCCACCTTTCGCGCAACGTCTCGGCGATTTTCTTGAAGCCGCTCTCCAGCTCAGGGGAGGGCGGGGCGACCTTGATGCCGTTGTCGGCCAACGTCTTGGCAGCGGACGTGTTGACCTCCTGCGACATGGCCCAGCCGCGCGTCTCGGCCTCCGCAGCGGCCTTGGCGATGGCGTCCTGCGCCGGCTTCGGCAGGGCGTCGAACCGGGCCTGGTTGACGATGACCATGTTGCGCGAAAGCCAGGCGTCCAGCGTGTAGTAGTAGGAAAGGAAATCCCACGCCTTGCTGTCCACCCCGGTGGCCGGCGAGGTGATCATCGCCTGCACCCGCCCGGTGGAGAAAGCGGTGGGGACGTCGGACGCCTCGATCTGCACCGGAACCATGCCGGCGGCCCGGGCGAGTTCCTCGGTGGACTTGTTGTAGGCACGGAAGGTGCGCCCGGAAAGGTCGGCGATGCTGTCGGCCTTGGTCTTGGTGTAAAGGCCCTGCGGCGGCCAGGGAACCGAGAACAGCAGCTTGAGTCCCTGCCGGGCCAGCAGCTTCTCCATGAAGGGCTTCTGCGCCTGGTAGAGCTTCATGGCCGCGGGATAGCTGTCGGCCAGGAACGGCACGTTGTCGGCGCCGAAGATCGGGCTCTCGTTTTCCAGCCGCGAGGCGAGCAACTCGCCGATGGGCACGATGCCGTCCCGCACCGCGTTCTTGATGTCGGGATGCTTGATCAAGGACTGGTTCGGATGGAGCGTGATCGCGACCGCGCCCCCCGCGTCCTTGTTCACCTGCTTGATGAACTCGGCGATGTTCCGTTCGTGGAAGTTGCTGTCCGGATAGGCGGTCGGCATGTCCCAGTTGGCCTGCGCCTCCGCCCGTCCCGGAAGCGTGGCGGCGAGGGCTGCGAACACGATGGCGGCGGCGAACGGCCTCATTCCTCGGAGTCTCCGGATTGTCGCGATGTGTTGCACGCTTCCATGGAACGAAGGCTGCGTCAAACGTCTCGGTGGTTTATTGACCGCCCGTGGTTTGGCCAGGAGGACGACGCCCGTGCGGATGGTTGCTGGATTGCTGGCGTTGCTCGGGCTGATGCAGCCGGCGCTGTCAGCCCCCCGGGCCGAGCTGTGGCCGCGTTGGCAGGCGCATGACGAAGCCAGCACAACGGTCATCGACCAGCGGGTTTGGGCGTCGTTCCTGCGCCGTTACGTGCGGGCCGGGGCGGACGGGATCAACCGGGTCGATTACGCCGGCGTGTCGGCGGCGGACCGGGCCGGGCTGGCGGCGGACCTGAGCCGACTGCAGCAGGTCCCGGTCAGCAGCCTGAGCCGGGGAGAGCAGCGGGCCTTCTGGTCGAACCTGTACAACGAGCTGACCGTCAACGTGGTGCTGCAGCATGACCCGGTGGCGAGCATCCGCAAGATCAACCTGTCGCCGGGCCTGTTCAGCGCCTCCGGGCCTTGGGACGCGAAGCTGATCCAGGTGGAAGGGCAGCCGGTGAGCCTGAACGACATCGAGCACCGGATCCTGCGCCCGATCTGGCGCGACCCGCGGACGCATTACGCGCTGAACTGCGCCTCGCTTGGCTGCCCGAACCTGCGCGCGGCGCCGTATGACAAGGCGGAGATGGAGGCCCAGCTCGATCAGGCGGCCCGGGATTACGTGAACAGCCCGCGGGGCTTCCGCGTGCGCGACGGCAGGCTTTACGTGTCCTCGATCTATGAGTGGTATCAAGCGGACTTCGGCGGGACGGACCGGGGGGTGATCGAGCACCTGAAACGCTATGCGGCGGCGGAGAAGCGGCGGTCCCTGCAAGGGATCAGCTCGATCTCGGACGACCATTACGACTGGGCGTTGAACGGCACGTCCGGGCCGGGACACTAATCAGCTGCGCCAACGCAGCGTTTGCGGCTTGAGCGGGTTGCGGAACGGGCGGGCCTCGGCGGCGCTGGCGAGCGCCTCTTTCTTGAGGCGCATGAACCAGCGGATCTGCGTGTCGACGTCGCCCACGAAGAGCTGCGGCGGAGGGTTGGGGTTGGCGGCCATGCGGACGGCGATCTCGCGGTCCTGGGCCAGGAAATTGTTCATCAGCATCAAGGCGACGGGCTTGAGCGGGGCGAGCCAGGGCAGGCTCCAGTAGAGGCAGGTGGTGACCTCCGTCTCGGTCGCGCTGACCGGGGTGGCGGCGGTGAGCGAGACGGCGGAGTGGGTGCGGCCCTCGATGCGCTCGATGCGGGTGCCGGGCAGTTCGACCCGGATCTCGGCATGGACGTCGCCGCCGAGCAGCTTGTACGGCAAGCCGCCGCCGCGAACGGGGTGCCGCGCCATGACGAACCCGGCCCCGTCGGGCTGAAAGCTCTTCTGCTTGAGCCGGAATTGCTCGGGCGTCTTGCGCTTCCACCAGCGCGAGGTATGAACAAAGGCGGGGTGCGCCGGATCAACGAAGCCGGTGGTGGCGAGGTCGATGCCGCAGGGAAAGCGCATGGTGGTGGCGACCTGCGGCGCGGCCCCGCCGACGCCGGGCATGACGGGGGGCTCGGGCAGCGGGTCGGGCAGCGGGCCGGGATTGGCCATATAAACCCAGAGGTTGCCCTGGACTTCGCGGCACGGATAGGGACGCAGGCCGAAGCGGGACGGGTCGATGGCCGCGTCGGGGTCGGCGCATGGGATGCCGGTGCAGCGTCCGTCGGCGCTGTCGAAGGTCCAGCCATGGAAGCAGCAATGCAAATTCCGCCCGTCGTAGCGCCCGTGGTGCATGGGCATGCCGCGGTGCGGGCAGGCGTTGGAAAAGGCGAACACGCCGCCGTCGGGGCGGCGTCCGAGCAGGATGGCGTCCCCGAGCATGGTTGTGGGGCGGGTCGTGCCGGGTTTCAGGCGGGCGCCGGTGCAGGCGAGATACCAGAAGCCCCGAAGCATCGCGTCCATGGCGCAGAGCTAACGGCTCGCCAAGGCGCGATCAAGGCGTCGGCCCGGCAAGTCGGGGGTTTTTGCCGATAAAGCCGCTGATCATATTGCAAGGGATCATAACGCTGCTTACAATATGGCCATGCCGCACCCGACTGACCTGCTGATCCTGCTGAACGATGTCGGGCGGATGCTGCGCACCGAGGGGGACCGCCGGGCGCGGACCCAGGGCATGACGCGGGCGCAATGGGTGATGCTGCTGCGCCTGGAGCGTCAGCCGGGCCTCTCGCAAAAGGAGCTGGCCGAGCTGCTCGAAGTCGAGCCGATCACGGTCGCCCGCCTGGTGGACCGGCTGGAAGCGCGCGGCCTGGTCGAGCGCAGGGCCGATCCGGCGGACCGGCGCGTCTGGCGGCTCCATCTGCTGCCCGGCGCAGGGGACGTGCTGGAGGAACTGGCCGGCGAGCGCGAGGCGATGACCAGGATGCTGACGGCCCGGCTCGCGCCGGAAACGGTCGGGATCGTGACGGAGGCCCTGCTCGCGATGCGCTGCGCGCTGTCGCGGCGGCCCGAATTGGAAGAGGTGGGTTAGGTGTCGCAGGCAGTGCTCTCGAACAAGCTGGCGCCGGCGTTGGACGTGCCCCCGGACGCGCGGCGGGCGAAGCGCCGCAAGGCCCTGCGCCCGGTGCTGATGATCGGCGGCGTCGCCGCGGTCGTCGCCGGCGGGCTGCTCTACTGGATCAACGGCGGCCAGGTCGTCTCCATCGACAACGCCTACGTCCGCGCCGACAAGCTCTCCGTCGCCACCGACGTCTCGGGCATCGTGGCCTCCGTCCCGGTGCGCGAGGGCGAAGCGGTGCGCAAGGGCGCCGTGCTGTTCCGCCTGGACGAACGCCCGTTCCGCATCGCGCTCAACGCCGCCGAAGCCAACCTGTCGGCGACCCGGCTCCAGCTCGAGGCGATGCAGCGCGACTACCACCGGATGCTGACCGACGTGTCGGTCAAGCAGGCGCAGGTCGGCATGGACCAGGCGCGGTTCGACCGGGCCAACGGCCTGGTCGAGCGCGGCGACGTGTCCCGCCAGGTCTACGACGACGCGCGCTACCAGCTGCTCGCGGACCAGCACGCGGTGGAGTCGGCCAAGGGCGCCGCCGAGGTGCAACTGGCCAAGCTCGGCGGCAGCGCCTCCTCGGACGTGACGGAGCTCCCGGCCTACAAGCAGGCCGCGACGCAGGTGGCGGAAGCCAAGCGCCAGTCCGACGACGCCGTGGTGCGCGCGCCGATGGATGGCGTGGTCACCGGGGTCTCGAACCTGCAGCCGGGCGCATACCTCGCCGCAGGCTCGGCGGCGTTCGGCCTCGTGTCGACGGAGCACGAGTGGGTGGAAGCGAACCCGAAGGAAACCGAGCTGACCTGGGTCCGCCCCGGCAACCCGGTCAGCGTCACGGTCGACACCTACCCCGGGCGGACCTGGCACGGCACGGTGGAAAGCGTGGCCCCGGCCAGCGGCAGCGAGTTCTCCATCCTGCCGGCGCAGAACAGCTCGGGCAACTGGGTCAAGGTGGTGCAGCGCATCCCGATGCGGATCAAGGTGGAGCAGGACGCCGGCGCGCCGCCGCTGCGGGCGGGGATGAGCGTGGTGGCGGACGTGGACACCGGCCATGCGCGGAAATGGTCGGACCTTTACTGAGGCGGCCGGCATGGAACGGGTTCCGCACCGCGGGCTGATCACCGTCTGCGCCATGGTCGCCACCCTGATGCAGGCGCTGGACAGCACCATCGCCAACGTGGCGCTGCCCTACATGCAGGGCAGCCTGTCCGCGACGGCGGACCAGATCACCTGGGTGCTGACGAGCTACATCGTCGCGGCGGCGATCATGACGGCCCCGGTGGGCTGGCTCGCGGCCCGGTTCGGGCGCAAGAACCTGTTTATCGTCTCCCTGGTGGGGTTCACCGCCGCGTCCATGCTGTGCGGCGTGGCGGAAAGCCTCACGCAGATGGTGCTGTTCCGGCTGCTGCAAGGCGTGTTCGGCGCGGCGCTGGTGCCGCTGAGCCAGGCGACGATGCTCGACATCTACACGCTGAAGGAGCGCGGCTCGGCGATGGCGCTCTGGGGGGTGGGGGTGATGATCGGGCCGATCCTGGGCCCGACCCTCGGCGGCTACCTGACCGACCTGTACAACTGGCGCTGGGTGTTCTACGTGAACCTGCCGTTCGGCATCCTCGCCACGGCAGGCTTGATCCTGTTCCTGCCGAAAGGCGAGACAAAGGGCGGGTTGCGCTTCGACTGGCTGGGGTTCGGCGTGCTGGCCCTGGGCATCGGCGCGTTCCAGCTCATGCTCGACCGCGGGCAGGACCAGGACTGGTTCGGCTCGCGCGAGATCATCATCGAGGCGGTGCTGGCCGGATTGGGGCTGTATCTCTTCGTCGTGCACTTGGCGCTGGCGCCGAAACCGTTTCTCTCGCCCCGGCTGTTCCGCGACCGCAACCTGTCGGCCAGCCTGGCGGTGATGTTCTCGGTCGGCATGGTGCTGCTCGCAACGTCGGCGCTGATGGCGCCCTGGCTGCAAACCTTGGGCGGCTATCCGGTGGCGACGGCCGGGCTGATCATGGCGCCGCGGGGCCTTGGGACGATGGGCGCGATGATGCTCTCGGGCCGGCTGTCGAACCGGGTCGATCCCCGGCTGCTGATGGCCCTCGGGATCGCGCTGCTGTCGTATTCATTGTGGGCGATGACGGGATGGACGCCGGATGTCGCGGTGTCGACGGTGGTGTGGAACACCGTCATCCAGGGCGCGGGATTGGGGTTCGTGTTCATCCCGCTGCAGGTAGTGGCGTTCGCGACCTTGCCGGCGGAGCTGCGCACGGATGGCACGGCGCTGCTGAGCCTGCTGCGCAACGTGGGCAGCGCGGTGGGGGTTTCGGTCTGCTTCTCGCTCATCGCGCACAACACGCAGGTCTCGCACGCGGACCTGGCGGCGGGGATCGCGCCGTTCAACCCGATGCTGCGGGACGGCGCGATGGGGCTGCTGGCGCCGGGCACGGCAAGGGGGGCGGCGTTGCTCGACCAGGTCGTCAACCACCAGGCGTCGATCATCGCCTACCTGGACGACTTCAAGGCCATGCTGCTGATGACGGCCCCGGCGGTGCTGCTGCTGCTTGTCATGCGGCGCCCGGCGGCGGTGGAAACGGAGCCGGGCCACGCGGTGATCGACTAGGCCTGGCGGACGGGCAACGGCCGGGCCAAAATTGGTCGTCCCAACCTGAAGCCCGGCAATGCCAAGCACCGTTCGGCGGAGCGTGCCGGCACGCTGCCGGTGAAATGACGGGTCCGCTTAGGCGCGAGCCTGGCGCGGCGCCGTGCGCGAGGCCAAGAGGGCCGCCGCGGCGAGCAGGACGGGCGGAAACACGACCCAGTTGACCGCCGCCCACCCGGCGGTGGCCAGCAGCTCGCCGGACGAGAACGAGCCGACGGTCATCATGCCGAACACGAGGAAGTCGTTGAAGGCCTGAACCTTGGTGCGTTCCTCGGGCCGATGGGTCTCCAGCACCATAGCGGAGGCGCCGACGAAGCCGAAATTCCAGCCGAGGCCCAGCAAGAACAAGGCGCCGTAGAAATGGGCGGCGGTGAGGCCGGTCAGGCCGAGCGCGGCGGCCGCGGCGGTGAAAACAAGGCCCACGCCCACGACGCGGGGCGCGCCGAAGCGGGCGATCAGCGTGCCGGTGAAGAAGCTGGGACCGTACATGGCGACGATATGCCACTGGATGGCCCCGTTGGAGGCCGAGAGCGGCAGGCCGCACAGGCGCATGGCCAGCGGGGCGGAGGTCATCACCAGGTTCATCAGCGTGTAGGAAACGACGCCGCAAAGCACGGCCACCACGAACCGGGGCTGGCTGGCGATCAGCCGCAGCGGGCGGCCCGCCGCGACCTCGGCCTTCGCGGGCCTGGGCAGGTCGACCCCCGACAGCACGGCCATGGCGACAACGGCGACCGCGGCTTGCGCGACGTAGCTGGCAACGAACAGGTAGGGGTCCCAAAGGTGCATGGTGAGGTTGACGAGCTGCGGGCCGAGGACGCCGGCGAAGACGCCCCCGGCCATCACCCACGACAGCGCGCGGGGGCGGAACGCCGGGCTCGCGCCGTCTGCGGCGGCGAAACGGAAGGAAACGACCACGGCCGCGTAGCAGCCGCCGAGCAGGGTGGCGGCGCAATACAGCGCGAAGGATTGCACCAGCAGCGCGAAGGCGGCGAGCAGGCCGCTGGCGACGCCGCACCCGGCGCCGGCGATAAAGGCGCTCCGCCGCCCGTGATGCCGGGCGACCCAGCCGGCCGGCAGGGTGGCAAGCGCCATGCCGACCACGAAAACGGAGAGGGGCAGGGTGGCGAAGGTCGGCGACGGGGCCAAGGTGGAGCCGATGATCGCGCCGGTGGCGTAGACAACGGAGGCGTTGGCGCCGGCAAGCGCCTGGGCGGCGGCGAGGCGGAACACGTTGCGCCGGGCGCGGCGGTCGTTGAACGAGGCGGCCGCGGCGGCGGAAGGCATGGAGCTTGGGGTTCCTGTCGGTGGCATTTCCGCATCTGCTCACGGGTTTCGTAGGCCCGCAACGGCCTGGGTCGCGCGGCGTGGGCTGGTATGCGCCGGGCAGGAGACTTACAAGGTGCGCGCGATCAGGATAAGGCGCGGCATGGACGACGGCAGGACAAGGAGCGCACCCGTGATGGATTTCGCCGAGGCGCGGGACCGGATGGTCGATGGGCAGGTGCGCCCGAACAAGGTGATCGACCCGCGCATCATCCAGGCGATGCGGCGGCTGCCGCGCGAGCGGTTCGTGCCGGAGGCGCTGGCGAGCCGGGCCTATTCGGACGAGGACGTGCCGTTGCCGCACGGGCGGGCGCTGATCGAGCCGATGGTGATCGCGCGGCTGGTGCAGTCGCTCCGGGTGCGCGCGGGCGAGACGGCGCTGGTGATCGGGGCCGGGGCCGGCTACGGCGCGGCGCTGCTGGACGCGGTGGGCGCGGCGGTGACGGCGCTGGAGGACGACGCCGGGCTGATCGCGCTGGGCCGCAAGGTGTTGCCGGCGGTGGCGCCCGGGGTGAGGCTGGTTGAAGGGCCGATGCAGGCCGGCTGGCAGGCCGGTGCGCCGTATGACGTGATCCTGATCGAGGGGGCGGTGCAGCAGGTGCCGGACGAGCTGGCCGGCCAGTTGAAGCCCGGCGGGCGCGTGGCCGCCGTGGTGTCCAAGCCCGGCGGGCCTGGCCACGGCGTGCTGGCCGAGGCCGTCCGGGTCGCGGACGGGGTGCGCCTGCGCGGCCAGGCGGTGTTCGACTGCGCGACGCCGATGTTGCCGCAAATGGCGCCCCGGCCCGCTTTTACATTCTAGTATCGGCCAGGCTGTGGCACACTCCATCGGCCGGAACGCTGGCAAGGTGAGGATAGCGATGAAATTAACGGCCTTTACCGTTTTCGGGATGGCGCTGCTGGCCTCGGGCACGGCGCTGGCCGAGCCTCGGACGCTCCAGGAAGCCCTGGCGGCGGCCTACGCCAACAGCCCGACGCTGCAAGCGGCGCGGGCGCAGCTCCGCTCCACCGACGAGCAGGTGCCGCAGGCGCTGGCCGGCTGGCGTCCGCAGGTCACGGTGTCCACGTCCGTCGGCTACGCGGACGGGACGTTCCGCACCACGACAGGGGTCAACCCCAACTCGGCGGCCTCGGGCGGCGCGATCGTGGAGCGCAACTTCCGCGACCTCTACACGGCGCAGGCAAGCCTGACGCAGCCGCTCTACCGGGGCGGGCAGACCCGGGCGAGCACGAACCAGGCCGACAACAGCGTGTTCGCCCAGCGCAGCCGGCTGCTGGGGACGGAGCAGCAGGTGTTCATCGACACGGTGACGGCCTACGTCAACGTGATCGCGCAGCAGCAGGTGCTGCAGCTCAACATCAACAACGAGCAGGTGCTGCAGCGGCAGTTGCAGGCGACCAACGACCGGTTCCGGGTGGGGGAGATCACGCGGACGGACGTGGCGCAGGCCCAGGCGGCGCTGGCCGGCGCCTCGGCGACGCGGCAAACGGCGGAAGGCAACCTGGCGACGGGGCGGGCGACGTATCTGCAGCGGGTGGGGTTCGACCCGGGTGGGCCGGGCGACCTGGTCGAGCCGCAGCCGACGCAGATCCCGGTGAAGAACCAGGCCCAGGCGACGCAGCTTGCCTCCACCAACAACCCGACCGTGATCGCCGCGCTGTTCGACGATGCGGCGGCGCGGGACGCGGTCGACGTGGCGTTCTCGGGACTGATGCCGCAGGTGAGCTTGCAGGCGCTGGCGGCGCGCTCGGATAACTCCTCGATCCGCGGGCAGCGGACCATCGGGGCGCAGGTGCTGCTGAACGCGTCGGTGCCGATCTACCAGGGCGGGGCCCAGTATTCACGGGTCCGGCAAGCGCGGCAGCAGGAGCAGCAGGCGCGCAACGTGGTCGACGAGGCGCGGCGGCAGGCGGTGCAGCAGGCGGCGAACGCCTGGGAAACGCTGGTGGCGGCGCGCTCGACGATCCAGAGCACGCGGGCGGCGATCCAGGCCAACCAGGTGGCGCTGGTGGGGGTGCAGCGCGAGGCGATCGTCGGCAGCCGGACGACGCTGGACGTGTTGAACGCGGAGCAGGCGCTGCTGAACTCGCGGGTGACGCTGGTGCAGAACCTGACCAACCTGGTCACGGCGAGCTACACGGTGCTGGCGGCGGTCGGACGGTTGACGGCGCGGGACTTGAATTTGAACGTGCCGCTCTATGATGAGACAGCATACTATCAAGCCGTCCGGGGCCAGTTGTTCGGCACCCGGGCATTTGGGGTGAATGAGCGTCGGTGATGGCGAGCGATCCTAAAGTACCGTCCGGAGCGGCGGCTGACCCGTCGATGGACGACATCCTGGCGTCGATCCGCCGCATCCTCGACGAGGAAGGGGCAAAGGCGGAGCCTGAAGGCGGTGAAACGGGCGAGGTGTTCGACCTGGACCGGTCTATGATGCTGCAGCAGACGGATAAAGCGGCGGAGGCCGGGCCCCGGCGGCTGGCGGTAGGGGCGAACGAGGCCGCAAAGCCCGCGGCAACCCCGGAGGGCAACGCGTTGCCGGGCAGTGGAAAGGAGCGGGTGGTGGCAGGTCCGGAGCGGAACGACGACAAGGCATCGGATCGGATAGTGGCGCCCGAGGCCGAGGCGGCGACGGCGGCTTCAATGGGATCGCTGTTGCAGGCATTGGCCAATGAGCGCAACGTGGCGACGCACCGGGGCGGCCCGACCATCGAGGACCTGGTGCGCGAAGAGATGAGGCCGATGCTGAAGGCGTGGCTCGACAGCCACCTGGCGCCGCTGGTCGAGCGGCTGGTCCGCGCCGAAATCGAGCGGGTCGTCAACCGGATGACCTGAACCGCGCCGGCGGGGGTTGCGCCGGGGCGCTCGCGGGATACAACCGGCGCATGTTGAGCAAGAGCTTCGATCACGCGGCCGCGGAGCCCGCCTTGTATGCCGGGTGGGAGCAGCAAGGCGCGTTCCACGCCGACGCCGGGAGCGAGGCGGCGCCCTTCACGGTCATGATCCCGCCGCCGAACGTGACCGGCAGCCTGCACATGGGCCATGCGCTGACCATGACGCTGCAGGACGTGCTGGTCAGGTGGCGGCGGATGCAGGGACGGGACGCGCTGTGGCAGCCCGGCACCGACCACGCAGGGATCGCCACCCAGATGGTAGTGGAACGGCTGCTGCCGACCGAAGGCAACGAGACCCGGCAGGAGATGGGCCGGGAGCGGTTCCTCCAACGGGTGTGGCGGTGGAAGGCGGAATCCGGCGGGGCGATCACCGGGCAGTTGCGGCGGCTGGGCGCGTCGCTCGACTGGCCGCGCGAGCGGTTCACCATGGACGAGGGACTCTCGGACGCGGTGCGGGAGGTGTTCGTCACCCTGTTCCGGGAGGGCCTGATCTACCGGGACAAGCGGCTGGTGAACTGGGATCCGAAATTCCAGTCGGCGATCTCGGACCTCGAGGTGGAGAGCGTGGAGGTGGCCGGGCATCTCTGGTATGTCCGGTATCCGATCGAGGGGTCGGACGAGGCGATCACGGTGGCGACGACGCGCCCGGAAACGCTGCTCGGCGATACGGCGGTGGCGGTGCACCCGGACGACGGGCGGTTCCGGGGCTTGGTCGGCAAAATGGTGCTGCAGCCGCTGACGGGCCGGCGCTTCCCGGTGATCGCCGACGCCTACAGCGACCCGGAGAAGGGAACCGGGGCGGTCAAGATCACGCCGGCGCACGACTTCAACGATTTCGAGGTCGGGCGGCGGCACGGGCTGGCGATGCCGTCGGTGCTGGACCGGGAAGGGCGGGTCACGCTCGGGGAGATCGAGGGGGAGCTTGCCGGCTCGGCCGGGTTCGTGCGGTCTCTGGCCGGACGGGACCGGTTCGAGGCGCGCAAGCTGCTGACGGCGGAGCTGGACCGCGCCGGGTTCCTGGAGAAGGCCGAGCCGCACCGCCACGCCGTGCCGCACGGGGACCGGTCCGGCGTGCCGATCGAGCCGTTGCTGACGGTGCAGTGGTATTGCAACGCGGAGGCGCTGGCCCGCCCGGCGGTGGAGGCGGTGGAGCGGGGCGAGACCGTGTTCGTGCCCCGGCAATGGGAGAACACGTTCTTCGCCTGGATGCGGGACATCCAGCCCTGGTGCATCAGCCGCCAGCTTTGGTGGGGGCACCGCATCCCCGCCTGGTACGGGCCGGACGGCACGGTGTTCGTGGGGCGGGACGCGATGGACGCCGCCGGGCAGGCCCGGGCGCATTACGGCGAGGACCGGACGCTGACGCAGGACCCGGACGTGCTGGACACCTGGTTCAGCTCGGCGTTGTGGCCGTTCTCGACGCTCGGGTGGCCGGAGCAAACGCGCGAGGTCGGGCGGTATTACCCGGGCGACGTGCTGGTGACGGGGTTCGACATCATCTTCTTCTGGGTGGCGCGGATGATGATGATGGGGCTGCGGTTCCGGGGAAAGGCGCCGTTCCGGACGGTCTACATCCACGGCCTCGTGCGCGACGAGCGGGGGCAGAAGATGTCCAAGTCCAAGGGGAACGTGATCGACCCGCTGGACCTGATCGAGGCGTACGGGACGGACGCGTTGCGGTTCAGCGTCTGCTCGCTGGCCGGGCCGGGGCGGGACATCAAGCTGGGGCGCGCGCGGGTGGAGGCGGACCGGAGCTTCGTGACCAAGCTGTGGAACGCGGCCAAGTTCTGCGAGATGAACGGCGTGGGGCCTCGGGCGGAGTTTAAGCCCCAAGCGGCGAGAACCCCGTTGTGCCGGTGGGTCCTGGATGCGGGCAACCGGGCCGTGGCGGAAGCGACGGCGGCGCTGGAAGCATACCGGTTCGACGAGTATGCCGGGGCGGCGTACCGTTTCACGTGGAACATTTTCTGCGACTGGTTCCTGGAGTTCGCCAAGCCGGTGCTGAACGGGCCGGACGGGGCGGAGAAGGAGGAGGTGCGGGCGGCGGGCGGGCATGTGCTGGGCGTGGTGCTGCGGCTGCTGCACCCGGCGATGCCGTTCGTCACCGAGCACCTGTGGGACGAGATGGGCTACGGCGCGCCGTTCAGCCTGATCCGCGAGGCTTGGCCGGACGCCGCCGCGGTCGAGGGGGCGGAGGCGGCGCGGGCGGAGCTGGATTGGGTGGTGCGGCTGATCGGCTCGGTGCGGACGGTGCGGTCGGAAATGAATGTCCCGCCCTCGGCGCTGACGCCGGTCCTGCTGCAAGGGGCGGACGCGGCGACGATGGAGCGGGCGCGGGCCTGGCACGAGGCGATCGGGCGGATGGGCCGGGCGAGCGAGGTGGCGGCGCTGGAGGGGGCGATGCCGCACGGGAGCGCGCAGATGGTGCTGGACGAGGTGACGGTGGCGCTGCCCCTGGCGGGGATCATCGACCTCGACGCCGAGCGGGCGCGGCTGGGCAAGGAACGGGGGAAGTCGCTGGCCGAGGCGGAGAAGGTTCGGCGGAAGCTGGACAACGCGGAGTTCGTGCGGAAAGCTCCCCCGGAGGTGGTGGAGGAGAACCGGGAGCGGTTGGCGTCGCACCTGGCGGAAGCGGCGCGGCTGGCGGCCGCCATTCAAAGGATCAGTTGAGGCGAGGGCGTCGCCCTCGGACCCCATTCGATAGGAGTAGTTCATGTTGAAGAAGCGGTGGGACAAGGCTCGGTTGCCTTCGCGGCACGTGACGGAAGGGCCGGGACGCGCGCCGCACCGGTCATACTATTATGCGATGGGGCTGACCGAGGACGAGATCAACCAGCCGTTCGTGGGCGTGGCGACGTGCTGGAACGAGGCGGCGCCTTGCAACATCGCGCTCAACCGGCAGGCGCAATCGGTGAAGGTGGGGGTGAAGGAGGCGGGGGGAACGCCGCGGGAGTTCACCACCATCACCGTGACGGACGGGATCGCGATGGGGCACCAGGGGATGAAGAGCTCGCTGGTGTCGCGGGAAGCCATCGCGGACAGCGTCGAGCTGACGGTGCGGGGGCATTGCTACGACGCGCTGGTGGGGCTGGCGGGGTGCGACAAGAGCCTGCCTGGGATGATGATGGCGATGCTGCGGCTGAACGTGCCGAGCGTGTTCATGTACGGGGGCAGCATCCTGCCGGGCCGGTTCAAGGACCGGGACGTGACCGTGGTGGACGTGTTCGAGGCGGTGGGCCAGCACGCGGCGGGGTCGATGAGCGACGAGGAACTGCACGAGCTGGAGTGCGTCGCCTGCCCGAGCGCCGGGGCGTGCGGCGGGCAGTTCACGGCCAACACGATGGCGACGGTGAGCGAGGCGATCGGGCTGGCTTTGCCGGGGTCGGCTGGGTCGCCGGCGCCGTACGAGGACCGGGACCGCTGGGCAGTGGAGAGCGGGCGGGCGGTGATGGCGCTGGTCGAGAGCGGGTTAAGGCCGCGGGACATCGTGACCCGGCGGGCGCTGGAGAACGCGGCCGTCGTGGTAGGGGCGACGGGAGGGAGCACCAATGCCGGGCTGCACCTGCCGGCCATGGCGCACGAGGCGGGGATTTCGTTCACCATGGACGACGTGGTGGAGATCATGCGGCGGACGCCCTACATCGCCGACCTCAAGCCGGGGGGGAAGTACGTGGCCTTGGACGTGCACCGGATCGGGGGGATTCCGGTGATCCTGAAGGCGTTGCTGGATGGGGGGCTGCTGCATGGGGATTGCATCACCGTGACCGGCAAGACCCTGGCGGAGAACCTGGCGCATGTCCGGTTCCCGGAGGACCAGGACGTGGTTTACCCGGTTTCCCGGCCGTTGAGCCGGACGGGGGGCGTGGTCGGGCTGCGGGGCAACCTCGCGCCGGACGGGGCGATCGTGAAGGTGGCTGGGATGAAGCGGCAGCGGTTCGAAGGGACGGCGCTTTGCTTCGACAGCGAGGAGGAGGCGTTCGCGGCGGTGGACGCCCGGGCCTACAAGGCGGGGGACGTGATCGTGATCCGCTACGAGGGGCCGAAGGGGGGACCTGGGATGCGGGAGATGCTGTCCACCACCTCGGCGATCTACGGGCAGGGGATGGGGGAGGAGGTGGCCTTGATCACCGACGGGCGGTTCTCGGGCGCGACGCGGGGGTTCTGCGTGGGGCACGTGGGGCCGGAGGCGGCGGTGGGGGGGCCGATCGCGCTGTTGCGGAACGGGGACCGGATCGTGCTGGACGCGGAGGCCGGGGTGATCGAGGTTTTGCTGTCGGACGCGGAGATGGCGGAGCGGCGGGCAGCCTGGACGCCTCGGGGGACGGATTACAACAGCGGGGCGATCTGGAAGTTCGCGCAGACGGTGGGGCCGGCGCACCTGGGGGCGGTGACGAACCCTGGGGGGGCGGCGGAGACGCATTGCTATGCGGATATTTAGGTTGGGATTGGCTTGGAGTCTTGAAACCGGATGGTGATGCTTGGGGCGGCCGATTTAGGTTGCCGGGCTTACCGGTCCAGTGTCCGCATAAGACGGAACGTGCCATTCCCGTCGCGTGCAATTCGGAGATAGGCAGGTTGTCCTGAAACGAGCGTGATTGCCTCCTCAACGGTACCCCCTCCGCAGAAGGTTCCGGGATCTGCTCCTATTATCGCGTTGCCTGCTGGGATGTTAAGTTTTACTGCCTCTCCGGTGCCCAGATAGGCGGCAAGATCGCCCTCAACGAACACTTGAGCTTTGCAGCCGGATCCCGCAAAGCCGCGGTCCCGGCGGACGATAACGGGTGCTGTGTTGGGGGAAGCATCGCGATAGAGAAGCTGATCGGGAATGAATTTTGCCTCGGACAACGGGACGGGCGTGGTCGAGCACGCGGAGACGGCGGCTACGACGATCAGAAGGGCAAGAGAGCGCAGTGGGGAAGTTTCCGGCATGGCGGGAACATATTTGCGCCCGTGAAGGATGCGCCATGACGGAAGTGTCTGAAGTTGTTGGCATCTCTTACTAATTTATGGGGCTAAAAAGCGCTTTCTCGGAGTTTGTTTCCTAATGGAAAGACGCGAAGCTTTTATATAAAAACCCACTTCCGTCAGCACGTTGACACGGCCTAAACGAATTCTAGTTCGTCACCGGGAACATGGTCAGTCTGCTGCGCTGGAACCCGCAGTCTTGCGCGCAGGGACCACGCCGGCCAAGTCGTCGATGATCGGGCAGTCCGGCCGCTCGTCGCCGCTGCAATGACTGGCAAGGTGATCGAGCGTCCGGGCCATCGCCTCGATCTCGGCTTGCTTGCGACGGAGGTCGGCGACCGTTGCCAGCGCGATCCGCTTCACGTCCTGGCTGGACCGAGACCGGTCCTGCCATAAAGCGAGCAGTTGCCGGATCGCGTCGAGGGAGAAGCCCAGGCCGCGCGCCCGATGCACGAAGGCGAGGGTTTGCACGGCCTCCTTGTCGTAGGTGCGGTAGCCCGAACCGCTGCGGCCGGCCTCCGGAATTAAGCCGATGCGCTCGTAATAGCGGATCATCTTGGCCGAGACGCCGGACGATTTGGAGGCCTCGCCGATGTTCATCGCCCGGCCTCCCGCGGACGCCAGCGGCGCAGCAGCAGGGCGTTCGAGACGACGCTGACGCTGCTCAGCGCCATGGCCGCGCCGGCCAGCACGGGGCTGAGCAGGCCGGAGGCGGCCAGCGGGATGCCGACCAGGTTGTAGGCGAAGGCCCAGAACAGGCCTTGCCTGATCTTGGCGTAGGTGCGGCGCGACACGTCGAGCGCGCCCGCGACCAGCGCCGGGTCGCCGCGCATGAGCGTGATGCCGGCGGCGCTCATGGCAACGTCGGCGCCGGTGGCCATGGCGATGCCGATATCGGCGGCGGCGAGGGCCGGGGCGTCGTTGACGCCGTCGCCGACCATGGCGACGACGCCGCCCTTTCCGCGCAGGCGCGCGACGGCCTCGGCCTTGCCGTCGGGCAGGACCTCGGCCACCACGTCGTCGATGCCGAGGGAGCGGGCCACCGCGTCGGCCGCGCCCTGATTGTCGCCGGTCAGCATCACTGTCCGCACGCCTTGCTCGCGCAGCTGGCCGACGGCATGGCGGGCGGACGGCTTCACGTCGTCGCCAAACGCGACCAGGCCGAGGGTCCGTTGCCCGGGCGACAGCTCGCCCAGCCAGGAGACGGTGCGTCCGGAGGCCGCCAGCGTTTCCGCCTGCCGGGCCAGGCCGTCCATCGGCAGGCCGTTCTCCCCCAACAGGCGGCGATTGCCCATGACCAGGTCTCGCCCGTCGGCCGTTGCCGAGACGCCGCGCCCGGGCAGGGCGCGGAACGCCGTGGCCGGGGCAGGGCTCGCGCCATCCGACGCGGCCCGGCGGCGCACCGCGGCGGCCAGCGGATGCTCGCTGCCGGCCTGCATCGATGCCGCGAGTTGCAGGAGTTCCGCCGCCTCGACGCCGTTTGCCGGCACGATGTCCGTCAGTTCGGGACGCCCCTCGGTTAGGGTGCCGGTTTTATCGAAGGCGACCGTTGTCACGGCATGGGCTCGTTCGAGGGCTTCGGCGTCCTTGATCAGGATGCCGTGCCGGGCGGCGGCGCCGGTGCCGACCATGATGGCGGTGGGCGTGGCCAGGCCGAGCGCGCAGGGGCAGGCGATGACCATGACGGCGACGGCGTTCAGCAGCGCCTGTGCCGGGTCGGCGGATATGGCCCACCAGGCGATGAAGGTCAGCAGGGCGATGCCGAGGACGGTTGGGACGAAGACGGCGCTGATCTTGTCGACCAGGCGCTGGACCGGGGCCTTGGAGGCCTGCGCGCCTTCCACCAGCCGGACGATGCGGGCGAGGGTGGTTTCCGCGCCGATGGCGGTGGTTTCGATGACCAGGTGGCCGTCGGAATTGATCGACCCTGCGGTTACCTTGCTATCGGGAGCCTTATCGACCGGGAGGCTCTCGCCGGTCAGCATACTCTCGTCGATGCTGCCGGCGCCTTCGGTGACGCGGCCGTCGACCGGGACCCGCTCGCCGGGGCGGATGACCACGAGGTCGCCGACCGCGACCTGGGCCAGCGGCACCTCCCGCTCCGTGCCGTCCTGCCTGATGCGGGCGGTTTCGGGGCGGAGCTGCATCAGGGCGTTGATGGCGGCGGCGGTCTGGCCCTTGGCGCGGGATTCGAGCCATTTGCCGAGCAGGATGAAGGTGACGATCAGGGCCGAGCTTTCGAAGTAGAGCGCCGGGGCGTGGCCAGGCGGGGCGACCAGCAGCTCGTAGACGCTGAGGCCCCAGGCGGCGGAGGTGCCGAGGGCGACCAGCAGGTCCATGTTGCCCGCGCCCGCGCGCACGGCGCGCCAGCCGGCGGCGTAGAAGCGCCAGCCGAGCCAGAACTGCACCGGGGTCGCGAGCGCGAATTGCACCCAGCCGGGGAGCGTCCAGGGCACCCCTGCCAGATGCCCGGCCATGCCCGCCAGGAGCGGCGCGGACAGTGCCGCGGCGGCAGCGAGGTGGATGAGTTCGCGGCGGTGGATTGACGTGCTGCTGCCCGTTTCCGCCGGGCCTGGCTCCGATAGGGGGCGGGCCTCGTAGCCGGCTTTGCCCACGGCGGCGGCGAGCGTTTCCGCGGTGGTTTCCGGGGTTGCCGTGATGCGGGCGCGCTCGGTGGCCAGGTTCACCTCGGCGGTGGCCACGCCCGGGACCTTCTTGAGCGCGCGCTCGACGCGGGCGACGCAGGAGGCGCAGGTCATGCCGGCCACGGCCAGGTCGGTCGTCCGCGTTTCGGCTGCGTAGCCGGCGGTTCGGACGGCTTCGATCAGGGCGGCTGCGGCGCCGGGCTTGCCGTCGTATTCGACGTGGGCACGCTCGGTGGCCAGGTTGACGGATACGGCCGAGACGCCCGGCACCTTTTTGATGGCGCGCTCGACGCGGGCGACGCAGGAGGCGCAGGTCATGCCCTCGATGCCGAGGTCCAATTCGGGGGCGTTGGGTGGGCGAAGGGTTCCGCTGTTGGATGCCTCCGCGACGATGGTGTCGATCTCCGTTCCCCTTGCTGTTGCGGGTGATTGGGGAGAGATAGGGGTTGCCAACGTGGGAAGGTCAAGGGTTGGCCACCGGATCACGTTCGGCGGAGGACGGCGCGGCGGGTCCGGCGCGCGCTTGACCTTCCAAGCTGGGAAGCAGCCAGTTGCGTGGGGTCTGGCCTTAATTTGAGACGGCGATTCACGTTCTGCCTGATTCCAGTCAGAACGATCGCGGTCTAATCATTTCAGGAGCAAGCGATGCTGAGCATAACGGTATCGGGGATGACCTGCGCCCATTGCGTCTCGGCCGTGACCAAGGCGGTGAAGGCGGTGCCAGGGGCCGGCGAGGTCAAGGTGGATCTCGATCGGGGGCAGGTGAGCGTGACGGGCGAGCCTGATCCGCGCGCCGTGCGCGAGGCGATCACCGAGGAGGGATACGAGGTTCAGGCCCCGTAAGGAGCCGCCGCCTTTCCCGCGCATGAGCGAGACGCCATGATCCCGGCTTGGCTTCACGTCCTTTCCATCGTGTTCCTGCTGCTCGGGCTGGTGTGCGCGGCCGTTATCACGGCGGACGTGTTTCGCCATCCGCAGCACATGTGGATCATGAACGTGGTCTGGCCGGTGACGGCGCTGTTCGGCACCGTCTGGGTGCTTTGGCAGTATTTCGCCTATGGCCGGCTCGCGGCGCACGAGCGCGCCCATGCGGCGATGGAGCGGGGCGAGGAGATGCCCAGCAAGACGCGGACGCCGTTCCCGGTCATGGTCGGCAACGGGGCGCTGCATTGCGGCAGCGGCTGCACGCTGGGGGACATCGTGGCGGAGTGGCTCGTGTTCCTCATGCCGTCCGTTGCGGTGTGGTTCGGCTGGCAAAGTTTGTTCGGCGAGAAGATGTTCGCCGCATGGGTGGTGGACTACATCTTCGCCTACGCGTTCGGCATCGTGTTCCAGTATTTCACGATCAAGCCGATGCGGGATCTTTCGGTCGGGCAAGGGATCTGGCAGGCGATCAAGGCCGATACGCTGTCGCTGACCGCCTGGCAGGTCGGCATGTACGGCTTCATGGCCTTCGCCTATTTCTACCTGTTCGGCAACGTGCTCGGGGTCAGGATCGAGGCCGACATGGTTGAGTTCTGGTTCGCCATGCAGATCGCGATGCTGTGCGGCTTCGCGACCGCTTACCCGGTGAACTGGTGGCTGATCAGGTCGGGCGTCAAGGAAAGGATGTAGGACGCCGCTTCGCGCGTGGCCGCGGTCCGGACGGCTTGCGCGCGGCTTCGAGGTGTATGCAAGATGACCCGGTGAGCGAGGAAAGGGGCTTGCGTGGCGGCATGGACCCTCATGTCCGGCATGGCATGCCTCCCGGTCTGGCGGCGCATCTACCGCGGAGACGGCGCGGTCCTCGATGATGGCTGCTGGCCGGGCGTTTCGCGCAGCGCCGAGGTCGGCAACGCCCGGACCATCCGCGCCCCGCGCGGCCCGGAGATCAGCGCCAAGAGCTGGCTGACCGAGGCGGCGTTGCGGATGCTGATGAACAACCTCGACCCCGACGTGGCGGAACGGCCGGGGGAGCTGGTGGTTTACGGCGGCATTGGGCGGGCGGCGCGGGATTGGCAGAGCTTCGACCGCATCGTGGCCAGCTTGCGCGAGCTGGAGGCGGACGAGATGCTGCTGGTGCAGTCCGGCAAGCCGGTGGGCGTGTTCAGGACGCACAGGGACGCGCCGCGGGTGCTGATCGCCAATTCCAACTTGGTGCCGCATTGGGCGACCTGGGACCATTTCAACGAACTCGACCGCAAGGGGCTGGCGATGTGCGGCCAGATGACGGCCGGGTCTTGGATCTATATCGGCAGCCAGGGGATCGTGCAGGGGACTTACGAGACGTTTGTTGAGATGGGGCGGCGGCATTACGGGGGCGACTTGTCCGGGCGGTGGGTGCTGACGGCCGGGCTCGGGGGGATGGGCGGGGCGCAGACGCTGGCGGCGACGATGGCCGGGGCGTCGTGCCTGGCGGTCGAGTGCCGGGCGTCGTCGATCGAGGCCCGCATTCGGACGGGCTACGTGGACGTGCAGGCGGGCGGACTCGACGAGGCGCTTGGCATGATGGAGGAGGCGAGGCGGACGAAGCGGGCGGTTTCGGTGGCGCTGCTCGGCAACGCGGCCGAGATCCTGCCCGAGATGGTGCGCCGCGGGGTGCGGCCGGACATCCTGACCGACCAGACCTCGGCGCATGATCCGGTCAACGGCTACCTGCCGGCGGGCTGGACGCTGGACGAGTGGGAAACGAAGCGCGAGCGGGCGCCGAAGGAGGTTGCCGCGGCGGCGAAAGCGTCGATGGCGCGGCACGTGCGCGCCATGCTCGCGTTGTACCGGGCCGGGGCGCCGACGGTCGATTACGGCAACAACATCCGGCAGATGGCGCTGGAGGAGGGGGTGGGGGACGCGTTCGATTTCCCCGGTTTCGTGCCGGCGTATATCCGCCCGCTGTTCTGCCGCGGCGTCGGGCCGTTCCGCTGGGCGGCGCTGTCGGGCGACCCGGAGGACATCTACCGCACCGACGAGCGGGTGAAGCAACTGTTGCCCGGCGACGCGCACCTGCACAAATGGCTCGACATGGCGCGCGAGCGAATCCGGTTCCAGGGCTTGCCGGCGCGGATCTGCTGGGTCGGGCTCGGGGACCGGCACCGGCTCGGCCTCGCGTTCAACGAGATGGTGGCGAGCGGCGTGTTGCGCGCGCCCGTCGTTACCGGGCGCGACCATCTGGATTCCGGGTCGGTCACGTCGCCGAACCGGGAAACGGAGGCGATGCGGGACGGGTCGGACGCGGTGTCCGACTGGCCGCTGCTCAACGCGCTGCTGAACACGGCGTCGGGGGCGACGTGGGTTTCGCTGCACCACGGCGGGGGGGGTGGGGATGGAGTTTTCGCAACATGCCGGGATGGTGGTGGTGGCCGACGGAAGCGAGGACGCGGCGCGGCGGCTGGAGCGGGTGCTGTGGAACGACCCGGCCAGCGGGGTGATGCGGCACGCCGACGCCGGGTATGAGGAGGCGCTCGCCTGCGCGCGGGCGATGCAGCTGCGGCTGCCCGGCATTTCCTAACCCGGCGGAGCGGTTGTCATCTCCCGCCGCAATCCTCCGGCCGATACAGCGCGTTACTATCCGTGGCAAAACAGTCCTTGCCGGGAAATAAACTGCCGAAACGGGTTCTTTCTCCGCCAATTCCCGTTACTGTTCCCCCCCGGTTGCCCGGGAGTCGGGCGGCGGCAGGAACAGGGAGCGGGTGCGCCGATGGATTGGGACAAGCTGCGGGTTTTCCACGCCGTGGCCGAGGCCGGCAGTTTCACCCATGCGGGCGAGACGCTGAACCTGAGCCAGTCCGCTGTTTCGCGCCAGATCTCGGCGCTGGAAGAGAACTTGCAGGTGCCGCTGTTCCATCGCCATGCGCGCGGCTTGATCCTGACTGAACAGGGCGAGAGCCTCAACCGCACCGTCCGCGAGGTGTTCGCCAAGCTGGCGATGACGGAGGCGTTGCTGACCGAGAGCAAGGAGAAGCCGGCCGGGCGGCTGAAGGTGACGACGACGGTGGGCTTCGGGGCGACATGGCTCGCGCCCCGGCTCCAGGCCTTCCTTGAGCAGTATCCCGACATCACGATGACGTTGCTGCTCGATGACGCCGAGCTCGACTTGGCGATGCGCGAAGCGGACGTGGCGATCCGTATGCACCCGCCGAAGCAGCCCGACCTAGTGCAGCGGCACCTGATGCAGATCGAGTGGGTGGTCGTTGCTTCGCCGGCTTACCTGGACGCGCACGGCACGCCGAAGCGGCCGGAAGATCTGGACAGCCACCGGCTGATCCTGTTCGGGGACTATCGCCCGCCGGTGGCGGACATCAACTGGCTTGCCGAGGCGGGCCGGCGGGCCGGAGCGACGCGGCGGCCTTTGCTGGAGGTGAACTCGTTGCAGGCGATGGCGCGGGCGATCGGTTCGGGCATGGGCATCGGCGTGCTGCCCGATTGGATGACGGACGAGCTTGGCGGCCTCACGCGGCTGCTGCCGGAACTCAAGGCGCCGAAGGTGGACGTTTACTTCGTTTATCCGGAGGAGTTGCGGAACAGCAAGCGGGTGGCGGTGTTCCGCGATTTCCTGCTGAGCCGGTTGCAGGAGCTGCATTAGGAGGCTGTGGTTCGGGCTTGATGTCCGCTGGCAGCGGGGTCAGTTCAAGCGTCCGCGCAACTCGTCGATCGCCATCTGGGCCCGTGCCGCGGCGTCGCCGTCCGGGACCAGCTCCAAGACGCGGGCGAAGCAGCGCAGGGCGGCGGTGACCTGATCGAGCCGCTGGTGCATGACCGCGGCGTCGCGCCAGAGTTGCGCCATGTCGGGCGCGAGCCGCAGCATGTCGAGCGTGCAGGCCAGGGCGGATTCGACGTTGCCCGCGGCCAGGCGGCGCGAGCGGATGTTCTCTTGCAGGCGGAGCAAGACCCGGCGGGCCGGCATGGGCTGCAACACGCCGGGCCGCAACTCGGCATTCTGGCCTTCGACGCGTTTCAGAAGTCCGCGCAGATCGCGGGAGTCGAGCGGGACGCCGCCGGAAAAGACGTCGAGCACCGCTTGCTGCGGGCTGGAGCGGGTGCGCGACCGGGTCGCCTGGCCTTCGAGCACGAGGAGGAAGTGGCCGGGGAAGTCGACCCCGTGCGCTTCCCAGCCGAGCGCCCTGGTGCAGTGCAGCCAGAGAATGCCGAGGGCGACGGGCAGGCCGCGGCGGCGCTCGATGACGCGGATCAGGTTGGCGTTGGCCGGCTGGTCGTAGGTTTCGGTGTCCCCGGCGTAGCGGTGGCGACCGGCGATCAGGCCGGCCAAGGCGCCGGCGCGGGAGGCCACGTCGGAGTTGGGCAGCGTCCTTGCCAGGGATATGGCGTCGCGGGCCAGCTCGCTGAGATGGGCGGCGGCGGCTTGCCAATCGGCACCCGGCTCGTCGATGCGGGCGAGTTGCAGGGCTGCGCCCGCGATGTCGATCTCGACGTCCGGCATCTGGCCGACCGCGTCGAGCGCGTCACGCGGGTCGCTCATGCCTTACTCTGCGGCCGGGACGTAGAGTTGCTTGCCGTTGTCCGCGAATTCCTCCTTCTTCGCTTCCATGCCGGCCAGGCGCTCGGCATCGGCGCGGATGTCCTGGCTGATCTTCATCGAGCAGAACTTGGGGCCGCACATGGAGCAGAAGTGGGCCACCTTGTGCGCCTCCTTGGGCAGGGTCTCGTCGTGGAACAGGCGGGCGGTGTCGGGATCGAGGCCGAGGTTGAACTGGTCCTCCCAACGGAACTCGAAGCGGGCGCGGCTGATGGCGTCGTCGCGCAGCTTGGCGGCCGGGTGGCCCTTGGCGAGGTCGGCGGCGTGGGCGGCGATGCGGTAGGTGATGACGCCGGTTTTCACGTCGTCGCGGTTGGGCAGGCCGAGGTGCTCCTTGGGGGTGACGTAGCAGAGCATGGCGGTGCCGAACCAGCCGATCATGGCCGCGCCGATGGCCGAGGTGATGTGGTCGTAGCCCGGGGCGATGTCGGTGGTGAGCGGGCCGAGGGTGTAGAAGGGGGCCTCGCCGCACTCAGCGAGCTGCTTCTCCATGTTGACCTTGATCTTGTGCATCGGCACGTGACCGGGGCCTTCGATCATGACTTGGCAGCCGCGGTCCCAGGCGACCTTGGTCAGCTCGCCCAAGGTTTCGAGTTCGGCGAACTGGGCGGCGTCGTTGGCGTCGGCGTTGCAGCCGGGGCGGAGGCCGTCGCCGAGGGAGAAGCTGACGTCGTACTTGCGCATGATGTCGCAGATGTCGCCGAAGCGCTCGTAAAGGAAGCTCTCCTTGTGGTGGGCGAGGCACCAGCGGGCCATGATGCTGCCGCCGCGGGAGACGATGCCGGTGGTGCGCTTGGCCGTCAGCGGCACGTGGGCGAGGCGGATGCCGGCGTGGATGGTGAAGTAGTCGACGCCCTGCTCGGCCTGCTCGATCAGGGTGTCCTTGAACACCTCCCAGTCGAGCTTGTCGGCGTCGCCGCCCACTTTTTCCAGCGCCTGGTAGATGGGGACGGTGCCGATGGGGACGGGGGAGTTGCGGAGAATCCAGCCGCGGATGTTGTGGATGTTGCGGCCGGTGGAAAGGTCCATCACCGTGTCGGCGCCCCAGCGGATGGCCCAAACGAGCTTTTCCACTTCCTCGGCGGCGCCGGAGGTGACGGCGGAGTTGCCGATGTTGGCGTTGATCTTCACCAGGAAGTTGCGGCCGATGACGACCGGCTCCAACTCCGGGTGGTTGATGTTGGCGGGGATGATGGCCCGGCCGCGGGCGATCTCGCTGCGGACGAACTCGGGGGTGACGAAATCGGGGATCTCTGCGCCGAAGCTCTCGCCGTCGGCGACCAGGGCTGCCGCTTGGTCATGGGCTTCGGCGCGGCCCAGGTTCTCGCGGTGGGCGACGTAGACCATCTCCTCGGTGACGATGCCGGCGCGGGCGAACTCGTATTGGGTGACCGGCTGGCCGGCGCGGCCTTCGAGCACGGCACGGTTGGCCGGGCAGGCGGGGACGAGACGGTCGGCGGGGACGTAGCCGTTGTCTTCCGGGCGGACGCTGCGCGGGGTGGCCGGGCTGAAGCCGCGCCCGGCGAGCCAGGGGGCGCGCACGCTGGGCAAGCCCGCGGCGAGGTCGATGCTCGCATTGGTCTCGGTATAAGGGCCGGAGGTGTCGTAAAGCCGGAGCGGCGGCTCGTTGGCGGACGGATCGAGCGCGATCTCACGGAAGGGGACGGAGATGTCCGGGTGGGATGCCGGGCTTGTATAGAGTTTCTGCGACCCGGCGATGGGGCCGGTGGTCACGGCGCTCGGCTTCTGCTGGTAGGTCATGCGCGGGCCTCCTCTACGGGTGGGCCGATGCGGCGCGGGCGGGTGGCTAAACGTCCCGTCCCTACGCCGGCATGACCCGGATCAGGTTTCATAGGGTTACCGCGCTGCCGATAGCGTGCGGACTCTCAGCCCCATAGCGGGACACCCCTCGGAGCAGGCAACGTCGGCTGTTCCGCGGCGGAAGTCAATCGGGCAGCCTCATCCGATCAGGGCTATCGCGGCTGGAAAGGCGAGGGCGCTGCCCTGGACTCGCGGGGGCGGTGGGTTCCGAACCCCCGTTCGTCGGAAAGCCGCTTTTGGAATGCGGTTTCCCTGCTCAGCCGCTCGTGGCCAGCATGGGCCCCAACGGCGCGCCGCCGAAGACGTGGACGTGGAAATGCGGCACTTCCTGCCCGCCGTGCGCGCCCATGTTGGTAAGGACCCGGTAGCCGGGCCGTTCCAGGCCGAGCTGTTTGGCCACGCGGCCCACTGCGCGAAAGAAGCCGGCGATCTCCGCATCGGAGGCGCGGGCGGTGAAATCCGCCAGTGCGACATAGGGGCCGCGGGGGATGACAAGCGCGTGGATAGGCGCTTGCGGCGCGATGTCGTGAAACGCGACCGCCCATTCGTCCTCGTAGATTCGATTGGACGGGATCTCGCCGCGCAGGAGCTTGGCGAAGATGTTGTCCGGGTCGTAGGGGCCGACGCCGCTGACAGGCATGGGGTGCTCCGGGTTGGAGGGATTTGGCCGGACCGGGGCCGTTCGCTATACCCGTCACCGATACCGGCCCGGGGCGCTGCTGCCAAGGCGGCGCCGCGTCGGCGTGGGACAACGGAGACTCGATTGGCATTTGCTCGCATGATGGCCGCCGCCTCGATCGCCTGCGTGGCACTGGGCGGCTGCGGCGCGAAGTCGGCCGAGGAGTACGCCAGCAGGCCTTATGCCGCTCAGGCGCCCGCGGTCGTGGCGCCGCCCACGGCTGCCGCTTTTCCGCGGCGGGGCGACCGGCCTTTGTGGCCCTTTCCGGAGACGGCGACGCAAGCGCCGGACGCGCAGGCGGTCGCTGTGCCTGAAAGCGGGGTGCCTGAAAGCGGGCAATTCGAGGCGGACCGGTTCGGAGAGGACGCCCGGCAGTGGCAGCAAGAGCGCGTCAACCGCGACCAGGCCCGCGCCGCGCTGGATCGGTATCAGCGGGAGCGTTTGGCCTATCCGGGCGTGCCGCCTGCGCCGTTCCGGGGCGTTGGGCCGGGCCTGCCGGCCACGCCGTTCACTGGCGCCAGGCCGCTTCCGGGCAACTTGCCTGCGCCCTGACGGGTTACGAGGCGCTTGCCGCCGCCGACGCCGGGCGCGCTCTTGCGCAAGGGGCGCGATCGGGGGTAGGCCCGGCGTCATTGATTGAGAACGGCCGGTTCTCGGCATCAGCCGGGGCCGCGGCTCGTGAAGGACGATAATGACGCCAGCAGACATTTCCCGCGTGGAGGCTTATCTCCGCCGCACGTTCGGCAACCCCCATTTGGCTGTCGCCACGCCGAAGCGGAAAGGGGCGACGGTTGAAGTCACCCTTGACGGGGAGTTCCTCGGGACGATCCATAAGGACGAGGAAGACGGGGAAGTGTCCTTCGCGTTGCACATTACGATCCTCGACGAGGACTTGCCGCCAGCGCCGAAGCGTTAAACCTGGCCGCGTTAATGCGACAGAGGTTCGGAGTGCCCTGACCGGCAATTGACGCGCCTCGCTTTTTCGGTCGGGGCGATTGCAGTTTAGCTGCCGGTCTCGAACAATTTGGCGACCTTGGCGAAGAAGCCTTCCGTTTCCGGGCTGCCCTTCGCGTGGCCTTGGGCTTCGGCCTCGAATTCCTCCAGCAGCTCGCGCTGCCGCCGGCTCAGGTGCCGGGGCGTCTCGACCGCGACCTGGATGTACATGTCGCCGCGGACGGCGCTGCGCAGAACGGAGAAGCCTTTGGCCCGGAGCCGGAACTGGTCGCCGGTCTGGGTGCCGGAGGGGATCTTGACCTTGGCACGGGTGCCGTCGATGGCCGGGACCTCGACGTCGCCGCCGAGGGCGGCCTGGGTCATCGGCACCGGCACGCGGCAGTAGATGTTCGCGCCGTCGCGCTGGAACAGGTCATGCGGGGCGACGCCGATGTGGACGTAAAGGTCGCCTGCCGGCGCGCCTTGCGGCCCGGCCTCGCCTTCGCCGGCGAGACGGATGCGCGTGCCGTCTTCCACGCCGGCCGGGATCGTCACTTGCAGGGTGCGCTCGCGCTGCACGGTGCCGGCGCCCTGGCAGACGCGGCAGGGATTCTTGATGACCCGCCCGGCGCCGCCGCAGGTGGGGCAGACCCGCTCGACCAGGAAGAATCCCTGCTGCGCCCGGACCTTGCCCGCGCCGCCGCAGGTGGAGCAGGTGTTGCGCGAGGCGTTCTTGTCCTGGCTGCCGGTGCCGTCGCACGCTTCGCAGGCGACGCGGGTCGGCACGCGCAACTGGCGCTTGGCGCCGGCGAAGGCTTCGAACAGGTCGACTTCGATCTGGGTTTGCAGGTCCGCGCCGCCGCGCTGGCGTCCGCCGCGGCGTCCGGTGATGTCGCCGAACATCTGGTCGAAGATGTCGCCCAGCCCGGCGCCGTCCCCGAACGGGAAGCCGCCGGCGAAGCCGCCACCGCCGCCGCCCTGCTCGAACGCCGCGTGGCCGAAGCGGTCGTAGGCCGCCCGCTTCTGGTCGTCCTTCAGCACGTCGTAGGCCTCGTTCAGCTCCTTGAACTTGGCTTCGGCTTTCTTGTCGCCGGGGTTGCGGTCCGGATGGTGCTGCATGGCAAGCTTGCGATAGGCCCGCTTCAACTCGTCGGCGCCCGCGTCCTTGGAAACGCCGAGGGTGGAATAGAAGTCCGCTTTTGTGGCCACGTCAGCCCTCGCTTACGGCGCTGGAAAGTGGGTCGGATACGGGAGACGCCCGCCTCCTACGAGCGCGGGCGCCTTCCCGGTGACGGCGATGCCTGACGGGGAGGTCAGGACGCCTTCTTCTGATCGCTGACATCCTCGAACTCGGCATCAACGACGTTCTCGCCCTGCTTCTGCCCGGCTGGGGCCTCAGGCCCGGCGCCAGGTCCTGCTGGCCCGGCCTCGGCCTGCGCCTTGTACATCGCCTCGCCAACCTTCATGGCGGCTTGGGTCAGGCGCTCGTTGGCGGACTTGAGCGCGTCGGCGCTGTCGGACTGCAAGGCCGAGCGGGCGTCGGAGATGGCCGACTCCGCCTCGCTCCTGGCCTCCGCCGGCACCTTGTCGCCGCCCTCGGACAAGGTCTTCTCGACCTGGTGGACCATCGCCTCGGTGCTGTTGCGCACCTCGACCTGCTCGCGACGCTTCTTGTCCGCTTCCGAGTTGGCCTCGGCCTCCTTGACCATGCGCTCGATGTCGGCGTCCGACAGGCCGCCGCTCGCCTGGATGCGGATCTGCTGCTCCTTGCCGGTCGCCTTGTCCTTGGCCTGGACGCTGACGATGCCGTTGGCGTCGATGTCGAACGTGACCTCGATCTGCGGCACGCCGCGGGGGGCGGGAGGGATGCCGGTCAGGTCGAAGTTGCCGAGCAGCTTGTTGTCGGCCGCCATCTCGCGCTCGCCCTGGAACACCTTGATGGTGACCGCGCCCTGGTTGTCGTCGGCGGTGGAGAACACCTGGCTTTTCTTGGTCGGGATCGTGGTGTTGCGGTCGATCAGGCGAGTGAACACGCCGCCCAGGGTCTCGATGCCGAGGGAGAGCGGGGTGACGTCGAGCAGCAGCACGTCCTTCACGTCGCCGCTGAGCACCGCGCCCTGGACCGCGGCGCCGATGGCGACCACCTCGTCCGGGTTGACGTTGCGGGCCGGCTCGCGTCCGAAGAACTGCTTCACCGTCTCGATGACCTTCGGCATCCGGGTCATGCCGCCGACCAGGATGACTTCGCTGATCTCGCCCGCGGTAACGCCAGCGTCCTTCAGCGCCGCCTTGCAGGGCTCGAGCGTGCGGGCCACCAAGTCGTCGACCAGGCTTTCCAGCTTGGCGCGGCTGAGCTTCATCACCATGTGCTTCGGCCCGCTGGCGTCGGCGGTGATGAAGGGCAGGTTGATCTCGGTTTCCTTGGAGGAGGACAGCTCGATCTTGGCCTTCTCGGCGGCTTCCTTCAGGCGCTGGAGGGCAAGCTTGTCCTTGCGCAAGTCAATGCCCTGCTCGCGCTTGAACTCGTCGGCCAGGTAGCCGATGACGCGGTTGTCGAAGTCCTCGCCGCCGAGGAACGTGTCGCCGTTGGTGGACTTTACCTCGAACACGCCGTCGCCGATCTCAAGCACGGAGACGTCGAAGGTGCCGCCGCCGAGGTCGTAGACCGCGATGGTGCCGCCCTGCTTCTTGTCCATGCCGTAGGCGAGGGCGGCGGCGGTCGGCTCGTTGATGATGCGCTCGACCTCGAGGCCGGCGATCCGGCCCGCGTCCTTGGTGGCCTGGCGCTGGGCGTCGTTGAAGTAGGCCGGGACGGTGATGACGGCGCGCGTGACCTTCTCGCCGAGGTAGGCCTCGGCAGTCTCTTTCATCTTGCCGAGGATGAAGGCGCTGACCTGGCTCGGGGAATACTTGTCGCCGCGGGCCTCCACCCAGGCGTCGCCGTTGTCGCCGCGGGCGATGCCGTAGGGCACGAGGCCCTTGTCCTTCTCGACCAGCGGGTCCTCGTAGCGGCGGCCGATCAGGCGCTTCACGGCGTAGAGGGTGTTGCTGGGATTGGTGACGGCCTGGCGCTTGGCGCTCTGGCCGACGAGGCGCTCGCCGCTGTCGCTGAACGCGACCATGCTCGGCGTGGTGCGGGCGCCTTCCGCGTTCTCGATGACGCGCGCGTCGCTGGCGGCCTTGCCTTCCATGACGGCGACGCAGGAATTGGTGGTGCCGAGGTCGATGCCGATGACCTTGCTCATGCTTGTCTCCTTGTCAGCGGCCCCACGCAGCCCGAAGCACCGCGTGCAGCCCTATTGGTGAACGGGATGGATGTATTATTTGCCGGGCTGCCGGACAAGGTCCATGCCGCGTAATGATCCGGCGGCCTGGGCCTTCGCGTTCAGGCGGCAGCGCCCGGCGATGCGGACGCGACCACCACCATGGCCGGCTTCAGCAGACGCCCGTTCAGGGTCCAGGCCTGGGTCCAGGCCTGGATCACGGTGCCGGGGGGGTGCTCGGCGGAGGGCTGCTCGGCCATAGCCTGGTGCAGGTTGGCGTCGAACGGCTGGCCGGTCGGGTCCTCGCGCTTGATGCCGTTGCGTTCCAGGATACCGACGAAATTGCGCTCCACGCCGTCCAGGCCGTCGCGCAGCTTGGTGACGACCGCGGGCTCGTTCTCGGCCTGCGGCGGCAGGCTCGACAGGCCGCGGCGGAGGTTCTCGGCCGCTTCCACCACGTCGGCGGCGAATTTCTGCACCGCGTACTGGCGGGTGTCGTCAACATCCCGCTTGGCGCGGGCGCGGACGTTCTGCATCTCCGCCTCGGCCCGGAGCCAGCGGTCGCGCATGTCGTCGCGCTCTGCGGCGAGCTGGGCGATCTGGGCCGGAAGGTCGGCTCCCTGGCCCGGCTCCTGCGCATCCGGGGGCGGCGCGTTCGCGCTTGCCTGGGCATAGGCGTGGGCGGCCGCGTGGGCGGCCGCGTGGGCGCGCGCGTCGGTTTCGAGCGCGGGGTCGGCTTCGGGAGGGGTTTGCAACGGGTCGGCGCCGGTATTGGAACTCATGGGCGGTCAAGTAGGGGGGAATGGCGGCCGGGACAAGCGCGGACTCTGGCTTACCTCACCAGCGCGGCGAGCAGGGCATCAAGGCGCAGCCGGCCTTCCAGCGTGGCTGCCAGCCGGCCAGGCGATTCGATGAGATAGCCCGCGTCGATGGCCATCCGCGCCGTGTCGGCGTCGATCGCCTCGGCGAGCGGCAGGCCGGTGCGGGCCTGGAAGCGGGCGGCGTCGATGCCTTCGGCCAGGCGCAGGCCCATCATCAGCATCTCGCGGGCGCGGTCGTGGCGGCCGATTCGTTCCTCGCTCGTGCTGCCGTGGCCTTGGCGCTCGACGCGTTCGGCCCAGGGTTCGGGGGCGCGGTGGCGGCGGGTCGCGACCAGGCCGCCGTTGAGCGTGACGCGCCCGTGCGCGCCGGGGCCGATGCCGGCGTAGTCGTTGTAGCGCCAGTAGGCGAGGTTGTGCCGGCTTTCGGCGCCGGGCGCGGCGAGGTTGCTGACTTCGTAGGGCGCGAGGCCGTGCTGGGCGCAGCGCTCGACGGTGTCGTGGTAGAGGAGCGCCGACTCGTCCTCGTCCGGGAGCGCGATCCGGCCTTGGCGGTGCAGCGCCTCGAAGCCGGTGCCGGGTTCGATGGTGAGTTGGTAGAGGCTCAGGTGGTCGGCGCAGAGGGCGAGGGCGCGGCCGAGTTCGTCGGACCAGGCTTGGCGTCGCTGGCCGGGGCGGGCGTAGATCAGGTCGAAGCTGACGCGGGGGAAGGTGTCGCGGGCGTGGCTGAGGGCATCCACGGCCTGGGCGGCAGTGTGCTCGCGCCCGAGAACGCGTAGGGCCTCGCCGTCGAGGCTCTGGATGCCGAGGGAGACGCGGTTCACGCCGGCTTGGCGGAAGGCTTGCAGCTTGGCCCGCTCGACGCTGGTCGGGTTGGCTTCCAGGGTGACTTCGAGATTGGGGGCCGGGTCGAACAGGCGGGTGGCGTCGGCGACGAGGGCGGCGACGGTTTCCGGGGCCATCAGGCTCGGCGTGCCGCCGCCGAAGAAGATGGAGCCGAGCGGGCGACGGCCGAGGCGCGCGGCTTCCCAGGCCAGCTCCGCGCGGAGGGCGGCGCGGAAGCGGGCTTGCGGCAGATGCTCGCGGACGTGGCTGTTGAAGTCGCAATAGGGGCATTTGGCGAGGCAGAACGGCCAGTGGATGTAGAGGGCGAGGGGCTCCATCGCGTGTATATGGGGTTTAACCGCCGTAGGGCTTGATGGATTGACGGAGGATGTTGAACGGGTGCGCGGCGGCGTCGGCTGCTTGCTGCCGCACGTGTCGCCGACGCCGCCCTACTCGACAAAGGCGTCCGCGCTATACCCTTGCATGAACAGCAGGGCGCGGAGGCCGCCGTGCTCGACCCGCGCCCGCGCCTCCCTTGCCACGATCGGCTTTGCGCGATAGGCGACGCCCAGGCCCGCGGCGCGGATCATGTCGAGGTCGTTGGCGCCGTCGCCCACGGCCAGGCAGTCGTCCATCGCAAGCCCGTGCGTTGCCGCCAGCTCCCGCAAGGTCGCGAGCTTGGCGGTGCGGTCGAGGATCGGTTCGGCCACGCGTCCGAGCAGC
Organism: Acetobacteraceae bacterium; assembly: GCA_965260935.1. Lineage (GTDB taxonomy): Bacteria > Pseudomonadota > Alphaproteobacteria > Acetobacterales > Acetobacteraceae > JBBROS01. The sequence goes on from OZ253374.1 coordinate 960,737, forward strand.
GCCGCGCCGTCGTCGAGCAGGGTGTTGGCGCGGTGCACGTCGAAGCCGCATTGCCCGGCGACGCGGCCGGTGAACCAGGTGAAGCCGCCGCTGACCAGGGCCGTGACCGCGCCGTTCGTCCGCATGGTGGCGACCAGGGCGCGCGCGCCGGGGCTGAGGCGGACGCCGTCCCAGGTGCGTTCCAGCGCGTCGAGCGGCAGGCCTTGCAGCAGCGCCACCCGTTCGCGCAGGGCGGCGGCGAAGTCGAGCTCGCCGTTCATGCTGCGGCGGGTGATGGCGGCCACGCGCTCGCCGACGCCGGCGAAGGCGGCCAGCTCGTCGAGGGTTTCGCCGGTGACAACCGTGCTGTCCATGTCGGCGATGAGCAGCCGCTTGCGGCGGTTCCCGGCCGGCAGGAGAACGGCGTCGACCGGCGCCCGGCCGATGGCGGCGGCGATGGCGGCCATGTCGGGCGGGGCGGGGCAGGGCAGCTCGGCGGCCTCGCCGGGGGAAAGGATGCGGGGCGGGCCGGCGCTTGCGGCGTCGCGGGTCCGCCCGATCAGCGGGGCGGTGAGGATGCCGGAGCGTTCCGGGGCGACCAGGACGAGAACATGCGGCATGGGGCGGCTCATAAGCCCGGCTTGCATGGCTGGGCAAGGCCGGGCCAAATGCGGGGATGCGAGACGACCGTCCGCCACCCGCGCTGATCGTCGCCGGGCCGACCTGCAGCGGTAAATCGGCGCTGGCGACCGACCTTGCCGAGCGGCTGGGCGGGACGGTGGTCAATGCGGATTCCATGCAGGTCTACCGCGAGCTGCGCGTGCTGACGGCGCGGCCGACGGCGGCGGACGAGGCGCGCGCGCCCCATGCGTTGTACGGCGTCCGGCCCGCCGCCGAGCCTGGCGACGCGGCCTGGTGGCGGGGGGCGGCGCTCGACGCGATGGACGCGGCGCGTGCCGGGGGGCGCGTGCCGATCCTTTGCGGCGGCACTGGGCTATACTTGTCGGCCTTGATCGACGGGATCGCGCCGATCCCGCAGCCGGGCGAGGCAGCCCGGCGCGAGGCCCGCCACCTGCTCGCGATGGAAGGCGGGGAGGCGCTTCATGCCCGGCTGCTTGCCGCCGACCCGGCGACGGCGGCCCTCCTTCGTCCGAGCGACGGCCAGCGGCTTGCCCGCGCGTGGGAGGTTTGGCGGGGCACCGGCCAGGGGTTGGCGGCGTGGCAGGCGGTGAGCGGCACGCCGGCGCCCTACCGGTTCCGCACCGTGCTGCTCGACCCGCCGCGGGGGGATTTGCGCGCGGCCATCGCCGGGCGGTTCGATGCCATGGTGAGAGCCGGGGCGCTCGACGAGGTCCGCGCGCTGCTGGCGCTTGGGCTTGACCCGGCCTTGCCTGCGATGCGCGCGCACGGGGTGGCCGAACTGGCGGCGGTTCTCGACGGACGGATCGGGTTGGCGGAGGCGGCGCGGCTGACGGCGTTGCGGTCGGGGCAGTACGCCAAGCGGCAAAGCACCTGGTTCCGTCGGCGCTTGTCGCGTCCTGGCAGCCTCATGCATGTGATCCATGCCCGATATGCAGGGCTGAAGCAATTTTCAGAAAGATTTTTACTGTCTATAGAGAGTTTCGTTATAGAACCAGGTTCCAGCGCCTTATCTGGCGAGCGCGACACGAGCCGGGATTTCGAGGGCATGACATGAACACCACCTTGCATCAGACCGGAGCCGAGACCTTGCTGCGCGCGTTGCGCGAGCAGGGGGTGGAGGTGATCTTCGGCTACCCCGGCGGGGCGGTGCTGCCGATCTACGACGCGCTGTTCCAGCAGAACAGCATCCGTCATGTCCTGGTCCGGCACGAGCAGGCAGCGGTTCATGCGGCGGAAGGGTATGCCAGGAGCACGGGCAAGGTCGGCGTGGTGCTGGTCACCAGCGGGCCGGGGGCGACGAATGCGGTGACCGGGTTGGTCGACGCGCTGATGGACAGCATCCCGATCGTTTGCCTGACCGGGCAGGTGCCGACTCACCTGATCGGCAACGACGCGTTCCAGGAAGCCGACACCACCGGGATCACGCGGCCGGCGACCAAGCACAACTACCTGGTCCGGCGGGGCGAGGACCTGGCGCGGGTCGTGCATGAAGCGTTCTACGTTGCCCGCAGCGGACGCCCGGGGCCGGTCGTGATCGACCTGCCGAAAGACGTCGTGATCGGGCGCGCGCCTTATCAGGAGGCCTCGGCCGAGCCGCACCGCAGCTACCGCCCGGTGACGGCGCCCGACCCGGCCCGCATCAAGCAGGCGGTCGAGTTGCTGCGGGGGGCCAAGCGTCCGGTGATCTATTCCGGAGGCGGGGTGATCAACGCGGGCGACGCGGCCAGCGCGGCGCTGACCGAATTCGTGCGCGTGACGGGGATGCCTTGCACGAGCACGTTGATGGGGCTTGGGGCGTATCCGGCCAACGACCCGCAGTTCCTTGGCATGTTGGGAATGCACGGCACTTACGAGGCCAATTTGGCGATGCACGGGTGCGACGTGATGTTCAACGTGGGCGCGCGGTTCGATGACCGGGTGACCGGGCGGCTGAACGCGTTCAGCCCGGGGAGCGTGAAGATCCACGCCGACATCGACCCGAGCAGCATCAACAAGAACGTGGCGGTCGATGTGCCGGTGGTGGGCGACGCGGCGCTGGTGCTGCAGGCGATGCTGGCGGAATGGAGGAGCGGGGCCGGGCAGGACCGCGCGGCGCTCGCTGCGTGGTGGCGGGAAATCGACGGGTGGCGCGGGAAGGAGTGCTTGCGCTTCACGCAGACGCGGGCCGAGGGCGGCACGATCAAGCCGCAATACGCGATCCAGCGGCTATACGAGATGACGCGCGCGACGGGGCGCGAGACCTACATCACCACGGAGGTCGGCCAGCATCAGATGTGGGCGGCGCAGTATTACCGGTTCGACAAGCCGAACCGGTGGATGACCTCGGGCGGGCTTGGCACCATGGGCTACGGGCTGCCGGCGGCGATGGGGGTGCAGGTGGCGCATCCAGACGCGCTCGTGGTCGATATCGCGGGCGAGGCGAGCACGCTGATGAACATCCAGGAGATGGGGACGCTGGCGCAGTACCGTTTGCCGGTGAAGGTGTTCATCCTCAACAACAAATACATGGGGATGGTGCGGCAGTGGCAGGAGCTGCTGCATGGCGGGCGGTATTCCGAAAGCTACTCGGACGCGCTGCCCGATTTCGTAAAGCTGGCCGACGCGTTCCATGCCACGGGCCTGCGCGCCACCAGCGTCGACCAGCTCGACGGCGTGATCGAGGAGATGCTGGCGATCAACGGGCCGGTGATCGCGGACATCTGCGTCGACGAGAAGGAGAACTGCTTCCCGATGATCCCGTCGGGGGCGGCACACAACGAGATGATCCTTGGCCCCGAACATCAGGACCGGACGGCGGGCATCACCAATGAGGGGATGATGCTTGTCTGACCTGCCGCAGCGCACGGCGACGATCTCGGTGCTGGTGGAGAACGAGGCGGGGGTGCTGGCCCGCGTGATCGGGCTGTTCTCCGGACGGGGCTACAACATCGACAGCCTGACGGTGGCGCCGGTGGACGAGACCGGCACGCGCAGCCGCATCAACGTCGTCACCACCGGGACCGAGATGGTGATCGAGCAGATCAAGGCGCAGCTTGATCGGCTGGTGCCGGTGCACCGGGTGGCGGACTTAAGCCGCGAGGGGCCGCATCTGGCGCGGGAGCTGGCGATGATCAAGGTGGTGGGCGCCGGGGCGGACCGGGCGGAGGCGCTGCGGCTGGCGGACGCGTTCCGAGCGCGGGTGATCGACGCCACGACGGAGAGCTTCGTGTTCGAGCTGACCGGCAGCACCGACAAGCTGGACGCCTTTATCGCGCTGATGCGGCCGATCGGCTTGCAGGAAGTCAGCCGCACCGGCATCGCCGCCATCGCGCGCGGCACCCGCCTGCTGTAACAACCGCCTGCAACATTCGTAAGGAAATGCCTGATGCGCGTGTACTACGACCGCGACGCCGACGTGAACCTGATCAAGGGCAAGAAGGTCGCGATCATCGGCTATGGCAGCCAGGGCCATGCCCATGCCAACAACCTGAAGGACAGCGGCGCGACCGATCTCGCGGTCGGGCTGCGCCCGAATTCCGCGGGGGTGGCGAAGGCGGAAGGGGCGGGGCTGAAGGTGATGGACCCGGGCGATGCGGCGAAATGGGCCGACGTCATCATGGTGCTGACCCCCGACGAGGGGCAGGGCGACCTGTATCGGGAGAAGCTTGGGCCGAACATGAAGGCGGGGGCCGCGCTCGCGTTCGCGCATGGCTTGAACGTGCACTTCAACCTGCTCGACCCGCGGCCGGACATCGACGTGTTCATGATCGCGCCGAAGGGGCCGGGGCATACCGTTCGCAGCGAGTACCAGCGCGGCGGCGGGGTGCCTTGCCTGGTGGCGGTGGCGCAGGACCCGAGCGGGAACGCGCTCGAGATCGCGCTGAGCTACGCGAGCGCCATCGGCGGCGGGCGGGCGGGGATCATCGAGACGACGTTCAAGGAGGAGTGCGAGACCGACCTGTTCGGCGAGCAGGTGGTGCTGTGCGGCGGGCTGGTGGAGCTGATCAAGGGGGGATACGAGACGCTGGTGGAGGCGGGCTACGCGCCGGAGATGGCGTATTTCGAGTGCCTGCATGAGGTGAAGCTGATCGTGGACCTGATCTACGAGGGCGGGATCGCCAACATGAACTACTCGATCAGCAACACGGCGGAATATGGCGAGTACGTGACCGGGCCGCGGATCATCACCGACGAGACGAAGGCGGAGATGCGCCGGGTTCTGGCCGATATCCAGAGCGGGCGGTTCGCGCGGGACTGGATGCTGGAGAACCGGGTCAACCAATCGAGCTTCAAGGCGACCCGGCGGCGGATGGGCGAGCACCCGATCGAGCAGGTGGGCGAGCGCCTGCGCGGGATGATGCCGTGGATCGCGCAGAACCGGCTGGTGGACAAGGCGAAGAACTGACCCGGCGCGGGCGCGTTCGGAGTGGCAACGACCGAGGAGAGGGACGGATGAAGCGTTTGATCGGGACGTGCCTGGGCGTCGGCCTGCTTGCCTTGGGCGGCTGCGCGCAACCGCCCGCGCCTGCCGCGCCGCTGCAAGTGGGCGGCAACTACTTCAGCCAGCGGTGCAATGCCGGGTTCTACCGGTGCGACCTACCGGTCGCGGCCGAGATTGGCAGCCAGTGTGCTTGTCCGGGACTCGGGGCTCCGAGCTACGGCACGGTCGTCGCGAAGTAGCTGGTCCAGCTTGGCGTTGAAGTGGTCTGCCAGGCGTTTGTAGCGTTTCGGCGGCTTCAACGAGATGAAATGCACGAAGGACGGGCTGAGCCGGTCCCAGCCGCCGAGCGGGTTGGGAATGCCGGCTAGGCTTCGTTTCGGCTTGCGGAGCAGCGTTCGCCCGGCCACGGGGTCGAGCGTCATCCAGAAGGCTCGCCAGGTCGAGACCATCCAGGAATCTTGGCCGAACTTGCCGCCGCAGCTTTCAAGGCCGTTCAGGCCCATCCAGAGGCCAATGTAGATCTCGTCGGTCTGCGCCGGCTGCCCGCGGTGCAGGCCGACGCCGAGAACGTCGCGGCGGCGAAGGAAGTAGTCGTTGAGGCCGGAGAAGAAGTCCGCCGCCTCGGGGCTGTCGTCGAAGCAGAACACGCCCGAGTTCATCTGCACCAGGTAGGGCGCCTGCTCCTGGGCGATCAGCTTGGCGATGTCCGCGCCTTTCCAGTGGCCGGAGGTGCGGCGGTCGCCGGTGATGGCGAAGAAGTGGGGGCGGGCCATGTCCCAGTAGCGGCCGATGTCGCGCTTGACGAGGAGGCAGTCGGCGTCGACGAACATGGCGCGCTGGTAGGGCGATGTCGGGAACAACCGGATCTTGTTCATGAAGCCGGGGTAGAGCGGGTCGTCCTTCAGCAAGGCGTAGTCGTCGAAGTAGCGGCTATCGGACGGGGCCAACTCGGCGTTCTCGTCGTGGACCAGGCAGATGCGGCGGAGGCCGTCCATGACGCGGATGGAGGCGGCCAGGTTGCGGGCCATGGCGACGTACTTGGCGGGGCCGGTGGCCAGGATGAGGTAGCCTTCGTTCGGCATGGTCGCCGTTCCCTGATGATTCGGGGGCGGATTATAGCGGCCCGTCGGGAATGGCAGTGTTGGAAGAAGTTAGGCGGGTCGGGGCAGGGTGGCCCGCATCACGGCTATGGTGCATGGACCTGATCACCGGCGAGATGAGCCCCTCCCCGTGTTGGTCAGCGTCGGCGTATGGTGACCGGCTTGGCGTCCCGGATCATGCGGTTGAGCGCCTGGACAGCGAGCGCGACCTCGCCAGCCTGAGCGGCAGCGCCACGGGCACGGAGCCTGGGGCCGATCAGATGTTTATGCCTGCCGACGGCGGTTTCGGCGACGCTTCTCCTGCCGTAGCCGGTCATACGCTGCCATTCCATGCGGCCGTGCTCGGCGATGAGCTGGACGTGGCGGTCGCGCGGGCTCTGCTGGTCCGGATCGGCCGTGCTCGGCGCCGCGGAAGCCCGAGGCGGGACGACCACGTCCGGAGGCCGGCCAGGCTGGCGGCCGGCGGCAGCCTGGCAGACGGGATCGCCGTCACAGGCGCCGTCCGCGGTCAAGCTGGCGATGGCGCTTTCCGGCTGGCGCAGCAGGCCGGGCGCCTGCGCCGCGTCGTCGGCGTGGCCGCCGGTCAGCACGTGGGCAACGATCTCGCCGGTGGCGTCCACGCCGAGGCGCTGCGTCATCCAGCGCCGGCGGGCCCGGCCGTGCTTGGCCGCATGCCACTCGCCCTGGCCGAACAACGCCAGCCCCGTGCTGTCCAGCACCAGGTGCGCCGGACCGCTGCTCGCCCGAACGCGTGCCTGCCGCCCGGCGACGGTCCGTCCACGGCGTGACAGGGTCGAATGGTCCGGCACACGCAGTTCCAGTCCAAGCAGCCTCGGAACGCTGCGGGTGAACGCCTCGGCCTGGCGCGGGGCGAGGCGGAACGCCAAGCGCAGGGTCAGCGCCAGCTCGACCGCCAGGTCGGAGTAGTGGCGCTGGCCGCCCGGCGTGCCGCGTTTCGGCGCCGTCCAGCCCGCGAAGGCCGCTTGGTCCAGCCACGGCGTGAGATCGCCGCGCCTGCGCAGCCCGGCCTCGTACGCCGGCCAGTTCAGGACGCGGCAGCGGGCCCGAGGCATGCGGTGGCGTCGGGCGGCGTTGTGCTTGAAAGGCACGGCAGGTCTTGCCTTCCCTCTCAGGGACAGGCTATCCGGGCATCCACGCACCAACACCGCTGGGCGGCGCTGATCCGCTACCACGAGGACGGACACCTCGCCATCGACAACAACGCAGCCGAACGCGCCATCCGGCCACTCACCCTCGGCCGCAAGAACTGGCTGTTCTGCGGCTCGGACGAGGGTGGCACCCGGGCGGCCGCGATCATGTCCCTGGTCCAGACCGCCAGGCTCAACGGCTCGACCCCGAGGCCTACCTGCGCCACGTCCTCGAATGCATCTCCGAGCACCCAGTAAAACGCGTCGCTGAACTGCTGCCCTGGAACGTTACCAGCGTCGCCAATCGCCTCAACCAAAGCTGACCGCCGAATAGGCCGGACGCTTACGGTCGATCACCAAACCGGCAGGGATCAGGGGCAGAATACGCTTGGACAAAGGCAGCCTTTCGCGAGCAGGTACGTTCCTTTTATGTGTTCACTCGGCCCCGTAACAACAGCACGGCAAATGCGGGAGAACCACCGTAACGGGTATGGTCATCCGACGAACTGATCTGTGCAACAGAATCGTTGACAATGCCACTGCAATCGTCCGGCGATCCAAACCGCCGTTTTCACCCGCGATCAGCCGTCCCCAAACAACCGGAAAACGTCCTACACAGGATCAATATCTTAGAAAACATGTTTGTATATGTGCAGTCCTGCTGGAGTGCTGCAAAGCAAGCCCGAGCAATAGTCTTGCTTTTTGTGGTGAGTGTACTCCGCCCAACAGCCCGGGCAGTGCGGCCCAAGACACCACTCCGGCAAGCGTCCGGCTCGATCGGACCACGACGGTTCCGTTCGCATCAATCCGCTCAATAAATTCCTGCAGCGCCGTCGGCAACGATCCATTTCCAGTGCAAGCGAGCACCAGCCCGTTCGGCCGTGCTGAAAGCACCGCCTCAAAAAAGCACTCCGAAATTCCTGTGTACAACGTCAGCAGGTCCACCCTTGGCACCGTCTGGATCACGGCCGCATCAAAGTCGCTCGACGCCGTGTGCAGACCCTCCGCCCACCCGGTGAATACGGCCCTGCCATCAGACAGCAAACCAATGTCTCCGCCCCGGAACGCATCCGGCGCCGACGTGTGCGCTTTCGTGACCAGCCGGGCGGAGTGAATACGATCGTTCAGCACGACCAGCACGCCCCGGCCAGCAGCTTGCACTGAGGCTGCCACCCGTACGGCGGCCAAAACGTTTGCCGGCCCGTCCGACCCAAGGGCGCTGCCAGGCCGCATGGCGCCGGTGAAGACGATCGGCTTTGAGCTGCGAACCGTCAAGTGCAGGAACCATGCCGTCTCCTCCAGCGTGTCGGTCCCATGAGTGATTACGACGCCGTCGATCTCGTCTTGCGCCAACAACACGCCGACGCGTTTCGCCAAGCGAAGCATGAACTCCGGCGTGATGTCAGGGCTGGCGATCTCGGCGAACGCTTCGGCGCTTACGGCAGCGACATCTTGCAGTTCCGGCACCGCATTCAACAGCGCCTCAGGCCCATGCCCGCAAAATGCATACCCGGTGACCGCTGCCCGGCTTGCCGCCCTAGTTGCAATCGTGCCGCCGGTCGTCAGCAGGACGATGCGCGGCAGCGCCATATTCAGCCCCGGTCGGCCTTCAGGATTTGAGCGATCACCGCGATCTCGTCATACATGCGCCACTCGCGGATGAACTTGCCGCGGCGGAACTCGAAGTGCGACGAGCCAAGCACCGCGACCGGCGCCCCGTTCACCCGCCCATAGGCCGGCACCCCGGAATACGTGCCGCGCAACAGCCAGATCGCCGCCACGCGCAGCCCTAGATCCGGTGACCAATGCGCCGAGAAATCCCGCACCTCGACCTGCCCGTCCGGGAAAGCCGCCAGCAAATCGATCAGCTCGTTCTGATACGGCGCGATCCCCATGGCGCGGCGCAGGCGCACGGACTGGATCACCACGGTGTCGGCAAAATACCGAGGCGCCTCGTCCATCAGCCGCTGGTTCCACACGCGCTCGAACATCTCGGCCACCATGCCGCACTCCGCGTCATGCCGCCGCGGACGCTCGCCGGACATGCCGCACCGCACCGGATCCTCGAACCGCCCGGCAAACGCCCCGCTCGCCTCCGCCTGCACGGCTTTGCCCAGCACCGGCGAGCGCTCCGCCAATTGCCCGGCGATCTCGAACGGGTCGAGGCCGAGATCCTGCAAGACGGCGAATTCGTCCCGCATCACCCACTCCTCCACCACCTTGCCGCCGCGCACCAGGCAATGCGCCGTGCCACGGTTCACCCACTGCTTGCCGGTCGGCGGCCCGTAGGTCCAGAAACCGGTATGGGTCGCGTTGTTCAGCACCCGATGGCTGCTGATGAATCCGTCCGGGCCGCGCTGCTCCCAAACCACGTCGTCGTGCCCGCCGCCACGGTTCGGGAACGCCGACATGCGTTGGATCGAGTTGCGCATGACGTGATCAAAGCCGTAGGTCTCGCCATAGGCGGTATGGACCTTCACGTCAGGCGCGTAGTGGTCCTTGAGGTGGCCGAGGCCGCGGGTAATCCAGATCTTGTCGGTCCAGCTCGTGATGTAGTCGCGCGGGTCGTCGTAGGGAGCGTAGGTTGCCGGGTCGATACCGTCGAGTTGGTCGTTGGGCATGGTCGAAGCCTTCCGTGGTTACCGAACTGCGCCGCCGGTGATGCCGCGCACGAAGAACCGCTGGATCAGCCGCGAGATCAGCAGCATAGGGACGATGATCACCAAGCCCATCACCGCCATGATCTCCCAGGCGTCGCCCTGCTCCGTCCGCGCCGAGAGCAGGGCGACCGGCAAGGTGGTGGCGTCCTCCCGCGTCAGGATCAGCGCGTAGAAGAACTCGTTCCAGGAGACGACGAAGCTGAACATCGCAGCCGTGGCCAGGCCAGGAAGGATCACCGGGATCACCACGTCCCAGATGGCGCGCAGGCGAGAGGAACCGTCGATCTGCGCCGCCTCCTCCATGTCGGTCGGGATCGCGTCGATGAAGCCTTTGATCATCCAGATCGCGTACGGCAGCACGAAGGACATGTTGGCGATGACGAGCGCCGCCCAGGTGTCCAGCAGCCCGGCGGCGCGGAACGCCACGAACAGCGGGATGATGATGACGATCGGCGGCAGGAACTGCGTCGCCAGTACGGCAAGCGACCAGGCGGAGCCGCCGGGCAGGCGGAAGCGCGAGAAGCTGTAGGCCGCCGCCGTCGCGATCGGCAGCGAGATCAACAACGTGATCCCCGTCACTGCCACGCTATTCAAAAGGCGTTGGCCGAGCCGGTAGTGAGGCGCGAAAGCGGCGACGAAGTTCTGCAAAGTCGGCTTGAAGAACAGGCTGACCTGCAGCACGTCGACAGCCGGCTTGAACGCGGTCGCGATGATCCAGGCAACCGGCGCGAGCCAGACGGCCGCGAGCACGAGGATGACCGCCGTCCGCAGCCGCCCGGAGCGCCGCCGCCTCAATGCCGGCGCTCCAGCACGGTCCGCGAGTAGATCACCGCCAGCACCAGCATGGCCGCCGCCAAAAGGTAGGCCATCGCCGCGCCGTATCCGAGCAGGTAGAACTTGAACGCCGTTTGATAGATGGCAAACGGCAACGTCGAGGTGCTGGTGCCTGGTCCGCCGCCGGTCATAGTGATGACCTGGTCCAGCATCTTCAGCGAGAAGATCACCTTAAGCAGGATCGCGATGCCGAGCACCGGGCGCAACTGCGGCAGCACGATGCCAAAGAAGCCGCGCACTGGCCCGGCGCCGTCGACGCGCGACGCCTCGATGGTTTCCTGCGGCAGGCTCGCCAGCGCGCCGACGAAGGTCAGCATGAAATACGGGGCCCAATGCCAGATATCGACCGCGACCAACGCCGCCATCGCGCCTACGTCGTTGGCCAGGATCGGCACGCCTCTCAGCGGCGGGATGACAGCTTTCAACGCCGCGTCGACGGCGCCGAACTCCGGGTTCAGCAGGAACCGCCACGAGACGCCGACCAGGGCTGGGGACATCGCGAACGGGATCACCAGCAGGGTCCGTACGTTGACCGAAAGCGGCCCGCTGCCCTCCAGCAGCACCGCCAACGCCATCGCCACCACCAGCGTGCCGGCGACGGAGAGCACCGTGAAGATCAAGGTCACCCGCACGCTGTCCCAGAAATCCGGGTCGTCGGTCAGCAGCAGCACGTAATTCGCGAACCCAACGAACGGCCCCAGGGTCGCGTGCCGGGCTAGGTTCCATTCATGCAGCGAGTACCAGAACGACATGACCAACGGATACGCCAAGGTGAGGGCCAGCAGGCCCAACCCCGGCGCCAGCAGCGCGTATTTGAGCGTCGAGTCCTTCAACGTCCGCGCCGCGAGCGCCGCATGATGCGTGAGACCTGCTGCGCCGCGTCGTCCATCGTCGGCTTCACCTTGGCATCCGACGTCACCAGCACCGAGACCGCGTTCTCCAGCACCGACGCCACCTGCGGCCATTCCGTCATCTGCGGCATGCTCCGCGCGCCTTGCAGCCCCTGCAGCTCTACCTTCTGCAAACCCCCGGTCACTGCGTTGACCTTGGCGTTCTCGAAACTTGCCGTATGCGCGACGATGATCTCCGTCGTGCTCGGGTCTGACGTATCGGTGGCGATCTCGACTTCAAGGTCAGGGTTGGCCATCCATTTCAGCGCCTCCCAGGCCGCCTCTTTCTTCTTGGACAGCTTGCTGACCGAGAACGGCATGCACTGGCCGAGGCCGGTGTTGGGATGGCCGGGAAACGCCGGGGCGGGAACAAAGCCCACCTGCTCGCGCTTCAACGTTGACCGCGGCCCGGTCAGTGCCGTGAAGCCCCAGGTCCAGACCAGCACCATCGCCGATTTGCCTTGAGCCATGGAGTTGACCATGTCGCCCTCGTTGAACTGGACCGATGCCGGGTTCGCGACCTTATGCTTCAGCAGCAAGTCCACGTAGTCCTGCGTGCCTTTGATGCCGCCCGCGTTGTTGAATAGCGGCTTGCCCGCGTCGTCGATCAGGTCCGAACCGTTGCCCCACAGGAAACTGAGCCAGATAAACAAGTTCTGGAACCCGTTGCCCTTGCCGTAATCCATGGCGATGCCGGACACGCCGGTCTTGTCCTGAATCGCTTTGCCAACGCTTGCCACCTCGTCCCAGGTCTTCGGCGGCTGCATTCCCGCCTGCTTCAGCAGGTCGTCTCGATAATACAGCAACTGCGCTTGCGCCCGCACTGGCAGGCCGTAGGTCTTGCCGTCGAACGCCGAGGCCCGGGCAAAGGCCTTGGGATAGGTGTCGAGCGACAGCCCGTCGCGCTTCAGCCAGCCGTCGACCGGGTCGATATACGGCACGAGCGCCGGGCCCCAACTGTCCTGGTAGGTTACCAGGTCGTAGGCCGAGCTGCCGGCCACGGCTTCAGCGGTGATCTTGTCCAACAACTGACCATACGGAATATAGGCCTGGGTCAGCTTGATCCCGGTCAGCTCCTCCAGTTGCGGCAGCCGCTTTTTCTGCGCCCGGTATTGCGCGGCATTCGGCAGCAGCGCCACGACCTCCGTTCCCGCGTACGGCTTGCCCGGCTTCAGCCCATACGGCATGTCCGCCGCCCATCCCGGACGGGCTGCCGCGGCCAAGGCGCCCGCCGCCGCGCCGCCGATCAGACCCCGTCGCGTAAAATCGTGCATCAGCCGCCTCCCTCTACAATAGATGCCGCCCCGGACTCATCCCCGGATATCGTAATTGCTCCGACCAGGCCCGGCGCCAGCCCGCGCAGCCGCCGCAGGCACTTCCGGCGCAGCTCGCCGCACGCGGCCTCCGCCACCCGCGCAGCCAGCGGCACCGGCCCGTCCTGCCGGCACACCAGGCTCAGCGTACGGTTGAAGCGCGGCGGCGGCAGAGCCGTGGCGTGTGTTCCTGCCGCGTGCGCGGCCCCCTGCAGCAAGCACAGCGGCGTCGTGATCGCCCAGCCGATCCCCGCGGCCACCATCGCCACCAGCGCGTCCGAACCGTCCACCTCGATCCGCCGCTCCGCCGCCAGCCCGATCCGGCGAAGATGCCGCTCCACCTGCAAGCCGGTATGCGACCGCGCGCTGTAGCGGATCAGCGGAAACGCCTCCGCCATCGCCGCCAGCCCACCTTTCGCGCACCGCATCGCGGCGGGGAGAAGCAGCACGAACGGCTCTTTCCAAAGTGGAAACCGGACCAGCCCGTCCTTGTCCTCCAGCATGTCCGAGGTCACGATCGCATCCACCTCGCGTCCAAGTAGTGCCGCTCCCAGCGATGGGGCCAGCCCTGACCAGAGCACGACCCGCGTCGCCTCTTCGCTCAACGCTCGCACCAGGCCCGGCCCAGCCGTGCAGGCGAAGGTGTCCACGAATCCCAGCCTGATCTCCCGTGCCGGCGCCCGGTTCGCCTCCAGCAAGGCGTGCGGCAACCCGGCAGCATCCCGAAGCAAAGGCTCCGCCCGACGTTCCAGCAACGTTCCCGCCGCCGTCAGGCCCACCGGACGCCGCCCGCGCTCCAGCAATCTCGCGCCTAAATCGAGCTCGAGCTTGCGCACCGCCTGCGAAACCGCCGACTGCGTCAGCCCGAGCCGCGCGGCGGCCAGCGTCATGCTTCTTGTCGTGGCAACCTCCATGAACACCTGTAGCGCCCACAGCTCGACCGGCGGCTTCTCAGTCATCGGCAAATCCCTCACGCAAGTTCAACGCCGCCCAATGCCAGCGCAAGCGCGGCAGCACAGGATAAGCAACATTAATACTGTTCAGCAGCGTTGCCGAAGCCGGCGCGAATACGCTTCAAGCCAAGCCGTCATACGCTCAGTCTTTCGCGGCACTGAACAAAGGAGAACGACCGCATGGCCGAAACTGCGGACGTCATCGTCGTCGGGCTAGGCGCCATCGGCGCCGCCACGCTGTATCGCCTCGCACGGCAAGGCGTCCGCGCCGTCGGCATCGACCGTTTCCGCCCACCCCATGACCGCGGCTCGACCCACGGCGAGAGCCGCATCACCCGCCTCGCCGTTGGCGAAGGCTCGGCTTACGCTCCCCTGGTGCGTCGCTCGCACGAGATCTGGCGCGAATTGGAGGCCGAGACCGGCGAGATCCTGTTCATGCAGACCGGGGGGCTCATCATGGGGCCTCGCGAAGGAGCGGCGAAGCACCACGGCAAGGATGACTTTGTCCGCCGCACCATTCTGGTCGCCGAGCAGGCCGGCATCGCCCACGACGTGCTCGATGCCGACGGGATCGTAGCCCGTTTCCCCCAATTCATTCTTCGCGGCGACGAGATCGGGTTCTTTGAGCCTACCGCCGGCCTCGTTTTCCCCGAGCGCAGCGTGAGCATTCATCTTCAGTTGGCTGAAGCCAGCGGCGCCCGGCTTTACCTGGACGAACCGGTCGAACTCTGGCGCCAGGAAGGGACACACGTGCAGGTCCGCACCAGCCAACGCGTGCTGGAGGCGCCGCGCGTCATCCTCACCGCCGGCGCTTGGCTGCCGGGCCTTGCCGGCGGCGCCGTCGCCGAGCTGGCCCGCGTTTACCGCCAAACCCTGCACTGGTTCGAGGCGCGCGACGCCTCTGCCTATGCGCCAGGCCGCTTTCCGGTGTTCATCTGGATGCACGGCGACACGCAGGAAGATTATTTCTACGGCTTCCCGGCCCTGCCCGGCACAGATGCCGTAAAGGTGGCCAGCGAACGCTATGCCGCCTCCATTGACCCCGACCAGCTCGACCGCGACGTGACGGACGCTGAGTCAGCGGTTATCCACGCCCGCCACGTTGCCGGGCGGCTGCAAGGCATCGGGTCCCGCTGCGTGCGGGCGGCGGCCTGCATGTATACTGTCACGCCTGACGCCGGGTTCATCGTGGATAGCCCGTCCGAGAGTCCTGGCCTGCTGATCGCGTCGGCCTGCTCAGGCCACGGATTCAAGCATTCCGCCGCCTTGGGCGAATTGCTGGCCGCCCGCGCCTTGGCGAGCGAGCCGTCGGCGTCTGGCCCATTTGATCTTGCCCGTTACGTAGCATAACAGGAACGGAATTGAGTTTTAGCAGGAGATTTGAATTGATGGCCTTCCGTCGATCCGTATTGGCTGGGCTTGCCGCGCTTGGTATCCTCTCCGTCGTCCAAGCGCCCGCGCAGGCGCAGAGCGAACTGCAGCAGATCAAGTCCAAAGGCGTTCTCACCGTTGGGGTAAAGGCGGACTATCCTCCATTCGGCTACCGCGAGCCGGACGGCGCCATCACCGGCATCGAGCCCGACCTGGCCCGCGACCTCGCCAAGCGCCTCGGCGTCAAGGCCGAGTTCGTCCCCGTAGTCGCCTCCAACCGCATCCAGTTCCTGCAGCAAGGTCGGATCGACGTGCTGATCGCCACGATGACCGACACGCCGGAGCGCGCCAAGCTGGTCGACTTCGTTCATCCGGATTACTACGCGTCCGGCTACAACGTGATGCTGCCGAAATCGATGGGCATCACGTCTTGGGACCAGATGAAGGGAAAACCGGTCTGCGGCGTCACTGGGTCCTACTACAACCGTCAGGCCTCGGAGAAATTCGGCATCGGCCTGGTCGGATTCACCGGCGTCCCGGAGGCGTTGACCGCCATGCAGCAGGGCCGCTGTATTGGCCTGCTGTTCGACGATACCGCCATCATCGGCCAGCTCGGCAAGCCGCAATGGAGCGCCTATGACATGCCGCTGCCCAGCCAGGACGCGCAGCCGTGGGGCATCGCCGTGAAACAGGGCGCGGCCGCGCTCGCCCGGCAGGTGCATGAGACGGTCGTCGCCTGGAACAAGGAGGGCACGATCATCGATCTTGAAAGCAAGTACGGCATCAAGCGCCACTCCGCATTCGCCGAGAAGGCGCATAAGGAGGCGAAGAACTGACCGGACCGGCTGACATGCACGGTGCCGCTTGAGGGCGTTGGCTGCCTGGATCGAGCAGTTTGCCCGGGCTACCGGCCTCAACATCGCGTTTCTCTACGACCCGTACGAGGCGCCGCGATTCTGGTACGGCCTCCTGGTCACGATCGAGCTTTCCGCCATCACCCTCGCGGCAAGCGTCGCTGTCGGGGTACTCGGCGCCTGGATGCAGGGAAGCCGGGCGGCATCATTGCGGGGCGCCGCGCAGGGCTACGTGCAGGTGTTCCGCAACACGCCGCCGCTGGTGCAGCTTTACTTCTTCTATTTCGGCCTTTCGACCCTGCTTCCTGCTGTCGAGAACCAATACGGCCTCCGAGTGCCTTTGCTCGGCGGCTTCGCCTGGGCTTGCGTTTCGCTCACCCTTTACGCAGCCTCGTTCAATGTTGAGATCTTCCGCTCCGGCATCGAGGCGATCCCGCGCGCCACGTCCGAGGCCGCGGAATCGCTTGGCTACACCCGCGGGCAGGCCTACCGCCACATCATCCTGCCGCTCGCGGTCCGCATCTGCCTGCCGGCGCTGACCAACAACTTGGTCAACCTCGTCAAGACCACCACGCTCGCCTATGCGATCGCCGTGCCGGAGCTGCTCTACGTCTCGAGCCAGATCTGGGCCGACAACGGCAACGTCCCGGAGATGATGGTGGCCTTGCTCGTCATTTATCTTGTCTTGGTTGGCTTGCTGGTCGCTGCAATGCGCGGCTGCGAGCGTGCGCTACGGCGTCCCGGACTTGGCACATGAGTGCGAACGTCCCACACAGCGTTATGCCGGTCGTTCTCCCGCGTTGCCCGGCGCTCGCATCGACGCGCACCCTGCCGGCGACCCGCCTGAGATTTCAATACGCCGCCGTCCCGTTCGCCATGATCCTGCTGAGCGCGGCGGCGCAAGCCGCGACGGACACCGGCCAACCCGGCATCCTCGACGTGTTGTGGCGCTGGACTCCCCTGCTCCTTCGCGGATTTGTCTTCAATATTGCCATCAGCCTGCTGTCGATGGCCATCGGCACCGCCCTTGGCCTGATGCTCGGCCTGTGGTTGATCGCGCCCAACCGCACGCTCCGCACCGCCGCCATCGCGGTGACGGAGTTCTTCCGCAACGCCCCCTGGCTGGTGCTGCTGTTCTTCGTCACCTTCCTGCTGCCGTTCCAGCTTCAGATCGGCGGGCTCACGTTGCCCTTCCCCGGCTGGGAGAAAGCGGTGATCGGACTCGCGCTCCCCATCATGGCCAACGTTGCCGAGATCGTCCGCGGCGCCGTGCTGTCGATCTCCCCCGGCCAATGGGAAGCCTCCGAATCGCTTGGCTTCAACCGGCGGCAGCAGGTTTGGCGCATCATCCTGCCGCAATGCCTCGCCCGTATGCTGCCGCCCTGGATGAACCTGTATGCCATCGTCATCATGTCCACGACCCTCGCCTCCATCGTCGGCGTCGGCGAGGTGGTCACCCTCGCCGGCCAGGTCCAGGCCGCGGAGGGCGGGCGCACCGAGCTGCTGGCGCCGATCTACGGTTACGTACTGCTAATGTTCTTCCTCTATTCCTACCCGATATCAGTTTGGACACGTCGGCTGGAACGCCGGTTTGCCGAGCGTTGAAGGGGGAACCGCATGACCAGGGGCGATGACTTGCCGACAGGATGGACCAAACGCGATCCGATCGTGCAAATCGCTGGCTTGCACAAATCCTTCGGCCCGGCCGAAGTGTTGCGCGGCATCAGCCTCGACGTGGCGAAAGGCGAGGTGGTGTGCATTATCGGCCCGTCCGGCTCGGGCAAATCCACGCTGATCCGCTGCATCAACGGCTTGACGCCGTTCCAGCGCGGCACGGTTCACCTACGCGGCATCGACGTCGGCGACCCGAAACTCGACAAGCTGAGGCTGCGCAAGCACGTCGGGATGGTGTTCCAGCAGTATAACCTGTTCCCGCACCGCACCGCGCTGCAGAACGTCATGATGGCGCCGGTGCATGTGCTGAAGCGCCCCAAACGCGAGGTGGAAGCGGAAGCCTACGCCCTGTTGAAAAAGGTCCGCCTCGACGGGCGGGAGCATGCCTATCCGGGCGAAATGTCAGGCGGCCAGCAGCAACGCGTCGCGATCGCACGGTCGCTGGCGATGCAGCCGGACGTGATGTTGTTCGACGAGGTGACGGCGGCCCTCGATCCGGAGACGGTGAAAGAGGTGCTCGTTACCATCCGCCAGCTTGCCGACGAGGGAATGACCTGCATGCTCGTCACCCATGAGATGGGCTTCGCACGCGAAGTGGCGAACCACATCTACTTCACCGACCGTGGCGTGATCGTCGAGCATGGCGCGCCCGCGGCGTTCTTCGACCACCCGCAGGATGCGCGCACCAAGGCATTCCTCAGCCAGGTGCTGTAAGCCGATTACGTCAGGCGCTCACCCGCTCCCCGGTCTTGGCGTCAAACAGATGCAGCCTGCGCGCATCGACCCGTAAGCGGATCGGGTCGCCGAAATCGGCCCGCACCGCGCGGTCGGCTTTCGCGATCACCCGCGCGGGCCCGATATCGGCGGTGATCAGCACCGCCTCGCCGGTTAGCTCCCCGGCATAGACCGTGCCTTGCATCGCCGCATCGGCATCGTCCGTCGCGGTCACGTCCTCCGGCCGCACGCCCAGCACGACGGTGGCCATGCTGCGCCCGGCGCCCACCTCCGGGATCCGCACGCCGGGCGCTACGAAAGCCCCATCCTCAAGCGATCCTTCGATCAGGTTCATCGCCGGGCTGCCGATGAATCCGGCCACGAACAGGTTCGCCGGGCGATCATACACCTCAGCAGGCGGCGCGATCTGCTGGATGACGCCTTTGTTCATCACCGCCACGCGATGCGCCAACGTCATCGCCTCGATCTGATCATGGGTGACGTAGATCGTGGTGATGCGCAGCTCGTGCTGCAGGTGCTTCAGCTCGGAGCGCATCGTCACCCGCAGCTTGGCGTCAAGGTTCGACAGCGGTTCGTCCATCAGGAACACCTTCGGCGTCCGCACGATGGCGCGGGCCAGCGCCACCCGCTGCCGCTGCCCGCCCGAAAGCTCCCGCGGACGCCGCTTGAGCAGGTCGCCAAGCTCGACCTTGCGCGCCGCCTCGGCCACCTGCGCCGCCCGCTCCCCTTTGGCGACGCCGCGCACCTTCAGCGGATAGGCGATGTTCTCGCCCACTGTCATGTGCGGGTAGAGGCCGTAGTTCTGGAACACCATGGCGACGTCCCGATCCTTGGGCGCCATGTCGTTGACCACCTTGTCGCCGATGCGGATGGTGCCGGCGCTCGGGTCCTCCAAGCCCGCGATCATGCGCATCGTCGTCGTCTTGCCGCAGCCGGAGGGGCCGAGAAGAACAAGGAACTCCTGGTCGGCGATGTCGAGCGACTGCCGGGCGACGGCGGTAAAGCTGGCCCAGCGCTTCTCAACGTCGGTGAGGGTGACGCTGGCCACGCTATTCCGCCGCGATCCGCTCGGCTGGCACGGTGCCGCCGGCCGCCATGCCCTCCTGCGCCACCGCCCAGGGCAGCAACCGAAGCTCGGCAAGATAGCCGTTGTGATCGATCGCCCAGCCGGCCCGCTTGGCTTCGGTTGCGAGGTCGGGCCAGAATTCAGGACGCTTGCGGTCGTCGCCGGGGATCAGCACCGTCATCTCGCAGGGCGTGTCGCCGGCGCAGGACAGCGCACGCCAGACGCCTTCGGGGACGGAAAACACCTCGCCCGGCTCGACGCGGACGCGCGCCTCGGCGCCGGGCTCGTTCAGGGTGACCTCGAAGGCGCCGGTCATGGCGATCAGCACCTGCTTGCGCTCCAGCCGGAACGGGCCGACGGCGTTGCCGGGCTCGATACGCAGCCACTCGATGGAGAAGCCGTGCGGGTTGGTGACCGGAACGTCGGTGTCGCGGTCCTGCGACATGCCGTGGCCCAGCACCGGCGCCATGGCGCTGGCATGGCCGGACAGCACCGAGTCGAGCAGAGGGCGCCCGCTCCAGCGGCGGGCAGAGGATTTCACCACCCGCTTGGCCATCTGCTCCGGCGTCCAGTTGCGGAAGCCGGCGATCGTGGCGTCGTCGAGCGGCTGCATCGTGTCCTCGGGCGCAGGCTTCTGCCCGCCGGCCTCAATGTCGACCATCATATTGTCGCGCGTCAGGTATAAGCCATGCTCGCGGGCGTTGGCGAGAATCGAAGGGTGCCAGATGATGCCGCCGGTATCGTCGCCGCCGAGCGCGGTAAAAATCCAGCCGTCTTCGGCGCCGGAGTTGGTGAAGCCGCGATAGATCCAGGTCGGGATCGAGACCACGTCGCCCGGCCCGCCCGCGACCTCGTTCTCGCCGTTCGCGCCCCAGCGGAAGGTCCATTGGCCGCGCTGGATCATGAACACCTCGGCGGTGTAGTGGACATGGAGGTTGTTGGTGATGCCGGGGGGCATTGCCGCGACGCCCATGCTGAAACCGTGCGGCTCCTGGATGTTGACCACCTGATCGGCGGATTGGGTGACGCCGGCGCCGATCAGCGAGTAGTTCTCCTTCAGGTGCGAGCCCGGCATCTTGCAATCGATGAAGGCGAGCTGGCAGGCCACCATGTCGCCTCGCGCGATCAGCCGCGCGCGGGCCTCGGTTTGCGTCATCGCTTGGATCATTGCCGTATTCCTCCCGTTCACGAACTGTGCGAGCATGCTCCCGTCGGTGGCCGACAACAAGCGCCGGAAAATGATGGAAAGGAACCCCGCCATGCCCGCCTTCGTCGGCGCCTATCGCGACGTGCCGGATTTCATCTACGGCATCACCCGCGAGATTTGGGAAGACCGGGGCATCGGCGCCAAGCTCGACACGTACTACGCCGAGGATTGCCTGGTCCGCGCGCCCACCGGCTTGACGTCCGACAACCGCGGCGTTCTCGCGCAGACGTTGCAGACGCTGCATCAATTCCCCGATCGCCAACTGGTCGGCGAAGACGTGATCTGGGCGGAGTATCCGGACGACAGCTTCCTTTCCTCGCACCGCCTGACCTCCGTCATGCGCCATCAGGGCAGCGGCAGCTACGGACCGGCGAGCAACCGGGTGGTGCGTTCAAGGATCGTCGCCGATTGCTGGGTCGTCGGCGGCGTGGTGACCGAGGAATGGCTGGTGCGCGACCAAGCCGGCTTCGCGCACTGCATCGGACTTGAGCCGCGGGCGCTTGCCGCCGAGATGGCCGCGCATGACTTGCGGACTGCGGGGAAGGTGAGTTTCTACCTGCCGGAGCATGACAAGCCGGGCCGTTACGCGCCGCAGATCCAAGAAGGGGCGGAAGCCGACCTGTATCGCCACGGCTACGAGCGACTTTGGGGCCGGAAGGAGGCGGCGCATATCCGCGAGCTTTATTTCCCAGGGGCAGCCGTCGCCATCCCGGGGGGTGAGACCCGCTACGGCCATCAGGACATCGACCGGTTCTACGTCGGCTATCTCGCCTCCTTTCCGGACGCGGCCTTCAGCACCGAGAGCGTGACCGTGAACGCCGACCCGGGCCGGCCGGTGCGCGTCGCGCTACGCTGGTCACTCCGCGCCACCCATTGCGGGTTCGGGCATTTCGGGCCGCCCACGGGTGCGCCCGTCTATGTTATGGGGCTGAGCCATGCCGAGATCGTCGATGGGCAAATACGGTACGAGTGGATCGTCACCGACGAGGTGTCGATCTGGAAGCAGATCATCGCGCATGGCGGCGCAAGCTCCTGAAGCGTGCGGGCAACTCCCTTTGCTTGTCGGCCTCATTGCGCCATCATCCGTTCAAAGCCCATCGAAGGCATGAGTTCGGAGGAGCATCGATCATGACGCAAACCACCCGCCGCGGCTTCCTTGCCGCCACTGCCGCAGGCTTCGCGCTGCCCGCTTTCGCGCAAGGCGATAAGCTGCCCTACAGCCTGAAGCCCGGCATGCCGTACAAAGGCGTCACCCTGCGCGTTCTGGCCGTTGTCACGCCGCAGTTCACCGGCCTCTCGCTGCGCACGCCGCAGTTCACCAAGATGACCGGCATCAACGTGCAATGGGACTTCACGCCCTTCGTCGCGTTGCAGGAAAAAGTCGCGAGCATCGGCGTCGCCGCCGACGACACCTACGACCTGGTCAATTACCTCGATGGCTGGGGCCCGGCGAACGCCAACTGGTTCAAACCGCTCGATCCGCTGCTGAAGGAAGCCGGGATCAGCATGGACCGCTATCCGCCCGCCTTCGCCAAGGCCGCGAGCTTTCAAGGCAAGACCAACGGCATGCCGCTGCGCAGCCATGCGCAGTTGTTCTATTACCGCGTCGACGTGCTGAAGGACATCGGCGCCGAACCGCCGAAGACCTGGGACGACGTGGTCAGCATCGGCAAAGCGATGCGCGCCAAGCGCAAGGATATCGAGCCGCTCGGGTTCTGTTTCCATAACGACGGCAACCGGCAGAACCTATACGCCTGGTCCAACTTCGTCTGGTCCGCAGGCGGCCAGATCTTCGACGACGAGATGCGTCCGGCCTGGACCGAGCCGGTCGCCATGGAGGCGACCGAATACTACATCGGCCTGCTGACCAAGGAGCGCATCGTCAACCCGGACTCCGTGTCGTTCGTGGAGCAGGACATGCGATTGTCGTTCCAGCAGGGAAAGACGGCGATGATGCCGCTGTGGTGGTGGGCCTACTCGCCGATGATCACGCCGGGGCAGAGCGTGCTGAAGCCGGAGCAAGTGGGGTTCGTCGGCGTGCCGTCCTACAAGGGCAAGACCGTCACCTCCGCGAACGCGATGCCGTTCAGCATCAGCACCTACTCCTCGAAGCAGGACGCGGCGTGGGAGTTCCTGAAGTGGCTGAGCAACCCCGATCTTGACCGCGAGAACGCCATCGAGCGCGAGGTCGATGGCCAGCATATCCAGAACAACGTGGTGAACCAGACGGTGAACCTGCTGAGCCCGGAAGTGAACGCCGCCAACGCCGGGATCGAGAAGGCCGGCTACGAAAGCCTCAAGAGCAGCGACGTGATGCCGCAGTTGATCGAATGGCCGCAAGTAGGCGACCAGATCAGCGTCGCGATCGCGAGCGCGGCCGCCGGCGGCAACGTCAAGCAGTTGATGACCGACGCGGCCAGCCGGTCGACGCAGATCCTGAAGCAGGCCGGCTACTTCTGATCCCTGCCGATGCGCGACCGCACGCTGAAATGGGTGATGGTGTTGCCAGCGGTGCTCGTGGTCGCCGCCACCGCGCTCTGGCCGCTCGGCTACTCCGCCGTGCTCGCCGTCCGTCAATGGCGGCTGTCGCGCTCGCCGCGGCCGCAGGGGTTCGTGGGCCTACGCAATTTCGACAACGCGATCCATAACACCGACGTCATCGCCAGCATTGTCAACACGGCGCTGTTCGTGGCGCTGACCGTGACCCTGACGACGCTGCTGGCGCTTGGGCTTGCCCTGTTGCTCAGCAAAGGCGGGCCGTTGCGGCGGTTCGTGCAGACGATCCTGATCCTGCCGTTCGCGATGTCGCCCGCGCTCGTCGGCGTGTCCTGGCGATTCCTGTTCAACCCGGAATTCGGGCTGTTCCAGACCCTGGCCGGCACGCTGTTCCCTCCCTTGGCCGGGGTGAACTGGCTTGCCGACCCGGTGCTGGCCTTCACGACGCTGGTGCTGGCCGACACGTGGGCCTGGACGCCATTCATGACGCTGATCCTGATCGGCGGGCTGGCCAGCATACCGCGCGACACGATCGAGGCGGCGCAGGTGGACGGCAGCGCCGGGTGGCGGGTGGTTGCCGACATCATCGTGCCGCAACTCGCGCCGGTGCTGATGGTCGTCGTGATCCTGAAGACGATCTTCGCGCTGAAGACGTTCGACGTGATCTTCATGCTGACGCAAGGCGGCCCGGGCACGGCGACGCAGACGCTGGTGTACCAAGCCTACCTGAACGGGTTCAAATATTACGACATGGGCTTCGCCTCGGCGATCGCCTGGCTGATGGTGGTGCCGATGCTCCTGCTGACCTTTGCCTATACCCGTTTCGTGTTCCGCAAGGCGTGATCCTGATGAATAGCCGCCGGTTCTGGAGCGCCGTCCAAACCGCGCTTATCTTGTTGGCCGCAGTCCTTATCCTGAGCCCGATCGTCTGGATCGCGCTGGCCGCATTCAAGACCAACGTGGACGTGTTTCAGCTCAAGTTGTTGTTCACGCCGACGCTCGAGAATTTCCGGTCGATCTTCCAGCAGCCCTACCGGGTGCAGGACAAGATGCTGAACAGCGCCATCGTCGCCAGCGTCACCGTGATCGTGGCCATCCCGCTCGCCACCTGCGCCGCCTACTCGTTCTCACGATTCCAGCTTCGGGGCGAGCGGGCGCTGCTGATCACCATCCTGGCCACGCAATTCGTGCCGGCCGTCGTGATCGTGATCCCCTTCTTCCTGATGTTCCGTGGCCTCGGCCTGCTCGACACCCGTTTCGCGCTGATCCTGGTCGATATCGCCATCGTCATGCCGTTCGCCGTGTGGATGGTAAAGGGGTTCGTCGACGGCATCCCGATCGAGACCGAGGAAGCGGCGCTGGTGGATGGCTCCACCCGTTTGCAGGTGATCCGCAACATCGTGCTGCCGATGGCAGCCCCCGGCATCGTCACCGCATCCATCTTCTCATTCATTATCGCCTGGAACGAGTTCCTGTTCGCGCTCATCCTGACCCGGCGCAATGCAGTGACATTGCCGGTCGGCTTGCAATTTTTCAACGGCGAGGCCGGAGTGTTGTGGAACCTGCTGTCGGCCGCCGGCTTGCTGATCATGCTGCCGATGATCCTGCTGGCGTTGTCCGTACAGCGGCATTTCGTGCAAGGCATGACAATGGGGGCCGTTCGGTAACGACCATAACCCATATACTGGCCCCGCCTCGTAAACTAAGCCTCGATCCCTGAATAGTCCGCAACAAATATAGGCGTGACGAAAGAAAGCGTGATGACAACCTTTGTTTTGGTCCACGGTGCATTTCATGGCGGCTGGTGCTGGTCTCGCGTCGCTCGTGCGTTGCGCGCCGAAGGGCATGTGGCGTTCGCCCCGACGCAGACCGGGCTTGGCGAGCGCCGGCATCTGCTGTCCCCCGACATCACGTTGGACACCTTCGTTGACGATATCTGCGCCGTGCTTGAAGCAGAAGAGCTGCAGGATGTCGTGCTGGTCGGCCACAGCTTCGGCGGCATCAGCATCACCGGCGTCGCCGACCGTATGCCGGACCGCGTGCGGCGCCTGATCTATCTTGATAGCCGAATCCTGGAAGCAGGGCAGTCCATGCTTGACGCCGATCCCGAGCGCAGCAGCGTGTGGCACCGCATGGCACGCGAGGAGGGCAGTTTCAGCATTCCCCCGCCGCCAGCCGCCTACTTCAACTGTTCCAAGCCTGCCGACATCGCCTGGATCGATCGCCGCCTGACGCCACATCCGTTGGGCACTTTCGTCAGCCCACTTAATCTTGCCAACTCTGTCATCGGCAATGGCCGCCCTTGTACTTATGTCGCCTGCACCGACCCAATCTATCCTTGGCTGGAGCCATGCCGAACCTGGGCGCGCGGACGGGCGGGCTGGGGATGGGCTGAGATCGCCACCGGGCACGATGCTATGGTCTCGGCTCCGGCCGAGTTGGCTGCCCTGCTCATCCGTCTTTCCAACTAGAGCATTTTGCGAGCGGGTCGGGACAGCGCTGCCTATATGTCGAGGCGGAGGTGTCCATGGCTGGATCATATTCGAAGGACCTGCGCAGCCGCGTGCTGGAGGCGGTTGAGGCGGGCGAAACGCCGGAAGCCGCTGCGCAGCGGTTCGCGGTGGCACGATCCACGGCGTATCGCTGGGCGGCTGCGGCGCGTGACGAGCAGCGGCGCGAGGCCAAGCCGGTGCGCGGCGGTCCCGCACCGCGCATCCAGGGTGCGGCTGAAGCGGCCATGTTGGGTTTGGCGGGCCAGCCCAGCCACCTGAGCCTGGCCGAGATCGCGGCGCGGTTGGCCAAGACGCACGGCGTGCGCGTGCATTTGACCACGGTGCACCGGGCGCTGCGGCGGGCGGGTTGGACATGAAAGAAGCTGAGCCTGCGCGCAGCCGAGCAGGGACGCGAGGACGTGGCACGGGCGCGCCAGGCATGGTGGACCGACCCGGACGCGGTGGGCGGCGTCAGCCCGGAACGGCTGGTGTTCTTGGACGAGTGCGGCGTGTTGACCACCCTGTCGCGCCTGCGTGGCCGCAGTCCGCGCGGCACCCGCGCGTGCGCGTCGGCGCCGTTCGGGCACTGGACGCGCCTCACCGTGCTGGGCGCGCTCGGGGCGGAGGGCATTGTGGGCGCGATGAGCGTGGAAACCGCAACCAGCGGCGCCGTGTTCTGCGCCTACCTGGAGCAGGTGCTGCTGCCCGCACTGCGTCGGAGCAAGCCGGATGCGGTGCTGGTCATGGACAACCTGGCCGCCCACAAGACCGCGCAAGTCAGGACGCTGCTCGACGCTTCGGGCTTCGCCTACCGCTACCTGCCTGCTTACTCGCCGGACCTCAACCCCATCGAACCTGCCTGGGCCAAGGTGAAGGCCGTGCTGCGCCGCGTCGCTGCGCGCACGGCGGATGCACTGCACAAGGCACTCGGACCGGCGCTGGCCCGCGTCACCCCACAGGACGCGGCAGGGTTCTTCCGCCACTGCGGCTATGGTTGTCCTAACTAACCTGCAAAATGCTCTAGTACGCCGTTTCCATGGATCGACTTCTATCAGGAGCCCATCACAAACCGGGGGCAATCGGCGCGGCGGCGGCTGGCGGGGCGGTCAAGCAAACGAGCTGTTGTCTGCCTTTTCTGGTTCGACTTTGGGCGACGGCTGAAACCCAGGCCATCGGCGCCGGAAGGCGTCGGCCAGCTCGCCGTTGAGCACGCGCGTCCGGGCTTGCAGGGCCAGGTGCGCGTCAGCTTGAAGAGCATCAGGATCTTCGGGGTGCTCGCGCCGGCGGAGGCGATAGGCGTTAAGCTGGCCGGGTGACACGAGCGCTAAATCCAACCAGACTGGTCGTTGGAGCTGCTCCGTCGGCGGTAGATGCCGACGAGGCTGGGATCGTCCAGATCAAGGTGTGGCTGCTTGGGATCAGCCCGATGGTGTGGCGGCGCGTGCTGGTGCCGGGCACCTGCACCTTGCGCGAGCTGCACGGCGTGATCTAGGTCGCGATGGGATGGCATCCACCTGTATCAGTTCAGCCTCCGCTCCCGCCGCTACGGGTCGTGGGAGCTCTCGGCATCTTCGCCCGAGGCGACGCTGGCGGCACTGAAGCTGCGCAGGGGCACTCGGTTCACGTACGAGTACGACCTGAACATTCCGTGGCGACATGAGGTCAGGATCGAAGACCACCTGTTGGTCGAACCGGGCAAGGCTTTCCCGCGCTGCATCGGCGGCAACGGCGCCTGCCCTCCTGAGGATTGTGGCGGGCCGGCTGGCTTCATGGCCGGACGCAATGCCATGCTGTCGCTGGACGCCCTGGACACCATGACCGAGGTCATCGGCCAGGTCGTCTTGCAGCGCCGGACGGACCTGCTGGACGACGAGGACACACGATGGCGGCTGGAGCGGGCTGTCACTGGCAACTGCATTCTCCGCAGATCGGGCGTTTGAAAATTCCCCAGTTTGACGGTGCGGCACACCTCTGAGCCGGGCGTCATCGGACAGCGCCCGGCAATGAGCCGTCATCTCCCCCGATTGTTCGGGGAACAGCTTTGGTGGTCAGGCTTGGAGAGCTCGTCATGATTTTGGATCTGCATCAGCAAGGCTTGAGCGTGTCCGCTATTGCCCGCCGTCTCGGCATCGACCGCAAGACGGTGCGCAGATATATCGAGCGTGGCCTCGAGCCGCCGATCTATCAGGCCCGCCAACCCCGCCCGGCCAAAGTCGCACCCTTCCAGCGCTACCTCCAGGAGCGCGTGACCGAGTTTCCTGAGCTGACCGCCAGCCGGCTATGCCGAGAGATCAGCGAGATCGGCTACGTCGGCGGCTATACTGGGGTGAAAGACTTCCTGCGCACCGTCCGGCCGGCCGTGTCGCCTGGCTTCGAGGTCCGCTTCGAGACCCCGCCCGGTCGCCAGGCGCAGGTCGATTTTGCCCATTTCCGCACCGTGTTCACCGACGAGCCGGGCATCGAGCGCGTCGTTTGGCTGTTCTCCCTCGTGCTGGGCCACAGCCGCATGCTGTGGGGCCGGTTCGTTCCGCGCCAGGACATGCAGACCCTGCTGCGTTGCCATGCTGCCGCTTTCGAGGCGCTCGGCGGCGTCCCGGCCGAGATCCTTTATGACCGCATGCGCACCGTGTTCAGCCGGGAGGACTCGGACGCCAGCCACATCGCCTACAACCGCGTCCTGCTCGAGTTCGCCCGCCATTACGGCTACTTGCCGAAAGCCTGTCAGGCTTACCCCAACACTGTTCATTTAGGTGGTTAGCCACCCTATATCCGTTGATCAGGTTTTTTTAGGATCGACAGCGATGGCGGGTGTTCCCGCCGGCCTTCCGGCCGGCGTTCGTGTCAGCGACCACATCAGCCTCGGCGTGATCGCCAAGACGTTCCCGCCGGATCGGGTGCAGCAGGTCCTGGCCGAGACCGGCAAGACGAGCGAGCGCGAGCGCGATCTGCCGGTTCAGGTGATGATCTACTACGCCATCGCCATGGCGCTGTACATGGGGTCCAGCACCCGCGAGGTGCTGCGCTGCTTGCTAGAAGGCTTGCGCTGGCTGTGGGGCGCCGACGCGGTCAAGGTGGCGGGCAAGAGCGGCATCTCGCAGGCGCGCAGCCGCCTGGGCGAGATGCCGCTGCGCCGGCTCTTTGAGCAGGTCGTGCAGCCGGTGGCGACGCGCGCCACCAAGGGGGCGTGGTATCGAGAGTGGCGGCTGGTGAGCCTGGACGGCTCCAGCCTGGATGTGGCCGACACGGCCGAGAACGGCGCCTGCTTCGGCTATCCGGGTGCCAGCCGCGGCGAGAGCGCCTTTCCGCAGCTCCGTTTCGTCGCGCTGGTGGAGAACGGCACGCACGTGCTGTTCGGCGCCAAGCTGGGCGGTTGCGCGGATGGCGAGACGACGCTGGCCCATGGCGTGGTGCCGGCGCTGCGGACGGGCATGCTGTGCCTGGCCGACCGATACTTCTTTGGCTATGCGTTGTGGCAGACAGCGGCCGCTACCGGTGCCGACCTGCTGTGGCGGGTAAGGAGCAACCTGCGCCTGCCGCGCGCCGCGGTGCTGGCGGACGGGTCTTATCTGTCCGTGGTGTATCCGAGCGAGAAGGACCGGCGCCATGCGACCAACGGCGTGCGGGTGCGCGTGGTGGAATATCGGCTGGAGGGGGTGGCCGACGCTGAGCCGCTGTATCGTCTCGTGACCACGATCCTGGACGAGGCGCAGGCGCCTGCCGCGGACTTGGCTGCCCTGTATCATGAGCGCTGGGAGATTGAGGGCGCGCTGGCCGAGCTGAAAACGCAGCTGCGCGGGGCACAGGTCGTGCTGCGCAGCAAGACCCCGGACTTGGCGCGCCAGGAGTTCTGGGGCCTGCTGCTGGCGCACTTCGCTGTGCGCGGGCTCATGCACGAGGCGGCGCTGCGGGCCGACGAGGACCCGGATCGTTTGTCGTTCCTGCATGCCGTGCGCGTGGTGCGCCGCAAGCTGCCGCTGCTTGCGGCTTTTCCCCCCTCGGGACAGGCTCGCCCTGCATAAGGAGGTACTGGACGAGATCCTGGAGGAGCGTGTGGCGAGTTCCCGGGGCCGGCAGGTGCCGCGCGGGGTCAAGCGCAAGATGAGCGGCTACCCGCTGCGCCCTCGCACGCCACAGCCGACCACGCGCATCGACTTCAACGCCGCCATCCGAATCACAAAGTGAACGGTATTGGGGCTAGACCCAAGCGAGACGGAGCGCCACTTCCGCATGCCCCTTTATGGCTACGCTCGTGTCAGCACCCTCGACCAGGACCTCGGCATTCAGCGTGCCGCCCTCAAAACGGCTGGCTGCAAGGTGGTCCGCGCCGAGAAGGCCAGCGGGTCGAAGCGTGGCGGCCTGACCGAGCTGCAGGTGCTGCTCGACTTCGTGCAGCCCGGCGACACGCTGGTTGTCACCCGCATCGACCGCCCAGGGGCAACGCATGAAATTTTCCTCGCCGCCCCGGCGCTGATGCTTGATGACGCTTCCTCGCAGCGGCGAGGGAGCAAGGCATGTCGATTGAGAACCTGGCGCAGTATTTCAACGCGATCGAGGACCCGCGCTGCGGCGGCAAGATCGAGCACCGCCTGCGCGACATCCTGGTGATTGCGGTCTGCGCGGTGATCGCCTGCGCCGAAAGCTGGGACGACATCGCATTGTACGGCCGCAGCAAGCTGGCCTGGCTTAAGACGTTTCTGGAGCTGCCCAACGGCATTCCTTCGCACGACACGTTCCGGCGCGTGTTCATGCTGATCGACCCCGACGCATTCGAGGCGGGGTTCACGGCCTGGGTCGGTTCGCTTCTGATACCAGTGGCCCAAAATGTTGACTCCTGTGGAGTTCCCAACCGCCGTCTGACGTGATTCGCTTTTGTGTGCATCGATTTGCGAGGCGGACATGGCTGCGGTCGCTATCACACGGACAGATCTGAACGCGGCCGATTTGCGTGTGGCCGCGCGGCGCTCGGCGGATACCAAACAGGTGCTTCGTGCCTTGGCTATTGCGCTGATACTGGACGGGGCGAGCCGCGAGGACGCTGCGCGAGCCTGCGGCATGGACCGGCAGACCTTGCGCGACTGGGTGCATCGCTACAACGAGGCGGGGCTGGAGGGGCTTGCCGATCGGGCACGCAGTGGCCGCCCGGCTAGCCTGAGCTGGGTTGAGCAGGGCCGCGTTGCGCGCTGGATAGAGGAGGGCGCCACCCTGGCTGAAGACGGCGTGGTGCGGTTCCGGCGTGTCGATCTCAAGCAGCGTATCGCACGCGCGTTCGGCGTCGAGCTGCACGAGCGCAGTGTTGGCAAGCTGCTGCACAAGCTTGGCTACCGCAAGCTCTCGGTGCGTCCGGTGCATCCGCAAACCGACCTCGCGGCGCAGGAGGCTTTTAAAAAAACTTTGCCGACCGGGCGCGCGATGCGATCGGCACGCAGCACACAGGCAAACCGGTCGAAGTCTGGTTCCAAGATGAAGCCAGGGTCGGCCAGCAAGGCACGCTGACCCGCATCTGGGCACGGCGCGGCACCCGCCCGCGCGCTCTGCGCGATCATCGGTTCAACTGGGTCTACCTGTTCGGCGCCATCTGTCCAGCCCGCGGCGCCGGCAGTGCGCTGGTGCTGCCCATCGTCAACGTTGACGCCATGAACAAGCATTTGGCCGAGATCAGCACATGCGTCACGCTGGGCGCCATCGCCCTGCTCGTCATCGACGGCGCAGGCTGGCACCGCTCGCCCAAGCTGGACGTGCCCGACAACATCGTGTTGCTGACCCTGCCGCCCTATGCTCCAGAACTCAATCCCGTCGAGAACATCTGGGCATACCTGCGTGCCAATAAATTCGGTCACCAGGTCTGGGATACGTACGAAGCCATTCTCGATGCGACCTGTGCAGCCTGGAACGCGCTAACGAGCGCACCAGACGTCATCCAGTCCACCGGGCATCGCCAATGGGCACAGGTCATAATTTAGGGCCGCTGGTATGAGAGGCTTCGAGCGCGAGGTGGTCGCCATTGACGGCAAGTCGGTCCGACGCTCGTTCGATCATGGGCGGGAGCAGTCGCCGTTGCACGTTGTCAGCGCGTGGGCCAGCGAGCAGGGCCTCGTGCTGGGCCAGCGGTGCGTTGACGGCAAGTCCAACGAGATCACCGCAGTGCCCGAGCTGCTGGACCAGCTCGCGTTGCAGAATACCGTTGTCGCCTTGGACGCAATGGGGTGCCAGACCGCGATTGCCGAGACGATCCTGGCGCGCGGGGGCGACTACCTGCTGGCGCTCAAGGGCAACCACAAGCTGGCGCACGCGGCCGTGGTCGAGCATTTCGACCAGCACTGCTTCGGCCGTGGCGCGCCTGGCCGTGCCGACTGCGACGCGTTCGACGACACCCACGGGCGTCTGGTCCGGCGCCGGGTGTTCGCCAGCACCAACGCCGCCGCTCTGGACGCCTTGAGCGGTTGGCCAAGCCTGCGCACCGTGCTGGCGGTCGAGAGCATCCGCAGCGTCAACAACGCGCCTATCAAGGTCGAAAGCGAGATCCGCTACTTCCTGTCGAGCTGCCCCGACAGCCCGGCCGTCCTGGGCCAGGCAATCCGCTCGCATTGGGCCGTGGAGAACGCGCTGCACTGGGTGCTGGACGTCACGTTCCGCGAGGACGACAGCCGCATACGTGATCGCGCCGCGGCCCGCAACCTGGCGCTGCTGCGCAAGATCGCGCTCAACATCGTCAGCCAAGATATGACGTGACCCCCGTTGTTTCCTCCAGTTGGAGCTAGAGTCCGACCTATGACGGGGCGGACGGATGAAACAAAAGCGGTTTTCGGACGAGCAGATCATTGGCATCTTGAAGGAGGCTGATGCGGGTGCGGTGGTGCTGGACCTGTGCCGCAAGCACGGGATGTCGAGCGCGACCTTTTACGCTTGGAAGTCGAAATATGGCGGCTTGGAGCTGTCCGAGGCCAAGAGGCTACGCGGGCTTGAGGAGGAGAACTTCAAGCTGAAGCGGCTGCTGGCCGAGGCCATGCTCGACAATGCAGGGCTGAAGGATCTGCTTGGAAAAAAATGGTGACGCCCGCCGCCAGGCGCGAAGCGGTCGCGCATCTCCGGGCCAGCCTAGGGGTGAGCGAGCGGCGGGCGTGCGGCATCATCGGTGCTGATCGGACGAGCATGCGGTATCGGTCGCAGCGCGGCGACGACACCGCATTGCGCGTGCGGCTACGCGAACTCGCCCAGCAGCGTCGGCGCTTTGGCTATCGGCGGCTGCATGTTTTGCTGCTGCGCGAAGGCGTGACGATCAATCGGAAAAGGACGCAGCGTCTTTACACCGAGGAGGGACTGACCGTGCGCAAACGCAAATCGCGACGGCGTGCGGTTGGCGCTCGCGCACCGCTGCCGGTGACCGCGCGGCCAGATGAGCGCTGGTCGCTGGACTTCGTGCATGATCAACTCGTGGGCGGAAGGCGGTTTCGCGTGCTCAACGTCATGGACGACGTCACTCGCGAGTGCCTGGCGGCGGTCGTGGACACGTCGATCTCCGGGGTGCGGGTGGCGCGTGAACTCGCCCGGCTTGTCATGGTGCATGGCAAGCCAAGGACGATCGTCAGCGACAACGGCACTGAGTTGACGTCCAACGCGGTGCTGTCGTGGGCGGGCGAGGTTGGGATCAACTGGCACTACATCGCGCCGGGAAAGCCGACCCAGAACGGAACCGTCGAGAGCTTCAACGGCCGAATGCGCGATGAGCTCCTGAACGAGACGCTGTTCACGAGTCTGGCTCATGCCCGCGAGGCGGTTGCCTCTTGGGCGGACGATTACAACGCCGAGCGGCCCCACTCTGCCCTCGGCTACGCGACCCCGGCTGCATACGCGGCTGGGCTCAGACTGGCCGCATCGCGGGCAGTTGCAACCGTCGCCGATGATGGCGACAACACACGCCGGTCTCTGGTCGCCGCTGGATGAAAGATTGGGGTCACGTCAGATAGGACAACCAAAGCCAGCCTGCGCGGCAAACGGAAGAAGGCAGCCTGGAACAATGCTTACATGCTCAAGCTCCTGGTCGGCTAGTCGATGATCTCCGCACCAAACCGGGACCAAATTTCATGCGTTGCCCCTAATCGACCGCCTCGCCCAGTCGATGATGGACCTGCAGGACATCGTGCATGAGCTGAAGGCGAAGGGCGTGGCCCTGCGCGCGACCGAGCAGCCGGTGGACACGGGAACGGCTGCAGGCAAGGCGTTCCTC
The DNA here is from genome assembly GCA_965260935.1 of Acetobacteraceae bacterium. GTDB lineage: Bacteria > Pseudomonadota > Alphaproteobacteria > Acetobacterales > Acetobacteraceae > JBBROS01. The sequence goes on from OZ253374.1 coordinate 994,795, forward strand.
GACATGCTGGGCGTGTTCGCCGAGTTCGAGACCAACCTGCGCCGCGAACGGCAGCTCGAAGGCATCAAGACCGCGAAGATGCGCGGCGTCTACAAGGGTCGCAAACCCACGATCGATCCGGTTGAGCTGCGGCGCCTGCGCGATGAGGAAAAGCTCGGGCCTACGGTGATTGCGCGTCGGCTCGAGATTGGCCGGGCAAGCGTGTATCGGGTGCTCGGGGTCCGGCAACTAACGATACTGGTTTAGTATTACAGCCGGGTTTCAACTGAATGTCCCCGTGTTCGTTTATGCCAGTGGGCGCGCTTGGATCGCTGCTGGTGGCGCCTGCGCCAGGTTGACCACCGCAGGGCGGCATCGGGCCTGGATGGTTGCTTGAGCACGATGGCTGAGATGAGCCGCCGGACCTCTGGAACTGTGAGCGGCAACAGGTCCGCTTGGAGGCTTGCCGGGTCTGCCCCCCCCCCGGCAGCGCCCTGTTTGACCATCCCCCGTTACGGTGGACACGGGTTACGGCCTACGCGGCCGCGGCGAGCTGTTCCTTATCGGCGGGCGTGATGTAGCCGATGCCCGAGTGGAGGCGCTGGCGGTTGTGCCAGCCCTCAATGGCCTGGAACAGGGCTGTGCGCGCTGCCTGCCTAGTGTCGAACGGCCCGTCGCCGTCCAGCTCGGTCTTGAGGCCGCCGAAGAAGCTCTCCATGGGCGGAGCGGCCCAAGGTTCCAGCGACATGGTCGCTGGAATGGCAGCGGAGGGGCGTTGTCCCAGCAGTTCCCCTTGCGGCTCATTGAGCACCGCATCCCATGCTCGTCCAGCACGCGGCGGTAGGCATGTGCTGCGAATTGCTCGGTCTCAACCGGTCGTCGCAACGCCTGTGTGCGCCGCCCGCAGCGCCTCGTCAAACGCCTCGGCCGGCGTTCTCCAGCCCAGGGTCTTGCGCGGCCTGCCGTTGAGGGTCGCGCTCACCGCGGCAAGGTCGTCCACGCTGTGCGCGCTCAGGTCGGTGCCCTTCGGGAAGTATTGCCGCAGCAGCCCGTTGGTGTTCTCGTTCGTGCCCCGCTGCCAAGGGCTGTGCGGGTCCGCAGAAGTAGACCGCAACACCCGTGTCGATCCGCAGCCGGGCGTGTTGGCTCATCTCCGCCCCCTGGTCCCACGTCAGTGATCGCCGGAGCTGTTCGGGCAAGCTGATGATTGCGCGTGCGATGGCGTCGCGCACCGCTTCGGCGCCATGGCCGGCGAGCGCAGGCCCGTTCTTGATCGAAGGCCCGGCGCCGTGACCCTCCATGCGCGGCAGTGCAGCAGCATGCGTGAACCGCGTCGTGCGCTCCACCAGCGTGCCAACTGCGGAACTGCCCAGGCGCGGATGCGGTCCCCACGCCAGTGGCCGGCAAGCAGGCGGCTGGCCGCCGGCCGTTCGCTGATCATCACCTCAGGCGCAGGACAAACGCCTGCCTCGGCCCCGCGTGCGCGCCCGGGCGGGACCCGCAGTGCCCGACGGCCGTGCGCAGGCAGGCCGTCAGCATCGCGCCGCAGCGCCCCCGGCGCGGATGTAGAGCGCCGGTAGATCGCCTCGTGGCTGATGCGCATCGTCTGGTCCCCGGGACCAGACGATGCCGCAGGCGTTGGGCAATCTGCCGGGCTCCACGCCAGCGCCCAGCGCCGGGCCTGCCGAGGCCCAGCTCGACGGCCTTTCCTGCGCACGGCCGGTCCAGGCACTGCGTCCCCGCCCGGGGCAGCACCGCGCCGGACAGGCGGTCCTGCACATAGTCCCGCAGCGCTGTGTTGGCGGCCAGCTTCGCCTGCTTCGGCCGGCGTGCCGACCGCTCCGCGTGCCATTGCGCCGTGGTGGCCCGGTAGTCCAGCTCGCCACCCCGCGTGGCCGCGTTGCGACGCAGCTCACGCGAGATCGCAGACGCCGCCCGCCCCAGCCGGCGTGCAACCTCCCGCACGCCCAAGCCCTGCGCCCGCAACAGCGCGATCTCCTCCCGCTCGGTAAACGAAAGATACCGTCCCGAAAGCGGCTTGGCCGAGCGCGACAGGTGCGACGGCGCCATCCCGCCTGCCATTCGGAACCAGCGGAACCCAACCGGCTGCGATACTCCGACCTCCATCGCCGCGTCCTCGCTCGACAATCCTGCCGCAACAAACGCCCAGAACCGCCGCCGGTGCTCCTGCCGCGCCACGGGAGGGCGCCCCGGCGACCTCAGCTTGTTCCGTAAAGCCCGATCCGACCGCCGCCGACCCGCCATCCCAACCTCCTCCGTCCAGGTGTTGCGACGACCACTTGAATCCACCTTGGCTGCCGCGGTCCGAGTGGTGCAGCAGCCCCGGGCCGGGTTTCCGGTTGGTGATGGCCATGTTCAGTGCCGCCAGGGTCAACTCCTGCGGCATGGTCTCGCTCATGGCCCAGCCGACGATCTTGCGCGAGAACAGGTCCATGATGGCGGCCAGGTAGAGCCACCCCTCGCCGGTGGCGATGTCGGTCAAGTCAGCCAGCCAGACCTGGTTCGGCGCCACCGCGGACGCGAACTGCCGGTCCAGCAGGTTGGGGGCAGGCGGAAAGGCATGGTTGCTGTCCGTGGTCTTGCGGAACGCCCGCCGTCGGCGTGCCTGGATGCCGTGCGCGCGCATGAGCCGCGCTACGCGGTTGCACCCCACCCGCTTGCCCTCGGCCCGCAGGGACGCATGCACGCGCGGGCTGCCGTAGCGGCACCGGCTGCTGGCGTGGACACGTCGAATGTCCTCAACCAGCGCCTTGTTCGCTTGGGCGCGGGCGCTTTCTGGACGGCCGCGCCAAGCATAGTAGCCGCTGGCGCTGACCCGCAGCACCGAGCACATCACCCGCACAAGGAACACCTCGCGGTGGTCCTCGATGAAACGGAACCTCATCTCGGCGGGATCGAGAAGATGGCGACTGCTTTTTTTAGGATGTCGCGCTCCATCTGCGCCCGCTCCAATTCCTTCTGCAAACGGCGGATCTCCAGCGGCTCGGCCGACGCCGCAACCGCAGCGCCGCCAAGCCGGACCACGGACGCTGCCTGCCCCGCCCCGTTGGCCAGGCTGCGCCAGCGTCGCAGCACCGAGGGTTCCAGGCCCAGCTCGGACGCCACTTGCGTCAGTGGCCGCCCACTGTCCCGCAACAGGACCACCGCCTCGCGCTTGAACTCGTCCGTGAACTCCCGGCGTGCCTTCTTCGTCGTCATCGGCACCTCCGCTCCCGCAGGAGCTTACGCGAGGTGTCCACCGTAACGGGGGATGGTCACCATCCTTACCGTTGGCCGCGACGGACAGTACTCCACCATCAACGCCGCCGTCGTGGCCGCCAACAAGATGGGCGGCAACGCTGATATCCAAGTCGAATCAGGCAATTATAACAGCGACGGCGGCAAAATCCTCGTCGACAACGCCACCGTCGAAGGCGTCGGCCCCGTCAGCATCTCCGCTCCGTCCGCAAGCACCGGCAGCAGCGCAGGCTTCATCATCGACGGGCACAACATTCTCCTCAAAAACCTCAAGATTTATGGCGTCGCTGACCCGGAGTACACCGCCGCCGGCGTTTAATACAACGGCGGCTCGCTCACCCTGGACAATCTCATAGTCTCTGGCGTTCAGACTGGCCTTCTCGCGACCGCAGACCCCACCGGCTCCATCACCGTCCGCAACAGCGAGTTCCGGGATAACGGCAACGGCACGATCGGCCTTTACGCCAGCATCGACATCGGCGACGTCGGAGCTTTCACGCTCAGCAACAGCTTTCTGCACACCCCGAAGGGCGCCGCCCAACTCAGGTCTCGTGCCGAGAACAATGTCATCGTCCACAACGTCATCGACGACAACTACACCGATACGTCATATGCCATCGACCTGCCGAACGGTGGCAACGCCATCATCAACGGCAACTCGATCCAGCACGTCGCCTGGGACGGCTACACCGCGATCCTCTCCTATGGCGAAGCCAGCGCCCTCTACGCCGGTCGCTCTGTCCAGTTCAATGACAACCTCGTCTTCAATGGCGACCCATCCACCCCCGAGCTCCTGTGGAGCAACCATGGCGCCATCATCACCGGCAGCGGCAACAGCGTATACGGCGTCGCCACGCTTGGCGCCGGCGTCAACCCAGCCAGCGTCACCGTCCGCCCATCCGCCCCCAACCCGGACGACCTTGAGATCGCCAAGATGGCCAGCATCGAGGACAGTACGGTCGGAACGAAAACGCTCCACCCCACGATCAGCGCCGTCACCGGCGTACCCTATACCGGCATCCGCTTGACCGGCACGGCAGAGGCCGGAACCACGGTTGCCGTCATCGACAACGTACACGGCCACGCCACCCTGCTCGGCACCGTCATCGCCGGGTCGAACAGCGTTTGGTCGTTCATGAACGCCTCGGACATCAGCCATATCGATCTTTCCGCAGTCCACCAATACTCGGTCGTCGCCTGGGACGGCGCCGGCCGCTCCGGCAATACGCCGGGCGCCCTCTTCCTGGCCGACACCGGCAGGGACGTGCTCACCGGCACCGCCGGCGCTCCCGACATCTTCGCGATCATGTCCAACTTGGGCTCCGACGTGATCAACGGCTTTGAGGCGACCGGCGCCGCGCACGACGTGATCAACTTCAGCGGCCGGGGGCTCACCTCTTTTACGCAGGTCGAGGCCATCATGTCCGGCTCGACGAGCACGGTTTTCACCCTCGCCGGCGGCAAAACCGTCACTCTTGCCGGCGTTGCCCCCAGTTCGCTCGCCGCCGCCGATTTCCGCTTCTCGTAGCCGGTTGCGACGGAACGGGTGAGGCCCTGCGCTCCGACAACTGATTGGCGGAGTGATGTAGGAGCCGACCAATCACGAGTAGTCTGTGTGGACGGTGTCACATGTCGGCTTCTCGCTGTCGACCGCTCGAAGCAGACAGGCAGCTTTCGGCCCCTCTGGGCTGCTCAAAGCGTTCTGGTGGATAGCAAGCGATCATCCCGACTTTCGGCGGGGATCGCGGCTTAGACGCAGAAATTGGCAGGGCAAAGCTTAGAGGCGTGCTCATCGGCATCCAATAGGCCGGAACCGACCCGGCGGCTTTGCAGTGATAGCGCGACCGCAGACGCCTCATCTGCTTTCTTCGGGAACACCGGGGCGGGGACGGCCGAACAGATAGCCCTGCGCTCTTGGTATCCCAAATGATCGGACGATCGCCAACTGCCGCTCGCTCTCAATTCCCTCCGCCGTCAAGGCAATGCCGAGTTCCGCGGCCAAGCCCGCCACGAGACGCATGATGGCGCTGGCTTTTGGATCGCGCTCGACGTCGCGGGTGAATTCAGCGTCGACCTTCAAGCCATGGAACCGAAAGCTGTGGAGGGTCGATAGCGAAGAGTATCCCGTGCCGAAATCATCGAGAACGATCTTGGCGCCCAATGCTTCGATAAGCCTCAACTCCGTCTTGGTCTGTTCGTCTGCCTTCAACCAAGCACTTTCGGTCACCTCCAATTGGAGCCGCTCGGGATCAAGGCGAGCGTCCTGCAGGATGCGCGAGATCGTGTCAGCAAGGCTCGGGTCCTTGAGCTGGAGCGGCGAGAGGTTGACCGAGACGCCAACCCCGGCATCCCATTGCGTTGCGTCCTGGCACGCTCGCGCGAGCACCTGGCAGCCGAGACGGCCGATGAGGCCACACTCCTCAGCGAGCGGGATGAACACGGACGGCGGTATCATCCCGCGCTCCGGGTGGCGCCATCGGCATAGGGCCTCCATTGAAACCGTCAGCCCGGTCGCGAGATCGACGATCGGTTGATACCAGACAGCGAGTTTGCCGTTTTCCACCGCGACCCGGAGTTCCGCCAAGAGTGCGGCGCGGTCTTGGAACTCCTCGCTGTAGGCGGTCTCGAACACCCGGTAGTTTCCACGTCCCGACTCCTTGACCTTGTAAAGCGCGAGGTCGGCGTTGCGCGCGATCTCGGCAGGATCGGCGCCGTGCTCTGGAAAGGCCGCGATGCCGACACTGGCCCCGACGCCCAGCCAAGCGTCGTCCACCCGGATACGTTCGCTAACCGAGTCGACCAGCTTCTGCGCCCGCGCGCGGGCCTCGCGCGGTCCTGTGCCCGGCATGATGATCGCGAACTCGTCGCCGCCGAGACGCGCGACGGTGTCGCCCGGCCGGGTTCCATGTTTGAGCCTGTCGGCAACGATGACCAGGACTTTGTCACCGACCTCGTGCCCGTGATCGTCGTTGATCGCCTTGAAGCGGTCGAGATCCATCAGCAACAATGCGAACGGCCGCGGCACCAGGCCGGAACTGCTGACGGCGCACGCATCCGCCATTCGGTCATGGAACATGCGGCGGTTGCCGATCCCCGTGAGGGCATCGTGCGTTGCCAGGTAGCGCGTGGCCTCGTCGGCCCGCCTGGCTTCCGTAATGTCCGACCCCACGCCCCGGTAGCCGAGAAAGCGCTCAGCGGCGTCCTCGATGGGTCGGCCGGTGAGGGACCACCAGCGGTCCTCCCCGGCCATGCGGAGCTTCAATGGCAAGTCCTCGAATCTCTGCCGCGCCGCCATCATGTCCAGGATCTCGTGCGACAAAGGATTGTCGCGCCGATCCAGGCCAAGCACTTGCGCGAAGGGCTTTCCGTCCACGTCCGACGCTGGACGCCTGAGAACCTGGGCGAAGCGCGGACTGACGCTCCGGAGGAGGCCATCGGCGTCGGTTTCCCAGAGCCAATCGGCGGCGTTTTCCTCGTAGTCGCGGAGCAGCAGGCTCACTGTCGCGTTTTTCGCCTCGAGTGCGATTTGAGCCTTCGACTTGTCCAGCAGCGTCCTGTTGATGAACGCCATGCCCACGAAAGTGAACGCCTCGAAGCACACGTAGGCGATGCCGAGGGCGTGATTGGCAGGCTGCAATGCCCAGCCGATGGCTGCTGCGGTCCCGATCGCGGCGGGTCCCCAGAATGCGAATGCGACGCTGAACGGTGCCCCAAGCATGGGCGTCGAGACGACAGCCATGGCAACGGCCACGACGAAATTGCTTTGTGTCGCCGTCGCGACCTGGGCGATACGGCAGATGAGCAGTCCCCACAGCGTTCCCTGGGCCGCGAGGATCGCGAGCGACGCCCGCATGAACCACCATGCCCGACCTCTTACAAGGGCGATGGCGACCCAGGCGGCGTAGAGGGAAAGCATGAAAACGGCGAGGATCGACCCTGGGACGCCTGCCTGCTCCCCGAACTCCCTTAGCAGCAGCACGATCCCGATGGCGCCGAAGAACGGGAGCACGCAAGCCATCAGTCGCAAGTTGCGTTGCTGCTCGTCGACGATTTCTCGTACGCCGCGGGGCGGTGTCAAACCAAAGCCGTCGTGCGTTGCCTCGCGAACGCGCAACGCAGCGGTCATAACCCAAGAGCCCTGGCGCTGAGTGGAAGCCGTCCAGACAGAACCGGCACCCAAACTATGGTGCTGAACGGTCCCAGTCTTCACCGATTTACCTCGCCAGCCCAGCGAGGCGGTCGCGGAAGCATCATCCCGGTGCGGGCCTTGTACTCCCGGTACCGCGGCGCGAGCGGCGATGCTTCGAACTTGCGTTCTTCGAGTGTCGCGGCGCGCGCATACAGGCACGCGATCACGGCGGGCACGCCCCAGAACGCCAGGTGTGGGGATTCAACTGCGGCTGCGATCCAGAACAGCACGTAGGACGCGTAGAACGGATGACGGATCATGGCGTAAGGACCGGACGCGACGAGGAAGGATGGCTCGTCCTTCGAGAAGGCCAGGGACAGCCTTGCCTTTCGAGTGGACGCGATGGCCCACCAGAAGAGGGACATCGCCCCGATAGTCACGACTACCCCAACTGCATCACGCCAAAGCGGCACCGTTTCGGTTTGCGCCAAAACCTCCCAGCGCCCCCACAAGTACCAGGCGAAAGCCACCGCGTTCGCGACGGTGGCAACGCGCATGCCGGCGGGCATGGGCCCGTCGCCGAGAAAGTGCCCTCGCACCGCCCAGCCCATGCAAGCGAAGTAGGCGACCGCGATTGCGGTCGCGGCACACTCGACCAAGATCATGTCAGCTCCTCTTCAACGCCGCGGCACGAGCTGCGGCCGCACGGTTCTGCCGTGCTCCAATCCGTCCAGCAGTCCGGGTGGACCTGCTTCGGGGTCCATCAGCCGAAAGGCTTTTCGTGTCGCATCCCAATCCGGCCGCGGCAGCTTCAACAGCGCCATCGGGCAGGTCAGGCCGGGGTAGACCTTCATCGGCCCGACTTCGGTAAACTGCATTCGCCGGTAAAAGGGCAGGTGGTGGGCGCGGACGCAGCTGATGGCCACCTTGAACCCGGCCGCCATGCCGAGCCGGCCCGCAAGGCGGAGCAGCATGAACACGAGCCCTTGGTCGTCCGCTGCCTCGGGCGCCCGGACGAGCCTGTTCACCTCCACCCCGTCGTAGCCGGTCCCTTCGGGCTCGCATCCGTCCAGGATGGAGTCTACTTCATCCCGATAGGCGTGCCGGGCCGGGGACGTCGTTCCCGGACCTCGCTTTAGTAATACCAGCGGCCCTAAATTATGACCTGTGCCCATTGGCGATGCCCGGTGGACTGGATGACGTCTGGTGCGCTCGTTAGCGCGTTCCAGGCTGCACAGGTCGCATCGAGAATGGCTTTGTACGTATCCCAGACCTGGTGACCGAATTTATTGGCACGCAGGTATGCCCAGATGTTCTCGACGGGATTGAGTTCTGGAGCATAGGGCGGCAGGGTCAGCAACACGATGTTGTCGGGCACGTCCAGCTTGGGCGAGCGGTGCCAGCCTGCGCCGTCGATGACGAGCAGGGCGATGGCGCCCAGCGTGACGCATGTGCTGATCTCGGCCAAATGCTTGTTCATGGCGTCAACGTTGACGATGGGCAGCACCAGCGCACTGCCGGCGCCGCGGGCTGGACAGATGGCGCCGAACAGGTAGACCCAGTTGAACCGATGATCGCGCAGAGCGCGCGGGCGGGTGCCGCGCCGTGCCCAGATGCGGGTCAGCGTGCCTTGCTGGCCGACCCTGGCTTCATCTTGGAACCAGACTTCGACCGGTTTGCCTGTGTGCTGCGTGCCGATCGCATCGCGCGCCCGGTCGGCAAAGTTTTTTTAAAAGCCTCCTGCGCCGCGAGGTCGGTTTGCGGATGCACCGGACGCACCGAGAGCTTGCGGTAGCCAAGCTTGTGCAGCAGCTTGCCAACACTGCGCTCGTGCAGCTCGACGCCGAACGCGCGTGCGATACGCTGCTTGAGATCGACACGCCGGAACCGCACCACGCCGTCTTCAGCCAGGGTGGCGCCCTCCTCTATCCAGCGCGCAACGCGGCCCTGCTCAACCCAGCTCAGGCTAGCCGGGCGGCCACTGCGTGCCCGATCGGCAAGCCCCTCCAGCCCCGCCTCGTTGTAGCGATGCACCCAGTCGCGCAAGGTCTGCCGGTCCATGCCGCAGGCTCGCGCAGCGTCCTCGCGGCTCGCCCCGTCCAGTATCAGCGCAATAGCCAAGGCACGAAGCACCTGTTTGGTATCCGCCGAGCGCCGCGCGGCCACACGCAAATCGGCCGCGTTCAGATCTGTCCGTGTGATAGCGACCGCAGCCATGTCCGCCTCGCAAATCGATGCACACAAAAGCGAATCACGTCAGACGGCGGTTGGGAACTCCACAGGAGTCAACATTTTGGGCCACTGGTATAAGCAGGTCCGGACCGAGCCCGCCGGCCGGCCTTGTGCGTACACCACCACCGTGGTGGCGGTCGGAAGGTCGTCATACTCATCTCGGAACATGCCGGAAGAATCGTGGGCGATGTGGCCCTGCGAGTGGTAGCTTCGGTAGCGCAACTGGTAGGCGTCGCGCAGCGTTTTCTCATCGACTGCGATCCGCGCCTCATAATCTCTGTCCCGTGCGGCTCGGCTCACACGGTCCGGAAACCATACGGGCGCGACTGCGTCTTGGGTTCCCTGCTTCATGCCGATGGATTCCGTTAACGATCGCCTGGCGGCGGCATTAGGTGGGATTGGACACGACGAACCCAACATGGAGGAAGGTAGCAATATTCTACTTTCATTGTATGATTGTTAACCATTGTCTCGCACGATGCGTCATCCGTTTCATTCTATGCACAGTAGGAGTTAACGAATTGTCTAGATACAAACCTGTTTCTCGTCTCGCAGACTTTGAAACGCTTGACGAGTCCGACGTGCTTTTGGGCTACATGGACGGGTTCGATGACGGCACGAAGCCGAAGGCGGGGCACTCGCGCAGCTATTTGCACGGCTGGCGCAACGGGATGGTGGCGGCTGGCCGAATGGAGCCGGACGCGGCTTATGAGGCGCTTGCCGCGGAGTTCCGGTCGCTCCCCCAATCCAATGGTCGTGCGAACGACACCGGGCGATCGGCAGAAGCAGCGGCTCCTTTGAGCAGACGTACGCGCGCACTTGTGGTCATGTAGAAATAAGAGAGTCTGGTAAACCGAATAGAAGTGCAATAGAGAGCGCTGTATATCTTACGTTGTTGTGCAAGTAATAAGGTTCCTATTCTGAATGAACCTTCAAGGATCAGACGCAAGAATTGGCTTAGAATTGGGAGCTGTTATCTCACTTGCTACAATCAAGGTTCGCTTACTTGCCTTCTCTAATTGAAAGCCGACCGGCAGCTTCCGGCCAGCCCAGTCGCGTGATGCGTGCTGTGGGTGATGCAGCTGCAGAAGGTTGGCCGCTTGGCAGTGAGGCCGGTTTCAGTATCGCGTGTAGAGTGCGAGCTTGAGGGCCGGGTCGTCGTTGGCTTGGAAGCTGGCGTAGTCGTAACGCAGGGCGCCGAGTGTGGGATGATGCAGGTGCTTGGTGCCCGAGACCGGAGCGGCGATGCCGTGCGCGGCCCACCAGTCGGCAAAGTCCGAGCAGCTTGCTCGCAGCCGCCCCACCAAGTCGGCAAAGGCGGCGTCGCCCAGCCAAAGGTCATGCGCCGGGCGGAACAGCGCGACCATGCGCCGGGCTTCCCGGGCCCAGGTTCCGCCGAACAGCGCTCGGGCGGCCGGGTCGGTGAGCATCCAGTGCAGGATATTGCGGTTTTCCGGCTCGATCCGGCCGAAGTCGCCGAGCAGCATCGTCGCAGCGTCGTTCCAGGCCAGGATGTCCCAGCGCTGCCCGGTGAGGTAGGCAGGCTCGGGCAGGCTCGCCACCAGGCGGTGCAGCGTGTCCGGCACGCTTTCGCGCCGGAATGGCTGGCGACCGCCCGCTGCAGCGAGCGCGCGCAGGTGGGCGAGCTCCACAGCGTCGAGCCGCAGGGCTTGGCCCAGGGCCTCCACGGTTTCAGCCGAGGGCGAGACAGTGCGGCCCTGTTCCAATTTCACATACCACTCGGCGCTGATGCCCGCCCGTTGCGCTACCTCCTCGCGCTTAAGGCCCGGGGTGCGTCGCGCGCGCGCCGTGGCGCCAGCGGGGTCCGGGCTCAGCCGAGCACGGCGCGACCGCAGGAAATCTCCGAAGGGGCGGTTGCCCTGCATGTCATGCCTTCCTGGGTGGTCTCGTGCGAGACCAGTATGCTGCCGGTTCTCCCTCACGGAAGCAGAGAACGCCATTTCGGGGCCTCGTTGTCGAGGGAGGTCGAGATGAAGGCCGTGATGTTACGCGAGTTCGGAACTCCGCTGAGCGTGGAGGAGGTGGACGATCCGGTGATCGGCACCGGCGAGGTGCTGGTGGACGTGGCCGCAGCACCGGTGCTGTCCTACGCGGACGAGGTGTTCAGCGGCGCACGGCGCTACTTGCTGCCCACGCCGATGGCGCCAGGCTGTGGTGCGGTCGGACGGGTGCGGGCAGTGGGGCCGGACGCCACGCGGCTCCGACCGGGAGATTGGGTGTTCTGCGACCCCACGGTGCGATCGCGCGACGGCGGGCTGACGCCGGACATCACCCTGCAGGGCTGGAGCGCACGGGGCGATGGCGGGCAGAAGCTGCAGCGCTACCACCGCGACGGCGCCTTCGCCCAGCAAATCCGAATACCGACCGAGAACGCAGCACCCATCGGCACGATTGACGAAGCAAACGCCGGGCGGTGGTGTGCGATCAACACGCTGCTGATTGCCTATGGCGGGCTGCTGGCGATCGATTTCCGACCTGGCGAAACGTTGCTGGTGAGCGGGGCCACCGGCAATTTCGGCTCCGCCACCGTGGCGCTCGCCATGGCGATGGGCGCGCGCTGCGTGGTGGCGCCCGGGCGCAACGCGGCGGTGCTGGACGACCTGCAGCGGCGCTTCGGCGAACGGCTGGCGCCGGTCCGGCTGACGGGCAACGGCGCCGCGGACACGGAGGCGATGCGCCGGGCGGCACCCGGCCCGATCGACGCGGTGCAGGATTTCCTGCCGCCGTCCGTGGGGGCGGCCGTGGCGCGCGCGGCGATCATGACGCTGCGGCAGGGGGGCCGGGCGGTGCTGATGGGTGGCGTGGGCATGCTGGGAGGCGATGACCTAGCCCTGCCCTATCCCTGGATCATGCGCAACCTGATCACGCTGCGCGGGCAGTGGATGTATGAGCCGGCGGCCGTGCCGGGCCTGGTGGGCCTGATCCGGAGCGGGCTGCTCGACCTCGGGCACTGGGCAGTGACGGCGTTTCCGCTGACCGGGGCCAACGACGCCGTCGCGCATGCAGCGGTCATGCCGGGCCGTTCAAGCTGACGGTAATCAAGCCGTAGTTGCCTGGAGCAGGGGTGTTCGAGCCTGGCACCGGGCATTGGACAAACGAATTGTGTCGACAGCAGCTGACTGTAAGGTGAGCTGACGAATGTCCAGTTTTCCCGAGCTGCTTCTCCACACCGGATAGGCCGCTTCCAGCCATTTATCGCGTCATGACTCGTCAGCTTCGCGCCGAACGCGATGTGCCGCTCTTGAGAGATGCATGCGGTCGTGCGCGAACCCCAGAATTTCGAGCAGGCCGTCGCCCGCGACCCGGCAAAGGACAAGATGGCGCGGTCGACCGACCCGCTCCTCGGGGTTCAGCGATCGGTTGGGCTGCCTGAGATGAAGCGCCCGAACTCCCGGTTGTCGAGAAATTGGCTGCGAGTAGGGCGGAACGGGTGTGGCTTGGAGCACGCGGACGGTGGCTGAGATGAGCGCCTGATGCCGCGCGGCCGCCTCCGTCCCGTGGCGTCGCATGCTGTCCAGGAGGATACGCTCGACATGAGCCTGCGAGCGTCCGGCGAACCGAACCTTCAAGCCTGGAACGACTCGCCATCCAGCCGCTTCCACGCTTGCTCCAGATTGCTGGCGTCCCAGGCCTCGAGGTCATCAATCGCCTCGAACCGCCCGGCCTCAATATCTTCGATCCCTGCCTGAGCTTCAGCGGCGAGCTCGTCCTCGGCGGACAGATACTCTCAAAGCGCGTGCGCGACGTAGTCGTCCGCGGACGGGGCGCGCCCAGCCGCCACTTCGCGTTCGATCGCTTCACCGACGTCTTCTGGCAGTCGAACTTGAACAACGCCCATGCTCACCTCCAAGCCGCCGCATCATATCAGAACCGGACGCCGCCTGAGCAATGAAAGTCGGCTTTCTCCTGCCGGCCAGCCGACCCGAAGCCGACGTGCCGGCCCGGACACTCAGGTACGGCGATCCGGGGCAGGGATCACTTGCGCCTCAGCCGCGCCGGCATCCATCCCGGTCAACGCGGCCTGAATGGCGGGCAGGTCCACGGGCGGCAGCGCGCGCGGGGCGCCGGCGGCCTCTACTCGCCGCGGCGTTTGCGAGCTGTCGAGGGTGCGGATCGGCGGGAAGGCGACCTGCGCCAGCACGCCATCGGCCGGCTCCCACACCCAGCCCTCGCCGCGCGCGAGCCGGGGCAGCGCGCCCAGGATGCGCTGGCCTTCGGCCCGGCCGGCCTGGCCCTCGATCCAGCGGCCGACGGCGTCGCGGTCCTGGCTCGTGGTCAACTTCATCGACACCAGCACGTCGGCCTGGCTCAGCGCGTCCTTGTGCAGCACCGCCGGGCGCTGGGTGATCAGCCACGGCACGAAGCCGCGCACCCGGCCGCGGCGCACGATCTCCTCTACCCGCCCCAGCAGGTCCTGGCCGTCCTGCTGTGCCCGCTGTGGCGCCCACAGGTCGGCTTCGTCCAGCACCAGGTGCAACGGCCCGGCATTGGCGGCGTAGAGCGCCTCGGCGAACGCGGTGACAAAGGACCGCCGCCTGCCGCTCGGGCGAGAGCTTCGGCGGCCGTCCACCCGCCCGGCGCTGCCGACCCGCTGGCGCATGCCGGCCGTCACGCTCGATCAGAGTGCTGGCGACGGGGTTTGCCGTTAACTCATAGGGCACCGCAGCGTCGAACGCCTCGGCCAAGCTGCGCAGGCCGGCGCCGATGGCAGTGAGGCGCTGCACGCAGCGCACGACATCGGTCAGCATCTGGCCCAGGCTGTCCAACCGCGGCACCACCACGGCGTCGCCCGGATGCAGGCACGAAAGCAGGCGCTGCAGCTCAGGTTGCTCGCCGCTGCCCTCGGTGTCGGGCCGCTCCTCGACGACCTGCTCGCATCCGGCTTCGGCCAGCGCCCGGCGCTGCGCGCCGATGTCGGCGCCCTCCTTGGGGCAGTGGCGAAGATAGCCGATCAGCACAGCGGCAAACCGCCCGCAGCCGCCAGGTTCGGGCCAGTGCTGTCGTGGAAACCGAGATGCTTGAGGACGACGTGGCGCCTGTCGAGCCCGCTTTTGCTGGTTCCGTCGATGCCCGAGATTGCCACAACATACCTGATGTGTCTTGCATATCTCAAAACTGCGTAACTCCGGTCTAACTGTCTGTTAGATAGCCTTACAGCTCTTACTAAAGTAGTTCCACAACTGACAGTTCCGTAAGGTAATCCGAGGTTTGGCCTGTTGCTACAAAGGGGAAAGTGGCGCGAAAAAGGGCACGCCATGCAGCCCGCCGTCGCCTACTACCGCGTCTCCACCCAGCGCCAGGGCCGCTCCGGCCTAGGACTGGATGCCCAGCGGGCGCGCTGCGCCCAGTTCGCGGCCGCGCACGGCATGCTTGTGCTCGAAGCGTTTACCGAGGTGGAGACCGGCAAGGGCGCCGACGCGCTCGACCGCCGGCCCCAGCTGGCCGCAGCGCTCGCGGCCGCGCGTCGCCGCCGCGGCCCCGTGCTGGTGGCCAAGCTCGACCGCTTGTCGCGCGACGTGCACTTCATCGCCGGGCTGATGGCGCAGCGGGTCGCGTTCGTGGTGGCCGAGCTCGGCGCCGACGTGGACCCGTTCATGCTGCACATCTATGCCGCGCTTGCCGAAAAGGAGCGGCGCATGATCTCCGACCGCACCCGGGCGGCGCTCGCGGTGCGGAAAGGGCAGGGGGCTCTGCTCGGCAATCGGACCAACCTGGCGGCGGCGGGGATGGTCGGGGCCGCGCGCACGGCCGACGCCGCCCAGCGGTTTGCCGAGACGGTGGCGCCTGTGATCCAGCGGATCAGGGCCGGCGGCGTCGTCAGCTTGCGCGGCATTGCGGCCGAGCTGAATAACCGCCGCGTTCGCAGCGCGCGCGGCGGGCGGTGGGCCGCAACCCAGGTTGCGGCAACGCTGGCCCGCACCGAGGCGGCGCGCGCAGGCTCGGGCTGACGCCGTGAGACAGCCAAGCCGCGCGCTGGATCGCCTTGGCTGGCGCCGCCGTCGGCCGACTCCGGCCCCGCACTTGCCGGCGGCGGGGTCTTTGCCCGTGTCCCTCGCGGCGTGCCGGCCCATGCCGGTTTGCGGCGGGGCGGAGGTCAGCAAGGTTCCACGGGCCCCGCCCGTGGAAGACTGGCCGGAGGGAGGGGAGGAAGCCGCGCCGGCTGGCAGTCAACGCCGCCGCCAGGCGCTGCAGGGGACGGGACGCAGCCCGGCCGCTCCTAAGCAGGCTTTGCTGGTTTGTGCCACGGATGGCAAAAGGTCGGCCGTTGGGCGTGGATGAGGTAATTTGGCATGGCGGGTTGATCCTCGTTGATTGCGAGCGCGGAGCAAGTCGCGGCGTTGCGGGTTCTGGCGGGATCGGCGGTGCGCGGCGAAGCGGACCGGGCACGGGCGGTGCTGCTGACGCTTGCGGGCTGGACGGCCTCAGAGATTGGCGAAGCGTTCAGTGTCGGGGAGGACGCGGTGCGGCGCTGGCGGGCATGGTTCGCGCAAGGCGGCATCGATGCGTTGCGCTCGACTTTGGCCCCGGGCCCTTCGCCCGAACGGGGTGAGCGGGTGTTGGCCTGCGCACGCGAGATCCTGGCCGCGCCGGTGCAAGACCGGCCGAACTGGACTTTGCCGCGGCTGCGGGCTGAGATCAAGGCGCGCACGGGCGTGCACGTGGCGCAGTCGCATATGAGCGTGCTGCTGCGAAAGGGGGCTTCCGGTGGCGACGGCCCCGCCACAGCCTGACCGGGCGGCAGAACGCGCGCGAGGTGGAGCGGGTGGGCCTGCGGCTGCAACTGCGCCGCGCGCAGGCCGAGGCGGGCGACATTGTGCTGCTTTACGGCGACGAAAGCGAGGCGCTGACCCACCCCTACCTCGCCCATGCCTGGGCCGAACGCGGCGCGGACCTGCGGGTGCAAGCGCCGGGGCAGGCGCACAAGGTCGCCATTCTGGGCGTGCTGGACGCGATCACCCGCATGGCTTTGGTCCACACCTCGCCCACCAAACGCAGCAGCGACTTCATCACCTTGCTTGAGCAACTCGACCGCGCCTATGGCCCGGTTCCGGGCCAAACGCGCAAGCCCGTCGTGCTTGTGCTCGACAACGGCCCCATCCATACCAGCAAGGCAACCACCAAGGCCCTGGCCGCCCGGCCCTGGATCACGGTGAACTGGCTGCCCCGCTACGCTCCGGAACTCAACCTGATCGAGGCGACCTGGCGCGACCTCAAACGCCACCACCTCGCGCACCGCACGTTCCGCGACACGGACGAGCTTGATCAAGCTATCCACCAAGCTACGGCCGCATTGAACAAGGAGCGTTCCAGCTTGCATCCGTGCCATAACCTACCGAAAGCTGCTTAGGTTTGGCCACAGACTTACCCACCAATTCTGTGGATAAACCCTCGCGATCCGGCCCCGCCACGGTCCCATCCAGCCTTCGGCAGCGATACGGTCCTGGCGCCGGACCAGCGGCCCGCGCCAGAACCGCTCGCCCCGGGGTGCCAGGCGACCGAAGCGCCGCTCGTTGCATTCGATCCGGCCATGATCCCAAGTGGCCCGCGCGGCGGACGGTAAGGACGGGTCCGACTTGGGCAGGGCAGGGCAGGGCAGGGCAGGGCAGGGCAGGGCAGGGCAGGGCAGGGCGCACCGTTCTCTTATGGCGGGTTCATGGGTCAAGTCCTTTGTTGAGATGCCGTGCCGGTGAGATAGTGTCCGCGGTAGAACCACGTTGACGGACGCTACCCATTCGCCACGTTGGCTTTTCTCGGCAGGCCGAGGCCCGCCTCGCCACAAACAACCCGCGACGGGATGACGCGTCGCTTGGCGAAGAAGGACGCGATGACCCGAAAGGACGTCCTGGCCCGCTCGCGAGCGCTGGGCCGCTACGCGCGGGCAACGCCGCCGCCGCCCGGCTCCGACGGGGCCCGCATGCCCGACGCCCTGCGCCATGCCCGTTCCTCGATCTGGCGCGTCGGGCGCCGGCCGAGACGGCCGGGCTGGTCCTCACCGACGTGCTGCGCGAGACACAGGAGCGGCTGGTCGACGAGAAGCTGGAGGCGAGCTCGCCGGAGAACATGGCGTTTGCCGGGCGTATCTGCGAACCCGACAACGTCGCAATGACTTGCGGCGTCATCGTGCCGGTCACTCGCGAGCTGATCGAGGAGGTCACGCTCGATGCGCTCGCCTAGCGGCACGATGATTCAGGGCAAGTCGCCCAGGACCCACGCTTCGCCACCGCCATCTACCGTGCCGCTCTCGACAGCGGCATTATGGACCATGTCGCCTACGAGTGAAGTTTCATGCCAACGAGGTCCTGGCCGAAAATGGTCAAAGCCAAGCTAAGGGGATCCACTCCAACCCAGGACGGTCGTTCAGGATCCCCGATCGCGTACCCTATAGCGGACAGCAGCTGGTCCCGGCTCCGGTTTGCCGCTTCGTGCCCACTTCAATCGCTTAGCCGCCTGAGACCGATAAACAAGCGGACGTTCGTACGCAACGAGCGATCACCGATGCCGAAGGCGAACGGCGTGCAATGAAACAAGCTGCGCTGTCGATGTTTGGCTACTTGCCTCCTTCATGCGCCAAAGCCCCGCGAAACCCGACTCTCAGCCGTGCAGCCAGCAACGCACAAGATGCGGGTGGCGGCTTCCTGGGCCAATGGCGAATGGGGGCGGGCTCGTCTGCCGGCATTTGTCCATGGCGAAAGCGCAGCGCGGATGGAAGCTGCAGCCAGGCGGCGGCGCCTCCGGGTTTGGCGGCTCGCCTTGGACGGCAGGGCGGGGGATTGGATTGCCGTTGCCCGGATCGAGTACGGCGGCAAGCAGCATCTGCGCGTAGGGATGGCCAGGGCCGGCGAAGAACGTTTCCGCTTCCGCCATCTCGACGATCTCGCCCAGATACATCACCGCCACTCGGTCGCTCATGTAGCGGATGACGGCGAGATCATGGGAGATGAACACGTAGCTGAGGGCGAAACGGCGGCGAATATCGAGGAACAGGTTGAGGATCTGCGCCTGGATCGAGACGTCGAGGGCGGAGACGGGCTCGTCGGCGACGATCAGCGCCGGCTGCAAGGCGAGCGCGCGGGCGATCGAGATACGTTGCCGCTGGCCGCCGGAGAACTCGTGCGGGAAGCGGCGCAGCGCCTCGTGCGGGAGACCGACAGGATCGCAGAGGTCCGCCACGCGGCGCGCCCGCTCCGCCTTGGTTCCAAACCGATGGATCGCCAGTGGCTCCTCCAGGAGGTCACCGACGCGCATGCGGGGGTCGAGCGAGGTCTGCGGGTCCTGGAACACCATCTGCATGTGCCGGCGTTTGCGCCGCAGTGCGCCCGGCCCAAGACGGCTGAGCGCTTCGCCCTCGACGAACACCTCGCCCCCGGTGGGCGGCAGCAGATGCAAGATCAGCTGTGCCAGGGTGGATTTGCCGCAGCCGCTCTCGCCGACCACGCCCAGGGTCTCGCCTTTCCGCTGCCGGAAGCTGACGCCGCGCACGGCCTGCAGCAGGCCGCCGCCTTTCAGCGGGAAACTCTTGCTGACCGCTTCGAGACGCAGGATCTCGCTCATGGCAGCGGATTCCAGCAGGCGGCGGCGTGGCCGTCGCCGGCGAGCGGCGGCATCTCGGCGCCGCAGCGGCTGACCTGGCGCGCACAGCGGGTGACGAACGGGCACCCGGTCGGACGGGCGCCCGGCGGCGGCACAGTGCCGGAAATCGGCGCCAGCTTCTCGCGCAAGCCGCTGAGCCGTGGACGGGCGGCAAGCAGCCCGGCGGTGTAGGGATGCCTTGGCGTGCGGAACAAGGCGCCCGCCGGTCCTGTCTCGGCAATCCGCCCGGCATACATCACCACGACCCGGTCGGCATAGGCGGAGATCACGCCGAGGTCGTGGGTGATCAGAAGCACCGCCATGCCGCGCTCGCGCCGCAGCTTGGCGATCAGCTCCAGGATCTGCAACTGCACCGTCACGTCGAGCGCTGTGGTCGGCTCGTCGGCGATCAACAGGCGGGGCTCGCAGGCCAGGGCCATGGCGATCATCACCCGCTGCCGCAGCCCGCCGGAGAGCTCGTGCGGATATTGCGCCAGCCGCCGCTCCGGCGCGCCGATGCCGACCAAAACCAGAGCCTGCAGCAGCCGCGCCCGAAGATCTGCGCCGCGCAGCTTCGTATGCAGCCGTAGGGCTTCGGCGAGCTGCCAGCCGACGCTGAAGGTCGGGTTGAGGCTGGTCATCGGCTCCTGGAAGACCATGCCGATCTGGCCGCCACGGATCAGGCGCATCCGTTTGCGGCGGAGCGTCGCGAGGTCCTGGCCACCGAAACGGATCGCGCCCGATGCGATGCGGCTCGGCGGCTCCGGCATCAGCCGCAGCACCGACATCGCAGTCACGCTCTTGCCGCAACCGGATTCGCCGACCAGGCCCAACACCTCGCCGGGTGCGACCTGGAACGAGATGTCCTCGATCAGCCGCACTCCGCCGACTTCGACGCTCAGGCCCTCGACGGAGAGGAGGGCCGCGTCAGTCGAAGACAATGCGCGGCAAATAAAGCGACACGAGCCAGTTGGGCGCGTCCACGATCTCGCTGATGCGCAGGTCGGCGCAGACGCTGCACAGCATGTAGGCCTCGACGGCGCTCATGCCGTGCCGGGCGGTGAGCAGGTCGATCATGCCCGAGACCGCGGCGCGTGCGCCTTCCATAAGGTCCGGCCCAATCCCGGTCGTGACCTCGTAGCCCTTCGCGTCCAGATGCCGCGTCACCGGCCCCGGCACCATCACGCGCGGGAAGCGCAGCCCGGCCTGCTTCACCAGATCAAAGCGCAACGTCACCTGCATCGGGCTCTCGATGGCGGTGCCGCAGACCTCGCCGTCTCCTTGTGCTGCATGGGTGTCGCCAACCGAGAACAGCCCGCCTGCCGCCTCCACCGGCAGATACAGCTCCGACCCGGCGGCGATGTCGCGCAAGTCCATGTTGCCGCCGACCCGGCGCGGCGGCACGACGCTGTGCTGACCGGCTTCGGCAGGCGCCACGCCGATGGTGCCGGCGAACGGCTTCAGCGGCACGCGCGCGAACCGTCCGAAAGCCGCCGGCGTCATGCTGCTCGCGTCATACGACCAGAGATACAGCGCCGGATCGGGGAACTGGTCGGCGAGCAGGCCGAAGCCGGGGATGTTGGCGGTCCAGCCCCAGCCGGAGGGGGCGAAGGCCTCGACCGAGACGCGCAACGCGTCGCCCGGCTCCGCGCCGTCGATATAGACGGGGCCGGTGACGGGATTGACCAGGGAGAAGTCGAGCTTCTTCAGGTCATCAAGATCGGAGGCCGGACCGAGCTGGGCGCCGGAGGAGTCGATGGTCTCGAAAGTGACGGTATCGCCGGGCGCGATGCGGATGGCGGGCGTGTTGGCATTGCTCCAGCCATGGTGGCTGCAATGCGAATGCAGTGTGTGGGCCTTATTTCGCATCGGCGGTCCAGATGTAGGCATAGTTGATGGGGGTATAAATCGGATCGACGAACAGGGCTTTCGGGCCGGTGATGCGGTCGCTTTTCATCACGTAGAGCTTCTCGTTGTAAACCGGCGCCCAGGGAGCATCGTCCATGACCTGGGCGTAGATTTTGGCCCAGGCTGCATCGCGTTCCTTTGTCTTGGCCTGATCGACGATCGTGTCGGCGGCCACGGCCTGCTTATCCAGCTCCTTGTTGCAATACCAGGCCCAGTTCCAGCCGCCTTGCACGGCGCTGCTGCAGGAAAGGATGGGGGTGTAGAAGTCGGCCGGGTCGGGGAAGTCGTCGCTCCAGGCCATGCCGCCGGACCAGACCATCGGCGCCTGGTCCGGGCTGCCGGCGGCGGCAATGACGTTCTGTTGCGCCAAGGTCGTCAGCTCGGCCTTGATGCCGACCGCGGCCAGGTCCTGCTGGATGGCTTGCACGATGCGCGGGTTCGGGTCGGTGTTGTTCGCGAGCAGGGTGGTGGCGAAGCCATCGGAGTGGCCCGCTTCCTTCAGCAGCGCGCGCGCTTTGGCCGGGTCGTAGTCGTAGCCCTTGTAGGTGGGATCGTAGCCCGGCATCCCGGGCGGCAGGATCTGGTTCGCCGGCTCGGCCCGCCCGTTGATCAGGCGTACGATGCGGGTCTTGTCGATGGCGTGATTGATCGCCCGGCGCACGCGCTTGTCGTCGAACGGCTTCTGATTGGTCTTCAGGCTGACGTAGGTCGTGGCCAGGCGCGGCCCAGTGATGACGTTGTCCTTGTATTTCGGGTTCCTCATCACCTCGATGAACTTGGCCGGCGGAATGCCGTCGCCGAGCGCGTCGAGCTGGCCGTTCTGCAGGCGGAGCACGGCGGTCAGCGGCTCCTGCCCGACTTCGACGACCACCTGGTCGAGATGCGGGATGCCCGCCTCGAAATAGTCCGGGTTGCGCACCAGGGTCAGGCGCTGGCCAAGCTCCCAATCCTTCAGCTTGAACGCGCCAGTCCCCACCGGATGCTTGCCGAAATCGGGCTTCTCCACCGCCTCCTTGGGCACAACGAAGGCGAAGTTGAGGGCGAGCACTTGCAGGAACGGGGCGCTCGGGTGGGAGAGCTTGATCTGCACCGTGCTTGGGTCGGTCGCGTGGATGCCCGCCAGATGGCCGGTTTTGCCGCTGGTGAACGCGTCGAACCCGTCGATGACGCCGAAGAAGCTCTGGCCGGGGCTCTGCGTCTTGGGATCGACGACACGCTCGATTGAGTAGACGATGTCGTCCGCCGTCATGGTCCGCCCGTTGTGGAACTTGACGCCGGAGCGGATTTTGAAGGTATAGGTGAGGCCGTCCTCCGCCACCTTGTAACTCTCAGCCAGCATGGGCCGCAACGTGGTGGTGCCGGGCTCGTAGTCCATAAGGCCGTTGAACATGGACTTGATCAGCGCCCAGTTCTGCCAGTCGTAGCCGATCGCCGGGTCAAGCGTGGCGATATCGTCCTTGAAGGCGATGCTCATGGAGCCGCCCTGCTTCGGCTCATCTGCTTGGGCAAAACCTTGCAATGGCAGCATGGAGCCGGCGACGGCGGTGGCAGCGAGCAGGCTGCGTCGGGTGAGCGTCATGCGGGTCGTCTCCAAAGGGTCAGCGCAGCCGGATGCGCGGGTCGATAAGCGGCGCGATCAGATCCACCAGCAAGTTAGCAAGAACGATGCCGAGTGCGGCCAGCAAGGTCACAGCCATGATGATCGGGATATCGACTTGCTGGATCGCCTGCCAGGTCAGCTGTCCGATGCCGGGCCAGCCATACACCGCCTCCACGACGACCGCGCCCGACATGAACACGCCGATATCGATGCCGATCATGGCCAGGATCGGCAAGATGGCGTTACGCACCGCGTGCACGAGCACCACGCGCCAGCCGGAGGCACCCTTGGCGTGCGCGGTGCGGATGTAGTCCTGGCTCAGCGCCTCGACCATGCTGGAGCGCATCATCCGGCTGTACCAGCCGCCGCCAAGAATACCGAGGGTAAGGGCGGGCAGCACCAGGTGGCTGAAGCCGCCGTAGCCGCCAATCGGGAACCAGCCGAGCTGGACCGCGAAAACGTAGAGCATGACGATGCCGATGACGAATTGCGGAATGCTGACGCCGAGGAAGGCGAACAGCATGACGACGCGATCGACGAATCGCCCTTGGCGCACGGCGGCGAGAATGCCGATGGACAGGCCGATTGCCAACTCGGAGACGATCGCGCCCAGCAGGAGCCAGAGCGTGGCAGGCAAGCGGCTTATCAGCAGGGCGCTGACATTCGTGCGCTGCAGATAGGAGCGGCCGAGATTGCCGTGCGCGAGGCGCCAGAGATAGGCGCCGAACTGCACGGGGAGCGGGCGATCGAGCCCGACCTGGTGGCGCACCATCTCGACCGCCTCGGCGGTCGCGCTGCGCCCGGCGATGATGCGGGCCGGGTCGGCAGGCACGAGAAACAGCAGCAGAAAGGTGATGGCCGCAACCCCGAGCAGGATCAGCAGCGATTGCAGCAGCCGTCCGGCAAGGTAGCGCAGGCTCAATGCCGTTCCTTTGCCCGCGGATCGAGCGCGTCCCGCAGCGCGTCGCCGATCAGGTTGCACGACAGCGCCAGCAGGATGATGGCCCCGCCCGGGAAGA
This sequence comes from Acetobacteraceae bacterium, assembly GCA_965260935.1. GTDB lineage: Bacteria > Pseudomonadota > Alphaproteobacteria > Acetobacterales > Acetobacteraceae > JBBROS01. The sequence continues at coordinate 1,018,511 of OZ253374.1, forward strand.
ACACGAGCCAGGGCGCCGAGGCGAAGTAGGTTTGGTTCTCGTAGATGATGTTGCCCCATGAGGGCGTCGGCGGGCGCACGCCCACGCCGAGAAAGGAAAGGGTTGCTTCCAGCAGGACCGTCGTCGCGATCCCGAGCGTGGCCCAGACCAGCACGGTCGGCAGCAGGTGCGGGAGGATATGACGCCAAAGGATGCGCAGCGGCCCCGCGCCTAGGCCACGGGCGGCGATGACGAATGTCTGCCCGCCCAGCGCCATCGTCTCGGTGTAGATCACCCGGGCGATCTGAACCCAGCTCACCATGGCGATCACCATGGCGACGATCCAGAGCGACGGGCGGAAAATAGCGGCCAGCGCGATGGCGAGCAGCAGAGCGGGGAAGGCCATCATCAGATCGGTCGCGCGCATGATGATTGCGCCAGTCCAGCCGCGCCAATATCCGGCAAGAACGCCGAGCGCCGTGCCGGTTATGACCGCGACGCCGTTCGCCGCGATGCCGATAATGAGCGAGGTGCGCGCCCCATAGATCAGCCGGGAAAGCAGGTCGCGCCCGAGCAGGTCCGTGCCGAGCAAAAAGCGGGCGGTGGGCGCGAGTGGCCCGCCAAACTCGCCGATCCCGTCAGCGAACTGCTTGTCGGGCGGATACGGGGCAAGCAGCGGCGCGAACATGGCGGCCAACACGATCACCGCAAGGATGATGACGCCGATCACGCCGAGGGCGGTGCGGAACCTACTCACATGCGAAGAGAGTGCTGCTTGAGGTCATTGCTATCTCCGATGCAAGCTTCCGTTAGCCTGCAATCACCGTTACTGGAAATGCAGCATGAGCATCAAGCCCCAGACCGGAACCCGGAAAGGCTTTCACGACGGGCGGGGGGGGGCTTTGTTGCATGTGTGGACATCGAGACATGCAACAACGCCTCTCACTGCTTGATCGAGGCCTGAACCGCTGGGAGGCCAGGCTTGCCGTCAAGCGTCGTGACGCCGTTCATCCAGGACGCAAGCGCTTCCGGGTGCGCCGCGATCCAGGTCTTCGCCGCGTTCTCCGGCGTCGCGTGCTTGTCGAGGATGTCGGCCATGACGGCGTCCTCCATCTGCAGCGTGAACTTCAGGTTTTTCAGCAGGCGGTAGACGTTCGGGCAGTCGGCGCCGTAGCCGGCCCGGACGTTCGTGTTTACCACCGCGCCGCCATTGTTGGGCCCGAACACCGGATCGCCGCCCGACAGATACCGGACCGGGAACTTCAGGTTCATGGGATGCGGCTCCCAACCCAGGAAGACGATCGGCGTCTTGCTGGCGTTCGCGCGCGCCACTTCGGCCAGCATGCCTTGCTCGCTCGATTCGATGAGCTTGAACTTGCCGAGCCCGAACTCGTTCGAGGCGATCATCTTCTCAAGATGCCCGTTCGCGCCGCTGCCGGCCTCGATCCCGTAAATCTTGCCGTTCAGCTTTCCGGCGAAACTCTTGATGTCAGCGAAGGATTTCAGGCCTGCGTCGTAGGCCGGGGCCAGGGTGGCCAAGGTTTCCATCGCATTGGACAGGTTCGGCCCGATGTTTTCAACCGAGCCGTCCTGGAAAAACGGCTTGCTCACCGCCTCCTCGACCGGCATCCAGTTGCCGAGAAAGATGTCGATCCGCTTCTGCTGCATCGCCTGGTAGGTGATCGGCACCGACAGCAGCGAAATTTTCGGATCGTAGCCGAGATCCTTGAGCAGCATGGCTGTCAGCGCCGTCGTGGCGGTCACGTCCGTCCAGCCGATGTCCGCTAGGCGCGGCGTGCGGCACTCGCCCTTCTCCGCAGCGCCGGCGGTGGCGGACAGAAAAATGCAGGCGGCCGTGGCCAGGAGAACCGCCCGGTGCTTTGCGTGAGTGCCGATCATCTCCGAACCTCCGGATAGGGTTGAAACCTGATTTCAAGTCCGCGCAAGCGGAATGCGCGCGCTCATCGTTATTCGCCGCCGGCGCGGGCTTTCGGCCTACCGACATGCCGTCCCGCATCGCGCGGGCGCGGCAAAGACGCGTGCTCCGCCGCGAGCCTCTGCAAACGCTGCGCCATCTCCGGCGGCGGCTCGCAGGCCCACGCCGCCTTGCTGTCGACGTGCAGTAGCATCTGCTCAGCCGTGGCAACGACCGCTCCGTCTTTCATGCGCGAAGCACTGTGGAACAGATGCAGGCGCTTGCCGTCCGCGAAGAGAAGCTGCGTCTCGACACCCAGCCGGTCTCCTGCGCGTGCCTGGGCGAGATGCATGACGTGCGTCTCCACCGTGTAGAAGCTGAACCCGCGGGCAAGGTATGCCTCGTCCATGCCGGCGAAGCGCAGCAAGGCGTCGGTCGCTTCCCCGAATACCTGCAAGTAGCGGTGTTCGGTCACGTGCCCGTTGTAGTCGATCCATTCAGACGGCACATCCGTCTCGAACAAGCGCAGCGGCATTGCATGCCCAGCGGTCGGTCCGGCTGCCGATGCGCGCGCAGCCGCCCAATGCTTGACCACCCTCCCGGCCGCTACGTCGTGGATCTCCAGCCCTTGCATGACAGTGACCAGGCAGTCGTCGCGTAGCCGCTCCAGCGCCCGCAGCGAAGCGGCGCCCGCCTGAGCGTCGGATTGGGCCACAATCTTCTCCAGCAGCGCCTCGTCCAGTTCCGGCACGTCCATCAGCTTGGTCCAGGGCCATTTGAGCGCCGGGCCGAACTGCGCCATGAAGTGCCGCATGCCCGGTTCGCCGCCGGCGACGCGGTAGAGCAGGAAAGTGCCCATGAAGGCCCAGCGCAGCCCGGGGCCGAAGCGGATCGCATCGTCGATCTCTTCCGTTGTGGCGATGTCATCGTGCACCAGCCACAGCGCCTCGCGCCACAACGCTTCCATCAGCCGGTCGGCGATGAAGCCGTCGATTTCCTTGCGCACCAGCAAGGGCCGCATCCCGAGCGCGCGATAGAAGCCGATCGCGGCCTCCCTGGTCCGCTCGCTCGTGCAGGTCCCGCCGCAAACCTCCACCAGCGGCACGAGGTAGACGGGGTTGAACGGGTGACCGACGACCAGCCGCTCCGGGTGGCGCAGGCCATCCTGCAGGCGTGAGGGCAGCAGCCCAGAGGTGGAGGAGGCGATCACCACGTGCGCAGGCGCCGCCGCATCGGCCTCGGCCAGCAGCCGCCTCTTCAGTTGCTCCTGCTCCGGCAGGCTTTCCTGGATGAAGTCCGCCCTCTCGGCCGCCTCGGCAATGCTGCGCACGATACGTAGCCGGCCTTCCGCGTTCGTGCTCCCGGGCAGCAGACGCGCCCAGGCCCGGCGGGCATTGTCCAGCACTTCGGCAGTTTTGCGTCCGGCGTCCGGATCGGGATCGCAGGCGATGACGTCGAGCCCCGACAGCAACGCCCGCGCGGCCCAGCCGGCGCCGATCACCCCGCCGCCGAGCAGGCCGACGGTTTTGATGCCGGCAAGACCGCCCACCTGCTCAGCCCCGCGCCCGTAGGCGGAGCTTGGCGCGGGTCTCATCCGGCCCAAGCACGCGTGCGCCCATCGCGCTTAGGATGGTGGCCGCACGCTCCACCAGCTCGCCGTTGCTGGCAAGGCGGCCCTTGGACAGCCAAAGATTGTCCTCAAGCCCCACGCGGACGTTGCCGCCGGCATAGGCGGCCAGGGCGACGAAGGGCAGTTGCATCCGCCCGATCGAGAAGCCGGAGAACACGGCGCCGGGCGGCAACTGCTGCACCATCGACATCACGGTCAGCGGGTCGTCCGGCGCGCCGAACGGGATGCCGGTGCAGAGCTGGATCATCACCGGATCGTCCAGCAGGCTCTCGGCCATCAACTGCTTGACCATCACCAGGTGCCCGGTGTCGAACACCTCCAGCTCCGGCCGCACGCCCAGACGCCGGATTTCGGCCGTCATCGCGCGCAGCGTGTCCGGCGTGTTGACCATTACGTAGTCGCCGCCGGCCGCAAAATTCATGGAGCCGCAATCAAGGGTGCAGATCTCCGGCAGCAGCTCCCGGACATGGGCCAGGCGCTCCGATGCCCCGGCCATGTCGGTGCCGGCCACGTCGGGCGGCAGCGGCTGTTCCGTCCCGCCGAGTACGAGGTCCCCGCCCATGCCCGCCGTCAGGTTGACCACCACGTCCGTGCCGCTGTCGCGGATTTGACGGACCACCTCGGCGTAGAGCTTCGGATCGCGGCTGCCTTTCCCGGTTTCCGGATCGCGCACGTGGATGTGGGCGATCGCCGCCCCCGCCTTCGCGGCCTCGGTTGCCGCCTCCGCGATCTGCTTCGGCGTCACCGGCACCTTGTCCGAGCGGGAAACCGTGTCCCCGGCCCCGGTCACTGCGCAGGTGATAAAAACGTCCCAATTCATTCATCTGCTCCGGTCGGCGTGGCGCATAGGTCAGGTAGGCGGGCGCAATCGTGTCGATTTCATCAGGGGCCAGGCGATGCGGACACAGGGCGAGCGTTCCAATTCCAACATGCGGTCGAGCGTTTCGGCAACTCCCTCCATCTCTGTTGCGCGACAATCGTCGTCATACGCGACCGTGTTGTATGCGTAGACATCGGGTAATCGCGGCTGAGAGCCTGAGGAGCGCTGTTACACGGATCGGATCGGTGGCGTAGCGGGCTGGTCCGCCGTAAGAGGTTGGCTCCTTGTACATTGCTGGGTGCTTTCCTTGCCGTTCAAGCTCAATCAAAATCGCCGTCACCGCACCCGAAACAGAAGCGCCGGGTCAGGAACTCGGCCGCGTATAACGCAGCCCTGCGCCAGCACGGCAGCTTGACGATCTGCCCGGCGGCGTGCGCGCCGAACAGGCCGAGAGGTGGAAGACAAGGCTGAGACGGATCATCGTGCCTCCAATGCGTCAAGGAACGGGCGTCAGACGGATGCCCAACCTAGCCAGTTCATCGCGCCGCGGCAGAGCGGAATAGGCGCCGGGCCGGCTGACGGCGATGGCGGCGGCCTGTTGCGCCGCCTCCACGCTCTCCGGCACGGCCCGGCCGCAGGCGAAGCAGGCGGCCAAGACGCCGCAGAACGCGTCTCCGGCGCCGGTCGTATCGACGGCTTGCGCGGGCCGGGCAGGCAGCGTTCGCGTTCCCTGTGAGTCTGCGACAAGGCAACCGGCGGCGCCCAGGGTGACGATCGCCATTGGCGGCCCGGCCGCCTGCAACGACTGCGCGGCATCCTGCGGATGATCGCGCCCGGTGATTTCCGTTGCTTCCAGCTGGTTGGCAACCACGATGCCGCATTGCGCGAGCACCGGCTGCACGGCCCAGCGCAGCGGCGCGGCGTTCAGCATGACGAGCGCCCCGCGCCGCGAACCCATGTGCGCGGCCGCTAGCGTCGCTGCCTGCGACAGATTGCCTTGCAGCAGCAGCACGTCGCCCGGCATTGCATTGGCGGCAAACTCCGCCGCTGTGGCGGCGTCAAGCGCGTCCGCGCACGGCCCGGCGGTAACGATGCTGTTCTCCCCGTCCGCGCCAACCATGAGCACCGACACATCCGTTGCGTGCGACACCTTGACCAGACGCAGCGACGCGAACGCCTCGGCCGCAAGCTGGGTGGCCACGAAATGCCCATCCGGGTCGTCTCCGACAGGTGCCAGGAACCAGGTGTCCACCCCAGTCCGCGCCGCCACGACAGCTTGGTTCAGGCCCTTGCCGCCCGGCGCCCGCGCCAAACTGCCGCCGACCACCGTCTCGCCCGGGCGCGGCAGCCGCGGCACTTGCATCGACAGATCGACCCCGGCGTTGCCGAGCACGAGCACCCGGCTCATGGCTGGGCGCCTTGCCCGCGGCGGCGAACCGGCCAGGCATCATCGTAAGCGGCTTCATGGAACGCGATCTCAAGTTCGAGCGCGCGACCAAACTGGGAGCTGAGCCGGGCAAAATCGCTGTCGGGGCAGGCATCGATCTCGGCACGAAGCCAAGCGACTTGGCCGAGAAAGCCGGGCTCGGTATGCAGCGTCACCCAGCGCCGAAGCTCGGGCGAGGCAACCGGCGCGTCGCGTGCCTTTGCCCGGCCGCACCACGTCGCATACATCCACTCCGCCGCCAGCATGATCGCGATGACATCGGCGTAAGCGCCTTCTTCCGCCATGCGCAGCATTCCGCGATCAAACTCTCGCACCGCCGTGGGCAGCGCCGCGTCGGCCCCGGCCGGAGCGATGCCGAGAGCGCCAAAGAACCGGTCGAAGGCCGGCAGCTGCTCCGTCGACAGCGCGTGCAAGACGCCGATCAGCCGGTGTCGTTGGACAGGTTCCGGCGCCTTCAGCAGGGCGTGCCCGAAGATCAGGATGGCGGTTTCGACGAAGCGGTGCTCGAACCCGAGATAGCGGGCGAACGCCTCCTCCGGCAGCCGGCCTGCCTCGACGTCGCGCACGAAGCGGTGCGCCTGCATGGCATCCCAGACATCCTGATTTGCGCTGAGCAGCCGTTGCGACAGCGCCGGCCCGGAGCCGTTCACCGCGTGCCCGCTGCCCAGCCCAGCATGTTGCGCCACAACGAGGCATAGCCGGGCCAGCGCACGAAGCCCTCCGGCAGCCAGTGAGGGCCGATGTCGGACATCCAGGCGACGCTGCGCCCCCGTCCGAAGGGTCCGGTGACGAGCAGAGGGTGGCCGCCTTGCTCCGCGGGCAATCGCGCCAGCACGTCAATACCGGGCCGGTCGCGCACCGCAACCTCGTTGGCGCCCAGCAGCATCGGCCATTCGGCGCCAAGTCCTTGCAGGATCGGGTGATCGGGTGGGCCGGTAATCTCGGGCTGGAAACCCTCCGGCGCTTCGATGCGGTCATCGTAGGGCAGGCAGGTGACGGGCAGCGCCTCCTCCACCGGCGTGCGCCGCCAACGGGCCCGGCCGTCGATGCCCTGGAACGAGAGATAGCCGCCGGCCATCAACAACCCGCCGCCCGCCTCGGTCCAGTCGCGGATCAGCTTTAGCCGGTTCGGCACGGCGCGCCCGTGCATCCACACCGCCTGCGGCAGCAGCAAGGTGTTCGCGCCGATGTCGGACAGGATGATGACTTGATAATGGCGCAGCGCCTCCAGCGTGAACGGGAAGCCCTCCGCCGCTTCGTGCGAGGGCATGTAGCGGATGTTGAAGCCGCTGCCCTGCAACGCCCCGACCAGCGGTTCGGCGCCGAGATGGAAGGTCACGCTGCCGAACTGATCGAAGCCCTTGTAATGCGTCGCCGCACTCACCCAGCTTTCGCCAACCAACAACACCTCTGTCATCGCCTCGGCCTCCCTCGGGTGCGGCTACGCGCAGAACACGCGCCGCGGGTTGTCCACCATCAGCCGCGTGAGCATCTCGTTCGCCACCCCATGCCGACCGAGACGCGGCAGGAAATGCCGCTGGACATACGCGTAGCCGAAGCCGCCGTAGCGGGTCAGCATCATTTTCAGGAACACGTCCTGCGACAGCAGCAGGCTGTCCGCGAACCCGCGCCCGATCAGCCCGGCGATGGCGCGCGCGTTGTCCTCGTCGGACGGGCACTGCGCCTGCTGGTCGGCATACCAGTAATCCATGCCGATCATGTCGAATTCTAGGAACGCGCCGCGCTCGGCCAGGCTGGTTTGGTAGGGGATGTCGTGGCTGGACGGGTTCATGTGGCACAGCACCGTGTGACGGACCGCGCCGCCCTCCGCCTCGACCACGTCCAGCACGCGATGCGCATGGCGATACCAGCCGGGCAGGTGCACCATCAGCGGCAGGCCGGTGCGAACCTGCGCCTGGGCCGCCCCCCGCAGCGAGCGTTCCTCCTGCGCCGTGAACTCGCCCGAGACGCCGATCTCGCCGATCAGGCCGATGCGCACGCCGCTGCCGTCCACGCCCTCCAGCGCCTCGCGCGCGATCTCGTCGGCGATGTCCCGCGCCGTCATGCCGGCAACCCGCTCCGGGTGCGAGGCTTGCAGGTAGAAGCCGCCGCCCATGACAACATTGAGCCCGCTTGAGTCCGAGATGCGCGCCAGCGCCCGCGGGTCCCGCCCGATGCCGCTGCACGTCGGGTCCACCACCGTGCGCCCGCCGAGAGCGGACACCGGCCCCAACTCGGCGGCGGCCAGCCGTTCGTCGTCCAGGCGGCAATTGTCGAGGTTGACGAACGGGTCCATGCGCAGCTCGCCGACGATGCCGGGATGGACCGGCTCGCAGGCCAGGCGTTGCCGTGCCGGCTCCTTCGGCTGATGCCACCAGCAGCGGCAATCGTTCAGCAGGTGCTCGTGCATGAGCGTGACGCCCATCTCGGCGGCTGGTATCGGGCCGCGCACGGTCATGACCTGGCCGGAGCGGACGTGGGCGGGCGATAGCTCGGACATGACGGTCAGCCTTTCTTGCGGCTCGCGGTCAGGCGCGCGAACACCCGCGTGTTCAGCCAGACGGCGAGCAGGATGATGGCGCCGGTGACGATCTGGGTCAGGAACGGCGAGACATGCACCAGGATCAACCCGTTGCCGATCACCGCGATGGTCAGCGCGCCCAGGATGGTGCCGACGACCGTGCCGACGCCGCCGAACAGCGACGTGCCGCCCAGCACGACGGCGGCGATCGCCTGCAGCTCGAAGCCGACCGCGGCGTTGGACGACCCCGACCCGAGCCGTGCGGCGATGATCAGCCCGGCCAGCGCGGACGCCGCGCCGCTCAGCACATAGACCGAGGCGGTGACACGCTGCGCCGGCATGCCGACGCGCCGGGCCGCTTCAAGGTTGGCGCCGACCGCGACCACTTGCCGTCCGTAGCGCATTCGCCCAAGGGCGACGTAGCCGGCGATGGCGGCCACCGCCGCGAGCCAAGCCGGGACCGGCACGCCCAATAGCCAGCCGCGCCCGATGTCGAGGAAGATGCCGTGCGGCGCGATCGGGATCGAGTAGCCTTGGGTCAGCAGCAGCGCGATGCCGCGCAGCGAGGACAAGCCGGCGAGCGTGACGATGAAGGCGGGAATCGCTTGATAGGCGATGAACCACCCCTGCATCGCGCCGACCGCCGCCCCCAGCACCAGGATCGCCAGCGCCGCCGCCGGCCAGGGCCAGCCGGCCTGGAGCGCGATCGCCGCCAGCGCGTTGGTCAGCGCCACGATCGCGCCCACCGACAGGTCGATGCCGCCCGTCGTGATGACGAAGGTCATCGCCGTCGCCACGATCAGCATCGGCGCCGTCTGCCGCAGCAGGTTCAGAAGGTTGCCCGGCATCAGGAACACCGGGCTGAGGACTGCGAACAGCACGCAGCAGGCGACAAAAAAAACGGCGATCGACAGCACTTGCGCGTGCTCGATCAGGAAGTCGGCCCGGCTCGGCCCGGCCTGGTCGAGCGTCCGGCTGCTCAATGCCGCACGTCCCCGGTGATGAGCTGCACGACTTCCTCGAGATTGGTCTCGGCGCTCAGCCGCTCGGCCACCTTGGTCCCCTCGTACATGAACGCGATGCGGTCGCAGATGCGGAACAGATCCTGCAGCCGGTGCGTAATCAGCACTACCGCTACCCCCTGCGCCTTCACGCGGCGGATCAGCGCCAGCACCGCCTCGACTTCCGCCACCGCTAGCGCAGATGTCGGCTCGTCCAGCAGCAGCACGCGCGGCGCGAACGAGGCGGCGCGGGCGATGGCAATGGACTGGCGCTGCCCGCCCGAGAGTTGCGCCACTTTGGCCGTCAGGCTCGGGATGCGGATCTGCAGCGTCTCCAGCATCTGCCGCCCCTCGCGCAGCATCCGTTTCTGGTCGAGCAGGCCACGGCGGCACAGCTCGCGCCCGAGGAAGAGGTTGCCGACCACGTCCACCGTGTCGCACAGGCTGAGATCCTGGTAGACCATCTCGATGCGCAAGGCCCGTGCTTCGGCCGGGCCGCTCAGCGTAACGGGGCGGCTTTCCAGCATGATCTGTCCCTCGTCCGGGATGTAGGCGCCCGACATGACCTTGCTCAGCGTCGACTTGCCGGCGCCGTTGTCGCCCACGAGGCCGAGGCACTCGCCGCCTTGCAGGTCGAGATCGACATCCCGCAGCACCTGGCGCGAGCCGAAGCTCTTGCCGATGCCGCGCAGCGACATGAGCGGGGCGGCGCCGGCCGACGCCGCCCCGCTCACTTGAACACGGCCCGGTATGGCTCGACGTTCGCCTTGGTGACGATGGTGACCGGGATCGGGATCGTCTTCGGCGCCGTGCCGCCGTTGTTGATGGTGACAAGCGCGTCCACGGCCGCGGCGCCCATCGCCGCCGGGTCCTGCTGCACGACGGCGATGACCGTTCCCGCGTCGATTTCTGCAATCGCCTGTGCCGTCAGGTCCCAGCCGAAAATCTTGACGCTGTCCTGCCGGCCCTGACTGCTGACCGCGGCGATGGCGCCGAGCAAGGCGGGCTCGCCGGTGGCGTAGATGGCGGTCAGGTCCGGGTTGCCGGTCAGCAGCGTCTCGGCGACGGTGAGCGCGTTGTCTTGTATGTTGCGCCCGTCCACCACGCCCACGACCTGAACGCCGGGCGTTGCTTTGGCAACGTCCTCGAAGCCTTTCTGGCGGATGTTCTGGATGAAGGAGTTGAGCGCGCCGACGATGCCGAGCTTGGCTTTGCCGCCCATGCTCTTCTGCACGTAGTCCGCGAAAAATTCGCCGAATTCATGCCCGGCCTTCTCGTTGTCGACGCCGACCTGCGTCTTCTGCGGCCCGGCGGGCAAGACCGCGTCCACGGCCACGACCGGAATGCCGGCCGCCGATGCCGACTGCACCGCGGGCATCAAGCCGTTCACGTCGATGGCGTCAACGATGATGCCTTGCACCTTCTGCTGCGTGTAGGTCTCGATCGCGTTGTTCTGTTGCGCTGGCTGGTCGTTGGCGTTGAAGATGACAAGGTCCACGCCCGCCTTCTTCGCAGCCTGCTGCGCGCCCGCGCCCATCTGGTTGAAGAACAGCGCCTGCTGGTTGATCTGCACCAGCGCGAACGTCGTCTTCGCGGCTCGCGCCTGCCGCCCGGACAACACTGCGGCAGCAAGCCCGCCAGTTGCGCCGATGACCGTGCGCCTTGTGGTTAATCTCATGTTTACATCCTTCGTTCAAGCTGCGGACGCATATCTAAGCGTCTGAAACTCCGCCGCGAGATGACGGGCGCAGCGGAGCGCGAGCGCCGTTACGGTGCTGGTCGGGTTGACGACGCCGCCGGTCACGAAGCTGCTGCCGTCGCAGACGTAAAGGTTGGGCACTTCCCAACTCCGGTGCCATTCGTTCACGACGCTGGTCTCCGGGTCGGACCCCATCCGGCAGGTGCCGAGCATGTGCCAGGCCGGGGTGCGGTAAACGCCGTCCTCGTAGTAGTCCGTGACGGCGACGTCGAACGCGCTCACGCTGCGCGCGAGATCCCTCAGCCGTTCGATGCCGTAATGCATTATGCGCAGGTCGTTCTCGTGCGGCAGGTAGTGCAGCTTGGCGGCGGGCAGGCCGTCGTCGTCGGTGTTGTGGCGCGATAGCGTAATGCGGTTCGTCGCTTGCGGCAGGTCGTCGCCGATGGCGTAGGCGCCGAAGCTGTGGCCGAAGTGCCGCGCGAACCAGGCGTGGTGATCGGCGCCCCAAGGCGCGGGCCGGTGCCCGAAGGCGCCGATCGCTGCCGCAGCGGCCGGGCCGATACGGGCGACGTTGAAGTTGAAGCCGTTGACGAAGCCGCGAGCGACATCGGTTTCGGCGAACTCGCTGCTGATCACCGCGCCCGAGTTGCCGATGTGGGAATGGATCGGCTCGTCCACCCAGATCTCGGCCGCGACCAGGGTGTGATGCATCAGGTAGCGCCCGACCACGTTATTGGCGTTCGCCAGGCCGCTTGGATGGCGTGCGCTCTCGGACATGAGCAGCAGGCGGGGCGAGCCGACGCCGTTGGCGGCCAGGATCACCATGTCGGCGGTTTGCCGCACCCGCGTGCCAGCGCCGCGGTCGACATAAACGGCACCGGTCGCCCGCCTGTCCGGCCCGGTCTCGATCCGCTCCACGCGCGCGCCGGTGCGCAACTGCACGCCGGCGGCGAGCGCACGCGGCCACAGGGTCAGCGACATCTTGGCCATCGAGCCGCGCGGGCAGCCGGAGGCGCAGTTGCCGCAGCCGTTGCAGGCGGCGCGGCCGTCGTAGATTTCGGAAATGATGCCGGCAGGCATCGGCCACCAGTGCCAGCCGAGCTTGTCGAAACCGTCCGCGATCTTGCGTCCGCTCGCGCGCATCGGCAACGGGCGGCACGGGTAGGGCGCGCGGGGCGGCATGCCGAGGTCGCCGGTCAGGCCGGAAACGCCGACCAGCTTGTCTGCGTCATCGTAGAAAGGCGCGAGGTCCTCGTAGGCGATGGGCCAATCGGGCGCCAGGCCATGCTCGGCGCCCTTGCGGAAGTCGGATGGGCGCAAGCGGGGCCAAAGGGCGGCGTAAACGTTGGTCGAGCCGCCGATGCCGTTCCACATCAAAGCATGGGATTGGCCGCCCTCGACCGGGTAGTCGTCCGGGTTGCGGCGGACCGTCGGCTCCGGGTTCCACTCGTTCTGCCGACGGAAAACGAAATCCGCGCCGTAATGCGGATGTTGCGCCGGCTCCGTCCAGCCACCTTGGTCGAGGCAGACGACGCTGAGGCCGGCTTCGGCGAGCACCAGGCTGTTGATGACGCCGCTTGCCCCGGCGCCGATAACGAGGACGTCCACGTGGTCGGGCTTGCTCATCGTAGGCTCTCCAGGTCCAGGCCGCCGAGATCGACGCGCCCGATCTCGTGGGTTTGCAGCCAGCGCCCGCGCGCGTGGCGCGGAGCATCGTGGTCCGGATCGAACGGTTCGTCCGGGTAGCCGTCCGGCAAAGGCTGATCGTTGTAGCGGAAGCCGAGGGCGCGGATGGCGGCGATAACCTGCGGCTGTTCATAATAGGTCAGGTAGGCGTGTTTGCAGAACTCGGAAAACAGCTTGGGTTCCAGCGCCTCGAGCCGTTTGGCGGCCTCGATCCAGGCATCCGAACTGTCCAGTACCGTGCCCTGCGCGGTCAAGGCGACCAGGATCTGCCGCGGGTAGTCCGGCTCCATGCGGCGGAGCCGTTCGGCCAGCAACGGCGCCATCTCGGTCTCTTGGGCGGGGGGAAACCCGGCGCCACCGGGCAGCACCGTTCGCATCAGGGCCGCAATCGCTTGGTCGGCGTCCATCGTGCTCCTCATGGGCTTACAAGCGCGCCTCGCTTTCCGGGTCGAACAAGCAGGCGCGGGCGGGGTTGAACGAGAAGCCGACGCGGTCGCCGACGGTGGGGGCGCGGTCGGGGTCGGCGGTGGCCTTGATGGTCCAGCCGTCGAGGTCCACGTCGACGTAGGCGAACGGCCCGACCGGCTCGACAAGGAAAACACGCCCGGCCAGCCCAGCGTCCGTTGGCTCCACAATGCCGAGGTCATTCGGGCGCACGCCGAGCAGGGCGCGGCGCTCGCCGCTCCATTCGGTCCGGGCGACGCCGGGGGGGAGGTGAAGCGTCCGCTCGCCCACCCGCGCCATGACGCCGTCCATCGCGTGCCAAGCGGCGGCGTCCAGCATGTTCATCGCCGGCGACCCGATAAAGGAGGCGACGAACAGGTTGGCCGGGTCGCGGTAAACCGTCATGGGGGCGTCCAGTTGCTGCAGCACGCCCCGGCGCATGACGGCGATGCGGTCGGAAAGAACCATCGCCTCCTCCTGGTCGTGGGTGACGAAGATGGAGGTCACGCGCAGCTCGCGCTGCAGCCGGCGAATTTCCGTGCGGGTCTTGACGCGCAAGGCGGCGTCGAGGTTGGACAGCGGCTCGTCCATCAGGAACACCGCCGGGTTGCGCACCACGGCGCGGCCCACTGCCACGCGCTGGCGCTGGCCGCCCGAAAGCTCGGCGGGGCGGCGGTCGAGCAGGGCGCCGAGGTCCAGCACGTCGGCCGCGCTCTGCACCTGCCGGCCGATGTCGGCCCGGTTCATGCGCTGCTGCGACAGGCCGAACGCCATGTTCTCGCGCACCGTCATGTGGGGGTAGAGCGCGTAATCCTGGAACACCATGGCGATGTCGCGCTCGTGCGGCTCAAGCCGGGTCACGTCGCGGTCGCCAAACAGGATACGTCCCCCAGTCGGCCGCTCCAGCCCGGCAATGCAGGCGAGCGCCGTGCTTTTGCCGCAGCCGGACGGGCCGAGCAGGGTCAGGAACTCGCCATGCTCGACGTGGATATCGAGCGATTGAAGGGCGGCGAAATGGCCGTATGCCTTGCTCATCCGCTGCAGCGAAACGCTGGCCATCAGCCCTTCACCGCGCCGGACAACATGCCGGTGACGAGCGAGCGCTGGAACACCAGAGCGACGGCGACGGGCGGGATGATGGCCAGCACGCTGGCGGCGAACAGCGGGCCGTAATCGTAGAACTGCATCTGCGCCAGGAAACCGGCGATGGTGACAGGAATGGTTTGCGCCGCCTGCGTGCTGGTGAGGATCAGCGCGATAACGAACTCGTTCCAGGAGACGAGGAAGCAGAAGATGGCGGTGGCGACCAGGCCAGGCCGGGCAATCGGCAGCACGATGCGCCAGATGGCGCCGAGCCGGGTGCAGCCATCGACGCGGGCGGCGTGTTCGAGGCTGGGCGGCAGGCCCTCGAAGTAGCCCTTCATGATCCAAGTAGAGAGCGGAAGGATAAGGCTGCAATAGGCGATCACGAGCCCGGTGCGGGTATCGAGCAACCCTGCCGCGCGGAAGATGATAAAGAACGGCAGGATCAGCACGAGGCTCGGGGTCATGCGGGTCAGCATCAAGGCCCAGAGCGCGCCGCGCAGCTTGCGGCTGCGCCCGGCGATGGTGAAGCCGTAGCCTGCGAGCGCGCCCAGGAACACGTTAATCCCCGTGCTGACCACGGCCACGACGACACTGTTCCAGATGCCGTAAGGCACCTTGCGGGCGACGACGCTCGACGCGCCGCTTGCCCCAGGTGCAATCACCTGGCGGTAGTTGTCGAGCGTCAGGTGCTGCGGCAGCAACTGCGGCGGGCTGCGCACCAGCTCGGCGGAGGGGGACAGGCTCATGACCACGAGCCAGGCGAACGGGGCGACTGACCAAGCAAGGATAACGACCGCCCCGGCGCGGAGCAGGATCTGTGCCGCGCGTTCGCGGTTCGGCAAGCTGCGGCGGCGTTGCGGGCGGGCGATGTCCGAGGGCTGGATCGGCCCGGGCGTCCGGACGCGCAGCGACTGCACAAGGGGAACAGCCGTCTCTGCGCCAGTGCGCCCGCCCCGCGGCGAGAGCAGCAGCACGAAGTAGACGACCGCGAGCAGCAGGCAGACAACCGAGAGGAGGTAAAGCAACGCCGCGCCATGCCCGAAGCGGAAGTACTGGAAAGCCTGCACGTAGCCGAGCCAGGAGAACACGGTAGTCGCGCTGCCGGGTCCGCCCTTGGTAATGGTCCAGAACAGGTCGAAGGCCATGACGGCGTTGATCGTGGTCAGGATCAGCACCAGCAGCATGATCGGCCGCAGCCAGGGCAGCGTGATGCGCCGGAACCGCCGCCACGGCCCGGCGCCGTCCACCCGCGCCGCCTTGTGCAACGAGTCCGGCATCGATTGCAGCCCGCCCAGCAGCAGCAGGCAGGTCAACGGGGCCTGGTTCCAGACGAAAACCAGCGCCACCAATGCGAATGCGACGTCGCCGTTGCCGAGCCAATAGACCGTCGACCTGATAAGACCCAAATCGAGCAGGGCGGCGCTGAGCGGGCCGTAGTCGCCATTGTAGATCCAGCCCCAGAGGATGCCGACGGCGACGGGCGACATGGCCCAGGGGATCAGCACCAGGCCGCGCAGCAGGCCGCGGCCGAAGAACCGGGCGTTGAGCACCAGCGCCATGCCAAGCCCAATCAGCAGGCCGGCCAGCACGGTGACGGCCGCGAACACGGCAGTGCGGGCGAATGCGGCCAGGGCGGCCGGGTCGGAGAAGGCGCTGGCATAGTTATCGAGGCCGACGAACACCCAACGATGGGTGAGGACGTTGATCTCGTGAAAGCTGAGCACCAGCGAGTAGCCCAGCGGCATACCGATAACGAAGAACACCACCAGCAAGGTGGGCATGGTGAGCAGGGCGGGCGCCCACTCAGCGGGGACGTGCCGGCGGCGTTCGGATGACGCCGACTTCGGCAGGGCGGAGGACAGGCCCGACACTTGGCCGGGCCTTAACCGGGGTATCGCTTCTTCATCGTCGTGACCTGTTGACGCAAATCATCGACCAACGCCTCGGTTGGTTTGCTGCCGCGGATGTAATCCTGGACGGCACCCATCATGTACCAATCCCAATCCGAGAACCACAACGTCTTGGACACGTCGCGCGGCGTTGACATGGCAAGCTGCTTGTGAGCGACGTCGATGTCCTTCCATTGCTTGTAGGAAGCGATGATCTCAGGGTCGTCCAGCATCTCGGTATAAGGCGTGCCGAGGCCGAACTCGAGCGCCCAACGTTTGATGACGTGGTACTTCCCATCCTTCGCCTTGCCGCCGAAGAAGCGCATCAGGTTCCAGGTACGCTCCTTGTCGACGGGGCTGCCGCCCATTAAGTACATCGACACCCAGGAGAAGGTTGAGTGGGCGCCGCCGGGCATCAGCGTGTTCTTCACGTGGCCGGCGCATTGCGAGAGCTTCGGATCGTTCAGCACCTTCTGGTCGTAGTCGTGCACCACCATGAAGCTGTGCTGGCCGGTGGCGAAGCTGGGAATGCCCTCTTGCGGCAGGGTGAAGATATCCGGCTGCACCAAGCCTTCCTTGTACATCGTACGGTGCATCTCAAGCACCTGTTTGAACTTCGCGTCGAATACAGGCTCGAACTTGTCATCGAACACCTGCGCCCCTTCGGAGTACCAGACGGAGAACAGGCTCCAGGACAGGCTGGACCAGTTATGCTGCCAGGCGCTGACGTAGGGGAACTCGGCCACTTTGTCGCGCTTCAGCTTGCGCGATTGGTCGAGCAGCTCGTCCCAACTCGTCGGCGGTTGCAGCTTGGCCTGGCTCAGGTGAGCGTCGTTGTAAACGAAGGCGTTGTAGCCGGCATAGTAGGGAAGGCCGCCCAGCTTGCCATTCGGCAGCGACAAGTTCTTCACCCCGACCGGCACCATGCTGGCCTTGATCGCGGCCACGTCCGGCATGTCCTCCACGTCCTGCGCCCAGCCGCCCGCGATCCAGCGTGCCAGGGTGGCCTCTTCACTATACAGCATGTCGAAAGTCTTGCCGGCGATCAGCATGGTTTCCAGCAGCGCCTGGTATTCGCCGGCGACGAGCTGGTATTGCACGTTCTCGTCGTAGAGCTTTTGGAACGTGGCGACGTTTTCGGCAACGATATCGGGATGGTATTGCCAGCCGACGAAGTTCAGCGGCTGAGAAGGCTTGGCTTGGATGGGGAAAGCTGTCATGGCGCCGGCCATCGCGGCCAGGCCGAGAAAGGATCGCCGCCGCAAGAGATAGGCATTTAGCGCCGCGTTGATCTGGCCCGGGTCGGGCATGGAATGATCCTTTCCTTTCGGGGGATGTTGGCCGCTCAGCCAGCACTTCCTTTGCTGTCTTGCTCCGGGTGCAGCCACCTGCCGCCGACCACGAGGCCCTCGGCGGCGATGCGCTCGGGGCCAGTCAGAACCTCCCCGAGCACGTCCTCGTAGCGGAACGAGCCGCGCTCGATGTCGAGAATGCTGGCGTCCCCCGCGCTGCCCGGCTTGAGGCTGCCCAGCTCGGGACGCCGCAGGGCGCGGACCGGGTTGACGGTGGAGGCGGCGACGACCTCGGGCAGCGACATGCCAAGCAGGAGGAACTTCGACATGGTGGTGACCTGGTCATAGGCCGGGCCGTTGATGCACAGCGCGTGCACGTCCGACGAGATCACGTCGGGCGGGAACCCGGCCTGCATCATGCCGCGACCGGTGGCCCAGGAGAAGCTGCCCTTGCCGTGGCCGATGTCGAAGATCACGCCCCGCTCGCGGGCGGCCAGCACGGCGGGCTTGACCCGGCCCTGTGGGTCAATGGGCGCGTTGGGCGATGGGCGGAAGCAGTGGGTCAGCACGTCGCCGGGGCGCAGGCGGGCCACGACGGCCTCGTACGTGGGCGGCGGCTCGTCAATGTGCAGCATGAGCGGCAGCCCGGCCTCCTCGGCCACCAGCAACGCCACGTCGAGCGGCGCGATGCCGGACGGGCCGCTGGCCACCCGGCCGATGCGCACCTTGATGCCGACGATCAGGTCCTTATGGGCGCAGGCGACCTCCACCGCGTCGCGCGCGGCCATGAGGCGGATATCGTGGCTTTCGCCCACCATGATGCGGTGGCCGAAGGCGAAGATGCCGGCGAAGGAAACGTGCAGGTAAGCGAGAATGCGGACCTGGCTGCGCTCGATGACGTGCTTGCGGAAGCCCATGAAGTTGCCGGGGCCGGCCGAGCCCGTGTCGACGCAGGTTGAGACTGCGCTGGCCCGTCCGTAGACGTCCGCGTCGACGCCGAGCGAGGTGCCGCCCCAGTAGACGTGGGTGTGCAGATCGATCAGGCCCGGGGTGACGATCTTGCCCGACACGTCGTGGACGTCGGCGCCCTCGGCTTCGAGGCGCTCGCCCACAGCAGAAACGACGCCGTTCTCGAACCGCACGTCGGCCACCTGGTCGAGGCCTTGCGACGGGTCGATCACGCGCCCGCCGCGGAGGAGCAGGGCGCCGGTCATCGTTTGCTGGCCGGATAGATCATCTTTCCGTCCGCTCCTGTGACTTGATGTCGATGAAACGCTAGTGAACGGCCCGTAGCATCGCAACAGAAATGTTCAATTCCTGATCAAATTTATCAGTCGCACAGCGGCGAGCGGTCATCGGCGTCGCGGTAGGTGACGAATTGCCGCTTGATCCGGCGCAGGCATTCCTGCGCCGGCCGCGCGTTGCCCAGCCCCGCGGCGTAGGAGAGCGCGTCGATGGCCACCAGGTACCCGTAGCGCATGGAGGTCGGGCCAAGCACGTCGCCGTCGTCATTGAGCGCCACCGTGAGCGCGAGGTCGACGGCCTCCGCCAGCGGACTGTCCTGCGCCGTCAAGGCCAGGGTCGTGGCGCCGTAATCGCGGGCGATGCCGGACGCTTTCAGCAGCTCCGCGTTGCGCCCGGTCAGCGAGCAGCAGAGCAGCACGTCGCGCGGCTTGACGCTGGCGGCAAGCATCATCTGCAGCAGGTGGTCGGCGCAGGGAACAACCGGGATGCCGAGCCGAAATAGGCGGTTCTGAACTTCTTGCGCCAGCCAGCTCGACACGCCGCCGCTGCCGAACACGTAAAGCGTCTGGGCACGCCCGACGAGGCCTGCCATCCGCTCCAGCTTGGCCAGGTCGAGCGTCTGCACGGCCGTCGCCATTGCGTGCTGCGCCCGGCGGACAACGCGGGACAGCACCTCCGAGGCGTCCTGCGGCGGCGCCATGGGTTCGAGGTAGCGCAGGCCGACCCGCAGGCCGCTCATCACTTTCAGCTTGAGCTCGCGCAAGCCCTCGCAACCTGCGGCCCTGGCGAAGCGGGTGATGGTGGGCGCGGACACGCCGATCCAGGGCGCGAGGTCCTCGATGGGCTTCTCGATGAACTCCTGCGGAAAGGTCAGCAGCTTCTGGGCGATGCTGCGATGCGCGCGCGAGAGCGTCGGTTCAAGGGCGGCGATGTCGCTGAAGATGTCGCGGCCGGCGCCGGGCCGTGCCGCCGCGGTCGTGCGCTTGGACGAGGATCTGGTTTGCTGGGCCATGGAGGCTTCCTAGCACGCGCGCTCATGGCGCCGCTTCGCGGCGGAGCGGCGTTTCCCGATCAGGGCCGGCCCGGCCGGAGATGAAACATCTCGATCAAACCGAGGCCTCGCCGAATGCGCCTACGGCAGCGTAGTGCGCAAATCGGTCTGAAGGCGGTATTGTTCCGGGTGTCGCGACAACCGTATTTTACCATCACCGAGCAGAACATTGGTAACCGCAGAAAAGCGCCGGGGAAACTGCCTCGGTCGCATCTCAGGACTGCTGCTCCGTCAAGCGAAGCAGTGGGAAGGCGCTCAACACCCCCGGATTTCCTACCGGCTCCGCGCTTCGGACATACGACGCATCCAGCCCGGCGAAGCTGGCCAGGCCGAGCAGACCCAGGCATTCCTGCACTTCCAGCTCCAGCAGCTCAATCACCTGGAGGATCCCCGCCACTCCGGCCGCCGCGAGCCCGTAGCAGTACAACCGGCCGACCCCGACCGCATCGGCACCCAGCGCGATCGCCTTCACCACGTCGGTGCCCCGGCTGATCTCGCCATCCACCATCACCTTGGCCCGGCCGGATACCGCCTGCACCACCTCCGGCAGCACGTCCATGGCGCCCAGCCCATGGTAGTGTCCTAATTTGACGTAAGCGCAACGAGTTCGGCCAAGCTCCATATATGGCGACTCACGCCAGCTTCCATTGCGGGGGTGCAGCGCAGCGACGAGTGGACCCGAACCATGTTGTAGTACGCGAAATGCAGGTTTACGGCGGCCTGAAGGTTCTCAATCTTCTTGCTAAACGCGTTGGTCAGGCGCGTGAACCGGCGCATGGACATCCGCATGGTGAGGTTCTGACGCTCGACCAAGCTTGTAGAGATATGAGCGAAGTCGGGCTTCCCGTTGATTGCGGTTCGTTCCGAGTAATACCGTCCCGCCTAGGTGTTCAGTCCCGGGGTGTGGTTTGACGGGTCGACTTTGAAGCGCTCTGGTTGCTTGGTCCAGCTCTGGTAGACGGCTTCGTATGGGGTGAGGCCGCGAATGGCCTTGAGGCGGCGGCCGTAGTTGTAGGCGTTCACGAAGAGCTGGAGGTGCGCCCTAAGCTCGTCGTGTGTGCCGTAGTGGTAACGGCGGACGGTGGCTTCCTTGATGGTGCGGTTCATTCGCTCGACCTGACCGTTGGTCCACGGATGGTAGGGCTTGGTGGTCCGGTGCTCGATGCCGAGCTGGGTACAGGCGTGATCGAACGCGTGGACGAGGTAGATCCGTGGCTCGCCGCGCGCGGCCCAGTATGCGTCGATCGCGGCTTCCTCTTCGGGTGTGCTGCGGTCCGGCAGGTTGTGGATGAACTGCACGCCGTTATCGGTCAGCACGGTGTGGATCTTGAACGGCACGGCTTCGGCGACGGCGCGCAGGAAGTCGGCTGCGATCCGGCGCGTGGCCTTGTCGTGCAACTGCACGAAGGCGAACTTGCTGCAGCCAGGCAATGTCGTGTTGTTGGACCGAGGTTGCGATAGGGCGCGATCAGGACGGCGCGCTCGTGGTTACGCCGCAGCGGCGACGCCGGTGGCCTCGGGCCCAAGCCTGGACGGCTTGCCTCCGGGCGGCTTGATACTGGACGGCGGGCACTTGATGGCGGCGGAGGCGTTCGCGTCCTTTCGCGTGCAGCGGATGCGGTTGCGTCACGATCAACACGTGCCGGAGTGGAGCGGATGAGCGGGCTATGAGGAATGGATTGGCGGATCCAAGGATAGCGGCTTCGATCGGCTATTCTGCAACACGCGTGCCGTGATACGGTAGTGTCCATGAACGTCGCCTTGCGCCGTCCCATGTCGCTCGACGAGTTCCTGGTCTGGGAACAGGGACAGGAACTACGGTATTCAGCGTGGTGCATGGATGGGATTGTTGGTGGTGCCGGAGTGCTGTGCGGGGTAGGACCGCGCTCCCCTTGCTGACCCCGGATGCCCACCTTCGTTCAAGCTGAACCAGGACCGACGCCACCATATTCCCCGCCAGCAACACCGGGTCACGAACTGGCCCGCCTACGAGGCCGGGCTGCGCCAGCGCGGGAGCTTGACGGTCTGGTTTACGGACAAGGCGATCGAGGCCTGGGCGGCTGAGCCGCGCACGACCCGCGGCGGCCAGCCCCGCTACTCGGCGCTGGCCATTCTGACCGCACTCACGCTCAGGGCCGTGTTCCGCCTGGCTTACCGGCAGGCTGAGGGCCTGATCGGCTCCGTCATTGGCCTGCTCGGGCTGAGCTTGCGCGTGCCGGACCACACCACCCTGAGCCGCCGCTCGGCGACGCTGGACGTGCCACGGCCATCGCGGCCCAGAATCGGTGCTGACAGCGGGGCCGAGCCGCTGCATTTGCCCTTGCGCAGCACGGGGCTCAAGCTGTGCGGGCCCGGCGAGTGGCTGGTCGAGAAGCACGGCACCCGCACGCGCCGGGCGTGGAGGAAGCTCCATTTGGGCATCGACGCCGACACTGGGCAGATCGTCGCTGCCTCGCTCACGGCCAAGGAGGTGGACGACGGCGCCGAGGTCGGCCCCTTGCTCGACCAGGTCAACGCCGCCGTGGCCACGCTCACGGCCGACGGTGGATACGATCAGGACAACGTTTACACCGACGTGGCCGAACGCCAGCCGGACGCGAATGTCGTCGTGCCCCCACGCACGACGGCGGTGCCGAGCGCCACGGCCGAGACCGCGCCGACGCAGCGCGACCACCACCTCCAGCACATCGCCGAGCACGGCCGCATGAGCTGGCAGAGAGCATCCGGCTACGCGAGACGAGCGCTGGCCGAGGTCGCGATCGGGCGTTGGAAGCAGGTGATCGGCGATGTGCTGCGCGCGCACAAAGATGAGTGCCGGGCGACCGAGGTGGACGTGGCTGTCTACGCGCTCAACCGTATATTGGAGCTGGGACGCCCGAATTACGTCCGCACCGCGTGACCCGGAACGGGGCTGGGGCAACTGCGCCCACACGCCTGATCCATGCACCACGCTGGCGCTTGTCGATGTTGCTGAAGAAGGGACGGTTCCAGAACTTGGTGCCGGGATCGAACTCCAGCTCCTGGGACGTGAACCTCATGTAATTGAGAACATCGCCCCACGTCTCGAACAGGTAGCGGCCGCCGATCTGGTGGGCGCCGGTCGCAGGGTCGAAGCGCAGGGGGACGTATTTGCTGCGCATGCCGCGACGGACGTCCATGCGGCGCCGATCGGTATCGACCTTGGAGACAAGGCGCGAAAGAGGGATGTCCGCGGCCACGTCGAAGTCGGCGATGAACGGCGCCTGACATGCGATTGGACCGGTTTCGTAGCCTGCTACATTCATTGCGCTTCCTCGTAGGTCTGTTCGCGAAGGCCGATGCCTCTCGATCCTATGCATCATGGAGGGCCGCGTCAGGCGTCGCTTCGCATCCGGGGGAATACCGCTCTACAATCCCCAATCGCCACTATGGGCTGGTTTTTGGGGAAAGGGGTTCCCACAGCAGGGCCGATGAAGAGGTAATGCTTGCAGGACAAGGTGGACTTAGGCGCCATCAAGGCTTTCGTGGCGGTGGCACAGGCGGGTGGGTTTTCATCCGGCGCGAGAGCAGTGGGGCTGACGCGGTCGGCGGCGGGCAAGGCGTTGGTGCGCCTGGAAGAGCGACTCGGAACGCGGCTGCTCCACCGCACAACGCGTAGCGTCGCGCTTACCGCCGACGGACAGGCTTTCTACGAACGTTCTCGCCAGATCCTGACCGATCTGGAGGAGGCTGAGGCGGAAGTTCGCCAGAATCCTCCAGAGCCGCGAGGATTGCTGCGCCTGACCGTGCCGGACAGCTTCGGTCGCCAGCATGTCCTCCCGATCCTCGGCGCCTATCTGAATGCCTGGCCAGCGCTGGCGGCAGCGGTGAGCATCACCGATCGCGTCGCGGACCTGGTGGAGGAGGGGTACGACCTCGCGGTGCGCTGCGGCGGGCCGCTGCAGGACACGCGCCTGATCACGCGCGTCATCGCCCGTTCGCACGCGGTGCTCTGCGCCGCGCCCGCTTATCTGGCCAACCGCGGCGAGCCGCTTGCGGCCGACGACCTCTTGCCGCACAGCCGCATCACCCTCGGCGACCGAAACGGCGCACGCCCCTGGCTGTTGACACCACCCCATCGTGAAACCCTGCGCTTTACCGATGCGGGACGGTTGCATCTGGATAGCGGACAGGCGGTGCGACAGGCCGCGTTGGCCGGTTTGGGCATCGCCTATCTCCCGACTTTTCTGGTCGGCTCCGACATCGCTGCAGGACGTTTCCGCGCTCTTCTCGCCGACCATGGAACCGAAGAGGTGATCGTGCGCACCCTCTACCCCAGCCGCCGCCATCTCTCCAGCAAGGTCAGAATGTTGGTTGATCGCCTCGCAACGGAGCTGAGCGATCTCAAAGATTGAACCTGGCGAGGGTCATGCGGGCACTTGACTTTCCTGCGCGTCTGCTTTCGCCACGACCGCACTTGGAAGCAGACGTTCCGCTATCCACCAACCGCCGCCATAGCTTGAGGTCGGAGATCATGTGGTCCTACAGCGCCTCGGATCACGCCTTGCTCGCCGTTGAACCAAGCTCAGGTGTTTCATCTCGTGTATTCGTCGTTTGATGAAGTGGTACAGTCGGTGGCGATCAACTCTCGATCCGGAGCGATTGTCCCAGGTAACGTCTCAACATGAATTCCGGCACCATGACGTGTCTGCCAGGGTCGTCGGCACGGCCCATCTCTGCTTCTCGAAAGGATCACTCCCCGGAAGAAGATAGGGCAGTGCCGGCGCGGATGCTTAGGCTTGCAGCGCCAGCACTACCGCCCGCGCGACATCAGCGATGGCGGCGTTCTGTGCGTCCAACGTCGCACTCGAGCCTGTGATAAAGGCCGTGACGATTACGGGCTTGCGTTCCGGCGGCCAGAACACGCCCACGTCGTTCGCAGTGCCTTTGTCGTTCGTGCCGGTCTTTTCACCGACACGCCAGCCCTGCGGGACGCCAGCTCGCAGGCGCGCATCGCCAGTCTTGCCAGCGCGGAGCCAAGCCGCCAACTGCTCGCGGGAAGCGGGCGAGAGAGCCTCGCCGAGGACGAACCGACTCAGGGTCGCAGCCATTGCGAGGGGGCTCGTCGTGTCGCGAGGGTCTCCGGGCAGCGCCTCATTCAAAGTCGGCTCGGTGCGGTCGAGGCGGGTGACCTCGTCACCGAGCCCGCGAAGGTAGGCAGTGAGTCCGGCAGGGCCGCCGATCGCGTCGAGCATCAAGTTGGCTGCGGTGTTGTCGCTGAGCGTGACCGCAGCCTCGCAGATCGCGGCGAGCGTCATTCCTTCGCCACCCGCGTGTGCCTTCGTGCCCGGCGAGTAGGGCAGGACCTTGTCGGCGTCGAAATAGACACGCCGGTCCAAGCGTTCCTCGCCTTGATCGACCCGCGCCAGTATGGCCGCAGCACTGAGCGCCTTGTGAGTGCTGCACATCGGGAAGCGTTCGTCCCCGCGGTGGCCTACCACGCGCCCCGACTGCGTATCGAGGATGCCGACGCCGAGCCGACCACCGCACCGCGCCTCGATTTCCGCGAAGTGCCGGGGTAGGTCCTCCTGCCAAGGACCGGCCTGCGCCGGCACCGCGTTCGTCGGGCGCACCATTGCTCCTGCCGTGAAGGCCACACCGAGCCCCAAACTGAATCGCCGTCTCGTCACCATCGTTCCGGTCCCCTGCGAGCACGGCAGCACCATCGTCTAGAGGGAGGGGGCGACACAAACGATGATCCTTTTCAAGAGTCCCTAACACTACCTGGGCACTTCCAAGCTGGTAGGCCAGAGACCATGTTTTGATGGGCGTGGTTGGATGGAGTTCTGGCGGGCGTGGGCGATGGTTTGCGTGATCTGGATGGTTGGCTGGAGCCGTTCCTGGACGTGATGGGCCGCAAGACGCGGCGGGAATGGGCACCCTTGTACGTGCGTGGCCTGCTTGGACCCGGCGAGCGCAAGAGCTTGCAACCGATTGCCGAGCGCCTGGGCCTTGGCGGCCACGACCAATTGCAGCACTTCGTCGCCAGCACGGCCTGGAACGACGCCCCGCTGTGGACGGTGCTGGCGCAGCAGGCCGACCTGCTAGTGGGTGGCAAGGCCGCATACCTCGTGATCGACGACACGGCACTGCCCAAGAAGGGGACGCTGTCGGTCGGTGTCGCGCGGCAGTATTGCGGCCAACTCGGCAAGCGGGCGAACTGCCAGTCGTTGGTGTCGCTCACCCTGGCGCAGGGCGAGGTGCCCCTGCCGGTGAGCTTGCGCTTGTTCCTGCCTGACGAGTGGGTCGCCAGTCCCGAGCGCTGTGCCCGGGCGGGCGTTCCCGAGGCGGAGATGGTGGCGCGCGCCAAGGGTGAGATCGCACTGGCGGAGCTGGACCGCGTGGCGGCGGCGGGCGCGCGGTTCGGCTGCGTGCTGGCGGATGCGGGCTACGGCACCAGTGCCGCGTTCCGGCACGCCCTCGACGAGCGCGCGCTGTTGTGGGCGGTCGGCATTGCCCGCAACCAGAAGGTTTATGGCCAGGACGTGCAACTCGTGCCGCCTGCGGGCCGTGCCCGCAAGCCCGTGCCGGACCAGGAACCGCGGGCAGCCGAGGATGTGCTGGGCAGGTTGCCTTGGCGGCGGGTGACATGGCGGCATGGTACCAAGGGCAAGCTCACCGCCCGGTTCGCGGCCACCCGCGCGCGGGTCGCGGATGGTGCCGTGTGGGGCAACAACCGCCATCTGCCCGGCAGAGAAGCCTGGCTGGTCGGAGAATGGCGCACCTCGGGCGAGCGCAAGTACTCCCTGGCCAACCTGCCCCCGCGAACGTCGGTGCGGGCGCTGGCCGCCGCGATCAAGGCGCGCTGGGTGTGCGAGCAAGCACACCAGCAGCTCAAAGGCGAGCTGGGGCTGGGGCACTTCGAGGGCCGCTCCTGGACCGGGCTACACCGGCACGCGCTGATGTGCTGCATCGCCTACACCTACCTGCAACACGTGCGCCTCGCCGGGCAGACCCGGACGGGGCCGGGGGAAAATGCACCCCCACGTTCCGGGACCGCCACCATCCCCAAGCCTGCCCGCGGTGCGCCGCGCCATCATCGCCAAGCTGTTCGGCCAACTTGCTTCGCCCGTCCAGTGTCCCTGCTGCAAGCACCAGTTCCAACCATCTCCTGAGATGAAAGTGCCCAGGTAGTGCTAGGAAAACTAAGGCTCAGCCGCCATGCCTCGTTCGCAGCTCCCGCTCAATGCCTTGCGCGCCTTCGAGGCGGCGGCCCGTCACCTGAGCTTCACCCGCGCCGGCTTGGAGCTGCATGTGACCCAGGCAGCGATCAGCCATCAGGTGAAGCAATTGGAAGGTGTGCTGGGCGTGGCGCTGTTCCGCCGCTTGCCGCGCGGACTGGCGCTGACGGAGGAGGGCGAGGCACTGCTGCCGGTGCTGACCGACGCCTTCCACCGCATCGCCGGCACGCTGGATCGGTTCGAGGGTGGGCGGCTGCGCGAGGCCCTGACGGTTGGTGCCGTCGGCACCTTCGTCACCGGCTGGTTGCTGCCCCGGCTGCCAGAATTCCGTGCCGCCCATCCTTTCGTGGACTTGCGGCTGCTGACCAACAACAATCGCGTCGATCTGGCCGGAGAAGGGCTGGACTACGCCATCCGCTTCGGGGACGGCGCCTGGCACGGCACGGACGCAGTGCGGCTGTTCGACGCGCCGCTGTCGGCGCTGTGCGCCCCCGCTCTGGCGGAGCGACTGCGGCAGCCCGCGGACCTCGACCGGGAAACTTTATTGTGCTCCTATCGCGCCGACGAGTGGGCGCGCTGGTTCATCGCAGCCGGACTGCCCTGCCCAGCCATCCGGGGCTTCGTGTTCGACTCCTCCCTGACCATGGCAGAAGCGGCAGCAAGGCGCGGGCGTCGCACTGCTGCCGGGGCGGATGTTCGAACATGACCTGCGCCGGGAGCGGCTGGTGCAACCCTTCACCGCCGAGGTGACGCTCGGAGCCTACTGGCTCGCCCGGCTGAAATCGCGGCCTGAGACGCGGGCGATGCATACCTTTCGCTCTTGGCTGCTTGCAGAACCGGAGGTCCGCGCCGAAGCACCTTAGCCAAAGCGAATTTCATCGTTGCGAAGCCGTGCGGGAACGCGCTCAGATTTTGTTCACTACCAGAAGCAACCCTACGATGTGACCGGTCCCGCATAGCGCGTCTGTCCGCCAAACCAACCCCAGACGGACACTCGGCTATGATGGTCCGCTATGCGCCCATCTACGCCATTGCGGGTCGGCGTTGCTGTCCTCGAAACCTGCCATTTGTTCATGTAGCTCACTGCGTAGGGGTGAACGGCCGACCTTGGGGATTTCCTGCCGGTCCGCCTTTGGAGGCTGAGTGGCGGTACCGGACGCTGCTCCCCGCCGAAGAGTCGCAATCTGGCCTGTCCTGTCCTTCCCCCTCGGTCATCCTTCCGCTGAAAATCGCCGCGCCAAATTCTGTTCGCGGTACGCGGTGGTCACATAATCGACAAAGGCGCGGGTTTTGGCGGGCAGCAGTTTCTGGCTGGTGAAGTAGAGGGATATGGCGCCGAGGTCAGCGTGCCAATCCGGTAGCAGGCGCTGGAGGGCGCCGCTTTCCAGATGCCGTTCCACATAGGGTACGGCGATCATTGCCACTCCCAACCCCATCAAGGCCGCACGGCATATCGCCTCCGGGTCGTCGGCCACCACGCGCGCTTTACGTTCCAGTGTAACTTCGACGCCTTCGCGGTTACGCATCCTCCACACGCGTAGGCGCCCGGTGACGGCCGAGCGCATGCAGACTCCGTCCAGTTGTGCCAGCTCGTGTGGTTGCTGCAGCGGCTGGCGGCCTTGCAGGTACGCCGGTGAAGCCACCGGGACGACATGCAGCGGCGCCAGTCGCTGGGCCACCACGCCTGGCGCCAATCCCATGCCGCCGCCGATGGCGGCGTCGAAACCCTCTCCGATCAAATCGACCTGACGGTTCTCGAAGCTCCAGTCCACCTGAACATCGGGGTAGCGCACGATGAAGGTCGGCAGCAACGGCAACACATGATCGAGGCCAAAGGTCAACGGCATGCTCACCTTCAGCACGCCGGCGGGCTTGCCCGAGTGCGTCGTCACGCCGGCAATGGCCGACTGGATGGACTCCACGCCGTCAGAGACTGACGCCAGGAAACGCTCACCATCCTCGGTGAGGGTCAGGCTGCGGCTGCTGCGCTGAAACAAGCGAACGCGCAGGTTGCGTTCCAACATGGCCACATTTCGGCTCACCGCGGCGGGCGTCACGGCCAACCGCCGCGCCGCAGCGGAAAAACTGCCGCACTCGGCGCTCCGGATAAAGGATTCCAGGTTGGCGAGTGTTTCCATGGGTCGATCTTATACAGATCGTTGAAGCTAGTTCTAGCCATCGATGACTAATCTGAGCAGTTCCAGTGCCCTATGTCCTCGCACATCGAACCCAAACGAGACCACCGCAATGACCAACCTGCCGGGAGCTGCCATCGACTACGACCGCCTGATGCAAGCCAATCTCGCCAGCGTGTTCAACGAGCGCGACGCTAGGAAACGCATTTGGGCGATTGGCGAACTCTATGCCGCAGGTGCGGTGCTCCATGAACCGCCGGACACGGCAGCGGAGGGTCACGCTGCGATCTCCGAAGCGGTGACCCAGCTGCTTGCTAGCCTGCCGCCGGACTTTGCCTTCACGGCGACCGGACCGGCCCTCGGCCACCATGGCATCGGCCGGCTGCGCTGGCAGGCCGGGCCGCCAAACGGCCGGGTAGCCGTCAACGGCATGGACATCGCCCACTTCCGGGATGGGCGCATCCATTCTCTCTACGTCTTCATCGAACCCACCGCCTGAGCACCACTCAGCGATCACTTATAAGGAGTTCCCATGCGCAATACCGGTCTTAATGCTCTGCTGCGTCCTGAAGACAGCGTTCTCGTGCTAATCGACCACCAGCCCTATCAGCTCGCCAACCTCAACAGCCACGAACCGCAGATGGCGGTCAACAATGCGACGGGTCTGGCGAAGGCTGCCAAGACCTTCGGGGTTCCGACCATCCTGACGAGCGTGCTCGCCGAGCGCGGCGGTCTGATCTTTTCCCAGATCACCGACGTGTTCCCGGATCAGGAGGTGATCGACCGGACGCTCATCAACACCTGGCAGGATCCGAAGGTCGTCGATGTCGTCAAGGCGACGGGTCGCAAGCAGCTGATCATGGCCGGCCTATGGACCGAGGTTTGCGTCGCCATGCCGGCGATCCAGGCGCTCGGCGAAGGCTGGGACGTGACGGTGATCACCGATGCGTCGGGCGGTACTTCGGTCGAGGCCCACGAGGTTGCGATCCAGCGCATGATCGCGGCGGGGGCGAACGTGATGACCTGGCTGGCGCTGGCGGCCGAGTGGCAGCGCGATTGGGCCCGGATGGAGACGGCGGGCGCGGTCACCGAAGTGATGAAAGAGCATGCCGCCGGTAGCGGCATCGCCTTTGTGTGGGAGCAGCAGTTGCTCAACACGCCGGTACTGAGCGCGGCAGCTTGATCCAGGCGGGGATGACGAGCGTTTCGGACGATCCGCGGCGAGCAAGCCGGAGGCTCGTCGCGCGCTCCGTCATCCCCAGCTTGGCCCGGCCTCAAGAGAAGGACCATGGAGTTGTCGGCAGAGCGCTTCCCCATCGGACAGGAAATGGATGTCACCTACCCGAGCTTCAAAGTGACCCTGGCGCTGCTATCGGCCACTCAGTTGAGGTTCGAGATCAGGGAAGGACCGTTCGCCCGGACCGAGACCGTCGACATCCAGGTCGTGCCGCTCGGCAACGGCATCTTCGCGGTGAGCTGGCAGGAGACGGACGGCGCGACCGTCACCAATGTACAAGATTACGATCGCCGTCTGATCCACTCGTTCGCGACGCTGCCTGGCGGTCAGTTTCTGCGACTGACGGGGACGTTCGCGGTCACTCGGCCCTCCGATCGGGTCTTGGATGATCGTCCGCAGCGCAACAAGGCGCTGGTGATCGAGGCCATGACTTCGCTGTTCCAGCATCGTGACACGTCGGTCCTAGAGCGCCTCTACGCCCCGGACTACATCCAGCACAATCCCGGCATTCCTCAAGGCCGAAACGCGTTGCAGGCGCTCGTCGCCGGCCTGTCGCAGGACGTCTACTACGAGCCCGGCTTGATCGTCGCCGAAGGCGATCTGGTTGCCATCCACGGCCGCATCCGCGGCTGGGCGGACGCACCGCAGATTACGGTCGATCTCTTTCGCATCGAGGACGGCAGGCTGACCGAGCACTGGGACGTGTTGCAGAACGAGGTGCCGGTCACTGCGGCTCTCGGCGGCATCTCGATGTTCGATCCCCAGGAAGGGGCCAATCAGGCTCGACCGGCAACGGCATAGGTAGCGGAGAGGCGGCGACTCGCTGCGCGACAGAGCTAGGCGCTCGGCAATTCAGCATCGGCCGTTCCCTCACAGCCGCCTCACAAGGGAGCGAAGCAGGTGGCCACAGCTCGCATGCAGCGCCGCCACGCAGTCACCGGTGAGAGGAGTGCGATCATGATCAAACGCGAAGCGATCTTCCCTGCCAACCGACACGCGCTTTACGAGGCGCACCGTTATTCGGCGGCGATCCGCTCGGGCGATCTTCTGTTCGTCTCGGGTCAGGTCGGCAGTCGCGAGGACGGCTCGCCCGAGCCGGACTTCGCCAAGCAGGTCCAGCTTGCCTTCGACAATCTCGCAGCCGTGCTGAAGGCCGCCGCCTGCACGCTCGACGACGTGGTCGACGTGACCACGTTCCACACCGATCCGGCAGCGCAGGTCGGAGCGGTGATGGCCGTCCGCGAGAAGGCGATCGGCGCGCCGCCCTATCCGAACTGGACGGCAGTGGGCGTGAACTGGCTGGCGGGCTTCGATTTCGAGATCAAGGCCATCGCGCGCATCCCCCAGCCCGCCTGACCGAGAGGCGCCCGGTGCCCTGCCCAGGCGACACGCCGTCCCTTGGCGAGGCGCATGCCCATCATGCCTGGAACCTGACCAAGGAGTCCCCATGTCCGAGCTAGGATCCGCCGCTGTGATCGCCGGCACGCTGCTGTCCGGCGCCGCTCAGGCTCAAGAGCCCGCCAAGCCGACAATCGTCCTCGTTCATGGCGCGTTCGCCGACTCGTCCAGTTGGAACGCCGTGACCGAACTCCTCATCAAGGACGGCTACACGGTCATTGCCGCTGCAAACCCGCTGCGGAGCGTCATGTCAGATGCCCAGCAAGTCTCCAGCATCGTCGCGAGCATCGACAAGTCCGTGGTGCTTGTGGGTCACTCTTATGGGGGCGTCGTGATCTCGGCCGCCGCCAACGGCCACGGCAATGTCAAGTCGCTCGTCTATGTCGCGGCCTTCGCGCCCAATCGGGGCGAGGCGGCGGCGGAGCTTGCAGGCAAATTCCCCGGCGGCACGCTCGGCGAAGCGCTCGCCCCGCCCGTGACCCTCGCGGACGGCGGCGTCGATCTTTACATAGACCAGGCCAAATTCCGTCAGCAGTTCGCCCACGACGTATCGGCGGAGCAGGCCGCGCTGATGGCGGCGGGCCAGCGGCCGATCGCCGAAGCGGCTTTGACGGAAGCTGCGGGCGAGCCGGCCTGGAAGACGCTGCCGTCCTGGTTCGTCTACGGCGGCGGCGACAAGAATATCCCTGCGGCCGGGCTCGCCTTCATGGCCGAGCGCGCGGGTTCCAGGAACACGGTGGTGGTCGACGGCGCGTCACATGTCCTGATGGTGTCCCATCCACAGGCCGTCGCGGACGTCATCAGACTCGCGGCCGAGCAAGCTCAGCCATGAGCGAGCGCCTCGTTCGGCAGGTGGATGCTGGCGCTGGCGGCCGAATGGCAGCGCGACTGGGCCCGGATGGAGACGGCTGCCGCGTTCACCGGACGATGACGCAGCATGCCGCCGGGAGCGGCATCGCTGTGACCCGCCCGTCCCGTGGTGACGCGATCAAGACGGAGAGAAAATCATGAGCTGGATACCTTGCCCCGATCCTACCCCGGGCGACCGCGCGAGCACGGACGCGATCGAGACCCTCATCATTCCGCGGGCGGTCGACCTCGGCGAGATGGTGGTCCGACGCGCGCTCCCCTCCGTCAAACGCCAGATGGTCGGCCCCTTCATCTTCTTCGACCAGATGGGTCCGGCCGAATTTCTGACGGACCAAGGGATCGATGTTCGACCTCATCCGCACATCAACCTGGCGACGGTTACCTTCCTGTTCGAAGGGCAGATCCTTCATCGCGACAGCCTCGGAACGGAAAAGACCATAGAGCCCGACGCCGTGAACTGGATGCGGGCCGGCCGCGGCATCGTTCATTCCGAGCGCACGAGCGACGAGCGCAAGCATAGCGGCCAGCGCCTCTTCGGCATCCAGAGCTGGATGGCGTTGCCCGAAGGTCAGGAGGAGAGCGATCCAGCCTTCGTGCATCACGGCGCGCAGGAACTGCCGGTCTTCGAAGGTGACGGCATCCGGGCGCGTGTCATCGCCGGCGAGGTTCTGGGCGCGCGTTCGCCGCTCATCACGCCTTCGGAGACGGTTTACGCGCATCTCAACCTCCAGGCCGGAGCGCGGATGCCCGTCGAGCCCTCCTTCGAAGAGCGCGCCGTGTACACGCTCAACGGTGAGATCGAGATCGCCGGCGACACCTTCGGGCCGGGCCAACTCCTGATCCTGCGTCCGGGAGATCAGATCGTGGTCACGGCGACGAGCGACGCCGAGTTCATGCTGTTCGGCGGCGCTCCGATGGACGGGCCTCGCTACATCTGGTGGAACTTCGTTTCATCCCGTGTCGAGCGTATCGAGCAAGCGAAGGAGGAATGGGCTCAGGGCCGCTTCGACACTGTCCCCGGAGACGCCGAGGAGTTCATCCCACTGCCGCAGACGAAGGATAAGCCGCGTCGAGCGACGGGCGGCGTGTTTTATCCTTGAGGGCACCCGCTACACGCCTCTCGCCTGTCCGCCTCATCGAGCAGAACGCATGAGTCCGCTTCAATTATTCGAGCTCATCATCGGCATGTTCCTGGCGGTGCTGGTGCTCCAGTACATGGCGCTGCGGCTTCGGCTTCCACCCGCAGTCGCCTTGTTGGTCGGAGGCGGCGCGCTGGCCTTCGTGCCCGGCCTGCCGGAGATCCGCCTCGATCCCGAGCTGGTCCTGGTTGTCTTTCTTCCGCCGCTTCTCATGGACGGGGCCTGGTTCACCGCCCTTGCGCCGTTTCGCCGCCACCTGGTCGGGATCACCTCGCTCGCGATCGGGGCGGTGCTCTTCACGACGCTCGTCGTCGCGATCGCTGCGAAGATGATCGTGCCGGAACTGCCATGGGCTGCCTGCATCGTCCTCGGCGCCATCGTGTCTCCTCCGGATGCGGTGTCGGCCCGCGCAGTCTTACAGCGTGTGAGGCTGCCGAGGAGGCTGGGCACTCTCCTGGAGGGTGAAAGCCTTCTCAACGATGCGACCGGACTCGTGCTCTTTCGGTTCGCGGTCGCGGCTGTTCTGACGGGCGCGTTCAGCGCGGGTGCAGCCGTTGCCAGCTTCGCTGCCCTGGTCGGCGGCGGACTGGTCGTTGGTGGCGTAATCGGAGCCGCCTGGGTAATCTTCGTGACCCGACTGCGCGACGAGCATCTTGCTATCGCTGCCTCGGTGCTAGTCTGCTGGGCGAGCTATCTGGTCGGCGAATTGCTGCACGTATCAGGGGTGATCGCCACCGTCACCGCCGGCCTGGTCTGCGGCTGGTTCCAGCACGTCGTCTTCACGGCGAGCGTCCGGGTGCGAAGCCTCGCCTTTTGGCATGTGATGGTGTTTCTCTTGGAAGCGGCCGTCTTCATCCTCATAGGCCTTTCTCTCCGCGGCGTGATGGAACGCGTCGGTGGGATCGACGTGGTCATCGACCGGTTCGCTTTTCCGGTCGGTGCGGTCACCGTCGCGATGACCTTTGCTCGCTTCGCCTGGATCTTCGGCTCGGATGCGTTCCTTCGACTGGCAAATCGAGCAGGGTGGCGCACCGCCGAACCGCTCGGAGCGCGCGCCGCGACCGTGGTGAGCTGGGCGGGCATGCGCGGCGTCGTCACCCTTGCGGTGGCGCTCAGCGTTCCGGCCGCCGTGCCCGGACGCGACCTGATGCTGGTCACCGCCTTCGCCGTGATCGCCGTCACCGTTCTTGTTCAGGGGACGACCCTTGGCTGGGTGATCCGATGGGCAGGTCTGCGTGAAGACGTGCGCGTTAAGCCGCCGCTCGACCTCTTCGCGGCGGAAGCGGCCATGCTCCGAGCCCAGTTCTCTGCAGTCGAAGGAAGGGCCTACGCGCCGGACGGCTCTCTCCTCCATCCGCGTCTGCTCGACAGCTACCGTCGGCGAGCGACGATCTCGTCCGAATTCCCTGGGACGGAGGAGGAGCGAGACGAGAGCATCGTGGCGCACTTCGACATCGTGCTCGCCGCCGTCGCAGCGGGACGTGCCGAACTCGTCCGGCTGCACCGAGCGCGGCAGATCGATGATGAGACGCTGCACGACTTGGAACGCGACCTGGATCTCGAAGAACTCGGAGCTCAAGCCGCCAAGGGATAACGGGCAATCGGGTGCATGTCCGTTTCTTGCGAAGTCCGCTCGAAAGCAGATCGGCTGCTTTCGTGAAGAGTTTCGGGCGCCGGAGGCGTACGAAAGTCCCCGAGGAACGAACCCGCGGTCACTGGGCCGGTATGGGGATTTAGGAGTTGGGTCGGGCTGGAAAGGTCGGCCGTGAGCGGACAATCGGTCGCCTATACAAGCCGGGCAGGCGCTGAAAGGTGCGGCCGTGACCAGAAACTATCACGTCATTGCTTTCGAGACGCCTGTGTTTCGGGCCCGTTTGGATATGATGGCAACGGTCCGCCTTGACCGCAACGAGGCTGCGATCGCGGCGCCGAGCATGCCGTGCCGGATCACGACGAGCATCGTCCGGGTGAGCGCGCAGGCCGTGGCGGCGCGCGAGGCTGAGCGAAGCGCTCGAACGTTTCGAGGATCAGCATGCGCCCGCCACAGCACGGACAGGCCGGCCGATGGTCGGCGGGCTCCGCCTTGTCTGGTTCAGGTGCTGGCGGCGGCACGGCGAGGAACTCGCGAGCGCGGGCCAGGTTGTCGCGACGGGTGCCGCTGGCGAGCAGGCCGTAGTGGCGGATGCGGTGAAACCCGCGCGGCAGGACATGCAGTAGAAACCGCCGGATGAACTCGTCGACCGGCAGCGTCATCGTGCGATACCGCTCGGCACCATCACGGCGGTAGTCCTTGTACCGGAAGGTCACCCCTCGCTCGTCCAGTGCGAGGAGCCGGCGGTTGGAGATCGCGACCCGGTGAGTGTAGCGCGACAGGTAGGCCAGCACCGCCGCCGGCCCTGCGAACGGCGGCTTGGCGTAGACGATTCAGGGTTTCTTGCGGGCCGGTGCCAGATGGCGCTGGAACGCAGTTCGGGCTTGCAATCCGGCCTGCTTGCCGAAGAACCGCAGTCGCCCCGCATCGAACAGCTCGATCAGCCGGGTCAGGAACAGCCGACGGAACAGTTTGCCGAGCACGCGCACCGGCAGCAGGAACGCCGGGCGCGACGAGACCCAGCGCTGGCCATCGAGCGAGATGCCGCCGCCGGGCACGATCATGTGGACGTGCGGGTGATGGTAAGCGCCGAGCCCCATGTGTGGAGCACGGCGGTGATGCCGATGCGCGCGCCGAGGTGGCGCGGGTCGGCGGCGATGGTCAGCATGGTCTGCGACGCCACGCGGAACAGCAGGTCGTAGACCGCCGCCTTGTTCTGGGCGGCGATGTCGGCGACCTCGGCGGGCAGGCTGAACACGACGTGAAAGTAGCCGACGGGCAGCAGATCGGCCTCACGCGCCGCCAGCCAGTCCCGTGCGGCCGCGGCCTGGCACTTGGGGCAGTGCCGGTTGCGGCAGCTGTTGTAGGCGATGCGTCGTGGCCGCAGTCCTGGCAGCCCTCGATGTGGCCGCCAAGGGCTGCGGTGCGACAGCTCTCGATCGCCGCCATGACCTTGAGCTGGCCGAGGCTCAGATGGTCAGCATGGGTGGCCCGGTAAGCGGGCCCGGCAGCACGGAAGATGTCGGCGACCTCGAGCGAGGCGCGCACCGCCTTAGCCGGCGGGAGCGCTCTCCCCGGTTCTGAATAGGCCGA
This sequence comes from Acetobacteraceae bacterium, assembly GCA_965260935.1. Lineage (GTDB taxonomy): Bacteria > Pseudomonadota > Alphaproteobacteria > Acetobacterales > Acetobacteraceae > JBBROS01. The sequence goes on from OZ253374.1 coordinate 1,055,378, forward strand.
GCTTGTCGAGCGGGCTGGTTACGGCGCGCACGGTTCGTGTCGCGACCTTGGTGTAGAGCGCGGTGTTGTCGAGCTTGGCGTGCCCGAGCAGGACCTGGATGACGCGGATGTCGACGCCGTCCTCGAGCAGGTGGGTGGCGAAGCTATGGCGCAGCGTGTGCGGCCCGACCCGCTTGGGGATCTCGGCCGCCTGTGCCGCCTCGACGACGACGCGATGGAGTTGCCTCGTGCTGATCGGCTTGGTGGCGTGTTGTCCCGGAAACAGCCACCCCTCACGATGCATCAGGCCTTGCTGGCGGCCGGCTCTCCACCACTCGCGCAGCAGGGTGAGCAGATCGGCTGCGAGCATGGCATTGCGATACTGCCCACCCTTGCCGCGCTCGACACGGATCAGCATGCGCTCGCTGTCGATGTCTGCAACCTTGAGCGCCGCGACCTCGGCCACGCGCAGGCCCGCACCATAGGCGACCGAGAGGGCGGCCTGATGCTTCAGGCAAATCGTCGCGGCGAGCAGTCGCGCCACCTCGTCCCGGCTCAGCACCACGGGCAGGTTGCGCGGGTGCGCCACCCGGATGAACTTGCGCGCCAGATCGGGTCGGTCGAGCGTGCTGGTGAAAAGGAAGCGCAGCGCCGATACGATGCTGTTCATGGTCGGCGCCGGCACGCCGGCATCGTTCTGCTCGATTTGGAACCGGCGCACGTCCTCCGCCGTGGCCATATGCGGTGAGCGCCCCAGGAAACTCGCGAAACGCCCGATGTCGCGGATGTAGTTGCGCTGTGTTTCGCGTGAGAACCGGCGCATGTTCATGTCGTCGATCAGCCGTTGCCGCAAAGGGCTGATCGCAGCGGTGCGGGTAAGTTGGTCCATCGGTCGGCTCCTCTCCATTGAAGAAGCCGAAATGTTCCGTCCGTGACCCGATCGCGCTCAATCGCGCTGCAACACCCGAGGCGCTACGCCGCCATCAGGACCGCACCCCTCCCGCGCAGCGGGTTCGTTCTTCGGCCAAGCGTCGCCCATTACCATACCCGAGTGACGATGCCGTCAAAGGCCGCATCAGCGGAAACAAGACGGTGGTTGTTCTGCCGAGCCGTAGCGGCAAGCAGTCGATCAAATGGGTCGCGATGAGCCCACTCCATCAAGCCCGCCTCAAGGCAGGTTTGCGGTCCGAAAGCGGCAACTACGCCGCCTTGCGACTGCAACAGGCCTGGCAGTCGGTCGATAAAGGTCGTCATCTCGGGCCATTTGCCAAGCCGAACCTTTTGGGCAATCTCGAAGAAGGTGATCGGGCTGACAAACACGGCGTCAGCCTCTTGGATGGCGGCCAGGGCACGTGGCGAGAGGCGGTCATCACCCGCGAGGCTCCAGGCCCAAGCGTGAGTGTCGAGCAGAACTGACGTCACCCACCGCTTTCCCAGAAATCGAGCTCGTCCTCGTCCAACGGAGCCAGGAAGTCGGGACCCATCCCGAGCTGCCCAGCTAGCAGGCCGACTTGAAAGGTTTGCCTCGTGACCGGCACGAGGCGCACGACAGGAGTGCTGCCACGAGAAATCACGACATCCTCCCCAGCCAGCGCAGCCTCGATTAGCCGGGATAGGTGAGTTTTCGCAGTATGAATGGTGACCCGCTGCATTTGCCTCTCCTCATGCCGAGGATCAAGATGGCTCAAAGTTCAACTTAGTCAAGTTAGCTAATTGAGTTTTCCTAATGTCCGCTTTCCGGTTTCAATGCTCCGAACGGCGTTGGTGCATAGATGCCCGAGTAGCCTGACCTTGGTGGGACAGGTATGTTTCTGTCATGCCGTTCAAGCACAACGCCGCGCGCCGCCATCACATTCCGTCGGCGCGCTACCGGGTGACAAACTGGCCGGCCTACGAAGCGGGGCTGCCCCGACGGGATGACCTGACGTTCTGGGTGGACGAAGCGGCGCTGGCGGGATGGCAAGCACCGCGCCGCGGCACGCCGGGCGGGCAGCCGCGCTACTCGGAGCTGGCGATCGAGTTGGTGCTGACCCTGCGGCTGGTGTTCCGCCTGGCCCTGCGGCAGGCGGAAGGGTTCGCCCGCAGCGTTTTGCTGCTGCTCGGCGTGGCACTGCCGGTGCCGGACCACACCACCCTGAGCCGGCGGGGTCGGGCCTTTGCCGGACGCCAGGCGCGTGTGCAGCCTGGTGGCGGCCCGGTCCACCTCGTGCTGGACAGCACGGGGCTTGAGCTGTTCGGCCAGGGCGAGTGATGCGCGGCCAAGCACGGCCGGCTGCGCAGGCGCTGGCTCAAGCTGCACCTGGGCGTGGACGCCAAAACCGGCGAGATCGCCGCGCACGTGCTGACGGACGGCGACGCAGACGATGCGGCGCAAGCGCCCGCCCTGTTGCGCCAGTGCGAGGGCGCCTTGGCCAGCGTCATCGCGGACGGAGCCTACGACCGCAACCCCGTCTATCAAGGCCGCCGCGGCCCGCCAGCCCGGGTCACCGCCCGCCGTGGTCATCCCGCCCCGGGCCGACGCCGTGCTGGGCACGGCTGATCCGGACCAGCAAACTCCACGCGACCGCCACGTCCAGCTCATGGCCGACTGGGGCCGCATCGGCTGGCAACGTGCCACAGAATATGGAAGGCGCAATCACGCCGAAACAACGATAGGCCGCTACAAGCACCTGATCGGCCCCAAGCTGCGCGCCCGCAGCGGGTCCGCTCAGCTTGGCGAGGTCGCCCTCGGCGTCCAGGTGCTCAACCGCATGATCCGCGAAGCCAAGCCCATGTCCATCCGCCGCTGAACCGTGTGGGGCAGGGACTATGTCACCCGCACTCGCCTCCGTGCACCAACACCGGACGGCACGAAAGCGGCCATCGAGATGGCGGCGGTCGCCAACGGAACCGGATTGGACTGTCCCGATGACGGCCTCGCATTCCCGCCGGCCGGACCGGTACTATGTATCACCCGCCACCACGGCGGCGTCGCACTGGCTCCGCCCGCGGCCTACGGTTCGCGCGTCAGTCCGGCCCGGTTGGGCGGGGGGTGAGGCGTGATCGGAGTAAAACCTCTAATTCTGCAAAGCCTTAGGCGGCGTTGCCGAAACGGGTGCATCTGGGTTAGGTATGATTCGGTAATCGTAGTTGCATTCTTCGTCTGTGCAATTATGGTGTTGGCATGGGATGGCGTCTGGGCCTTCTATGGGTTCGGGAACTCCCAGTCTACCAATGGTGTTGCTAATGCCTTGGTCATTGGCAACAAGCTGATAGCAGAACTTTGTGATGTGTCTGCTAGTTCCGGGAAAGACATCATTATACTCTGCAACTCCCCAAAAAAGCATTTGCCGCTGTGGGTCGATTACGTATGGTCCAGCTTCCGTCAAATCCGAGTTGGAGACATACATGGGTCCGAAGGTCAGTTTTTCCTGAGGTCCAAGCCTTTGCCCAAATTGCGGTCCCATAGGGATATCGAAAAGACTGGCCTCGGGATCGTCTGTGATCGCACACTCAAAGGACAGATGGGTTCCGAATGCGCGCAGGAACCTAGTCGGAGTAACGCCTACGTCCTGAAGAACCAAGTAAGCCAACCAATAGTTAGTCTTACCAGAACTGTCTTTTATAGGATCGAACCGTATGCCGACCGGCTCAACGTAAGCGCGTTGCACAGCGATAAGAGCAAGGTTTGCAGTGTCGGCTTGCCGCCTGGTTTCAACCCATGTTTTGTAGGTGAAAACAGCAGCAATGGTAGCAGCAGATCCAGCCCATATCGTAAGATTCTTCGCAGTTCTCCATGCGAACTGCTCGGCGGTGCGATGCTCTTCTTCTGTGGGATATTTATAATATCGGTAACGGCGGCCAGGTGGTTCTTTTGGGGAACGTTGCCCTTGAGTATTATCAGTATGTGGTACGGCTTGTCTCTTATTTTTGCGTTTTCTGAATAGCCAATTCAAGACAGCTACCAAGATCAGGAAGGCTCGTGCAACCGCACGGTATGACATCCGACTGCCTCTAGGCATTGTATGAGGAATACGGCGGTGAAGCTGCCCCGCGCGATCTTGTTTGCAATGTTCCTTTCCGATTCGTGAACTCCTAGCGGTTCCAGCTTTTCCGCAAGCTCTTTGTAGCTGACGTTCCGGCGTTTCAGTTCTGCCTTGAGAACGCCCTTCACGTAATCCGTCCAATTTCGCTCGTCCGGCATCCCGCGCTTCCTCTAAAAAAGTGTTATCATCATCGTATCTGATGTTTTCTGCATTGACTACAGGGTAAATAATCATCGTATTCGGTGTGTAACCACCGGATACGATGATGTCCCAGCACTTCCTCCTTTCCGCCAAAGCCCGCTCGCTCTCCCTGGCGTCGGTGTTCCGCATGGAGAACAAGGCAGCCGAGACGCTGTTTGCCGGCTTGCGCTGGCCTGAGACGGACGGCAAGGCGGTCTGCCCGCATTGCGGCTGCCCGACCTGCTACGAGGCCCGCCGGCCCTCGGGCGCGCTGCGCTTCCGCTGCAAGGCGTGCCGCAAGGACTTCAGCCTCACCAGCGGCACGCTGTTCGCCTTCCACAAGCTGCCCTTGCAGACCTACCTTGCCGCCATCGTGATCTTCTGCAACGAGGTCAAGGGCAAGAGCGCCCTGGCGCTCTCGCGTGACCTCGACGTGCAATACAAGACGGCCTGGGTGCTGGCGCATAAGCTGCGGGAAGCCATGGCGACCGAAGTGAAGGGCTATAAGCTCGGCGGCGAGGGTAAGGCGGTGGAAGTAGACGGGGCCTACTTCGGCGGCTACGTCAAGCCCGCCAACCACAAGGAGAACCGCCGGGACCGCCGCCTGGCGAAGAACCAGAACGGCAAGCGGCAGTGCGTCGTTGTGATCCGCGAGCGGGACGGCTTCGTGATGCCGTCAGCCTTCCCCACGGAAGGTTCGGCCTTGGCCTACATCCGCAACCACGTTGCCGCCGGGACCGAGGTCCACGCCGACGAGGCAAATAGCTGGAACGACCTCCACGGGCATTACGTCGTGAAGCGCATCAACCACCAGCTCGCCTACAGCGACGGCATCGCCTGCACCAACGGGGCGGAAAGCTTCTTCTCCCGCCTGCGCCGGGCGGAGCGGGGCCACCACCACCACATCTCGGGCGTCTACCTGGCCCGCTACGCCCAGGAGAGCGCGTTCAAGGAGAGCCACCGCCGCATGGACAACGGGGGCCAAGTGCGCCGCGTTGTGGGCTTGGCGCTGGCGGCACGGCCGAGCGTGGACTTCTGCGGGTATTGGCAACGGGCTGAGACTTAAACCAAGGCGTTGCCCCGTCTTTGCTAATCCTTCACTCTCACCTCAGCATTATCGACTTCGATTGAGGATGAGGAATTCAACGTGAGCCAAGGCATCAGCGCCGGTTTCTATGGAGAAGCCATAGTAATAAGGTTCGATGGCCTTGAGGCAGAAGATCATAAACTAGATATGAACCTACTTGCTGACTCAATGAAGGGGTTAGCGCGCATAGTAGGGGTTTCGGGTAACTTTGCTGCAACTGGAAAGGTGGTCTATCACCGGGATGTTTTTTCTCTAAAAGTTCTAGCAAGTCCGCCGCAAGCCCATTGTTTTGAGTTCATGGTTTGGCTAAGGTGGATCAATGAGAACCCCCTGATCACAACTGTGGCGGGTGGATTGGTCGTCACTTTGGTGGCTTACGTCTTCAAGAAGGCTGCCGGAGACAGAGAGGAAATGAAGCAACTCCGGGGCGCACTTGATGAAGCCATTCGTGAGTTGGGAAACCGCGATCAGGGCACCATTGATCGCCTACTTACAACGATAGACCGAATGGCTGACAGTTTACGTCCAGCCGTGAAACAAACAGTCTCGCCAATTGGCGAGACAGCCAGTAGCATTACAGTTAGCGACCAGACATATCGCCACAGCACTTCACTGGGAACAGCTGAAAAGGCCGCAATCTTGTCGGAGCCAAACGTAGAAGTCGGGAAAGAAGATGCATATCAGCTTACAATCACTGAACTGGACATGGAAACTGGCTCTTGCAAAGTGGCGCTGATAACCGAAGGAGAAAATAGAACATCTGCAAAAATAACTGATCCAGTGTTTGGAATACCGAAGAACGTTTACGTTCTTGCAATGGCAGCACAAAAGGTCATAACGGTTAGGGCTAAACCCAATACCGTTCACTTTGTGATTCGGATGGCGGCGTTGAAGTCGATGCGCGTGGTCGGCTGTGGCGTGCGAGGGCGCAGCGGGTAGCCGCTCATCTTGCGCTTGACCCCGCGCGGCACCTGCCGGCCCCGGGAACTCGCCACACGCTCCTCCAGGATCTCGTCCAGTACCTCCTTATGCAGGGCGAGCCTGTCCCGAGGGGGGAAAAGCCGCAAGCAGCGGCAGCTTGCGGCGCACCACGCGCACGGCATGCAGGAACGACAAACGATCCGGGTCCTCGTCGGCCCGCAGCGCCGCCTCGTGCATGAGCCCGCGCACGGCGAAGTGCGCCAGCAGCAGGCCCCAGAACTCCTGGCGCGCCAAGTCCGGGGTCTTGCTGCGCAGCACGACCTGTGCCCCGCGCAGCTGCGTTTTCAGCTCGGCCAGCGCGCCCTCAATCTCCCAGCGCTCATGATACAGGGCAGCCAAGTCCGCGGCAGGCGCCTGCGCCTCGTCCAGGATCGTGGTCACGAGACGATACAGCGGCTCAGCGTCGGCCACCCCCTCCAGCCGATATTCCACCACGCGCACCCGCACGCCGTTGGTCGCATGGCGCCGGTCCTTCTCGCTCGGATACACCACGGACAGATAAGACCCGTCCGCCAGCACCGCGGCGCGCGGCAGGCGCAGGTTGCTCCTTACCCGCCACAGCAGGTCGGCACCGGTAGCGGCCGCTGTCTGCCACAACGCATAGCCAAAGAAGTATCGGTCGGCCAGGCACAGCATGCCCGTCCGCAGCGCCGGCACCACGCCATGGGCCAGCGTCGTCTCGCCATCCGCGCAACCGCCCAGCTTGGCGCCGAACAGCACGTGCGTGCCGTTCTCCACCAGCGCGACGAAACGGAGCTGCGGAAAGGCGCTCTCGCCGCGGCTGGCACCCGGATAGCCGAAGCAGGCGCCGTTCTCGGCCGTGTCGGCCACATCCAGGCTGGAGCCGTCCAGGCTCACCAGCCGCCACTCTCGATACCACGCCCCCTTGGTGGCGCGCGTCGCCACCGGCTGCACGACCTGCTCAAAGAGCCGGCGCAGCGGCATCTCGCCCAGGCGGCTGCGCGCCTGCGAGATGCCGCTCTTGCCCGCCACCTTGACCGCGTCGGCGCCCCACAGCCAGCGCAAGCCTTCTAGCAAGCAGCGCAGCACCTCGCGGGTGCTGGACCCCATGTACAGCGCCATGGCGATGGCGTAGTAGATCATCACCTGAACCGGCAGATCGCGCTCGCGCTCGCTCGTCTTGCCGGTCTCGGCCAGGACCTGCTGCACCCGATCCGGCGGGAACGTCTTGGCGATCACGCCGAGGCTGATGTGGTCGCTGACACGAACGCCGGCCGGAAGGCCGGCGGGAACACCCGCCATCGCTGTCGATCCTAAAAAAACCTGATCAACGGATATAGGGTGGCTAACCACCTAAATGAACAGTGTTGGGGTTAGACTCTACACCACGTTTCGGGGAACAATCAGATGGTCGCGTGTTATCTCTGTCCGACCGAGCCGGACGACTTTGCCGTCATGTCGCCTGCATCATCTGCCTGCGCCTGGATACCACCCTCCAAAACCCGGCACCGCCACGCCGACCAAATCCAGCGCTTTGATTTGCAGGTACTGCCGTGAGCGGTCGCCCCATGTCGGTCACGGTTGGCGCTTGTAGCTTGGAAGCGGCTTGGTGGGGTCCGCCGCCCGGAGATGCGCCGACGCTGATACTGCTGCACGGCGGTGTGGGGTGCGTGACGCGATGGAAAGACCTTCCGGAGCGGCTGGTTGCCGCGACCGGCTGCGGCGTGTTCGCTTGGTCGCGCGCCGGCTACGGCCAGTCTGACCTAGTGACGCTTCCCCGGCCGCTGTCCTCCCTGTACGACGAGGCGGTGGAAGCAATGCCAGCTGTGCTGGAGGCAGTTGGCATATGCCGGGCGGTCGTGGTCGGTTATTCCGATGGCGCGTCCATCACGCTGCTGCACGCGGGCGAGACGAGGGACCGCCGTCTTCTCGGGCTGGTGCTCATCGGCCCGCACGTGATGGTCGAGGACATCACCGTGGCTAATGTCGCGAAGCTGCGTGAGGCCTACACGACCACCGATCTGCGGGGTCGCCTCGTCTCCTGCCACCGGGACGTCGACAACGCATTCTGGGGTTGGAACGACGCCTGGTTAGACCCGGCGTTTCGGTTCTGGAGCATCGACGGCAGCGTGCGATCCGTGCAGGCGCCGATGCTGCTAATCCAAGGCGCACAAGACGAGTACGGCACGGAAGAGCAGCTTCGCCCCATTGAGGCACGGGCGCAGTGCCGGACGGATACGCTGCTGGTGCCCGGGGCGCCTCACGCCGTGCATGAGACCCATCTCGGGACGGTGCTGCCGGCCATCGTCGCGTTCGTTGCCAGCTTGCGCGCCGAGGGTGGCGAAGCGGCATGCAGTGGAGCATTGGCGAGCGGGGCAGCGGACCGCAAACCTGTCGGAGGGACAAGATGCGTCGACCCGGACGACATTCGGGTACCTTCCTTCATCGTCTACACTTCTGGCACGACCGGGCGCGCCAAGGGCGTGCTGCTTTCCCAGCACAGCCTCTTGTGGGTGACGGCCGCTTGCTGGGCGCCGATCACCGGCCTTGCGGCCGACGACGTAGTCCTCTCACCGCTACCGCTGTTCCACTCCTACGCGCTCAGCCTATGCGTGCTCAGCCCCTTGGCGATCGGGGCGGCCGAGCGCCTATGTGAGCGATTCTCGACCCACGAGATGCTAATGTTCCATTATACTCTCCAGGCGGCGGGGCCGGACGTGACGGCCTTCCCGGACCTGCGCCTGTGCGTCTCGGCCGGGGCGATCATGCCGGCGACCCTCAACTGGGAATTCGAGACGCGCTTCGGGGTTAAGCTCCTCGATGGATACGGCATCACCGAGACCTCGACCATGGTGACCATGAACTGGCCCACCGGCGGACGCGTGCCGGGCTCCTGCGGCCTGCCGGTACCCGGGATTTCCGTGCGGCTCGTCGATGGCGAGGATCGCGATGTCTCCATCGGTCGGGAAGGCGAACTGATCGTACGCGGGCCGAACCTGATGATGGGCTATCATAACAAGCCGACCGAGACGGCTGCCGCGTTGCGTGATGGCTGGTACCGCACAGGCGACCTCGCCCGTAGCGACGAGAACGGCTTCCTGACCATCACTGGGCGTCTGAAAGAGCTCATTGTTCGCGGCGGCCAGAACATCGCGCCGGCCGAAATCGAAGAAGCGGCTTCGGCCCATGACATCGTCGCCGACTGTGCCGTCGTCGGCATAGAGCATGAGACCCTCGGCGAGGTGCCGGTCCTGTTCGTGATGTGCAAACCGGGCGTGACGTTCAGCGGCGAAGATATCCTCGCCCACTGTCGTGTGCACTTATCCGACTACAAGGTCCCGCACACGGTTTATCAAGTGGACGCCATCCCGCGCACAGGCTCGGGCAAAATCATTCGCTTCAAGCTGCGCGAGCAACTGGCAGCAGGAGCAAAGTTGGACGATGGCGACGATCCGCGCCAAATCCTCACACATCGCCCTGGTGCTGAGGCGCGGTTGGGTTAGCTGGACCGCCCGGAAAACAGAGGGTAATCTGGCAATCGGTGAGCGGGGCGCCGCAAGGGAGTTGGGCTGCAAGGAAATCCGTTCAGGTATTCAACATACGGACGCTCGCTGGTGGGGGCCTTTCCTGGCAGACGCTGTATGAGGATTTGGCGCGGATCGTCGCCATGGTCCTAGAACGTGGCGTAAACCCCCTGTAGCCCGGCCCGTGTGTGGCATCGCAACCATCAACCTGACAACGACGGGTCCAAGCGTCATCCGGTGCCGCCGATCCTGGCGGTCATCGCCGAAAGGGAGTCTAATCCAAAAACTCGGGCGTCGCCGTCGCCAAAGGCTGCCCGCTCGCCGCCCAGCCATCCACCCCGGCGGGCAGCCACCCCGCGTTCACCCCATAGCTCGCCGCCCGCTTGGCCGCGTTCCAGCTCAGCCAGCACTCGCTCTTGCAATAGAACACGATCAGGGCGTCTGGATGACCGGCCGACACCGCCCGCAGCCGCTCCCGCAACGTGGCATCGAGCGCCGGCGCGATCGCTCCCCGGCCGATATCGGGCCACCACCGGCTGCCCGGAATGTCCTCGTGCGCCGGCGGCAGCCAAGGCACGTCCGCCCGCATCCCCTCCGGCCGCCGCGGCGCCGCCAGCACGTCGATCGGCACGGCCCGCTTCTGCCGCATCAACGCTTGCAACTCGGCCACGTCGAGCACCTTGGCGCCGGCAACCGTTTCCGGAACCGGCGCGCGGTAGTCGCCCAGCCGATACCCTTCCGGCTCCGGAACGGCCGCTCCGATCCACAACGCCGCCACGCCCAGCAGCAGCCGCCACGTCATCGCTCGGCGCGCAGCGGCACCGGCCGGTTCTGCTCGTCGAGTTGCGGCACGCCATACTCGTTCAGGATCTGCTCGATCCCGTCCCGCTGCTTGCGGACGGCCTGGTTGATCCGCCGCCGCCACTCCGGCTCATTCGCGCGGACCCCCATCCCGATCCGGTAGTCGAGCCGCGGCGCGTCCGGCTCCGGCGTGATGAACGCGGCATGGAGCGGCAGCCCGTCATGGTGGATGGCGTAGCCCGCGACCGGCCCCCAGACCAGCGCCACGTCGATCGCCCCATCCGCGAGGTCGTTCAGCATCTTGCGCGCCGGGCTACCCAGCCGCGTGTCGGCGGAAAGCGCGTAAGCGGTCACGTTGCCCATCAACCCGTGGTGCAGAACCAGGTCCGTGGGCGGCGTCGCAGCCACCAGCCCGATGCGCTTGGTCTTCAACGCCGGGTCGCCGATCGACGTCGCGGCGATCCCGTCGGCCGCGCGCGTCGCGATCATGTATCCCGAATGGTAGTACGCCGTGGTAGTGTCCATCTCGCCGTCGCCGGACACCGACCCCATCACCAGGTCGCAGGCCCGCGCCCGCAGCGTGTTGCGGACGAACCCCACCGTTTGCGGGAACCAGACGTACGAGACCGGAATGCCGAGATCCTGCCCCACCAGGTCGGCGATCTTGTTCTCGAACCCTTGCCGCTCGCGGTTGGAGAAGGGAAGGTTCGCGGGGTCGGCGCAAACGCGTAGTTCGGTGTTGAGCACCAGTTCCGCTCGCTGCGCGCTGGCCGGGCTGACCGCGACGGCAAGCGCCAGCGCCAGCGCCGCCCCTCGCGAGCTAGCTGTCATCTCCCATCCGCTTCGGCCGCCCGCGCCCAAGCTTGCCGTCGGACCGCGCCTTCAGGTATCCGTAGATGTCGTCCATATAGAGCACGACATCCTCGGTCGTCCCGAAGGATGGCATGACCTGGTTCTGCGCCGAATTCACCTGCTGCTTGCCGTTGATGACGGTGCTGGCGAACTGCTCGTAGTCCAGGTGGTGCAGTGAATCGACCAGGCTCGGCGCATACGAGCTCCCGGCCCCATCCGGCCCATGGCACCTCAGGCACGACTCCCCGTAACGCCGGAAGCCGTTATAAACATGCTGGTTAACCAGGCCGTCCTTCACCACGTAAACGGGATCGTTCTGCGCCCGGGCCACCTGGGACGTGATCCCGCCAAGCCCCAGCACGGCGCACGCCCCGGCAATCAAACTCGTTCTAACGACTGTTCGCATAAGCCGGCCCACTTTCAAAAGGCCCGGCGGCGCATACACCGCCGCCGGGATCTCAATGGTCTCAGTCAACCCCGAACACGGTCAGCACGCCGCCAAGCTGCGTGTAGTTCGAAAGCTGCTTGTAGGCGCCGACGGCGCCAAGCCCGGCATTGTCCTCCGACAACCCCGCCGCCATGCCGATCCCGGCCCAGCCGCCCACGCCGGACAGCACGGCCACGTACTGCTTGCCCTTGTGCGTGTAGGTGTTGATGTTGCCGATGATCCCGGACGGCGTCTTGTAGCTATACAGCTCCTTGCCCGTCTTGATGTCGACCGCCTTCAGGTACCCTTCCAGCGTGCCGTAGAACACGACGTCGCCCGCCGTCGAAAGCGCGCCCGACCAAACGGAGAACGGCTCCGGATTGGACCAGACGATCTTGCCCTTCCCGGCATCGAAGGCGATGAAGTTGCCGAGGTTTTTGTCGCCCTTCGGCGGAAACATCGACAGCGTCGCCCCGACATACGGCTGCCCGGCCGTATAAGACACCTTGAACGGCTCGTAATCCATGCAGACGTGGTTCGTCGGCACGTAGAACAGCCCCGTCTTCGGCGAGAACGACGCCGGCTGCTGGTCCTTCGTGCCCAAGGCCGCCGGGCAGATGTTGCGGGTGTTGTGGTCCGTGCCGCCCGCCTGCGTCGAGAACTCCTCCACGAGCTGCGGCCGCCCGGTTTTCATGTCGATCTTGGTCGCCCAGTTCACCGCCGGGTCGAACTTCTCCGCCACCAGCAACTCGCCCGTCTCGCGGTTCAGCGTATAGGCGAAGCCGTTGCGGTCGAAGTGCACCAGCGCCTTGGTCATCTTGCCGTTTACCGGGATGTCGGCAAGGATCATCTCGTTGACGCCGTCGTAGTCCCACTCGTCGTGCGGCGTCATCTGGAACACCCACTTCGCCATCCCGGTGTCGGCGTCGCGGGCGAAGATGGTCATCGACCACTTGTTGTCGCCGGGCCGCTGCACCGGGTTCCAGGTGCTCGGGTTGCCGGTGCCGTAATAGATCAGGTTGGTCGCCGGGTCATACGAGTACCAGCCCCATGTGGAGCCGCCGCCCGTTTTCCACTGGTCGCCCTGCCAGGTGGAGACGGACGAATCCTTGCCGACCGGCTTGCCCATCATCGTCGTCTTCTCGGGGTCGATCAGCAATTCCTTGTCCGGCCCGACCGAGTAGGCGTTCCAAGCCACCGAGCCGTCCTTGAGGTTGTACGCCGTCAGCCGCCCCTGCACCCCGAACTCGCCGCCGCTGATGCCGACGTAAACCTTGTCCTTCACGATCATCGGCGCCATCGTCATGGTCTCGCCCTTGGCGGCGTCGCCGTTCTTGACGCTCCAGATCTCCTTGCCCGTCTTGGCGTCGAGCGCCACCACCGTCGTGTCCGACTGGTTCAGGATGATCTTGCCGTCCCCATAGGCCACGCCCCGGTTCACCGTGTCGCAGCACATCACCGCGATCACGTTCGGGTCCTGGTGCGGCTCATACTTCCACATCACCCGCCCGTTGTTGTTCAGGTCGAGCGCGAACACGTTGTTCGGGAACGGCGTGTGCACGTACATCACGTCGCCGATCACCAGCGGCCCGCCCTCGTGCCCGCGCAGCACCCCGGTCGAGAACGACCAGACTGGGTGCATCTTGTCCACGTTCTTCGCGTTGATCTGGTCGAGCGTGCTGTAGCGCTGGTTGGCGTAGTTGCCGGTCGGCATCACCCACTGGTTCGCGTCCGTCTGCATCTTCAGCAGCTCGTCGTTCGCGGACGCGGACTGGCTGAGCGCGATGGCGCCGGCGCCCAGCATGGCGGTGCAGGCAAGAAGGGAAAGTTTTGAAATCTTCACGTCTGTTTCCTCCGTGTTTCTTTTCTGACGATACGAGCTGACGATCGAAACTGGCTGAGCCTTTACGCCACTCCTTGCAAGTCAACCGGCGCCACCGCGCGGCCTTCAACCCCTCTATGAACAGTGGCAGCAGTACCCAGGATCGGCAAGCTGCAAAATGAAAATTTAGTCATGGTCGCGGCCTTTGTATTTGTGCATTGCAGCATAAGGAACAGTATAACGTCCGTACGACAGGGCTGGACGGCGCAGCCGGTTTCGCTACTGTTGGGCGAAACAATCCGTCCGGGCCCAAACCTTTGACCGGTTCCACCACTGGCTATGCACGAACGCCCTGCTGCCTCAGGCGGGGTCCTCCGCCGGCTTGTCCACCTCGCAACGCCAGCCGTTCAGGCGGTACTTCGGATGCGCCGCAAGGTAGTCCTGCGCATGCTCCTGCGCGCTGATCATGCATTGCAGCGTGCCGGACGGGCCGTTCATCGCCTCGCGACGCTCGATGCAGCGATCCGGGGAATCCAATAAGCAATAAACCAGGACCAGTTCGATCATGAGACACCCTTTCCGCCAGAACCTGAGCCGGCCCGCAGCCGTCGCCGCCGCCATCCTGCTCGCCGCAACCTTAGGCGCACGCGCTCAAACCACGCCAGCCCAGGACGGGCGTCCCCTAAGCCCGGCGCAAATCGAGCTCTTCGCAACCCCGCATCTGCACAACGTGAAGCAGGGCGAAACCCTCGGCTACGCGTTCGTCCGCGAAGGCCCTGACCCCTTCACCGACCGCGTGACCATGCACGTCAAGCGCGCCGATCCGGACGGCGCCAAGGACCTCAGCTTCGATTTCCTGAACGGCGCCCGCCACATGGCCTATCCCGAGCTCGACGATTTCCGCGGCAACCCCCTCGTCATGCTCGTGCTCGAGCGGGATGTCCGGGACATGAAGCAAGCCCTCGGCCTTTCCGCCGCCTATTTCCGCAACCGCATCCGCCAGGCCTTCCTGGATCGCGCCGCCGTTTCCGACACCCAATTCGCCATCGGCGGCAAAACGGTCCCGGCAAAGCTCGTCACCGTGCAGCCGTTCGGCGACGACCCGAGGTTCGCCCGCCTGCCGACCGTCCAGCAAAAAACCTACGCCTTCGTTTTCTCCGACGCCGTGCCCGGCATGTTGGCCGAGATCCGCACCGCCACCCCCGGCGACCAGGCGGCCCAAATCCCCGCAACCGCAGAAACCATGACGTTCGACGGAGCCGGCCAATGATCGCGCGCCTCTTGCTCTTCGCCCTGATCGCCGCCGCGGTTCCCGCCGCGGCCGCCCAGCGCCATCCCGCCAACGACTACCCGACCGCCGCCCGCGCCGACTACGTCATCGGCTGCCTCGCCGCCAACGGCTTCAAGCGCGAAGCTCTCGAACGCTGCTCCTGCGGCATCGATGTCATCGCCGACATGATGCCCTACAAGGACTACGAGCAAGCCTCAACGATCCTGAGCATGCAGCAGGGCGGCCTCGGCCAGCGCGGCGCGGAGTTCCGCGACACCCCGATCGCCAAGGAACAAACGGAAAAGCTGCAACGCGCCCAGGCCGAGGTCAATCTCCAGTGCCGGTGAGGGCGCCGCCGTCCATGGTCTCCACCACCCCGTCGCGTATGTCCTGCTCGGCCAGCGCCCGGTCCCGCTCCGCCGCCGGCCCCATGCCCCCGCCGCCCGGCAGCTCCAGCACCAGCCGGTCGCCCGCGGGAACGATCTGGTAGCCCTTCGTCCGCAACGCCGCCCCGCTCTTCAGGTAAACGCGGCCCGGCGCCCCGGCCTCCCCCCCATCGCGCCCTTTCGGCGCATGTCCCACCCGGTCAAAGATCGCGTTGCAGGCGAACTCCGCGTCGTTCCTCGCCCCGATCTCCATCACCTGCCCAAGCCCCCCCCGGCTGCGCCCCGCCCCGCCGCTCCCGGCCCGCAGCTCCTTCCGCCAGAACACGATCGGGGCCACGTTCTCCGTCGCCTCCACCGGCATCGTCCGCACCCCGGACGGGAACGCCGTCCCGTCCAGCCCGTCCCGCCCCGGCCGTGCCCCGGTCCCGCCCGAGTTGAACGTGATCACCTCGAAATCGGGCAGCGGCGAGTTCTGCCCGCTCACGATCGGCCCCCCGCGCAACGGCGGGTTCCACAGGCAGGACGACCCCTCCGCCGTCACCCGGTCAGGGACCGCCTGGTGCAGGCACCCCATCATCAAGTCCGGCAACAGCTGCCCCACCACGTGCCGCACCGCCACCGCCCGCGGACGCGGCGCGTTCAGGATGCACCCCTCGGGAATCCGCATCCGGAACGGCTCCAGGCTCGCGGTGTTGTTCGGGATCTCCGGCGCCACCACGCACTTGATGCCGAAGCACGCGTACGCCCGCGTATACGCCGGCGGCACGTTGATCCCCCGCCCCGACAACCCCGACGTCCCCTCGAAATCGACCGCGATCCCGTCCGCCCCGACCGTCATGCTGGCCGCCAGCCGGATCGGCGACTCATACCCGTCCGACCAGATCTCCGACGCGTAAACCCCCCGCGGCAGCTTCGCGATCTCGGCCAGCGTCGCCCGCCGGCTGCTGTCCAGGATGTATTCCGCCAGCGCCTCGATCCCGTCGAGCGAGAACTCCTCCAGCATCTGCCCCAGCCGCCGCGCCCCGGCCTCGTTGCAGGCGCACAATGAGTAAACGTCGCCCTCCAATTCGACCGGAAGCCGGGTCCCCGCCCGCAGGAAATCAAAGAACGTGCTGTTCGCCCGCCCGGCCTCGAAGCATTTGACGATCGGGATATAAAGCCCCTCCTCGAACACCGACCGCCCCTCAGGCCCCATCCCGAGCCCGCCCACGTCGATCACGTGCGCCGTGTTGGCGAACAGCGCCACCAGCCGCCCCCGATGGAACGCCGGCGTCACCACCGTCAGGTCATGCAGGTGCCCGGTCCCGAGCCAGGGGTCGTTGGTGATGAGGTGGTCGCCCTCCCGCAGCGTCTCGGCCGGGAACTTGGCCAGGAAATGCAGCACGCTCTCCATCATCGAGTTCACGTGCCCCGGCGTCCCCGTCACCGCCTGCGCCAGCATCCGCCCCTCCAGGTCGAAGATGCCCGCCGAAAGGTCCCCCGCCTCGCGCACCGTGGTGCTGAACGCGGTCCGGATCATCGTCTGCGCCTGCTCCTCCACGACCGCGAGCAGGCGGTTCCACATGACTTGGCGCTGGATGTCCTCAAGGGCGCTCATGGCAGGGCTTTCAACTGTTGATGCAATGCGGCCAACGCCGGCGCCGGCCAGGTCATCGCCGGCAGGTCCGGCATCGCCGCCCCCGCGCGCGGACGCAACGCGATGTCCACCACGCCCCGGTGCAGCACGATGGCGTCGTGCAGGAACTGGTACGCCTCCGGCAACGGCGTGAGCGCCCCGTCCGCCTCGGGCCGGAACGCCTCATGGGCTTGGAACAGCGCCTTGACCAGCGCCCCAAGGCTGTGCCCGGCGAACGCCGACAAGCACCAGAGATTGATCTCCGTATAGATCAGCGGCCGGTCCCGCGCCAGCATGCCCCGCGCCCCGGCAAGCGCATCCGGCTCATGCCCCTCGGCGTCGATCTTGATGAAATCGAGCGGCGGCAGCCCCTCGCCGTCGAGCGCCACCGCCGCCACCTCCACCGCCGCCATGGCGTCCCCCGCCACGTGCCCCTTCGCCACCACGTGCGACCCGGCCCCGAACGGCATCACGTGGAACCGCACCGTCCCGCCCTCGCTGGAAACCGCGGCGGCCCGGACCTCCACGTTCGAGATCCCGTTCAGTTCGAGGTTGCGCCGCAGGAACCCGACGTTCGGCGGCGACGGCTCGTAGGCGATTACCCGCGTCGCCATCCGCGCCAGCAGGATGGTGGAAAGCCCGATGTTCGCCCCCACGTCGAGCGCCGTCGCGCTGGGCGGAACCTGCCGGGCCAGAAAGGCGGCGAAGCCGTCGAGGTGCGCCGCCTGCTGCTCCAGCGTCTGGAAATACGGGTCGTCCGCCGCCCCCTCGAACACGGTCTGCACCCCCCCGAGCATGACGGTCTTCGCCGTCTCCGAAACCGCCGGGCGAAATCGGGAGGCAGCGGAGGCAGGCCAGTTGGGAGCGTTCGCCATGACGGGAAATGGTCCGTGCTGCGCCCGGGGACCGATCCCCCCGAGCCTCGATCTGCAATAACAGGCAACGGGCGTCGGGGGAATGCCGGTAGACTGCAATCGCCCTGAATGGAAAGTCAGGGCGTCAATTGCCAGTCCAGATCAGTGCTAGACCCTTATCGCCCTGCCACATTCAGGGCGATAAGGGTCTAGAGGCTGCGACGGCCCGGCCTCCTTGCCGCCGGACCGCGCCCGACCTAAGCTCCCCGCCGCAATCAACGAAAAGCCCTCGGGAGCGGAACAGCACTTGTCAGCCACGGTCGCGCGCGCCCATCCGCCGCAATGAGCCTCGTCCTGCGAAACATCGGCCTTGGCCCGCGCCAGGCCCCCATACTCGAAAACATCTCCCTGACCCTCGCCCGCGGCGCCCTCAACGTGCTGCTCGGCCCGACCCTTTCCGGCAAAACGACGCTCATGCGCGTCATGGCCGGCCTCGACCGCCCCGACCGCGGCCAAATCACCCTCGACGGCGCGGACATCACCGGCCTTCCCGTCGGCAAGCGCTCCGTCGCGATGGTCTACCAGCAGTTCGTCAACTACCCGACGCTTACGGTCTACGAGAACATCGCCTCCCCCCTGCGCGTCGCCCGGCTCCCCGAAGCCGAGGTCAAGCAGCGCGTCGCCGAAGCCGCTCGCCTGCTCCGGCTGGAGCCGCTGCTCCGCCGCACCCCGGGCCAGCTCTCCGGCGGCCAGCAGCAGCGCACCGCCATCGCCCGCGCCCTGGTCAAGCGCGCCAGCCTCGTGCTGCTCGACGAGCCGCTCGCCAACCTCGACTACAAGCTCCGCGAGGAATTGCGCGAGGAACTGCCGCTCCTGTTCGCCCGGAGCGGCGCGATCCTGGTCTACGCGACAACGGAGCCGATGGAAGCCCTGCTGCTGGGCGGCCAAACAACAACCCTGTGGCAAGGCCGCGTCACCCAGAGCGGCCCCACCGCGCAAGTCTACCGCGCCCCCGAAACGCTGGCCGCGGCCCGGGTCTTCAGCGACCCCCCGCTCAACGAACTCGACGCCGCGCGCTTGCCCGGCCTTGCCCCCGGCGCAGCCCGCCTCGGCTTCCGCGCCGAGCATCTCGGGATCGGCCCGCCGCCGCCGGGCTGCGCCGCCTTCGACGGCCGCGTGGTCCTCAGCGAGATCACCGGCTCGGAAAGCTACGTCCACGTCGAGGCCGCCGGCCAAACCTGGGTCGCCCTCCTCCCGGGCGTTGCCGGCCAAGCGCCCGGCGACTCCGTGCCGCTCTACGTCGACCCGGCGAACGTCATGGCCTTCGACGCCGACGGCCGCGTCGTCCGCAGCGCCCGCGTCGCCGCAGAGGCGGCCGCCTGATGGCGACCATCGCCCTCGACAACATCGCCCACGCCTACGCCCCCCGCCCAACCCAGCCCTCGGACTACGCCCTCCGCCCGCTCAACCTGGTCTGGCGTCAAGGCCAGGCCTACGCCCTGCTCGGCCCGAGCGGCTGCGGCAAGACCACGCTGCTGAACATCATCTCCGGCCTCGTCCACCCCAGCGAAGGCCGCCTGCTGTTCGACGGCCAGGACGTCACCCGCCTGCCCACCGAGCGCCGCAACATCGCCCAGGTGTTCCAGTTCCCGGTCATCTACGACACCATGACCGTCGCCGGGAACATGGCCTTTCCCCTGCGCAACCGCCGGATGCCGAAAGCCCAGGTCGCCGCCCGCGTCCGGGAAACCGCTTCCATGCTCGGCCTGGAAGACGTGCTGGACCGCCCCGCCCGGAACCTGTCCGCCGACGCGAAGCAGAAGATCTCCCTCGGCCGCGGCCTCGTCCGCCAGGATGTCGCCGCCGTCCTGTTCGACGAGCCGCTCACCGTCATCGACCCCGGCCTGAAATGGGAACTCCGCTCCAAGCTGAAAGCCGTCCACCGCGCGCTCGACCTGCTGATGATCTACGTCACCCACGACCAAACGGAAGCCCTGACCTTCGCCGACCAGGTCGTCGTCATGAACAACGGCCAGGTGCTCCAGGTCGGCGCGCCGGCGGACCTGTTCGAGCGCCCGGACCACACCTTCGTCGGCCACTTCATCGGCTCGCCCGGCATGAACCTGCTCCCCGCCCGCATCGACGGCGCACACGCCGACGTGGACGGCCACCGCATCGCCCTGGCCGGGACCTACGGCCCGGTTCACGGCACGGTCCAGCTCGGCGTGCGCCCCGATTTCGCGGTGCTGGGGGAGGGCGGCTTGCCGGTGCAGGTCGACCGCATCGACGATTTGGGCCGCGTCCGCCTGGCCCGCGTGCGCCTGGGCAGGCACCGCCTGGTCGCCACCGTCGCGCCAAACGCGGCCATCGACGGCGCCGAGGCCCGGCTCTCGATCAAGCCCGCCGCCGTCCACGTCTACGCCGACGATGTCAGGGTCCCGCCGCGATGAAGCCGCTCAACAACCGCGCCTGGCTCCTCGTCCTGCCCGTCTTCGTCCTGGTCCTGTTCTCCGCCGTGATCCCGCTCATGACGGTCGTGAACTATTCCGTCCAGGACAGCTTCGGCAACAACCAGTTCTTCTGGAACGGCATGGGCTGGTACCGCGACCTGCTCAACGCCGGCACCGAGCTCGGCGGCCGCTTCTACGACGCGCTCGGCCGGAGCCTGCTCTTCTCCGGCATCATCCTCGCCATCGAGGTCCCGCTCGGCATCCTGGTCTCGCTCTGCATGCCAAAGCAAGGCTGGCGTCTCGCCGCGACCCTGGTCGTCATGGCGCTCCCCCTGCTTGTCCCCTGGAACGTCGTCGGCACCATCTGGCAGGTCTTCGCCCGCACCGACATCGGCCTGTTCGGCGCAGCCATCAACGCCCTCGGCATCGACTACAACTACGCCAGCGAACCCGGCGCCGCCTGGTTCACCGTCGTTATCATGGATGTCTGGCACTGGACCTCGCTCGTCGCCCTGCTGTGCTACGCCGGCCTGCGCGCCATCCCCGACGCTTATTACCAGGCCGCCCGCATCGACGGCGCGAACCGCTGGGCCGTGTTCCGCAACATCGAGCTGCCCAAGCTCCGCCGCGTCCTCGTCATCGCCGTCCTGCTCCGCTTCATCGACAGCTTCATGATCTACACCGAACCCTTCGTCGTCACCGGCGGCGGCCCCGGCAACTCCACCACCTTCCTCTCCATCGACCTGGTCAAGCTCGCCCTCGGCCAG
The DNA here is from genome assembly GCA_965260935.1 of Acetobacteraceae bacterium. GTDB lineage: Bacteria > Pseudomonadota > Alphaproteobacteria > Acetobacterales > Acetobacteraceae > JBBROS01. The sequence goes on from OZ253374.1 coordinate 1,076,359, forward strand.
TTCGACCTCGGCAAGGCCGGCGCAATGAGCCTCGTCTACAACCTCATGACCCTCATCGTCTGCTACGTCTTCTTCACCGCCATGACCCAATCCGACCTCGCCCGGGAGCGCGTCGAGTGAAAGCCCGCCATCTCATTCTCGGCGCATACCTCCTGGCCCTCAGCCTGCCGATCTACTGGCTCGTCAACATGAGCTTCAAGACCAACGAGGAGATCACCGGCGGCGTCACCCTCTGGCCCCATGCGCCCACCCTCGCCAACTACCACCGCATCTTCACCGACCCCTCCTGGTATTCCGGCTACGTCAACTCGCTCACCTACGTCCTCATCAACATGGTCCTCTCGCTGGCCGTCGCCCTGCCGGCCTCCTACGCCTTCAGCCGCTACCGCTTCCTCGGCGACAAGCACCTGTTCTTCTGGCTGCTCTCCAACCGCATGGCCCCGGCCGCCGTGTTCGCGCTGCCGTTCTTCAATCTCTATTCCGCCGTCGGCCTGTTCGACACCACCTGGGCCATCGCGCTCGCCCACTGCCTGTTCAACGTTCCCCTCGCGGTCTGGATTCTCGAAGGCTTCATGTCCGGCGTCCCCCGCGAGATCGACGAAACCGCCCAGATCGACGGCTACTCTTTCCCCCGCTTCTTCGTCCGCATCTTCATCCCCCTGATCGCCAACGGCATCGGCGTCGCCGCCTTCTTCTGCTTCATGTTCAGCTGGGTCGAGCTGCTCCTGGCCCGCACCCTCACTACCGTGAACGCCAAGCCCATCGCCGCCATCATGACCCGCACCATCTCGGCGGCCGGCATGGACTGGGGCCTGCTCGCCGCCGCCGGCGTCCTCACCCTGATCCCCGGCGCCATCGTCATCTGGTTCGTCCGCAACCACATCGCCAAGGGCTTCGCCCTGGGCCGGGTCTGATGCCCGAACTGGATTGGATGGCCTGGACCTGGCAAACCGGCCTCTTCTTCGCCCTCATCGGCCTCGCGCTCATCGTGATGACGCTCCTCGCAGCACTACGCCCCGAAATACCCCGCCGCGGCATCCTCGGCTTCCCCACCACCCGCGGCGACCGCCTGTTCGTTTCCCTGCTCGGCACGGCCGTCATCTGCATCCTCTGGATCGCCGTCGGCCTCGACCCGGTCTGGCCCGCCCTCGGCGTCTCGGCGCTGTTCGCAGCCCTGATGTTCCGTTACGCTTGAGGCAAGGAGCGAACGGGGCAAGCCGCTCGGGCGCCCGCCCGCCCGCCTAATCACGAAGGAGGAGGAAACAATGAAACGTCGTAATCTACTGGCCGGCTCCGCCGCCGCAGCGCTTCTGTTCGGCGCCGCCCCGCGCTCCTACGGCCAGGGCCGGGACGCCGCCCAGAAATGGGTCGACAACGAGTTCCAGCCGTCCACGCTCGGCAAAAACGAGCAGATGAAGGAAATGGACTGGTTCATGGACGCCGCCAAGCCCTTCAAGGGCATGGACGTGAGCGTCGTCTCCGAAACCCTCACCACCCACGAATACGAAAGCCGCACCCTCGCGCGCGCCTTCTCCGAGATCACCGGCATCAACATGAAGCACGACCTCGCCCAGGAAGGCGACGTGGTCGAGAAGATCCAAACCGAGATGCAGTCCGGCCGCCCGCTCTACGACATGTGGATCAACGACAGCGACTTCATCGGCACCCACTTCCGCTATCACCAGACGGTCGCGCTCACCGACTTCATGGCCGGCGAAGGCAAGGACGTGACCAACCCGGGCCTCGACCTCAACGACTTCATCGGCCTTTCCTTCACCACCGCCCCCGACAAGAAGCTCTACCAGCTCCCCGACCAGCAGTTCGCCAACCTCTACTGGTTCCGTTACGACTGGTTCAAGCGCCCCGACTTCCAGCAAGCCTTCAAGAAGAAGTACGGCTACGACCTCGGCGTCCCGGTCAACTGGTCCGCCTACGAGGACATCGCCGAGTTCTTCACCGACGAGGTCAAGCAGATCGACGGCGCCCGCGTCTACGGCCACATGGACTACGGCAAGAAGGACCCCTCGCTCGGCTGGCGCTTCACCGACGCCTGGCTCTCCATGGCCGGCAACGGCGACCGCGGCCTGCCCAACGGCTTCCCGGTCGACGAATGGGGCATCCGCATGCAGGGTTGCAACCCGGTCGGCAGCAGCATCGCCCGCGGCGGCGACGTGAACGGCCCGGCCGCCGTCTACGCCGTCGAGAAATACCTCGATTGGCTCAAGAAATACGCCCCCCCGAACGCTCAGGGCATGACCTTCAGCGAAAGCGGCCCCGTCCCCGCCCAGGGCAACGTCGCCCAGCAGGTGTTCTGGTACACCGCCTTCACCGCCGACATGGTCAAGCCCGGCCTCCCGGTCATGAACAACGACGGCACCCCCAAATGGCGCATGGCCCCCTCGCCGAAGGGCGCCTACTGGAAGGACGGCATGAAGCTCGGCTACCAGGACGTCGGCTCCTGGACCATGCTGAAATCCGCACCCCTGGAGAAACGCAAGGCCGCCTGGCTCTACGCACAGTTCTGCGTCTCCAAGTCCGTCAGCCTGAAGAAAAGCCACGTCGGCCTCACCTTCATCCGCGAAAGCGACATCTGGGACAAGTCCTTCACCAAGCGCGCCCCCGAGCTTGGCGGCCTCATCGAGTTCTACCGCAGCCCGGCCCGCGTCCAATGGACCCCCACCGGCAACAACGTCCCCGACTACCCCCGCCTGGCCCAGCTCTGGTGGCAGAACATCGGCGACGCCGCCGCCGGCAACAAAACCCCGCAGCAAGCGATGGATGCGCTCGCCGCCGCGCAGGACAGCGTCATGGAGCGCCTCGAACGCTCCAAGGTCCAGGGCGAGTGCGGCCCCAGGCTCAACCCGAAAACCACCGCCGAGCACTGGTACGAGCAAGCCGAGAAGGACGGCACGCTCGCCCCGCAACGCAAGCTCGCCAACGAGAAGCCGCCGGGCCAAACCATCGACTACGACGCGCTCATCAAAAGCTGGCCAGCAACGCCGCCGAAGCGGAGCTGATCCAGCCGGCCCTTCCCGCAACAGGGGAGGGTCCGCCCGACTGCGAGATTCGCCATGACCGGATTCATTCTCGCCCTCGATCAAGGAACCTCCTCCTCCCGGGCCATCGTCTACGGCCCCAACACCGAGCCGTTGGCGCAAGCCGCCGAGGAGTTCCCGCAAGCCCACCCCCGTCCCGGCTGGGTCGAGCACGACCCGGAGGACATCTGGCGCGCCACCCTCTCCACTGCCCGCGCAGCCCTCGCCAAGGCAGCGGTCCCGGCCTCGGCCATCGCCGCCATCGGCATCGCCAACCAGCGCGAAACCGTCGTGCTGTGGGACCGCGAGACCGGCCGCCCGGTCCACAACGCCATCGTCTGGCAAGACCGCCGCACCGCCCCGGCTTGCGCCGCCCTGGAACGGGAAGGCCATCTCCCCCTTGTCCAGTCCCGCACCGGCCTGCTGCTCGACCCGTACTTCTCCGCCACCAAGCTCGCCTGGCTGCTCGACAACGTCGACGGCGCGCGCCCGGCCGCCGAAGCCGGCCGCCTCGCCTTCGGCACCGTCGACGCCTTCCTCCTCTGGCGCCTGACCGGCGGCGCCGTCCACGCCACCGACGCCACCAACGCCTCCCGCACCCTGCTGCTCGACATCCGCACCGGCCAATGGGACCCGGACCTCCTGGCCCTGTTCCGCATCCCCCCCGCCCTCCTGCCGGAGGTCCGCGACAACAGCGGCCCGTTCGGCGTCGCCGCCCCCGAACATCTCGGCGCAGCGGTCCCCGTCCGCGCCATGGTCGGCGACCAGCAAGCAGCCCTGATCGGCCAAGGCTGCACCGAACCCGGCATGGTCAAGTCCACCTACGGCACCGGCTGCTTCGCCCTGCTCCATACCGGCGAGCGCCCGGTGCCGTCGTCCCACCGCCTGCTGACCACGGTCGCCCTGCAGCTCGCCGGCCGCCGCACCTACGCCCTCGAAGGCGCGATCTTCATCGCCGGCGCCGCCGTGCAATGGCTCCGCGACAGCCTCGGCATTATCGCCCACGCCCGCGAGGCCGGCGAGCGCGCCGCCAAGGCCAACCCCGCCCTCGACGTCTACCTGGTCCCCGCCTTCGTCGGCCTCGGCGCGCCCTATTGGGACCCGGCAGCCCGCGGCATCGTCACCGGCCTGACCCAGGACGCCGGACGCAACGAACTCTGCCGCGCCGCCCTGGCCTCCGTCGCCCACCAAACCGAGGACCTGCTTGAAGCCATGCGCGCCGACCTGAAGGACGCCGGGATGCCGCCAGCCGCGGACGTCCTGCGCGTCGACGGCGGCATGTGCGCCTCGGACTGGATGCTGCAATTCCTCGCCGACACCCTCGGCCTGCCGGTCGACCGCCCCGCATCCCTGGAAACCACGGCCGGGGGCGCTGCCTACCTGGCCGGCCTCGACGCCGGGCTGTATCCGCCGCCCGCCGAGTTCGCCCAAACCCGCCAAGCCGGGCGCCGCTTCGCCCCCGCCGGCGACGCGGCGGCGCGGGACCGCCGCCGGGCCGGCTGGCAGGATGCGGTCCGCCGCGCCCGGGCAACCCCTTGACGGCGCCCGGCCCGCGTCGCCCAGCCACCCGTCTGGCCGTGAACGCCGCCATCGGCGCAGCCCGCCGCGCCGCAGACAGGGCACGGTAGCCGCCCGCTTGTCCGGGCCAGGCGTTCTGCCAATATCCCTGGCGAAAGGGGCCTCACATGCCGCACCACCGTCCGTGAGACCGCTCGCATGAGCGCCGTCGTCGAGTTCCGCCCGCGCCGCGACGATACGCTCTGGGCCGTGATGGCGTCCATCGGCCGCAAAACCCGCGTGGCGGAAATCTTCCCGAGCCGCGAGAAGGCCCTGGCCGACCGGGCCTGGCGCGAGCAGCAGATCCGCGCCTACGCCGCCCTGCTGCGCTCCTGCCGCCAGCCGGCCCCGCATTACAGCGTCGCCCCGATCCGCGTCGCCGACCTGCCGCGCGCCTGGAAGCCCCTCCCGGCCCTGGGCTTCCTCCGCGGCCAATTCATCTAAACGCGACGCCCGCCAACCCGCCGCCCCCGGCCGCGTTCATCCGGCAGACCTCGCAGGGAGTTCCCCGAATGCCCTTTCTTCAAGCCAAGGACGGAACCAGCCTCTACTACAAGGACTGGGGCGCCGGCGTGCCCGTCGTCCTCGTCCACGGTTGGCCCTTGAGCGCCGACATGTGGGAATACCAGGCCGGCCCCCTGGCCGCCCAGGGCCACCGCGTCATCGCCTACGACCGCCGCGGCTTCGGCCGCTCGGAACAGCCCTGGACCGGCTACGACTACGACACCCTGGCCGACGACCTCGGCGCGGTCCTCGATACGCTCGACCTCCGCGACGCCGCTCTTGTCGGCTTCTCCATGGGCGGCGGCGAGGTCGTCCGCTACCTGGCCCGCAGCGGCGCGGCCCGCGTCGCCAAGGCGGTCCTCGTTTCCTCCGTCGTCCCTTACATGCTGAAAGCCGACAACAACCGGGACGGCGTTCCCCGCTCGGTGTTCGACGAGATGGTCGAGGGCCTGGAGGAGGACCGCCCGGCCTTCCTCGCCTCGTTCGGGCGCAAGTTCTACGGCGCGGGCCTCATCAGCTTCTCCATCTCGAGCGAGCTGCTGGACTGGTCGCAGAGCCTCGCCCTGCAAGCCTCCCCCAAGGCGACCATCGATTGCGTCCGCGCCTTCTCGGAAACCGACTTCCGTCCCGATTGCGCGAAGATCGATGTCCCGACCCTCGTCATCCACGGCAAATCCGACAACACCGTCCCCATCGACGCTTCCGGCCGCGCCGCCGCCAAGCTCATCAAGGGCGCCAAGCTGATCGAATACGACGGCGCGCCCCACGGCCTGTTCTACACCGAGCGCGACCAGCTCAACAAAGACCTCATGGCCTTCCTGCACGGCTAAGGGCAGCGCCGGCATTAGAGCAGATCGCGGGACGCTTGGGACAAGCGGCCTGCGTGAAGATGTTCGCCAAACAAAGAGCTACGGCGTTTTGCGTCCCGACAAGGATGCAAAACGCCGTAGCGCCGGCAACTCGTTCGGCCGACCGGTGTGCGCGAGGGCTTGGCGGCCCGCGCGCGGTAAGCGGTTTTGGTGCTCGCTGCCCGATCAGGCCCCAGCGGATGCCGCCGGGCAAGCCCTAAGCGTGAGAGGCTCGCAGCGCCCCGCTCAAGCCGCGGCAATGGCATGGAAAAAACTCCCGCTCGCCATTCCGCGCCGCCCGCCAGCCGGGCCAAGCTCGGCCCCCTGCCCGTCCTGCAGGGAAGCGAACGGCAAATCCGTCCCCCGCGCCCGGTATTGGGCATAATGGAACTCATGGCCCGACACGACACTCCCCGCCGCCCCTAGGACGCCCGCGCCCAACGTCGTCGCCCGGCGATAGCCCAGCGTCATCCGCCGCTCGGCAAAGCTCGTCTCATGGCCGAGCAGCCCGGCCATCGCGTGCCCCGTCCCGTCCGCATCCGTCATCGCCCGCCCCAGAACCATGTACCCGCCGCACTCGCCATGCACCGGCCGGGTCGCGGCGAACCGGCGCAGCCCGGACAAGAACCCCGCCGCGGCCCCGAGCGCCCCGCCATGAAGCTCCGGATACCCCCCCGGCAGCCAGCACGCGTCGCAATCGTCCGGCGGCGGCTCATCCTTCAGCGGCGAGAACGCAACGACCTCCGCCCCCTGGCGCCGCCAGCCCGCGAGCACGTGCGGGTAGACGAAACTGAACGCCGCGTCCCGCGCCAGGGCAACGCGCTGCCCCGGCGGCGGCAACGCAACCGCGTCGCTCGAACGAAGCCGAAGCCCGCCGGCCCCAGCGATGATCGCGTCCAGGTCGAGGCAGCGCTCCGCCATGTCCGCAAGCCCCTGGAGCCGGGCCGCCAAGTCCGGATGCTCCCCGGCTTGCACCAGCCCAAGATGCCGCTCCGGCAACCCGAGCCCCTTGTCCCGCGGGATCGCCCCAAGCACGGGCAAGCCGATCCCCTCGACCGCCGCCTGCGCCCCGGCCCGGTGCCGCGCGCTCGCCACCCGGTTCAGCACCACCCCGCCCACCCGCACGCCCGGCCGAAACCGCGCCATCCCGAGCGCCACCGCGGCAGCCGTCTGCGACTGCCCCGAAACGTCCAGCACCAGCAGCACCGGCAGCCCGAACCGCTCCGCCAGGTCCGCCGCCGCCCCGCTCCGCCCCGCCGCCGCCGCAACCCCGTCGAACAACCCCATCGCGCTTTCCACGATCAGCAAGCCAGGCCCGCGCGCCAGCGTGTCGAGCAAGGCGGGCGGCATCGCCCAGCTATCGAGGTTGGTCCCCGGCAGCCCGGACGCGGCGGCATGGAACGCCGGGTCGATGTAGTCAGGCCCTGACTTGGCGGTCCGCACCAGGACGCCCCGCCGCCTCAGCGCGGCCACCAGCCCCAGCGTCACCGTCGTCTTGCCCGCCCCGGACCGCGGCGCGGCGACCAGCCATCCTTTTGCCGTCGTCATCGTCCCAACCTATATCCGATCCCGTGACGGAACCGGTTCCCTTGCGCCGCGGCTGGACCACGGGCGCCTGCGCCACGGCCGCGGCCAAGGCCGCCTACGCCGCCCTCTTGACCGGCGCGTTCCCCGATCCGGTCGAAATCCCCCTGCCCAGGGGCGGGCGGACCGCCTTCGCCCTCGCCGAAACCACCCTCGACGGCGCCCAAGCCTACGCCGCGGTCGTCAAGGACGCCGGCGACGACCCGGACGTCACCCACGGCGCGCTGGTCCAGGCCCGCGTCACCCTCAACGGCCCCGGCCAAGGCATCTCCTTCCGCGCCGGCCCGGGCGTCGGCACCATCACCCGCCCCGGCCTCGCCCTCCCCTCCGGCGAACCCGCCATCAACCCCGTCCCCCGCCAGATGATCGCGGCAAGCCTGGCCGAGATCCGCGCCGCGCCCGACGCCGCCGTCGAGATCGGCGTCCTTGGCGGCGAGCGCCTGGCCGAGCGCACCCTGAACGCCCGCCTCGGCATCATCGGCGGCCTTTCCATCCTGGGCACCACGGGCGTCGTCGTCCCCTACTCCTGCGCCGCCTGGATCGACACCATCCACCGCGGCATCGACGTCGCCCGCGCCACTGGCCTCCAGCACGTCGCCGGCAGCACCGGCACCGCCTCCGAAGCCGCCATCGCCGCCCTGCACGGTCTGCCCGCGACGGCCCTGCTGGAAATGGGCGATTTCGCCGGCGGCATGTTGAAATACCTGAGAACCCACCCCGTCCCGCGCGTCAGCATCGCCGGCGGCGTCGCCAAGATGACCAAGCTCGCCCAAGGCCGCCTCGACCTCCATTCCAAGCGGGGCAGCGCCGACATGCAAGCCCTCGCCGCCCTCGCGGACCCGGCGGTCAGCCCCCGCGTCGAAACCGCGAACACCGTCGCCGAAGCCTTCGCCCTCGATCCCGGCCTGGGCAACCAGGTCGCCGACGCCGCCTGGCAAACCGCGGCCAAGGTTCTCGAAGGCGTCCAAACGCAACTCGAAATCGTCGTCTTCGGCCGCGCCGGCCAGAAACTCGGCCACGCCCCGTTCCAACCCGTTCAAGGCCGGAACCGCCGCGGGTAATCGGCGCTATAGAGCGCGCTCTCGGCAAACCCCTCCTGCGCCAGCGCCCGCCCGACCAGGATCAGCGCCGTCCGCGGCGCGGGCGCGGCGGCGAACAGGGCCTCGATCGTCCCCAGCGTCCCGCGCACCACCCGCTGCTCGGGCCAGCTCGCCCGCACCACGATGGCCGCCGGGCAATCCGCCCCGAGCACCGGCGACAGCCGCGCCACGACAACCGCGACCTGCGGCGCCCCGAGATGGATGGCAAGCGTCGCTCCCGTCGCGGCATACGCTTCAAGCCGCTCCCCAGCCGGTATGGCGCTGGCCCGCCCGGGCAGCCGCGTCAGCACCACGCTCTGAACCGCCTCCGGCAACGTCAGCTCCGCCTCCAGCAACGAAGCCGCCGCCGCGAACGCCGGCACGCCGGGCGTCATCGTGTAGCCAAGCCCCAGGGCTTTCAGCCGCCGCGCCTGCTCCGCCACCGCGCTGTAGATCGACAGGTCGCCCGAATGCAGCCGCGCCACGTCCTGCCCGGCCTCCGCCGCAACCACGAACTCCCGCTCGATCTCATCGAGCGACATTGGCGCGGTGTCGACCAGCCGCGCCCGCGGCGGGCAATGCGCCAGCAGCGCCGCCGGCACCACCGACCCCGCGTAAAGGCAAACCGGGCACCGCGCGAGCAGGTCCCGCCCCCGCAGCGTAATCAAGTCCGCCGCCCCCGGCCCGGCGCCGATGAAATGCACGGTCATCCCCCTGCAACGGCGCAGGTCGCCGCCCCGTTGCCGATCCGCGCCAGCAGCAGCCGCCCGCCGCTCGCCGCCAGCGCCGCCGCCTCGGCCACGGAGGCATGTCCCGTCGCGCGCCGGGCGACATCGGATCGGGTCAAGCAGCCCGGCTGGGCGGCGGACAAGTCAGCATCCGTCACGAACAGCAAAGGAATTCCAACAATCCCGGCCGCTTCCCGCAGCCCGGCCTCCCCGCGCTTGAACTCGGGCGCCGCGAGCGCCGTCACCGGCCTGCCCAGCTCCCCCTCGGCCCGCCGCACGATGGCGACGATGGCCTCGGCCCCGCACCCCCGCCGGCAGCCGACCCCGGCCACGGCCCCCGTCACCGCTCCACCCGCCACTGCGTCACCGTCATCGCCGGCCGGTATGCCGCCATCCCCCCCACCTGGTCCAGCCGCTCAAGCCCGACCCGCAGCAACGAGCCGCCATAACGCCCCTGCGCCTCGATCAGCGCCGCCTCGCTCCGCAGCGCGATGGCGTTCGCCACCAGCCGCCCGCCCCGGCGCAGCGAGCCATAGGCCGCCTCGATCACCCCGGCCCGCTGCGCTCCCCCGCCAAGGAACACGGCGTCCGGCGGAGCAAGCCCCTCAAAGGCGTTCGGCGCAAACCCGTCAACCACCCGAAGCCCCGGCACGCCCAACGCCAAGGCATTGCCCCGCGCCCGCGCCGCCCGGGCCGGCTGCGCCTCGATCCCCACCGCCCGGCAACTCGGATGCCGCAGCATCCATTCGATTCCGACCGACCCCGACCCGCACCCAACGTCCCACAGCAGCTCGCCCGGCCGGGGCGCGAGCGCGGACAGCGTCAAGGCCCGGATCTCCCGCTTGGTGATCTGCCCGTCGTGCTCGAACAATCCATCCTCAAGCCCCGGCGCGAGCGCCAGCCCGGCCGCACCCGCCGCCTCGATGCCGACCAGGTTCAGCGCCCCGACATCATCCGGCAACGCATCCAGCCCCACTGTGCGGACCCGCTCGCCCGGCCCGCCAAGCGCCTCCATGACGTGCAGCGTGGACTCCACGAAGCCCTTGGCGCGCAGCAAGCAAGCGATGGCCGCCGGCGTCGTCTCATCGGCGGACAGGACCAGCAGCCGCGCGCCCTGATGCAGCCGCGGGACCACCGCCTCGACCGGCCGCCCGCAGCACGAAAGGCAATCAATGTCCTGCAACGCCCACCCCAGCCGCGCCGCGGCAAGAACGAACGACGAAAGCGCCGGGATGATCCGCGCCTCCGCCCGGTCGACATGCCGCAGCAGCAAGCCGCCGACCCCGAACCAAAGCGGATCGCCGGACGCAAGCACCGCGACCGCCTGCCCGCGACGGCCCAGGATGTCCGGCACCGCCCCCGCGATCGGGCTCGGCCACGCCCGCCGTTCCCCACGCAGGTGGCGCCCGGCCAAAGCCAGGTGCCGCTCCCCCCCAACCACCAGCACGGCGTCCCGCACCAGCCGCGCAGCCTCCGGCGAAAGCCAGCCGTCCTCGTTGATGCCAAGGATGGCGAGCCAAGGCCCGGTCATGCTCTACCGGCGCGATGAAGCTCTTGATCCTGGGCGGAACGACGGAAGCCTCGGCCCTCGCCCGCGCGCTGGCGAACGACCCGCGCCTCCACCCCCTGCTGTCGCTCGCCGGCCGCACCCGCGCGCCGGTCCTGCCCGCCGTCCCGAACCGCCGCGGCGGCTTCGGCGGCGCAGCCGGCCTGGCCGCCTACCTGCGCGATGAACGCGTCGGCGCGCTGATCGACGCCACCCACCCCTTCGCCGCCCGGATGCACGCCAATGCGGCCCTCGCCGCCAAGCAGGCCGGCGTGCCAAGGCTCGCGATCTCGCGCCCGCCCTGGCGTCCCGGCCCGGGCGACCGCTGGACCGAAGTCCCCGCCATGCAAGCCGCCGCAGCCGCCCTCGGCCCGGCCCCGCGCCGGGTGTTCCTCACCGTCGGCCAGCAGGAATTGACGCCCTTCCGCGCCGCCCCCTGGCACGATTACCTGGTCCGCAGCGTGGAGCCGCCCCAGCCCGGAACGCTGCCCCCCTCTGCCCGCTGCATCGCGGCGCGCGGGCCGTTCGGGGAGGCCGGGGAACGGGCGCTGCTCGAAACGGAGCGCATCGACGTGCTGGTCACCAAGAACTCCGGCGGCACGGCAACGGAAGCCAAGCTCCGGGCGGCGCGCGCCCTGGGCCTGCCCGTGGTCCTGGTCTCCCGCCCGGCAGCGCCCGAGCCGCCCTCGGTCGAAACCGTCGAGGCAGCCCTGGCCTGGCTGCATCAGGTGGCACTCCGCGGCGTGTAAAGCCAAGCGCCGTCGGCCCGCGCGATGCTTCGAGTGGCCTCGGAGCCGATCAGCACGACCGTCCGCATATCCGCGAGCGACGGGTCGGCGTCGGCCAGCGTGGCCTGGATGACGCGCTCGTCGGGCCGGGACACGGCGGCGGCGAACGCGACCGGCACGTGGCCCGGCAGCACGCCCCGCAGGGCCTCGAACGCGGCGGAAAGCTGCCAGGGCCGCGCCCGCGAAGCCGGGTTGTAGAGCGCGATCACGAAGCCCGCCGAGGCCGCAGCCGTCAGCCGTTCCAGCACCAGCGGCCAAGGCTTCAGGTTGTCCGACAGCGAAATGGCGCAGAAATCGTGCCCCAGCGGCGCACCGAGCCGGGCGGCGGCGGCGAACATGGCCGACACCCCCGGCAACACCACGATGTCGAGCGCCCGCCAACTCTCCGGCCCGGCCTCGACGGCCTCGAACACCGCGCTCGCCATGGCGAACACCCCCGGATCGCCGCCGGACACGACAACGACCCGCCGCCCCGCCCCGGCAAGCCCGAGCGCGTGGCGCGCGCGGTCCAGCTCGGCCCGGTTGTCGCTCGCGTGCCGGGCCTGGCCGGGCCGGACGGGAAGGCGGGCAAGGTAAGGGGCATAGCCGACAAGCTCCTGCGCCTCCTCGATCGCGGCTGCCGTCTGCGGCGTGACGAGCGCCAGGTCGCCGGGTCCAAGGCCCACGACGGCGAGGCGTCCGCTCATCGCGGCCCCTGCCGCCCCGGCACCAGAATAAGGGAGAAGTAAGGGGCCGCGGCGCCCGAGTGTTTCACGGGAAACATCCGCGCCTCGGGCATCGTCCCGTGCTCGACCAGCACGGCCCGGGAAGAAAGGCCCGCCTCGTCCAGCGCGGCGCGGACCTTCGGCAGGTTGCTGCCCAGCTTCATCACTACCGCCGCGTCGGCGTCGGCCAGGCGGCGGGCGAGTTCGGGGCCGGGCATGGTGCCGGGCAGCACGGTCAGCACGTCGTCGCCGTGGGCCATCGGCAGCCGGGCCTGCGACCAGCAGCCGCTCATGGCGGTGACGCCGGGCACGACAACGGCGGGGAAGCGGGGCGTCAGCCGGTCGAACAGGTACATGGCGGAGCCGTAGAAGAACGGGTCGCCCTCGCACAGCAACGCGACATCCAGCCCGGCTTCGAGGCGGCGTGCCAGAACCTCCGCGCTCTCGTCATAGAACGCGGCCAGCGCGCGCTCGTAGCGGGGGTCCTCGACGGCGACCTCGGTGGTGTAGGGGTATTCGAAGCGGAGCAGTTCGGCGTCGGGCGCGAAGTGGCCCTCGGCGATGCGCCGCGCGTGCCCCTGCCGTCCGCGCTTGGCGAAGAACGCGACCACCGGGGCTTGGCCGAGCACGCGGACGGCCTTCAGCGTCAGCAGCTCGGGGTCGCCGGGACCCATGCCGACGACGTGCAGCGTGCCGGTCATTCGCGCTCGCTGGCCAGGGCGTTGACGGCCGCCACGGCCATGGCGCTGCCGCCCCGGCGGCCATCGACGACCATCCACGGCACGGGAGAGGCTTCGGCAAGCGCGGCCTTGGACTCCGCCGCGCCGACGAAGCCGACCGGGACGCCGATGATGGCGGCCGGCCTGGGCGCGCCCGCGTCCAGCAGGTCGAGCAGGTGGAACAGGGCGGTGGGAGCGTTGCCGATCACAACCAGCGCGCCGTCCAGCCGCCCGCCCCAAAAGTCGAGCGCCGCGGCGGAGCGGGTGTTGCCGATGCGGGCGGCGTGCGCGGGGGTGGCCGGGTCGTCCAGCGTGCAGACCACGGCGTTGCCGGCGGGCAGGCGGGGCCGGGTGATGCCGTGGGCAACCATCTTAGCGTCGCACAGGATGGGCGCGCCGGCTTGCAGCGCCTCGCGGGCGGCCTGGGCGAAGCGTGGGTGGAAGCGGACAACGGCGGCGATCTCGGGCATCCCGCAGGCATGGACCACGCGGACCACGACGCGGGCCTCGGTCTCGGAGAAGGCCGAAAGGTCGGTCTCCGCCCGGATAGTGGCGAAGGACTGGCGGTAGATGGCGGCACCGTCGCGTTCGTAGGTTCGGGTCATAGGGTGTCATCCGCCCGGCATTGCCGAACCGGCGTGATCGGATCGCGCTCGATCAGGGCGGCGGCTTCGGCGAAGCTGAGGCCCGCCAAGTCCGGCGCGTCTTTGGCGCGGCCGTCCCGCACCAGGTCGTAGCGCCCCTCGCGCCCGACCAGGACGCGGGCGGCGGGGCCGGGATGGGCGCAGCCCTTGGCGCAGCCGGACATGTGGACCGGGACGGCGGGGCGGAGCAGGCCGGCGTCGCTGCGGGCCGGAACGGTGGCGCTGGCGCAGCCCGGCTGGCCGATACAGGCCGTGACCAGCAAGCGGCGGTCGGCGGGATCGGTGATCCAGCCATCGCCCGCCGCCGCGGCGATCCGGGCGGCGTCGGCGCGGCAAACCCGGCCCAGCAGCAGCGCGCGCCAGGGCGTGACGCGCAGGTCCGTGCCGTGGCCGTCCGCCAAGGCCGCGAGCCGGCGGAGCATGGCGGCGTTCAATTGGCCGAGCGGGGGGGCGAAACCGAAGGCGGCAACCGTCTCGTCGTACGGCAGCGGCCCGACCGGGGCGGGGCTGGCGCCGCGCCGGGCCGGGCGCAGCTCGGTCTTGCCGCCACCGGTCCAAGCCACGAGGTCCGCGGCAACCGGGCGTCCGCCCAGAACGCCGCCCGCGTCGATGCTGACGGCGAACTTGGCCGGCAGGTTCGCGAGGCGAGGGTCATCGGCGAAGGCCGCCTCCAGCGCGCTCGTCAGCGCCCCGGCGTTGGCGGCGAGCGCCGGGTCGAGGCCGAGCAGGGGCGGGGGCATGACGGCGCGGCGGGCCTCCTGCGCCGGGTCGGGATGGGCGAGGCCCGCGCCGGCCATGGCGGCGGCGAAGGGGGCGGCGGTCTCCGGGCGAAGGCCGCGGATTTGCAGGTTGCCGCGCTGGGTCAGCTCGACGATCCCGTTGCCGAACGCCTCGACCGCATCGGCGAGGGCGAGGGCCGCTCGCGGCGTCAGGCGCGTGCCGGGCGGCTTGACCCGGACCAGCAGGCCGTCCCCGGTCGGCATCGGGTCGTAAAGCCCCGGGCACCAGCCGCGCTTCAGCATGGCGGCAGGTTCCGGCGCGGGTGCCACAGCCCGGCCGCTTGCGCGTCGGCGAAGCGCGCGGCCATGTCGGCCCGCGCCTCGGGGTTGTTGCCCCGCAGGAAGGCGTCCACCGCATCGTCGCCAAGCGTCGCGCCATACAACAGCTCGAACTGGGCGTCGAAGCGTTGCGGCAGGGTTCGCGCAAAGGCTTGCAAGGCAGCGAGCGGGCGGGCGATCTCGGCCGCGCCGCGGTAGCCGTGGCGCATCATGCCGGCGATCCAGGCCGGGTTGGCGGCCCGGCCACGGACGACGCGGACGACCTCCTCGGCCACCAGGCGCGGGCGGGGGGCGTCCGGGTCGGACGTGTCCAGGTGGTAAAGGATGGGGGCGGCCCCCAACCCGGCGGCGGCCTGGGCGAACCCGCCCTCGTGCGCCGCCCAGTCGGGGCTGTCGAGCAAGTCGGCCTCGGCGTGGTCCTGGGCGTGGACGAAGGCGTCGGCGGCGGCGACGCGGGCGGCGAGTCCCGCCGGGTCCGGCGCGCCGTGCAGGCCCCGGCCGTAAGCACCGGCGGAGGCGGCAAGCCAGCTTTCCCCGCTGGCCTCGCCCGCCCCGTATTGCCCGGCGGGCGCGCCGTAAACGCGGACAACGGCGCGGCACGCCTGCCCGCCTCCGGCGGCGAGGGGGTTCCAGTCCGGGCTCTCGTCACGGGCGGCGACGGCGCGGACCAGGCTGTCGAACAGCATGACCTGCGCCTCGAACGCGTCGCGGAACAGGCCGGAGATGCGCAAGGTCACGTCAATGCGCGGGCGGTCGAGCAGCGCGAGCGGCAGCACCTCGAAGCCGGACACGCGGGCGCTGCCGTTGTCCCAGAGCGGGCGTGCGCCCAGCAGGACGAAGGCGAGGGCGAGGTCCTCGCCGCCGGTCCTCATGCTGGCGCTGCCCCAAAGGTCGAGCACGAGGCTGCGGGGCCAGTCGCCGTGCTCCTGCATGTGACGGCGGAGCAGGGCATCGGCGGCGCGCTCCGCGAGAACGAGGGCGGAGCGGGTGGGGATGGCGCGCGGGTCGACCGTGGCGAGGTTGCGCCCGGTGGGCAGCACGTCAGGGCGTCCGCGGCTGGGCGCGCCGGCGGGGCCGGGGGAAACGAAGCGGCCATCGAGGGCGGCGAGCAGGCCGGCGCGCTCGGCGGCGGGGGACGCGTCCAGCGCGGCGGCGGCGTTTCTGTCCATGCCGGCCCGCATCTCGGCCGCGGCGGGCGACGGCTGGCCGAACACGTGCAGGCCGTCGCGGACTTGCAGGTCCTTCACGTCGCACAGATAGGCGTCGAGCCGGGCCAGGGCCTCGTCCGGGGACGCATGGCGGGAAACGCCGCTTTCCGCGAGCAGGCCGGCGGCTTCGGCCCCGTCCAGGATGTCGGCGCGGAGGATGGCGGCGCGGCGGCGGTCCAGCCCGTCGGCGGTGGCGTACTCGTCGATCAGCCGCTCCAGGTCGGACGCCGCGCCGTAGGCTCCGGCCCGGCGCAGCGGCGGCGTCAGGTGGCCGATGGTGACGGCGCCGAGGCGGCGCTTGGCGCAGGCGGCCTCGCCGGGGTTGTTGACGATGAACGGATAGATCACGGGCAGCCCGCCGAGCAGGGCTTGCGGGCAGCAGGACGCCGACAGGGCCGCGGCCTTGCCGGGCAGCCATTCGAGGCTGCCATGGGTCCCGAGGTGGAGCATGGCATGGACGCCGAGGACATGGCGCAGCCAAAGGTGGAAGGCGACAAAGGCGTGCCGGGGCGGCAGGTCCGGGTCGTGGTAGCCGGTCCGGCGGTCGGCGGCGCTGCCGCGGTCCGGCTGCAAGGCGACGACGGCGTTGCCGGCCCGCAGGTGGCGCAGGGCGAACGCGCCGGCCCGCGCGGCAGGGTCGTCGGCGGGCGGACCCCAGGCGGCGTTGACCGCGTCCTGCACCGGGGCGGGGAGGGCGGAAAACAGGGCTTCGTACTCGGCAAGCGAAAGGAACGGGGTTGCCGGGCCGGCGCAAAGCGCGTCCGCGAGGCGTTGGGGGGCGTGGGTCTCGACGGCGTAATCCTCTTGCAGCAGGGCGAGGATGGCGGACAGGCTGGCGAAGGTGTCGAGGCCGACGGCGTGGCCCTGCTGGCCGCCGATGCCGGGATAGTCGGACAGCACGACCGCGAGGCGGCGGCGCTTGGCCGGGGTCGCGGCGAGGCGCGCCCATCCGGCGGCGCGGTCGGCGGCCAGGGCGACGCCGTCCGGGTCGGGCCGGTGGACCGTGCGGGCGTATTGCAGGGCAGGGTGGGGCGCGGCCTCGGCTTTGAAGGAGACGGCGCCGGTCAGCAGGCGCCCGTCGAGTTCGGGCAGCACGACCTGCATGGCAAGGTCGGTGGCCGAGAGGCCGCGGGCGGAGGCGGCCCAGGCCTCGCGCGCCGTGCCGGCGAGGACGAGTTGCAGCACGGGAACGCCGGGCGCGTCGAGCGGGGAGGCCTCGCCCGCGGGGGTTGCCTGCCGGGCGGAGAAGCCGGTGGCGTTGAGGACGACGGCGGGACGCCAGGCGCGGAGGGCGGCGGCAACGTAGGCGGCGCTTGCGGGGGCTTTCAGGCTGCCGGCGTAGAGCGCGCCGACCGCGAAGCCCCGCGCCCGGAGCGCGCCGGCGAGGGCCTCGACGGGGGCGATGTCGGCGGAGAGCAGGTGGGAGCGGTAGAACACGATGGCGGCGAGCGGGCCTTCAGCGGCGAGGTCGAGCGCGTGAACGCCGTGCTGCGGCACGGGCGCCGGCCTGGCGGACGGGGCGGGGCCGAGACCGGCCAAGTGGGCAACGTGGCGCAGCAGCAGCCGCATGTTCGGGACGCCGCCTTCGCGGAAGCAGGCATGGAGGCTTGACCAGGCCTCGGGCGGGACCGTCGAGAGGCTGCGTAGCCGGCTGTCGTCCGCGGCGTCGCCGGGGAGGAGGGCCAGCGGGATGCCGCGGGCGCGGCAGAGGGCGGCGATTTCCTCCACGCCGTAGCGCCAGTAGTCCAGGCCGCCGAGCAATCTCACGACCACGCAGCGGGCGTGCCCGGCGACTTGCTCCAGGTAAATGTCAACGGAGAGCGGATGCCGCAGCCGCCCCAGGCTGGCGAGGCGCAGCTCCGGCAGTTCGGGCGTCCAGGCGGCGGCGAGCGCGCCGAGGTCGGCGTCGGAGAAGGAAAGGGCGACGAGCGGGGCCGGGGTCTGGCCGAGGTCCTGGGCCGGCGCGTCCTCGTCCAGGCTGCGCGGCTCGCGGACGAGGAGGTGCATCAGCCGGCGATCCCGCGCTCGATGGCGGCGCGGTCCAGCCCGGCCTGGCCGATCACGACCAGGTGCCCGGCGCGCGGCTCGCCCGGCCTCCAGGGGCGGTCGAACGCCTGGGCGAAGCGCGCGCCGACGCCCTGGATCGCGAGGCGCATCGGCTTGCCGGAAACGGCGGCGAAGCCCTTCATGCGGAGGATGTCGTGCGCCTCGGCCACGGCGCGCAGGCGGGCGAGCAGGGCGTCGGGCGCCTGCGTCTCGGGCAGGGGGACGACGAAGCTCTCGAAATCGTCGTGCTCGTGCTCCCCGTCCTCGGCGTCGTGGCAGGAGGGGCGGGCGGCGAGGTCGTCCTGCGCGGCGGCGGCGAGGCCGAGCACGACGGCGGGGTCGAGACGCCCGTGCCGGGCCGGGACGACCTGGACGGCGCGGGGGAGGCGGCCCGCGACCTGCCGGCGGAGGCTGTCGAGGGCGCCGGCGTCGAGCAGGTCCGCCTTGTTCAGCACCACGAGGTCGGCGCAGGCGAGCTGGTCCTCGTAGACTTCGGCCAGCGGGTTGTCGTGGCCGAGGCCGGGATCTTCGGCGCGCTGCCTGGCCACCGCCTCCGGGTCATCGGCAAACCGCCCGGCCGCGACCGCGGGGCCATCGACGACGGTGACGACGCCGTCCACCGTGACGCGCTCGCGGATGCCGGGCCAGTTGAAGGCCTTGAGCAGGGGCTTGGGCAAGGCGAGGCCGGAGGTCTCGATGACGATGTGCTCGGGCGGGTCGGGCCGGTCGAGCAGGGCCTGCATGGCGGGGAGGAACTCGTCGGCGACGGTGCAGCACAGGCAGCCGTTGGCAAGCTCGACGATGTCGGCCTCCTCGCAGGCGGGGATGCCGCAGCCGCGCATGGTGTCGGCATCGACGCCGACCGCGCCGAACTCGTTGACCAGGAGGGCGAGCCGCCGCCCGCCGGCGTGCTCGACCAGGTGGCGCAGCAGGGTGGTCTTGCCCGCGCCGAGGAAGCCGGTGATGACGGTGGCGGGGATCATGCCGCGCGCTCCGAAAGGTCGGGCATCCGGCCCAGGACGACGCGGGCCAGCGAGGCGGGGCGCTTGGAGGGCAGGACGGTGCCGGTGGGATGCTGGGCGTAGGTCCGGGCGTAGGCCAGCAGGTCCGCGGTCAGGCCCGGATCGAGGCGGCCCAGCAGGTAGGTCCACTTGCCGGGCGCGGAGATGGCGGCGGCGCAGCCGTTGTCGCAGCTCGACAGGCATTTGACCGGGAGCACGTCGATGTCCGGCCCGGCCTGCGCGGCGACGGACTCGAACATGATCTGGCCGGGCGGGGCCTCGCCTTCGGGCAGCGGGCGGCCCGCGCGGCAGGTGGTGCAGACGTGGAGGGTGGGCATGGGGCGGCGTCCTCGGAGAAACACGAGATGCCAAGCGCCCCCGGGCCCCCGCCCGCGGGACGACGTGGCCCGGGCCTCGCAACCGGCGCTCCGGCCGCGCATGGCCGGGACGGTTGCGGGCCGAACCGCATCGCCGCCGCCGGGGCACCCCGCCCGGCGTCGCGTTCCGTCACCGCCCCGGTCAGGACGCGGCTGATGGCAGGTCTCCTGGCTCGCGGCTTCGGGCGGGTGGCCCACGACCGCTGCCTGCCTTCCCAGGCGCGTGCCCAGTGGCGTGCGGCAGGGGTCTCGCCGCTTACAGTTGCGGGGACAGCGCCGGCGTCGCACCGGCTTCCCTTTTCATCGTCCTCTCGGCCAGGGGCCGCTAGGAAGAACCATCGAGGCGCAGTATGTCCTCGTTCGCGGTGACGAGCAAACTTCTTCCTAACCTCACGCTGGTGCTGGGCGGCGCGCGCTCGGGCAAGAGCCGGCACGCGGAGGCGCTGGTCATGCGCCTGCCGCCGCCCTGGACATACGTCGCGACCGGGCAGGCGTTCGACGACGAGATGCGGGCGCGCATCGCCGAGCACCGGGCGCGGCGGGCAGCGGGGTGGGAGACGGTGGAGGCCCCGCTCGACCTGCCGGGGGCGCTGGCGACGCCGGGGCCGGTGCTGGTGGATTGCCTGACGCTCTGGCTCAGCAACCTGCTGCTCGGGCAGCACGACGTTGACGCGGCAATGCGGGCGCTGGATGGGGCGCTCGACGCGCGGGCCGGGCCTGCGGTGCTGGTCTCGAACGAGGTCGGCCTCGGCATCGTCCCCGAGAACGCCCTGGCCCGGCGCTTCCGCGACGCCGCCGGCGTGCTGCACCAGCGGCTCGCGGCGCGGGCGGAGGCGGTGGACTTGCTCGTGGCGGGCATTGCGGTGCAGGTGAAGCGATGAGCCAGGATGACGATGCCCGCCACGCCGCCAAGATGGTTAAGCGCAAGGCGGCGCAGGACGCCGAGGTCGCGTCCAAGACGATCGAGAAGGGCTTGCTGATGGTCCATACCGGGCCGGGCAAGGGAAAGACGACGGCGGCGTTCGGGCTGCTGCTGCGGATGGCGGGGCGGGGGCGGGCCTGCGGGGTGGTGCAGTTCGTCAAGGGCGCGTGGTCCACCGGGGAGCGGGAGGCCCTGCTGCGGTTCGGCGACCTGGTCGAGTGGCACACGATGGGGGAGGGGTTCACCTGGGAGACGCAGGACCGGGCGCGGGACGTGGCGGCGGCGCGGCGGGCCTGGGAGCAGGCGCAGGCATTGATGCGGCGGCCGGGCCTCGGGCTGCTGGTGCTGGACGAGCTTAATATCGCGCTGCGTTACGATTACCTGCCAGAGGCGGAGGTGGTGGAGGCGTTGCGGGCGCGTCCGGCCGGGCTGCACGTTGTCGTGACGGGGCGCAACGCGCGGGCGTCGTTGATCGAGGCGGCGGACATGGTGACGGAGATGACGCTGGTGAAGCATCATTTCGCGGCGGGGGTTCGGGCGCAGGAGGGGGTGGAGTTTTGACGGCGTCCCGTTCGATCTGCACCCTGGCGTATGGATCGTGCGCGCCTCCATGTCCATGTCACGTTGGCACCCATTGGAGAGGCTTCGCATGATCGTCGTCACCACGCCGACTGGCAACATCGGGCATCACGTCGTGCAGCACCTGCTCGACGCCGGCGAGACAGTGCGCCTCGTCGCGCGCCACCCGGACAAGCTGCCGCAGGCGGTCCGCGGCCGGGCCGAGGTCGTCGAGGGCTCACACGGCGACGCGGCCGTGGTCGACCGGGCCTTCGATGGCGCGGAGGCGGTGTTCTGGCTCGCGCCGCCCAACCCGGCGGAGACGCCGGACGCCATTTATTTCGACTTCACCCGCCCGGCGGCGGAAGCGATCCGTCGCCATAACGTCGCGCGCGTCGTCGTGGTCACCCCGCTCGGACGCGGCACCGAATGGCAGAACAGGGCCGGACTGGTCACCGCGGCGATCCGCATGGTCGATGTGCTGAACGGGACCGGCGCCGCGGTCCGTAGCCTTGCGATGCCGGCTTTCATGGACAACGCGCTGCAGCAGGCGGACGCGATCGGCAAAGGACAGATGTTCGGCCCGCTCGACCCGGACAAGAAGGTGCCGCATACCGCCACGCGCGACATGGGCGCCGCCGCGGCCCGGCTGCTGCGGGACCGCTCCTGGACCGGTCAGGCGGAGGCGCCGCTGCTGGGGCCGCAAGACTTGTCGTCCAATGAGATCGCCGCGATCATCTCCGAGGTCATTGGCCGCCAGGTGCGCTACCAACAGGTTCCGTTCGACGGCTTCAAGGCGCAACTGATGCAGCGCGGCATGACCGACGCCTTTGCCCAGGGCTACGTCGACATGATGCGCGCCAAGAACGAAGGCATGGACAACGCAACCCCGCGCACGCCCGCCAACACCGGGCCGACCAGCTTCCGCGAGTGGGCCGAGCAGGAGCTGAAGCCGGCGATGGCCGGCTGACAATTTGGGCGCGCTGCGAACACGGGCCTTGCCTTGACCCGCGCCCTGATGCTGCAAGGCACTGGCTCCAGCGTCGGCAAGTCCTTGCTTGTCGCAGGCCTTGCCCGTGCTTGCCTGCGCCGGGGCATCGCCGTGCGCCCGTTCAAGCCGCAGAACATGTCCAACAACGCCGCGGTCACGGCCGATGGCGGCGAGATCGGGCGGGCGCAGGCGTTGCAGGCGCGGGCGGCGGGGGTGGCCCCCAGCGTGCACATGAACCCGGTGCTGCTGAAGCCGCAGAGCGAGACGGGGGCGCAGGTGGTGGTGCGAGGCCGGGTGCGGGCCACGGCGCGGGCGCGGGAGTACCAGGCGATGAAGCCGGGCCTCATGCCCGACGTGCTCGCGAGCTTCCGCCTGCTGCTGGATGAGGCCGATCTGGTTCTGGTGGAGGGCGCGGGCAGCGCGTCGGAAGTGAACCTGCGGGCGGGCGACATCGCCAACATGGGCTTCGCGCGGGCGAGCGGGACGCCGGTG
Organism: Acetobacteraceae bacterium; assembly: GCA_965260935.1. Taxonomy (GTDB): domain Bacteria; phylum Pseudomonadota; class Alphaproteobacteria; order Acetobacterales; family Acetobacteraceae; genus JBBROS01. The sequence goes on from OZ253374.1 coordinate 1,098,748, forward strand.
GTGCTGGTGGGCGACATCGGCCGGGGCGGGGTCATCGCCAGCCTGGTGGGGACGCGGGCCGTGCTGGACGCCGGGGACGCGGCCTTGGTGCGCGGCTTCATCGTCAACAAGATGCGCGGCGACCTGAGCCTGTTCGCCGATGGGATGGCCTTCATCGCCGAGCGCACCTCATGGCCCGCGATGGGGCTGGTGCCGCACTACCCGGACGCCCGCTTGCTGCCGGCAGAGGACGCGGCGGACTTGCGGGCGGGCGCCTCCAGGCCGGGCGCCGCGGTGCGCGTCGCCGTGCCGCTGCTGCCGATGATCGCCAATTTCGACGACCTCGATCCGCTGGCGCAGGAACCGGGGATCGACGTGGCGCTGGTGCAGCCCGGCGAGCCGATCCCGCTGTGCGACCTCGTGCTGCTGCCAGGCTCGAAAAGCACGGTCGCCGACCTCGCCGCCCTGCGCGCCGCGGGGTGGGACATCGACATCCTGGCGCACCACCGCCGCGGCGGGCGCGTGCTGGGCCTGTGCGGCGGCTACCAGATGCTCGGGCGCACGCTGTCCGACCCGGCTGGCGTCGAGGGGCCGCCCGGCAGCGTCGAGGGCCTCGGGCTGCTGGACGTCGAGACCGTGCTGACCGCGGAGAAGCGGCTGAGCGCCGTTCAAGGCTCTAGCGTCGATGGGGCGGCGTTCGACGGCTACGAGATGCACATGGGCCGCACCACCGGCGGCGATGCCGCCCGCCCGCACCTGCGCCTTGCCGACGGACGGACGGAGGGGGCCACGAGCGCCGACGGGCTGGTGGCAGGCACTTACGTGCATGGCCTGTTTCAACACGACGCCCAGCGGGCCGCTTGGCTGCGGCGGCTGGGCGCGCCGGTGTCGGACCATCGGCACGAGGCGGCGGTGGAGGCCGCGCTCGACGGCCTGGCCGGCCACCTGGAGCGGCACCTGGACGTGGACCGGCTGCTCAGCCTAGCGCGATGAGCGCGAGCAGGCCGACGACGGCGATCTGGATGGCGCAGCCCAGACGGTAAAGCCGCAGCGCCCGCCCGATATCCTCCGCGGTGGCGGACGCCCGGCCGCCGCCCATCCAGGCGTCCTCGACCGCCCGGCCCCCGTAGCTGCGCGGCCCGGCCAGGCGCAGCCCGAGCGCGCCGGCCATCGCCGCTTCCGGCCATCCGGCGTTCGGCGAGCGGTGACGCCTCGCGTCCCGCCGCACGGCCCGGCACGCGCCGGACGGGCTTGCGCCGGGCAGGAGCATGGCCGCCAGGATCAGCCAGGCTGCCGCCAAGCGGGAGGCGGGCAGGTTGACCAGGTCGTCGAAGCGGGCCGCGGCCCAGCCGAACCGTTCATGCCGGGGCGTGCGGTGGCCGACCATGCTGTCGGCGGTGTTGGCGGCTTTGTAGAGGGCCATGCCCGGCAGGCCGAGCAGGCAGCCCCAGAAGGCCGGGGCGACGACGCCGTCGGCGAAGTTCTCGGCCAGGCTCTCGATCGCCGCGCGGGCGACGGCGGCTTCGTCCAAGCGTTCGGGGTCGCGCCCGACGATGTGCGAGACCGCGGCCCGGCCCTGCGGCAGGCCTTGCCGGAGCGCCGCGGCAACCGCGGTCACGTGGGCGGCGAGGCTGCGCTGGGCCAGCAGCGAACTGGCGAGCACGGCCAGCAGCGCCAGCCCGGCCCATTCCGGCAAGGCCGCGCGCACGAGGCCGGACAACAAGGCCGCGGCTGCCCCGGCGGACGCCAGCACGAGCAGCAACGCGAGCACGCCCCGAAGGCGTCCGTTGCCCAGCCGGTTGAGCCGCCGGTCGAGCCAGGCGATCAATGCGCCGATCCAGACGACCGGGTGCCGTATCAGGCGGAAGGCCGCGTCCGGATAACCGGCGGCAGCCTCGGCCAGCAAGGCGCCCGTGACGAGGGCGAGGTTCGACGCGAGCATCGCGGGCAGCATAACCGGACCGATCTTTACGCTTCCTTCACATCTCGCGCCTAGGGTCAGGCGATGAACATCAGCGCCCTTTCCCTCAGCTTGCTGCCGTCGCCGTCCTACGACCCGGCCAGCTCGCTGCTGAACATCCTCAACGGCGGCGGATCAACGGCGGCGGCTGGCGGCGGCAACCCGATCACGGCGTTGCAGACGGCGCTGAAGTCGCAGACGAAGGGCGTCGCCGCCGCGGCCAACGAGCCGCAGGCCAAGCGGGACATCGCGGCGTTCAAGGCGGCGCTCGCATCGGCCAAGACGCCGGCCGAACTGCTTGCCAATCCGCAAGCGAGAAAGGTGCTGCTGACGGCCAACGGGCTTGGCGACCAGACCGACTACGCGGCGCTGGCCACCAAGGCGCTGCTGTCGGACACGTCGAAGCCCGGTTCGCTTGCCGAGAAGCTGCCGAACACGCAATGGCTCTCGGTGGCCAAGACCTACGATTTCGCCAACAAGGGCCTGGACGTGCTCAAGACGCCCTCGGTCATCGCCGCGATCACCGACGGCTATGCCGAGGTGCAGTGGCGCACCGGGCTGGACCAGACGACGCCGGGCTTGTCCAAGGCGCTCGATTTCCGCGAGCGGGCCGGGACGATCAAGAACGCCGTCGATGTCCTCGGCGACGCCACCTTGCGCGACGTGGTGACGACGGCTCTCGGCATTCCGCTGCAGATCGCGTTCCAATCGCTGGAAGCGCAGCAGAAGGCGATCACGGACCGGCTGGATGTCAGCCAGTTCCAGAAGCCGGCGTTTGTGGAGCAGTTCACCCGGCGCTACCTGATCGCGAAAGGGGCGCAGGCGGGCAACGGCGGCGGTGCGACCGGGCTTGCCGGTTTGTTCGTTTGAACGGCAGCGAAAGGCCCGCCGGTTGCGTCCGGCGGGCCTCGTGTCGTGCAGCGCCCCGAAAGCGCGGACCGGGCTTGGCGGGGCGGCCCGTGTCAGAGCTGAAGGAGGCCTTGACGCCGCGCATACAGGGTGCCGAGCAGCCCGACCAGCAGCAGGCCGACTGCGCCCGGCTCCGGCACCGCCTCCGTCGGCGTTGCCGTCACGCTCAGGCTGGCCAGGTCATAGACCACGTCGTCGAACGCCCCCGGAGTTGCAGGAGCCAGCATGTTCAACGCGACCCAAAGCCCGCCCGCGTCAGCGGAGGCGGTGTAGGAGACGACGTTGAGCGCCCAGTCCAGAGGTCCGGGGCTGCTGGCGCCCGGGCTGCCCGCGTTGGTCGCGCCGAGCAGGGCGCTGCCGGCGTCGAGCGGCCGGCCGGACCAGATCTCGAGCTGCCAGAGGCCCTGGTTGGCCGATGCGTCATCCGCGCCGACGAACGATTGGAAGCTGTAGGTGTTGCCCCCGGCGATGGTCAGGCCGGAATCCCGAATCAGCAGCCCGCTGCCGGCGCTGTCCTGGCCGCGGCCGATATAGGCGAACTGCCGGCCGTCCGGGATAAAGGCCACCCGCCCGGTCGAGCCTTGGTCGTAGACGCCGACGAAGCCGCCCTGATCGATGAACTCCCAGCCCGGCGGCGCGCCGGCGATGGCGCCAGGCTCGCCCGCGACGCCCGCGGCAGGACTTTCGAAACTGTCGGAAAAGACAACGGCCGCGCGCGCCGGAACGGCAGCCAGCAGCGCAAGGGCGAGAACGGCGTAACGCATGGAAGGCTCCTGATCCGGCTTGAACGGCCCGACGCCGGCGGCATCGGCAACTAAAAATCAACTACCAGCAACGTTGCTGATTCGCAATGGCAAACAACAGTTCCGTACCGTTTTTGCCAAGAGGGCCGAAAAATGAAACTCGGGTGATGAAGCACTTTACAATACCTCAAACATTCTTTGTGCGTATCGAATGGCCGGCGTCCGGACTCGGCGTACCCGCCCTGTCGTCCGCCTCTCGCCTGGACGGGCCATGACAACTCCCATATAGCCGCCCGATGCTCGCGCAACAGCTCGTGAACGGCATCCTGCTCGGCGCAACCTATGCCCTGTTCGCTCTCGGCTTCACGCTGATGTTCGGCGTGCTGCGGGTGATCAACCTGACATACGGCTTCTATTTCTCCATGGGCGCGCTGCTGGCCTTGTGGCTGACGGAAACGGCCGGCCTCGGCATCTGGGCCGCCTTGCCGCTGGCCGCCGCCGGGGCGGGCGTCGTCGCCGTGGCGCTCGACTCCCTGCTGCTCACCCGGCTTCGCCGCCGCCGCGCGCCGGAGCTTTCGTTCCTGATGGTCACGCTGGGCGGGGTGCTGGCGGCATACGCAGCCCTCGCCGCATGGCTCGGCACCGACATCCGCCGCCTGCCGCCCGACGTGATCAGCGCCGAGGCCTTCAGCGTCGGCTCCATCCGCATCACCGCCGCACAGGCGCTGATCCTGGCCGCGACGGCCGTGCTGGTCGCGGCGCTGGCGGCATTGATGCGGGGCACGCGGCTCGGCCTCGCGATCCGGGCGATGGCCGAGCAGCCGGACGCGGCCCAGCTCATGGGCATCAACACCGGGCGGGCGGCGGCGGTGGTGTCGTTCGTGTCGGGCGCGCTGGCCGGGGCCGGGGGGGTGCTGATCGGGCTGAACTTCAACGCGGTGCAGCCCTACATGGGCGAGACGATGATGCTGCGCGGCTTCGTCGTCATCATCGTCGGCGGCATGGGCGACCTGCGCGGCGCGGTGCTGGCCGGGCTCGCGCTCGGCGTCGTCGAGGTGATGGCGGCGGCCTATTTCTCGTCCGGGCTGAAGGAGGTGGTGGCCTTCCTGATCCTCGTCGCGGTGCTCTGGACCCGGCCCTCCGGCCTGTTCGGGCGCGCGGTGGCGCGGCGGGCCTGAGGCGATGCCGGCCTGGCTCGACGACCTGCTCTGGACCTACCAGAACCTCGTCTACGCGCTCGGCGTCAACGGCTTGCTGGCGCTGTCGATGTACGTGGTGCTGGCGGTGGGGCAGCTCAGCCTCGGCCAGGCGGCGTTCATGGGGCTTGGCGCCTATTCCTCGGCGCTGATGACCTTGAAGCTCGGCCTGCCGTTCGCGGTTGTGCTGCCCGCGAGCGCGTTGGTTCCGGTGCTGTTCGCGCTGGCCATCGGGGCGCCCACCTTGCGGCTGTCCGGGGTTTACCTGGCCATCGCCACGATCGGCCTCGGCGAGGTGCTGCGCGGGCTTTACCTCAACATCGACTATTTCGGCGGCGCGCTCGGGCTGTCCGGCATCCCGCAGCAGGCCGAGGCCTGGATGATCTACGGGCTGCTCGCCCTCGCCGTGCTGGCGCTGTGGCTCGTGGGGCGCAGCCGGATCGGGCGCGGCATGGAGGCGATGCGGGAGGACGAAACGGCGGCGCAGGCGATGGGCGTGCCGGTGGCGCGCTACAAGATGGGGGCGCTGCTGGCCTCGGCGGCGCTGGCGGGCGTCGCCGGGTGCTTGTCGGCGCACGTGTCGAGCTTTATCGGCCCCAACGAGTACGGCTTCGAGCCGGCGGTGACGATCCTGTCCTACGCCCTGCTCGGCGGCATCGGCACGCCGGCCGCGCCCGTGCTGGGCGCCTGGGCGCTGACGCTGCTGCCCGAGCTGCTGCGCGGGATCAGCGATGTCCGGCTGGTGGTGAACGGGCTGATCATCGTGCTCGCGGTGCTGTTCCTGCCGAACGGGCTGCTCGCCGTGCGGATGCGGCGACGGGCGGCATGACCCTGCTGTCGCTCCATGGGCTGACGCGGCGCTTCGCCGGGCTTACGGCCCTCGATGCGGTGGACATGCAGGTCGAGCCTGGCGGCGTCCATGCGGTGATCGGGCCGAACGGGGCGGGCAAGACGACGTTGTTCAATCTCGTCTCGGGGCTGGTCGCGCCGAGCGCCGGGCGGATCGTCCTGGACGGGCAGGACATCACGAGGCTGCCGCCGGAGCGGCGGGCGGCCCGCGGGCTGGGGCGGACGTTCCAGAACATCCGCGTTTTCTCGTCGATGACGGTGCTCGAGAACGTGCTGACCGGGCTGCACACGCGCACCCGCGCCGGCCTGCCCGGCGTGCTGCTGCGCTTGCCCGGCTTCCGGGCCGAGGAGCGGCGGGCGGTCGAGCGCGCGCGGGAGGCGCTCGGCGTCGTCGGCCTGGCCGGCGTGGCCGCGAGCCGGGCCGGGGCGCTGTCGTACGGGGACCAGCGGCGGCTCGAGATCGCGCGGGCCGTCGTGGCGGAACCGCGCCTGCTGCTGCTCGACGAGCCGGCGGCGGGCATGAACCCGGCGGAAACGGAGGCGCTCGGGGCGCTGATCCGCCGCCTGCGAACCACGGTCCTGCTGGTGGAGCACGACATGGGCTTCGTGATGGGCATTTCCGACCAGGTCACGGTTTTGAACTTCGGCCGGCGCATCGCCCAGGGCGCCCCGGCCGCGGTCCGGCAAGACCCGGCGGTGATCGAGGCCTACCTGGGCCACAAGGTTGCGGCGCGGCTGGAGGCGGGCGCGCGGTTCGGGGTGCGCGGCGCGTGAGCGGGCTGGAGATCGAGGGGCTGCACGTCGGCTACGGGCGGATCGCGGTGGTCCACGGCATCAGCCTTTCGGTGCCCGAGGGGCGGGCGGTTTGCTTGATCGGCGCCAACGGGGCGGGCAAGACCACGGTGCTGCGGGCGATCTCCGGGCTGGTGCGGCCCAGCGCCGGGCGGATCCGGTTCGGGGGAATGGAGATCGCCGGGCGGGCAGCGCACCGGATCGCCGCCGCCGGGTTGCGGCAGGTGCCGGAGGGCCGGCAATGCTTCGCCGAGCTGACGGTGGCGGAGAACCTGGCGCTCGGCGCTTATCTGGTGCCGGAGCGGGCCGAGATTGCGCGCCGCGAGGAGGCGGTGCTGACCCGGTTCCCGCGCCTGCGCGAGCGGCTGGGGCAGTTCGCAGGCTCGCTCTCGGGAGGCGAGCAGCAGATGCTGGCGATCGGGCGGGCGCTGATGGGCGCGCCGCGGCTGCTGTTGCTGGACGAGCCGAGCATGGGCCTCGCGCCGCTGTTCGTGGAGGAGATCTTCGCCATCATCGCCGCGCTGAAGGCGGACGGCACGACGATCCTGCTGGTGGAGCAGAACGCGTCCGCGGCGCTGGACGTGTCGGATTACGGCTACGTGCTGGAAACGGGGCGGATCGCGGTGGAAGGCCCGGCGGCGCAGGTGGCGGCCGACCCGGCGGTTGCGGCGGCTTACCTCGGAGGGTGAGGCACGGCGGTCACGCGGCGTCGTGGAAGATGACGCCGAGCGTGTGGCGGCTGCCGGAGAGCACGCGGCTGACGCCGTGGCGCATCGTCACGCGGTAGGCCCCGCGCGCGCCCTGCACCGGGCGCTGGTTGACGGCGAACAGCACCGCCTCGCCTTGGCCGAGCGGGACCACCTCGGCCCGGCTCTGCATTCGCGGGCGCTGCTCGGTGAGCACGAACGCGCCGCCGGTGAAATCCTGGTCCGGCCGGCTCAGCAGGATCGCGGCCTGCAACGGGAAATGCAGCGGGCCGTAGAGATCCTGGTGCAGGCAGTTGTAGTCGCCCGCGCCGTACTGAAGCAGGAGCGGCGTGGGCCGGGCCTGGCCGCTCTCGTGGCATTGCCGGAGGAACGCGGCGTGCCCGGCTGGGAAGCGGGCCGGACGCCCGAGCGCCTGCTCCCATCGGTTCGCGATGGCGGCGAGCGGCGGGTATAGGCTGGCGCGCAGGGAGGCGACCAGGGCCGGCAGGGGGTAGGCGTAATACTTGTACTCGCCGGCGCCGAAGCCGTGCCGGGCCATGACGACGCGGCTGCGGAAGGCGTCGGCGTCGGCGTCGGCGTAGCCATCGGCGATTGCCGCGCATTCGTCCAGGGTCAGCAGCGGCCCGGCCGAGGCGCAGCCGCGGGCGTCGAGGTCGGCGGCGATCCGGTCCCAGTCGAGCGCCGCGACGCGCTGCTCCGCCGGCTGGGTCATGCCCCCTCCCGGTCCAGCAGCGCCCGTTTGCGGTGCAGGCCCCAGCGGTACCCGGACAGTTCGCCGCCGCGCCCGACGACGCGGTGGCACGGAACGGCGACGGCCAAGGGGTTCGCGGCGCAGGCGCCGGCCACGGCCCGCACGGCGTTCGGCGCCCCAAGCCCGGCCGCTACCGCCGAGTAGGTCCGGGTCTCGCCCGGCGGGATGGCCCGCAGCGCCTCCCAGACCCGGCGCTGGAACGCGGTGCCGCGGATGTCGAGCGGCAGGGCGAGCGGGCCGGCAGCCGGGGCGTCGACGAACGAAACGACCGCCGCGACCCAGGCCGAGAATTCGGCGTCGCCCGGTTCGAGCCGCGCGCGGGGGAAGCGGGCGCGGAGGTCGGCTTCCAGCGTTTTGGCGTCGTCGCCGAGCAGGATGGCGCAGACGCCGATCCCGGTGGCCGCGACCAGGACGGCGCCGAGGGCGCTCTTGCCGGCGGCGTGCCGGATCAACTCGCCCGGCGCGCCGGCGCGGTATGCCGACGGCGTCATCCCGAGCAGGCCGGGCGCTGCCGCGTAGAACCGTCCGGGAGAGTTGAAGCCGGCACCGTAGAAAGCCTCCGTGACGGTGGGCGCGGCGGGGAGGGCGGCGTGCAGCAGGCGGGTTCGGCATCCTGCCGCGTAGCCGCGCGGCGTCACGCCGGTGATGCGGCGGAACAGGCGGTGGAAGTGCGACGGGCTAACCCCGGCGCCGTTCGCCAGCTCGCCGAGCGACGGCGGCTCCTCGGCCGACTCGATTCGGCGGCACGCCTTGGCGATCAGCGCCCGCTCCCGCTCGGCCTTTGGCGGCAGGTCCGGGCGGCAGCGTTTGCAGGGACGGAACCCGGCTTGCCGGGCGGCGTCGGCGGTTGGGAAGAAGCTGACATGCTCCGGCCGCGCCGGGCGGGCGGCGCAGGACGGGCGGCAGAACACGCCGGTGGTGGCGACGGCGTAGACGAAGGCGGCATCGGCGTCGCGCGCCCGGACCGCGGCCCATCGCGCGCCGGTCGCGTCAGGTTGAGCGGGGCCGTGTCCGGGCCGGGTGGTCAGTGCGTTCATTCGAGGCCTCCTGGGGTGGTTGCGTTCGGGATGCGGAGTTTTGCGCCGATCCGGCGGCGGGCGCACTCCGCTGCTTGCCCGGCAATCCGGCTTGCCAGGAATTTGGGTTGCGGCGATGACAGCTTAGCGGGCGCGGGCTTGTTCTTGTCCAGCCAGCTTGCGCGCTTCATGCCGGCAGTTCTTTCGGCTAATCGGTACGCGCGAGGCGCAAGCCGCCAAGATAGCGCCGGGCGAGGCCCAGCAGTGCTTGAACGGATCGGGGTTTGGGGCCTGCGGCCCCAACGGGTCCAGGGCAGCGTCCTGGCCTTAACTTTCTGGACACCGCGTCGAGGACGGGGCAAAGGGTAGCCATGAACGCGGATGGTTCCCCTGACATGACCGAACCCAGCCGGACCCAGCCGATGCCGCGCCGCCCGCGCTGATGGCCCGGGTCGTCGCCACCGTCGAGGACCTGCGCGTCCTGGCCAAGCGGCGGGTGCCGCGCATGTTCTACGATTACGCCGATTCCGGCTCGTGGACGGAGGGCACCTACCGCGCGAACAGCGCCGACTTCGACGCGGTGAAGCTGCGGCAGCGGGTGCTGGTCGATATGTCGGACCGTTCGCTGGCCAGCACGATGGCCGGGCAGACGGTGGCGATGCCGGTGGCGCTGGCGCCGACCGGGCTGACGGGGATGCAGCGGGCCGACGGCGAGATCCTGGCGGCGCGGGCGGCGGCGAAGGCGGGGGTGCCGTTCACGTTGTCGACGATGAGCATCTGCTCCATCGAGGACGTGGCGGAGAACACGCAGGCGCCGTTCTGGTTCCAGCTCTACGTCATGCGCGACCGCGACTTCATCGGCCGGCTGATCGACCGGGCCAAGGCGGCGGGCTGCTCGGCCCTCGTGCTGACGGTGGACCTGCAGATCATGGGGCAGCGGCACAAGGATCTCCGCAACGGGCTGAGCGCGCCGCCGAAGCCGACGCTCGCCAACCTGGTGAACCTCGCGACCAAGCCGCGCTGGTGCTGGCACATGCTGCGCACGAAGCGGCGCTCGTTCGGGAACATCCACGGCCACGTGGAGGGCGTGGCCGACATGAGCTCGCTGTCGTCCTGGACGGAATCGCAGTTCGACACCAGGCTCAGTTGGGACGACGTGAAGCGCATCCAGGACCGTTGGGGCGGCAAGCTGATCCTCAAGGGCATCCTGGACCCGGAGGACGCCGAGAGCGCAGCCAAGACCGGGGCGGAGGCGATCATCGTCTCGAACCACGGCGGGCGGCAGCTCGACGGGGCGTCGTCCACGATCTCGGCGCTGCCGGCGGTGGTGGACGCGGTGGGCACGAAGACCGAGGTGCTGATGGATGGCGGCATCCGCTCGGGGCAGGACGTGATCAAGGCGCTGGCGCTGGGCGCGCGCGGCGTGTTCATCGGCAGGGCGTTCCTTTACGGGCTGGGCGCGCTGGGCGAGGAGGGCGTGACGACGGCGCTCGACATCATCCGGCGGGAGCTCGACACGACGATGGCGCTGTGCGGGCTGCGCGACGTGAAGGACGTGGACGGGCGCGTCATCGCCCGCGACCCTAGCGATTGGACGCGGAACAGCCGGAACGGCTATGCCGGGTAGCAGGACTTCGCGGTGAGCGTGACGCCGCCGTCGTAGACGAGGCGCACGAGGAAGGCGAACGGCATCCGGGCCGAGACGAGGCTGCCGCAGGGCGCGGCGGAGTAGGTGAAGGTCGCGGCCGTGGCGCCCGGAGCCAGCATCTCGGAGGCCGCGTATTGCTGGACCTGCTGTGGCGTTCCGCACTCGGCCGCGTTCAGGGCCGCGCAACGGGCGGCCTTCTCCACGGCGAACTGCAGGGCCGATTGCGTCCAAACGCCCCGGCTGAACTCGACGATGCCCAAGACCACCAGCAGCAGCGCCGGCATCAGCAACGCGAACTCGATCACCGCCGTGCCGGCACGGACGCCGCGCTTTCGACGGTGAGGCGCGACGCGGAAGGCCATCTTTCGGCGGCTCCTGCTACTGGATGCGGGCAACGGCGTGGCCGGTGAGCGTCGTGGAATCGCCGATCCCCGGCACCGCCAGGATGAACGTGTACGGCATCCGCGTCGTCACGGTCACGTAGGCGCCCGGCGGCGAGCCGGTTCCGGGGCAGGCCTGGTCAGAATTGCCGCTGTTGATCGCCCCGGTCGCCGGGTCCACGCAACTCGTTGTTGCCTGGGCGGCGGCGACCGTGACGGCCGAGAGCGCCGTGGCGTTCCGGGCCGCCGCCGTGATGCCGGACAGGTTGAAGCCGTGCGCCGAGGCGTAGGCAGCCCCGGCGCGGGCGGCGTTGCCCACCTCCATCTTCATCCGGAACGCCACGCCGAAGCTGATCGCGCCCGCCAAGAGCAGGACGAGAACCGGGACGACCAAGGCGAACTCCACGGCGGCGACGCCGTTTTCGGACCGCCACAAGGCCCGGGTGGGGCAAGGACCGCCGCTTTGCATGAGGAGGACGCCTATTCCACGAGCTTATAGGAGCCGGAACTGCCGCTGCCAGCCACGTCGGCTACGTTGAGGCCGGCGCAGTCGTGCCGGAAGTTCGCGGACCCGCTGAACGTGATCTTGTTCGCGATCAGCTGCGTGCACGGGCTGGTCATGTTGCCTGACCACGTCACGTTCCCGCTGGGAACGTAGACCGCTCCCGCGAGGTTGAGGTTGGCGGTGCTGCTGAAGGCGATGTCAGCGCTGCCTCGCGCGTCCATCCAGATCGCTATCCCGGCGGTCGGCCCCGTGATCATCGGCGTGAGATTGAAATTGAGGGTTCCGGACGAGCTGATGCCTTGATAGTTCGACCCGCTGCTGGTGAACACGAGGCTGACATTCTTGCCGTTGAACGTGGTCGTCCCGCTGGAGGCGATACCGGCGCTATCGAATACGTACAGGCCGCTGTTCAGGGTGAACGTGTGGGTGCCGCTCAACGCGATGGTGGAGCAGTAGGTGCCCGGATCGAGGGTGATTTTGGCCGGCGACGTGTTCAGGGGCCGGCACGGCAACGAGGGGGCTGGGATGATGCGGGAGCGGTACGGGTCCGCCGCCGAAGGGGCGCCGAGCCTCAGTTGGTGCGTGGCTGAAACGCCGCCGCCGGAGCTGCAAGACCGCGGGTCTGCCGGGCTGCTCAGGTTCACGTCGTAGCCGGTGAGCGTAAGGCCCGACAAGGCGACGCTGCAGCCGGACGCGCCGTTGACGTAGATGTTGCAATTCGGGGCGCCGACCTTGCCCGAGCCGCTGGCGGCGATGCCGGCCCCGCTGGTCGCCAATGCCATGATGCAGGTGCCGACCTGCGGCGACGCGGCCACGGCGCTGACCGAGATCGTCGGCGCGGCCCCGATGAGCGCCCGGCTGAGATAGGTCATTTGCGGCTGCGCGACCGTGACCTGGATCGCGTTCGCGGCCCCGGCCTTGGCGCCGGATGCCGGCGGGATCGCGACCGTGACCCGGACCCCGTCCTTGCCGTCCATGAACCCGTTCGCCGCCACGATGCCCTTCGCCTCGTTCCGGGCGGCCGCCGCGCCGTTCGCCAGGGCGAAGGCGGCGGCAAGCACGGCCTGGTCGGCAGCGCCTTGCATCGCGTTCGCGTTCGCCTGCCAGGCGCTGACATCCAGCGCGAGGGCCGCCGAGCCGACGAGGGCGGTCCCGAGCAAGGCGGCGACGAGCGCGACCGCGCCGCGCCGGTCGGAGCGCAACGGCCTGACCGGATGGCGCAGGCGACCCTTCAGCACCGCCCGCGCCTCAGGCCGGGGCGACGCCGGGTTCGCGGGACGAATTGCTTGAGCGGCAAGACGGCTCGATCCATCTGTTCATCGGGGATGCGTTTTAATGCAGCCACGCCAGGGTTGCAGTCTGGTTTTGTTGCGAAGTGTGGCCGTGGCCGCTTTCGGGGCCGGGGATGGGGCGATTTGTTCACGCCGCCCGGATAAGCGGCGGCGGCGGTTCCTCTTCCGCCGCGCCCGTCCTATGTTGCGCCGTCGTTCACGTTCGGAACCGTTGATCCATGCCCCTCACCGCCGCCCGCCTCGACAAGGTCAGCCCCAGCCAGACCATCGCCATCAGCAGCAAGGCCCGGTCGCTCAAGGCGGCGGGGCGGGACGTCATCAGCCTGAGCGCGGGCGAGCCGGACTTCGACACGCCGCGCAACGTGAAGGACGCGGCGATGCGGGCGATCGAGGCGGGGGAAACGAAGTACACCGACGTCGCGGGCACGGCGGCGCTGCGCCGGGCGGTCGCGGACAAGTTCAAGCGCGACAGCGGGATCGACTACGCGCCCCACGAGATCATCGTCTCCACCGGGGGCAAGCAGGTGATCTTCAACGCCATGCTGGCGACCATGGACGCGGGGGACGAGGCCGTCATCCCGACGCCGTGCTGGGTGAGTTATCCGGACATCGTGGCGCTGGCGGACGGGACGCCGGTGTTCGTGCCGTGCGGGCAGAACAACGGCTTCAAGCTGCGCGCCGAGGACCTGGAAGCGGCGATCACGCCCCGGACGAAGTGGGTGCTGCTGAACTCGCCGAACAACCCGACCGGGGCGGCCTACTCGGCGACCGAGCTGCGGGCGTTGTGCGACGTGCTGATGCGGCATCCGCATGTTTGGGTGTTCACCGACGACATCTACGACAAGCTGACCTACGACGGCACGCCCGCGACCGTGGTGCAGGTGGCGCCGGAGCTGCGGGAGCGGACCGTGACCATGAACGGGTGCAGCAAGGCCTACGCGATGACGGGGTGGCGGATCGGCTTCGCCGGCGCCCCGGCCGCGCTGATCAAGGCGATGGACAAGCTGCAAAGCCAGAGCACCAGCAACCCGAGCAGCATCAGCCAGGCGGCGGCGGTGGAGGCGTTGAACGGGCCGCAGGAGTTCATCGCCACCATGGTCGAGACCTACAGGCGCCGGCGGGACATGGTGGTGTCCATGCTGAACGCGGCGCCCGGCATCCATTGCCATACGCCGGAGGGGGCGTTCTACGTGTTCCCTGCGGTGCACGGCTGCATCGGCAAAACGAGCCGGGGCGGGGCCGTGATCGACACGGACGAGGATTTCGTGACGGCGCTGCTGGAGGAGGAAGGCGTGGCCGCGGTGCACGGGGCGGCGTTCATGTATCCGGGGCACATGCGGATCAGCTACGCGACGGACACCGAGAGCCTGCGGGAAGCCTGCACGCGCATCCAGCGGTTCTGCGAGGGGCTGCGCTGACTTGCCCGCGCTCGCGGAGCGGCTGAGCCGGGTTCCGGTCGCGGCCACGGTGGCGATGACCATCAAGGCGCGGGCGATGCGCGACGCGGGGGCCGAGGTCATCTTTCTGACGATCGGCGAGCCGGACTTCGACAGCCCCCGGCACGCGATCGAGGCCGGGTACCGGGCGGCGCTGGCGGGCGACACGAAGTATCCGCCTCAGGACGGCGCGCCGGCCTTGAAGCGGGCGGTGCAGCGGAAGTTCATGCGCGACGCCGGGATGGAGGTGGCGCTCGACGAGATCATGGTCGGCAACGGCGGCAAGCAGGTCATCTTCGACGCGCTGATGGCGACCGTGGACCCCGGCGACGAGGTGATCGTGCCTGCGCCCTATTGGGGGGCCTATCCGCTGATGACGCGGGTCGTGGGGGGCGAGCCGGTGGTGGTGGCGTGCCCGCAGAACAACGGGTTCAAGCTGCGCCCGCAGGACTTGGAGGCGGCGATCACGCCGCGGACCAAGTGGCTGATCCTGAACTCGCCCAACAACCCGACCGGGGCGGCGCTGGACGCGGACGACCTGCGCGGCTTGGCCGAGGTCCTGCTGCGGCGCCCGCAGGTCTGGGTGATGGCCGACGACATGTACGAGCACCTGATGTTCGAGGGCGAGCACGCGCGGATGGCGGTGGCGGCGCCCGAGTTGCGGGACCGGGTGCTGACCGTCTCGGGCGTGTCCAAGACCTACGCGATGACCGGGTGGCGGATCGGGTTCGCGGCCGGGCCGAAGCCGTTGATCAAGGCGATGGTCAACATGCAGGGGCAGGTGTCGGCCGGGGTGTCGACGGTGGGGCAGGCGGCGGCGGCGGCGGCGCTGGATGGGCCGCAAGAGGTGGCGGGCGAGATGCGGGCGGCCTATCGTCGGCGGCGGGACATGGTGGTGGAGGCGCTGAACCGGGCGCCGGGGGTGTTCTGCCATTGCCCGGCGGGCGCGTTCTACGTTTACCCGAACATCGCCGGGTGCCTGGGCAAGACGACGCCGGCTGGGCGGCGCGTGCTGACGGATGAGGATTTCGCCATGGCGCTGCTGGAGGAGCGGCAGGTGGCGACCGTGTTCGGCCAGGCGTTCGGGATGTCGCCCTACCTGCGGATTTCCTATGCGACGGGCGACGAGGCGCTGGCGGAGGCGTGCCGGCGGATCGAGGCGTTTTGCAGCAGCTTGCGCTGAGGCCGGGGCGGGACGGGGACGCGGCCCTGTTCATCGCGCTGATCGCGCGGTGCTGGGCCGATTATCCGGGCTGCGTGCTGGACGTGGATGCGGAAGCGCCGGAGTTGCGCGGCTTGGCGACGTACTACGCCGAGGCGGGGGGCGCGTTGTGGGTGGCGGGCGACGGCGCGGGCATGGTTGCGGTGCGGCCTCGCGGGGGCGGGGTTTGGGAGGTTTGCCGGGTTTACGTGCATCCCGGCCTTCACGGCGCCGGGTTGGGGGGGCTGCTGATGGATGCGGCGGAAGGGTTCGCGGTTGACCGGGGCGCGGCGGCGCTGGAGCTATGGACGGATACGCGGTTCCTGCGGGCGCACCGGTTCTACGAGAAGCGGGGCTATCGGCGAGGCGAACAGCGGGCCTTGTTCGATCTCGCCGACACGGTCGAGTGGCGCTACGCCCGCCCGGTTCAGGCCGCGGCGGGCGGGTAGTTGGAGGGATAAAGGGCGCGCTTGGCCGATTCATCCATCTCCTTGCGGAACGTATGATCGCTGCCGACGGCGCGGGCCTTGGCGGCGGCGGGGCGGGCGTCGATGGTGTCCATCAGGCGCTTGACGTTCGGATAGGGCGCGAGCGGGTTGTCGTTGCCGAGCGCGAAGGCGGCGCGCTCGATCCAGCCCCAGGCCGACATGTCGGCGATGGAGTAGGCGCCGCCGACGATGAAGTCCTTGCCGTCGAGGTGCTGGTCGAGCACCTGGTAGTGCCGTTCGGCCTCGCGCATGTAGCGGTTGATGGCGTAGGGCAGCTTTTCCGGGGCGGCGCGCTGGAAGTGGACGGACTGGCCGGAATAGGGGCCGAGGCCGCTGGCGATGAAGAACAGCCAGGAAAGCAGTTCGGCATGGTCGGCGGGGGCGGGCATGAACTGGCCGGTCTTCTCGCCGAGGTAGAGCAGGATGGCGCTGGAATCGAACACGCGGGTCTCGCCGCCCGGACCTTCGGTGTCGATGATGGCGGGCAGCTTGCCGTTCGGGTTGACGGCGCGGAAGGCGGGCGCGTGCTGCTCGCCCTTGTTGGTGTCGACCGGGACGACCTCGTAGGGCAGGCCGGTTTCCTCAAGCATGAGGGCGACCTTGGCCGGGTTGGGGGTGGGGTGGAAGTAGAAGCGGATCATTCGGGGTTCCTTGGGTTGGTTGGCGTTGGCGGCTGGCAATCCGGCGCGTGCCGGGCTCCTTACGGCGACCCTGGAGCGTCGATTGAGACCGTGCGCCATCTCCTAGCGGATATTCGTGTCTCATCCCACGAATGCCCGCTTAGGCTTATTGAAGGCGCATCATTCGTAGGACTGCTAACCGTCCCACGAAATGATGCCTAGCCCGGGAAACGCGGCAGCGGCGTCATGCCGCCCGGGTCATACCGCGCCGCGTTCAACTGCATCGCCAGCAGCGTGTAATAGCCGTTGATGCCGAGCATATCCACCACCGCGGGCTTGCCGAAGCGTTGCTCGGCCCTGGCGAACGTCGCGTCCGACACGCGCTTGTTCTGGTGCAGCTCGGTCGAGAACTCGTAGACGGCGGCTTCGTCCTTGCTCATGCCGTCCGGGCGGCGGCCGTCGCGGATAGCGGCGATGATCTCGGGCTTGATGCCGGCCTTGGCGGCGATCGGGGCATGGACGTCCCACTCGTAATCCTGCGTCCAGGCCCGGGCCGTGACCAGGATCACCAGCTCTGACAGCGTGTTGCCGAGCTTGGACTTGTAGCGCAGGTAGTCGCCCATGCTGCGGGCCAGGGTCATGACCTCGGGGCTGTACATCAGCGGCTCGAACGGGCCGAACACGGGCGTCTTCCGTGCCTTGAGGAAATCGGCCGCGGCTTGGCGCTGGGCGTCGGTGTAGCCGGCGGGCGGGATCGTCGGCAGCCGGTCCTGGGCGCGGGCCATGGGCGGCGCCAGGATTAACGCGGCGATCAGGCCGGCCATGATCGGTCGCATGGCATTTCCTCCAGTCTATTGCTGTTGAGCATCATGTCGCAGGCATTCTCCCGGTTCGCAACCGCGAAGGCTTGCGGCCCGGTGCGGCATCCGCTTTAGCCACACGGATGCCAGCTTCCCCGGTCGCCGTCCCCGTCCTGTTCGCCGCGCGCCGCCCCGGCCTCGTGTTGCTGATCGCGCTCGTGCTCGCGGCAGGCTCCGCCTGGATCGCGGCCACAAGGCTCGGCGTCACCACCGACGTCGACGGCCTGTTCTCGGCCGCCCTGCCGTGGAAGCAGCGGGAAGCGGAGCTGAAGCGGCTGTTCCCGCAGTTCAACAACCTGATCGTGGCGGTGGTCGACGCCGACATCCCGGAGGAAGCCGAGGCGACGGCGGCCGGGCTGCAGCAGGCGCTGGCAAGCAATCCGTTGTTCTATTCCGCCCGCCGCCCGGACGCGTCGCCGTTTTTTGACCGCGAGGGGCTGCTGTTCCTGGACGGGGACGCGCTCGGCAACCTGCTGAACCAGACCATCGACGCCCAGCCGTTCCTGGGCCAGCTTGCCGCCGACCCGACGGCCCGGGGGCTGTTCGCCGCCCTCGGGCTGATCGGGATCGGCGTGGAAAGGGGGCAGGCCGAGCTTGGGCCTTACGCCGCGCCGTTGCGGGGGTTCGATGCGACGCTGCGCTCGGCGCTGGACGGGCATCCAAAGCCGCTGAGCTGGCAGAAGCTGCTGTCGGGTCCGGTGGCGGAGCTGGGCGGGCCATACCGGCTCGTGCTGGCGCTGCCGAAGCTCGATTACAACGACCTGCAGCCCGGCGGGGCGGCGACGCGCGCGCTGCGGCAGGCGGCGGCGGGGCTGGAGTTCGTCCAAAGCGGCGCGGCGCGGGTCCGGATCACCGGATCGGTGCCGCTGGCCGACGAGGAGTTCGCGACCGCCATGGAGGGCGCGGTGGCCGGGCTGCTTGGCAGCATGGCGCTGGTGGTCGTTTGGCTGGCGCTGGCGGTGCGGAGCTGGCGGCTGATCGTGCCGATCGTGGCCACGCTGCTGTTCGGGCTGCTGCTGACGACCGGGTTCGCCACGCTGTCGAGCAGCCCGCTGAACCTGATCTCGGTCGCGTTCGCGGTGCTGTTTGTGGGCATCGCGGTCGATTTCGCGATCCAGTTCAGCGTGCGCTACCGCGAGCTGTCGGCAGCCTATCCGAATGACCCGGCCGCGGCGCTGGCGCAGACGGCGCAGCGCTCGGGGGGGCAGATCCTGGTCGCGGCGGCGGCGGTGGCGGCCGGGTTCCTGGCGTTCGTGCCGACCGATTTCAGCGGGGTGGCGGAGCTTGGCTTGATCGCGGGCGTCGGCATGGCGATCGCGTTCGCGGCCACGCTGACGGTGCTGCCGGCCGCGATCGTGCTGTGCGGCGGCGGGGGCGGGGCGTTTGGCGGAGAGCCCGGATTGCGGTGGGCGGCCCCGGCGCAGCGGTGGATCACGCGGTCCCGCTGGGGGGTGCTCGGGGCGTTCGCGCTGCTGGCGGCGGCGGGGGCTGCGAGCTTCCCGCGGCTCGGGTTCGACAGCAACCCGCTGCATACCAAGGACCCGGACACGGAGGCGATGCGCACCCTGTCGGACCTCGCCGCGAACCCGGTGACGGACCCTTACACGATCGACATCCTCGTGCCCGACGCCGCGTTCGCGAAGACGATCACGGCGCAGTTGAGCGGCTTGCCGCTGGTGGCGGAGATCGTGTCGCTGAACAGCTTCGTGCCGGGGGACCAGACCGCGAAGCTGGCGCTGATCGAGGACGCGGCGAGCCTGCTGGCCGCCACGCTCGCGCCGCAGGCCCCGCCGGCGCCGGTGACGCCGGCTGATCTGCGGCTGGCGGCGCGTACCGCGGCGGCGCAGTTGGCGGCGGCGCTGCCCCGTTTGCCGGCGGGCGACCCGTTGGCGGCGGTCACGCTCGACCTGCAGCGGCTGGAGCAAGCGCCGGACGCGGTGCTGATGGCGGCCAACAGGGCGCTGACCGAGTTCCTGCCGGAGCAGATCGGCCGCTTGCGGACGGCGCTGGAGGCGACGGCGGTGACGCGGGCGGACATCCCGCCCGACATCGTGCGGGACTGGGTTGCGCCGGACGGGCGCTACCGGGTGCAGGTCTCGGCCAAGCCGGAGGCGGCGGGAGCGGCCGGGTTGCAGAGGTTCGTGGCCGAGGTGCAGGGCCGGGTGCCGGAGGCGGGCGGGTCGGCGGTGACGATCGTGGAAACGGCGCACACGATCACGTCGGCGTTCACCCGGGCGGTGGCCGGCGCGCTGATCGCCATCGTGGCGATCCTGGCGCTGGCGTTGCGGCGGCTGCGGGACGTGCTTCTGGTGCTGACGCCGCTCTTGCTGTCGGCGTTGCTGACCTTGCTTGCCGCCGTGCTGCTGTCGATGCAACTGAACTTCGCCAACGTGATCGCGCTGCCGCTGCTGCTGGGGGTCGGCGTGTCGTTCAACGTTTATTTCGTGATGAGCTGGCGGGACGGGCAGCGCGCGCCGCTCGCGTCGCCGACGGCGCGGGGCGTGCTGTTCTCGGCGCTGACCACGGGGACGGCGTTCGGGTCGTTGGCGCTGTCCGCGCATCCGGGGACGGCCAGCATGGGGCGTCTGCTGCTGCTGAGCCTGGGCTGCACCCTGCTTGCCAGCCTGGTGTTCGTGCCGGCGATGCTCGCCACAATGACACCACACGGAGCTGGCAAAAGGACACATGCGCGGGGCTGATGGCGGTTCCGGGCTGGAGTTGCTGGATCATGGCTTTCCTGCGGACGATCATCCTGATCGCGGTTCTGTTGCTGGGCTGGGTCGCGTTGCGGACCGAGGGGGCCGCCCACGCCGCCGTGCCGTCTCCGGCCGCTCAGGTTTTGCCGTAGGCCGCCTGCTCGACGCCGGCTTCGGCGAGGGCTTTGGGAAGAGCCGGGTCAAGCAGGGCGGCGAGCTCGGCCTGGTGTTCGTAATCGGGCATGAGGCGGGCAAGCGGGCCGTCCTGCCGGGTCGCCGGATGGAAGTAGATCTCGCTGAGGCCGGGCGGCAGGTTCGGCGCCAGGCGCAGCACCCGATCCTTTGTCATGTGGCCGCTCCAGGCGATGCCGAACACGTGGTCGTTGACCTGAAGCCCGGCAGCCAAGGCCTGGCGGCGCAACAGGCCGGACCATGCGTTGAGCGCCCGCCCTCCTGGCCCAACGGGCGTGCCGCTGCGCCGCATCGGCCGGGCAGGCTCGCGCGGGACGCGGAGCGCCGGGAGGCCGAACTCGGCGCCGATGCCGATCAGCAAGCCTCCGACAGTCGGGTGCAGGTGCATGTGCTTGTGCGCGTTGGCGTGGTCGAGGCGGAGGCCGGTGCGCGCGAAGGCGGCGAACTGGGCGCGGATCTCGGCGGCAAGCTGGTGGCGCGCCCGCGGGCGGAAGAAGTAGCGGATGCCCAGGCGGAGCTGGTCGGACGGGAAATCGCCGGCGTCGTCGACGAGCGACGGCACGGCGTCCGGGCCGACCGAGGCGCCCTCGATGACGACGAGGTGCAGGCCGACCCGGAGCCGCGGCAAGCGGCGGGCGCGGCGGACGGCATCGGCGGCGGCGGGCGCTGCGACCATCAGGCTCGCGGTGGACAACACCCCGTCGCGGTGCGCGCGCTCCACCGCCTCGTTGACGCTTTCGGACAGGCCGAAATCGTCGGCGGCGAAGATCGCCCGGCGCACCGCTCAGGCGGCTTTGTTGCGCTCCCGCAGGAACTGGAAGAACTCGACGCCCTCGCGCAGACGCCGCTTCATCATCTGCGGGCTGCGGACCATCTCGCCGACGATGGAGGCGATCTTGGGTGCGCGGAAGTAGAAGCGGCGATAGAAAGATTCGACGCTGTCGAAGATCTCGGTATGCCGGAGGTGCGGGTAGTGCAGGGGGGCGATCTGCACGCCGCGCTCGTCGATCAGCTCGGCATGCTCGGCATCGAACCAGCCGTTCTCGACCGCCTGGTCGTAGAGAAAGGTGCCGGGGTAGGGGGCCGCGAGCGAGACCTGGAGGGTGTGCGGGTTGATCTCGACGGCGTAGCGGATGGTTTCCTCGATCGTTTCCCGGGTCTCGCCGGGGAGGCCGAGGATGAAGGTGCCGTGGATCTTGATGCCGAGCTCGTGGCAGTCCTTGGTGAAGCGGCGGGCCACGTCGATGCGCAGGCCCTTCTTGATGTTGTGCAGGATCTGCTGGTTGCCGCTCTCGTAGCCGACGAGCAGCAGGCGCAGGCCGTTGTCCTTCAGCACCTGCAACGTTTCACGTGGAACATTCGCCTTGGCGTTGCAGGACCAGGTGACGCCCAGCTTGCCCAGCTCGCGGGCGATGGCCTCGGCGCGGGGCAGGTTGTCGGTGAAGGTGTCGTCGTCGAAGAAGAACTCGCGCACTTGCGGGAAGTCGCGCATCGCCTGCCTGATCTCGGCGGCGACGTGTTCCGGGCTGCGGACGCGGTAGCGGTGGCCGCCGACGGTTTGCGGCCAGAGGCAGAAGGTGCAACGGGACTTGCAGCCGCGGCCGGTGTAGATGCTGACGTAGGGGTGCAGCAGGTAGCCGATGAAGTAGTCCTCAATGCGCAGGTCCCGCTTGTACACGTCGGTGACGAACGGGAGCTGGTCCATGTCCTCAAGGATGGCGCGGTCCTTGTTGTGGACGAGGACGCCGTCCTTGTTGCGGTAGCTGATGCCGTCGATGGCGGCGAAGTCGCGGCCTTCGGCGACTTCGAGGCAGGTGAAGTCGAACTCGTTGCGGGCGACGAAGTCGATCGGCGCGCCTCCCTGGAGGCTTTCCTCGGGCTGGACGGCGACCTTCGCGCCGACGAAGCCGATCTTGAGCGCCGGGTTCGCGTCCTTGAGCGCCTGGGCCACCTGCACGTCGGAGGCGAAGGAGGGGGTGCTGGTGTGGATCACGACGAGGTCGCGTTGGCGCACGTCCTGCAGGATCGGCTCGAGGCCCATGCGGGCGGGCGGGGCGTCGATCAGGCGGCTGCCCGGCACCAATGCCGCGGGCTGGGCCAGCCAGGTGGGATACCAGAACGACTTGATCTCGCGCTTGGCTTGGTAGCGGGAGCCTGCGCCGCCGTCGAAGCCGCCGAAGGAGGGGGGTTGCAGGAACAAGGTGCTCATCATGGAACGGTCAATCCCTTTCCGGGCGCCAGGCCGGAACGCGTGGCGGTCATGGCGTAGCCGCGCCAGGCGACGCGGCGGGTTCGGTAGGTGGCAAGCACGACGGCCATCGACAACAGGTCGCGTAACGGCAGCCAGTAAGCCGCAATGGGCGAAACGACGCCGAGCCGTTGGTTGACGGCATGCGCGACAACGGCGCGGACCAGCCATGCGACGGCAAGGAGGCCCCAGGCCCAGTCCTGCCCGCCAGAAGCGGCGACCGTCAGCACGGCCCAGCATAGGGGGTATTGCAGGACGGACAGCACCAGGCCGACCGGCGCCAATGCCCGCACCGTGCGCGACCAACGCAGCTCGTGGTCGAGCAGGTCCGACAACTGCGTTTCCGGCACCGTGGTGGCCGGCACCGTGGTGGCCAGATGGACGCCCAACCCGATCGCGCGGACGTGATTGCCGAGCATCCCGTCGTCGGCCAGATGGTCCTTGAGCGCCTCGAAGCCGCCGACGCGGTCGAACGTGTCGCGGGTGAGCGCCATGGTGGCGCCCAGGCAATCGCGGCGTCCGAGCCGGCGGGACAGCAGGACGCCGGGCAGGAAGGCGTAATTGATCTGAGCCGCGCCAAGTTGGCCGGCCATCGCGTCATGCGCCGCGTATCCGGTGTAGATCGTCGTGACGACGCCCGCGCCCGGCGCTGCCAGCGCGGAGACGAGGCTGCGGAGATAGCCGGGCGCGACGTGCATGTCGCTGTCGGCGATGACGAGGGTGTCGTGGCGGGCACGGGGCAGCATGTTGATCAGGTTGCCGATCTTGCGGTTCGCGCCGTGGGGGGTCGGGTCGATGACCAGGTCGACCGGCACGTACGGAAAGCGTTCGCGCAGGCGGTCCAGCACGGCGATGGCCGGGTCGGCCGGGTCTTGCAGGCCGAAGACGAGCTGGAACTCCGGGTAGTCCTGCTCGAAGTTGCTGGCGAGCGCTTGTTCCAGCAGAGGCTCGTCGCCGTGCAACGGTTTCAGGATGGTGACGGGCGGAAGGGTGGGCGGCTCGGGCGTTCGCCTGCGCATGTGGCTGGCGAGCGCGGCCCAGCCCGCGAGGCACTGCGCCATTCCGGCGAGGCAAAGCCCGGCGGGGGGCAGGGCGGCCCAATGCATTCCGCCAAACGTCACGCCAGCCTCCAGTTCAGGACATCGTGCCGCCGGACAACTCGCCCACCTTGCGGCGGAGGCTGTCGATCAGCCTTTGCGCGGATGAAGACGTTACAAGGCTGCGGAAGTCGCTGCGCTTGACCGCGTTCTGGCTGATGCTTCCGTTCAACAACACGTCAATGGCTTTCCAGCCGTCCGGCGTGCGGTGCATGACGTAGTCGATCGGGGTCGGGCTGCCGCTGGCAGGCACGATGCGGGTTTGGACGACGAGGTCGTTGCCGACCGAGCGCTGGCCGGGGACGACTTCCAGTTTCTCGCCATTGTAATCGTTGAAGTTGGCGACGTAGCTGGCCACGGTGAACTTACGGAAGGCGTCGAGCAACGCCGCCTGCTGGTCGGGCGGCAGGCTTTCGAAGCGTGGGCCGATGGAGGCGCGCAGGACGGCGGGCAGGTCGAACACGTTGGCGACGGCGGGGGCGAGGGACTCGTAGCGTTGCGTGAAGGGGGCGGACTTGCCGGCTTTCATGATGCCGACCAAGGCCCGGTTGAGTTCCTCGACCGGCGCCGCCGCCGCGGGATCGGCGGCCCGGGCGGCGGCGAACGGCGAGGCGAGCAGGAGGCCGAGGGCGGCGCGTCGGCCGAATTGTCTCATCGCAGCGGCGCCGCGGCGGCGGCGCGAACGCTTGACTGATCCTGGCCGAGCGCCGCCATGGCGGTCGCCACGATGTTCTTTGCCCCGAGCCCGGCCTCGATGATCTGCGCCGCCGGGGTGTTGTGATCGATGAAGCGGTCGGGGAAGGTCATCGGGCGGATCTTGAGCGGGCCGTCCAGCAAGCCTTTCAGCGCCAGGTGCTGCATCACCGCGGCGCCGAAGCCGCCGACCGAGCCTTCCTCGATGATGATCAAGACGGCGTGCTCGCGAGCCATGCGTTCGATGAGCGCGGCATCGAAAGGCTTGGCGAAGCGGGCGTCGGCGACGGTTGTGGAGAAGCCGCGGGCGGCCAGTTCGTCGGCGGCGCGGAGGCTGTCGGCCAGGCGCGGGCCGAGGGAAAGGATGGCGACGGACGAGCCTTCGCGCACCATGCGGGCGCGGCCGATCTCTACCGGCGTGCCGCGCTCGGGCAGGGCGACGCCGGCGCCCTCGCCGCGCGGGTAGCGGATGGCGCTCGGGCCGTCGTCGATGCGGGCGGAGGTGGCGACCATGTGCATCAGCTCAAGCTCGTCGCTGGGCGCCATGA
The DNA here is from genome assembly GCA_965260935.1 of Acetobacteraceae bacterium. Lineage (GTDB taxonomy): Bacteria > Pseudomonadota > Alphaproteobacteria > Acetobacterales > Acetobacteraceae > JBBROS01. The sequence goes on from OZ253374.1 coordinate 1,123,554, forward strand.
TGACCATGCCGGGGAGGCAGCCGAGGTAGGCGAGGTCGAAGCTGCCGGCGTGGGTCGCGCCGTCCGCGCCGACCAGGCCGGCGCGGTCGATGGCGAAGCGGACGGGGAGCTTCTGGATGGCGACGTCGTGGACGACCTGGTCGTAGGCGCGTTGCAGGAAGGTGCTGTAGATGGCGCAGAAGGGGCGGAAGCCCTCGGTCGCCATGCCGGCGGCGAAGGTGACGGCGTGCTGCTCGGCGATGCCGACGTCGAAGCAGCGGTCGGGGAAGCGGGCGGCGAAGCGGTCGAGGCCGGTGCCGGAGGGCATGGCGGCGTTGATGGCGACGATGCGGTCGTCCTCGGCGGCCTCGGCGATCAGGGCGCTGGCGAACACCTTGGTGTATTGCGGCGGGCCGGGAGGGGCCTTGACCTGCTCGCCGGTGACGACGTTGAACTTGCTGACGGCGTGGTATTTGTCGGCGGTGCTCTCGGCCGGCTCGTAGCCGTGGCCTTTTTTCGTGATGGCGTGCACGAGGATCGGCCCGCTTTCCTCGGCGTCGCGCACGTTGCGCAGGACGGGGAGCAGGTGGTCCATGTTGTGGCCGTCGATGGGGCCGACGTAGTAGAAGCCGAGTTCCTCGAACAGCGTGCCGCCGGTCAGGATGCCGCGGGCGTATTCCTCGGCGCGCAGGGCGGTGCGCTCGATGCCGCGGGGGAAGCGCTTGGCCATGCGGTGGGCGAGGTCGCGCAGGTTGAGGAACGAGCGGCTGCTCATCAGGCGGCTCAGGTATGCGCTCATGGCGCCCACGGGCGGGGCGATCGACATGTCGTTGTCGTTGAGCACGACGATGAGGCGGGAATGCTTGCCGCCGGCGTTGTTCATGGCTTCGTAGGCCATGCCGGCGCTCATCGCGCCGTCGCCGATGACGGCGACCACGTTGCGGTCATCCTGGCCGAGCAGGCTGTTGGCGACGGCCATGCCGAGGCCGGCGGAGATGCTGGTGCTGCTGTGGGCTGCGCCGAAGGGATCATACTCGGATTCGCTGCGGCGGGTGAAGCCGGACAAGCCGCCCGGCTGGCGCAGGGTGCGTATGCGGTCGCGGCGGCCGGTAAGGATCTTGTGCGGGTAGGCCTGGTGACCAACGTCCCAGATCAAGCGGTCACGCGGGGTATCGAAAACGGCATGAAGGGCAACGGTGAGTTCGACGACGCCGAGCGACGCGCCCAGGTGCCCGCCCGTCGTGCTGACGGCGTCCACGGTCTCGGCGCGGAGCTCGTCGGCGATTTGCTGGAGCTGCTCGGCGGAGAAGTTCCTGAGGTCGGCGGGGACGTTCACCCGGTCAAGCAGCGGCGTCGCGGGGCGGGGCGGCTTTGGAAGGGATGCGTTCATCGGCTGGTTCCTTGCCTAGCTGGAGGCCGGCGGCGTGCTTGGTTGGTCAGACGGCGCGCGGCTTGGTCGGTCCGCCTCGGAGCGATGCTCAAATCACGTCCGCCGGGATGTGACAAGGCCCGGCAGGCGGCTTTGGAGTCGCCCTGATTGATCAGGGACAGTAAGGCGGGAGGTGGAATTGTGCCAGTCCGCCACGGTCACGGAGGCGTAATGTTGTAGATTTGCCACAATCGATCCCGATCTCGCCAGGTTGCGGGGACGCGCAGCGACATTCGGAGTAGTGTTCTGTGCAGTGCGGCATCCGTTGCGCCAGCGGGGGGTTGCTCCTCTATAGGCCGTGCCTTTGAGGCAATTTGACGACGATGTCTGAGAAATGGTTATCCGGGGCCGCCGCGCTTGCAACGCGGGGCCTGGGCTGAAAGGTTTGTCGAGAATGTCCGTTCCGTTGAAGCAGGTGGTCCGCGTCGGCGCCTACGTGGTCAAGCAGCATCTGATCGGCCGTAAACGCTACCCGCTTGTGCTGATGCTTGAGCCGTTGTTCCGCTGCAACCTCGCGTGCGCCGGGTGCGGCAAGATCGACTACCCGGCCGAGATCCTGAACCAGCGCTTGTCGGTGGCCGACGCGCTGGCCGCCGTCGATGAATGCGGCGCGCCGGTGGTGGCGATCGCCGGGGGGGAGCCGCTGCTGCACAAGGAGATGCCGGAGATCGTGGAGGGCATCCTGGCGCGGAAGAAGTTCGTCTATCTCTGCACCAACGCGCTGCTGCTCGAGAAGAAGATGGACCAGTTCAAGCCGAACCCCTACTTCAGTTGGGACGTGCACCTGGACGGCGACCGGGAGATGCACGACAAGGCGGTCAGCCAGACGGGCGTGTTCGACAAGGCGGTGAGCGCCATCAAGGAGGCCAAGCGGCGCGGCTTCCGGCTGAGCATCAACTGCACGCTGTTCGACGGGGCGCAGCCGGAGCGGGTGGCCGCGTTCTTCGACGAGGCGATGGCGCTGGGCGTCGATGGGATCATGACCTCGCCGGGTTATGCGTATGAGCGGGCGCCGGACCAGGCGCATTTCCTGTCGCGGCAGAAGACCAAGCAGTTGTTCCGCGACATCCTGAAGCGGGGGCGGGGGAAGGGGTGGAAGTTCACCCAAAGCCCGTTGTTCATGAGCTTCCTGGCCGGCAACGAGGATTACCGTTGCACGCCTTGGGGCAAGCCGACGCGCAACGTGTTCGGCTGGCAGCGGCCCTGCTACCTGCTGGGCGAGGGGTATGCCAAGACGTTTGCCGAATTGATGGATTCGACGGACTGGGACAAGTACGGCACGGGCAATTACGAGAAGTGCGCCGACTGCATGGTGCATTCCGGCTACGAGAGCACGGCGGTGATGGATGCGGTGAAAAGCCCGGTGAAGACCATCGTGACGGCGATGCGCGGGCCGAAGCTCGACGGGCCGATGGCGCCGGAAATCGACCTGTCGAACCAGCGCCCGGCGGAATACGTGTTCAGCCGGCACGTGCAGGACAAGATGGCGCAGCTCCGGCATAAGAAGCCGAAGGCGCGGGAAGCGCAGACGGCCGACGCGGCTGATTAGGTCCGGTTCTGGCGCTCGGTCCTGGCCGCGGCCAGGACGCAGAGGATCTCGAACAGGATCGAGGCGCCGTGGAACGCAGTTAACCCGTTCACGTCGAAAGGCGGGCTGACCTCGACCAGGTCGGCGGCGACGAAATCGAGGCCTAGCAGGCCGCGGACCAGGCGCTGGGCCTCGATCATGGCGAGGCCGCCCGCTTCGGGCGTGCCAGTGCCGGGCGCCCAGACCGGGTCGAGGCTGTCGATGTCGAAGCTGAGGTAGGCGGGGCCTGTGCCAACCACGCGGCGCGCTTCCTCGACGGCCCAGCGCCAGCCGCGGTCGTGCAGCTCGTCCATCGGCATCACGCGCATTCCGCTCGACTCGCTGAACGCCCAGAGGCTGCCGGGCACCGTGCTGGTTCCGCGCAATCCGATCTGGATGACGCGGGCCGGGTCGAGCAGGCCGTCCTCGACGGCGCGGCGGAAGGGGACGCCGTGGTGCAGGCGGGAACCCATGTAGTCGTCGCCGGTGTCGCCATGGGCGTCGATGTGGACCATGCCGATGGGGCCGTGCTTGGCGACGGCGCGGAGGATCGGCCAGGCGATGGAGTGGTCGCCGCCGACGGAGAGGGGGGTGACGCCGGAGTCCACGATGTTGTGATAGAAGGCCTCGATCTCGGATTGCGCGTTTTCCAGCTCGTAGGGGCGCTCGATCCAGCAATCGCCGAGGTCGCGGATGCGCAAGGCCGCGAAGGGGGCCTGGTCGGTGGTGGTGTTGATCGGGCGCAGCAAGGTCGATTGGTTGCGGATCTCGCGCGGGCCGTGGCGGGCGCCGGGGCGGTTGGTGACGCCGCCGTCGAAGGGGACGCCGATCAGGCCGATGTCGGTGGCTGAAAGGTCGGTCGTGTGCGGGGCGCGGAAGAAGGTGGGGATGCCGACGTAGCGCGGCTGCTTCTGCGGATCGGCCATCACAGGGTAGTGGCGGACGGGCTTGAGCGGGTTCTGGTGGTCGGTCATGGGCGTGGGTGTAGCCCAGGTGCTGTGCGGAGGCGACCCAGCAGGGCGCGGCGGGCGCGGGCGGCGTCGATGGCCAGCGCGACGAGGGCGGGCAGCTCGGTTGGGTGGCGTAGGGCGGTCAGGACGATTCGGGGCAATGCGATTTGCCCGTGCGGGCCGAGGGCGACCATTGCTGCTTGCGGGAGAGAGCGGCGGGCCGGATCGGCGATGGCGCGGAGGGCGGCGAAGGGCAGGGCGTGGCGCGCCGCCGCGCGGGCGACGGCGGCGGATTCGAGGTCGATGGCCTGTGCGCCGGTGCTGGCGAAGGCGGCCCGCTTGGCGGCTGCGGAGGCGATGACCTTGCCGCCGCCGATCAGCAGGCCCGGCGTCATGCCGCCCAGGGACTCGGCCAGGGCCGGGTCGGTTTGCCAGGATTCTGCGCCGTCGATCACCGTTGCCGGGACGATCACCTGGCCGGGTTGGAACGCCGGGTCGAGGCCGCCGGCCAGGCCGAAGCTCACGAGGGCTTGAACCTTGCGCGCCAGCGTTTCCGCGGCGGTCGCTGCGCCTGCTTCGGCGCCGCCGCCGATGGCCACTTGGCAGTCGAGGCCGCGCAGCAGGCGGGCTTCCGCGTTGAGGCCGACGACGAAGCCGATGGGCCGCTCGGACGCCGTGGTCAGAGAGTGGGAACCGAGACACCGATCATGTCGCCTTCGCGCACGAGGGCGGCGAGGCGGGCTTCGTCCCAGCCTTCGGCGCCGTCCGGGCGGCGGGGGAGGACCATCCAACGGTAGTCGGCGGTGCTGTCGACGACGCGGATGCGGGTGTGCGGCGGGAGGGTCGTGCCCCATTCGGCGAGGATTCCGGCCGGGTCGCGGATGGCGCGGGCGCGGTAGGCGGGGGACTTGTACCAGAAGGGCGGGTAGCCGAGCACGCCGCGGGGGTAGCAACTGCAGAGGGTGCAGACGACGAGGTTGTGGGTGTCTTTGGTATTCTCCAGCACGCCGAGCGGGGGGAGGCCGCGCATGGGGATGCCGAGCGACTCGGCCGCGGCCGCGCCGTCGGCGAGCATGGCTTGGCGGAAGGCCGGGTTGGTCCAGGCGCGGGCGACCATACGCGCGCCTCCGGCCGGGCTGGCCTGGTCGGTCTGGGCGATGCGGGCGGCGATCTCGTCCGGGGTGGCGATGCCCTTCTGGTGCAGGAGGCGGCGGACGGCGGCGAGCAGGCGGTCGCTGGGGGCTTCGAGGGGGGTCATGCGGCGGCTCCGGCGAGTTCGAGCCAGGGTTCGTAGAGTTCGACCAGGATCTCGGCGGCGTTGGCGTCGTTCCAGATCGATTGGGGCTGGAAGGCGACGTGGTAGAGGTCGAGCGTCTCGGCGGGGCGGGCGAAGGCGAGTTGCTCCGGGTTGGGGAAGCGGCCGAGATGGCGGACCACCGTTCCCGGGCGGCCGCGCAGGTAGTGCGGCGTGCGGACGTGGCAGGGGCCGCGCAGCTCGGGCCAGTCGTCGCGGACGCGGACGGGGGTTCCGGGCGGGATCATGCGCCGAGGGCGGCTTGCAGCTCGGCCTCGGTGATGACGCCGCGGGCGAGGAGGTTGTCGGCGATCGAGCGGATCCAGCGCTGGTAGTAGGTGAGGCGGAGGTAGTCGGGTTCGGGGATCGCCTCGATGCCGCGGCGCAGCTCGTCCACGCTCATCACGCCCTTGCTGCCGAGGATGCCGCGGATGGCGTCGACTTCCCGGTCGAAGTCGGTGAGCGCGTGGGGTTCGGCGTCGATCGGGTCGCAGAGGAACTTGGGGACGCCGCCCATGTCGTGGTGGGCGCGCGGGGGGTGTGGCACGGTTGCGGTCATGGGACGGCCTCGGCTGGCAGCGTGCCCCAGATGTCGGCACGCCTGATCCAGCCACGATAGTCCTGGATGCTGGCCTGGCACCAGGGGGACGCGGCCTCGCAGGCGCGGAGGCGGACGATGACGCCGGGCTTGAGGCGGGCGACGGGGGGGGCGGCGTCGGCCGGGTCGCGGCGGAGCACGCTTTCGTTGGCGGTGACGACGGCGGTGCGACGCCCGATGAGGGCGGCCTGATGCACCCAGCCGCGGATGCCTTCCTGGTCGCGGACCAGACGCCAGACCTCGAACTCGCGCTGGATTTCGACGGGCAGGTCGCGACGCTTGTAGACCCATTTGATCGGGTAGCGGGTTCCGGGGCCGACGCGCAGGTTGACCTCGTCGAAGCGCAGGGCAGCGAAGCGGGGGAGGGGGAGGCCGGTGTTGCTGCCCTTTTGCGGCCCGGGGGGTTGCTCCGGTTCCGGCTGGGCGGGGGGAGGCGCTGTTGCGGGGGTGTTAGTGGGGGCGTTTCCGGGTACGCCGGGCTTTGGCTTGACCACGGGGGCGGAGGGGGGCGGCTTCTGGGGCGCGGGGTGGGGCGTCGGGGCGTGCGGCTTTTGTTCGGACAGCGCGCTTGTTTGCGCGGACGCGGCTGGGGCGGCGAGCAGCAGGGCGGCTAGGGCGATTCGAGCGGGGGAGCCGTGCATCGGTGCTGCGTGCCAAGCGGGGGCGGCGGCGTCAAGTTGAGGTTACGGGGGGTTGGTGGGTTAGTTTGAGTCTAATCTTCTTAGCGGACCTTCGGCGGCCAGCCTCATGGCATGAGCAGCATGGGCGGTGTAGCAGGATAGAAAGCATCGCTCCTGAAAGATTGGCGCATGATTTCGGCACGTCGTTTCAACGAAATGGACGCTCAAGCTCTGGCCAACCTGATGATGGAAATGGTCGGCTTCTATGGAGCCGCCGTTGAACCTAATCTGCTGGTCGCTGAAGACATAGTTCGACAGGCCCGGCAAGTAGACATCATCGTAGCACACGAGGGTGGCCGCCTACTTGGCTTCGCCACATTCACTTCTCTTTATCCGGTCGCGGGTCTGCTCGCCTTCACATACGTGCAGCAGGTATACGTCGGGCAGGCTGCTCGCCGCCTTGGCGTGGCACAGAGGTTAATGGCAGAGATCGCACGCGCAGCAAAAGCCAAGGGCAGCACAAGGATTGAATGGTCTACCAGCAGAGAGAACATAGCCGCGCGGGCGCTCTACGAGGAGTTGGGCGCGAAAGGGTCTGATAAGGTTTATTACGTGCTCGAAGGGAAAGCTTTCGACAAGTTAACTGCTCAGGAACAATAAATTCCGTAGCTCTGCATCCCACTTTTTCAGACATTCAAACTGAGGCGCCACCTTACAGAGTCACTATTTGCCCGGCGCCGATGGCGGAGAGGAACGTCGGGATGCCGGCGACCTCGACGCCTGGCAGCAAGGCGGCGGGGGGGAGCGCGCTCAGCCGCAGGCCGGCGTCGCAGGCGAGCAGGCGGACGCCGAGCTCGGCTGCCGCGTCGCGCAGGGCGTCGAGGCCGGCCACTCCCCGTTGCTGGACGCTCGCGTCGTTTCCGGCGTCGGTTAGGTTGCGCCAGTCGTTGGCGAGGGCGTGGCAGCCGGCGTTGGTGGCGAAGATGATGGCGGTGCGGCCGACGGCGGCGGCGGCGGCGGCGAGCATGAAGGCGTAGTGGGCGCGCTCGTAGCTGCCGCTGATGAGCAGGATGCCGAGGGGGTCAGGCGGCGGCACGCGGGGCGTCGAGCGAGGTGATGCTGGGGTGCTCGCCGCAGAGGAGGCAGGCCGGGTCCTTGCGGAGCTTGACGGTGCGGACGCGGGCGGCGAGCGCGTCCCAGATCAGGAGGCGGCCGGAGAGCGATTGGCCGATGCCGATGATTTCCTTCAATGTTTCGGTGGCTTGCAGGGTGCCCATCACGCCCGTGACGGCGCCGAGGATGCCGGCCTCGCTGCAGGAGGGAACGAGGCCCTGGGGCGGCGGGGCCGGGTAGAGGCAGCGGTAGCAGGGGCCGTCGGGGTCGGCGTGGGGCTTGAAGGTGGAGAGCTGGCCGTCGAAGCGCAGCACGGCGGCGGAGATCAGGGTGCGGCGGGCCAGCACGCAGGCGTCGGCGACGAGGAAGCGGGTGGCGAAGTTGTCGCTGCCGTCGCAGACGATGTCGTAGCGGGAGACGAGGCCGAGCGCATTGGCGGGGGAAAGCCGGGTTTGATGGGTCTCGACGCTGACGGCGGGGTTGATGGCCTGGGCGGCGACGGCTGCGGACTGCACCTTGGCTTGGCCGATGCGCTCCGTGGTGTGGGCGATCTGGCGTTGCAGGTTGCTGAGGTCCACGTGGTCGTCGTCGATCAGGCCGATTGTGCCGACTCCGGCCGCGGCCAGGTAGAGCAGCAACGGGCTGCCGAGGCCCCCGGCCCCGACGAGCAGGACCCTGGCCTCGCGCAGGCGCGCTTGCCCGGCGCCGCCGACCTCGGCCAGCAGAATGTGGCGGCTGTAGCGGGTGATCTCGTCATCGGTGAAATCATGCTGCATAGGTGGGGAGATAGGGCGGCGAAGGACGGAATGCGATGGCGGAGTCGGCTGGCGAGGGCGCGGAGGCATCGTCGGACGAGGGCGCCTTGGTGCTGTTCAGCGGGGGGCAGGACAGCACGGCCTGCCTTGGCTGGGCGCTGGAGCGGTTCGGGCGCGTGGAAACGGCGGGGTTCGCCTACGGGCAGCGGCATTCCGTCGAGCTGGCGTGCCGCGGGCCGTTGCGGGAGGCGATGCGGGCGCGGTGGGGCGCCCGGCTGGGAATGGACCATTTGCTCGACCTTTCGGGCGCGTTCGCCGGGCTGGGGGCGACGGCGCTGACCTCGGAGGCGGAGATCGGCATGGGGGCGGAGGGATTGCCGACGACGTTCGTGCCGGGGCGGAACCTGCTGTTCCTGGCGATGGCGGGGGCTTTGGCCTACCGGCGGGGGGTGCGTCATCTGGTGGGCGGGATGTGCGAGACGGATTACAGCGGCTATCCGGATTGCCGGGACGACACGGTCAAGGCGATGCAGTTGGCGCTCAACCTGGGGATGCAGCGGCGGTTCGTGCTGCATACGCCGTTGATGTGGCTGGACAAGGCGGCGACGTGGGCGATGGCGGAGCGGCTCGGGCTGCTGGCGCTGACGGTTGAACACACCCATACGTGCTATCGCGGAGAACGCGGGCGGCGGCACGACTGGGGCTACGGCTGCGGCGAGTGCCCGGCGTGCCGGCTGCGGGCGGAAGGCTGGGCGCGGTTCAGGGCCGCGTCATGCTAGGCGACCTTGGCTCGCTGGTTCAGGATTACGGCTACGGGGTGGTGGCGCTCGGGCTGTGCCTGGAGGCGATGGGCTTGCCGTTGCCGGGGGAGAGCCTGCTGATCACGGCGGCGATCTACGCGGCGACGACGGGCAAGATCTCGATCGAGTGGGTGGTGCTGGCCGCGGCGGCGGGCGCGATCATGGGGGACAATTTCGGCTACTGGATCGGGCATTCGCTCGGGCGGCGGGCGCTGGAGCGGTATGGGCCGAAGGTGTGGCTGACGGTCGAGCGGCAGCAGATCGTGCGGTTCCTGTTCTTCAAGTATGGCGGTTCGGTCGTGTTCCTGGCGCGGTTCGTCGCGTTCCTGCGCACGTTCGTGGCGTTGCTGGCGGGGGCCAGCCAGATGCATTGGGGGCGGTTCCTGTTCTGGAACGCGCTGGGCGGCGTTGCTTGGACCTGCGGCTACGGGTTTGGGGCCTACTTCCTGGGCAAGCAGGCGACGAAGCTGGAAGGGCCGGTGGGGATCGTGATCGGGGTGGCCGCGGCGGTTGTGGCGGTGGGGGCAGTCTGGTTCCTGAAGCGGAACGAGAAGCAATTGCTGGAGCGCGCCAGGGAGGAGATGGCGGAGCAGGGCAAGGGGGGCGGGAAACAACGGCAGCCGGCGGGCTGAGGGCGGAACGGGGCTATTTCCAACTCGACGAGTAGAAACGCGGCATCTCGTCCCGGTTCGCCTTGAAGTTCAGCTCCTTGCTCATCGCGTAGGGGACGACGTAGGTGAACAGCGGCATGAAATAGGCCTGCTCGGTGATGCGCTTGATCGCGTCGCTGTAGGCGCCGCGGCGCTGGTCCGGGTTGGCGGCGTTGTCGCCTTGGCGGACCAGATTCTCGACGTCGGGGTCCCGGGCATCGTCCTGCGCGCCGCCGGCGAAGAAGTGGGGCAGGAAGGCGGAGGCGTCGTTGATCGAGTAGCTGCCCCAGCTTCCCATCTCGAGCGGGTTGCGGCCTTCCACGCTGCGCTGCACGACCTGGCTGTCCGGCAGTTGCGTCACCTTGGCGCGGATGCCGGCGACGCCGAGGTAGTTCTGCACCGCGGCCTGCCATTGCGGAAGCAGGTAGCCGACGATCTCGGTCTCGAAGCCTTCGGGCAGGCCGGCTTCGGCCAGCAGGGCTTTCGCCTTGGCCGGGTCGTAGTTGTATTTGACGGCGATGGCCTGGTCGCAGCCGAACTGCGTCGGGTAGCAGGGGGCGTCGAGCACGCGTCCGCCGGGCATGAACTGCTTGGCCAGGGTCTGCCGGTCGACCGCGTACATGATCGCCTGGCGGACCTTCTGTTTCGTGAGCGGGGTGTCGCCGGAGCGCCCGGCGGCGTCCAGGTTCATGTAGACGACGCGCATACTCTCGCTGGTCTGCACCTGGATGTTCGGCATCCGGCCGAGCTGGTCCAACTGGTCGGGGCTGAATTCCCAGATCCAGTCCGCTTGGCCGCCGATGATCGCCGTCAGCTCGTCGGTGGCGTTCGCGACCTCGGTGATGAGGATTGTGTTGATGGCGGGCTTGCCCTTGGGTCCGTCGAAATAGGCGTCGTTGCGCTCCAGGACGATCCGGGCCGTGCCGTCCAGCTTGGCGACCTTGTAGGGGCCGGTGCCGACCGGGCGCTTGCTGAAATCGTTGCCGGCCCGCTCGCGGTAGTTCTTGGGGTAGATCGGCAGCACCATCGAGAAATATTCGAGGGCGGCGGGGAAGGCGTGCTTCAGCTTGATGCGGACGTGGAGGTCGTCGATTTTCTCGGCGTGGTCGATGAAGGCGTAGTTGCTCGGGACGGAGACCTGCTCGTTCAGGACCGAATTGACGGTGTAGACGACGTCGTCGGCGGAGAAGGCGCTGCCGTCATGGAACGTCACGCCTTTACGCAGCTCGAACTCCAGCGTCGTGTCGTCCGTGAATTTCCAGCTCGTGGCCAGGAGCGGCTTGAGTTGGAAGGTTTCGGGGTCGCGGTAGACCAGGGTGTCCCAGACGTGCTGGGAGACGACGAGGCCGGTGCGCAGGGTGTTGCGGTAGAAGTCGATGTCCGGGATGGCGGAGCGCCAGGCGACGCGCAGCGTGTCGGCGGATTTCTGGGCGTGGGCCGGGGCGGCGGAGAGGGCTGCGGCGAGGGCCAGGGCGGCGAAGCGGGGGAGGGGGCGCGTCATGCCGGGCGCCGGTCAGGCCATGGTGGAGTTGTAGAGGCCGCCGTCCAGCAGGAGGTTCTGGCCGACGATGAAGCCGCTGCTGGCGGCGCAGAGGAAGACGCAGGCGTCGCCGAACTCCGCGGGGTCGCCGTTGCGGGCGGCGGGGGAGCGCTTGGCGCGTTCCTCGATCACCTCGTCCACGGTTTTTCCGGAGGCGCGGGCGACCGGCTCGGCGGTGCTGCGCAGGCGGTCGGTGAGGAAGGGGCCGGGGAGGAGGTTGTTGATGGTGACGTTGTGCCTTGCCACCTGGCGGGCGAGGCCGGCGACGAAGCCGGTGAGGCCAGCGCGGGCGCCGTTGCTCATGCCGAGGGTGGGGATCGGGGACTTCACGCTGGCCGAGGTGATGTTGACGATGCGGCCGAAGCGGCGGGCGATCATGCCGTCGAGCACGGCGCGGATCAGGGCGATGGGGGCGAGCATGTTGGCGTCGAGGGCGCTGATCCAGTCGTCGCGCTCCCAGTCGCGGAAGTCGCCGGTCGGGGGGCCGCCGGCGTTGTTGACCAGGATGTCGGGGTTTGGGCAGGCGGCGAGGGCCGCGGCGCGTCCGGCCTCGGTGGCGATGTCGCCGGGGACGGGGGTGACCTCCGAGCCGGTGGCGGCGCGGATCTCGGCGGCGGCGCGTTCGAGGGTTTCGGCGTTGCGGGCGGTGATGGTGACGGCGACGCCTTCGCGCGCCAGAGCCATGGCGCAGGCGCGGCCGAGGCCCTTGCTGGAGGCGCATACGATGGCGCGCTTGCCGTTGAGACCGACATCCATGGCCTAACCTCCGAGTTGTTGCAGGATTTTGCGCCAGGCGTCCGGCATGGGCGCCGGGCGGCGGGTTGCCGCATCGACGCAGACGTGCACCATGAAGCCTTCCGCGGCGGGCCGGGCGCTGCCTTCGCGGAAGACTGCGAGCTCGTAGCGCACCGAACTTGTGCCCAGGCGGGCGATGCGCAGCCCGGCCTCGATACGATCCGGGAAGGCCGCCTCGGAATGGTAGCGGCAGCCGCTCTCGGCCATGACCATGAAATGCTCGTTGCCGCGCCAGTGCAGCAAGCCGGCGTTGACCAGGATGGTGCAGACCGCAGTGTCGAACAGGCTGTAATAGACGACGTTGTTGAGGTGGCCGAAGACGTCGTTGTCGGCCCACCGGGTGTTGAGGGGCAGGATGTTCGGGTAGTCGGCGCGCTGGCCGGGGGGCGTGCGGGGCATGGTTCGCGCATCATGGCCAGGGGCGGGGCGGGGCGCTAGACCCTTATCGCCCTAACTGTGTCGGGGCGATAAGGGTCTAGCCTTGATCTGGACTGGCCATTGACGCCCTGACTTTCCAGTCAGGGCGATGGCAGTCTCGTGGCACAGAGCTTAGAAGTCCTCCTCGGGATGGAAGCTGTTGACGCTGCCCGGCACCGCGGGGGGCGGGCGGCGCAGGTCTTGCTCGGTGTCACGCTCCTCCTTCGCGCAGGCGGCGAGGGCGAGCAGCATGGCGGCGGTTAGCGCCACCGGCAAGGCAGAACGCATGGCGTGGCTCCGGATTGGGTTCACAAGTCGGCTGGTTGGACTCGCGGCAGGATGTTTGCCGGAGCGCCTTTGTTCAAGACGCTGAACGAGCCGTCGGTTTCGAGCACGATGCCGCTTACGTCGTCAGGATCGGTTTTGCCGTGGGCGCGGAGCACGGCCAGCAGGTCCTCGCGAGCGATGCGCTGGCGCAGCATGGCTTGGTTCAGGAACTGGCCGTTGTGGAGCAGGAGGGTCGGCTCGGATTTGACGAGGTTCAGGACGCGTTCGGACCGGGCCGAGGACCAGGTGATGACGTATTGCAGGCCGATGAGCAGGGCCAATGCAAGGATGCCTTCGGCGAGGGACACGGTTTTGCTGAGCAGCGTCGTCGCCAGGACCGAGCCCAAGGCGACGGTGACGACCAGGTCGAAGGCGTTCAGTTTCGTGAGGGTGCGCTTGCCCGATATACGGAGCAGCAGCAGGAGGGCGAGATAGGCGAGAGGGGCTATGACCAGCACCCGGCCGAGCGCGTCCCATGTTCCAAACAGCATCGCGATGAGGTCCCGCCCGGTTGTTGGGGCGTCAACGGGCGATGCAGGCTTGCGTTGCGCCGGTTGCTGCTTCCTTGACGGTTGGAAAGCATTATACCGGCCTTAAGAGTTGGGAGGGGCGATGACGGCGCTGGCGTTCGAGCAGGTTGAGGCGACGTTTGCCGGGCGGGGCGGGAGCTATACGGCCGTGCGCGACACGACGCTGCGCATCGCGGAGGGGGAGTTCGTGTCGGTGGTCGGGCCGACCGGGTGCGGCAAGAGCACGCTGCTGAACCTGGCCGCGGGGCTGCTCGCGCCGACGCGAGGGGAGGTGCGGGTGCTGGGCGCGCCGCTGGCGGGGATCAACCGGCGGGCCGGGTATCTGTTCCAGTCCGACAGTTTGATGCCTTGGCGGTCGGCGCGGGACAACGTGGCGGCGGGGCCTTCGTTCGCGGGGGCGTCGAGGGCCGAGGCGCGGGCGGCGGCGGACGGGTGGCTGGCGCGGGTGGGGCTTGCGGGGCATGGGGGGAAGTATCCGCACCAGATGAGCGGGGGGATGCGCAAGCGGGCGCAGTTGGCGCAGGTGCTCGCGCTCGATCCGCCGATCCTGCTGATGGACGAGCCGTTCAGCGCGCTCGACGTGCAGACGCGGCAGATGATGGAGAACGAGCTGCTGGCGCTATGGCAGGCGAACCGGAAGTCGGTGCTGTTCATCACGCACGACTTGGAGGAGGCGATCAGCCTGAGCGACCGGGTGGTGGTGCTGTCGGCGGGGCCTGGGACGCGGCCGATCGCGGAGTTTACCGTTGACCTGCCCCGGCCGCGGGACGTGACCGAGATCCGGCTGACCCCGGCGTTCCGGGCGTTGGAGGAGCAGATCTGGGCGGTGCTGCGCGACGAGGTGGTGAAGGCTTACCAGGGGTCGCGCGCGGCATGATCGCGCTGGGGCGGATCGGGATCGCGCTCGTTGTGCTGGTGTTCTGGCAGGTGGGGACCAGCACCGGCCTGCTGCCGCCGCTGTTTTTCGGGCGTCCGGCGCGGATCGCGGCGGTGATTTACGCGTGGTTCGCGACCGGCGCGATCTGGCCGCACCTGGTTGTCACGATCTCGGAAACGCTGATGGCGTTCGCGAGCGGGGCGGTTGCGGGGATCGCGACCGGGTTGTGGCTGGGGCTGAGCCCGCGGACGCAGGCGGTGCTGTCGCCGTTCATCAACGCGGCCAACGCGATGCCGCGGGTGATCCTGGCACCGATCTTCGCCATGTGGTTCGGGCTGGGGATGGGGAGCAAGGTGGCGCTGGGGTTCACGCTGGTGTTCTTTATCGTGTTCTTCAACGTGCTGCAGGGGGTGCGGGAGGTGAGCCCGACGGTGCTGAACGGCACGCGGATGCTGGGGGCGTCGAGGCGGCAACTGGTGCGGCACGTTTATCTGCCGGCGGCGCTGAGCTGGGTGTTCAGCTCGCTGCACGTATCGGTGGGGATGGCGTTCGTGGGGGCGGTGATCGGGGAGTATCTCGGCAGCGCGGCCGGGCTGGGCTACTTGATCCTGCAGGCGGAGGGGGTGTTCGACGTGGACACCGTGTTCGCCGGGATCGTGGTGCTGACCGCTTGCGCGCTGGCGCTGGACGGGATCGTGAGTTTGGCCGAAAGCCGGCTGCTGGCGTGGCAGCCGCGGGCGGACGCGCCGCGGGATATCTAAGCCGGCTTGTGTGGCTTGTGTGGCTTGTGCCACGCAATCCGGCTTGGAAAACTTTAAAGACGCATTGTTTTATCGGCAGCGTGGCAGCACGCTCCGCCGAATGATGCTTAGAATGAGCAAAACGGAGGAACGACCATGCTGACACGACGCACCGCTCTTTTGGCCGCCGCTGCCGCGCCTTTGGCCCGGCCGGCGCTGGCGCAATCGCGCGCGAAGGTCCGCTTCGCCGGGGGCGGGATCGCGCTTTACGGGTATATGCCGTTCTTTATCTGCGTGGGGCAGGACCTGTTCGCCAAGCACGGGGTCGAGGCGGAGGTGGCGCAGTTCCCGGGCGGCTCGAAGGCGATGCAGGCGGTGCTGGGGGGCAGCTCGGACGTGGCGTGCGGGTATTACGAGCATACCATCCAGATGGCGGCCAAGGGGGCCAAGCTGACGGCGTTCGTGCTGCAGGCGAAGAACAGCGGGCTGGTGCTGGGCTCGCGCAAGGCGCTGGCGGAGATCAAGGGGGTTGCGGATTTGAAGGGGCGCAAGGTGGGCGTGTCGGCGCCGGGGTCGGCCACGCACATGTTCCTGATGCAGTCGCTGGCGAAGGCCGGGCTGAAGCCTACGGACGCGGCGGCGATCGGGGTGGGGACGACGCAAACGGCGATGAGCGCGTTCGAGCGGGGGGAGGTAGATGCGCTGAGCCTGTTCGACCCGATCATCGCCGACCTGGAGCAGCGGGGCGAGATCAACATCCTGGCCGACGCGCGGACGGGCGCGGGGACGGAGGCGATTTTTGGCGGGCCTTATGCCAGCGGGTGCTTGTATGCCGAGGCCGGGTGGCTGCCGGGGAACAAGGCCGGGGCGCGCGGGGCGGCGGCGGCGATCGTGGAGGCGGTGGATTTCCTCAAGACGGCGACGGCGGAGCAGGCGCTGGGGGCACTGCAGAAGGGGATGTGCGCGGTGGGGGAGGGCGTGTGCGCCAGCGCGTTTGAGCGGAACAAGGATGCGTTCCAGCATGACGGGCGGGTTGAGCCGGCGATGGCTGAGACCGTGGAGCGGATGCTGGCGAGCTTCAACCCGGCGGTGGCGCAGGCGAAGGTTGATCTGGGGGGGACGTATACGGATGCTTACATCTGATACAACGCAGCAACAAACATAGTCGGAGACGCAGCAGTCATGAGTTCGTTGAATAAGAGCGCCTTAGAGAATAGCTCGGACGAGCTTGAAGCCGTCTTGAGCGACATTCGCTCTCTTAAGCTTCACACGCCTAACGAGGCGGTCGAAATCATCCGGTCCGATCGCGACCGACATCAACTAGGGACTAATCTCGATCAGGGACATTCCGCCAACAGGTAAGCATTTGTCACTCCTGGTTCGGAACAAAAACTGGCAACGTGACTTCCTGCCTTGAATCGGCTTCCTGGTGGCGGTGGTGGGTTGCGTTCATCATTTGTTGCAGATTTGGACTCCAAACATAGACGTAGAAGTCGATTCTGGCCGGTACTATTCTCAAGCATGTCACTCAATGTTCTCTCAGGTGCCGTCGAATAAGCTGCTTGTACTTCGTAACGGCAGCGTGCCACATCTGCGTGACTGACGTTTAGAGCTTGAGAAGGCTGTTGAGCGCAGCTCAACAGGGTCATTGTCAAAGCGAGATTTAGGTATCGATACATCTGCCATTCCAGCTGTTCAACGACTGCAAGCCTATTGGCTTGAGCTATCCAATTCATCGCCTGAGGCCAGTGTGAAATGTTGAAAGATGTCGAGTGTTGATCGACCGCTACGTGTCTTGACCAGCATGGTGGGACGCCAACGCGGCTTGACGGCGCCAAGCCCTGGCGCTACGTCCGCGCTCCACCGGACACGTGCCCAGGTGGCGGAATTGGTAGACGCGCAGGTTTCAGGTACCTGTGGCCGCAAGGTCGTGAAAGTTCGAGTCTTTTCCTGGGCACCAAAATCTCTATGGCAGTGACGCAGTTTCAGCAGAACGGCACCATCCATCTGCACAAGCACGATTTGCCCGAGGGGCTCTCGCTCGGGCCGGTGGTGGCGGTGGATACCGAGACGATGGGGCTCAACCCGCATCGGGACCGGCTGTGCCTGGTGCAGATGTCGGCGGGCGACGGGGTGGCGCACCTGGTGCAGCTTGTTCCGGTGTCGCTGGGCGGGCGCGGCTACGATGCGCCGAACCTTGCCAGGCTGATGGCCGACCCGGCGGTGACGAAGCTGATGCATTTCGCCCGGTTCGATGTGGCCGTGCTGCAGCGGGCGCTCGGCGTCGTTGTTGCGCCGGTCCGCTGCACCAAGATCGCGGCCAAGCTGGTGCGGACGTTTACCGACCGGCACGGGTTAAAGGATCTGTGCCGCGAGCTGGTGGGGGTCGAGATCTCGAAGCAGCAGCAGACGTCGGATTGGGGGGCGGCGGAGCTTAGCCCGGAGCAGATGGCTTATGCGGCCTCCGACGTGCTTTACCTGCATAAGCTTTGGGCCAAGCTCGACGCCTTGCTCGAGCGCGAGGGGCGGCGGGAGTTGGCGCAAGCCTGCTTCGATTTCCTGCCCGCCCGATGCCGGCTCGATCTGCTGGGCTACGAGGACCCCGACATCTTCCGGCATTGATCCCGGTTCGTTGAACCGGGCCGGGCGCCGCGATCGCGTGACTTGCCCGCCTGCTGCCCTGGACGCATGATCGCGGGCAACGAGAGCGGGAGCGAGCGAATGGACGGACCAGAGGCCGAATACCGGGCCTTCTTGCGCGACGGGCGTTTCATGATCCAGCGCAGCCGGTCCAGCGGGCAGTACGTGTTTTATCCTCGGGTTGCCGTGCCCGGCAGCGGGGAGCGGGATCTTGAATGGGTCGAAGCCTCGGGGCTGGCCACGGTGTATGCCATCACCGTCAACCGCGGGCGCGAGGCGACCTACAACCTGGCGCTTGTCGATCTCGAGGAGGGGCCGCGGATGATGACGCGGATCAAGGGGGTGGAGACCGTGCCGATCGGCACGAGGGTGCGGGCGCGGATCATCGAGGAGGGCGGCGCGCCGCTCGTGGCGTTCGTGCCGGAGGATGCGGCATGAGCTTGCGCGGGAAAGCGGCCGTCGTGGGCATCGGCAGCGCGGGGTGCGGCGAAGCGCCGGGGCGGAACGCGACCGAGCTGATGGCGGAGGCGGCGCTGGCCGCGATCGGGGACGCCGGGTTGAGGCTGGGCGACATCGACGGCGTGTTCGCGGCCACCAGCACCCACGCGTTCCCGACGCTGAGCGTGTCGGAGTACCTTGGCCTCAAGCCGCGGTACCAGGACGGCACGAACATCGGCGGGGCAAGTTTCGAGGCGCATCTATTGAGCGCGTCGATGGCGCTGGCGGCCGGGCAGTGCGATGCGGCGCTGATCTGCTACGGCAGCAACCAGCGGACCGCCGGGGGGCGGCTCGTGTCCATGAGCGAGCCGCAGCCGCATGAGGCGCCGTATAAGCCGCGGCATCCGATCACCGCCTACGCGCTGGCCGCGAGCCGGCACATGCACGAGTTCGGCACGACACGGGAGATGCTGGCGGAGGTGGCGGTTGCCGCCCGCGGCTGGGCCAACCTGAACCCGGCCGCTTTCGCGCGCGGGCCGCTCTCGGTCGACGACGTGCTCGGCGCGCGGATGATCAGCGACCCGTTGACGACGCGCGATTGCTGCCTGGTGACGGACGGAGGCGGGGCGTGCGTGCTGGTGCGGGCCGACCGGGCGCGGGACTTGCCGCATAAGCCCGCTTATGTGCTGGGGGCGGCCACGGCTGGGTGGCACCGGGCGGTGATGTGCATGCCGGACCTCGTGGTCACCGCGGCGGCCGAGAGCGGGGCGCGGGCCTTTGCCATGGCGGAGGCGACGCCCGCGGACATCAAGCTCGCCATGCTGTACGACGCGTTCACCATCAACACGATCCTGTTCCTGGAGGACCTCGGGTTCTGCCCGAAGGGGGAGGGGGGGCGGTTCGTGCAGGGCGGCGCCATCGCGCCCGGCGGGCGGCTCGCGGTCAATACCAATGGCGGCGGGCTTTCGTGCGTGCATCCGGGCATGTATGGCATGTTCCTGATTATCGAGGCGGTGACGCAGCTTCGCGGCGATGCCGGGGAGCGGCAGGTTCCGGGGCTGGAATTGGCGTTGGTGCACGGCAACGGGGGGACGCTCAGCAGCCAGTGCACCGCCATCCTCGGCACGTCTGTGTGAGCTGGCGTGTGAGCCGGTTCGCCAGCCTCGACAGCCTGTTGCGACCGCGGAGCGTGGCCGTGCTGGGGGCCAGCTCCGACCCGACGCGGATCGGCGGGCGGCCGATCGACTACATGCTGAAGCAGCGGTTCCAGGGCACGATCCTGCCGGTGAACCCGAACCGGAGCGAGGTGCAGGGGCTGCGGGCCTACGCGTCGGTGGCCGAGCTTCCGGATGCGCCGGATACCGCCATCATTGCCGTGCCCGCCGCGCTCGCGATCCAGGCGATCGACGATTTGGGCGCGCGGGGGACCAAGAGCGCCATCGTGTTCACCGCCGGGTTTGCGGAGATGGACGCGGCGGGGGCGGAGGCGCAGGCGCGCATGGTGGGGGCGGCGCGGCGGCATGGGATGCGGCTGGTGGGGCCGAACTGCCTTGGGCTGTTCAACGCGCGGGCCGGGTTCTACCCGATTTTCTCCAGCAGCCTTGAGAGCGGCTGGCCGGCGCCGGGCCGGGTGGGGATCGCGAGCCAGAGCGGGGCGTATGGCACGCACCTGTTCGCCATCGCGCGCAACCGGGGGATCGGCACGCCCATCTGCGTCACCACCGGCAACGAGGGGGACGTGACGGTCGGCGACGTGATCGGCTGGCTGGCGGAGGACCCGGAGACGGACGTGATCGCCGCCTATGCCGAGGGCATCCGCGAGGCGGACAGCTTTCTTGAGGCGCTGGGGGCCGCGCGGCGGGCGCGGAAGCCGGTGGTGATGATGAAGGTGGGCACGAGCGCCGTGGGCGCGGACGCGGCGCGCAGCCACACCGCGTCCATCGCCGGCAACGACGCGGCGACGGACGCGGTGCTGGCCGAGTTCGGGGTGGTGCGGGCGCGGACGACGGAGGAGATGCTGGACATCGCCATGACGGCGACGAAGCGGATTTATCCCGTGCGCAACACCCTGGGCGTGATCACCATCAGCGGCGGGGCGGGGGTGCTGATCTCGGACGCGGCCGAGCGGATCGGGCTTGAGCTGCCGGCGATGTCGAAGGGGGCACAGGCGCGGCTCAAGGCCTTGCTGCCGTTCGCCGCGCCGCGCAACCCGGTCGATTGCACGGCGCAGGCGTTCAACGACGTGTCGCTGGTCGGGCGGTTCATGGACAGCATGGTCGAGGATGGCGGGTATTCGTCCGTGCTAGGGTTCTTTACCCAGGTGGGCGCCTCGCCCAGCATCGCGCCGAAGCTGCGCGAGCAGTTGCGGGGGGTGCGCGGGCGGCATCCGGAGCGGCTTTACGTGCTGTCCGTGGTGGCGCGGCCGGAGCAGGTGCGGGACTACGAGGCGGACGGCTTCGTCGTGTTCGAGGACCCGACGCGGGCCGTTGTCGCCATCGAGGCGATGGGGCGGTTCGGGGCCGCGTTCGCGCCCGAAGCCGGGGCAGGGGCGCCCGCGTTGCCACCGGTCGAGTTGCCACGGGCCACGCCGGGCGAGGCGGAGGCGAAGCGCCTGCTGGCTCAGGCCGGCATCGAGAGCGCGCCCGAGGCTGTTTGCTTGAGCGCCGAGGAGGCCGTTGCCGCCGCGGCCCGGTTCGGCGGGCCGGTGGTGATGAAGGTGCTCTCGCCCGATATCCTGCACAAGTCGGAGATCGGCGGGGTTCTGCTGGGGGTGGAGGGAAAGGGGGCGGTCCTGGACGGTTTCGCCACGCTGATGCGGCGGGGCCGGGCCGTGGCGGGGGCGCGGGTCGAGGGCGTGCTCGTCGCCAAGCAGCTTACCGGCGGGGTGGAGTGCATCATGGGCATCCAGCGGGACCCGGTGTTTGGGCCGGTCGCGGTGTTCGGCCTCGGCGGCATCTTCGTCGAGGCGCTGCGGGACGTTTGCCTGCACCGTTGCCCGTTCGGGCCGGACGTTGCCGAGCGGATGATCCGCTCGATCCGCGGCGCGCCGGTGCTGCTGGGCGCGAGGGGGCGGGCGGCGGCGGACATCGGCGCGCTGGCGGCCATGCTGTCGCGGCTGTCGGCGTTCGCTGCCCAGGCCGGGCCGCGGCTGCGCTCGCTCGACCTCAACCCGGTTCTGGCGCTTGCCGAGGGGGCGTACGCGCTCGATGCGGCGATGGAGCTGGACGAGGCATGATCGACAAGCGCGTGCGGACGATGGCCGAGGCGCTGGACGGGGTGCGGGACGGCGACACGGTGCTGATCGGCGGGTTCGGGTCGGTCGGCCAGCCGGACGCGTTGATCGAGGGGCTGATCGAGCAGGGGGCGGCGGACCTCGTTTGCGTGGCGAACAACGCCGGGGCCGGGCGGGTGGGGCTGGCGCGGCTGATGGAGCTGGGGCGGGTGCGCAAGATGATTTGCAGCTTCCCGCGCAGCGTCGGCTCCGTGGTGTTCGAGACGTTGTACAAGGCGGGGAAGATCGAGCTTGAGATTGTGCCGCAGGGCACGCTGGCGGAGCGGATGCGGGCCGCGGGCGCAGGCATTCCCGCGTTCTTCACCGCGACGGCGGCCGGGACGCAGCTTGCCCGCGGGAAGGAGACGCGGGTGATCGATGGGCGAGACTACGTGCTGGAGGAGGCGCTGCACGGCGACGTGGCGCTGGTGGAGGCGTGGCGGGCGGACCGTTGGGGGAACCTCGTGTTCCGCAGCAGCGGGCGCAACTTCAACCCGGTGATGGCGACGGCGGCGCGGCTGACCGTTGTTCAGACGCAGCATATGGCGGAGCTTGGGGGGATTGATCCGGAGGGCGTGGTTACGCCGGGGATTTTCGTTGACCGCGTGCTGCATGTTCCGCATGGCGACCCGGAGGGCTGAGCGATGACGCCGCTTTCACGCGTCGAGATGGCCGCCCGGCTTGCGCGGGACATTCCGGAGGGGTGGTATGTCAATCTCGGCATCGGCCTGCCGACGCTGGTTGCCGACCGGGTGCCGCCTGGACGGGAGGTGGTGTTCCATAGCGAGAACGGGGTGCTCGGCATGGGGCCTGCGCCGTTGCCCGAGGCGCGCGACCCGTGGCTGATCAACGCGGGCAAGCAGCACGTCACGCTCGTGGATGGCGGCGCTTACGTCCATCACGCGGACAGCTTCGCCATGATCCGGGGCGGGCACCTCGACCTTTGCGTGCTGGGCGCGTTCGAGGCGGCGGAGAACGGGGACATCGCCAACTGGGCGACCAGCGAGAACGATACCGCGCCGGCGGTGGGCGGGGCGATGGATTTGGCGGTGGGGGCCAAGCGGCTTTGGGTGCTGATGGAGCACGCCACCAAGGATGGGCGGCCCCGATTGGTGCGCCGGTGCAGCTATCCGCTGACCGCGCGGGGGGTTGTGACGCGGGTTTATACCAACCTGGCCGTGCTGGAGGTGACGCCCCGGGGCTTCGCGGTGCTGGACAGGACGCCGGGCGTCACGTTCGAGCAGCTGCAATCGCGGACCGACGCGCCGCTGGTTGAGCGTCCGGGATGCTGAGCGAGAACCGCGAGGGCGCCACCGCCATCCTGACCCTCGATTACCCGGCGCGGCGCAATGCTTTGGCGATGCCGATGCGTCAGGGGCTGATTGACGCCTTGGAGCGGATCGAGGGCGATCCTGGGGTTCGCGCCGTCGTGCTGTGCGGGGCGGGGGGGACGTTCAGCGCGGGCGGGGACATCAGCGGCATGGACGTTGCCGATTTCGCGGCCGGGCGGGAGCGGTTCCGGGTGACGCACCGGCTGGTCCGGCTGCTGGTGAAAGGCTCGACGCCGGTGCTGGCGGCGGTTGAGGGCCATGCGGTGGGGGCCGGGCTGTCGCTGGCGCTGTGCTGCGACACGATCGTTGCCGCCTCGGACGCCCAGTTCGCGGCCGGGTTCGGGCGCGTCGGGCTGGTGGCTGATTTCGGGATGCTGCACACCTTGCCGCTCCGGGTCGGGCAGGGGCGGGCGCGGCAGATGCTGCTTTACGGGGAGCAGGTCGGGGCGGAGGAGGCGCTGCGGACCGGGCTGGTGGACCATGTGGTCGCGCCGGGCGGCGCGCTGGGGGCGGCGCTGGAGCGGGCGCGGGCGATGCACGACGCCGCGCCGTTGCCGGCGGCGATGACGAAGCAGTACTTGGCGGCCGGGCTGGATGCGGCGCTGGAGTGGGAGCGGGACACCCAGGCGGCGCTGTTCCTGACCGCGGACCATGCGGAGGGGAAGGCGGCGTTCCTGGAGAAGCGGGCGGCGCGGTTCACGGGGCGTTAGCTGTCGGGCCAACTCCTTCGACCGCCATGCGTTGGCGTGACGGTTACTCGGTCCGCGGCGTTGCGTGCGGATCTCCCCTTGTTCAGGAAAGGTTCAGAGTATGGCGAAGCAGATTCCGGCCGACGCGTTGGTGGTCGTAGCGGACGGCGAGAAGGCCCTTTTGCTGCGCAACAGGGCGCATGGGAGCGGGGTTGACCTGCATGAGGAGGGCCGGGTCACGCCGCATAGCTTGGCGCACGAAGGGCCTTCCGGCTCCCGTCCGGGGGACCAGACGCCGAAGCAGACCGAGGAGGCGACGTTCATCAAGCAGTTGGCGGAGACGCTTTATAAGATGCATCATGCGGGAAAGTATGAGTCGCTGGTGCTGATCGCCGATCCGCAGAGCTTGGGGCAGATCCGCGAGGCGATGCACAAGTCCGTCGAGGGCAGCATCGCGTTCACGTTGGCCAAGGACTACACCAACCAGTCGGCGGCGGAGATCAGCAAGATCCTGTCCTGACGGTTTCATGCTCTGGCCGGGCCGTGGTTCGGCCGTGAGCTTGCCCTATCGCCCGCGACACGATTGCCTGTTCCTCGGGAACTAACGCGCCTGCCGGATGTCTCATGTTCGAGATCGGCGCCGTCAGCCGCAGGAGATCGCGATGCCCGTGAAGCGGGAGAACCATTTTCAGTTCTATTACATTCTCGCGGCCTTGCTGGGGTTGCTGGCGCTGCAGGATTACGTCGGCTCGGGCGGCAGGGGCGAGCAGACGCTGCCTTACAGCCAGTTCGAGCAGATGCTTCATGCCGGGAAGCTGGAGAACCTGGTTGTCAGCCATGACCGGATCGAGGGCACGATCAAGGACGCCGAGACGGGCAAGCCGGACCGGTTCACCACCGTCCGGGTTGACCCGGCGTTGGCCAGGACGCTTGCCGCGGACAACGTGACCTTCTCGGCCACGTCTCCGCCGGGGTGGCTGGGCAGCGCGCTCGGGTGGATTTTGCCGCTTGGCCTGTTCTGGGGGTTCTGGTTCTTCATGAGCCGGCGCATGGCGTCCGGGATGGGCGGCATGGGCGGGATGATGAACATCGGGCGCAGCAAGGCGCGGGTGTATTCCGAGAGCGACACCCGGACGCGGTTTGCCGACGTGGCCGGGGCGGACGAGGCGAAGGACGAGCTTGAGGAGATCGTCGAGTTCCTCAAGGCGCCGCAGCGGTATGGCCGGCTCGGGGCGCATATCCCGAAGGGCGTGCTGCTCGTGGGGCCGCCCGGCACCGGCAAGACCCTGCTGGCGCGGGCGGTGGCGGGGGAGTCTGGCGTGCCGTTCTTTTCCATCTCCGGGTCGGAGTTCGTGGAGATGATCGTGGGCGTTGGCGCGTCGCGGGTGCGCGACATGTTCAAGCAGGCGCGGGAGAAGGCGCCGGCCATCATCTTCATCGACGAGATCGACACGCTGGGCGGCGCGCGCACGGGGCCGGCCTTGGGCGGGCACGACGAGAAGGAGCAGACGCTGAACCAGTTGCTGTCGGAGATGGACGGGTTCGACCCGACGAGCGGGCTGGTCATCATCGGCGCCACCAACCGGCCGGAGGTGCTGGACCCGGCGCTGCTGCGGCCTGGACGGTTCGACCGGCAGGTGCTGGTGGACCGCCCGGACCGGAAGGGACGCGCGCAGATTTTGCAGATCTACATGGACAAGGTCAGGCTGGCGCCCGGCGTCGCCGCGGATGCGGTGGCGATGCTGACGCCCGGGTTCACCGGGGCGGACTTGGCCAACCTGGTCAACGAGGCGGCTTTGCTGGCGACCCGGCGCGACGCCGACGGGGTGACGCTGCCGGATTTCGAGGCGGCGATCGAGCGGCTGATCGCCGGGCTTGAGAAGCGGAACCGGCTGATGAGCACGCATGAGCGGGAGATCGTGGCGCATCACGAGATGGGGCACGCGATCGCGGCGATGGCGATGCCGGACGTGGACCCGGTGCACAAGATCTCCATCATCCCGCGCGGGATCGCGGCGTTGGGCTACACCATGCAGCGGCCGATGGAGGAGCACTTCCTGATGAGCCGCGACGAGTTGGTGCATCGGATGGTGGTGCTGCTGTCGGGCCGGGCGGCGGAGCAGCTGATCTTCCAGCAGGTCTCGACAGGGGCTTCGGACGACTTGGTCAAGACGACGGAGATTGCCCGGAGCATGGTGGCGCGCTTCGGGATGGACCCGGGGTTGGGGCAGGTGGCGTATGAGCCTGAGCGCAACCGGATGCTTCCGAGCACCGGGCAGGAGATGCAGCCGCGGAATTACAGCGAGGATACGGCGGCCAGCATCGACGGGGCCGTCCGGGGATTGGTGGACCAGGCGTATCTGCTGTCGCAACGGGTTCTGGCCATGAACGAGGCGCTGCTGCGGCGGTCGGCTGCCGATTTGCTTGCGCATGAGACGCTGGTGGGGGAGCAGTTGGATGTTATCAGCGCAGTAGTGGACCGGTCGGCGGTGGAGCCGCTTCGGTTGCCGGCGAGGGCGGCGGAGTAGGTTGGGGGAGGCGTTGCGGGGAGGGTAGGCGTGTTAGGTCAGTTAAAACGGTTGAGGGCGCGACCACATTGGCCGGAAAACCCGGATTGAGAGCGGGCTGAACGGTAGTCCGGACTTATGTACTGTTTGGGCTTACCAAATCCGGCATTTCCGGGTTGTTTAAGAGGTGGTCATGGTTATGCACGAACCCATGGGTAAGTGCGCGGCATGGTCACAAACACGGTGCCACACGTGCGAATGCCTGTTTCAATTTATTTTACGGTGCTTAGTTCAGGTTTTCGGATAGATGCGGTCAAGTTTTCTAAAGGCGGCTGGCTCAATAGCTGGGCCATGGCGGTGAGTTCACTACTTTGGAGGCTTGAACGCCAGCAGACGCGTGGTAGACGCAGACCGAAGCAGTATACGTTGTTTTTACAAGGACTGGCCGGTGCGGTTGCGATTGTTTTGTTTGCGGTCTTGGCCGTGTTTCTCGCGCTGTTCCTCAATGCGATGAACCGGCGTGGGTGGACGGGGCGGCATTTCATTGTCCTCGCTTACAACTGGCAGACGCTGATTGCTGGTGCGCTCGCGGTGGGAGCAGCGTTCTTATACCAGTGGCCCAAAATGTTGACTCCTGTGGAGTTCCCAACCGCCGTCTGACGTGATTCGCTTTTGTGTGCATCGATTTGCGAGGCGGACATGGCTGCGGTCGCTATCACACGGACAGATCTGAACGCGGCCGATTTGCGTGTGGCCGCGCGGCGCTCGGCGGATACCAAACAGGTGCTTCGTGCCTTGGCTATTGCGCTGATACTGGACGGGGCGAGCCGCGAGGACGCTGCGCGAGCCTGCGGCATGGACCGGCAGACCTTGCGCGACTGGGTGCATCGCTACAACGAGGCGGGGCTGGAGGGGCTTGCCGATCGGGCACGCAGTGGCCGCCCGGCTAGCCTGAGCTGGGTTGAGCAGGGCCGCGTTGCGCGCTGGATAGAGGAGGGCGCCACCCTGGCTGAAGACGGCGTGGTGCGGTTCCGGCGTGTCGATCTCAAGCAGCGTATCGCACGCGCGTTCGGCGTCGAGCTGCACGAGCGCAGTGTTGGCAAGCTGCTGCACAAGCTTGGCTACCGCAAGCTCTCGGTGCGTCCGGTGCATCCGCAAACCGACCTCGCGGCGCAGGAGGCTTTTAAAAAAACTTTGCCGACCGGGCGCGCGATGCGATCGGCACGCAGCACACAGGCAAACCGGTCGAAGTCTGGTTCCAAGATGAAGCCAGGGTCGGCCAGCAAGGCACGCTGACCCGCATCTGGGCACGGCGCGGCACCCGCCCGCGCGCTCTGCGCGATCATCGGTTCAACTGGGTCTACCTGTTCGGCGCCATCTGTCCAGCCCGCGGCGCCGGCAGTGCGCTGGTGCTGCCCATCGTCAACGTTGACGCCATGAACAAGCATTTGGCCGAGATCAGCACATGCGTCACGCTGGGCGCCATCGCCCTGCTCGTCATCGACGGCGCAGGCTGGCACCGCTCGCCCAAGCTGGACGTGCCCGACAACATCGTGTTGCTGACCCTGCCGCCCTATGCTCCAGAACTCAATCCCGTCGAGAACATCTGGGCATACCTGCGTGCCAATAAATTCGGTCACCAGGTCTGGGATACGTACGAAGCCATTCTCGATGCGACCTGTGCAGCCTGGAACGCGCTAACGAGCGCACCAGACGTCATCCAGTCCACCGGGCATCGCCAATGGGCACAGGTCATAATTTAGGGCCGCTGGTATTAGCAGCACTCGCGGCGGGAGCACAGCTTCTCGCGGAAGTCGAAACCGAGGCGTGGCGTAAATACAATCGAGAGAAAGCATTGCGCGCTACGTTGCCGCTCGCTCTTGCCGAGTTGGCAGACTATGCAAGGGGCTGCATCAAATGGCTTAACAATGGCCTCGGCAGGTTGAGGTATAATGAGAATAGCATCCCTCAGCTTTTCAAACAGGCGCTACCAAAGGGACTTGTGTCCACCCTCTCCAGTCTCATTGAGGCAAGCGGGGATGCTGAGACCGAAGCATTGGTGAAGCTTTTACGAGACGTGCAGATCCAGCACAGCCGCTGGAATGGGCTGGTGCAAGCAGCAGGTCCATTATCCCAATTTACTCCGCCTGATTTCAATGACTTGGCGCGTGGCATTTTTGACGCGGCAAGAATTTACGCGCAATGCGAAGCGCTTATGCCTTTCGCCCGCTACGACGGCGTGCTGCCCGGACCAATTATGGCAGATGACATTCGAAAGGTGCTATTATTTGAACTTCCGGACATACCGGAAGAAGTCGAGATATTTATTGGCTTACACAGAAGCGGCAGAGAACGTTAGGCGGCAAACGCAGGATTGCTATGGTTGGCTATGACATCATGGTGATTTTGCAAGGTTGGTTTGGTGATCTTGCCAGCAAGCCAAGTTAGGCAAGCGCCAGTTCCGAGGCCTGCGCGCGGGCGACGACCACTTTTGCTTCCCTCAGAAACAAGCGGGCGGAGTTGGTCAGTTTGACGCCGCGGCAACATGATTGAAAAGGTTTGTACCCTAGCACGCTTTCAGGGCGACGCTGGCAGCAAACCCTGGTGCCCCGTACGGGATTCGAACCCGTGTTACAGCCTTGAAAGGGCCGTGTCCTAGGCCTCTAGACGAACGGGACGGACGAGAGGGGGCGTAGCCTGGCAGGGTGCGTTCGGTCAAGCCGCCGCGGCGTCGGCGATGAAAAAGCATGGGCTGACCGAGCCGTTCCATTCCTCCGCGCGCAGGTGGCCGGCGAGGTGGATCGGTGCGCGGCGCTCAAGCAAGGCGGAGGCGAGCGGGCCGTCGGCGGCGCGGAACAGCATGGCTTTCAGGCGCGGGCCGCCGCCTTCGCCTTCGACATAGGCGCGCACCGTGCCGCCGTCCTTTCCAATGCGGTCGGCACGCGCCACCCGGGCGCGAGGGAGAGCGAAGACCGGCTCCTCGTTGCCGTTGCCGTAGGGTGCCAGGCGGTGGACCTGCTGCGCCAATTCGACGGTGGCGCCCGGCACGGCCAACATGCCCTCGACAGCCAGGTCCGCCGCGCGGGGCAGGGTTCTCGCGTGCGCGAGCCGCTCATCCAGGTAGGCCTGGAACGCCGGGAGGCGATCGGCGGGGAGGCTGAAGCCGGCCGCCATCGCGTGCCCGCCGCCGGTCAGCAGCAAGCCTCGGCTGCGCGCCGCGATCACCGCCGCGCCGAGATCGATGCCGGGGACGGACCGGGCGCTGCCCTTCACCACGCCGTCAACCACCGCGCCCGCCAGCGCCGGGCGGTTGTAGCGCTCCTTGATGCGCCCGGCGACGATGCCGACCACGCCCGGGTGCCATCCTTCGCCTTGCACCAGGAGGGCGGCATGGCCGGCGGCGTCGAGCGCCTCAGCCTGGTCGAGCGCGGATTGCATCATGCCGCCTTCCACCTCACGCCGCTCGCGGTTGGCCGCGTCCAGCAGGGCGGCGAGTTGCTGCGCCTCGGCGGGGTCGTCGGTCAGCAGCAGGCGCAGGCCGAGTCCGGCGTCGCCGATCCGCCCGGCGGCGTTGATCCTCGGGCCGAGCGCGAAGCCGCAGGTCATGGCCGTCGGGCGGTCCCCTTTGGCGGCGGCGTCGAGCAGGGCGGCGATGCCGGGGCGCTCGCGCCGGGCCATGACGCGCAGGCCTTGCACGACCAGGGCGCGGTTCAGGCCGGTCAGCGGCATGACGTCGCAGACCGTCGCCAGGGCGACGAGGTCGAGCAGGTCGCGTAGGTCGGGCTCGGGCCGGGCGGCGAACCATCCGCTCAGGCGCAGGGCCCGCACCGTGGCGACCGCCGCCAGGAACGCCACCGCGGTGGCGCAGATGCCGCCCAGGCCGCTGCGGCAATCGAGCCGGTTGGGGTTGACCGTGGCCAGGACCGGCGGGGGCGCGCCCTCGACTGCGTGGTGGTCCAGCACCACGACGTCGGCCTTGCCGGCGACCGCCGCTAGTGCGCCTGCCGCCGCGGTGCCGCAGTCGACGCAAACGATCAGCGTCGCGCCTTGGCCGGTCAGGCCGAGCAAGGCTGGGCCGTTCGGTCCGTAGCCTTCCAGCAGACGGTCCGGCACATGGGTCAGCACCGTGCAGCCGAGCGAGCGCAGAACCCGCGCCATGACTGCCGCGCTGCAGGCGCCGTCGACGTCGTAGTCGCCGAATACGCCGACGGTTTCCGCGTTGCGGACGGCCCTGGCGAGGCGCTCGGATGCCGCGCCCATGTCCGTCAGCGCCGAAGGATCCGGCAGCAAGGCCCGCAGGGTGGGGGCGAGGAAGTGCCCGGCGTTTTCGATGCTGACGCCGCGGGCGGCGAGCAGGCGGCCGACCACCTCCGGCAGTTCCAGGCGCTGGGTGATTCCGAGCGCCAGGCGGTCCTCGACGGGGCGAAGCAGCCAGCGCCGGCCGGTCAGGCTGACGCCGACATCCAAGCAGGCATTCATGGACGATATCGCCCGTGTCTGCTCAGGGCTTGTTCAACAATCACCGTTACAACTCGATCGAGCAAGCGCGCGCCTCAAGGCTTTGTTTTTCCGGGCAGCTTTGCCGGCGCGCTGCCGCACATGTCGCCGACGCCGTTCTTGGGGCATGGCCGGTCACGCTGCGACGCCTCGCGGGCTTATTCCGGCTGCCATGTCTTGGTCTCGAAGTTATGGTTCGCCTCGATGTAGCGGACCGTGCCGGACTTGCTGCGCATCACCATGGAATGAGTGTAGGCGCCGTGGCCGAACCGGCGCACCCCGTTCAGCAGCGCCCCGGAGGTGACGCCGGTGGCCGCGAACATCACGTCGCCCTTCGCCATCTCTTCCACCGAGTATTTCCGCCTCGGGTCGCTGACGCCCATCCCGCGAGCCCGCTGCACCTGCGCCTCGTCCTCGTAGGACAGCCGTCCCTGCATCTGGCCGCCGAGGCAACGCAAGGCGGCGGCTGCCAGCACGCCCTCGGGCGCGCCGCCGAGGCCCATGAAGATGTCGACGCCGCCGTTCGGAAGCGCGGCCGCGATCACGCCGGCCACGTCCCCGTCGCCCAGGAGCATGATGCGGGCGCCGGCTTCGCGGCAGTGGGCCAGCATGTCCTCATGCCGCTCGCGCTCCAACATGCACACGACAAGGTCGTTGATGGCCCGCTTCTTGGCATTGGCCAGGTTGCGCAGGTTGTCGGCGACCGAGGCGTCGAGGTCGACCACGCCCGTCGGCAGGCCGGCGCCGACGGCGATCTTCTCCATATAGATGTCGGGCGCGTGCAGGAAATTGCCCTTCTCGGCCATGGCGACGACGGCGAGGGCGTTGGGGCCGCCCTTGGCGGTGATGCTGGTGCCTTCGAGCGGGTCGACGGCGATGTCCATGGCCGGGCCGCCGGCGCCGACCGTTTCGCCGATGTAGAGCATGGGCGCCTCGTCCATCTCGCCCTCGCCGATGACGACGGTGCCCTTGATCGCCACGCTGTCGAAGGCGCGGCGCATGGCTTCGACGGCCGCGCCGTCCGCCTCGTTCTTCTTGCCGCGGCCCATCCAGCGCGATGCGCCCAAGGCGGCGGCTTCCGTGACCCGCACCAGGTCCAGCGCCAGATTGCGGTCGTTGCCGATTTCGGGTCGTGCACTCATGGCCTTGTCCTCATCCAGGTTCGATACGGATCATCGTGGGCGGCTCCAGCACGGCGTCGAGGGCCGTGATCTGCGCCAGCGCGCGGCGCATCGCCGCCTCGTTCGTCTCGTGCGTGACCAGCACGACCGGGACGGCCTCGCTCGGCGCCCGTCCGCGCTGCAACATGCTTTCCAGGCTGACGCCGGCGTCGCGCAAGGCGGCGGCGACGTCGGCGATGACGCCGGGGCGGTCTAGCACCATGAGGCGGAGGTAGTATGCCCCTTGGTGCGCCGACATGGGCACGGACGGCTGGCGCGAGAGGGCGTTGTCCGCCGCGCCCCAAACCGGGGTGGCGCGCCCGCGCGCAAGGTCGATCAGGTCCGCCACCACGGCGCTCGCGGTTGGCCCGGCGCCGGCGCCGCGGCCTTCCAGCATCACCCGGCCAACGGAATCGCCTTCGGCCACCACGGCGTTGTAGACGCCGTCGACCCGGGCGATCGGCGCGGTTTGCGGCACCATGCACGGGTGCACGCGGCTCTCGATCCC
Source organism: Acetobacteraceae bacterium (assembly GCA_965260935.1). Classification (GTDB taxonomy): domain Bacteria; phylum Pseudomonadota; class Alphaproteobacteria; order Acetobacterales; family Acetobacteraceae; genus JBBROS01. Next base: position 1,155,576 of record OZ253374.1, read on the forward strand.
CGTTTCGGTGCGCCGGGCGATGCCGAGCAGCTTGATGCGGTAGCCGAGCTCGGCGGCGAAGGCGATGTCGATGGCGGATATGGCGCGTATGCCCTCCACGTATACGGATTCGAAATCGACCGGGCGGTTGAACGCGAGCGCGGCCAGGATCGCCAGCTTATGGGCGGTGTCGATGCCTTCGACATCGACGCTCGGGTCGCTTTCCGCGTAGCCGAGTTCCTGCGCGTCGGCCAGGACGTCCGCGAACTCGCGGCCCTGCTCGCGCATCGTGGTCAGGATGTAGTTGCAGGTGCCGTTCAGGATGCCGGCCACGCTGCTGATCCGGTTGCCGGACAGGCCTTCCCGCAGGGCCTTAATGGCGGGGATGCCGCCCGCGACGGCGGCCTCGTATCCGAGCGACACGCCCGCCGCTTCCGCTTGGGCTGCGAGCGCGCGGCCGTGGATCGCGATCAGCGCCTTGTTGGCGGTGACGACCGGCTTGCCCGCGGACAGGGCGGCGCCGACCACGTCCCGCGCCGCGCCCTCGCTGCCGCCGATCAGCTCGACGACGACATCCACGCGGTTGTCGCGCGCCAGCGCGCAGGGATCGTTGTGCCAGGGCAGCCCGTCCAGCGAGAGGCCACGCTCCCGGCCTCGGTCCCGCGCGGAAACGGCGGCGACGGCGATTGGCCGCCCGGCCCGGGCCGCGATCAGGCCCGCGTTGTTTCGCAGCACGTGCAGCACGCCCGTGCCGACGACGCCGAGACCGGCGATGCCGATGGAGAGCGGCTTCACGCGGAGGCTCGCCCACCCGGCAGATTGATGGGGCGTTGACGAAACGCCGACGTCATGCGGGCGCGACGATCCGGGGACGGGTCTGGTCGCCTTTTCCACGTAACAGACTCTCGATGGAGATGTCCTCGTCCAACGCGTCCCAGTGCAGGCCACGGCTGCTGACCTCGACCTGCTCGCGCTGCTCCGGCGAGCCATGCAGCAGGCGCGGGAACCACGCGAGAGGGACGCCCAAAACGCGACCGTCCGACAAGTCCACCCCCATGCTGTCCTGGTCGAATCGAACCGTACTCGCTTTCACCAAAGACTTCATCCCATGCCCTCGCGATCTCAACCCGGCGCTGTTCAATAACCAGTCAGCTCTCGTAGCACTTTTGCGTTAAAGCCGTTATTGTAGGGTGGCTTAATGTCCAGCCATAGCCAGGACTTGGCATCGATGCCGTCGCGCAGGACGTGGGGGTGCGTCGGCTCGCGCGGGTTGTCTTTGCTGGCATGAAATGAAAACCGAAATCCGTTTTGCCGCAGAATGGCGGGCATTTGCTTCCGAACAATGGATGAAGTAGGGCGCTTCGTTCACTACGCCGCCGCGACGGCTGCCGTGTCCGTTTCCTCCGTCAGGAAAGCCCTGACGTTGCGCACCGCTTGCCGCAGCCGCTGCGTGTTCTCCACCAGGGCGATGCGCACATGGCCGTCGCCGTGCTCGCCGAAGCCGAGGCCGGGGGCGACGGCCACTTTCGCGCGCGCCAGCAGCAGCTTGCTGAACTCGACGCTGCCGAGGTGGGCGAAGCGGGGCGGGATCGGGGCCCAGGCGAACATCGATCCCTCGGGGCTCGGCACCGGCCAGCCGGCCTGGGACAAGCCGCGGACCAGCACGTCCCGCCGCTCGCGGTAGAGGCTCCGCATCTCGGCCACGCAGTCCTGCGGGCCGTTGAGCGCGGCGGTGGCCGCGACCTGGATCGGGGTGAAGGCGCCGTAGTCGAGATAGGACTTCATGCGCGCCAGGGCCGCGATCAGCCGGGCGTTGCCGGCGGCGAAGCCCATGCGCCAGCCGGGCATGGAGTAGGTCTTGGACAGGCTGGTGAACTCGACCGCGATGTCCTTGGCGCCGGGCACTTGCAGGATCGAGGGCGGGGGCGCCGCGCCGAAGTAGATCTCGGCGTAGGCGAGGTCGGAGAGGATATAGATCTCGTGCTTGCGGCAGAAGGCGACGATCTCGCGGTAGAAATCGAGGTCGGCCAGGTAGGCGGTCGGGTTGCTGGGGAAGTTGACGATCAGCGCGGTGGGGGTGGGGACGCTGTGGCGGACGGCACGGTCGAGCGCCTCCAGCATGGTGTGGTCCGGGGTTGCCGGGATGCTGCGCACGCTGGCGCCGGCGATGATGAAGCCGAACTGGTGGATCGGGTAGCTCGGGTTGGGGACCAGGATGGTGTCGCCGGGGCTGGTGATGGCGGCCGCGAGGTTGGCCAGCCCCTCTTTGCTGCCGAGCGTCGCCACCACCTCGGTTTCCGGGTCGAGCGCCACGTCGAAGCGGCAGCGGTAGTAGGCGGATAGGGCGCGGCGCAGGCCCGGGATACCCTTGCTCGTGCTGTAGCGGTGGGTGCGCGGGTCCTGCACCGCTTCGACCAGCTTGGCGACGATGTGGGCGGGGGTGCCGCCGTCCGGGTTGCCCATGCCGAGGTCGATGATGTCCTCGCCGGCGGTTCGCGCGCGGGCCTTGGCCGTGTTCACCTCGGCGAACACGTAGGGCGGCATACGGCGGATGCGGTGGAATTCCTGGCTCATGGGGCGTCACAGCTTCGGTTGCGATTATCGGGGATCATTCTACCAGACGTACGGTTCCGCCGCGAGCCAGCGCCGAGGCGTCCGTTTGCAGCGCGCTGTCCGGCACGCCGGCCTGCTTCAGCGCCGCCGTTATCGCCATCGCCCGACGCCAGGCAAGCGGCAACGCGGCCGCCTGTGCGCCGGGGGCCGCCGAACGCGCGTCGCCGCCGCCGACCACGGCCATCGGCCCGCCGGCCCGGCGCGCCGCCAAGGCCCGCAACGCGTCCTCCGCGGCTGGACGCAGTTCGGCGGAGGAGGGCGGGAACGAGACCGTCACCTGCGGGCGAGGGCGGGGCGTCGCGGGCTCGTAGGCGGCGGCCGGGACGCCCGCGAGACTCGGCAAGGCGGGAGGCTCGTCCGGAAGCGCGGGGATGGGGCCGCCCGCCGCCGTGGCTGGGGCCGTGGCTGGGGCCATGGCTGGGGCCGGCTGCGTCGGCCTGGCCACGGAGGGGGCGATGGCTGGGGGCGCTATGCCCGGCGGCGCCGCCGCTGCCGGGGCCGGCGCCGCGGGCGAGGCGATTGGGAAGGAGGGCGCCTCGCGGGCGGCCGGCGGTTCGGCGGAGGCGGCGGGCAGGGCGTTGGCGGCGTCGAGACGCGCCATCGGCGTGGCCGGGGGCGGGGCTTGCGTCGTCGGCACCGGCTGCGGCGGGGAGTTGATCGGGTCCTGCGCCGCGTCGCGGACCGTGAGATCCCGTGCGCTGGCCAGGCGGGCTGCGAGCAGGCGGCGGGTGGCCGGGTCGGTCGGGGTTGGGGGGGACGGCACCGTGGCCAGGTTGGGGAACGGCTCGGACGCGCCGGGCGGCGGCGGGCGCTGCTGCGCGATGACGCCGCCCTGCAGGCCGTGCCACCAATCAATCGCGCCGCCGACCGGCAGGCGGGTGGAGTAGAACTGCTCGACGCTTTCGCAGCCGGGCAGGAGGACGAGCGCGCCGAGCGCCAGCAAGCGGCACGCCGTCGCTTGCCCGGCCCTTGCCGTGTGCCTACCTAGACGCTTAACGAACATCACCATCAGCCGGGCCTGCCCCAATCACAGCCTAGTGTAGCGCGGCGGCGGGCCTGGCGGAAAGGACAGCAAGCGCGATGGCCGAACGTGGGAAGAACGACGCCAACATGCCGCCGAAGGCACTGAACGGGACGCCGGCCGGCTTCAAGCTCGCCGACCCGGCCGTGCTCAGCCGCTCGATGGCCGGGATCGCCGAACGGTCGCAACGGATCGTCACCGATTGGCTGAACCGGCAATCGCATGAACTGCCGGGGTTTGACCCGTTCAACATCGGCCACGCGTTCATGGAGATGACCACCCAGCTCATGAAGGACCCGAGCAAGCTCGTTCATGCGCAGATCGGCTTCTGGCAGGACTACATGACGCTGTGGCAGAGCACCACCCGGCGCATGTGGGGGATGGAGAGCGAGCCGGTGATCCAGGCCGATCCGAAGGACAAGCGCTTCAAGGACGAGGCGTGGAACGAGCACGAGGTGTTCGACTTCATCAAGCAGAGCTACCTGCTCAGCGCCCGTTACGTGCAGGACGTGGTGGGCCAGGTGGACGGGCTCGACCCGAAAACGGCGCGCAAGGTCGATTTCTACGCGCGGCAGTTCACCGACGCCATGAGCCCGAGCAACTTCCTGCTGACCAACCCGGAAGTGCTGCGCAAGACCGCGGAGACCGGGGGCGAGAACCTGCTTCGCGGGCTGAACAACCTGTTGTCCGACCTTGAGCGCGGCCGGGGCAAGCTGACGGTCAAGATGACGGACACCGACGCGTTCAAGCTCGGGACCGACATCGCCATCTCGGACGGGCAGGTGGTCTACGAGAACGAGCTGATGCAGCTCATCCAGTATTCGCCGACGACGGAGACGGTGCTGAAGCGCCCGCTGCTGATCGCGCCGCCTTGGATCAACAAGTTCTACATCCTCGACCTGCGGCCCAAGAACAGCTTCGTGCGCTGGGCGACGGCGCAGGGGCATACCGTGTTCATGATCAGTTGGGTCAACCCGGACGAGCGCCTGGCCGAGAAGCACTTCGGCGACTACGTCACGCACGGCTACCTCGCGGCGCTGGACGCCATCGAGCAGGCGACCGGGGAGCGCGAGGTCAATGCCATCGGCTACTGCCTGGGCGGCACGCTGCTGGCCAGCACCTTGTCGTATATGGCTGCCCGCGGGGACGAGCGGATCAAGTCGGCGACGTTCTTCGTCACCATGCTGGATTTCCAGGAATCCGGCGAGCTAGGCGTGTTCATCGACGAGGAGCAGTTGCGCGCCATGGAGGAGAGGATGACCAAGCGCGGCTACCTGGAGGGGGCCGAGATGGCGCAAACCTTCAACATGCTGCGGGCCAACGACCTGATCTGGTCGTTCGTGGTCAACAACTACCTGCTCGGCAACGAGCCGTTCCCGTTCGACCTGCTTTACTGGAACAGCGACAGCACGCGGATGCCGGCGGCGATGCACAGCTTCTACCTGCGGCGGATGTATCACGAGAACCTGCTGTGCAAGCCAGGCGGGCTTGAGCTGAACGGCCACCCGGTCGACCTCGGGTCGGTCAGGGTTCCGGCCTATTTCCTTTCGGCACGGGAGGACCACATCGCGCCTTGGAAAAGCACCTACCGCGGCACGCAGTTGCTCGGGGGCGAGAACCGTTTCGTGCTGGCGGCGAGCGGGCATATCGCCGGGGTGGTCAATCCGCCCGACAGCGGCAAGTACAGCCACTGGATCAATCCGGCCGTGGCTGCCGGCCCGGAAGAGTGGCTGGCGGGTGCTACCGAGATGTCGGGAAGCTGGTGGCCGGATTGGCAGCGCTGGGTCAGCGCGTTCGACAGCGAGATGGTTCCGGCCCGGGTTCCGGGGGAGGGCAAGCTGCAGCCGATCGAGCCGGCGCCGGGGCGTTACGTGGCGGTGATGGCGAACTGAGACCGCATCTATCCAGCCCTTGTCGTTTCGGGACCGCGGCAGCGCGGCATCTGCGGACGCGTCATGGATTAAGGAGAGGCCCGTCGCTCTGGAACAGTTCGCCCGACACGCGGCTCGTGGAGACATTCGCCATCTGCAAATATGGCAGGTTCGCGAGCGTTGCCAGCACGGCCTCGCCGCCCGGAAGAAAAACCGGCGGGCCGAGGAGGCGGACGGCGGCCGCCCGGTCGCCAGTCTCGAGCGCGTTGGCCGCCCACGTCAGGTGATCGACCACCTGCTGCGACGTCGCGTTGGGTGCGACCCCCAGCGTTTGCCGGACCTCATCCCGGCCTTGCAGCAACTGCATCTGCGTCGTTGCCGAGATATTGGTCCAGCGCGGGCTCGTGTTGAACTGGCCGGCGATGTAGTCCATGTCCGCCGCCGCGCGTGCTCCGGCAATCGGATTGTTCTGCGTCCGGCTCGGCATGGCGAAGAGGTATTGCGCCTGATATACGGCGGAGGTGTCCTGGTTGATGCCGACCGGCCAGCCGCGCGGGAGGCGCGCCGTATCGGCCACGAAGGGTTGCAAATTGCCGCAACCGGCCAGGCAGATGGCCAAGGCGGCGGCGGTCCAGCGCGGTATGGCGTTCATCATCAGCAATAGATGGACGGCCAGCCGGGCTTTGTCATCACCCGGCCGGCTTCAACCCGGCGCGGTAACGCGCCCCGAGCGCCGCGTAATGCACCGCGATGCGGCCGAACTCCGCCTTGTCGGCCTCGCCGATGTCGCGCATTTTCCGAGCAGGCGAGCCGCCCCACATCTCGCCCGCGGGGACGCGCTTGCCCGGCGTCAGCAGCGCGCCGGCGGCCAGCATCGCGCCTGGCTCGATCACCGCGCCGTCGAGCACGGTTGCGCCCATGCCGACGAAGGCGCGGTCCATCAGCTTGCAGGCGTGGATGATGGCCGCATGGCCGACGGTGACGTCGTTGCCGATCTCGCAGACCCATTCCTCGCCGGGGTTGACGTGCAGCACGGTGGTGTCCTGGATGTTGGTTCGCTCGCCGATGCGGATGCGGTTGGTGTCGCCGCGCAGCAGGCACTTGAACCAGACGGTGCTTCGCGAGCCGATCCAGACGTCGCCGATCACGGCCGCGTCGGGCGCGACCCAGGCGTCCTCGGCGACGCGGGGGGCGACCCCTTCGAGCTCATACAACATCGGCAAGCTCCCGCTTGGCGGCTTGTCCGAGCCCGAGCATGAGGCGGATGTTCTGCACCGCTGCGCCTGAGGCGCCCTTGCCGAGGTTGTCGAGCCTAGCCGTCAGCACGGCGTGGCGGTGCGCGGGGTGGCCGAAAACGCGCAGCTCCATCACGTCGGTATCGTTCAGCGCCGTTAGGCCGAGCTTGCCATCCGCTTGGGGCGCGGACACCTGCACCAGTCCGGCTTCCTCGTACCAGGCCGCGAGCGCCGTGTGCAGATCGTGCGCGTCCGGACGCCCGGGCAGCGCGTCGAGATGCAGCGGCACGCTGACCAACATGCCCTGGCGCACGTGGGCGACGGAGGGGACGAAGATCGGACGCCGGGTCAGGCCGGTGTAGCGTTGCAGTTCCGGGACGTGCTTGTGTTCCAGGGACAGGGCGTAAAGCTCGAAGGGTGGGCCGCCCTTGGCTTCATGGGTCTTGATCAAGCCGCGTCCGCCGCCGGAATAGCCGCTGACGGCGTTGACGCAGACCGGGTAGTCGGCGGGCAGCAAGCCGGCTTCGAGCAGGGGGCGGAGCAGGGCGATCGCGCCGGTTGGGTAACAGCCCGGGTTGGCGACGAGCGTTGCTTCGGCGATGCGGGCGGCTTGGCCGGGCTCCAGTTCGGGGAAGCCGTAGGTCCAGTCCGGATCGGTCCGGTGCGCCGTGCTGGCGTCCAGGATTTTCGGCGCGTTGGTTCCGAGTGCGGCGGCCAGGGCCACGCTTTCCTTTGCCGCGTCGTCGGGCAGGCAGAGCACGGCCAGGTCCGCTTCGCGCATCAGGGCCTGGCGCGCGGCGGCATCCTTGCGCCGGGCCGGGTCGATCGCGAGCAGCTCGATGTTTGGCAACGAGGCCAGGCGCTCGCGGATGCCGAGGCCGGTCGTGCCGGCTTCGCCGTCGATGAACACGCGTTGGGTCATGTCAGCCTCCAAAGCAAAAAGGGCGGCCCGTGCGGACCGCCCTGGTTGTTCGCCGTATCCGGCAGCGGTCAGCGCTTGCTGAACTGGAAGCTGCGTCGCGCCTTGGCCCGGCCGTATTTCTTGCGTTCGACCACGCGGGAGTCGCGGGTCAGGAAGCCGGCGAGCTTCAGGACCGGGCGAAGCTCCGGCTCGTAATAGGTCAGCGCCCGGCTGATGCCATGCCGCACCGCGCCGGCCTGGCCGGAAAGCCCGCCGCCGTTGCAGGTGCACATCACGTCGAACTGGTTGTAGCGGTCGGCGACGAGGAAGGGCTGGGTGAGCAGCATCCGCAGCACGGGGCGCGCGAAGTAGGTGGTCACTTTCTTGCCGTTGACGGTCATCTCGCCCTTGCCGGGCTTGATCCAGACGCGGGCGATGGCGTTCTTTCGGCGTCCGGTGGCGTAGCTGCGGCCTTGGGCGTCGCGCTTCGGCTCGCGCTTGGGCGCGTCGGGCTGGGCCGCGGCGGCGGCGCTGGCGACCGCGAGGTCCTTGAGGTCGGCGAGCGTGCGGGTCTGCTGGTCGGACACGGTTCAGGCCCTCTTGTTCTTGGGGTTCAAAGCGGCGACATCGAGCGGCTGGGGCTGCTGGCCGTCGTGCGGGTGGGTTGCGCCCTTGTAGACGTGGAGGTGCTTCATCTGCGCCCGTTGCAGTGGGCCGCGCGTGATCATGCGCTCCACCGCCTTCTCGATCACCCGTTCCGGATGCGCGCTTTCCAGCCGCTGGCGGATGCTGCGCCCCTTGATGCCGCCCGGATAGCCGGTGTGATAGTAGAATACCGACTGGTCGGCCTTGTTGCCGGTGACGCGCACCTTCTCGGCATTGACCACGACAACGTTGTCGCCGCAATCGACGTGAGGGGTAAACTGCGCCTTGTGCTTGCCGCGCAGCCGCTGGGCGATGACCGCCGCCAGCCGCCCGAGCACCAGGTTCTCCGCGTCGATCAGCACCCAAGCCTTGCTCACCTCGGAAGGCTTGAGTGATTGGGTGGTCTTCAACATGCCGCCGTCCTAAAGCTCGTTCTGTTGCGGCCTATGCGCCGAACGGCCCGTTGCGTCAAGGTTTCCGTGTTGTGGTAGTATGTTACCGCGGCTTTTCGCGCCGTGCCGCCGGGCTTATCAACGGGCCATGCAACAGGTGGCTCATCGCGTTCCGGTCCACGTCGTCGGCGCCACGGGGCGCTCCGGGCTTGCCCTTTGCCGCGCGCTGATCGGGCGGGGCGTTCCCGTTGTGCCGGTCGTCCGCAACCCGGCGCGCTGGCCGGGCGGGCTGCCCGGGCTGCCGCGCGTGGCCGACCTGGAGGGGCAGGGGAGGGGGCTTGCCGACGCCCTCGCCGACGCCGCCCGCGTCGTGTCCTGCGCGCACGCGAGGCATATCCCGGCCATCCTTGCCGCGGCTCCCGAGGCTGCGCGCTTCGTGTTCCTTGGCAGCACGCGCAAGTTCACCCGCTGGCCCGACGCGCACGGGAACGGCGTCATCGCCGGCGAACGGGCGTTCCTGGCCGCCGCCCGGCCCGGCGTGCTGCTGCACCCGACGATGATCTACGGCGCGGAAGGCGAGGACAACGTCCAGCGCCTGGCCGCCCTGCTTCGCCGGCTGCCCGTCGTGCCGCTGCCGGGCGGTGGGCGGGCGCTGGTGCAGCCGATCCACCAATCGGACCTGACCCGCTGCATCCTTGCCGCGCTGGATATCGGCTGGGCCGGCCCCGAGGCCATCGTCGTTGCCGGGCCTGCGGCCGTGTCCTACGCCGACTTCGTCCGGGAGGTGGCCGCGGCGGCCGGGCTCCCCGCGCCGCGCATCGTGCCGATCCCGCCGGCGCTGCTGCGTTTCGCCGCCCCGCTCTCGCGCTTGCCGGGGCTTCCGCGGGTGCGCCAGGCGGAAATTCGCCGGCTTTTGGAAGACAAGGGCTTCGACATCGGGCCAATGCGGGATAGGCTCGGCGTCGACCCCATCCCGCTCGCGGTCGGGCTGCAGCAAACCTTCGGAGCGCACTGATGCCCGTTCTCAACCGCATCGCCGATTTCCACGCCGACATGACCGCCTGGAGGCACGACCTGCACCGGCACCCGGAACTCGCTTTGCAGGAAACCCGCACATCGGCGCTGGTGCAGGAGCGGCTGCGCGAGTTCGGCGTCGACGAGGTCCATGCGGGTCTGGCCAGGACGGGCGTCGTCGGCGTGATCCACGGGCGCGAGCCTGGGCCGGGCATCGGCCTGCGCGCCGACATGGACGCGCTGCCGATCCTGGAGGAGTCGGGCGTCGCCCATGCCAGCCTGACCCCTGGCGTCATGCACGCCTGCGGCCACGACGGGCACACCACCATGCTGCTGGGCGCGGCCCGGTACCTTGCCGAGACGCGCAACTTCGCCGGCACCGTTTATGTCATTTTCCAGCCGGCGGAGGAGAACTTCGGCGGCGGCGACATGATGGTGCAGGAGGGGCTGTTCGACCGCTTCCCGATGAGCCAGGTGTTCGGGATGCACAACTGGCCCGGCGTCCCCGCCGGCACGTTCCAATGGCGCGACGGGCCGGTGATGGCCGCGGTCGCCAACATCGAGATCGTTGTTACCGGGCGTGGCGGCCACGGCGCCATGCCGCACCAGAGCACGGACCCGATCGTCGCCAGCGCCGCGATCATCCAGGCGCTGCAAAGCATCGTCGCGCGCAACGTCGAGCCGGTTGACGCCGGCGTCGTGACCATCGGCGCCATCGAGGGCGGCCATGCCAACAACGTCATTCCCGAGCGGGTGCGGATGCTGGGCACCGCCCGTTGGTTCAGCCCGGCCGTCGGCGACACGCTGGAACGTCGGGTGACGGGGCTTGCGGCCAGCATCGCGGAGGGCTTCGGCGCCCGGGCCGACGTCCGGTTCGAGCGCATGTACCCTGCCACCGTCAACGACCCGGAGGCGATGGCCATGGCCCGGCGCGCGGCGGAGAGCGTGCAAGGCGCGGCCCGGGTGCAGCACATGGACAAGCCCACCATGGGCGGCGAGGATTTCAGCTTCATGCTGAACGCCAAGCAAGGCGCCTACATCATGCTCGGCGCCGGGCGCGGGGACAGCGACCCGGGGGTGCACCACCCGAAGTACGATTTCAACGACGAGGTGCTGCCGGTCGGGGCGAGTTGGTTCGTGACGTTGGTCGAGCAGATCCTGGCGCGGCGCTCATAAATAGAACTGATTCGAGTCAATTTCTGGCGAAATATAAAAATCTATACATCTCAAGTTACAAGACCGTTTCTAAAAATTTTCTGCCTTGTGCGGTGCAACGAAGTTTAATAACGTCCGGCCACCAAAAACAATGGTCCGGGCCCCTCTGGCAGGACGCCGGCATTTATTGCCGGCCAACCTAGCGATGTCGGATCTCCTTAAGTAAAAACGAAGCCTATATGAAACATGCAAGCAATTTGCATGTTCGTATCGTACAATACTTATAGAGGGCCAAATTTCATGTGTGATATACATGCCGAACGCCACGAATCCGTCGATTTCCAGAGCATGATGCGCGGAGTCGCGCGGTTCAGCGACACCGTTTTCCCGCAACAACGAGAGCTTTACAGCCGCCTGGCTACTCATGGCCAGAAGCCGAAGGCCCTGATGATCTCCTGCGCCGACAGCCGCGTCGTCCCGGAGATGATTACCCAAAGCCGGCCCGGCGAGCTGTTCGTCTGCCGCAACGCCGGCAACATCGTGCCGCCCTTCGCGCAGATGAACGGCGGCGTGTCGTCGGTGATCGAGTACGCCGTCGTCGCTTTGCGCGTCCGCGACATCATCGTCTGCGGCCACACCGATTGCGGCGCCATGGGCGGCCTGCTGCACCCGGAAAGGCTGGCGGCCATGCCGAACGTCGCCGCTTGGCTGCGTCACAGCCACGCCGCCGAGCAGGTCATCGCCCAGACCTACCCGGCCGACGCGTCCCTGTCGGAACGGCAATCCGCCTTGGCGATGGAAAACGTCGTCGTTCAGATCAACCACCTCCGCACCCATCCGTCCGTCGCCGCCGCGCTCGCGAAAGGGGAGCTGACGCTGCACGGATGGTTGTTCGACATCGAGCACGGCCGGACGCTGGCCTACGACGGCGCCCTGGGCCAGTTCCTGCCGATCCGCGACGACGAGCCGCCCGCGGTCGCCGTGGCGCCTCGCCCGGCCGCCGCCTCCGCCCCCTCCATCGCTGCGGAGTGAGCCTATGATGAACAAAACCATGCGCGACGTGTCGGCCTCGTTCGTCGTGTTCCTCGTGGCGATGCCGCTTTGCATGGGCATCGCCATCGCCTCCGGCGTGCCTCCCGAGCGCGGGCTGCTGACCGGCATCATCGGCGGCATCGTCGTCGGCCTGCTGTCCGGCTCGCCGTTGCAGGTCAGCGGCCCGGCTGCGGGCCTGGTGACGATGGTGTTCGGCATCGTCCAGACCCACGGCATCAGCGCCCTCGGGCCGATCATGGTGCTGGCGGGGATTTTGCAGTGCGCGACGGGCGCCTTGCGGCTCGGCCAATGGTTCCGCTCCATCTCGCCCGCCGTCGTGCATGGGATGCTGGCCGGCATCGGCGTGCTGATCGTCGCCGGGCAGGTGCATGTGCTGGTTGACCAGAAGCCGCTGGCGAGCGGGCTCGCGAACATCATGGCCGCTCCCGGGGCCGTCGCCGGGCTGTTCCCGCTGGACGGCTTTGGCGGCGAGGCGGCCTTGGCCTTGGGGCTGGTGACGATCGGCGCGATGCTGGCCTGGGACCGGTTTCGCCCGTCCGCGCTCGGGTCCGTGCCGGGCGCGCTGGTGGGCGTGGCCTTGGCGACTGCCTTGGGTGCCGCGTTCGCGGTTCCCGTCTCGCAAGTGGCCGTGCCGGATAGCCTGTGGCAGAGCGTCAGCCTGCCGGGCGACGGGTTCGTCGGCTCCATGTTCCAGCTCAGCGCCATCCCGGCCGCGTTGGCGCTGGCGTTCATCGCCAGCACGGAAAGCCTGCTGTCGGCCTCCGCCGTTGACCGGATGCAGGACCGCGCCCGCACCGACTATGACCGCGAGCTGATGGCGCAAGGCGTCGGCAACGGCGTGTCCGGCTTGCTGGGGGGGTTGCCGATCACGGGCGTCATTGTCCGCAGTTCGGCCAACGTCCAGGCGGGCGCGCAGACGCGGCTCTCGGCCGTGCTGCACGGGTTCCTGATCCTTGGCGCCGTCAGCTTGATGCCGGGCGTGCTGCGGATGATTCCGACGGCGGCGCTTGCCGGCGTGCTCGTGGTCACGGGATGCCGGCTTGTCGGCCTGCGCCACGTGCGCGAGCTTCGGCACTCCTACGGGCCGATGCCGGCGGCGATCTGGCTGGCGACTGCGGTTGGCGTCGTTTCCGTTGATCTGCTGACCGGCGTGCTGCTGGGGATCGCGCTGTCGGTGTTCGAGTCTGTCCGGCACCTCCGCCGCCCAGGGTTCAAGATGCAGCGCACGGACAACGGATCGCTGACGGAGCTGCGGCTTTCGGGCCGGGCGACCTTTCTGCAGTTGCCGCGCCTGCTGAGCACGGTCGAGTCGCTGCCCAGCGACCGGTCGGTCAGCATCCGAACCGGCGGCTTGCGCCACGTCGACCACACGTTCGCGAGCGCGTTGGATCAGCTTTCGGGCCGGAACGGAGCCGGCGGGAGGACGATCCAAGTCGCATGAGGTGATTTGCAAACGGGGTGGGACCGGTGCGCTGGTTCCACCCCGATGCTTGTTCAGGACTCAATCAGGTCCACGGAGCCGTTGCTCAGGCTGCGGAATAGTTGGGATGGCGCGCTTCAAGGCGCGAGCCGGGAACGTGAATGCCCAACCGCCTGTCCCAAGCGTTCGTCACGCTGCGCCGAACAAGCCGCCAAAGACGCCGAGCGCGCAGGTGATGGCCGCGACCGCCACCACGACGGCGTAATACCACCCTTGCAGCCGCCGCGCCGGCGGCAGCGCCCGGCGGGCGAGCGCGATCAGGAACCCGAGCACCAACGGCAGCAGCAAGGCGTTCATGACTTGCACGCCGACGTTGAGCGAAACGAGATCGGGCGACGCCAGCACCACCACCGCGCCCACGATCACGCACAGCGCGTAGATGGCATAGAACCAGCCCGCCTCGGTTGGCCGGAACTCGAGCGAGCGGCGGTATCCGGCCACCTCGCCCAGGCCCCAGGCGAATGCGAGCGAGCAGACGATGGCCGCGACCATGCCCGCGCCGAGGACGCCGAGGCCGAACACCAGGTTGCCGACCTGCGGGCCGAGAAAGGGGGTGAGGGCCTGGGCCATGTCGCCGACGGTGCCGAGCGCCGCGTCCGGCTGGCTGGCGCCGATGGTCGCGGCGCAGGCGATCAGGACCGCGGCCATGACGAGCTGCGTGGCAAGGGCGCCGATCGCGGTGTCCCAGCGCGCCATCGCGTAGTGCTCGGGCCGCAGCTTCTTATCGGCGACGGCCGACTGCTGGTAGAAGATCATCCACGGCATGATGACGGCGCCGATGTTCGCCGCTGCCAGATAAAGGTAGTCGGGGTTGCGGAACGGGATGTCCAGGGCGCCCGTGGCGATCATGTGGAGGTCGGGGCGGGCCGCCCAGGCGACACCGAAGAAAGCGAGCTCGAACAGGCCGAGGATGATGGCGACCCGCTCGACCCGGCGATAAGACCCGGTCAGCACCACGGCCAGCAGCGCGGCGGCGGAGAGAAGCAGCGACAGGGCGCGGGGAACGCCGTAAAGCTCGCCCACGCCGGCGATGCCGGAGAACTCGGTCAGCAGGGCGCCGAACGTGGCGATGCCGAGGCCGATGGCCGAAACCCAAGCCCAGAACGGGCCGAAGGTCTCGTGGATCAACTCGCCGTGTCCGCGCCCGGTAAAGACGCCGAGACGGACGGTGAGCTCCTGGACCATGTAGAGGATGGGCACGAGGACGAGTTGCAGCAGCAGGAGCCTGTAGCCCCATTGGACCCCGCTCTGCCCGGCGGTGATGACGCTGCCGACATCGGTGTCCGCCAACATCACCACCAAGCCTGGCCCGAACACGGCAAGGGCGCTTAGACGCCGTGCCGGCCTGTCCTGCGGCTCAACGTGGCTCAATGGTGAACGTCCTTTAGTAGCTGAGAAGCGCCAAGCCTGCTTCGGTTTAGGTCTGAACCCCTATCGCCCTGAGCGCGTCAGGGCGATAGGGGCCCGACTTGGTCCGGACTGGCGCTCTATGTCCTGGGTTGTCTGGTCAGGACGGCTATAAGACGGCTTTCCCGGCGAACAGCGCGAGCGCCAGGAAGACCAGGAACACGACAATGGCGATGACGAACAAGATTTTGGCGATCCCCGCCGTTGCGGCGGAGACGCCGCTGAAGCCGAAGAAGCCGGCGATAATGGAGACCACGAAAAAAATCAGCGCCCACTTCAGCATAACGATACTCCCGGATATTTGAGCACAATCGCGCCGCCGAAACGATAGTTCCCCAACTCGTGAGATCAGGCACCGTCGGTTGGACGCCTGAGGGGCGTCAACGCGGCAATCCGGGACATGCTGGGGCGAACGACGGGTCTCGAACCCGCGACATCCAAGACCACAACCTGGCGCTCTACCAACTGAGCTACGTCCGCCACAGCAGGTGCGCGGTTTAGAGCCGCTGAGCCGGCGGCGTCAACCGGCGAGTGGCGATGGCGTGCCGCCCGCGTCAGCTTATGGCCGGGATCACGACAGCCTTGCAGGAGCCGAAGCCAATGGGCGCAGCGCCGGGACGCACCGCACGGGCGCGGAGCTCGACCTCGTCGCCGTCTTGCAGGAAGCGGCGTTCCTCGCCGGATGGCAAGGTGATCGGCATTTTTCCGCCTTGGGTGATTTCGAGCAACGATCCTGCGCCGTCCGGCGTCGCCGACGAGATCGTCCCCGTGCCCAGCAGGTCGCCCGGGTTGAGGTTGCAGCCGTTGCTCGCCTGGTGCGCCAGCAATTGCGCCGGCGTCCAGTAGAGGTCGAGCGAGGAGCCGGCCGACAGCCGGTGCGGCGCCAGCTTCCGCTCCCGCATCTTCTGGGTGAGCAGCAGCACCTCCAGCTCCAGTTCGAGTGCGCCATGAGCTTGGTCATCGGCGTCGTTGAGATAGGGCAACGGCGCCGGGTCGCCGTTGGGCCGCGCCGGCTGCGCCGCCCTGAATGGCGCCAGCGCTTCCGGGGTCACGATCCACGGGCTGACGCTGGTGCAGAAGCTTTTCGCCAAGAACGGGCCGAGCGGCTGCGATTCCCATGCCTGGATGTCGCGCGCCGACCAGTCGTTCAGCAGGCAGTATCCGGCGATGTGCTCCGCCGCGGTTTGCATCGGGATCGGGACGCCGGGGGCATTGCCAGGCCCGACCCAGACGCCAAGCTCCAGCTCGTAGTCGAGGTTCCGGCTCGGCCCGTACGACGGCGCGCTCTCGTCAGCCCGCTTGCGCTGCCCGTTCGGGCGGCGGACCTCGCCCGGCAGACCGACCGAGCTGGCCCGGCCGTGGTAGCCGACCGGCGCCCATTTGTAGTTGGGCAGCAACGGGGCGTTTGGCCGGAACAACGTGCCCGTGGCCGTCGCGTGGTGGATGCCGGCGAAGAAATCCGTGTAGTCGCCGATCGTGGCCGGGAGATACATCAGGCAATCCGCCGCGTTGTGCAGCAGATGCGGGCGCTCGTCCGAGCCTTCCTGCAGCAAGGCGCTCGCCGCGTCGCGCAACGCCTGCCGCGGCGCTGCGCCCATTGCCAGGAACCTGTTCAACGTCGGCCCGATGCAGTTGTCCGCCGCCGCCTGGGCCTCGTCGTCGAGCAGCCCGGCCTCGTGCAGCGCCCGCAGGTCGAGGATGTGGCCGCCGATGGCGATGCCGCCGCGCGGCGCTCCGGCCAGGGGGCTGAACACGCCGAGCGGCAGGTTCTGGATCGGGAAGTCGGCGTGGCCGTTGGCGCCGGGCACCCAGCTTTGCAACGACGGGTCGTGGGTATGGTCGAGGGTCATGCTCCATCCTCCGCCGAGCGCGCGGCCCGGATCGCGTCCAGCACCACGTGGTCATCGCCGATATGGTTCGCCAGCAGCAAAACCAAGGCCGCGTCGAGACGCCTGGACGCCGCGTCGTTGAGGCCGTCGTGCGCGGCGACGAGGGCGGCGAAGATGCCGTCCGGATCGCGCAGCCGCGGCGTGAGGTCGAGGGTCACGCAGCGCCTTCCAGGGCACGCGCGTTGAAACCGAGCGATTGCTGGACGGCTGCCTCGATGCGGCGCGCGTCGAATCGGCGGAAGGCTGCCGCGACGTGCTGATCGGGGCGCAGCAGCACGCAGGTGCCGTCGGATGCGCCGTAGCGCGCCGCAGCCAGGCCTTGCGCGTCGACGAGGGCGTCATCGGCCACGCGCACGACCGGCAATCCGGCCGTGGTTGGGATGGTGGCGCCAAAGGCCAGCAGGGTGAAGCCGTCGCCGCCGAGATGCCGCAGCAGCCAATCCGGGCGGCCGTCGTTCAGCACCGGCGCGTCCGGCGCGGCGCTGCCGCGCGCAGGGACGCCGGGCCAGGCGTCGGTGTCGCAGGGGGCCATGGGCACGACGCAGGGGCTGCACAGCCGCCCCGAGTTCACGAAACGCCGTGCGAACGCATGATGCCCCGCCAGCCTGAGCGCCGCATCGCGGTAGGCCCGGGCGGCGGTGGTCTTCGGGGTGATGAAATCCGTCGCCTGCGTGCTGTGGCGGATGTTCTCGTCCGCGGCCGCCTGCCGCTCGATGCCGTAGGTCTCGACCAACGCGGGCGGCGCATGGCCTTCGATGACCGCCGCCAGCTTCCAGCCGAGATTGTCCGCGTCCTGCACGCCGCCGTTGCCGCCCCGCGCGCCGAACGGGCTGACCTGGTGGGCGCTGTCGCCCACGAACACGGTCCGATCGTGCACGAACCGCTCCAGCCGGCGGCAACGGAAGGTGTAGAGGCTGACCCATTCCAGCTCGAACCTGGCCTGTGGCCCCAGCATCGCCTGCACGCGGGGGATGACCCGCTCCGGCTTCGTTTCCTCCTCGGGGTCCGCGTCGCAGCCGAGTTGCAGGTCGATGCGCCAGACGTTGTCCGGCTGCTTGTGCAGCAGGGCGGATTGGTTGCGGTGGAACGGCGGGTCGAACCAGAACCGGCGCTCGGTGGGGAAGGGGGCCTGCATCACCACGTCGGCGATCAGGAACCGGTCGTGGAACACCCGTCCCATGAACGGCAGGCCCATCGCCCGGCGCACGATGCTCCGCGCGCCGTCGCAGGCCAGCAGCCAGTCCGTTGTCAGGCGGTAAGCGCCGCCGGGGGCCGACACGTCGACGGATGCGCCGCCCGAACCGGAGACCGCCGCCGTCACCGCGTGCTTCCAGCGCAGGTCGACCAGTCCGGTCGCCTCGCAGGCTTCGACCAGCCAGGCTTCGGCATAATACTGCTGCAGGTTGACGAAAGCCGGGTATTGGTGGCCGTGCTCCGGCAGCAGGTCGAAGCCGAACAGCTCGCGGTCTTGCAGGAACACCCGCCCGGTGCTCCAGGTCACGCCCTTGGCCAGCATCCGCTCGCCCAGGCCGAGCCGCCCGAAAATCTCCAGCGAGCGTTTCGCCATGCAGATGGCGCGCGAGCCGGTGCTGACGGTATCGTCGTCGTCCAGCACCACCACGGGCACGCCGCGGCGGGCCAAGTCCAGTGCCAGGGTCAAGCCCACCAACCCGGCGCCGACCACCACTGCGGGATGATGCCCTGGCCGCGGCGCCGGGCTGTCGTAATGGGGGGCGACAAACGGCATCACGCTTCCGCGGACGGCGCCGGGGCGCCCTGTTCCAAGGCTTGCCACATCTCCTTGTCGCGCTCGGCGGTCCAGATCCTCGGGTGGCCGAGGCCGTTCGCCTCGTCGTAGGCCCTGGCGACGTTGAACGGCATGCAGTGCTCGAAGATGACCCAATGGCCGTAGGCCGGCCGCATCGTGGCCATGGCCTGGTCATAGGTGTCTTTCAAGGACGCGCCTTCGGACGCGGCTTTCTTCACGGCGGCGAACAGGTCGCTCGTGAACGCGCGGGTGCCTTCAATCGCCTCCTCGCAGTCCTTGCGCGACGTTAGGCTCCGTCCGCGCCCGGGCACCAGCGCCTCCGCGCCCAAGGCCCGCGCCGCTTCCAGCGTTGCCGGCCAGTCGGCGAAGTGGGCGTCGCCGCAATAGGGCGCGGCGCCGGATTCCACCACGTCGCCGCTGAACAACACCCGCTCCTTCGGCAGCCACACCACCGTATCGCCCGCCGTGTGGCTGCGGCCGATCTGGATGATCTGGACCTCGCGGCCGCCCAGGTGGAGCGTCAGCCGCTTGTCGAACACGACCGAGGGCCAGGTCAGGCCCGGGATGCTGTCCTTGCCGCGGAACAGGCGGGGGAAGCGGCCGATCTCGCTGTCCATGTCCTGCTGGCCGCGCTCGGCGATCAAGCCGCGCGTGGCCTCGGAGGCGATCACCTCCGCACCCCGGTAGCCGCTTGCCCCCAGCACGCGCACCGCATGGTAATGCGTCAGCACCACGTGGCGGACGGGTTTGTCCGTGACGCCGCGGATGCGCGCGAGCACGTCGGCGGCCATGGCAGGCGTTGCCTGAGCGTCGACCACCAGCACGCTGTTATCGCCGACCACGACGCCGCTGTTCGGATCCCCTTCCGCCGTGTATCCGAACAGCCCCGGCGCCAGCTCGTCGAAGCTGACCGTCTTGTCCACTAGGTCCTTGGTGCTGGCGAAACCTGACATGTTCGTCCCTTTTGTCGCGGCAGGCTATTCCAGACTAACCTGCGGGACAACAACATGCCCGCGAACCGGGTTAGACGAAAGGAAGCGCCATGCTCGGGCTTATGCAACGCCAACCGCTGCTCGTCTCCTCCATCCTGACCCACGCCGCGCGGCACCATGCCACGGCCGAAGTCGTCTCGCGCGAGGCCGACGGGGAGGTCACCCGCGCCACATACGAGGCTATTGAGCGCCGCGCCCGCCGGCTGGCCCGCGCGCTGCAGGGCCTTGGCGTGCAGCCGTCCGACCGGGTCGCCACCCTGGCCTGGAACAGCCAGCGCCACCTTGAGCTGTACTACGCCGTGTCCGGGATGGGCAGCATCGTGCATACCGTGAACCCACGCCTCGCCCCGGACGACATCGCGCATATCCTCAACGACGCCGGCAGTGTCGTGCTTTGCGCCGATCCAGGCTTTGCCCCGCTGGTTGGCCAGCTCTTGCCCGATCTTCCCGCGCTGCGCCACGTTGTCGTGCTCTGCGCCGCGGATGCCATGCCGCCGTTCGGATCGGCGCGGCAAACTGTCCACTGCTACGAGACGCTGCTCGGCGGCGCGTCCGAGGCGTTCGACTGGCCTCGCCTCGACGAGGACCTCGCCAGCGCCTTGTGCTACACCAGCGGCACCACCGGGCGGCCCAAGGGGGTGCTCTACAGCCATCGCAGCACGCTGATTCATGCCTATGCCGCCAACATGGCCGACATTTTCGGCACCCGCGCCATCGACCGCGTCATGCCGGTGGTGCCCATGTTCCATGTCAACGGCTGGGGCATTCCTTATACGGCGCCCATGGCGGGCGCCAGTTTGGTCATGCCGGGGCGGCAGCTCGACGGCGCCTCGGTGCAGAGCCTGCTGAACGACGAGCGCGTCACGATCTCCGCCGGGGTGCCGACCGTCTGGATGGGCCTTTTGCAGCACCTGCGCAGCACCGGCGGCAGGCTTACGACGCTGAAACGCCTGGTCTGCGGCGGCTCCGCCTGCCCGCCCATGCTGATCGACAGCTTCCGCGAGGAGTACGGCGTTCAGGTGGACCATGCCTGGGGCATGACCGAGACGAGCCCGCTCGGCACCGCCTATGCCCACAAGCCCAGTTTCGACAGCCTGCCCGCGGAAGAGCGCGCGCGCATTCCTTACAAGCAGGGCCGGGCCATGCCGGGGCTTGAGATGCGCATCGTTGACGAGAACAACGCGGAGCTGCCCTGGGATGGGACGACCTTCGGCAACCTGGTCGTCCGCGGCCCCTGGATCGCGCAGCGGTATTACCGCGCCGAGGAGGATGCGACCGATGCCGAGGGCTGGTTCGCCACCGGGGATGTCGCCACCATCGACGCGCACGGCAACATGGAGATCACCGACCGCACTAAGGACATCGTCAAGTCCGGGGGCGAGTGGATCAGCTCCATACAGCTCGAGAACATCGCCGTCGGCCACCCGGACGTGGCCGAGGCCGCCATCGTCGCCGTCCGTCACCCAAAGTGGGACGAGCGCCCGTTGCTGATCGTGACTGCCAGGCCCGGCTGCGTCATCGATCCGGCGGCGCTGCTGGCGATGTATCAGGGCCGGGTTGCCAAATGGTGGGTCCCCGACGAGGTGGCCGTGGTTGACGAGTTGCCGCACACCGCTACGGGCAAGCTGAACAAGCTCGCGCTACGGCAGCGGTTCCGCGATTTCCAGCTCGCCTCCGCGGCGGAGTAGGAGGCGCGGCGTTGCAGCGGAGACCACGGCTTATTCCGGTTGATCACGCATCCGTGCGCGCGTAGGCCGGCTGCCGTACGCTAGCCTCGTTCCGCGGGCCTTGCGGCTGCCTGCCGCGGCCCCCCAACGAGAAGGGGAGCGAAAAGATGATCGACGCTGTCACTGCTGGAACAGTCCGAACGGACGAGCCGACCATTCGGCAGATCGGCTGGCCTGACCTGAAGGGCGCCTTGGCCGACGGCTATGCCGATTTCATGGCGATCCCGACCCAGCTCGTGTTCCTGTGCCTGATCTACCCGGTTGTTGGGTTCGCGGCGGCCCGTGCGGCGGACGGCGCGTTCCTGCCGATGCTCTTCCCGCTCACGGCCGGCTTGTCGTTGATGGGGCCGCTGCTGGCCGTCGGCACCTACGAGATCAGCCGGCGCAGGGAGGCTGGCCTGCCGGTATCCTGGTTGAACGCGTTCAGCGTCTTGCGTTCGCCGGCCATCGTTTCCCTTATCATGATGGGGTTTCTGTTGCTGGCCGTGTTCTTTATCTGGCTCGGATGCGCCCGGGCGATCTATGCCGCGACTGTCGGCCCGGAGACGCCGAGCAGTATCGGCGGGCTGATCGCGACGGCGCTGCAGACGCCGGGCGGGCATCAGCTCGTCATCTGGGGCAACCTGGCCGGCCTGTTGTTCGCCATCGTCGTGCTAGCGGTCTCCGTTATCTCGATCCCGATGCTGCTGGACCGGCAATGCTCGCCCTTTGTCGCGATCCTGACCTCGGTGCGGGCCGTGACGCGCAACCCGGCGACGATGGCGGTCTGGGGATTGATCGTTGCCGGTTTACTGGCCGCGGGAAGCATTCCGTTCTTTGTCGGCCTCGCGGTCGTGATGCCGATCCTTGGCCATGCCACGTGGCACCTGTATAGGCGGACCGTGGTGTGACGCCGGTTACTGGTTGGCCGCCGCGAAGGCGCCGAATGCGTAGGCCTGCGGCGGGATCGCGCCGAACTTGACGCCGGGCGGCGGCCAAGGCGCGTAAGGCCCTGTTGACGCCGAGGCAACGGCGGATGCGGGCGCTTGGCCGAACACCCGCCGCTGATATGCGTCGCCGAGCTCTCGCGTTTGCGAGTGGTACCATGCCGTGGCCAGGGTCCATTCCCCCGCCCGCGCGTAGAGGCTGCGCAAGAACCTGGCCGCGTAGGCCGCGTTGGTCGGCGGGTCGAACGCCGCATCGAGGTTGGCGAAGGCCGTTGGATGATGCAGCAGGTTGATCTGCATGCAGCCGACATCCACCGACTTGATCCCGCCTGCCTGGATGGCTTAAACGGCCGCTGTCGCCTCGGCCTTGGTGTCGAAAAAGCGGCCGACGCCGCCGACGTTGATCGTCCATGGCCAAGGCCGGATCCGACCGGTTGCCGGGTCGAGCCGCCCACTTTCCACCCGCGCGACCGATGGGAGCAGCGCCGCCGGGATGGGCGCAAGGCGGATTTTTGCGATGGCGCGTTCGCATAGGTCGAACGGCGTTTCCGTTGCGGCGGCCCTATGCCGGGCAGACGCCGATCCGGCCGCTGCGAGGCCAAGCAGCGCCCATGCCCATACCAAGCGACGCATCCCCAGCCCTCCGCTCGATGTCAGGCCGCGATCAAGCCGCCGAGCCGCGCCAGGGCAGCGAGGTGCGCGTCGGTGTCGCCGAACCCGCGCTCGATCATGGTCATGCGCTTGAACGCGTGGCCGACGGCGTATTCCATCGTCACGCCGATGCCGCCGTGCAACTGGATCGCTTCCTGCCCGATGTGCCGCCCGCTGCGCCCGATCTGGATCTTCGCGGCGTGGATGGCCCGACGCCGCTCGTTCGCGTCGTCGGAACCCGCCATCACCGTCCCATACAGCGCCATGCTGCGTGCCTGCTCTAGCGAGACGTACATGTCGACCGCCCGGTGCTGCAGCGCCTGGTTCTCGCCGATCGCCCGCCCGAACTGCTTGCGCGTCTTCAGGTAGTCCACCGTCATGCCGTGCATCAGCTCCATGATGCCGACAGCCTCGGCGCAAAGGGCGGCGATAGCCTCGTCCTCGGCGCGTTCCAGCGCCGGCAAGGCTCCTTCCGGGTCGCCGAGCGGTTTCGCTTGCGCGTTGTCGAAGGTGATCTCGGCGGCGCGCAATCCGTCCTGGGTTGGGTAGGACCTCCTGGACACGCCCGGCTGCCCGGCCTCCACGGCGAACAGCCCGATGCCCATCCGCTCCCGCTCGCCCCCCGACGAGCGCGCGCTGACCAGCAGCGTGTCGGCGCTGTCGCCGTTGAGCACCAGGCTTTTGGCTCCGGACACCAGCCATGTGCCGCCGTCCTGCCGGGCCGTCGTTTTCACGTCGTTCAGGCTGTAACGCGCCTGCCGCTCGGCTTGGGCAAGGGCGAGAACGCGAGACCCTTCGATCAGGCCGGGCAGGATTTCCGCCCGCTCATCCTTGGTTGCGCCGTGGCGGAGCAGGGCGCCGCAGAGCACGACGCCCGGGAAGTACGGCTCGACTACCAGGCCGCGGCCGCACGCTTCCATGACCAGCGCCGTCTCGACCGGGCCGCCGCCGAACCCCTGCTCATTTTCCGGGAACGGCAAGCCGAGCAAGCCGAGCTCGGCGAATGCCGCCCAAATCTCGTCGCTCCAGCCCTTCGGCTGCGACCGGTAGGCACGCCGGGCTTCGAACCCGTAGCGATCCTGGATCAGCCGGCCGACGCTGTCCTTGAGCAGGCGCTGTTCATCGCTGAGGTCAAAATCCACGGGCGCTTCCTTTCGTATCGAGAGGGCGAAGCTAGCCCAATCTGGCCAGCCCGCCACCTCAACAGAAGCGCGTCATACGCCAGAAAAGTTTACAAACCCTGTTTGGCGTCCTTCGCGGTGTTGCTGATCGACCTGCCGGCCGCGCTCGTGTCCTTGCCCAGACCCTCCGTCGTGTTGCAGGCCGACAGCAGCGGCGCCACCGCCGTTAAAGCGAGAAGCACGATCAAGGCCCGCGCGGCGCTGGAAACGGTCATTGGTAACTCCCGAAAAATGCACGTGGTTTACGACGAAGGGATTGTTACGCCATAGCCGCAGAACCGTAAACTCCCGGCAAACATCAAGACCCTTATCTGGACTGGCAATTGACGCCCTGACTGTTCCAGTCAGGGCGATTGCAGTCTAGTGTCCCGGTTCAGAAATTCGTTGTGCTGAAATTGCGTGCCTCGGGACACTAGATCTTTGTTTTCGTGGCCTGCTTATCCCAGAAGTTCGAAGGCGAACTTCTGGGGCAGGACACTAGCCATGACCACCGATGCCGGCCATCGAGCTTTGCCGCACGAACCGCCGCGTCAGGAGGATTGCCACGACCGTCAGGCTTGCCGCCAAGCCCCACCATGACCCGGGAGCGCCCCAGCCGGCGCGGACCGTCAGCCACCAGGCGGCGGGGAAGCCTATGCCCCAGTAGCCGAACGCCGCGATGACGAAGGGGACGCGGGTGTCTCCCAGCCCGCGCAACGCGCCGGCGGCCACGCATTGGACCCCGTCCGCCACCTGGAACGCCACGGCGACGCCGAGCAAGCCGACGGCGATGGCGAACGCATCGGCATTCTCGGACGCCGCCTTGTCGAGATAGAAGCCGACGACCACGTCCGGGATCAGCAGCAGCACCGCGGCCGCTGCCAGCTCGAACGCCGCGCCCAGGCCGATCGCCACCAGGCCGGCCCGCCGGGCGCCGGGGCGGTCGCTTGCCCCGACGTGGTGGCCAACCCGCACGTTGGCCGCTTGCGCGATCGCCAGCGGGATCATGAAGGCCACCGAGAGGACGCTGAGCGCCACCTGCTGCGCCGCCAACGCGGCCGGGCCAAGCAGGCCGATCAGCAGCCCGACGGCCAGGAACAGCCCGGCCTCGACCGCGAAGGTGGCGCTCACGGGCAGCCCGAGACGCAGCATGACGCCCAGCACGCGAAGCCGGGGCCGCTGCCAGGCCACCGCCGGGCGCACCGCGGGCCGCCGGTGCACCAGCAGCAGCAAAGCGGCCGCCGCCCCCCAAAGCACGATCACGCTGGACAGCGCCGAGCCGGTCAGGCCCAGCTCGGGCAGGCCCCATTCGCCATGGATCAGCCCGTAGCAAAGGACGCCGTTCGCGGCCGCGGCACCCAGCGCCACCCATTGCAGCATCCCGCCCCGGTTGATCGCCGGCAGGAACGCGCGCATCAGCCCGAGCCCGATCAGCGCGCCCGGCGTGCCCCAGCGCAGCACGCCCAGGTAGGCGCCGAAATCGGACGCGAGCCGCGGAGGCTCGCCGATCGCGAGCAGCAGGGGCTCGGCCGCGCTGAACAGCAGGAACGGCGGCGCCATGAGCAGCAGCGAGAGCAGGAACCCGGTCCAGTAGAGGCCTGGCGTTTCCGACTCGCGCCCGCTGCCGCGGGCCTGCGCCACCAGGATGCTGACCGATGTCAGCACGCCTTGCATCAGGATCACCGCGGTGAAGAACAGGCTCGCGCCGAGGCCGCCCGCCGCCACGGCGTCGCTGCCGATGGCGCCGAGCAGCACGGTGTCCGTCACCCCCATCGCCATCTGCGCGAGTTGCGCGATGGCCAGCGGGCTTGCCAGGCGGATCGTCTCGGCCGCGTGCCGGGCGATGCTTCGCGAACGGGGAAGGGCAGGGCGGCCCGGGCCGTCCAACACGGGCACATCCTATGCTGATGAGGCGCCGGTGATGCGGCTGGGCGCGGCCCGGGTCAATGCCGCCGGGCGCGGGTCAGCGTCTCGCCCCGATCATCGCGCCCCGCAGCCGCTGCGAGAACGCGTCGATCACCGCGACCGTGGCCAGCACCATGAGGATGATGAACGCCGCTTCCTGCCATTCCAGGATGCGGATCTGCTCATACAGGTAAAGCCCGATCCCGCCCGCGCCGACGATGCCGATGATCGTCGCCGAGCGGACGTTGGATTCAAAGAAATAGAGGAGCTGGCTGGCGAACACCGGCAGGATCTGCGGCACGATGCCGAACCGGATCACCGCGACAGGCCCGCCGCCGCATGACATGACGCCTTCGCCCGCCCGCCGGTCCGCCGTCTCGACCGCCTCGGACACCAGCTTCGACAAGGCCCCGAAATCGGCGCAGGCGATGGCCAGCGCGCCGGCGAACGGGCCGAGGCCGACGACGTTGATCCAGATCAGCGCCCAGATCAGGGTATCGACGCTGCGGATGGTATCGAGGCCGCGCCGGGCCAGCACATGCAGCACGCGGTTGGCGAGGACGTTCTTCGCCGCCAGGAAGCCGAACGGGAAGGCAAATACTGCGGCCGCGGAGGTGCCGAGCAGGGCGATCGACAGCGTTTGGCCGAGCGCGTGGAAGTAGATCCAGAAACGGCTCCAGGCGTGCGGGGCGGGAGGCATCATCAGGGAGGCGATGTCGAGCAGCCGTCCCGCGCCCTGCCAGAGCCGGACCGGCGAAACGTCGAGCAGGATCAGGCCCAGGAGGTAAACGGCGGCAGCGCTGGCGCACAGTGCGACGCCGACCCGCCGCGCATGAGGGTTCCCGTGCAGCAGGCCGGCATGGCGGGCCTCGATCCCGGCCCGGCCTGCCCGCAGATGCTCCGCCAGCGTGCTCAACGCCCGGCCTCCAGCGCCAGCAGGCGGTGGCGCAGCGTTTCCGATGCGAGGTCGATCAGGACGACGCAGACGACAAGCATCAGCAGGATCGCGCTGACGTCCGAGTAGTAGAACTTGCGGATCGCGGTCAGCAGCGTCTCGCCGATCCCGCCTGCGCCGACGAAGCCGATCACCGCGGCGCCGCGGACGTTGATCTCGAAGCGCAGCAGGGCGTAGCTGGCGAAGCTGGCCAGCACCTGAGGCAGCGCGCCGAACCGCACCTGCGACAGCCAGGACGCGCCGGTTGACGCCACGCCCTCGACCGGACCCATGTCGATGTTCTCGATCACCTCGGAGAACAGCTTGCCCAGCGTGCCCGCCGTATGGACCGCGATGGCCAGCACGCCGGGCAACGCGCCAAGGCCGAAGGCGACGACGAAGATCAGCGCGAAGACGATGTCGGGCACCGTGCGGCAGAATTCCAGCACGCGCCGGGCGGCGAAGCGGACCGGGCCGGAGCGGCTGAGGTTGCGGCTGGCCAGCACCGCGCCCGCGACGGCGGCGAAGACGCCCGTGAGCGTGCCGACGTAGGCGATCAGCAGGGTTTCGCCGAGCAGCCGGCTCCAGCGGCCCAGGCCCCAGAACCAATAGGCCGGGTCGGTCCATACCCGCGCCCCGGTGTCGAGGGTGGCGATCCGGTCGAAATAGCTGCCGAAGTTGCCGAGCTTGGCCCAGAATGCGGCCGGGTTGACCTCTGCGCCGGCCGCGGCTGTCAGTACTGCCAGCAGCAGGATCGCCAAGCCCAGCAGCAACTGCCGGCGCTTGGGCGCGACTGCCGAGTCATAGGCCGCCAGCAGCGGTTGCAACTGCTCCGGCGGCGGCGTCGCGAGGGACGGCATCGCGCCGGCTAAGCAGCCTCGCGCGGCTTGTGCCACGCGAGGCCGCTTAGAAACCTTCGAAGCCGCATCACTTCACTGGCAGCCTGGCATTACGCTCAGCCGCATAACGCTTAAGCCTTGCGCAGCCGGTCGACGTAGCGAAGCATCTTGATGGTGTCGTCGTAATCGGCGTTGTCCACCGTGGCCCAGGGCCGGTTCTTGCCGTCCGACAGGCGGGCGAAAGCCTGGGACGCCTTTTCCGGCGCCTGCATGAACGCGTCGCGGATCGCCGCCTTCAGGTCATCCGGCAGCGAGTCGAGGTAGGCGTAGGGCGAGTTGATGATCAAGGGGGATTCCAGGACGATGCGGAAGTCGTCCACCGTGGCCTTCTTGCCGTCGATCGGCTTGATCATGCCCTTGTCGAGCATCCGCGTCAGGTTGCTGTCGTTGGGCGCGTTCCACCAGTTGGCGCAGGTCTGCACCGTGCCTTGCACCAGCGCCAGGACCGCGTTCTCGTGGCTGCCGGTCACGAGGACCTTGTCGAAGAACTTCTCGGCGTCGATGCCGCGCTTGCTCAACGCGTAGAGCGGCATGTTGTAGCCGGAGGTCGAGTTCGGATCGACCAGGCCGATGTTCTTGCCTTTCAGGTCTTCCAGGTCTTTGTAGGGGCTGTCCTTCATCACGTAGAAGACCGAATGGTAGCCCTTGGCGCCGTCCTTGTTGACGTCGATGACGAAGGCGGTTGTCTTCACGCCGGTCATCAGCGCGCGGGAGAAGGAGGCCGGGCCGTAATAGGCGATCTGGATATTGCCGGAGCGTTGGCCCTCGATGACGGCGGCGTAGTCGTTGGCGATGCGCAGCGTGACTTTGACGCCGAGCTGCGTGCCCAGGTAATCCAGGAACGGGCCGAACCGCTCGGTGACGCCGGACGCGTTCTCGGCTGGGATCACGGCGAACACCAACTCTGGATACTTCTCCGCCCAGGACGGCGAAGCCGCCCGCGCGAAGGTCGTCGAGGCGGCGCCGACCGCGAGGCCAGCCAGCAGGGTGCGGCGTTTGAACATGATGCTCTCCTGTTGTCAGAAAATCAGGTGTGGGCGTAGGCGGCCTGGACCTCCGCCGCCTCTGGCGCGTCCAGAACGTCCGCCGCTTCCAGCCCGTAAAGCTCCCGTGCCGCAAGCTCGGTCAGCCGCTCGGGGATGTCGTCGAACACCACTCGCCCGGCAGCGATGCCGACCAGGCGGTCGCAATAGGTCCGCGCCAGGTCGAGCGAGTGCAGGTTGCACAGCACCGTCAGCCCGAAGTGCCGGTTCATGCGCAGCAGCGCGTCCATCACCACCTTGGCGTTGCGCGGGTCGAGCGAGGCGACCGGCTCGTCGGCCAGCACGATATCCGGCTCCTGCACCAGCGCCCGGCAGATCGCCACCCGCTGCTGCTGCCCGCCCGAAAGCGTGTCGGCCCGCTGCGGCGCCAGTTGGGCGATGTCGAACTGCTCCAGCGCCGCCATGGCGATGGCGCGGTCCTCACGGGTCCATAGTTTGAGGTTCGACCGCCAGGCCAGGGTGTGCGTCAGCCGGCCGAGCAGCACGTTGTTCAGAACGTCGAGCCGGCCGACCAGGTTGAACTGCTGGAACACCATGGCGCATGTGCGCCGCCATTGCCGCAGCCCGCGTCCGCGCAGGGCGGTGACGTCCTTTCCATCGCAAAGGATGCGGCCGCCGGTCGGCTCGGAAAGCCGGTTGAGCAGCCGGAGCAACGTGGACTTCCCCGCGCCCGAGCGGCCGATCACGCCGACGAACTGTCCCGGCGGTATCTCAAGCGACACGCCATCGACGGCCGCCCTGGCCCCGAACACCTTGGTTACGCCGTCCAAAACCAGCAACAGCCACTCCCGCGAGATCGCGACGGCTGTTTAGCAAAAGATAATCGATCGGATCGTGAAGCTATCGTGACGGTGGCCGCGCGCTTGTTGTCCTGGTGTCCGGCTTGAACCGCGCCGGCGCCCATGAGACAATCGCATGACGTCAAGCGGGCGCGAACAAGGCCGGACGATGCTGCACAGGCTCAAGGCATGGGCACGAATGGTCAGGCGGGACACGCATGCCCTGTGGCTGGCCGCACGCGATCCTCGCACGCCTTGGTATGCTAAAGCATTGGCGCTCGGGATTGCCGCCTACGTCTTCTCGCCCATTGATTTGATACCCGATTTCATCCCGGTTGTCGGCTATCTCGACGATGCGGTCCTGGTGCCATTGGCAATCATGCTGGCGGTCCGCCTGGTGCCGCCAGAGGTGATGGCTGAGCACCGGGCCGCTGCCGAAAAGGTTCAGGGCAAGCCGGTGAGCCGAATAGGCGCCGTCATCATCGTGCTGCTATGGCTGGCCGCGGCCGTGGCCGTTGCCTGGTGGCTGTGGACTGACGCCGGCAGGCAGGCCAGCGCCCAACCCTACCGCTTCGGCGACACCCGCAGCACCCGCCCGTCGCTCGCGTCCGTCAGCACATAGAGCGCGCCATCCGGTCCTTGCACGACATCGCGGATGCGCGAGCCCAGATTCGTCAGCAGGCGCTCTTCACCTACCACCCGGTCGCCGCTTAGCACCAGCCGCACCAGCGCCCGGCTCGACAGCCCGCCGATGAAGACGTTGTTCCGCCATTCCGGGAACAGGTCGCCGGTGTAGATCGTCATGCCGGACGGCGAGATGACCGGATCCCAGTAGTAGACCGGTTGCTCCATCCCTTCGGCCTGGGTGACGCCTTTGCCAACGGGCTCGCCGGAATACTCCTCGCCATAGGTGATGGTTGGCCAGCCGTAGTCGCGTCCTTTCTCGACGAGGTTCAGTTCGTCGCCGCCGCGGGGTCCCATCTCGACTTCCCAAAGCCGCCCTTCCTTGTCGAGCGCCGCGGCTTCGATGTTGCGGTGCCCATACGACCAGATTTCCGGCCTCGCCCCGGCCCGGCCCACGAACGGGTTGTCCGCCGGCACGGACCCGTCCGGGTTCACCCGCACGATCTTGCCCAAGTCGCTGCCGAGATCCTGCGCCTGCCGCCGCCCTTCCAGCACCGACCGCTCGCCAAGGGTGATGAACAGCTTGCCGTCCGGCGCGAACACGAGCCGTCCGCCGTAGTGCTTGGTGGAGTCGACCGGCGGCATCTCGCGGAACACTGCCTGCACGTCCTCCACCCGAGGCTTGGGGCCGTCCACCAGATGCCCGCGGGCCACCGCCGTCCCGGTGCCGTCGGCCCGGCGCTCCGCGTATGACCAATAAATCAGGCCCGTTTTCGGGAAGTCGGGGGCGACCGCGACATCGAGCAAGCCGCCCTGGTCCCGTCCGAAGGCTTGCGGCAAGCCTGCGACCGGGTCCGACATATGCCCGGCGTGATCAACGATGCGTAGCGAAGGGGGCGATTTCTCCGTCACCAACATGCGTCCGTCCGGCAGGAACGCGAGGCCCCACGGATAGCTCAATCCGGATGCGATTGTTTGCACGTCGAGGCTAACCTCGGTCGGAACGGCGGGCGCGCGGGTTTGCCCAGGGAACGCCGGCTTGAACGCGGGCACGTTCGGTGGCCCGGTCCGCACCGGGGCCTGTGCAAAAACCGGTCCGCCAGTCGCTAAACCGATCACCAGCGCGATCATTGACCGACGTAGCATTGAGAACCCCCTATTCATTCGCCGCACTCCACCGGCCCGTTCAGAAAGGCCGCGCCGGGCAGCTTCGGGGCGCCTCTAAAGTCACCCTGCCTTCGCTTCTCCGCTCAAGCCCTGAGCGCCGGCGCGTCCAGCAGATGCTCCATCCGAATTGGCAAGTCGCGGATGCGCACGCCCGTTGCATGATAGACCGCGTTCGCCACCGCCGCGTTCAGCCCGACGTTGGCCAGCTCGCCAATACCTTTGATGCCCAGCTCATTCACTTCGTGGTCCGTCTCCGGCAACATGATAGTCGTCACTTCGTGGATGTCGGCGTTCACCGGGATCAGATACTCGGCCAAGTTGTCGTTGTAATAGCGCGCCGTCCGCGGGTCGATCTCGGTAGCTTCCAGCAAGGCGGCGCTGATGCCCCAAATCTGCCCGCCCATGAGCTGACTCTTGGCCGCCTTCGGATTGACGATCCGTCCGGCCGCATAAGCGCCGACGATCCGCGGCGCACGAATTTCCCGTGTCCGCATATGCACCCGGACCTCGACGAACTGGGCTCCGAAGGCATACTGAATCCGGTCCTTGTTCTCTTCCCCAGGCAGGATCGTGGATTTCCCCTCGTAGAGCGCCTTGAGGCCGTTTTCCGGCACGCCGTGCGGGATGTTTTCCGCGTAGGCTTCGATCGCGCCGTTCGTGGCTCGCCCGATCGCCTTTTCCAACGGCTCGGTTGTCCCGTCCGGCCCGCGCAAGCCGCCTTCCACCAGCAATAGCTTTGCCGGGTCTTGGCCACGGAACGGCCCATCGCTGGCATCCGACGCCGCTTGCGCGATGCGGCCGCGGATCTGCTCGCACGCCTTGGCGATCACGTTGCCGATGCTGGCCGTGTTGTTCGACCCGCCAGCAACGGGCGCAGGCGGCAGGTTGGTGTCGCCCAGCTCGACCGTGACATGCTCGATCGGCACGCCCAGCCCGGACTGCGCCACCAGCGCGGCCACTGTATAAAGCCCGGTGCCGATGTCGTGCCCTGCCGTCTGCACCTTGACCCGGCCTTGCGGTGAAAGCGTCACCCGCGCCGTTGCGGGCGCCATGTTGGTCGGATAAATCGTGGTCGCGCAGCCCCAGCCGATCAGCCACTCGCCGTCCCGCATCGATCCGGGTTGCGGGTTGCGCTTGCTCCAGCCGAACGCGTCGGCCGCCGCCTCGTAGCAGGGCATGAGATTGCGCGAGGTGTAGGGCAGACCCTTGATCGGCTCGTGCATCGTGTTGTTGACCCGGCGGAGCTCGACCGGGTCCATCTTCAGCGCCACCGCCAGCTCGTCCATCGCTGATTCGAGCGCGAACATATAAGGAACTTCGGGCGGGCTGCGCATGAACCCCGGCGTGTTTCGGTCCGCATGAACGATGTGCACCTGGCTTGCCACGTTCGGGCACGCATAAAGCCGCGTCGTCACCTTCACCCCGGCAACGCGGTAGTTGTCGGGCCGCGAACTCACCTCCCACCCTTCCTGGATGAGGGCTTGCAGCTTGCCGTCCTGGCTTGCGCCCAGTTGCACGCGATGCCGGGTTTCGGCCCGGTAGGTGGCGACCGTGAACCCTTGCGCCCTGCTCGTCTCGAGCCGGACCGGACGCCCGACCCGTTTCGCCGCCAGCGCCACCAGCGCCGTCCGCTGCGTCAGGGAGCCGCGGGAGCCGAACGCGCCGCCGATGTAGGGTGAGACCACGCGGATGTCGGACGCCGAGATGCCGAGCTGCTCGGCCAGACCGAACTTGAACCCGCCGACGTTCTGCGACGATTCCCACACCGTAAGCTGATTGCCGTTCCATTCCGCGGCCGTGTTGAACAACTCGATCGGGTTGTGGTGCTGCGTCGGCGTCGAATAGCGGTAGTCGATCGTGACCGGCGCCGCCGCGAGGGCGGAGTGCGCGTCGCCTACCTTCGGCAGCGGCTTCGCTTCGGTCCCGTCCTCGTGGGCGGCCTGCTCGGCAGTGATGGTGGTGGTTCCCGGGCTGTCGAACGTGGCCGAGGGCGTCTCCTCGGCGTAGTCGAACTTGATCCGATCCGCCGCTTCCTGCGCCGCTTCGTGCGTCTCGGCCACGACCAAGGCGACGATCTGCCCCGCGTGCCGGACCTTGTTCGACGCGAGCGGCGCGATCGTCGTGCCCATGAACCCTTTGTTCAGCGAGAGCTTGCCCGGTTTCACTTGGTCGCCGACATTCTTATAGGTCAAGATGTCCAAGACGCCCGGAACCTTGCGCGCCTCGCTCTCATCGATGCCGTTGATCCGCCCGCGCGCGATGCGGCTCGTGGCGAGACAGGCGTGAGCGGGGCTTGAGGTGCCGTAAAAGTCCGACCCGTACCGGGCCGCGCCCGTCACCTTTTCGCGCCCATCGATGCGCGAGGTCGCGACGCCGATGCCTTGCTTGCCGGCGATCGCCGGGCCGAATTGCGTCATGACGCCGGGTTGCTTTTCGTCCGCCATCTCAGGCCTCCAGGGCTTTGGCTTGCATTAGGGCGCGGACCAGGGTGCGTTGCCCAAGCTCGGCGGCGAACGCATTGCCTTCTTGCGGCTTCGCGTCCGCGAAGGCCGCCTTTGCTGCCGCGGTGGCCGCGTCTTCGGATAGGGGCTTGCCTTTCAATGCCGCCTCCGCCTCATGTGCGCGCCATGGCTTATAGGAGACCGCTCCGAGGCCGATGCGCGCCTCCTGCACGGTCCCGTGTTCCAGATGCAGGGCGACGGCCGCGGTCGCCACCCCGTAAGCGTAGGAGTCGCGGTCGCGCACCTTTACGTAAACCGACCGCTTGGTCCATGGCCCGGCCGGCACATGGAAGCCGGTGATCAACTCGCCCGGGTCGAGGATCGTCTCCGTATGCGGGTTGTCGGCACCGGTATGAAGCTCCTCGAACTTGATCGTCCGGTCGCCCTTGGGCCCGGCTGTCTGCACCTCGGCCCCTAACGCCACCAGCGCCTGGGCGAAATCGCCGGCGTAGGAGGCAATGCATTTGTCGCTGACCCCGAGCACGGCGTGCTTGCGCTGCACTCCGTGCAAGGCCGCGCAGCCGCTGCCGGGGACGCGCTTGTTGCACTCGGTCCAGTTTCCCGCATCGCGGAAGTACTCGCACCGCGTGCGCTGCAGCACGTTGCCGCCGAGGCTCGCCATGTTACGAATCTGCGAACTGGCGGCCAATGCCATCGTTTCGGCGATCATGGGGTAGTCGCGCCGCACATCCTCATCGGCTTCGAGCTGGCTCATGCGCACGAGCGCGCCGAGTTGCAGGCCGTGGGCGGACGCCTCGATCCTGCCGTGCTTCCGCTCCAGCGCGTTGATGTCGACCAACGTGTCGGGCCGCATCGCTCCCAGGATCATGAGATCGACCATGGTGGTGCCGCCGGCGATGAACTGCGCGGGGGCGGAGGTGGGCGGCTGCCGGTTGTCCGCCGTTTGGGCCGCTTTCACGGCGTCGCTGCGATCCGTGGCATGGTGGATGGTGAAAGGCTGCATGGCTCAGGCCTTTCCCATCGCGTTCTTGGCTTGGTGGATCGCGGCCAGGATATGCGGATAGGCGGCGCAGCGGCACAGGTTGCCGCTCATGTACTGCCGGATCGAATCGTCGCTTCCGGCATGCCCGCCTTCGACGCAGGCGATCGACGACATGATCTGCCCCGGCGTGCAATAGCCGCACTGCAACGCATCCTGGTCGATGAACGCCTGCTGCATCGGGTGCAGCGCGCCGTTCTTGTCCGCCACGCCCTCGATGGTCACGACGGGGCCGCGCACCATCGCGGCGAGGGTGAGACAGGATAGTACCGGTTGTCCGCCTATCCTCATCGTGCAGGCGCCACACTGCCCGTGGCCGCAGCCCTTTTTCGAACCGGTCATCCCGAGGTGGTTGCGGACCGCGTCCAGCAACGTCGTCCGGCTGTCGATGGTGAGATCGTAATTTTGCCCATTGACGGTCAGCGACACCGGTATCGGCGTGCGTGGATCGGCTGATTTCGGCGTCTCGGCAGCCGTCGCACCCTGCATCGCCAGCGGCAAGGCCGCGACGGATGCGGATGCGCCTAACATGCCGCGGCGGCTTAACTCTGCCCAACGACTGTTGTCGCTCATCGATCGCTCCTTTTGCCCGATACGATTCAAATTAACTAATCGGCGCAGAACGCAATCGGTACGAGGCGGTTCGGCGTTCACCAAAGCGTTACGCCGCCTGGTTCGCCATAAAAAAATGGCGGCACCCGAAAGCGCCGCCAAGTTTAGGGAGGAAACGTCCTGCAGCAGGATGGCGAACCACCGTGCTGCGCTGCACAAATTAGACCTGTCGCATATGGATGCAAGTGAAATTTTCATCGATTAACGAAATTTTACTCACACTCTCGTGACGCCGGATTTCATGCCGGAGCGCCGCGCGCCTCGTTGACGGTTTCCGGCAAGAAGACCAGCAGCCCAAGCCCGATTGCCGCGACCAGGGCCAGCGCGCCGAACCCCGCGCCGAACCCCCAAGACTGCGCCAAATAGCCGACCGCCGTGGTGCTGACCGTCGCGCCGATGCCGGAAATCATGCCGACCGTGCCAAGCGCCACGTTGTAGCGACCGGAATTCCTGGTGCAGTCGGCAACCACGAGCGGCGTGAGGATGCCGATGACGGCCGCGGTCGGCCCGCCGAGCACCTGGACGCCCAGCAGGACCCATGGATCGATGACGAAGGCGAACAGGGCGGCGCGCGCCAGCAGGGCGGCGAAGGCGGCGACGAGCAGCCACTTGCGGCCCCATTCGTCGGCTTTCTGCGCCACCCAGGCGGCGATCAGGGCGGTGACGATCTGCGGGATCACCACCATGCCCGAGGTGACGATCTCGGATTCGGCGCGGAAATTGGCGGCAAGGTGCTCGCCGGCCAACGGCAGGATGGAGGCGTTGGCGAACTGGAACAGGAACAGGCAGCCGGCGAACAGCATCAGGCGCTTGTTCTCGAACAACACGCGCCAATCGCCGGCCTCCTTGCCCTTCTCGTCGGAGGCCTGGCGGGAACGGGCGTAGTCGATCTCGTCGCCGCGGACCATGTAAAGCGCTATGAGGGCAGGTATGCAGAGGGCGGCGGCGGCGAAGAACGGGGCCTGGGGCGAGAAATAGGCGCCGAGCGCCCCCATCCCGGCCGCGGTGGCGGCATTGCCGAAGGAGTCGAAGCGGTGGTTGCGCCCGACGCGGGTATGATAAGCGCGATGGCCGACGAGGCCGATGCCGACGGCGGCAATGGCGGTGCGGACCGCGCCGGCGGTGATGCCGTGCAACGCCTCGCCGGCGGTCACCACCCAATATTGCGGAAACAGGGCGATCAGCAGCGAGCCTGCCGCGATGCAGGCAATGCAGACGGCGAGGATAATCCGCTTTCGCCGCAGGTTGTCGATAAGCCAGCCAGCAGGAATCTGACTTGCCAGCGCGATGCTGCTGTTGACGGTGATAACCGTGCCGATCGCGCCTTGCGACCATCCCTCGGTGGTCAGGTAAACGGCGATGAAAGGCCCGAATGCGGTCTCGACATCGGCGATGAAGAAATTGAGCCAGTCAAGGCCGCGCTGACTCTGCTCGGAAGGGTGGGGAGCCTTCACGCCGGGATGGCCAAGTCAGGGGGTCAGTTGGAAGCGGTCCGAGCGGGCTTCGATGCTGTCGTCCGGGCCGACCAGCACGAAAACGAGCGACTTGTTCGGAGCATTGCCGGTGCTGTTGCCGGCCGGGCTGTTCGGCGCGTTCGCGGCGTCGAACAGGCTGGGAACGGTCAGGTCGGCGGACAGCGTGCCGTTGGCGGAGGACTGGGCGGTGCGGATGACCTCGAATGCAGCGCCTGGAGGCCCGGCGCCGATGCGGACGGGCTTGTCGGCGGGCAGGCCGGTCGCGGCCACGGTCACGGTCGAGCCAGGAGCGCCGCTTTGCGGGGCGATGGTTATCTTGACCGCGGGGTTGGCCAGGCCGACGCTGTTGCCAAGCCGTTGCAGCCGGTGTTTCAAATCGGGGTTGCGGTCGAGCAATTCCTGCGCGGACGAGCCGACCTTGTCGGCAAGCCCCACAGCAAGGTTCGAGGCGCTGGCGCCGAGGTTGCTCAACGATGTGCCGACGCCGGGCCGCCCGCTGTTCGGCAGGGTGTTGAGGGCGGCGCCCACGCGCAGGTCGCCCGAGCTTTCAATCGACGGATTGGCCGTCATCAGGGTGGATTCGGAGATGCCGCAGCGGTCGGCGATCTGGCTGATGGTGTCGCCTTGACGGACGGTGACGCTGTCGCCGCACGTAGGCTGCTGGGCCGCTTCGGCCGGGGCCGGGGCCAGGCCCAAGGCCAAAAGGGCGGCGGCAAGGGCGAGTTTCATAAAGGCGGGCTCCCGGTTGTTGGTCGGTGAGATAGGCGGGGGTTGCTGGGGCGTCAAACAACGCCGTGCTCGCGCGAAGGCGTGGACGCCAGCCGCACCTGGCCGCGCTCGCGCACGTCGGCGTCCGGCACGCTGGCCTTGATCTGGTTCTGGAACTCGGCCCGCTTCTCGTGGATGGAGACCAGCACGCGGCCCATTGGGATGCCGAGGTCGACCAGGACCGCCTCGCCGAGTTGAAGGCTGGCCTCGATGGTCTCGGGCACCGCGTCCGACGCGCCGGCCGCGTAAAGCTGGGCGGCGTGCTCGGCATCGCGGGCGCGGACGATCAGCAGGGCTTTGGGGTTCTCGGCGCGGGCGAGGCGGACGACCTCGTCGGCCCGGGCGCGGTCGTCAACCGTGATCACCATCGCGCGCGCCTCGGCGATGCCCACCCGGCGCAGAAGCTCCGGATGGGTCACGTCGCCGTAGAACACCGGCTTGCCCTGGCGCCGGGCACGGCCGACCCGGCGCGCGTCGCTGTCGAGCGCGATGAACGGGACGCGATGGGTTTCCAGCAACGCGGCGATGGTCTGGCCGACCCGCCCGTAGCCGGCGACAATGACCCGCGGAAACTCGTCGGGCATTTCGGGGGGCAGGATCGCCGGGTCGATGGCGGCGGCGCGGGCAGGGAACAGGACGAGACCCAGGCGGGACAGCAGGGGGATGCTGGCCATGGTCAGCGCGCCGACGACGTAGGCGAAGCCGGCCAAGTCCGGCGCGAGCAAGCCCAAGCTGCCGGCGAGGCCCAGGATAACGAAGCTGAACTCTCCCCCGGTGCCAAGCAGCAGCCCGGCTTGCCCGCCGGTGCGAAAACCAAGGCGGAACGGCATCCCCAGCCCGGCGATGACCGCGGCCTTGAGCGCGACCAGACCGGCCGCGGCGGCGAGCACCGAGACCGGCTGCGCGAACACGCGGGCAAGGTCGAGATTGAGGCCGATCGAGATCAGGAACACGCCGAGCAGCAATCCCTTGAACGGCTCCATGGTCACTTCGATCTGCCGGCGGTATTCGGTTTCGGCCAGCAGCAAGCCCGCGATCAGCGCGCCCAGCGCCATCGACAGGCCGGCCACGGCGGCGGCCAGCGCGGTGGCGAGCACCACCAGCAGGCAGGCGGCCATGAACAGCTCGGGGCTGCGCGTGCGGGCGACGCCCCGGAACAGCGGGCGCAGGACCAGCCGCCCGAGGCCGACCAGGAGAACGATGGCCGCAAGCGCCTGGCCCACCGCGACGCCGAGCGATTGCAGCCCACCTGCCTCGTCGCCGCCCAGCACGCCCAGCGCGAACATGACCGGGACGACGGCCAGATCCTGGAACAGCAGGACCGCGAAGCTGGCGCGGCCCACGAGGCCAGTCATGCGCCGCTCGTCGGCGAGCACCTGGATGACCACGGCCGTCGAGGACATGGCGAGCGCGATGCCGAGCACGGCGGCT
Source organism: Acetobacteraceae bacterium (assembly GCA_965260935.1). Lineage (GTDB taxonomy): Bacteria > Pseudomonadota > Alphaproteobacteria > Acetobacterales > Acetobacteraceae > JBBROS01. The sequence goes on from OZ253374.1 coordinate 1,194,593, forward strand.
TCGCGAGGACTCGCGCCGACCGCGGAGGCGCAGGCGGCGATGGCCAGGGCGCAGACGGCGACCTGCAAGCCGCCGAGGCCGAACACCAGCCGGCGCAAGGCCCAGATGCGCTCGAAGCTCAATTCGAGGCCGATCATGAACAGCAGCAGCACCACGCCCAGCTCGGCCACCGGCTCGATCCGGTCGCGGTCGGTGATGGTGATCCAGTGCAGCCAGGAGGCATACGGGGCGAGGGCGCCGAGGCCGAACGGGCCGACCAGCAGGCCGACCAGCATGAAGCCGAGCACCGGGCTGACCCGCAGCCGGTGAAAGAGGGGAATGACGACGGCAGCCGCGCCAAGGATGACGACGGCTTCGCGGATCGGTCCGTGAGCTGCTTCCATCCCGAGGGCCATGCCTTACCTTTCGTGTTAGCGTCAGGCTATCCTACACGCGCGCAGGCCCGCTGCCCCTGTCCATTCGGACATGAATGGCCTATATTCCTTGTCGTTCCTACGCGTTGAAAAGAGATATACAACCGGCATGTCTGAGGCGGTTCCCACTCCCGACTCCATCCCTGAAACCTACGATGCCGCATCGATCTCCGTGCTGAAGGGCCTGGAAGCGGTCCGCAAGCGCCCGGGGATGTACATCGGCGACACCGACGACGGCTCCGGCCTGCACCATATGGCGTTCGAGATCATCGACAACGCAGTGGACGAGGCGCAGGCGGGCTTCGCCACGCGCTGCGAGTTGACGCTCAACGCCGATGGCAGCGTGACCGTCCGCGACGACGGCCGCGGCATCCCGACCGACATCCATATCGAGGAAGGCGTGAGCGCGGCCGAGGTCGTGCTGACCCGGCTGCACGCGGGCGGCAAGTTCAACCAGAACAGCTACAAGGTCTCGGGGGGCTTGCACGGCGTCGGCGCCGCCGTCGTGAACGCGCTGAGCGAGTGGATGGAGGTGCGCATCTGGCGCGCCGGGCAGGAGCACTTGATCCGGTTCGAGCACGGCGAGACGGTGCAGCCGCTCGAGGTCGCCGGCCCGAGCGACAAGCATTCCGGCACCGAGGTGACGTTCAAGCCGAGCACGGGCACCTTCACCAGGACCGAATTCGACTTCGCGATCCTGGAGCGGCGGCTGCGGGAGCTCGCGTTCCTCAACTCCGGGCTGGCGATTGCCTTGCGCGACGAGCGGCACGCCCCGGCGCAAGAGACGACGTTCAAGTTCGACGGCGGGCTTGTCGCGTTCGTGCAATGGCTGGACCGCAGCCGCGCGCCGGTGCTGACGGCGCCGATCTCGGTCGTGACGGAAGAAAGCCAGATCGGCATCCGCGTCGAGTTCGCGTTGAGCTGGAACGACAGCTTCCATGAGACGATGCTTTGCTACACCAACAACATCCCGCAGAAGGACGGCGGCACGCACCTGGCCGGCTTCCGCCAGGCGTTGACGCGGGTGGTGACGAAATACGCGGAAGGCATGGGCAAGAAGGAGAGCCTCTCGCTCGTTGGCGACGACATGCGCGAGGGCATGACGGCGGTGCTGTCGGTGAAGGTGCCGGACCCGAAGTTCAGCAGCCAGACCAAGGACAAGCTGGTCAGCTCCGAGGTGCAGCCGGTGGTGCAGGCGGCGGTGGCCGACGTGGTGAGCCACTGGTTCGAGACGCATCCGAAGGAAGCCAAGACCATCATCCAGAAGGTGATAGATGCGGCTTCGGCCCGGGAAGCCGCCCGCAAGGCGCGCGAGCTGACCCGGCGCAAGGGCGTGCTGGATGTCAGTACGCTGCCGGGCAAGCTGGCGGACTGCCAGGAGCGGGACCCGGCGAAATCCGAGATCTTCATCGTCGAGGGCGACAGCGCCGGCGGCTCGGCCAAGCAGGGACGGGACCGCAAGTTCCAGGCGATCCTGCCGCTGAAGGGCAAGATCCTGAACGTGGAGCGGGCGCGGTTCGACCGGATGCTGGGCAGTGCGGAGATCGGCACGCTGATCACCGCATTGGGGACGGGGATCGGGCGCGGGGAGCCGGAGCAGGGCGGGTTCGACATCGGCAAGCTGCGCTATCACCGCATCAACATCATGACGGACGCGGACGTGGACGGCAGCCACATCCGGACGCTGCTGCTCACGTTCTTCTTCCGGCAGATGCCCGAGCTGATCGAGGGCGGCCACCTTTACATCGCGCAGCCGCCGCTCTACCGCGCGAAAAGGGGCAACGACGAGCGGTATCTCAAGAACGATGACGCGTTGGAGGACTTCCTGCTCGACAAGGCGTTGGCAGAGGCGCGGATCGCTTATGCCGACGGGACGGCGTTCGAGGGCGCCGACATGGCCGGCGAGCTGGCCTGGCTGCGCGAGGCGTCCGGGCGCCTGCATCGGCTGGCGGTCAACGTGCCGGTTTGGCTGCTTGAGCAGGCTGCCATCGCTGGCGCGCTGACGCCGGACATCGAGCGGACGACGGGCGTGAGCGGCGACCTTGTGACAAGGCTGAATGCCGTCTCGCTGCCGAACGAGCGGACGTGGAAGGTTGCCGCGGACGAGCGGGGATTGCACCTGGCCCGGGTGGTCCGCGGCGTGGCGGAGCGCTACAGCCTTGATGCGACGGACCTGCGCAGCAGCGAGGCCCGTTGGCTTTCCGAGCGGACGCCGGCCCTTGCCCAGCGTTTCTCGGAGCCCGCTGTTTTGGGTCTCGACAAGGCTGAGACCCGGGCTGCCGGGCCGGCCAGCGCATTTAACCGGATTTTGGCTCAGGGGCGAAAGGGATTGTCGATCCAGCGCTTCAAGGGGCTGGGGGAGATGAACCCTGACCAGCTCTGGAAAACGACGCTGGACCCGGAGGCGCGGACCTTGCTTCAGGTCAGGGTCGGAGACGCGGAGGATGCGGCGCAGGTGTTCAGCACCTTGATGGGCGACGTGGTCGAGCCGCGGCGGGATTTCATCGTGGGCAATGCTTTGAAGGTTGCGAATTTGGATGTTTGAGTTGGTGTTATGGAAGACGCAGTCAGCGTTCCGATCACCAGTCTTCCGTTCTAAGTCGTTGCATTCCTGAACAGGACGTTCCGGTTCATGCCGTCCTGGTCTGCAACGATGATGCGGCTCTGGTAGAGCGAAATTCACGGCTGGCCGGCATCCGGCTGTCATCGATGCAAAAGGCGCAAGTAAGAATTTTAGGGCGCCGGTCCGGGAAAAGTGACGAATTCCATACCGCGGGCATGGGCGCGCTCCATCAGGCGACATCCAGGCGAAGGTAGCCTCGCGCGCCCCGCTGCGCTCGGCCAATCTGGGCGGCGGTGAGGATGCGGGCCGTCAGGGACTTGCCGAGGACTTTCCGCGCAATGGCCGGAAACCCATCATGGGGATGTCGGATCGCGGCCTCGATGGCACGTCGGCCTGTGGCGCCGGAGGGGCGGGCGGGGCTTGAATGGCCGGCTGCCCGGCCGGCGGCGGCTCGAGCGGCTGTTCGGTATAGGGCAGCGGGAGGGCCTCGGGGGTTGGTTCCGCGCCCTGGTTCAGCGGCTCCGGCGAGGACGTAAACGGCATATCGGAGCCGAGCGAAGGCGGCGGTTCCGGCTGGGCGATCGGGGCTGAATAGGGCTGCACGGGCGGGTAGTTGACGCCGTTCAGCGGGATCGCGCCATAGGGGGCCGCCGCGCCTGGGACGTAGGTATAGGGCTGCTGCTCCGGCTCGGTACAGCCGCCGAGGAGCAAGATGGCCAGGGCCAGAGGGATCGCAGGTCTCATCGGGGTTCCTTTACGCCGACTTGGTCCGTGATCGGACGATACCATTGCGGGCGGCGGTGGGCGGCGAAGTTGAACATCTTGTCCTTGCCTTGGCGGCAGGCGTCGAGGTCGCAGTCGGCGACGACGACCTCGTCCGCGAGCGTGCTGGCCTGGGCGGCGATGACGCCGTCAGGCCCCACGATGCACGAGCCGCCGATCAGGCCGGAGCCGTCCTCATCCCCGGCCTTGGCGACGGCTATGGCCCAGGCCGCGTTCATGTAGGCGTTCGATTGCACGGCGAGTTGGGAGTGGAAGGTGCGGAGCTCGGCGGTTTCGTTCTCACCGCCGTTCGGGTCGTAGGCGGCGCTGTTGTAGCCGATGCAGACCAGCTCGACGCCTTGCAGGCCAAGGACGCGCCATGCCTCGGGCCAGCGGCGGTCGTTGCAGATCAGCATGCCCATGACGGCGCCGTCGAAGGCGGCGGCGCGGAAGGCCGGGAAGCCTTGGTCGCCGTAGTCGAAGTAGCGTTTCTCCAACTGCTGGAACCGGGCGCCCGGGCGGGGCTCGGCCGTGCCCGGGAGGTGGATTTTCCGGTAGCGGCCGACCGTTTTGCCGTCCGGCCCGACCAGGATGGCGCTGTTGAAGCGCTCCCCGGCGCCGGTGCGTTCGGCATAACCCGCCGAGACGCCGATGCCGAGCTCGCGGGCGCGGTCGAACAAGGGCTGAGCGGCCGGGCCGGGCATGACGGATTCGAAATAGCTGTCGAGCTCGGCGTCATCCAGCAGCCAGCGGGGGAAGAAGGTCGTGAACGCAAGCTCGGGAAAGACGACGAGCTGGGCGTGCCGGCTTGCGGCCTGCTCCAGGAGGGCGATCATCCGCTGCAGGATCGCGCCCCGCGCGTCGGCGCGCTGGTTGGGGCCCATCTGTGCCGCGGCGACGCGGATGACGCGGGTCATTCAGTGGGTGCTCCGGTCAATGATCCGCGACGGCGACTGCCACGCGGCGCCCGTCCTGAACCGCTGATTCAACCTCGCCCGGCGGCAGCCTGGCTATCCTTACCGGTCGCTCTCGGCTTGGGTCAAGCAGCAAGTCAGGGACGCCGAGGCTCTGCTCGACCAACGAGGGCCAGGCGGCTTGGGCCACGGATCAGCAACTGACTAAGCAGGGCCGGAGGGGGAGGCGGCACGGGGCCAGCAGGTCGCACGCGGATGACGGGGGCAAAGGACGGGCTGCGGCGCTCGACACAGGCCCTGCATAGCGGCCAGCCCGTGTCAACTGCGTGACGGGCATACGACGATTCGAAGACAAGAAATGTCATCTCAGGTTAACCAATCTGTCTTCATGATTTCATCCCTAGGGCTGGGCCGGCTGCTTAGAAGATGGCTGCGAAAGCCGGGCGGACGACGCGGCGGCGACGTGATCGACGAGGACAACCGCTTGCCCTGACGCCACCCTTTCCATGCCCGCCTGCTTGCCATCCGGCGCGTCCCGGACACGCCCTGTCCCAATCCCGACCAATCCAAAAAAGGATGGCCATGAGCCTGACAACCTCTTCCGACGCGCCCGACTCCACGGTCGGCGCAACGTCCGATGCTGCCGTCACCTCGATCGAGGCCATCCAAGGGTTTAACGAGACGTCGCCGCTCGTCGGCCAGGCCGTGACCGCCCGGGGCGTGGTCACCGCGGTCAGCAACGGTTCGACGAAAGGATTCTACATCCAAGACCCGGCCGGGGATGGCAACGCCGCCACGTCGGATGCCGTCTTCGTTTATACGGGCAAGACGCCGAGCGGCATTGCCGTGGGCGACCTGGTCGATGTCAGCGGCACGGTGCAGGAGTTCACGCCGCGCGGCACGGCGCCGGGCACGCTGTCCACGACCGAGATTTCGGCCGTGACCAGCACTGCCGTTTTGTCGAGCGGCAACGCGTTGCCCGCGGCTGCCCTGATCGGCGCCAACGGCGTGCGGCTGCCCACCGCCGACCTTTCCGCCGGCGTCGCGGCCTATGAAAGCCTCGAAGGCATGTTGGTGACGGTTGAGGACCCGCTCGTCGTCGGGCCGACCAACCGCTTCGGCGAGATCGAGACCGTGGCCAGCGGCGGGGCGGACGCCACCGGGCTGAACGGGCGCGGCGACCTGCTGGTCAGCGGCGGCGAGCCGAGCTTCGGCAACACCGACACGGCGGGCGGCGACTTCAATCCGGAGCGCGTCCAGATCGACGGCGGCCTCGGCGTTTCCATGCCCAACGTCAGCGTCGGCGCGCGGCTGCAATCGGTGACCGGCGTGGTCGATTACGCGTTCGGCAATTATCAGGTGATGGCCAAGACCGATCCGGTGGTCGCCGAGCCCAGCCCGCTGACCAAGGACGCCGCCACGCTCAAGGGCGACGCCGGCCACCTGCTCGTCGCCAGCTACAACGCCGAGAACCTCGACCCCGGCGACGGCGCGGCCCGGTTCGCCGCCATCGCCGACGAGATCATCAACAAGCTCAACAGCCCTGACGTGGTCGCGCTGCAGGAGGCGCAGGACAACACCGGCCCGACGGACGACAGCGTCACGTCGGCAAACGTCACGCTGCAAACGCTCGTGGATGCGGTCAACGCAGCCGGCGGGCCGCAATACGCCTTCATCGACAACCCGTTCATCGGCAACGACACGAACGGCGGCGAACCCGGCGGCAACATCCGCGCCGCGTTCCTCTACCGCACCGGCCGGGTCGGGTTCGTTGAAGGCTCGCTAGCCACCGTCGCGCCCGACGGCAGCGCGCTCGCCGCGCCGGACAGCGGCCAGCAGACCGATCCCGGCCACCCGTTCCACGCTTCCCGCCCGCCGCTTTCGGCGACGTTCGCCTTCAACGGCCAGGATGTGACGGTGGTGAACAACCATTTCACCTCCAAGGGCGGCAGCGGGCCGCTCTACGGCTCGGCGCAGCCGCCGTTCGACGGCGGCGAGGCGCAGCGCGCGGCCCAGGCGCAGGCGGTCAACAGCTACGTGGACGCGCGGCTCGCCGCCGACCCGTCCGCGAAAGTGATCGTGGCGGGCGACCTGAACGAGTTCGGCTTCGAGCAGCCGATCAGCGTGGTCCGCGGCGTGGCGACGGTGAGCGGCTACGCGGTGCCGGGCGGCGACCCGATCGACGCGGCCGCGACGTATGCGCCGGGCGGCAGCGAGGTGTTGCATGACCTGCAGGACACGCTGCCGGCCGGGCAACGCTTCGACTACGTGTTCGAAGGCAACGCCGAGACGCTCGACCACATGCTCGTCACCGACGCGCTCGCCTCCGGGGCCGAGTTCCAGCCGGTTCATATCAATTCGGAATTCTTTGACCAGACCAGCGACCACGACCCGCTGGTCGGACGCTTCGCCCTCGCGCCGAACCAATCAGGCGACCCCAACCCACCAAAGGAAACCCCAGCGATGGCCAACCCACTCAAGATCGTGCTGACCAACGACGACGGTTTCAGCGCGCCCGGCATCACCGCGCTTTACAACGGCCTCGTCAGCGCCGGGTTCGACGTGCAGATCGTGGCCCCGGCCAACAACCAAAGCGCCCAGGGCAGCTCGTTCGGCGGCGTCGGGGCGCTGGCCAGCCCGATCGGCGTCACCGAAATGTCCCCTGGCAACTACAGCGTCGATGGCCGCCCGGCCGTGGCCTCCCTGGTCGCGCTCGACGCCCTGTTCGCAGGCAGCCCGCCCGACCTCGTGATCTCCGGCGCCAACCGCGGCGAGAACATCGGCGAAAGCGAGAACATTTCCGGCACCGTCAACGCCGCGCTGCAAAGCCTGTTCGGGGGCGTGCCGTCCATCGCCGTCTCGGCCGGGTCGTTCAAGGGCAGCTACGACGCCTCGTTCGCCAACGCCGCCAACTTCACGGTGGACTTCCTGAACCAATTGCAGGCAAGCCGCGCCGAAGGCCAGCCGATCCTGCCGGAAGGCGAGGGCCTGTCCATCAACGTCCCCGGCGACCCCGCGCTCGCTGGCGCTGCCGTCACCACTGTCACGCCGGAGAGCAGCGCCTTTTTTCCGTTCTCGCAAACCGCGGACGGCACCTATTCGGAATCGTTCATCCCGAACACCGACCCGTCGGGCAGCCCGACCGCCGAGGGCTCGCAGTTCCTGAACAACTACGTCACGGTCAGCCCAATCGACGGCAACTGGGGCTCGACCGCGGCCGACCGCGACGCGCTGGCCGTGCGCCTCGGCAACACGCTGGCCGCCAACCCGCCGGCGCATGGCCCGCTCACGATTGGCCTGCTCAACGAGGACGGCTACGGCGCGCCCGGCCTCGACGCGACCCGGCAAGCCTTGCTGGCCCAGGGCTACAACGTCGTCGTCCTGGCGCCGGACACGGACCAGAGCGGCACAGGATCGGCGTTGTTCCTCAACCCGGTGACGGTGACGCAATACGACGCGGCCAACTACTCGGCGAACGGCACGCCCGCGACCCTTGTCGCGCTCGGGCTTGACCCGCAGGGGTTGTTCGGCGGCGCCCGGCCCGACCTCGTCGTTGTCGGCGCCGATGGGGGCAGCGCGGTCGGGATCGAGAACGCCAACCACTCGGCGACGCTGGCCGGGGCCGTGACCGCGCTGTTCAACTACGGCGTTCCCGCCATCTCCGTAAATTCCGCCAGCGGCTCGGCCGCCGACCTGGCCACCAGCGCCGACTTCACCGCGGCGCTCATCGCCAACCTGCAGGCCACGCAAGGCGACGCGCCGGGCCTGCTGCCGAACGGCGTCGGCCTCAGCATCAATGTCCCGGCGGGCGCGGAGGCGGGGAAATACGCCTTCACCACCATCGACGGCGCGACCGACGGCGCCGTCCAGGTGCAGGGAAGCGGCGGCGGGGCAAGTTTTACCGTCGGCGGCCCCGTCTCGAGCGGCAATCCCGCCTCCGAAGGCGACGCCTTCAACGCCGGCAACATCACGGTCAGCCCGATTGACGGCAACATCGGCGCGCGTGACCCGGGCGCCTACGACGCCTTGGCCCAGGTTCTCGGCGCCGCCTACGGCACGCCCACCCAAGCCCCGGCGACCCTCTCGTTCCTGGTCTCGGAAGACGCCTACGAGGGCGACGCGCAGTTCACCGTTGCGGTCAACGGCAAGCAGGTCGGCGGCGCCCAGACCGTGACGGCGTCGCACGCCGACGGGATATCGCAAACGGTCAATGTGCTCGACTTCTTCGACACGGATATCCAGAGCGTCGCCATCACCTTCATCAACGACCTTTACGCCGGCACGCCCGCCACCGACCGCAATCTCTACGTCGACAGACTCACGCTGAACGGCAACACCTTCGAGGCGGAACAGGCCATGAACGCCGCAGGCCCGGCGCTCGCGAACGAAGCCGTCCTTTACAGCAGCGGCAGCCTCGCCTTCGCCAATCTCAGCTGAACCAAGGACCGCCCGCTTGCACCGCCGCACCCTCCTCGCCGCTTGTGTCCTCTCGGTCTGCTTGGCCGCTCCGGCAGCCGCGCACACGGAGGCCGGCGTTCCGGGCGGCCTCCTGAGCGGCTTCCTTCACCCAACAACCGGCCTCGACCACATGGTTGCCATGATCGCGGTCGGCTTATGGGGCGCGCAGCTCGGTGCGCCGGGCGTCTGGCTCCTGCCGGTCGCTTTCCCGACCGTGATGGCGTTGGGCGGCGTGCTCGGCGTGCTTGGCGTTCCAGTGCCGCAGCCGGAGGTCGTGATCGCGCTATCGGCCTTGCTGCTCGGGGCGGCGGTGGCCATGTCCCTGCGCCTTCCGTTCTGGGCTGCCGCGTGCGTGGTCGCGGTGTTCGCGACATGGCTTGGGCATCGCGGCCGATGTGCTGACCTGCTGGCGCTCCGGCGTCGTCGCGGTTTATGTGCTCGGCCTGACCGGGAACCGTCATTCAAACGTCTCGGGCTTTTGACTGCGGGTTCCGGCTCAATTGGCGCTCGATTGCTGGAAATCCCAACTTGCCGACCAACCCCTTCATTTTCCTCGGCCTGCTGGCCGCCGGCTTGTCTGCCGTGATCGCCTGGGAGTTCAGTGCCGGCACTGGGGGGCCGCCGGCGATGGCCATCCCGTTGCCGCAGAACATGACGACGGCGGAGCCGCTGCGCAGTCCGGCCGACTTGCAGCGCATGACGGCGACATTGCTTGGCCGGCCCTTGTTCAGCCCGTCACGGCGTCCGCCCGCGCCGGGAGTGACTCGGGCCGAGACGCCGCCCGACGTGCCGCTGCCTCGGTTGAGCGGCGTCCTCGTGGCGTCCGGCGGCCGCAAGGCGATCTTTGCCGGCGAGCCTCGGGCGGTGGTCGTGCAGGAAGGCGGGCGGATCGGGCGGTTCACGGTCCGGTCGATCGGGCCGGGGGAGGTCGTGCTGCAAGGGCCTGGCGAGATCCGCTCGCTGCGCCCGAGTTTCGGGCCGAACCAGAGCGGCCAAGCCGCCGCCGCTCAGCCGCGGACGGTTGCCCCGGCGTCTCAAGTCCCGCCGCCGACCGGCCTGGCTGAGCTGCGGCGGCAGGTCAGCCAGGCCGCCGCTGCGCGCCAGCAGCGGCCGTAGGCGCTTCGCTACGGCGAGGTCAGCGACGTGGTTCCCTGGCCGGGAAAAGTGCCGGGGCGGGGATTGAAGTCGGCCGGAATGGTGTTCTGGATGCCTTGCACCCGGTCCTCGGTTTGCAGGCCGAGCGCCTTACAGCCCTGGCCGCCGTAGTGGGGCAGGGTGTTCACGACGCTGTCGGGGATTTCGGCGTATTCAGGCGGCAAGGGCGGCTTCGCGCCGGACAGGCGGGCGGGGTCGAAGGCCGAGAGCAGGGCGCCGGTATCGCGGGCGTTCTGGTAGCCGTCGTGCGGGCCAAGGTTGCTGTTGCGCGTGCCGTTGGGGCCGTTGAAGCTCGGGTTGTTGGCGGCGATAAAGCGGGCGAGCGCCTCGTCGGGCAGGTCGGCTAGGGGAGGCAGGCCGAACAGGGCGTTGATCAGCTTGATGACGGAATTGTGGTCGCCCTCCTCGCGGGAAACGACGTGGGCGCGGGCGTAGGGGGAGATGACGAGGAGCGGCATCCGCGGGCCGCGGCTGGTCGGCAGGCCGGCCGGGTCGTAGCTGAGGATGCGCGGGGGGACATGGTCGTAGTCGCCTTCGGATTCGTCGTAGGTGATGACGATGGCGCTCTCGTTCCAATACGGGCTGCGGGCGATGGCGTTGACCTCGCGGGCGATCAGGGCCTCGCTGATCTGGCTGTCGGAATAGGCCGGGTGGTCGTCGTCGCCTTGGAAACCCTTGGTGACGGCGGCGGCTTCGTCGGGGCTGAGGCCGGCGACGTAGGGGGTAAGCTGCTGGATGTTCTGATAGCCGCCGCGGACGTAGAACACGCCGCCTTGCGTGGGCAGGGCCTTGGCCTGGACGTCGGTGAAGAAGTCGTTGAGGCCGTGCTGGAACTTGGCTTCGGCCGGGTTGTCGGCGAGGTAGCCGAAGTACTGCGGGCCCTGGTGGTGGGCGATGTAGGAGTTGTGGGTGCCGCCGAAGGGCTGGGTTTGCGTGCCGCGCGCGACGACCGGGTTGCCGAGGGGGCTCGGCGCGGTGGCGCTGGACATGCCGTTGCCGGTGCCGCGGTAGAGGCCCTCGTTCGGTTCGGCGTTGAAGCCCTCCTGATACCAGCCCCAATTGACCGTGGGGCGGCCGATGGCCTGGATGGCTAGCTTGTCGAGCTGGATGTCGGCCTGGTTGGTTTGGGCGTTCGCGTCGGTGGAAAGCATGAGGCCGACATTGCGCCCGGCCATGGTCAGCAGCACGTTGGCGTAGGTCTGGTTCGGGGCGATGCCGCTGGCGGTGAGGCCGTAGCCTTCGCCGTAGGGGTTCTGCGGCTGGCCGTTCTGCGCCCTTTGCGTGTCGAGCGGGGAACCCCAGAAGGGGACCGGGTCGCTGACGACGGGGATCTGGAAGGAACTCGCGTCGCCGGGCGTGGACTGGGCCGGGCCGTGCTTGACCCATTGCGTCTCGCCGGACTGCCCGGCGATCATCGCCAGCGCGTTCGGCGTGGACGGGCCGATGACGGTCTGGAACATGTTGTCGAACAGGACGAACCGGCTGGCGTAGTTCCAAAGGAAAGGGACGGTGTCGCAATCGACGTGAGCCATGGCCAGCTCGGCGTATTGCTTGCCCTTGAGCGTGGTCTTGCCGCCGGCGTTGAACTTGGCCTCCTCGACGGCGGCGAACTGGTCCATCAGCGGAACGCCAGTGCCGCCGGGCAGGTTCATCTTGGCGGCCATGCGGACGTGGCTGTGATCGACGTCGTCGAGGTCGGCGGCGTACTGGTTGGGACCGATGCGAAAAGGCTCGATGGTGGCGGGGGAGCCGTCGACGTTCAGGTACTGCTGGGTGAAACCCGGGGTTTGGCCGGCGGGGCGAGGCCTGGGGTTCGCGCCGCCGTCGGAATATAGGCCGTTGGCGCCGCGAAAGGTGGCGAAGTAGCTGTCGAAGGAGCGGTTCTCCTGGAACAGGACGAAGACGTACTTCACCTTCTGGCGCAATTGCTCGATCAGTTGGCGGTCGGAGACGCGCGGTTCTTGGGCCGGGTCGCTGACGTAGGGCTGGATGTCAGGGGGCGCGTCGGGGGCCAGGATGGCGATGGGCAGAGGCGTGCCATTGACGCCTTGGGCCGAGGCTGTCGCGATGAGGGCGGGCTGGGCGATCATCGCCACGGTGACCAAGGCCGAGCAGGTTTTGAGCAGGGAACGGTTCATCTATCGGCACCATCGATCGGTTTCGGGTTGGCGGCCGGACGGCCAGGCGCAGAGACATACCTTGCGGGGCAATGGGTTGGCTGACAGTTTGATGACGTTTTGGCCGAGGGTCAGCGCGAGGCGGGCTGCACGCCGGCGTTCGAGGCGAGGCCAAGCGGAGAGTTTGCGCCGACCAGTTCGCGGAAGAGGGTGTCGTAGGCGCCGACTTGGGTGAGCACGCGGCCTTGCCAGCCGGGGTCCAGCCCGGGCGCGTGCATGTCTATCGGTTGCCCGGCGATCACGGTTCGCAGCACGCTGCCCACGATCTGCTGCCAAGCATCGTCCGCTTTGGCGGGCGTGGCTGCGAGGACGGGTTGGGTGGAGAGGATTTCGGGCAAAAGCCTGACCGGCTGCTTATCCTTGCCGATGCTGAACTTGAGGGCGGCCAGCGCGGTGGCCTCGCCGACGATGGCGTCGCAACGGCCGACGTTGAAGGCGTCGAGCATTTCCTCGGCTTCGAAGAAGGGGCCGTAGAAGACGCGCATCTGCCGGGCGACGACGAGTTGGTCGAGATCCTGGTCGGCGCGGGTACCGGGTTCGAAGCAGACCATCTTGCCGGAAAGATCGTTGACGTGCTGCGCCGGGTCGTTGGCGGGGAGCATGACCTGCTCCGGCTCGTTGAACACGGGGGCGATGGGATAGACGTCGGCGGCGAGGCGGTTGTCAGCGATTTCCTGGGGAGTGAGGAAGAGGAGGCCCTCCTCGCTTTGCCGGAGGGCTTCGAAACTGGCCGGGGCGTAGAGGCCGCGGAAGTCGATGCGGGCGTCGGGGCCGAGAACGGCGACGGCGACGGCGCGGCAGAGTTCGACCTCCAGGCCGTGCCAGGCATGGTCCGCGCCGGGGAAGGCGAGACCGGGGCGGACGACGCCGGCGCAGCGCAGGATGCCGTGCTGGCGGACTTGGTCGAGGGTGGGCGCGGCATGGGCGGCGATGGGGGCGAGCAGCAGGAGGGCTAGGGTCAGGCAGCGGCGCATGGAACCTCAGGCGGTCGGGTTGGGCGGGGGTGCGGTAGGGGCTCGGGGCGGCGGCGGCAAATGACCGTTCGAAGACAGGCGCGGGATCATGGTTCGCGAGCGGATCATCATAAATCGGCAACAGGAGCGTCATCATTCGCCGGGCGTTGCCGTGCAACTGTGGGTTGGATGTCGTTGGCCAGGCACGCCGGACGCTAACGCGTTCTTTCGTGCCAGTGCCGTGCCGGACAGCTGCAGCTTCGGGAGTAGCATGATGCGATTTCACCGCCCCTCACGGCAATTCAGGCTTTTGTTGCTTTCCGCCACGCTCGTTGCCGGAGTGGGGGCCGGCAGCGTGCCGGCCTGGGCCGATGGGGACGACAACCCGCAGGTCCCGTTGCCCACGGGTCAGTACCTGACGCCGACGGCGGCGACCGGGTCGACCTTCGAGACGCTGGATCCGGGCAACCCGCTGTATCCGTCGTTCCGGCCGGACGGGGCGATCGCCACGGCGCTGAGTCCGGATGGGCAGACGCTGCTGATCATGACCAGCGGCTACAACACGCTGTTCGACGCGCAGGGAAAATTGGCGGAAACGGCTCGGAGCGAATACATCTTCGTCTACGACGTCTCGAACCCGCGTTCACCCAAGACGAAGCAGGTGCTGACGCCGGCCAACACGTTCAGCGGGCTGGTTTGGGCGCCGGACGGGTCGAAGTTCTACGCCTCGGGCGGGGCGGACGACCATGTGTATGTCTACGGCCCCGGCAACGGAGGCTATGTTGTCAGCCAGACGATCGCGCTCGGGCATAAGGTGGGCAATGGGCTTGCATCCTCGCCACAGGCCTCGGGGATCGCGGTGTCGCCGGATGGATCGACGCTCGTGGTCGGCAACATGTTTAACGACTCGATCAGCGTGATCGATACGGCGAGCGGCACGGTGCGGTTCGAGTATGATTTGCGGCCGTACAACACCTCGGGCGCGGACGGCGTGCCGGGCGGGGAGACCGTCTACGGCGTCGCGATCAAGGGCAACGGGATGGTGTATGCCGCCTCGTTGCGGGACCGGGAGATCGTGGCCGTCGATATCAGCAGCGGGACGCCGCGGCTCGCGGGCCGGGTGGCTTTGCCGGGAAGCCCGAACAACATCCTGCTGAACAAGGCGCAGGACAAGCTGTACGTGGCGCAGGACAACAGCGATTCGGTGGCGGTGATCGACACAGGGGCCAACACGGTGCTGGAGCAGATCGACGCGATCGCGCCGGCGGGGCTGCTGGCGGACCAGTCCAACCGGTATACGGGGGCCGCGACCAACAACCTGGCGTTGTCGCCGGATGAGAAGACGTTGTTCGTCACCAATGGCGGGGCAAATTCGGTGGCGATCGTGCCGCTCGCGGGATTGCCGCCGCACAGCGTGGCGGGGCTGGTGCCGACGGGGTGGTATCCGACGGCGGTCAGCATCAGCGCGGATGGCGGGACGATGTGGGTGGCGAACAACAAGAGCGAGCAGGGGCCGAACCCGGCGCACCTGACGAGTGCCACCAGCCGGCTGACGCAGACGACGTATCCGGGGGGCAACGCGGCGGCGCAGGCCGCGTCGGCGGCCTCGAACCAGTATATCCTGGCACTTGAGCATTCCGGGTTGCTGACGGCGCCGGTGCCGCGGGCGGAGGATTTGACGAATCTCACGCTGCAGGTGGCGGCGAACAACGGCTACCGGGTGGAGCCGAACCGGCGGGACGAGGCGGTGATGTCGTTCCTGGGTCGGAAGATCAAGCACGTCGTCTACATCGTCAAGGAGAACCGGACGTTCGACCAGGTTCTCGGCGACCTGAACAATGGCTCGAACGGCGACCCGTCGTTGACGGTGTTCGGGCAGCAGGTGACGCCGAATTTCCATCGGCTGTCCGATGAGTTCGTGACGCTCGACAACTTCTTCTGCACGGGGGAGGTGAGCGGGAACGGGTGGCCGTGGTCGACGGCGGGGCGGGAGACGGATTTCAATGAGAAGGACATCCGGCTGAACTACGCGTCCGGCGGGGTGGCGCGGAGCAAGGCGCCTTACGATGCCGAGGGGACGAACCGGAACGTCAACGTGGGCGTGCAAGGGGCGCCGGCGCGGGAGGCGGCGCGGCCAGGGTTTACCGCGGCGGCGAGCGCGTTGCCGGGGGGTGCTGCGAACCTGTTGCCGGGTCCGGCGGACGACGGGGCGCCGGACGGGAAGAACGGGGCGGTGCAGCGGGGATATATCTGGAGCGCGGCCTTGCGGGCCGGGCTGACGGTGCGGAACTACGGGTTCTTCATCGACCTCAGCCGTTACAGCGCGGCCGGGTCGATTCCGGCCGTGCCGCTGATCGAGAACCCGGCGGCTTCGCAAACGCAGGTGTCGTGGGCGGCGAACCCCGAGCTGATCCCGCTGACCGACGTGTATTTCCGCGGCTACGACAACGCGTTCCCGGATGTTTGGCGATATCAGGAGTTCAAGCGGGAGTTCGAGCAGTATGACCGGACGAAGTCGCTGCCGAACCTGGTCTTGCTGCGGTACATGCACGATCACATGGGCTCGTTCGCGACCGCGGCGGGCGGGGTGAACACGCCGGAAACGCAGCAGGCGGACAACGACTACGCGGTGGGATTGACAGCCCAGCTCATCGCCAACAGCAAGAACTACGCGGACAACACCTTGATCGTGGTCGTCGAGGACGACGCGCAGGACGGGCCGGACCACATGGATGCGCACCGGAGCACGGCATACGTGGTCGGACCTTATGTGAAGCGGCACGTGGTGGTGAGCACGCGGTATTCGACGGTGAACGCTTTGCGGACGATCGAAGATATCCTCGGTCTCGAGCACCTCAACCTGAATACGGCTTACCAGCGGCCGATGACGAATGTGTTTGACCTACGGCAGGGGCCGAAGTGGCAGTACGAAGCGGTGGCATCCACGTTGCTGAAGACGACGGCGCTGAACTTGGCGGCGGCGCAGGGTGGGCCGGTGCGGTTCGCCAGCGGGCCGCGGGTGGAGCCACGGCACGATGCGGCCTACTGGGCGCGGGAAACGCGGGGGTTCGACTGGTCGGCGGAGGACCGGGTGCCGGCGGGGCTTTACAACCAGGTGCTCTGGGAGGGGCTGATGCCGGGCATCGCGTATCCGGCGGAGCGGACCGGGCGTGATATGCGCGGCGGCGCGGCGCGGGCGGGCGCGGGCGACGGGCGGGGCGAGCCGTGAGAGGCTGGCTGCTGGCGGGAAGCGCCGTTTGGCTCGGGGTGTTTGCCGGCGGCGCGGCGCGGGCGGATTGCCAGGAGGACGTGGCGGCGTTGCAGCCCCAGGTGGAGAGGGCTCAGGCAGGGCGAACGAAGCAGCTTCTGGAATTTGACCTGAAGCGGGCCAAGCAGGAATTTGCCGAAGACGACGAGGACGAATGCCGGGCGGCGGTGGGCCATGCACGGAAGCTGCTGCGGGGAGAGGATTAGACTGCAATCGCCCTGACTGGAACAGCGAGCCGCGTCAATTGCCAGTCCAGAGCAGTGCTAGCATCCTGAACCTGACGTTCGCTGCATTGGCTCAGGCCCTAGCTGGCGTGTTGCGGATGCAGAAGCGCTCGACGCTGGCCAGGATGTCCAAGGCTGACTTGGTCCAGCGGAACGGCTTGGGATCGGCGTTGTGCCGCTGAACGAAGCCCTCGATGGCGGCGCGAGGCTCGTTGACGCTGCGCCGGAGCTGCTTTTCGGTCAGGGTCGCGAAGAAACGCCCGGCCTGGTTCAGCCACGAGGAACTGATGGGCGTCAGATGCACGTGCCAGCGTGGCCGCTTGGCCAGCCAGTCGCGCACCGGCTGGGTCTTGTACGTGGCATAGTTGTCCATCACGAGATGAACGTCGAGGTTTTGGGGCACGTCGGCCTTGATCCGGTCGAGAAAGCGGCGGAACTCGGCCGCGCGGTGGCGGGGGCAGCATTCGCCAATGACGCGCCCCGTCGCGACATCGAGTGCGGCGAACAGGCTCGTGGCGCCATGGCGGGTGTCGTCGCAGCTGCGCCGGGCGGGCTGGCCCGGGCGCATGGGCAGCATGGGCTGGCTGCGGTCAAGCGCCTGGATCTGGCTTCGTCCGCTCTGCGGTCTCAGTCTCGTCCACGCACAGCGCCAGCGCACGGTCAGGCGGGGCCATGAAGGCCTGCCACGTCGCGGACCCCTCCGGCGGCTCCGCCACCGGCTGCTTCGCAGTCGGATCGCCAAGGGGCGATGGCCACGAAATCCGGGTCGGTCGAGAGCTTGAACGGGTTTATCCGGTGCGGGGCCAAGCCGAACGCGCGTCATACCGGTCGCACCGTGGACATCAACGGGCCGCTGGCGGCCGCCATGCCACGCGAGCTCCAGCGCGTGGCGTCCGGCGGCACGCTTTGCCAGGGTCGCCGTGACCACGGCCTCGATGCGCGCGTCATCCACCGCGCGGGGCGCCCCGGGCCGCAGTTCCGTTTGTTCCGCCTCTGCCAGCGCCAACACCACCGCACGTCGCCCCGCCAGCGCCCGCTCCGCCTTGACCAGGGCCAAGCCTACCAGGCGCGCCATATCGTCACTACAACGAACTTCTGGTTCAGGATAATAGCAAGAGTCAGGCTTGAGCGGCTCAAATAGAGGGGCGGATCATGCTAATTACCTGAGTCGGCTCCAGCGCTTGGGGTGGCTTCGAATGACTTCGGGCGGCCACGTCAATTGGTTGCCGGCAGAATGCGCCTTAGTAGTGGCCATCGAGTCTGTTGCATGGAGCGCCGCGCGCGACCGGCCCACCTCAAATCATAACGCTTCTCGCGCTCTTCGGCTTCAATCAGCAGAGCGCTCAACTCCGCGATCGCCTTGCGTGCCTGTGCCATCCGGTCGGCCCCAACGTGCTCGAAGAAGCGTATTCATCGTCTCTGCCGCCTGCTCGGCTCCATGAAGGGCCTGCTCGCCCTTGGCGGTGAGCGCCATCAGCTTGGCGCGTCGATGATCGGGGTTCAGGCGGGCTTGCACCAACCCGCGATCAATCAGGATGGCGATGACGCGATGACTGGAGAAGCCGGCTTCTCTCGATCAGCCGTTGATCGACTATGTCCGGCAGAACGTCTTCGTGACGCCCAGCGGCATTCCCTCTGCGCGCTACCTGCGCTGGGCGACCGAGGTGATCGGCGCCGAACGCCTGCTGTTCTCCACCGGTTATCCATACATCGTCGCGCCGGACGGCGAATCGCGTCGATTTCTTGGAGAGGCCGACCTAGATGGTGCGGCGCGCCTGGCCTTTGCGCACGGAAACTGGGACCGGCTGACGGTGGCCACGTCCGGCTCCTCGCGGCCAACCACGTCGCTGACCCCGGCGAGCAGGTCGCGCAGCGGCACGCGCAGCGCCTCGGCCCTGGCGGTCAGGCGCATCCCGTTGTTCGACCGTTTGAGCAGGGGATCGTTGAACAGCCTCCGGCAGCGGTCGAGCGCCGCCGACGTCGCGGGTTGCGACAGCCCCAGCCGCGCCGCCGCGCGCGATACATGCGCCTCGTCGATCAGCGCGTCGAGGATCACCAGCAGGTTGAGATCGACCCCGCGCAGGCTCGTCGCCATCCCGCTCGCCCCCCTAATATCTGTCCTGTCGATGACGCTATATGCCAAGTATCGATTGGGCAAATCACTGCGTCGCCCTCACCTCTCCGGCATCGGCTCACCAGCGGTTCACAGGAATTTATGACATGATCCTCATCACCGGCGCGACCGGCGCCAACGGCGCGGCGATCGTGCGCCGCCTCGCCGGCCTCGGCGCCCCCATTCGCGCGATGGCGCGCTCGCCGGCGGGCGACGCAGCCGCGCGGCTGCGCGACTTGCCCGGCGTGGAGCTGGTCGGCGGCGATTTCGACGATCCCGCATCGCTGACCCGCGCGCTGGCGGGCATCGAACGCGCCTTTCTGCTGACCCCTTCCAGCGCGCGCGCCGAAACGCAGCAACGCGCCTTTGTCGCGGCGGCGCAGGCAACGGGCGTCCGGCACATTGTCAAGCTGTCGCAATTCGCCGCGACACCCGATTCGCCGGTCCGCTTCCTGCGCTACCACGCGGCGGTGGAGGCGGCGGTCCGCGCGTCCGGCCTCGACTGGACGTTCCTGCGGCCAAACCTGTTCATGCAAGGCCTGCTCGCCTTTGCACCCGGCATCCGCGCCACCGGCCGCTTCGCCGCCGCGATCGGCGACGCGCGCGTCAGCATCGTCGACACGCGCGACATCACCGCCGCGGCGGTGGCGGCGCTCACCGGCAAGGGCCACGCGGGCATGATTTACACGCTGACGGGGCCGGAGGCGCTCACCCACGCGGAGATGGCCGCGCGCATCGCCGCAGCCGCCGGCCGCCCGGTCGAGTTCGACGACATCACGCCGGCCGCCATGCGCGACATGCTGGCGCAGGTCGGCATGGACGCGTGGCAGGCCGACGGCCTGATCGAGGATTACGCACACTACGCGCGTGGCGAGGCCAGCGCCGTCGAGGATGGCGTGCTCGCCGCAACGGGAGCGCCCGCCCGAATGTTCACCGCATTCGCCCGTGATTTCGCGTCCGAGTTCCAGGCGTGAGCGCGGGGAAGCGATGAGGAGCAGCCATGCCATTCTTCCTGGTTAAGATGGAGCATCCCGATGAGGCGGGATGGCGCCGGCACCGCGACGCGCATGGCGCTTACCTCCGCGCGCTGGTCGACAACGGTTCGTTGCGCGCCTCCGGGCCGATCACCGACATGGGCGTGAAGGCCGGTTTTCTGATCCTGCAGGCGCAGGACCGCGACGTTGTTCGAACCATCATCGACGCCGACCCCTTCGCGATCGCTGGCATCGTCGAGAACCTGACCATCAACGAATGGGGTCCGCTGTTCGGCGCGTTCGCCGCCGAATCGAGCGGGCAGCCGCCGGCGTGAGGCAGGTCGAGCGCCTCACCGTTCGGCACGACGGCGCCGCCCTGCACGTCGCGCGCGTCGGGCAGGGCCGGCCACTGATCCTGCTGCACGGCTGGCCGGAGTTCTGGCGGACCTGGGAGCCGGTCATGCAACGCCTCGCCGACCGCTTCCAGGTGATCGCGCCGGACCTCCGCGGCTTCGGCGACAGCAACAAGCCGGGCCAGCCGTTCACCGCCACCGAGCAGGCGGCGGACATGTTGGGGATACTGACGCACCTCGGCATCGATCGGGCCGGCGTCGTGGCACACGACCTCGGAGGCGCCGCCGCCTAGGCAATGGCGCAGGTCGCGCCGGACAGGATCGCGGGGCTGTTCTTCTTCAGCATCATGCACCCGAGCATCGGGGATCGCTTTTACGCGACGGACCGCCTCGACAAGGCGTGGCATATGTTCTTCCACCAGATGCCGTTCGCGGCCGACCTGGTCGGCGCAAGCCGCGAGACCGTGGCGGCGTATTTCAGCTATTTCCTGGAAAATTGGGCGCACCGCGCCGACGCCTTCGAGGACGTGCTCGACGCGTTCGTCGACAATTTCAGCAAGCCCGGCAACATCCAGGGCGGGTTCGACTATTACCGCGCCGCGATCCCTCCGCGCACCAACCCGCCGGGAGGTAAATCACCGTTGCCACCGCCGCCGATCAATCTCCCAACATGCGCGCGCTGGCCGCTCTGCGACCCAGTGATCGATTTCGCTTGGACCGACACGATGGGCGAGTTCTTCACCGACTTGGACCTCGCGCCCTTGCCGGGACTAGGCCATTTCCCCCATCGCGAGGACCCGGATCGTGCGGCCGAGGAGATCGGGCGCTTCTTCGGCGGATTGCCCCGGCACTTCTTGGGCCAAGGCGGGATCGTGATGGCGAGAAAGCTTCTAGCCTCGCTGATAGCCATGCTCTTCACAGCCGCCGTGTCCGTGCAGGCGCCCGACCCTGATCAGTTCGCCAAGACCCTCTCGCGTCATACCGAGATGGTGAACGGCGTCCGCCTCCATCATGTGATCGGCGGGACCGGCAGCCCGCTAACGCTGCTCCATGGCTTTCCGGAGACGTGGTACGCATAACGGCGGATCATGCCCGCGCTGGCGACGCGGCGCACGCTGATCGTTCCCGACCCCTGTGCGGTCATGCCGGTGATCGCGATGGGCTTGGCCGCGCTGATCCTGGGCGAGCCGCTCACCTGGATGAAGGGCATTGCGGCCGGGGTGGCGCTGCTCGGCGTGGCGCTGATGCTGACCGGCGCACGCCAGCCCACCTCCTCCGCGCCACGTTGAGATTGGAAAACGCTCATGGACCTGCAGCTCACCGGCAAGCGCGCGCTCGTGACGGGCAGCAGCATTGGCATCGGCGAGGCGATCGCGCGGACGCTGGCGGCCGAGGGCGCGATCGTTGCCGTGCACGGCCGGGATCGCGCGCGGGCGGACCGCGTGGCGGACGCCATCGCGGCCACGGGTAGCCAAGCCTTCGTGTTGCTGGGCGACCTCACGGACGACGCGGCGGTGGCGCATCTCGTCGACGAAGCGGAACGCCAGCTCGGCGGGGTGACGGGCCGCATAGGCATAGAGTTCGTCGTTCAGCAGACAGGGTGCGGGGCGTCGGCGAGAGATTGCCCGAGATGATGTCGACAACCGCGGTAATCGCTGACTCTCGATCCGGCGCGCCTTAGCCGGGCGAGCGCCGCCTGCGAGCCCATGCGTGCAATCGGCTCGAAGGCGGCGCGGAGAAGATCGTCCGGCCCGGTGGAATGATAGGGAAGCGAGCCTAGCGGCACTCCCGCCGCCTTTGCGGCCTTCTGGTGGGTCGTTCCCGGCACATCATGTTCGGTGATCGTGTCAATCGCTGCGGCGATGATCCGCTGTCGCCGGTCGGGATCGAACCGGCGTGGACGGCGCACGTCGCTCAAGGCCGAACCCTAAAGTCAGTTGCTTGATATATACAGACATCCACAAAGGGCGTGATCAATAATGGGAGCGATGAAATGGATATTCTCGGCGATGGAAACGGAACCAGCGACATGACATGCCGAACGGTGATGGGCGGCATGGCAGTCGGAGCGATGCCCACCGGAGTCGCCGGCGCGCAGGAAATGAGCCCTTGGAACGCCGGCGTCTGGCTGAACAAGCCACGCCGGCTCGCAATCGATGGCGATGTCCTCGACGTCACGACCGACAAGGCCACCGATTTCTGGCGAGAGACCCATTACGGCTTCACGCGCGACAGCGGACATTTCCTCGGCATGCGCGCAGGGAACAGCTTCACCGCGCAGCTCCACGTCCGCGGTCAATACGAGAGGCTGTATGACCAGGCCGGGATCATGGTCCGCGTTGATGCGCAGCACTGGATCAAGGCAGGAATTGAGCTGTCCGACGGTCGCGCGATGCTCAGCAGCGTTCTGACCAACGACAAATCGGATTGGGCGACCAGTCCCTATGAGGCGGACCCGCGCGACTTTTGGATGCGCGCGACCGTGGATAAAGGGGTGTTGAAACTGCAGGTGTCGGCGGATGGCAGGACCTGGCCGCTGGTGAGACTCGCCCCGTTTCCTGTCGCCGACGATTATCTTGTCGGTCCGATGGCCTGCACCCCGGAGCGCGAGGGATTGGAGATACGGTTTTCTGACTGGAAGCTCACCCCGCCGCTGGGCAAGGATCTGCACGACCTCAGCTGATGACGATCAAACGGGATAAGACGCCCGCCGGGGAGCTGTACCGTGCCGACGATCTAGAGTTGGCGCGGCCTATGCCCGCGCGCAGATATTGCTGGCGGAGTTCAACGCGATGCGGGCGGACGACGTATCCGCACTGACCGCGATGCTGAAGAGGCTGGTGGGTCATCTCGGCGCGGGTGCCGTCGCTGCGATTACGGCTTCAACGTCACGATCGGCGCCCGCACGTTCGCCAGCTGTGACTACGTACTGCCCGATTGCGCCACCATCGCTATCGGCGATGACGTGCAACGCGAAACAGCTACTCGGCTGCGCTCGGACGGAGCTAACAGCCTAAAGTGCGCATTGTTGAAGAAAGCGGTCAGCCTGCTCCTTCCTCTCCTCAAGCGCAGGCGGACCTGAGCGCCCTCAGCTTGGCGCCTTTACACCCGTTGTGAGCATTAGGGCCATGTCGTTCGGAACCCAGCCGTTCACAGCATCGGCAGTCGCGCTGCCGATGAAGTCGGCCCTGATCGCTTCCCGGACATCGGGGCCGGCGTCTTGGATGCCCCGCCAAGCCGGATGATCCAATCGCTCGTCATACATCGCGACCATGTCGTCGAGCTTAACTGGAGTCGTGTTGGCGATTGCTCTGCGGATCGTGCCGACATTTAGGCAAGACTCAGCCAGCAAAGCCCGGCATTTTTCCGGCGTGTCCGCCGCCTCGCCATAGGATAGCCTCACCCCGTGGCGGAGCGCTGCTTCCGAGGCCCGCTGCGAGAAGCCGAAGGGCTTGGCGGGTGTGTCGAACGCAATCGTGCCACCAGGCTTCAGAAGATCACGCCAACGGCGCAAGGCCGCGTTGATGTCCGACATCAATACGATGCCGGACGCGCAGAATAGGCGATCAAAGCTGCTCGCTTCATAGTCGGGCTGTTCAGCGCCTCCCTGCTCGAAGCGCACGTTGGCGAGCCGCGCCTCTTCCGCCCCCCGTCGCGCCACTGTTAGCATTCCTGCCGAACTGTCCAGTCCGACGACCTGGCCCGACGGGCCTACGAGCTTGGCTACCTGCAATGCGACCCGCCCGGTGCCGGTGGCCAGATCCAGAATGCGCTCGCCCAGTTGAAACGTGAATGGCTCAAGGAGCAACTCGACGATGCGCTTGTGCGTGCCGTCCTGGTCATAGATCGATCCGCGCCGGTCAAAGTGCGTCGTCTCGTCCATGCTCGTTCTCCGCGCCGCGGTGCAGCATTATCGCTGCCTGCTGCCCCTGAGGTATAGCAGGCCGCAAGCATCGACGGGACGTGCGGAACGCCTTCATATAATCCGTCTTCTGCTGATCGTACGGTTACGGCCAACAATTGCCGTCAGCTCGATCTAACTGGTCCTCGGATCAGCCGTGAGCTGTCCGCCGAACCGCTCGCAGAACAGCGCGTCAGCGCGCGAGCAAGCCTGGCAGCCGACCCCTGTCATTACGCCCGACGAGCTGAGGAACGCAGACAGTGATATCGTCGCCGTGGCCGGTATTCCGCTAAGCGGGGCTGAGCACGTTGATGCGCACGCCCGAGCCCTTGATGTCGTGAACGACAAACTCGGCCATGGCGCGCAGCGCCGCCTTGTTGCCGCAGCAGAGGCTCAGTCCGGGCGCCGGGCGATCGGACCCGGTCGATCCCACTCAGATGACCGACGCGCCCGCCTTCATCAGCAGCAAGGCAGACCAGGAGTTCAGTCCCGGAGTGTGATGGTGCAAACTCAGCTTTGATCCGTCAGCACGAGGAGGCGCTATGGCAAGCGTTCTCCATGGCAGCGCCCGCACAACGTCGAGAGTTCGAGCCGAACGCCAAGCGGCGCAAGCGTCGTCCCGCGCCCTTGCCGCCCAATACGGCCTCAAACCCCAAAACCGTCCTGAAACGGCGCAAGCGCGACACCGCGGGCGACGCCGCCATGGGACCCAAGCCGCGCAGCGCCATGCGTGCCAAGGCCGAGAAGGCCATGGTCGTCGCGTTCCGCCGTCGCGCCTTGCTGCCGCCCGACGACACGCTCGGGCGCGGGCGCGATAGCATCCCTAAGCTCGCCCGCAGCGCGCTCCACCGCTGCCTGCAACGGCACGGCATCGCCCGGCTCCCTCCGCTGCCATTCCACCCGGCTGCGCCGGCCGGAACCTAGTATGGGGTTCCAGTTGTCAAGCACTCATTGTGTGATCTCCTGTCGCGGTGTGATCCGTGGTTCGAGCCCGTCATCCATCATGCGGCAGCACTGTCCGCATCACCTCGTATCCGGTCGGACCTTAGGCGGTCCGGACCACGATCCCTCATGCTTGAGGGCCAGGGCTTGGAGGGATGGGACCCTTCTTGGGAGCGCGGCGTATCTCAGCCCCGGTTCCGGCCGGTCACCATCCACCCCGGATCAGCGGCTCAGCCAGTGACCGGGCCGCGGATTGGGTTGCGTGCAAGGCGTTGTATCAGCCTGCCTGCACCGCCTTCAGCACGGCGCCGGTCGGCACCAGGCCGTGGGTGACGAACCGCCACAGCGCCACCAGCAGCTTGCGCGCGAGTGCGGTGATGGCGATGCGCTTGATCCGGCCCCGCCCGTCGCGGACGCGCTCGCGATACCAAGTACTTAGAGCACTACCGGGCTGGTTGCGCAGCCAAAGCCAAGCCAGCTGCCCCATCGCCCGGCGCACGCGCGCGTTGCCGGCCTTGGAGATGCCCTGCTCGCGCTCGACGCCGCCGCTCTGCCACGGGCTGGGGGCCAGCCCGGCATAGGACGCCACCTCCCGCCGGTTGCGGAAATCGCGGAAGAACGCCTCGCCCGCCAACACCGAGGCGGTCTCGGGTCCGACGCCCTTGAGCCGCAGCAGGCGCGCACCGGGTCCATCGCCGCAGGGCAATGCCGCCGACGCATCCTTGCGTCCGGCCGCCCCCTTTCTCTTTTCTGTTCCGGCGGCAACGCACGCCGGGGTTACAGTGCGTTCGGCCGCGAACGCGGCGTCACGCACGGCCTCCACGGCGGCGAGTTGCTGCATGGCCAGCTCCAGCCGGTTCAGCTGCCGTCCGACCTCGGCCAACAGCCGCGGCGGCAGCGCGGCGCCTTCGGGCGTGCGCAGTTCCGCCAGCCGGATCCTCCGATCTCGCCGGGTCGGCTCGAACCCAAACACGCCCTGTGTGGCCAGCAGTCCTTTGATCCGGTTGGCGTGCCGGATGCGCTCAGCCAGCAGCGCTTCCCGCTCGCGGGTCAGCCGGCGCGCGTCCTCCGCCTCGCGCGAAGGTGGTCGCACCATGGCGCACACCTGCCGCTCGCCGCGCGACCACGCCATCAGCGTGCGCAACATCGCCTCGGCGTCGATCCGGTCCGTTTTGGCGCGGCGGCTGCGCCGGTTCACCGCAATCGAGGACGGGTCCACCACCAGGCTGCGCACCCCCTGGGCCTCCAACAGGCGATGCACCCAGAACCCGTCGCGGCCGGCCTCCTGCATGACAACCACCGCCACCGGGCGGCCGCAGCGCCGCTCGGCACGCTCCTGCAAGCGCCGCAGCAACGCAAGCAAGCCAGGACCGTCGCAAGCAGCCAGGCCATGCTTGCTGGCCTTGTCCTCGCCAGGAGCGCTGGCCACCAGAACCCAGCTCGAGAGGCTCAGTTCAAGAGCAGCAAACAGCGTGGCGTCCATGTCGATCGGCGTGGCAGGATCAGAATGGGCGGCGGCGCGGGCAGGATGTTCGGTGCAAGACATCGGGCGTCTCCAGGATGAAGTGGCAACAACCTCAGCCTACGACCCGGCCGCCGCCCACCCGCATAGGATCTTGGGCAGCTCCGCCCAGACCTGAACCCGATTGAGATGGCGTTTTCCAAGCTCAAAGCCCTGCGTCGATCAGCCGAAGCCCGCACCTTGGACGCGCTGTGGACCACGCTTGGCAGCCTGCTCGACCAGTTCAGCCCAGACGAGTGCAACCGCTACATACGCCACTGCGGGTGTTTCCAGTCAGGGGTGTGACGCTCTAGCAAGCGGTCAATTTCAAACTGAGACACTACCGACCGTCGATACCATCCAACTCAGGGTAGTTGTGGGAACTGCGTCTGAATGAGCAGTGTTGGGTTTAGCTGCCGAATCGACCCGAACGTCCGTAGAGCAGCAGCATGCCGAGGATCACCGCGCCATAGGTCACCTGACGCCCGGCGTCGCTGACCTGCATGACCGACAGGATCGATTGCAGCAAGGTGATCAGGATCACCCCGGCCGTGGTGCCGAGATAGGAGCCGCGCCCGCCCAAGATCGAGGCGCCGCCCAGTACGACCGCGGCGATGGCCGGCAGCAGGTAGGCATCGCCCATGCCTTGATAGGCCTTGGTCGAGTAGCCGGCCAGCAGCGTGCCAGCGAAAGCGGAGAGGGCGCCGGAGAGGGCGAAGGCAGCGAGGATAACGCGCCTGGTGCGGATGCCGGACAGATAAGCGGCCTGCTCGCGGTTGCCAATGCCGTAGACGGCGCGGCCGAACGTGGTGCGGTTGAGCAGGAACACCGCCGCCAAGCCGACCAGCAGCCAAACCCAAACGGCGTTCGGCACCTTGCCGACGGTATGGCCGGTGGCGAGCACGCGCATCGCCGGCGTCGCCTGGTCCTGCGGCGCGGAGCCGCCGGTGCGGAGGATCATGAGGCCTTGCGCGACGGTGTTGACGCCAAGGGTGAAAACCATGGACGGCACGCGCAAGTAGGCGACGCCGAAGCCGTTGACCAAGCCGAGCGCGGCGCCGCACGCGACGCCGAACGGGATCGCGAGCGCCGAACCGACCGGACCGTAGCCCGCCGCCGCGGTCGACATCATGCCGCCGACCGCGATTGCCCAGGGCGCCGAAAGGTCGATCTGTCCCAGCAAGATGACGATCATCATGCCAGTGGCGACCATGGCCAGGAAGGCGCCGACCTGGAGCTGCTGGAGCAGATAGTCCGGCGAGAGGAAGTTCGTGGAATAGGCGCTGCCGATGGCCAGAAGCAGGACGATGCAGGCGAAGGCGGTGGCGACGGCCGGGTCGAAGCGCCGGGTCATGAGCCGAACAGCTCCAGCCGATTGCGGACGCGGAGCAGGCGAAGCGAGCCGAGAGAGACGGCGACGAGCAGGACGAGGCCGAGAAACAGCGGCTGCCACAGGGGGTCGAGGTTGAAGACGAACAGCAGGTCGTTGATCGTGCGGAAAATAAAGGCTCCGAAGACGGCGCCGACCGCGCTGCCCGAGCCGCCGAACAGGGACACGCCGCCGATAACGACTGCGGCGATGGAGTTCAGCGTATAGGTGGAGACGTTGGTAGCGGACGCCTCGCCGGAGTAGGTGATAAAGGTCAGCATCAGGCCGCCAAGGGCCGCGAACAACCCGGCCAGCATGAACGCGAGCAGCTTGGCGCGCCGCACCGGAATTCCCGACATATAGGCCGACGCCTCGGACGAGCCGACGGCGTAGACGGCGCGGCCCAGGAACGAGCGGCGGAACGGCAGCCAAACCAGCAGCATCACCGCCAGCAGAACGACCACGCTGGCCGGCACGGCACCGCCGAGCTTGCCGGTGACGAAGTCGGCGAGATCGCCGTTGACGTCGCCGCCGGGGTTGGGACGAAGCC
The DNA here is from genome assembly GCA_965260935.1 of Acetobacteraceae bacterium. Classification (GTDB taxonomy): domain Bacteria; phylum Pseudomonadota; class Alphaproteobacteria; order Acetobacterales; family Acetobacteraceae; genus JBBROS01. Next base: position 1,223,183 of record OZ253374.1, read on the forward strand.
AGAGGGCGAGGCCGAAGTAGACGGCGCCGGTGGCGATGGTGACGACGATCGGCTGCAGCCGGCCATAGATAACGAGCGCGCCGTTGAGCGCGCCGCAGGCGAGGCCGGCCAGCAGCACGCCCAGGATGCCGGCCGTGGTCATCAGCGGCGAGCCGAGCACGATCCAGGATGCCAGGCAGTTGGCGAGGATGAAGATGCTGCCTACGGAAAGATCGATCCCGGCGGTGAGCACCACGAACGTCTGGGCCACGGCGACCAAGGCGAGCAGCACGCCCTTGTTGGCCGCGGTCTGCACGACGTTGGCGCTGAACCCGGCAGGGTGGTTTGCCGTGTAGATGGCGAAGAAGACGACGAACACCAGCGCCGCCGAGAGCGTGCCCCGCTGCGCCGCCAGCCAGTAGCGCCAGTCACTCATGCATCGGCCGATTCCATGCCGATGTTCAGGGCGCTTGCCACCAGCGCGTGCTCGGTGATCTCCGCGCCGGCGAGCTCGCGGCGAATGGCGCCGTCGTACAGCACCAATACGCGGTCGCAGCAGCCGATCAGTTCGGCGTAGTCGGTCGAGTAGAGCAGGATCGCCGCCCCCTCCCCGGCCAGCTTGCGGAGCAGGCGGTAGATCTCCTGCTTGGTGCCGACGTCGATCCCCCGCGTCGGGTCATTGAGCAGGATGATCCGCGGCGCGTTCATCAGCCACTTGGCGATCACGACCTTCTGCTGGTTGCCGCCGGAAAGGCTCCCTGCAGGCGTCGTCTCGGTGTCCGCCGTCTTGATCGCGAGCAGGCGCAGCATCTCGTTGATCGCCCGCCGCTCGGCACGGCGGTCCATGACGCCGGCATGGGAGAGGCGGTTGAGCGAGGCGAACGACAGGTTCTCGCTGACCGTCATCGGCAGCATCAAGCCTTCCGTCTTGCGGTCTTCCGGAATGAGGGCCATGCCGTGCCGGGCTTGCTTGGCCTCGTTCGGGCCATTGATCGAGGCCGGCTCGCCGTTGACCAGGACCTCGCCGCTGACGCCTCGCAGGACGCCGAACAGGGCGAGGAGCAGTTCGCGCTGGCCCTGGCCATCGAGGCCGCCGAGGCCGACGACCTCCCCGGGGCGGACCTGGAGCGAGATGTCGGTCAGCCGGCCGGCCCAGGACAGGCGGCGCAGTTCCAGGACGGGCGAACCGGACGGCGGTTCGCCGGGCTTGGGCGGGAAGACCTGGCTGTAGTCGCGCCCGATCATCATGCGGACCACCTCGTCGTCGGACTTGGCGCCGGCTTCGAAAGTGGCGACGTGCCGGCCGTTGCGGAACACGCTGCACTCGTCGGCCAACTCGGCGATCTCCTGCATGCGGTGCGAGATGTAGACGAGAGCGAGGCCTTGCGCGCGCAGATCCTTCAGCACGCGAAAGACGGCGGCAACGTCGCCCGCGGCGAGCGCCGAGGTGGCTTCGTCGAGGATCAGCAGGCGTGGGTCGCGGGCCAGGGCCTTGGCGATCTCGACCAATTGGCGACGGGAGAGGGACAGGTCCTTTACCAAGGCCATTGGGTGGATGCCCTCGGCCCCGGCGCGAGCCAACGCCGCCTCGGCAGCGCGCCGCTGCGCCCGGCGGTCGATCATGCCGAGGCGGCGGGGCGGGTTGCTGATCAGGATGTTGTCGGCGACCGAGAGGTCCGGCGTCAGGGAGAGCTCCTGGAACACGCACACGACGCCCGCGGCATTGGCGGCGGCGGGCGACGGGAAGCGCACGGGCTGGCCCTCGATCGTCATGCTGCCCGCGTCGGGCTGCACGACGCCGGCCATGCACTTGATCAGGCTGGACTTGCCGGCGCCGTTCTCGCCGAGGACGGCGTGGATGCGGCCGGCGCGGACCGTAAGATCGACGCCGTCCAACGCCTGCACCCCGCCGTAGCGTTTGGTGATGCCCTGCATCTGGAACAGGGGCGCCGGCTGTCCATTCCTGATTTCCATCATGCCGGCGATCCGGCGCGGGCGCCTGTGTTTCCGGCGCTCACGGGCAGAAGCCCGCTCCGGCTGCCGGCAGCCATGCTATCCGGCTCGGCTTGGCGACTCGCGAAACAGGCCGTGAAACGCGGGCGTCCACGCCGGGTGCGGTTACTTGCTGTTCTCGGACTGGCCCATGATCTCCTGCGCGGTGAAGTTGATGCCGCAGGTCGGGAAGGCGTTGCCGACGAAGAAGTTGTCGGACTGATCGGGGAACGTGTTTTCCCCGGCTTTGAAGTTTGGATACTCGGCGTGCGCCAGCGGCAAACGGATCGCTTGCGGCACGACCTCGCCCTGCAGGGCGGCGATCGCGGTTTTCATGGCGACGGCGACCTGCGCCGGGCCGGTGCCGCCGGAGGCGCACTTCAGGCCTTTGCCGCCGTTCTCCAGGCAGAGCTTGCGGAAGCCGTTCTCGGTTTCCGCCGCCGCTGGGACAAACGGCAGGCCGGCGTCGATGAACGCGCGGACCATGCCGGTGGAGCCGCCCTGCGCCGTCATCCCGTCGAAGCGCTGGTGGACGGCGATGGCGTCCGCGGAGACCTTCTGCGCGGTGCCGTCATCCCAGCGGCCGACGACTTCGGTGGTGTCGAACTTCTGTCCCGACGCCTTCAATGCGTCTTGCAGGCCCTTGTGGCGGTCGTTGTCGACCGAGGTGCCGGGGACGCCGCGGACCTCGAGCACGCTGCCGCCCTTGGGCAGTTCCTTGACCAGCCAGTCGCCCCAGTACTTGCCGAGGCCTTCCTGGTCGACGTTGACGTTGATCGCCTCATCGGTGTCGATGGTGTTGTCGAAGGCGACCAGGACGACGCCGTTCTGCTTGGCGCGGCGGACGACGGACTTGAAGGCTGTCGGGTTCTGCGCGTCGATCACGACGGCGTCGTAGCCGGAGTCGATGAAATTGTTGACGGCAGAGATCTGGGCGGCGATGTCGTCGCCGGTAGAGACGACCTTGAATTCCTTCAACAGCGTCTTGACTTGCGGCTGCTCGGCGTAGGCCTTGGCGGTCTTGATCATCTGGATGCGCCAAGTGTTGCCGATAAAACCGTTAGCCAGCGCGATGCGATAGGGGCCGGGCTTCTTGGCATACTTGAAAAACTGGGTCTGCGCCGTCCAGGGCACGTAGCAATCCGGGTCGGCGCTCGGCCCCGCAACGATGTCCGGGCCGGCCGCTTGGGCCGTCGTGATGGCAGCGAGGAGCCCGGCTGCGGCCAGGACGTGACGAGCCAAGTTCATGCCGGATCACCCATTGCCAGTCGTTTCGTCCCAATCTGAACGGCTCAGGCCGCTTCTTCCCGCACATTAGCCCGTTTTATTCAGCGCATGCCAGAGATTCGCTGACGGATGTAGCGCAAGCGCCTGATTGCAAGCGGAAGGGCAAGGTCATGAGCTGGCGCGCGTATGACGCCAGCTTGCGCCAGCGCGGTTGCGACGACCAGTTGATTCCACCCTCCAGAGTTCTCGCCTCGTCAGTGCACGAATCCTGCCACACCCCGCCCGAATGGATCAGGGCACGGCGGTCGCTGTTTTCGTGGCGTCGGGTTCAAGTCACGCGAACGGAGATGGTTCGGCGGTGTGGGTGATGCGGGTCAGCACCGAGACGGCCCGCGCCGCCTCGCCCTGCTGGCCGGGGAAAGTGCGGGCGCGCCAACCACAGCGAGGCCAGTTGCTTTTGCCTTGTCAATCGCGAGGCCGATCGCCCGATCTCCGACGAGGCAGCCGACCTGGTCGCCGTCATTGATCGAGGCCGAGAATAGTGCTTCGCATTCGATGCTGATCGAACGGCGCAGTGTCGTCGTGTTCCTGAGCCGTTCGATGATCGACAACGCGCAAGGGAGGCCGCCGAACTGCAAGCCTCGCAACTCGCAGTCGATCAGGGGGTCGGCGATGATTTCGGCCTCGTCGCGCGCGCGGCCGACAGCCTCCATGCAGCTTTCGGCCAGAGCGCGTGCGTCCTGGATGGTGGGCTTCACGTCACACCTGCCTTGAAAGGAGCCCACGCCCGACCACGCCGGCCTGGATCTCGGCCGCGCCCTCGAAGATGTTGAGGATGCGCGCATCGCACAGCACGCGGCTGATCTCGTATTCCAGGGCATAGCCGTTGCCGCCATGGATCTGCAGCCCGGCGTCGGCGTTGCTCCACGCCACGCGCGCGGCCAGCAGCTTGGCCATCCCCGCCTCGATGTCGCAGCGGTCGCCGGCGTCCTTGGTCCGCGCCGCGAAATAGGTGAGCTCGCGGGCGATAACGGTCTCCACCGCCATCATCGCGACCTTGTCGGACACGCGCGGGAAGGCGATCAGCGACTTGCCGAATTGCCGCCGTTCCTCGGCGTATTTCAGCGCCAGATCGAGCGCATTGCGCGCCACGCCCACGGCTCGGGAGGCTGTCTGGATGCGGGCCCCCTCGAACGTCTGCATCAGCTGGCGGAACCCGGCCCCCTCCGCCCCGCCCAGCAAGCTGTCCGCCTCGATCACGAAGCCGTCGAACGCCAGCACGTACTCCTTCATCCCCCGGTAACCGAGCACCTCGATCTCGCTGCCGGACAGGCCAGGATCTGGGAAAGGCTCGCTGGGTTGCCCGCGGGTCTTGGCGGCCAGGAACATGGATAGCCCGCCGAAACCGGGCTTGTCCGGGCTGCTGCGGGCCAGCACGGTCATCAGGTCGCTGCGCGAGGCATGGGTGATCCAGGTCTTGGACCCGGTAATCCGCCAGCTCCCATCCTCGGTGCGCCGCGCCCGGGTCTTAACGGAGGCGAGATCGGAGCCGGTATCAGGCTCGGTGAACACGGCGGTTGGCAGGATGGCGCCGGAGGCGATCCCGGGCAGCCAGCGCGCCTTCTGCTCCGGCGTGCCGTTGACGCCGATCAGCTCGCCCGCGATCTCCGAGCGCGTGCCGAGCGACCCGGCCGCTATCCAGCCGCGGCTCAGTTCCTCCGAGACCACGCACATGGCCAGCTTGCCGAGGCCGAGGCCGCCGTACTCCGGATCGATGCACACACCGAACACGCCGAGTTCGGCCATCTCGTTCACCAATTCGTCCGGAATCAATGCGTCGGCCAGGTGCCAGGCGTGGGCTCCGGGCGCGACCCGGCGGTCGGCGAATTGTCGGAACTGGTCGCGCACCATGTCGAGCGTCTCGTCGTTGAGCGACTCGTCCGGACGCCAGCCCTCGGCTAGCATCCGCGCCAGCTCGCCTCTTGCAGCCGCCGTGTTGCCGTGGCGCAGGAACCAGCTTGCCGCCGGGTCGGCTGCAAGTCCGGCCGCTTCGGCTTCCGTTCCGAGCTCCATTGGTCGCACGATCTCGTTCTGGCCCATGGGCAGGCCGCCCAGCAGCTGCGCCAGGTATTCGCCGAACCCGATCTGCAACACCAGGCGTTCGCCCTCGCCCAGGCGTCCCGAGCCGTCCAGCCGGACGGTCCACGCCGCCAGCTGCGCCAATCCCTCAACCACGGTCGCGACCCAGGCGAAGCCGTGCACGACCCGTTGCCCGGCCTCGACGCGCTCCTTGTCGATGCTTCCGTTCGCGATCACCGCTTCGTGGCACGCACGCCGCGCGTGCCGGAGATAGGCGCGCGCGGCCTCGGCCGCCGCGGACGAGAGCCTGCAGAGATCCTGGTCGAGTTCGTTTGTCATGCAGTGGCGTCCATCTTGTGCGTGCCCGCGACCAGTCCGGCATCGTGCAGGCGGCCGATCTCGCCGGCGGACAGGCCCAGGATCTCGGCCAGCACCTGCTCGGTGTCCCGGCCGAGCGTCGGCGCGACGGGCGGACCCGCGCGGACCGCGCCAGGCAGCGTGGCCGCCGCGCCGGGGGTGAGATACCGGCCGCCGGGATGCGCCACCTCGGCCAGCAGCGGATTGGCGGGACCAAGCTGCGCATCGCCTTGCAAGGCTTGCTGCAAGGACTGATACGGGGCCCAGCACACGCCGCTTTTCTCGAAGGCGGACGCCAGTTCGGCCCTGGCGCGCCCGGCCACCGCCGCGGCCACGAGCGCATTGAGGCGCTCCCGGTGCTCGAAGCGGATACCTTCGTCGCGCGCGAAACTCACGCCCAGCTCCGCCTCCAGCGCCGCTGCGTCCTGCTCCAGCCCGAGAACGGAAAGCAGGCCAGTCCATTGCCGCGGCGTGATGGCAACGATCATCAGGCGCTCGCCGTCCGATGTCTCGAAGTCACGGCCGAACGCGCCGAACAGCTCGTTGCCCATCCGCGGACGGTCCTGGCCAGAAAGCTGCACCTCCGCGATCTGCCCGAGATGGCCCAGCGTGGCGATGGCCACGTCGGAAAGGGGCAGGCGGATCTCCTGGCCCCGCCCGGTCTCGCGGCGCGACCGCTCCGCCGAGACCAGACAGAATGCGGCGTAGGCGCCGGTGAGCAGGTCCCAGGCGGGCAGGACGTGGTTAACCGGGCCGGAATGCCCGGCCGGACCGGTCATCAGCGGCAGGCCGATAGCGGCATTGATCGTGTAATCCACCGCTTGCCGCCCGTCGGACCAGCCCATCACGCGCAGACAGATCAGGTCGTCGCGATGCGCGCGCAGGCGATCGAACGCCAGGAAGCCGCTCACCGGGAAGTTCGTCACGAGCAGTCCGGCTGCGTCGCCCGGCGTCGTGATGATGCGTACGGCCAGTTCCCGTCCTTCGGGCCGGGAAAGGTCGATGGCCACCGATTTCTTGCCCTTGTTCAGGCCTTCCCAATACAGGCTCGCGCCGCCGCCGGGCGCCACCGGCCAGCGGTGGAAGTCCGGGCCGCCGCCGATCTGGTCGATGCGGACCACCTCGGCGCCCATCTGCGCCAGGTGGAGCGCGCAAGAGGGGGCTGCGATGAACGACGCCGCCTCGACGACGCGCATGCCCTGCAGCAGACCGTACACGCTATCCCGCCCGCCGCCATGACCCGTGCGGCAGCCCGACCCCGCGCTGGGCGGCGGCGAGCGCCTGCTTCAGCGCGGCGGCGCCGGGCGGGACGCAATAGGCCGGCATGGCGCGCTGAAACCGCCAACCCTCCGCAAGCGGACCGGCGTTCACGACGTCGCAGCCGAACTTGTCCGGCAGGCCGGCAGCCACCTGCTTGGCGTCCGGGTCGTCGCCGGCGCCCGGCAGCGCCCATCGCCCGGGTATGCCCGGTTTCTTGCCGCCTTCGGCCGAAACCCTTTGCAAGATGGCGTTGAACGCCTTCGCCACGCGCGCGCCTGGAAGCTGTTTGGCCGGCTCTGTTGCAAATTCGGCGGCTGAGGGCATGACAAGGTCCGAGTAAGGCAGGGCGAGTTCGAGGGTGGGATCATGCTTTGGGCGGTCCGGCGGCATTGCCGCTATGGCGTGAGCTGTCGCGATCTCGAGCGGATGATGGGCGAACGCAGCGTATTGGTTGATCACAGCACGATCTGTCGCTGGGTTCAGAAGTATGCGCCGGAGATGGAGAGGCGTCTGCGTTGGCAATGGCATCAGCTGAGTTTAACGAGTTGGCGGGTCGACAAGACCTACATCAAAGTCCGCGGCCAGTGGACCTATCTTTATCGATCCGTTGATAAGTTCGGCAACACGATCGACTTCTGTCTCTCGCCGACGCGCAACACCGCGGCAGCCAAGCGCTTTCTTGGCAAGGCGCTGAACGGCTTCAAGCCCTGGGAGTTGCCGCACGTCGTCAACACGGACAAGGCGCCGACCTATGCCGCAGCGCTCGCCGATGACCTGGCCGGCCCCGTGTCGGCGGCGCTTGGCCTCATGCGGGACGTATTGCAGGCGGATACGTTCGATCCCGCGGCGGCCCATCACACGGTCACGGTCGCGATGGCCGACTACGCCGCCTTTGTCCTGTTGCCGCCGCTGCTGGCGCGGCTCGCCGTCGAGGCCCCCCGCTTTGATGTGCGGGTGCGCGGCATCTTCGGCCGGGCCGAAACTCTCGATCTGCTCGACAACGGCGAGGCGAGTCTTGCGATCGGCTTCCCCGTCGAGGCGTCGGCCCGCATCTTGGTCCACCCGCTGCTCCATGAAGGCTTCGCGTGCATCGCGCGGCGCGCCCACCCGGCCTTCGCGGAGGGCGCACTTCCATTCCGCATTAGATTTTTGCGCGCCGTATCTCATTGAAAACACACAAGCTGAGTTCTTCAGAACCTGGCGTGCGAATGTCTCAAGTTCCGCATGGGCGCTTATGACAACAGGCCGTACAAATCAGACGCACGGCCCTGCACCAAACCGCGTCCGGTAGTTCTGGGGGGCCACCGCCAGCAGGCGCAGGAACGACCGGCGCATCGTCTCCTCCGAGCCGAAGCCGCAGCGCGCGGCAATCCGGCTGACCGGCTGCCGCGACTCCGACAGCAATCTTCGCGCGGCGTCCACGCGAAGGCGCTCGACGGCACGCGCCGGCGTAGTGCCCGTGGCTTCGAGGTAGCGCCGGCTGAAGCTGCGCTCGCTCATCCCGGCCTTGCGTGCCAGGGACGGCAAGGATAGGTCGCCGCCGAGGCGGCTCGCCATCCACTCATGCAGGTCGCCGAAGCGCTCGTCGGCGGCTTGCAGGGACAGGGCGGCGCTGAACTGCGCTTGGCCACCGGGACGCTTGAGGAAGACAACCAGGTAGCGGGCCACGGCCAGGGCGACAGTCCGGCCCAGATCCTGCTCCACCAGCGCCAGCGCCAGATCGATTCCAGCCGTCACCCCGGCTGACGTCCAGACTGGCCCATCGTTCAGGAAAATGGGGTCTGGCTCGACGTGGACAGCCGGATGGCGCTCGGCCAGCTCGGCGCAGAACGACCAGTGCGTGGTGGCGCGCCGGCCGTCCAGCAGACCGCAGGCGGCCAGGAGGAAGGCGCCCGTGCAGACGGAAGCCACCCGACGAGCCGACGCCGCGCGGGCGCCCAGCCAGCCGATCAGCGCCGGATCACCTGCCGCCGCCATCACGCCCGGACCACCGGCGGCCATCAGGGTGTCGACCGGCAAGGTGTTGGTGCATGGACGGGTTTGTTGGCCTGAAGTTGGCTGTGCGGCTATTTTCTTTCCATGCCGTTCAAGCACAACGCCGCGCGTCGCCACCACATTCCACGCGCACGTTACTGCGTCACGAACTGGTCGGCGTATGAGGCAGGCCTGCGGCGGCGCGGCGATCTCACGCTGTGGCTGGACGAGGCGGCGCTGGATGGCTGGGCGGCACCGAAGCGGAGCAGTCCCGGCGGGCAGCCGCTGTATTCCGACCTGGCGATCGAGCTCGTGCTGACGCTGCGCCTCGTGTTCCACCTGGCCCTGCGCCAAGCCGAGGCGTTCAGCAGCAGCGTACTGCGCCTGCTCGGGCTTGAACTGACGGTGCCGGACCACTCGACGTTGAGCCGCCGCGGTCGGGCGTTCGCGGGACGCCAACCGCGTGTCCGGGCCAGTGCTGGCCCGGTCCACCTCGTGCTGGACAGCACGGGCTTGGAGCTGTTTGGGCAAGGCGAGTGGGATGCCGAGAAGCATGGCAGGGCGCGGCGGCAGTGGCGCAAGCTTCATCTCGCCGCCAATGCCGACACAGGCGAGATCGCAGCGCACCTGCTGACCGAGGGCCACGTCGACGACGCCGCCCAAGTGCCAGCCCTGCTTGGGCAGGCTGAGGGCGTCATCGCGTCCGTGACAGCGGACGGCGCCTACGACGGCGAGCCCACCTACGCGGCGGCTGCGGCACGGCAACGCCATCCACCGCCGGACGTCGTTGTTCCGCCCCGGGCGTCGGCGGTGCCAAGCTCAAACAAGGGCGACGGCGGCGTCCAGAGCCAGCGTGACTGCCACATCCGGCTCATGGCCGAGCGCGGCCGCATGGGCTGGCAGCGGGCGACCGGATATGGCAGGAGGAACCAAGCCGAAACGGCCATGACGCGATACAAACACCTGATCGGCCCCAAACTCCGCGCCCGGAGCCTGCCTGCGCAGAAAGGCGAGGTCGCCATTGCCGCCGCAGTGCTGAACAGGATGATCCGGACGGCAAAACCCGTCTCCATCCGGGTCGCCTAGACGGCGCCCGATACGGGCCAGCTCAGCCTTGAGCCGGTCCCTGCAACAACGCCCTTCACGACGTAATGCCCGTGGAGGTCGTTCCAGCTATTTGCCTCGTCGGCGTGGACCTCGGTCCCGGCGGCAACGTGGTTGCGGATGTAGGCCAAGGCCGAACCTTCCGTGGGGAAGGCTGACGGCATCACGAAGCCGTCCCGCTCGCGGATCACAACGACGCACTGCCGCTTGCCGTTCTGGTTCTTCGCCAGGCGGCGGTCCCGGCGGTTCTCCTTGTGGTTGGCGGGCTTGACGTAGCCGCCGAAGTAGGCCCCGTCTACTTCCACCGCCTTACCCTCGCCGCCGAGCTTATAGCCCTTCACTTCGGTCGCCATGGCTTCCCGCAGCTTATGCGCCAGCACCCAGGCCGTCTTGTATTGCACGTCGAGGTCACGCGAGAGCGCCAGGGCGCTCTTGCCCTTGACCTCGTTGCAGAAGATCACGATGGCGGCAAGGTAGGTCTGCAAGGGCAGCTTGTGGAAGGCGAACAGCGTGCCGCTGGTGAGGCTGAAGTCCTTGCGGCACGCCTTGCAGCGGAAGCGCAGCGCGCCCGAGGGCCGGCGGGCCTCGTAGCAGGTCGGGCAGCCGCAATGCGGGCAGACCGCCTTGCCGTCCGTCTCAGGCCAGCGCAAGCCGGCAAACAGCGTCTCGGCTGCCTTGTTCTCCATGCGGAACACCGACGCCAGGGAGAGCGAGCGGGCTTTGGCGGAAGGCTCTTATTGGGTTGCGGGGTGGTGCCGGGTCCGTCACGCAACCAGGCCGGCGATGAGGGTGCCGAGCAGGGCTTTGCCGCGTCGGCGAGCGTTATGCACGAACTGGAAGAAGCCGAGATAAAGGGGCAGCTTGTCTTGCGAGATGCCCCGGTGCGGGCGCAACCATGAGCGCAACAGCGACCAAAAGCCCTCTATCGTGTTGACGTGGACCTCGCAGAAGCCGTCGCCGTCCTCGTCGCGGGCATATTCACCTCGGGCATGGCAGACCGTCTTGTGCCCGTAGCCCCAAGCGGGCAGGCGTGCGTAGATGCTGTATTCGTCCGTGTGAACGAGGGTGCCTGGCGTGACGGCGGCGGTGATGACCGGCTTGATCGTCTTCTGCTGCACGTTGGCCAGCATGCGCAAGACCACTTGGCCGCCACGTTGGATCAGGCCGAGGATCGGCGGCTTGTCCTTTTCCAGCGTGCCGCGTCCCGGCGCGCCCGCCAGCCTGCGGCACCGCCCGAGCCGCCCCTTTTGGCCACGGCCGCCGGCTGGCCCTTGTGCCCGGCCACCACGTAAACCTCGTCGATCTCCACCTCGCCCTGCAGCTCCACCGCCGGCGCCTTGGCAACCAGCCCGCGGCGCAGCTGCTCGGTCATCGCCTGCGTGTCCGAAGCATCCAAGCCCAGCTCCAGGGCGATCTGCCGGTTCGATAGGTTCAGGCCCATGAAGTAGAGGCACAGCACCCACACGCGCAGCGGCTGGTGGTGCCCGGCCAGCACCGTGCCGGTGAGGTCGTCGAAACGGGACGCACAGGCCTTGCACCGATACCGCTGCCGACAAGGCTGCGTGTCGTCGCATCCGTCCCGGATAACGGCGTCGCTGTCACACGCAGGGCAACGCACGCCGTCCGGCCAGCGGCGCTGGCGCACAAAGGCGAAGCACTTGGCGTCGTGCATCAGGCCGGACAGGTTGACCAAGTCGGATACAGACATGATGCAAGCTCCTCGGGCAAGCCGGTCAGCTACTCTCAATTCTGCCGTCGCACCAGCCGCTCTCAGCCCCGCGCCATGGTTCCAACCTCACCACCCCGCAACCCAATAAGAGCCAAATAAGAGACAAGCCGTACCACATACTGATAATACTCAAGGGCAACGTTCCCCAAAAGAACCACCTGGCCGCCGTTACCGATATTATAAATATCCCACAGAAGAAGAGCATCGCACCGCCGAGCAGTTCGCATGGAGAACTGCGAAGAATCTTACGATATGGGCTGGATCTGCTGCTACCATTGCTGCTGTTTTCACCTACAAAACATGGGTTGAAACCAGGCGGCAAGCCGACACTGCAAACCTTGCTCTTATCGCTGTGCAACGCGCTTACGTTGAGCCGGTCGGCATACGGTTCGATCCTATAAAAGACAGTTCTGGTAAGACTAACTATTGGTTGGCTTACTTGGTTCTTCAGGACGTAGGCGTTACTCCGACTAGGTTCCTGCGCGCATTCGGAACCCATCTGTCCTTTGAGTGTGCGATCACAGACGATCCCGAGGCCAGTCTTTTCGATATCCCTATGGGACCGCAATTTGGGCAAAGGCTTGGACCTCAGGAAAAACTGACCTTCGGACCCATGTATGTCTCCAACTCGGATTTGACGGAAGCTGGACCATACGTAATCGACCCACAGCGGCAAATGCTTTTTTGGGGAGTTGCAGAGTATAATGATGTCTTTCCCGGAACTAGCAGACACATCACAAAGTTCTGCTATCAGCTTGTTGCCAATGACCAAGGCATTAGCAACACCATTGGTAGACTGGGAGTTCCCGAACCCATAGAAGGCCCAGACGCCATCCCATGCCAACACCATAATTGCACAGACGAAGAATGCAACTACGATTACCGAATCATACCTAACCCAGATGCACCCGTTTCGGCAACGCCGCCTAAGGCTTTGCAGAATTAGAGGTTTTACTCCGATCACGCCTCACCCCCCGCCCAACCGGGCCGGACTGACGCGCGAACCGTAGGCCGCGGGCGGAGCCAGTGCGACGCCGCCGTGGTGGCGGGTGATACATAGTACCGCGCTACCTTGGACGATCTGACAACAGTTGTGCCGGATTGGCTGCGCGGCATCGTGCCGCCAACTTGGTTCGAGCGCTATGGACGACGCATCGAGGAATGCCGCTTGCCAAAAGGGCAGGAAAAGCGCGAGGCCCTTGCCCTGGAGATCGGGGCGGACGGGTTCTTTCTGCTTGATGCCATCGCGAAGCGGTCCCCCGGCGGGATGTCAGCGAAGCTGACAGGGGATGAGCCTGGCGTGCCGGCGGCGGCCCGCGAGGTGACCATGCTGCAAACGCTGCGTGACGTGTGGCGGGTGCATTATGCGCGAGACGATGGGCCGCTTCGGTGGCGCAACGCCGCGGAGCTGCCGCCAGTGGCTGAGCGGATGCAGTCGCCTTACGACCTCCAGGCGCATTTCAGCATGAAACGGCAGCTCGGCTGGACGGGTACAAGGTCCACGTCACCGAAACCTGCGATGACGACGCAGCGCACCTGATCACGCACGTGAAGACCTGCCCTTCCATGCAGCCGCACATGACGGGCACAGCCGAGATCCACGAGCAGCTGGCGGCAAAGGGGCTGCTGCCTGCGGAGCACTTCGTCGACTCAGGCTATGTCGATGCTGAACTGCTGGCGAAGAGTCGGCGGGACTACGGCCTTTCGCTCGAGGGACCCGTCCGGGGCGTGTCGAGCCGTGTGGGGCAAGGCTACGGCCTGCAGCACTTCACTGTTGATTGGGACCGGGAGCGGGTGACTTGCCCGCAGGGCAAGACGTCGGCGTCCTGGCGCACGATCCGCGTCGCGGACGGCAGCCCGCGCGTCCAGGCCCTGTTCAGCCGTGGGGATTGCCGGGCGTGTTCTGCCAGAACCGTGTGCACGCCGGCGTCAAGCGGGCGCCGCACCGTGCACGTCCACCTGCGCGAGGAATACAAAGCGCCGAATGCGGCACGGGCGCGAATGACAGACCCGGCATGGGTGGAACGCTACCACCGGCGGGCCGGGGTGGAGGGCACGCTCTCGCAGGGCGTGCGCGCATTCGGCATGCGCCGGAGCCGCTACATCGGCTTGGCGAAGACTGGCCTGCAGCAAGCCTGCACGGCGGTGGCGATGAACGTCTCAAGGGTAGTGCATTAGCTGGATGGACGGCCACGGGCCAAGACACGCGTGACGCCTTTCACAGCCCTGGCCCAGGCCGCCTGAATTTGCCGACAGTATCAATATCTCGTCCAGGAACCACTTGTCGCCCGGACGGGGCCGGCGCCGCTTCAACTCGTTCGCGAACAGGCAGCCGAAGCGCAGGCCCCACGCGCGGATGGTCTCGTAACTGACCATGATGCCGCGGACGGCGAGGATCGTTTCGACATTGCGCAGGCTCAGGCTGAAGCAGTGATACAGCCATACAGCGTGTTGGATCACCTCGGCCGGATAGGGGAAGCCGCGGTATGGGTTGGAAGCATGCGCCATGACCGAAAGGCTGCCATGGCTCGGCAGAGCCGCCAACTTGATAATGCCGGCAAGCTGCTTGGCCGCGCCAATCGCGAACGGCGCGAAGCGTTCATTAAACGAGTGCTGCTCTTGCTGGCCGCAGCCCAGCGGGATCAGGGCCGCTTGGTCTGCCTCGACGAGGCTCACATCCACCAAGACGCCGACCTCGGCCATGGCTGGGGCGAGCGCGGCAAGCGTTTGCATGTCGCCTCCACCTCCTCGCCGGGGCTGTCGGCCCGGGTCTCCTTTTATGGCCTCTCCTTGTTCAACGAGGGTCAGGTGCGGGTCTGGCCCTACCCGCGGGCCAACGGGGAGCACACCATCGATGTGCTGCACCGGCTGCGGCTCGAGTTCCCCGAGGGTGCGCTCACTCTGATCTGGGACGGCGCGCCCCCTACCACCGGGCCAAGGCGGTGTGGGCCGAAGCCGCAAGGCTCGGCATCACGCTCCTGCCGCTGCCAGGCTACAGCCCCGACCTGATGCCGGTGGAAGCGCTGTGGCGCTGGCTGCGGGAGGATGTCACCTGCAACCACTGCCACGCCACTGCCGACGACCTCATCCGGCGCGTTGCCGCCTTCGCGGCAAGGATCAACCAACAACCCGGCACCATCGCTGACCGCCTCTGGGTCAAGGACCACCTCAACCCAGACGAGGAAAAACTATGGTTCTCAGGTTAGACAGGACATAACTTGATTATGGGCATGGATTGATTTAGACTAGTCTAAACAACTGGTCGTTCTTATGAAAGATATGCGACAGATCCAGGCGTCCGAAGCCAAGACGCATTTGCCCCAGCTTCTTGACGACGTGGAGCGCGGAGAGACGATCCTGATCACGCGGCATGGGAAACCGATTGCCCGGCTGGTGCCGGAGGCGGATCGCCGCCAGGCGGAGATTGATGGGGCGATTGATCGTATCCAGCAGCGCCGGGCACAGGCCGGTAGCATCAGCCTTGAGGAGCTGCTGGCGTCGCGGCACGAGGGCCATCAATACTGATGTCCTTTGTCCTGGACGCGTCCGTTACCGCAAGCTGGGCCTTTAAGGATGAGGGTCACCCAGATGCTGCTGAAGCGCTGGCCAGGTTGCGCTCTGCTGCGGCGCGGGTGCCCAGCCTGTGGTGGTTCGAGGTCAGGAACACGCTCGTCGTCAATGAGCGACGGGGCCGGATCAGCGAAGCGGAGACGGCCGTTTTCCTGAGTGACCTGGGGCGGCTGGCCATCACGCTTGATCGCGCCCCGGATGAAGCCAGGACACTAAGCCTGGCCCGCCAGCACCGGCTGACCGTCTACGATGCTGCCTATTTGGAGCTGGCGGGACGGGAGGGGCTGCCGCTAGCGACGCTTGATACGGCGCTGCGTCAAGCAGCGACCGCTGTGGGTATCTCCTTGTTGGCGCAGGCGGCGTGATGAATCCGCGGGTCGAGGCTGCCCTTGCCGCGCTCCACCCCGGCGTGCCCTGGTCGGCGCGCAACCAGGCCCGCATGCACCGGCGCAACGGCGACTCGCTCTACCGCGATATGGCCGACGCCGTACGCTGCTGGCCCGAAACGGCAACCGCGATAGCCGCGCGGCTCCGGGCCGGGCAGGTCGAGTTATTGACGCCGCATGGGACGGAAGACCTGCTGGGCTTGGTGCTGCGCCCGTCGCCCGTGACGGCACGCGACGCTCGGCGCATGGATGCTTACCGCCGCCGTGTGCGGTCCAAGAGTTGGGCCGAACGCTGGCCGCGCCTGACCGTGCTGGAGCTGCCAAGCTGACAATGCCTAATTAAGTGCAAATTCGGTCGTTTAAACGAAGGTTTGCGCAACAAGATGAGGTTGGCCGTTTTTGGGCCCATGAGGTGACTGGGCCTATGTGGCGGACACGTCGGGACGCCGGTCAGGCGATGGCCATGGGGGCGGCCTGACCAGCCCATTCGACCGTCACCGCGTCATCCCAGGCGCCAGCAGCCCGTTGATGGCCTTGATCTCATGCTCGAAGTGGGAAAGGGCGGCCTCGGACAGTCCCTGGCGGGCCAGCCGCTTTGTAGTCGCAACGGCTTGGTGCGGCTTGGCCGCAATGGCGCGCGCGAGGTCGAGCGCTATGGCCAACGGCGGCTGGTCGCGGCTGACCTGCGTGACCAATCCCAGCCTGAGCGCCTCGTCGGCGTGGACACGCCGGCCGGTCAGCAGCAGGTCCATGGCCCGGGCATAGCCAAGCCGGAGCGGAAGCAGCAAGGAACTGGCGCCCTCGGCCGTGATGCCCCGGTCCACGAAAGGGAACTGCAGGAAGGCGCCTGGGCCGGCCACGACCAGGTCGCAGTGCAGCAGCATCGTGGCGCCGATGCCCACCGCGGCCCCTTGCACGGCAGCCACCACGGGCACGGCAAGCCCGTGCAGGGCTTCGAGGAAGCGCACCACCGGGCCGCCCGGCGGCTGCGGCCAATGGGTCGCGAACTCGGCCAAATCGTTGCCGGCGCAGAACACCTCGCCTTGACCCGAGAGCACGACCACGCGCGCGTCCGGCATGGCGCCAATCTGGCGCAGCACGTCGGCGAGCAGGGTGTAGGCTTGGACGCCGAGCGCGTTGCGCTTTTCCGGCCGTTGCAGCTCGACGTGCCACACGCCCCCGCCCACCGCTTCGGCCTGCATCATGGCCGCGCGTTCTTCGGCGCGAACGTGTCGTCATAGGCATGAAGGTCCGGCATCGGCAGGAGCAGCCGGCCGTTCAGATCGCTCACGCAGGCGCGCAGCTCGTCCAGCGTGCCCCGCCGTGTAGCATCGTCCACGTAAGGCACGTGGTAGGCGATGAAGGGCCGATGCACGGCAAGGCCGACGTAGCCGAGCGTGCCCTGGAAGAAGTGCCGCATCATGCCCGTTTCCAGCTCGCCGTGGATCGCGCCGGGGCCGAACATGTGGGCGCGCCCGCCAAGGCTGACCGCCGCAAACGCCCGCTTGCCCGCAAGCCCGCCGCGTCCGTACACGCGTCGGCCGCCGTAGAACGGGCCTGACAGAAACACGCGCTCGATCCAACCCTTGAGGATGGCGGGCGGCCCGAACCAGAACACCGGGAAGGTGAAGGCGAGCAGGTCGGCGGCGAGCACATGCTCCACCTCCGCCTGGATGTCGGGCGCGAGCGTGCCGGCAGCAAAGGCGTGCCGCTGCTCCAGCGCGTAGGCAAGGTGGCCTAGCTGTTCTCGTTCCCCAAAGTCCGCAGCCGACAGCACGGGGTTGAATTCCATCGCATAAAGGTCGGACACCGTGACCGTGTCGCCGCGCGTTTCGAGCGCTTCGCGCACCGTGTCGCGCATGGCGGCCACGAAGGAGCGCGGCTCCGGGTGGGCATGGACGAGGTGGACGCGCATCGATACCGCCCCGGCCCGCTCAGGCGTGCATCCGCGCGCCCTTGGTGATCTTGTCCACCACCTTCTTGTCCTCGCGCAGCGCCAGGCCGACCACGTTCATGGCCTCGGGCGGATACTGCTTCACCGCCGCCCGGTTCGCCGCGTCATGGCCGGTCGTGAACATGTCCTCGATGTAGAGCGACAGCCGGGCGCCCCGGTCCATGGCGCGGCGGTAGATGGTGCGGATCGCGTCCGCATCCGCGCTCAGCACGATCATGGGCTGCACCACGAGCGGGTTGTAGATGTTGCCGGCGGCATCCTCGTAGCGCTCGCCCAGCAAGCCCTCGCTCGCGCCGACGATGCCGCTGGTCAGGAACGCGGTCACGTTCAGCTTCTGCCAGATCGCCAGGTCCTCGCGCACGACGATCGCGATCTTGGTGTCGAACATGCCATTTCCTTTGTTGCTAGACCTTGGCCTCGCCCAGCCGGCGCAGCGACGCCCAAAGCGCCGACGCTTCCCCGCCCATCTCGCGCGCGACCTCCTCGTTGAGACCGTCCATGGCGGCGTCCAACGGCGCCTGCAGCGCCCGGCCCGGCCCGGTGAGGCACAGGCTGTGGACGCGCCGGTCCTCGCCGTGCGGCCGGCGTTCGAGCAGACCGGCCGCCTGCAACCGGTCCGCAACACCCGTGACCGTGGCGCTGTCGATCAGCAGCCGTCCGCCCAGCTCGGCCCCGCTCTGGCCATCCCGCTCCCAAAGCACCTTGAGGACGGCGTATTGCGTCGGCGTCACGCCGTGGGCAGCCAGCTTCTCCCGCGCACGCCGGGCGATCTGCTGGCCGGCCTTGCCGATCAGGAACGAGATGCAGTCCTCGACGCGGTTCATGCGGTTTCAGTCCCGGCGCGAACATCGCGCCACGGCGGTTTGCTAGTATATAAGCTTTTTGTATGCAAGGTACTTGCTGTGAGAAGTGAAGTAGCGCCCTGTCTCAGAGCAGCAAGCACGGCCCGGATCGCTGTCCGTTTAACGATCAATGACCGGCCACCCCGAATGTGTCCGCCAACTGGAGTGGACCCCTAAAGTGAGACAGGTAAATTCGGACATTTCCCAACGAGGAGAATGTGCCGATGTTCCTGAGCGAGTCTGGGCGTCATAGCCGGGAGTTGATGCTGAAGGCCGTCGAACGGCTGGAAGCTGGCGAGCGCGCAAGCGCCTTGGCAATCGAGCTGAACCTCCAGCGAACGATCATCTGTCACTGGCGTGACCGGTTCCGCGCGAACGGCGCGGAGGCGCTGACGAGCAAGCGCGGGCGCCCGCGCACACCGGAGGTCCTTGCGGCGGTGGGCGTGCGTGCGGCGCGAGCCAAGGCGGATAGCTTGGCCCAGGCGCGAGCCCAGATTGCCGAGTTGGAGCGAAAGGTTGGCCAGCAACAGCTGGAGCTGGATTTTTTTACCGGCGCCTTGCAGCACATGGAGGGTTCACGCCTGCCGAGCGACGCGCCTGGCGTGACAGCGTCTTCGCCTACATCCAGGCGGTGACGCGCTCGCAAGGCGAAACGCCGGGAGCAGGGCTTTCGGTGGAGAGGATGTGCGGGTTGGCCGGCGTCAGCCGGGCGGCTTGTTACCGAGCTTGGGCCGGCCGCGAACCGTTGCGCGAGGAGACGGCGTTGCGCGATGTCATCCAGCGCCTGGCGCTGGCTCACCGCCACTACGGCTACCGCCGGATCGGCGCGTTGCTGCGGCGCGAGGGCTGGTGCGTCAACCACAAGCGTGTGGTCCGGATCATGCGCGAGGACAACCTGCTTTGTTTGGCGATGCCGCTGTTCAAACCGCCGACGGACGCGCGTCACAGCTGGCGGGTATGGCCGAACCTGGCGCGTCACTTCCAGCCCATGGCCACGAACCAGTTATGGGCGTAGCTGGCCGAAAGGTTCCGTCGGCACAGCCGATGGAAGGTCAGCGGAGGGGGCCGACATTACCTATGTGCGTCTTGCCGAGGCGTTCATCTACTTGGCCGTCGTTTTGGGCACCTTCAGCCGCAAGGTCGTCGGCTGGGCGGAGCTGCCCAAGATCCTATGCGGGTGGGCGGCGGCCGGGTCGTAGGCTGAGGTTGTTGCCACTTCATCCTGGAGACGCCCGATGTCTTGCACCGAACATCCTGCCCGCGCCGCCGCCCATTCTGATCCTGCCACGCCGATCGACATGGACGCCACGCTGTTTGCTGCTCTTGAACTGAGCCTCTCGAGCTGGGTTCTGGTGGCCAGCGCTCCTGGCGAGGACAAGGCCAGCAAGCATGGCCTGGCTGCTTGCGACGGTCCTGGCTTGCTTGCGTTGCTGCGGCGCTTGCAGGAGCGTGCCGAGCGGCGCTGCGGCCGCCCGGTGGCGGTGGTTGTCATGCAGGAGGCCGGCCGCGACGGGTTCTGGGTGCATCGCCTGTTGGAGGCCCAGGGGGTGCGCAGCCTGGTGGTGGACCCGTCCTCGATTGCGGTGAACCGGCGCAGCCGCCGCGCCAAAACGGACCGGATCGACGCCGAGGCGATGTTGCGCACGCTGATGGCGTGGTCGCGCGGCGAGCGGCAGGTGTGCGCCATGGTGCGACCACCTTCGCGCGAGGCGGAGGACGCGCGCCGGCTGACCCGCGAGCGGGAAGCGCTGCTGGCTGAGCGCATCCGGCACGCCAACCGGATCAAAGGACTGCTGGCCACACAGGGCGTGTTTGGGTTCGAGCCGACCCGGCGAGATCGGAGGATCCGGCTGGCGGAACTGCGCACGCCCGAAGGCGCCGCGCTGCCGCCGCGGCTGTTGGCCGAGGTCGGACGGCAGCTGAACCGGCTGGAGCTGGCCATGCAGCAACTCGCCGCCGTGGAGGCCGTGCGTGACGCCGCGTTCGCGGCCGAACGCACTGTAACCCCGGCGTGCGTTGCCGCCGGAACAGAAAAGAGAAAGGGGGCGGCCGGACGCAAGGATGCGTCGGCGGCATTGCCCTGCGGCGATGGACCCGGTGCGCGCCTGCTGCGGCTCAAGGGCGTCGGACCCGAGACCGCCTCGGTGTTGGCGGGCGAGGCGTTCTTCCGCGATTTCCGCAACCGGCGGGAGGTGGCGTCCTATGCCGGGCTGGCCCCCAGCCCGTGGCAGAGCGGCGGCGTCGAGCGCGAGCAGGGCATCTCCAAGGCCGGCAACGCGCGCGTGCGCCGGGCGATGGGGCAGCTGGCTTGGCTTTGGCTGCGCAACCAGCCCGGTAGTGCTCTAAGTACTTGGTATCGCGAGCGCGTCCGCGACGGGCGGGGCCGGATCAAGCGCATCGCCATCACCGCACTCGCGCGCAAGCTGCTGGTGGCGCTGTGGCGGTTCGTCACCCACGGCCTGGTGCCGACCGGCGCCGTGCTGAAGGCGGTGCAGGCAGGCTGATACAACGCCTTGCACGCAACCCAATCCGCGGCCCGGTCACTGGCTGAGCCGCTGATCCGGGGTGGATGGTGACCGGCCGGAACCGGGGCTGAGATACGCCGCGCTCCCAAGAAGGGTCCCATCCCTCCAAGCCCTGGCCCTCAAGCATGAGGGATCGTGGTCCGGACCGCCTAAGGTCCGACCGGATACGAGGTGATGCGGACAGTGCTGCCGCATGATGGATGACGGGCTCGAACCACGGATCACACCGCGACAGGAGATCACACAATGAGTGCTTGACAACTGGAACCCCATACTAGGTTCCGGCCGGCGCAGCCGGGTGGAATGGCAGCGGAGGGGATAGCCGATCACCTGCGGGCGAGCCTGGCTTTGGATGCGCTCGAGATGGCACTGGCCAGTCGGGAGGTGATTGCCGGCGGCTTGGTGCATCATTCCGACCGTGGAATTCAGGGTGGATTCAAGTGGTCGTCGCAACACCTGGACGGAGGAGGTTGGGATGGCGGGTCGGCGGCGGTCGGATCGGGCTTTACGGAACAAGCTGAGGTCGCCGGGGCGCCCTCCCGTGGCGCGGCAGGAGCACCGGCGGCGGTTCTGGGCGTTTGTTGCGGCAGGATTGTCGAGCGAGGACGCGGCGATGGAGGTCGGAGTATCGCAGCCGGTTGGGTTCCGCTGGTTCCGAATGGCAGGCGGGATGGCGCCGTCGCACCTGTCGCGCTCGGCCAAGCCGCTTTCGGGACGGTATCTTTCGTTTACCGAGCGGGAGGAGATCGCGCTGTTGCGGGCGCAGGGCTTGGGCGTGCGGGAGGTTGCACGCCGGCTGGGGCGGGCGGCGTCTGCGATCTCGCGTGAGCTGCGTCGCAACGCGGCCACGCGGGGTGGCGAGCTGGACTACCGGGCCACCACGGCGCAATGGCACGCGGAGCGGTCGGCACGCCGGCCGAAGCAGGCGAAGCTGGCCGCCAACACAGCGCTGCGGGACTATGTGCAGGACCGCCTGTCCGGCGCGGTCGCTGCCCCGGGCGGGGACGCAGTGCCTGGACCGGCCGTGCCCTGGAAAGGCCGTCGACATGGGCCTCGGCAGGCCCGGCGCTGGGCGCGGGCGTGGAGCCCGCAGCAGATTGCCCAACGCCTGCGGCTCGACTTTCCCGGGGACCAGACGATGCGCATCAGCCACGAGGCGATCTACCAGGCGCTCTACATCCAGGGCCGGGGCGCGCTGCGGCGCGAGCTGACGGCCTGCCTGCGCACGGGTCGGGCGCTGCGGGTGCCGCGGGCGCGCACGCGGGGCCGAGGCAAATCGTTTGTTGCGCCTGAGGTGATGATCAGCGAACGGCCGGCGGAAGCAGCCGACCGTGCGGTGCCGGGCCACTGGGAAGGGGACCTCATCCTGGGCCTGGGCAGTTCCGCAGTTGGCACGCTGGTGGAGCGCACGACGCGGTTCACCATGCTGCTGCACCTGCCGCGCATGGAGGGTCACGGCGCCGGGCCTTCGATCAAGAACGGGCCTGCGCTCGCCGGCCATGGCGCCGAAGCGGTGCGCGACGCCATCGCACGCGCAATCATCAGCTTGCCCGAACAGCTCCGGCGATCACTGACGTGGGACCAGGGGGCGGAGATGAGCCAACACGCCCGGCTGCGGATCGACACGGGTGTTGCGGTCTACTTCTGCGACCCGCACAGCCCTTGGCAGCGGGGCACGAACGAGAACACCAACGGGCTGCTGCGGCAATACTTCCCGAAGGGCACCGACCTGAGCGCGCACAGCGTGGACGACCTTGCCGCGGTGAGCGCGACCCTCAACGGCAGGCCGCGCAAGACCCTGGGCTGGAGAACGCCGGCCGAGGCGTTTGACGAGGCGCTGCGGGCGGCGCACACAGGCGTTGCGACGACCGGTTGAGACCGAGCAGTACGCTTGCGGTGACTACATCGGCCGCTTGGAGGCCGCCGGCATCCAGCCCAGCATGAGCCGGGCCGGCTGTCCCTACGATAACGCCATGGCCGAGAGCTTCATGAAAACGCTCAAGCAAGAGGAAGTCGATGCCAGCGCCTACCGCGATCTCGCCCATGCCAGGGCGGCCATCGGGGCGTTCATCGAGGCCGCCTACAATTGCCAACGGCTCCACTCAGCTCTTGCCTACCTGTCGCCAATGGAGTTCGAATCCAATCAGCCCCGGGCTGCTGCGCAGCAGACCGGGGCTGAGACGCAACCGAGCTGTCCATGAATTGTTGTCTCGCCCAAGGGGTTCAGTCCACTGCACGGAAAAGCGGACAAGATGATTGCCGGACGGGAAAACGGACGAAAAACGGTGTAGCCTTCAACGATAACTGGCGAGGTTTTCTCAGAATTATGCAGCCTCCACCACGTCGTCGGTGATCACAGACAAGCCGTTGAGCTTCAGGATGCGCCTGATCTGGACGAACAGACGATGCAGCAGCCGGAAGTTGCCGCCCGTAATGCGGGCGATGGACGCGACGGCCTAAGCGTCGGTGAAATCGGCATCGTCGAGAGCAAGGCCGAGCCGGCGCCAGTGTCGGGTCAGCACAAATGCCAGTTCGTCGCCCTGCAACGGCCGGTAGTAATGGGCAAAGCCAACGCGGCTGTAGAGTTGCGGATAGCGCGACAGGCGCTTTTCGATGCCCGGCATCCCGACCAGGATCACGCCAGCCGGTTCGGTCGAACAGGTCGCGTAGATGGTCGAGGGCGGTGTTGGTCAGCCGCTCGGCCTCATCGACGATCAGCACTTCAGCCAAGTCGGATGAATGACTAGGTTGGACAAGCTTGTCTCGATGAACATGGCTGTTGATGCAAACGCCTACCCGGGTGACGAGCTTCGCTATGTCGCCGTGCAGTTCTCGGAAGGGGCAGCACACGGTTGGCGTGTAAAAGATGGCCCGGTTTTGGGCGAGGGCTGCATAAACCTTGGTCTCTGCAGGATCGCGCGGCCCCCAGGTAGAGAGCAAGGGCTCAGCTATGTCCCACTGAGCGTATCGGCGGGCCGAGCAGGTCTTGCCGACGTCGGCCGCGCCGAAGCACAGGCCGATGTAGCGGTGCTTGCGTACGGCGTCGGCGAACTCGGCAAATCGCCGGTGTTCCTTGGTGGCGATGAATGCGCCAGTTCGTTCTCCGGCTGCTGCGGCCGTCATGGGTCATCTTCTCGGTAGATGCGCAGTTTGGGCCGGCCGGCCGTTGGCGGTGGCTGCTTTGCGGCCGGGACGGGCCTGGGTGATGGCGGCGCCTGGGCCGGCAAGAAGTCCGCCACCCGTGCGACGCGCTCGTTGATGGCTGCGCGCAGCGCCCGGCAGTGCGCGCGCCGTGCGGCCTCGATGTCCTTGAGCGTGAGCGCCTCGCCCGCGTAGTCTTTGCTCACCGCCCGGCACAGGAACTGGTGGCCGTGGAACACCCTCACCTCGGACAGGTCGCGCGGGTCGTAGCGGATGGTGACGGTCTCGCCAACATAGGCGGCCAGCACCGGTTCGATGTAGCGCAAGCCCTGGAAATGAATGCCGTCGCGCCGCACGCACCGCGGCTTGGCGAGCATGACCAGCAGCAAATCAAGGTCCTGTAGGCTCTCCGGGCTGCGCGGCAGAAACCCGCCGCCCCACCAGGCGTCGAGCGGCGTCTCGCCGGTCTCGCTGTGGAGCCGGGCGTGGTAGGTTTCCACGATGAAGGTGCCAATGACCCGATCCAAATCTGCCAGCGACAAGCGCGGCGGGGTAGCCGGCTTGCTGCCGGCGAGATGCCCCGGCAGCTCGGGCAGTAGCTCGGTGTTGAAGGTGCCGAACAGGTGCTCGATTTTGCCCCGGTCCTGCGGCCGGCCGAGGGCGGAGTAGACGATGCGGAAGCGAAGGCTGGCCGCAACCTGGTCGAGGTGCTGGCTGGGGCGTTGTCAGGTTGGCGGGCGGAGGATGTCGATGACCTCAGGCCAATTTCAGTGCTTATGCGAGATCAGCAACCGCGGCGACCTCGCGCCAGGTGCGGAAGGCGGCGCCGCGGGCGGCACGGTGCTCAACGGCGGTGAGGCGATGGCGGCGGAGCTGGAAGTGGTTGTGGATACAGGCGTGGGCGGACAGGAAGCGCTGGGCGGAAGCAGCAAAGGTTCCGCCTGCAAAGCAGGTGGAAAGCTGCTGGAGGGGTGGCGCGCTGACTTGAACCGCTGCATCTGCTGTTCTCGTCGTCGCGTCGGCTGGTGCGACACTTCGGCCCGGTTATTCAGGTATTTGCTCTGCCGGTGCTCGACATGGGGCAGGATCTGGCGCTTGGCGGTGCCGTAGCTCTTGAGCTTGTCGGTCACGATTACCCGAGGCACGTACTGTAAGCCGCGCAGCAGCTTTTGGAAAAACCGCTTGGCCGCCTTCGTGTTGCGCCGGCTCTGCACCAGGATGTCCAGCACGTGGCCGTCCTGATCGACCGCACGCCAAAGATAGTGCGTCTTGCCGCGGATGCGGAGGAACACCTCATCCATGTGGTCTTGGTGCACGGACGGGGCCGGCGCCGCTTCAACTCGTTCGCGAACAGGCAGCCGAAGCGCAGGCCCCACGCGCGGATGGTCTCGTAACTGACCATGATGCCGCGGACGGCGAGGATCGTTTCGACATTGCGCAGGCTCAGGCTGAAGCAGTGATACAGCCATACAGCGTGTTGGATCACCTCGGCCGGATAGGGGAAGCCGCGGTATGGGTTGGAAGCATGCGCCATGGCCGAAAAGCTGCCATGGACCGGCAGGAGCTGCCAAGCTGACAATGCCGCCATGACGCACGCGGTTAATTCAGGCACTCAGGATACATGCACGCCGGATCTATATGAAAACCGCTCTATCCATTCTCAAATTTGCAGCAAACCTGAGAATGAATCGTCGTCTGGCGGCACGCTGGCCCACGGCAGCATCCATGCGAACTTACCCCATGTTGGCGTAGGTCCAACTCAGACGGCAGCGCTGGTGAGGTGGGCGAAGCTCTCGATGGCGGCCGGGCGCCCGGTCAGCCAGCCCTGCACCTCCTCGCACCGTTCGATGCGCAAGACGCCGAGCTGCGCCTCGGTTTCCACTCCTTCGGCCACGACGGGCAGCCCGAGGCCGTGCGCCAGCCCGACTACCGCGCGCACAATGGCCGCATCCTGGCCGCCGGTGGCAATGTTGGCGATGAAGCTCTTGTCGATTTTGATCTTGTCGAACGGGAACGCGCGCAAGGTCGCGAGCGAGGAATAGCCGGTGCCGAAGTCGTCCAGGGCGACCCGGACACCCAACGCCTTGAGCCGGTTCAGCGCAGCCAACACCCGGCCGGCTTCGCGGATCAGCACGCCTTCAGTCACCTCCAGGACAAGGCGCGAGGCGTCAAGGCAGGAAGCTTCAAGCGCCTGCTCCACCATCTCGGCGAAAGCCTCGCCCTGCTGCGCCTGCAGCGGCGACACGTTCACGGCAACCACCAGCGGCGCCGCCCAGCGCGCGGCCTCACGGCAGGCCTCGCGCAGCACCCAGGCACCGATAGCCGTGATGGCGCCGCACGCCTCGGCCACCGGGATGAACAGGTCGGGCGGCACCAGCCCGCGCTCCGGGTGACGCCAGCGCAGCAGCACCTCGAAGCCGTTGATACGCCCGTCGCCGGCTGCCGCGGCGAGCGGTTGCCAGACGAGCGTGAACTCGCCACGCACCGCGGCGTGCCGCAAGTCGTGTTCCAGCTCCCGGCGCTGCCGCAGCTCGCAGTCCATCTCGGGCCGGAAGAACGCCAAGCCGTTCTTGCCGGCCCATTTGGCCTGATACAGGGCGGTGTCGGCGTTGTGCAGCAGCGTGTCAGGGCTGTCGCCGTCATCGGGGAACAGCGCCACGCCCATGGAGGCGGTGACGCACCCCTGCGCGCCGACGCCGAGTTCGTAGGGTTCGGCCAACACCGACACGAGCCGGTCTGCCAGTATTTGTGTGGCCTCGGGCGCAACCGGACCGTCTTGCAGCACGACGAACTGCGTAATCCGGTGCATGGCGATCACTGATTCCGTTTGATGCCGATCACCCAATCCGTTTGATCGCGATCACTGGTTCCAGTGATGGCGATCATCGTGACGATGGCGGCGGCGTATCCGGTGCGGCTGGCAGTTCTCAACCAGGGGTAGAGTTGTTCTTTGCGGACAGCAGGGGACGACATTGCCGAACGAGAGAGTGCCGATGCGCAAGATACGCGACGTTTTACGGCTGAGACTGGGCCATGGCCTGTCCCAGCGCGCGGTGGGACAGAGCCTTGGCCTGAGCCAGGCGACAGTTAGCGATTACCTGAGCCGAGCCCGGCGTGCCGGCGTTGGCTGGCCGTTGCCGGACGGCTTGGACGACGACGCACTTGAGGCGCGGCTGTTCCCGCCATTGCCGGAGACCTCGGGCGGGGTCCGGCCAGTTCCGGATTGGGCGTGGGTGCATCGGGAGCTGCGTCGGCCGAACGTGACGCTGGCGCTGCTGTGGGAGGAGCATAAAGGCTCGGCGCCGGACGGGTTTGGCTATTCGTGGTTCTGCGACCTGTATCGGGGGTGGGTTGGACGGCTGAAGCCGACGCTGCGGCAGGTGCATACGGCGGGCGAGCGGTTGTTCGTGGACTATGCCGGCAGCACGATGTCGGTGCTGGAAGGGGCAAGCGGAGAGGCGAGGCAGGCGGAGATTTTCGTCGCCGTGCTGGGCGCATCGAGTTTTACCTACGCGTGCGCAACGTGGAGCCAATCGGTTCCGGACTGGATTGGCGCTCACGTCGGGGCGTTCGGCTACTTTGGCGGGGTTGCCCGGCAGCTGGTCTGCGACAACCTCAAAGCGGGCGTCACGCGGGCCTGCTTCCATGAGCCCGGGGTGCACCGGACCTACGCGGAGATGGCGGCGCATTACGGCACGGCGGTGCTGCCGGCGCGCCCATATAAGCCGCGCGACAAGGCCAAGGTGGAAGTCGGCGTGCAAGTGGTGCAGCGCTGGATCCTGGCGCGGCTGCGGCATCAGACGTTCTTCTCGCTCGCGTCGCTGAATGCCGCGATCGGCGAGCTGGTGGAGCAGCTGAACGACCGGCCGATGCGCGGGCTGGGCACGACGCGGCGCGCTTTGTTCGAGCAGCTCGACTGCCCGGCGCTGCTGCCGCTGCCGGAGACGGCGTACGAGTATGCCGAGTGGCGGCGCTGCCGGGTCGGCCTGGATTACCACGTGGCGATCGACAAACGCTTCTACTCGGTGCCGCACGCACTGCTGCGCCAGGAGATCGAGGCGCGGATCACCGTGGGCACGGTGGAGCTGTTCCATCGCGGCAAGCGGGTGGCCAGCCATCTGCGCAGCGCGGCTCGGCACCGGCCGAGCACGGTCATGGAGCACATGCCGAGCGCGCACCGGCGTTATCGGGAGTGGACGCTGGAGCGGATCCGGCGCGAGGCCGCCGTGGTCGGCGACGATGCGGCGGCGCTGCTGGATACTATCCTGCGCACGCGGCCGCATCCCGAGCAGGGGTTTCGCGCCTGCATCGGCATCCTGGGCTTGGTGGCGCAGCACGGCGCGGAGCGGGTAGACGCCGCCTGCGCACGGGCACTGGCCTTGGGCACGCGCTCCTACAGCTCGGTCGCCGCCATCCTGAAGAACCGCCGCGAGCAGGTCGCGAGCCCGGCCGAGGCGCCTGGATTGACGCACGAGAACATCCGCGGCCCCGGCTATTATCATTGAGGAGAGCACAATGCTGATCCATCCCACCGCCGAGCGCCTGCGCGGCCTTGGCCTGTCCGCGATGGCGGACGCATTTACTGAGTTGCAAGGCATGGCCGATGCGGCCGACCTGTCGCATGAGGACTGGCTCGGGCTGCTGGTCGACCGGGAGGCGACGAGCCGGGACGACAAGCGGCTGGCGCGGCGGCTGCGCGACGCCAAACTGCGGCAAGCGGCGGTGGTCGAAGACACGGACTTCCGCACGCCGCGCGGACTGGACCGGGCGTTGTTCCTGAAGCTGGCCGGGTGCGGCTGGATCCGAGAGCATGCCCACGTGGTGATCGGCGGCCCAACCGGGGTGGGCAAAAGTTGGCTTGCCTGCGCGCTGGGCCACAAGGCGTGCCGGGAGGGGTTCTCGGTACTATACAAGCGGGCGCCGCGGCTATTTGCCGATCTGACTACGGCGCGCGGCGAAGGCCGACTGCCGCGATTGCTGGCCGCGCTGGAGCGGACGCGGCTGCTGATCATCGACGATTGGGGGCCGGAGCCGCTGAACGCCGAGCAGCGGCGGGACCTGCTGGAGATCGTTGACGACCGCTACGACAAAGGCTCGCTGCTGATCACCAGCCAGGTTCCCGTGAACCGCTGGCATGAAGTCATCAGCGACATGACCTTAGGCGACGCGATCCTGGACCGGGTCGTTCATCGCGCCCATCGGCTGGAGCTGAAAGGCGTCAGCCTGCGCAAGCGGCGAGGCGCCACAAGCGCCTTGACCGGCAGCCCGGGCGAGTGACACATCTACAACCGCTAGCAGCATCGATCCGCTGTCTCCATCCTGCCCGTCGCCCATCCATTGGCGACGTGCTGAGGGTGATCGCGATCACCGGAATGGGTGATCGCCATCGACCGGATCAGATGATCGAGTTCACCGGAATACGCACGACGAACTCGTCGCCGCCGAGCCTGGCCACGACGTCGTTCTCGCGCACGCTGCAGCCAAGCCGCCGCGCCACTTCGCAAAGCAATCGGTCGCCGGCGCCGTGCCCGTGTAGGTCGTTGACCGCTTTGAACCCGTCGAGGTCGATGCAGAGCACCGCGAGCGTGCATCCCGAGCGCCGGGCGCGGGCAACCGCTCCCGACAGCCGTTCGTGCAGCAGCGTCCGGTTGGCCAAGTCGGTCAGCGTGTCGTGGTGGGCAAGCTTGTAGATGCGCTCCGCCGTAGCGCGGCGCTCGGTCACGTCCTGGCACACGCCGCGCACCGCGACGACGACGCCGGCCACGTCGGTTTCGATGCGGGTCTCGGCCCAGAACCAGGCGGGAGCGCCGCCGGCGCGCAGCACCCGCCATTCGTGCTCAACCACTTCCGCGCTGGCGCCGTCGCGGGCAAACGCCGCCGCCGCCGCGTCGCGGTCGTCGGGATGGATGAGCGCCAGGAGGCTGGCCAACGTCGGGTGGAACGTGGACGGGTCGGTGCCGAGCAGGTTGTGCATCTCGTCCGACATGGTCAACGGGCCGCCGTTGAGGTCCTGCCACCAAGTCCCGATGCGCGCCACGCGGGTGGCCTCGACCGCCCGACGCGCGGCGTCGAGCACGAAGTTGGACAGCATTGCCAGCTTTTGCGCGGTTTCGTCCTGGCTTGTGGTTTCCACGCGGAATCCGAAGTCGCCGGTCACGACGGCGCAAAGCTGGTCGCAGATTTCCTCCGTGCCGGCGCGCAGGTCCGAAGCCGCGCCCACCGGCGACGTCGCCATCGCCGAGGCAGGCAGGATTATGTTCATGCAGCGACGGTCGCCAGGTCCGGCGTCGCCACGGCCACTGGCGCCAGCTCAACCGATATCGTGCATTTCTCGCTCTCTGGGCTGCCTGCCTCGAAGCCGATCTCGACTGCTTCGTCGTAGCTCTTGGCCAACTCATGCGCTACGGCGACGTAAAGGGCGGCGAGCCGGTTCGGGGAATTGTAGAACACGCGGATGCCGCCCGGCGTGGCCTCGACGCGGAACTTGTCGGCGACGGCGCGGCGCTGCGGGTCGCGCAGGCCGGCCGCGAGGCAGTTGTGGATCGCCGGCTGGCCCAGCAGGAATGCCCGCGTGCCGGTGGCCTTGCGGAAAAAACCGGGGAACGCTGCGCGCGCAGCGCCCAGGAAATACGGCGCGAACAGGGTAAACGCTTGCGTCTCGGTGACGCCGAGCCGGGCGCAGGCTGCCTCAATCACCTTGCGGCATGCCGGGTCCGGCACGTCCCTGTCGAGCCGAAATTCGGTGCCCTCCGGATCAAGCCCGGCGTCGGCCAGGATGGTCCGGCGAGTGTCTGTGCCGGCGATCTGGTCGAGGAAGCCGACCAAGACCTTCGGCACCCAGCCTATCATCGTAAGCCTCGCGCGCAGGCGGACACTTGCGGGAACATTGGGCGACCTCATCGGGAACTTGGTCGAGGATGCACGCGAAACATTAACGACAAACGAATTTTAGGCTCACAAGCAGCATCCATGCGAGTTTTACGGCAAGGGCCTGAGTGGCGCCGTGTCGGCCGGCGACGGCACCAGCTCACCAGGAGCTGGGGGCGAGATCACCCAGGTGGCTCAGTCTGGTCTGACACGTTTATTGTGGTTGATGAAACGAGCCGCGTATCGGTGGAGGAGGCTCTGTTGCAAACGCTCCGACTGTCCGGCGTGATGGGGCTGGACGGGGAAGGTCGGGGCCGTGTCGGACTTTAAGGGGCGCCATTTCGAAGGCGAGATCGTGCTGTGGGCGGTCCGTTGGTATTGCCGCTACGGGGTGAGCTCCCGCGACCTGGAGCAGATGCTGGGGGAGCGGGGCGTCTGCGTTGACCACACCACCATTTATCGCTGGGTGCAGCGGTATGCGCCCGAGATCGAAAAGCGGCTGCGCTGGCAGTGGCGCCGGCCGGGGTCAACGAGCTGGCGGGTGGACGAGACATACGTAAGGGTCCGGGGTCAGTGGGCGTACCTCTACCGGGCCGTCGACAAGCACGGCGCCACCATCGACTTCTACTTGTCTCCAACCCGCAACACGGCGGCGGCCAAGCGCTTCCTCGGCAAGGCGCTGCACGGGCTGGAGGACTGGGACAAGCCGACGGTCATCAACACGGACAAGGCGCCCACCTATGCCGCAGCATTTGCCGAACTGAAGACGGAGGGCAAGTGCCCGAAGAACACCGTCCACCGGCAAGCCAAGTACCTGAACAACGTCATCGAGGCGGACCATGGCAAGCTGAAGCAGCTGATCAGGCCGGTGCGGGGCTTCAAGTCGGTGAGGACGGCCTACGCCACCATTAGAGCATTTTGCGAGCGGGTCGGGACAGCGCTGCCTATATGTCGAGGCGGCGGTGTCCATGGCTGGATCATATTCGAAGGACCTGCGCAGCCGCGTGCTGGAGGCGGTTGAGACGGGCGAAACGCCGGAAGCCGCTGCGCAGCGGTTCGCGGTGGCACGATCCACGGCGTATCGCTGGGCGGCTGCGGCGCGTGACGAGCAGCGGCGCGAGGCCAAGCCGGTGCGCGGCGGTCCCGCACCGCGCATCCAGGGTGCGGCTGAAGCGGCCATGTTGGGTTTGGCGGGCCAGCCCAGCCACCTGAGCCTGGCCGAGATCGCGGCGCGGTTGGCCAAGACGCACGGCGTGCGCGTGCATTTGACCACGGTGCACCGGGCGCTGCGGCGGGCGGGTTGGACATGAAAGAAGCTGAGCCTGCGCGCAGCCGAGCAGGGACGCGAGGACGTGGCACGGGCGCGCCAGGCATGGTGGACCGACCCGGACGCGGTGGGCGGCGTCAGCCCGGAACGGCTGGTGTTCTTGGACGAGTGCGGCGTGTTGACCACCCTGTCGCGCCTGCGTGGCCGCAGTCCGCGCGGCACCCGCGCGTGCGCGTCGGCGCCGTTCGGGCACTGGACGCGCCTCACCGTGCTGGGCGCGCTCGGGGCGGAGGGCATTGTGGGCGCGATGAGCGTGGAAACCGCAACCAGCGGCGCCGTGTTCTGCGCCTACCTGGAGCAGGTGCTGCTGCCCGCACTGCGTCGGAGCAAGCCGGATGCGGTGCTGGTCATGGACAACCTGGCCGCCCACAAGACCGCGCAAGTCAGGACGCTGCTCGACGCTTCGGGCTTCGCCTACCGCTACCTGCCTGCTTACTCGCCGGACCTCAACCCCATCGAACCTGCCTGGGCCAAGGTGAAGGCCGTGCTGCGCCGCGTCGCTGCGCGCACGGCGGATGCACTGCACAAGGCACTCGGACCGGCGCTGGCCCGCGTCACCCCACAGGACGCGGCAGGGTTCTTCCGCCACTGCGGCTATGGTTGTCCTAACTAAACCTGCAAAATGCTCTAGAGGCTTCGAGGTGACGCGCGCGCTGCGCAAGGGCCAGGCGCACGCGTTCAACATGACACGCGACATCCAAGGCGAGGCGCGCATCGTGGAGCGCGCCTTCGGGCTGGGCGCGTCCGTCCTGGCTGAGGTGGTCCAGCTACTCAACGACCGCTGCGAACGCAGGGCAACGTAGCAGAACTGCTTGCTCCCCCGATACCTTCCGCACGCTCTTGGCCAGCAGATGCAACAGAGCCTTCCCAACCCATCCCGCAACCTGACCTGGGCAGCTACGTGCGATAACAACCATTATCGCACGTAGACGATTTAATCAGCTTGCACTCCGCCGCCGCGCGGGCGAACCTGCCACCGTCATGGCCTATCCCGACCCGCGCCCTCACGCCGCCGAACCGGCCAGTCCGGCCGTTGTCGCAGTGCAACCTGTTGTTGCTGCTGTGTCTCAGGGCGCTGGTGCATGGAGCTGATTGCGTTAGGGCCAATACTGTTCACTTTGTGATTCGGATGGCGGCGTTGAAGTCGATGCGCGTGGTCGGCTGTGGCGTGCGAGGGCGCAGCGGGTAGCCGCTCATCTTGCGCTTGACCCCGCGCGGCACCTGCCGGCCCCGGGAACTCGCCACACGCTCCTCCAGGATCTCGTCCAGTACCTCCTTATGCAGGGCGAGCCTGTCCCGAGGGGGGAAAAGCCGCAAGCAGCGGCAGCTTGCGGCGCACCACGCGCACGGCATGCAGGAACGACAAACGATCCGGGTCCTCGTCGGCCCGCAGCGCCGCCTCGTGCATGAGCCCGCGCACGGCGAAGTGCGCCAGCAGCAGGCCCCAGAACTCCTGGCGCGCCAAGTCCGGGGTCTTGCTGCGCAGCACGACCTGTGCCCCGCGCAGCTGCGTTTTCAGCTCGGCCAGCGCGCCCTCAATCTCCCAGCGCTCATGATACAGGGCAGCCAAGTCCGCGGCAGGCGCCTGCGCCTCGTCCAGGATCGTGGTCACGAGACGATACAGCGGCTCAGCGTCGGCCACCCCCTCCAGCCGATATTCCACCACGCGCACCCGCACGCCGTTGGTCGCATGGCGCCGGTCCTTCTCGCTCGGATACACCACGGACAGATAAGACCCGTCCGCCAGCACCGCGGCGCGCGGCAGGCGCAGGTTGCTCCTTACCCGCCACAGCAGGTCGGCACCGGTAGCGGCCGCTGTCTGCCACAACGCATAGCCAAAGAAGTATCGGTCGGCCAGGCACAGCATGCCCGTCCGCAGCGCCGGCACCACGCCATGGGCCAGCGTCGTCTCGCCATCCGCGCAACCGCCCAGCTTGGCGCCGAACAGCACGTGCGTGCCGTTCTCCACCAGCGCGACGAAACGGAGCTGCGGAAAGGCGCTCTCGCCGCGGCTGGCACCCGGATAGCCGAAGCAGGCGCCGTTCTCGGCCGTGTCGGCCACATCCAGGCTGGAGCCGTCCAGGCTCACCAGCCGCCACTCTCGATACCACGCCCCCTTGGTGGCGCGCGTCGCCACCGGCTGCACGACCTGCTCAAAGAGCCGGCGCAGCGGCATCTCGCCCAGGCGGCTGCGCGCCTGCGAGATGCCGCTCTTGCCCGCCACCTTGACCGCGTCGGCGCCCCACAGCCAGCGCAAGCCTTCTAGCAAGCAGCGCAGCACCTCGCGGGTGCTGGACCCCATGTACAGCGCCATGGCGATGGCGTAGTAGATCATCACCTGAACCGGCAGATCGCGCTCGCGCTCGCTCGTCTTGCCGGTCTCGGCCAGGACCTGCTGCACCCGATCCGGCGGGAACGTCTTGGCGATCACGCCGAGGCTGATGTGGTCGCTGACACGAACGCCGGCCGGAAGGCCGGCGGGAACACCCGCCATCGCTGTCGATCCTAAAAAAACCTGATCAACGGATATAGGGTGGCTAACCACCTAAATGAACAGTGTTGGGGTTAGGGCCAGATCCATCCCGCGTTGATCGGCACCGGCGGACGGTGACCGGCTTGGCTTCGCAGATCATGCGGTTGAGCACTTGGACAGCGAAGGTGACCTCGCCTGCCTGAGCGGCAGCGCTGCGGGTGCGGAGCCTGGGGCCGATCAGGCGTTTATGCCTGCCGACGGCGTTCTCGGCGGCGTTCCTCCTGCCGTACCCGGTCATGCGCTGCCACTCCATGCGGCCGTTGCTCGGTCATGAGCCGGATGTGGCGGTCGCGCAGGCTCTGCTTGTCCGGGTCAGCCGTGCTCAGCACCGCGGAGACCGGTGGTGGGATGACGACGTCCGGAGGTCGGCCAGGTTGGCGCGCGGCGGCGGCCCGGTAGACGGGATCGCCGCCGTAGGCACCATCCGCGGTCAGGCTGGCGATGCCGCCCTCCGGCTGGCGCGGCAGGCCCGGCACTTGCACCGCGTCGTCGGCGTGTGCGTCGGTCAGCGTGTGGGCGGCAACCTCGCCCGTGGTGGCGTCCACGCCGAGGCGCAGCTTCATCCAGCGCCGGCGGGCCCGGCCGTGCTTGGCCGCACACCACTCGCCTTGCCCGAACAGTTCCAGCCCCGTGCTGTCCAGAACGAGGTGCACGGGGCCGCCGCTCGTCCCGACGCGCGGCGGCCGTCCGGCAAAATCCCGTCCACGGCGGGACAGGGTGGTGTGGTCCGGCACGCGCAGTTCCAGTCCGAGCAGCGCCAGCACGCTGCGGGTGAACGCCTCGGCCTGGCGCAGGGCGAGGTGGAACACCAGGCGCAGGGTCAGCACCAGCTCCACCGCCAGGTCGGAGTAGCAGGGCTGACCGCCGGGCGTGCTCCGCCTCGGTGCCGCCCAGCCTGCCAGCGCGTCCTAGTCCAGCCACAGCGTGAGGTCGCCGCGGCGGCGCAGGCCCGCTTCGTAGGCCGGCCAGTTCGTGACCCGGTAGCGGGCACGCGGTATGCGGTGGCGACGAGCGGCGTGATGCTTGAACGGCATGGCAGGAACTTACAGTTCCAGCCAGGGTCAGGCTATCCGGGCATCTACGCACCAATGCCTACGTTAACCGCAAGGCTTGTCACGATTGCGCGCTCCGGCCGCAATGCACGACCGCTACGTTTCGCAAAATAACGCGCTGGACAGGCGAAGCCGTGCTGGACCGAATGGAGGCTCGACTGGCGCTCCGGCCTGACATCCTTAACCTCCGCCGTGAGACGGTTGAGCACCCGTTCGGCAGCATCAAGCAATGGATGAACCAGGGAGCATTCCTGATGCGCGGCCTGGAGAAGGCGAACGGCGAGTTCAGCCTAACGGCGCTCGCCTACAATCTGCG
The DNA here is from genome assembly GCA_965260935.1 of Acetobacteraceae bacterium. Taxonomy (GTDB): domain Bacteria; phylum Pseudomonadota; class Alphaproteobacteria; order Acetobacterales; family Acetobacteraceae; genus JBBROS01. The sequence goes on from OZ253374.1 coordinate 1,259,397, forward strand.
GCGGGTGATCAACCTGGTGGGCGTTCCAGGGCTGCTGAAGGCGGCCTGAACGCCAAACCAGGCGCTCTGATAGCTGGAATAGCCGATACCGGGGCCTGGAGCCCGCCAGGATGCCAGAACCGCTGAAACCACCGACAGCAGGCGATCTACGACTCAAGTAACCGAGCAACGGGCAGTGTCGCCGCAATCAAGGTCTCGGCGGGCTATCCCTAGCAGGGGAAAAGTTTTCGCACGGTCTGGAGCGTCTGCGGAACGCCAGGGCTGGTATTCCGGACGCGCGTGGCCTCGATGCCACCTCTTCGTCCTCGCCAGCGCCATGATCTCCACGGGGCGCACCGCTCACCGGTCATGGTGGTGCTCAAGCCCCTCGTTCCCCGGCCTGCTTCAGCGTTTGTTGGCCGCGGAGATGGTCGACGAGGTAGTCCATGAATACGCGGGTTCGTCTCGGAGATGCTCGTCCTTCGAGGTGGACGACATGGACGGGCACCGGTTCGGGTTCGTAGGGCTGCAAAATAGGCATGAGCCTGCCAGCCGCGATGGCACCTTCCGCCTGATACGACAAGAGCCTGACCACGCCGCAGCCGGCGGACGCTGCCTCGATCGCCATCTCGACGCTGTTCGCCACCAGGCGCGTCGAGGGCTGAACGGACGAGGCGCGCTCACTGCTCCGGAAGGTCCATGGAAGCCGTGAGCCGAGGACATCGATCGCTTCCATGCTCTTCAGGTCACGGGGCGTCCTCGGCACACCGTGCGCGTCGAGGTAGGTGGGCGCGGCGCACAGGATGTGGCGTACCGCACCGACGCGGATTGCGATCGCGGACGAGTCCGCGAGGCGTGCGATCCGAACCGCCACGTCGATGCCCTCCTCAATCAAGTCGACTATCCGATCGAGAAAGAGGGTCGTGAACACGATGCCTGGATGCTGTCGTGCGAAGTCGGCGATAGCTGGTCCGACGTGGAGACGGCCGAACATCGCGGGCGCCGTGACAGCGATGGGGCCGCGCAAGTCGCCATGGGACCCAATCACGGAGGCTTCCGCCTCCGCGATCTCTGCCAGGATACGGCGCGCATCGGACACGTAGCGATGGCCGGCCTCCGTCAGCCTGACTTGCCGCGTGGTGCGATGCATGAGCTTGCAGCCGAACCGGGTCTCGAGGGCGGCAACGTCGCGCGTTACGACAGGGGGAGACAGTTTCAGGAACCGCGCCGCAGAAGCAAAGCTCCCTTTGTCGGCTACGGCGACGAACGACTGCATCGTCTTCAGGATATCCGCCAATTATTCCATCCTGCACAATGATGCATTTCCGTAGGCTTATATAGTTTCACATGCTGGCGCCAACTACGTTGTGGAGCTCCTTGTCTGAGGTATCTCCATGACCGCTGCCACCACGCGTCTCCACTGGCATCCCCTGTCGGGGCACTCGCACCGCGCCCAGCTCATGCTGTCCCTGCTCGACCGTGAGTTCGAGCTCATCGAGGTCGACATCAAAAGCGGCGCACAGAAGGCGCCGGCCTTCGTCCGGCTCAACCCGTTCGGGCAGGTGCCCGTCCTAGAGGACGAGGGCGAGGTCATCGCCGACAGCAACGCCATCCTGGCCTATCTCGCCATCCGCTACGACACGTCGGGCCGGTGGTATCCGCGCGACGCCGTCGGCGCCGCAAAGGCGCAGCGATGGCTGTCGGTGGCGGCCGGCCAGCTTGCTGCAGGGCCGATGGCCGCACGCGTCGCGAACGTCTTTGGCCCGCCCATCGACAAAACCAAGGCGCAGGCCGGCGCGGCGGCCCTGTTCACGGTCATGGAAGCCGAACTCGCCAGAGGACCCTTCCTCGTGGGCCATCATCCGACAATTGCAGACGTCGCCCTCTACACCTACACGGCCCACGCCCCCGAGGGAGGCATCGCGCTTGAGCCCTATCCGGCCATCCGCGCCTGGATCGGGAGGATCGAGGGCCTGCCCGGCTTCGTGCCCATGGCGAGGACCACCGTCGCGGCCTGAGGACAGGGGCCAAGCAGGAGACGCCGACATGCTGGATATTCCGAGCGGCTGGGGGCGGGAGAGTTCGCCCTATCATCCCGGCGAGATGGCCGTCCAGGAGCGCGCCGGGGCACGCGCGTTCGCCGAGCGGGCCGGACGGCAAGTCATCCGTGACCACATGCCCGAGCAGCATCGGGCCTTCTACGCGATGCTGCCCTACGTCTTCATGGGCAGCCTCGACCGCCAGGGTCGACCCTGGGCCTCGGTTCTGTCCGGTGCCGCCGGCTTCCTGCAATCGCCCGACCCGCGGCATCTCGTCGTCTCGGGGCTGCCACTGCCGGGCGACCCGGCGCGCGGCAATCTCCGCGTCGGCGCCCCCCTCGCCTTCGTGGGCGTCGAGCTGCATACGAGGCGCCGCAATCGCTTGACCGGGAAAGTCGAGAGGCTCGACGGCGAACGCTTCGCTTTCAAGGTCGACCAGAGCTTCGGCAACTGCCCGCAATACATCCAGGCCCGCGCCCTCAGGGACGCTCCTCACCCTGCCTCCCCAGTCGTCCGGGTACTCGGCTCTGGCCTCGACGACCGCTCCGCCGGGATCGTCAGTCGCTGCGACACGCTGTTCATCGCCAGCGCATCGCCGGGGGCCGGTACCGACGACCCGGTGGAGGGCGTGGACGTCAACCACCGAGGCGGCCGCCCTGGTTTCGTGCGCGCCGAGACGGGGGAAAGGGGGACCATCCTGACCTTTCCGGACTTCGTCGGGAACTCGGCGTTCAACACGCTCGGCAACATCACCCTCAATCCCCGTGTCGGGCTGCTCTTCATCGATTTCCAAACAGGCGATCTCGTCACGCTGACCGGGCAGGCGGAGGTGATCTGGGACGGTCCTGAGTTGCAAGGGTTCGTCGGCGCCGAGCGGCTGGTGCGTATCCGCGTCGAGGAGGCTCACCACCTCGTAGCCGCCCTCCCATGGCGCTGGACGGCTCCGGAGCAAGCGCCCCAAGTCCAGGCCACGGGTGACTGGCAGGCCGTCGCGACGGCCGAGCATGCACGAACCCAAGCCCGCACCGACCGGCGCTTCCGGGTCGCGCGCGTCGAGGCCGAGAGCCCGACGGTCCGCTCGCTTGATCTCGAACCGGCCGATGGGGGCGGCGTCGCGAGCTACGAGCCAGGGCAGTTCCTGCCCGTCGCCATCCGTTCCGCGGAGGCAGAGGCAACGTTGCGCCGGACGTACTCGCTCTCGAAGATGGCGGACGGCGACGGTTATCGCATCAGCGTGCGCCGCGAGCCCGGTGGTTCGGTCAGCGCCTACCTGCATGAGGCAGAGGTCGGGACCGAGATCCTTGTCCAGGCGCCTCGCGGGAGCTTCCACCTCGACCCGGACAGCCAACGGCCCGTGCTGCTGATCGGGGGTGGCATCGGCGTCACGCCGCTGCTAGCGATGGCGGAGTTCCTCACCGGCGGCACGGACGATCGCCTGCGCTTCCCCGACCGGCCGGTCCACCTCATCCACGCCGTCCGGAACGGCGCGGACCATCCGTTTCGCGACCGGCTGCGCGACCTCGCCCGGAGCCGGGGCCTGACCTGCCTCTTCGCCTACAGCGCTCCTCAGGCGGAGGACCGGCCCGGCAAGGACTTCCAGGTCGCCGGGCGCCTGGGGCGCCCGGAACTGCGCGCCTTGCTGCCGCTGGACGATTACGACGCCTACCTGTGCGGCCCGCCCGCCTTCGTGCAGGCGGTCTACGACGCCCTGATCTCGCTCGGCGTCGATGACAGAAGGATCTTTGGCGAGACGTTCGGGCCGTCGGTGCTCAGGCGCGCCGCAGCGGTCCTGCCGAGCGAACGCCAGCGCGAGCCGGCCGTCGCAGGTGCGACCGTGACGTTCGCCGCAGCCGGCAAAACCGCTCTCTGGCAGCCCGGTTCGACGCTCCTCGATCTCGCCGAGGCGGCTGGGATCGATGCGCCCTGGTCGTGCCGTGCAGGACGCTGCGACACCTGCGCGACGCGCCTCGTGGAGGGCCGCGTCACCTATCCCGATGCGCCCGAGTTCGCCATCGAACCAGGTCAAGTCCTGATCTGCCGGGCCGAGCCCGCGGACGCGGCCGTCACCCTCGACCTATGACCCCACCGCAACAGGAGAACAGCATGAAACTCGCCTTGATCGGAGCGACGGGCTACACGGGATCGCGCATCCTCAACGAGACGCTGAGCCGCGGACATCGGCTGACGGCGATCGTGCGCGACGTCGCCGGCCTGCCGAGCCACCCAAACCTGGCCCCACGCGCGATCGACGTCACGGATGCCAAGAGCTTGCGCGATGCTCTGGACGGGCATGACGCGGTGATCAGCGCCTTCAACCCAGGCAAGGACGCGACCGGCCGGGGGCCGCGCTCGATTATCGAGGCCGTGAAGGGCCACCCCACGCTTCGGCTGCTCGTGGTCGGCGGCGCGGGAAGCCTTGAGGTCGCTCCGGGCCGGCGCCTGGTCGACGAACCGGACTTCCCGGCGCAGTGGAAGGACGGCGCCCTGAGGACGGCGGAGTTCCTCGATTTGCTGCGAAGCGAGCCCGATCTCGACTGGACCTTCGTCTCCCCCGCCGCGATGCTCTCACCGGGCGAGAGGACGGGGCGTTACCGCGTCGGCGGGGACCAACTCCTGACGGACGAACGTGGCGAGAGCCGCATCTCGGTCGAGGATCTCGCGGTCGCCCTGCTCGACGAAGCGGAAAACGGCACGCACCACAGAGCCAGGATCAGCGTCGCCTATTAGGATGGCGCCCGAATAGGTCGGGCTCTCCAGCAGCACGGGGCCGCCGGGCTGGGCCAGGGCGCAAAAGGCGGCGGCGAGGGCGGCCTGGGCGCCCGGGCAGATCGTCATCTCGTGCGCGGCGTAGGCGCCGCCCGCATTGGCTTCGAACCAGGCGCGTAGGGCTTTCACCCCCTTCGGCGGCACGCGCGACCACACGCCGGGCCGGCGCAGCGCCCGCAACGACGCCCGGGCGACCAGCTGCGGCAGCGGCTGCAGCTCGTCGGGCAGGTAGTCGAATGGCCTGGAACACCCATCGCCTTCAGGCCGTGATCGACTTGGCGCCAAGCGAGCATGTTGACGAGGTGCTGAGCCGGATGGCGCCGATCGGGCACAAGCACATCAACCTGCGCGGCATCCTGAAATTCGACTTTGCACAGCACGCAGCAGGCCTGCTTCGGCAAGCACCCATCGTCGGCAACGATCGTTCATCAAAATAAAAAGCTGACTTTCCAACCATGTCAGTACGTTACCGTCGTGCTGTCACCGCAGAGCATTGAAAGTGTGCGCTTTCCAGATCGGCACTTTTGGCACGCAGGTTACGACAAGGCCGTCATACGCGCGCCAGTTCATGACCTTGCGCTTCTGCTTGGGAATGTGGTGGCGGCGGTCCTGGTTCAGTTTGAAGGGCAAGATGGGCATCCGAGGTCAGGTCAGGGCGGAGCCTCTTACGCTGCGCCGGTCCCGGACGCCACTGGACGGGTCCATGCAGCAAGATCACGTGCGGTGCATCTCGTGTTCAAGCGCATTCAGCCCGGCCCCCCCAGCCATATGGAACATCAGACTGTCCAGGTTCAGATCCGACCGAGGCGCATCGATCTCCACCTCGCCCCGCGCCAGCACCATGAAATGATCGCCCACCATATAGGCATGATGCGGATTATGAGTGATGAAAATGACGCCGATGCCCTGCTCGCGCGCCGCCGCCGCGATATACCGCAGCACCACTCCTGATTGCGTCACCCCAAGCGCGGCCGTCGGCTCGTCCAGAATCAGCACGCGTGCGCCAAAATAGATGGCGCGCGCGATCGCCACCACTTGGCGCTGGCCACCGGAAAGCGTTCCCACCGGCTGTTCCAGATCAGCAAGCTCGATGCCCATCCGGCGCAGCTCCTGGTCCGTTTTCGCCCACATAGCCGCGACATCAAGCCGCCGGAACGGGCCCACGCCCAGCGTCAGTTCCGACCCAAGAAAGAAATTCCGCCACACGGACAGCAGCGGCACCATCGCCAATGTCTGATAAACCGCCGCTATGCCCAGATCGAGCGCCTGCCGCGGCGAGCTGAACCGCACCGGCGTTCCGTCAACGGCATACAGCCCCTCGTCATGGCCGATCAGCCCGGCGATAATGCTGATCAACGTCGACTTTCCGGCGCCGTTGTCGCCGAGAACGCACGTCACCTCCCCTTGCCGCACCGCCAGGTTCACGCCTTTCAACGCGCTGAACTGACCATAGCTCTTGCCAACACGATCGAGGGCAATGATAGGCGCTGATCGATCCGCCACGTCAGTCGCCTCCGCCCGCCCGCCTGCGGAACCAGGTGTTGACCACCGTCGCCAGCAGCAGCATCGCGCCCACGAAGTACATGAACCAGTCGGGGTTCCAGTCCGCGTAGATCACGCCCTCCGTCGTCATGCCGAAGATGAACGCGCCCAGCGCCGACCCGGCCGCCGACCCGTAACCCCCGGTCAACAAGCAGCCTCCCACCACGGCGGACGCAATATAGAGCAGCTCGTTGCCGATGCCCGCCCCGGACTGCACCGTGTTGTAGGCGAACAGCATGTGCATGCCGAGGAACCACGCCGAGAAGCCGACAAGCATGAACAGCCCGATCTTGACCGCACTCACCGGGATGCCGACCGCCCGCGCGCTGGCGCCTTGTCCGCCCACGGCGAAAATCCAGTTGCCGGCCTTGGTGCGCAACAGCACCCAAGTGCCAAACAGGGCGAATACGATCCAATACAAGACGGCGACGCTGATGCTGACCCGGCCCACGCGGAAATAGGAGGCAAACACGGCCTGCGCCGATTCAAAGCCCGGCACTCCACTGATATCCTGCGTCGCCACATTGCCGGTCACGAGCTTGGTGACTGCGATGTTCAGCCCTTGCAGCATCAGGAACGTCGACAGCGTGACCAGGAAGCTCGGCAGCCGCGTCCAGATCAGCAGGAAACCGTTGAGCGCGCCGACGCACAGCGACAGCAACAAGGCGAACCCGGCGCCGACCCAGATGTTGCCGGCGATCTCGGTTGCGAACATCGAGGCGGACAGCGACGCCGTCGTCACCGCAACGCCGACCGACAAGTCGAACTCGCCCCCGACCATCAGCAGCGCCACCGCAACCGCGGGGATCCCCAGGGTCGCTGCCTGATACAGCACCGTGGTGAAGGCCGGCAATTGCCGGAACGGCGGCGCCATGATGGTGAAGAACGCGAACACGAGAATGACCCCGCCGAGCGCCCCGATCTCGGGCCGCTTCAGCACCCTCCTCCATACTGCCTGCTGCGCGCCCCGCCGGCGGGCAGCGTGGGACACGATCCGTTCCGCCGCCGTGCTCACCGGGCCTCCGCCATCACCGGCCCAAGCCGATTCGAGGCCCGCCTACCGCGTGCCCTGCTTGGCGAACTTCGCCACCTCGGCGATGTTGTCCTTCGTCACGAACGCCGGGCCCGTCAGCACAGGCTTGCCCCCGCCGACCACGTCGCCGTTGGTCTTCTGCAGCCAAAGCAGGTCGACGGCCAGGTAGCCTTCGGCAAACGGCTGTTGATCGATCGCCCATTGCAACTGGCCCTTCTCGATCAGGCTTACCGCAGTCGGCGTGAGGTCGAACGTCCCCACCTTCGCGTTGCTGCCCGCCATCTGCACCGAGCGGATCGCAGTCGGGGCGAACGGCGCGCCGAGCGTCACGATGTAGTCGACCTTCGAATCCTGCTGCAGCTTGGCGACGATGCGCGACTGCACGCTCGCCATATCGGGTCCTGGCACGTACAGCACGTAGAAATCGCCTTTGAACGTCGTCTTGATGCCGTCGCAGCGCGCTGCAAGCTGCACTGCGCCCTGCTGCTGGTTCACGCAAATGACGCTCTTCGCTCCCTCGTCATTCAGCCGCTTGCCGACCGCCTCGCCAGCAAGCGTCTCGTCCTGGCCGACGAACGCCATCAACCCGGCACCCTGCCAGTCATCCACTCCGGCATTGAACCCGATCACCGGGATATTCGCCGCGAGCGCCTGCTTCACCGCCGCCGCCTGCGCGTCCGGGAAGGCGAGCGTCAGAGCAATCCCGTCCACCTTCTGGTTGACCGCGTTGGTGATAAGCTGCGCCTCGCCGGACGCGCTCGGGTTGGCGAGATACAGCAGCTTGACATTATCCTTCTTCGCCGCCGCCTCGGCGCCTTTGCGGATGATGTCCCAGAACGAGTCCCCAGGCTGTCCATGCGTGATCATCGCGAAGGTATAGGCAGGCTCGTCAGCCGAATGGGCGGCAGGAACCAGTAAGCCCGTGCAGCCGAACGCGGCTCCGGCAACCATGGCGATCAAACTCGTTTTCGCGCGAGCCATCTTCATTGTTTCCTCCTGCTGTCCGCGCTTTTGCAGCGCAGTGGACGTTTGTTTGAGCTCAGCGGCAGCCAATTTCGTTGCAACAATCCCTAACACAACCCCATTCGCGTGCAACAGCAAAACAGCGGCCGTCCCAGCGATGCGGCAAGCGGGATTGTAAAGCCTCGCGTGCCGTGGAAAGCAGCGCGCCATGAACGACAAACCAAGGCTCGGCGTCGGCCTGATCGGGTCCGGCTTCATGGGCAAGGCCCACGCCATCGGCTATGCCGTCGCAGCGCGCGTCTTCGATTTGCCGTTCGCGGTCGATCTCGTTGCCCTGGCCGACGCCACCCCGGCCCTTGCCGGCCGGGCTGCGAGAGACCTCGGCTTTCGCCGGTCGAGCGGAAATTGGCGCGGCCTGCTGACCGACCCGGAGATCGACGTCATCAACATCGCCGCGCCCAACGCGCTGCACAGGGAGATGGCGCTCGCGGCGATCGCGGCCGGCAAGCACGTCTACTGCGAGAAGCCGCTTGCGCCGACCAGCGCCGAAGCCCGGGAGATGGCGGAGGCCGCCGCCGCGGCCGGCATCGTCACCCAAGTTGGCTTCAACTATCTCAAGAACCCGATGCTCGCCCTGGCAAAGGACATCATCGCGAGCGGCGAGATCGGCGCCGTCCGCAGCTTCCGGGGCGTCCACGCCGAGGACTATATGGCCGATGCCCGCGCGCCCTGGACATGGCGACTCGACCCGGCAAGCGGCGGCGGGGCATTGGCCGACATCGGCAGTCATATCTTTGCCACCGCGCGCCACCTGCTCGGCCCCATCTCCTCGCTCATGGCCGACACCCGCACGGTGGTGCCAGAGCGTCCCGCCGCTGCCGGGATGCGGGCCGTCGAGGTGGATGACGTGGCCCGGCTGTTCGTTGGTTTCGAGAGCGGCGCAAGCGGCAGCCTTGAAGCGAACTGGATCGCCACCGGGCGGAAGATGCAGCATGATTTCGAGGTCTACGGCGACAAGGGCGCGATCCTGTTCACGCAGGAGCGGTTCAACGAACTGCAAATCTACGACATCGGCGACAAGCCAGGCCGGCGAGGCTTCCGCACCGTGTTCGCAGCGCCCGAGCATGAGCCCTACGGCGCATTCTGCGTCGCACCGGGCCACCAGTTGGGGTTCAACGACCTGAAGGCGATCGAAGTGCGCGGGTTCCTGCAAGCCCTCGCTGGCGGCCCCGAGATCGGCCCGGGCTTCACCGAGGGCTACGAAATCCAGAAACTCGTCGACCTCGCTTACCGCTCCGCCCGGGAAAAGCGCTGGATGGACGTCACATGAACGTCGCTCGGGAGCGCCTCAGACGCCGATGCGCTGCCGTCGCCGGCCGTCCTCCTGCGCCGCCCGCGCATCCCTGACCTCCTGCCGCCCGCTCACCTCCGGCACGCCGACATCCCACCAGGCGTCCCCCGGCGTCCACGCGAACGCGTCCGAACCGATTGCGATCACCGTCGTGCGGTCCGTCGTCTTAGCCCAATCCATCGCCTGGCCAAGCTCGGCCAGGCTCTCCACCCGCCGGGTCAGCGCACCCATCGCCTCGGCGTGCTTGGCGAAATCGACCGCGAACGGCGCAGCCACCCGGCAGTCCGCGACCAGGTTGTTGAACGAAGCTAAGCCCTTGCCGTTCTGCAACCGGTTGATGACGGCGAAGCCGCCGTTGTCGCAAACGACGATGATGAGCTTATGCCCGGTCAGCACAGTCGAGTAGATCTCGGAATTCATCATCAGGTACGTGCCGTCCCCGATCATCACGATCGGCGTCCGGCTCGGGTCCGCCATCGCGGCGCCCCACCCCGCCGGGATCTCGTAACCCATGCACGAGAAGCCGAACTCGCAATCGAAGCTGTTGCGGCTTTTCACCCGCCAGTTCTTCATCGCCTCGCCCGGCAACCCTCCCGCCGCGGTGATCAGCAGGTCGCGCTCGTCCGCCTTGGCGTTCACGACGCCCACCACCTGCGCATAGGTCGGCGCCGGCTCGTTCGTCGGTTTTTGCAGCCTGTCCAGCAAGTTGTTCCAATCGGCAAAGGCAGCCCGACCCTGTTCCATCCACGCGGGTTCGGCCTTCCAGTTTTCCAGCCCGGCTTCAAGCTCGGCCACCGTCTCCAGAGCGTCCCCGACCACCGCCAGCGCCCGATGCTTGACCGCATCGAACCGGGCCGTGTTGACCGAGATGAACGCCGCATCCCGCGCGAACGCGGTCCAGGATCCGGTCGTGAAGTCCTGCAGCCGCATGCCGATCGCCAGCACGACATCGGCCTCCGCGGCCAACGCGTTGGCGGAGGCGGAGCCGATGACCCCGATCGGCCCGACATGCGCCGGATGGTCGTGCAGCACCGAACTCTTGCCAGCAACCGTCTCGGCGAGCGGGATCCCGTGCCGTTCTGCGAACCGGCCCACCGCGTCTTCCGCAAAGGAGTACCGCACGCCGCCGCCCGCGATCAGCAGCGGGCGCTTGGCCGCCCGGAGCAGCTCGATGGCACGCTTCACTTGATCCTTGTCCGGGCGGGGACGCGGCACGGCATGGATCACCGGCTCGAACCAGACGGAAGGGTAGTCCGCCGCGATCTCTTGCACATCCTGCGGCAGGGCGATGAACGCCGGGCCGCAATCCGCCGGATCGAGCATCGCCGCGACCGCTTGGGGCAGCGAGGAGATGATCTGCTCCGGATGCGTGATACGGTCCCAGTAGCGCGTGACCGCCCTGAACGCATCATTGGCCGTCACCGTCGGGTTGCCGAAATGCTCCACCTGCTGCAGCACCGGGTCCGGACGCCGGTTCGCGAACGTGTCGCCCGCCAGCAGCAGCACGGGCAGCCGGTTGGCGTGGGCGACCCCTGCGGCCGTCACCATGTTCAGCGCCCCCGGCCCGATCGACGCCGTGGCCACCATGATTTGCCGCCGCCGCGCCGCCTTTGCGAACCCGATCGCGGCCAGCGCCATGGATTGCTCGTTTTGCCCGCGCCATGTCGGCAGCTCGTCCTTGACGGCTTCGAGCGCCTCGGACAGGCAGGTCACGTTGCCGTGGCCGAAGATGGCGAACACCCCCGGGAACAGCGGGCGTTCCGCGCCATCGATCACCGTCCGCTGCGCGCAGAGAAAGCGGACAAGCGCCTGTGCCATCGTCAGCCGGACGGTTTGGTCAGCCATGCTTCGTTCCCCGGACCATTGGTTTCGGATTTGCTCATTCATGCGGCCCCGGTGTCAGAGTGGGGCGTCAGGGTGGGGCGCTGAATCGAAGGCGCCCCATACGCCCTGGTCGAAGCTGATCGTCGCACCCGTCATCATGCCGGATTCATCGGTGGACAGGAATGCCACGGCCCGCGCGACCTCGGCCGGGTCAAGCAGGCGTCCGGTCGGCTGTTTCGCCGCGGCGGCTTGGAGCCAGCCTGGCGCCGCTCCGTGCGCCTCCCGCTGGATCCGGTCCTCGCCTTCCGTCGCCATCCAGCCGATGTTCAAGCCGTTCACGCGGATGCCGTTCCTTAGCAGCGCATAGGCCGTATTGCGGGTCAGCGTATCGAGCGCGCCCTTCGAAGCGGAGTAGGCGGCGATGAACGGCTGCCCGGCCATCGCGGACATGGACGAGATGTTGACGATCGCGCCCCGCGTGCCCTCCCGCCGCATGACCTTGACCGCATCCTGCATCAGAAAGAACGGCGCCCTCGCGTTGACGGCAAAGATGGCGTCGAACAGCATCGGTGACGTGTCCAGGATCGTCCCGCGGCTGGTGTCTCCCGCCGCGTTCACCAGGATGTCGATGCGCCCGAATGCCCGGTCGGCCTCCGCGATCACCCGTGCGCAATCCTGCGTCCGCGCAAGATCGGCCTGCACGAACCGGACCGCGCCGCCCAATCTTGCGGCATGGGCCTGGCCCCGGTCTTCGTTGCGGCCGCAAATCAAGATGCCCTCGGCCCCCCGCTCGGCAAATAGAGTTGCGATCGCAGCCCCTAAGCCCTGCGTGCTTCCCGTGACGACGGCGGTCTTGCCCAGCAAATCGTTCATCGGGTCGTATCCGGCACCGCGTAACCCGCGTCCAAAAGCGCGGTCGATAAGGCGGCATGACCCATCCGGGCGTACTCCAGAGGCGGCGCCTTGGCCGGATCTTGCTCCGCCTCGACGACGAACCATCCCTCGTAGCCGATGCCCGCAAGCCGCCGCGCCACGGCGCCGAAATCCACGCATCCATCGCCCGGAACCGTGAAAACCCCCTTCAGCACCGCGTCGAGAAACGACTCCCGCGTCCGGTCCAGCCCCGCCGCGACGTCTGCGCGGACATCCTTCGCGTGGACATGGTTGATGCGCCCGCCATGCCGATCAATCACCCCCAGCACGTCCGCTCCAGCGAAACGAAGATGCCCACTGTCGTACAGCAGCCCGACGGCCTCGCCAGTCGCTTGCATCAGCCGGTCGATATCGTTCTCGGTCTCGATCGCGGTGCCCATGTGATGATGGAACGAAAGCCGGACGCCTTCGCCGGCGCAGAACTCCGCGAACGCCGTCAGCTTCTCCCCGTAAACCTGCATCGCATCGTCGTCCAGCACTCGCCGGGCCGACATCGGCGCATCCCGCCTGGTCTGGATGCTGCCGGCGGTCTCGCCATATACGATCACCCTGGCCCCGAGGTCCCGGAAGAGCCCGAGTTGCGCCCGCGCCCGCGCCTTCTCCGCCTCAAGCTCGCCGTCGAGCACCGTCCCGGAATACCACCCGGACACGAGCCGCAATCCGTGCCCTTGCAGCAGCGGCCCAAGTTCCCCGCTGCTCCGGGGAAACTTGCCGCCGCTCTCCACCCCTGAATACCCGGCCAGCCGCGCCTCGCGCAGGCACGCCTCTAGCGGCGTCTCCCCGCCAAGCTCCGGCAAATCGTCATTCGTCCAGGCAATCGGCGCGATGCCGAGCAGCGCGTTGAGCGGCACGTTTGCTCCCCTTCTTCGTTGCCGCCATACTTGACCCGGCGGCGATCCATGCGCAATGGGACCTGGACCGCACCGGGCAGCATGATCGGGAGGGGGCATGATACGTTTCGCGCTACTCGGATGCGGCCGCATCGGCGCGGTCCACGCCGAGACCCTGGCCAGCCTGCCGGGCGTGCAGATCGCCACGGTCTACGACCCGGCCCACAATGCCGCCCGCGCTATCGCCGAGCGCTTCGGCTGCGTCAGGGCATCAAGCGCCGGCGAGGCCATCAGCGCGGCCGATGCCGTGCTCATCGCCACCTCCACCTCTACTCATGCGGATCTGATTGAACAAGCCGCCCTGTTGGGCAAGGCGGTGTTTTGCGAGAAGCCGATTGATCTTAGCCTGGACCGCGTCAAAGCCTGCCGCGCCGCGATCGCCGGCTGCGCCGTGCCGATCCAAATCGGTTTCAATCGCCGCTTCGACCCAGGCCACGCCGCCGCCCACAAGGCGCTGCAAGCCGGGGAGATCGGCACGCTGGAACAGGTCGTCATTACGTCTCGCGATCCGGCGCCGCCGCCCCGAGCCTACCTGGCCGGTTCCGGCGGTCTGTTCCGCGACATGATGATCCACGACTTCGACCTGGCCCGCTTCATGCTGGACGACGAGCCCGTCGAGGTGTTCGCAACCGGCAGCGCCCTGATCGACCCCGCCGTCGGCCCCGAATTCGGCGATATCGACTCGGCAATGGTCGTCATGCGTACTGCTTCCGGCAAGCTCTGCCACATCAACAACGCGCGCCGGGCGGTCTACGGCTACGATCAGCGGATCGAATTGCTCGGCAGCGCCGGAATGCTGATCTCCGGCAATCGGCGTCCCCACGAGCTGATGCGGTTCGCCGCAGCATCCACCGAAGCCGCCGAGCCCTATCTCAACTTTTTCGTCGAGCGCTATGCCGCCGCCTACACCGCCGAGATCAGCGCCTTCGTTGCCGCAATCCGCGGCCAAGCGCCGGTCCAGGCCACATTCGACGACGGCTACCGGGCACTCGTCCTGGCCGAAGCCGCCATCCAGTCGTTCAGCGCCAAGCAGGCCATTACGGTCAAATGAGGGTAGCGTGACCTTGTCACATGGAATCGTCTGATCCTCCACGGCTTTTGTGGTTCTCCCGCGCTTTGCGTGGATCATGCCACCATCAGAACGCGCCGTCGCAGCAGGTCGAAGCTGGCCCGCCCGTAGCTCTGCCCTTTCAGCAGCTTGAGCCGGTTGATCTGACCTTCGGCCTGGCCGCTGCTCCAGGGTTCGGTGAGGGCGGCGCGCACCGCGGCGCCGTCCTGCTCCAGCCCAGCGGCAAACGTCTCGACGGCGCCGATGCCGCTCGCGCGCGCCTCGGTGATCCAAGCGTCCAAGTCGGCCAGCGGCGCGACGGGGCGCGTGGGCTGTCCGGTGCCGCACCCGCGGACAAGGGCGGTGAACCGACGTGCGAGGGAGGCGACCTGGGCGGTCTCCTTGTCCTGCTCGGTTCGTCTGACGGCTGCGGCGTCCCAGGGCGAAAGCGCCGTGGCTGGGCGCACCAGCAGCCACGCAAGCTGCTTTGGTGAGGGCAGTGCCGGGCCAGGGCCAGACGCGGTGCCAAGCGCTGTGCTGGCCGGTGCGCCTGGCAGCCATTTCCGGGGCGTCCTGCGGGCCGGCCTCGTCCGGTTTTCGGCCACCCACTTCTGCACCATCTTGGGACCGTACGCGTAGCCACGGCTCTGCGCCTCGCGCCAGAGCGCCATGGCATCCTCGCAGCCTGCGACCATTCGCGCCTTCAAGTGGGCGATGAATGGGTCGAGGATGCTGCGCCCTGGCCGACGCACGGCCCGCTCGGGGAAGCTCTCGGAGTAGGCGTACTTGCGCACCGTCGCCCGCGCCAGACCGGTGGCGCGACTGATGGCGAGCAGGGCCTCGCCGGCCATGTGGCGCCGGCGCACGTCCTCATAGGCGGCAAGCCAACGGGCGCGGCTGTCAGCACCGGCAGCAACCTCGGTGTGGCTGGGGCGAAAGGCTTGGGTGCGCTGTCCCGGACAGCGCCCGTCGCCCCCGGGCGGCACCGGCAGGCGCCGCAGGCGGGCGTGGGCGCGGGCCAGCCAGCGCTCCAGCATGTCTCGCACGTTCGCCAGCAAGTGCCAGCGGTCGGCGACCTGGATCGCCTTGGGCGCGCCGATAGCGGCGGCGCGGGCGTATTCCGTCGAGCGGTCGCGTGCCACTACCTCGATCCCGGGCCGCTGCCGCAGCCAGTCCGCGACCGTCGTGCTGGTGCGGTCGGGCAGCAGGTCAATCGCGCGCCGGCGCTCCAGGTCCACCACGATCGTCCCGTAAGTGCGCCCCTTGCGGAGTGCCCAATCGTCCACGGCCACGACCCGCGGTGGTTCCGGCGCCAGCAATGGCAGCCCGCGGATGAGGCGCAGCACCGTGTCGGGGCTGGCCGGCATGGCCAGGTGGTTCAGCAGCCTTGCTGCCGCCTCGCCGCCCAGTGCCGCACCGACCTGGCCTTGCGCCTCGGCCAGTCTGGTGGTCCGGCGCGCATGGGGTGCGACCAGTTCCGGCAGACGCTCGGCAAAGGTGCGCCGGGCGCATTTAGCGTTGCGGCAGTAAAACCGTCTCGCCCGCAATCCGACATGGACCCGCCGCGCCATTGAGGGCAGGTCAGCCGGGTGCCGGCGATAGCGGCTATGCACGGCACGGCTCGCGCGCCCGCAGTCCGGGCAGCGGCCGCCAGGGCGGGTGCCATGGGCGGCAATATGAAGCAAGTTGGGGCCGTCCAGTGTGATCGTCTCGACGCGGCAGCCCGGCATGGGACAAAGCTCGTTCATGCCATGTTCTATGGACACGACGGCCGCTTGCCCCAAACGTCAGTGCGAAACCGCTACGATCCACGCAAAGCGCGGGAGAACCACAAAAGCCGTGGAGGATCACGGCCAGCCTGCTTGAAGCATTAGATGGCCCGGGGTTTTGCCCCAGTTATCGAAGGAAGAAGGAGATTCGGCTTAGCCTCGCCCCCGCCGTTTCTGGTTCAGGCTGTCTACTAGCACAGCTAAGAAAATGACCGCTCCCTGAATGAACTGCACCCAGAACGGCTGCACGTTCCAAAGCGTCAGCCCGTTGTTGATCAGCCCGATGATCAAAACACCCAGTAGCGTGCCCAGCATTGACCCCTTGCCGCCGAACAGCGAGGCGCCGCCAATCACCACTGCGGCAATCGCATTCAATTCAAGCCCCATGGCCGCGATCGGCTGCGCGCTGTCGAGCTGTCCAGCCAGCACTACGCCGCCCAATCCGGACAGCGCCCCGGCAATCACGTAAACCAGCGCCAATGTCCGCCCGACCGGCACCCCCGCCAGCCGCGCCGCCTCCCGGTTGCCACCTATCGCATACACTTCGGCCCCGAACACGGTCCGCGCCAGCACGATCCAGCCAATCAGCGTCACTCCGATCGTGATGAGTGCGGCGATTGGCATTGGGCCAAGATTGCCACCGCCTATCTCGTCAAATCCCTCCGGGAAACCAAACAGCGTGTTGCCCCCCGTTACGATGAACGCGAGCCCGCGCGCCATCGCCAGTACCGCCAATGTCACGATGAACGGCGTCATGCCTAGTATCGTCACCGCAAACGCATTGAACCCGCCGCATAGCGCGCCTAGCCCAATTCCGGCCGCCACCGACGGCGTGACTCCCCACCCGGCCTGCAACGCCAGTCCGCTCACGACGCCCGCGAGCGCCACCACCGAACCAGTCGAGAGATCGATCCCGCCCGTGACAATGATAAAGGTTTGCCCGACCGCCACGATCCCGATTAGCGAACTGGCCAGCAGGATTGACAGCGCATTGGCCGTGGTCAGAAATTGCGGCGTCGTCGCCGCCAAGCCGGCGGTGATCGCCACGAATGCGATCACAATCGTCAGTTCGTTCAACGCCTGGCCGATAGACGCCAGCCCTCCCGACCGGAGGCTCATCCCAGGGCGGCGAGCGACATGATCCGTTCCTGGCTGAACGCTTCTCGTTCCACCTCTCCTGCGAGCCGGCCTGCGCGCATCACGAGGATGCGGTCGCATACCCCAAGCAATTCCAGCATATCCGACGATGCGATCACGATGGCCGTCCCCCGTCCTGCCAAGTCCCCAATCAACCGATACACCTCTACTTTCGCCCCCACGTCGATCCCCCGCGTCGGCTCATCGAGCAGGATCACGCGAGGTTCGATCTGCAACGCCCGCGCCAGGACGACTTTCTGCTGATTGCCGCCTGACAGGCCTTGCACCGGCTGGGTAATCCCCGGCGTTCGAATCTGCAGCGCCTCCACGGCCCGCCGTGCGGCTACGCTCATTCGGTTGCGCGACATGAGCGTCCATAACCACGCGAACCGTTTCAACGTTGACAAGACAACGTTGTCCCGCAACGGGAACGGCAGGATCAGTCCCTCTGCCTTGCGGTCCTCGGGCACGAATGCGATGCCCGCCGCCATGGCCCGGCGCGGTCTTGCCCGCTTGAGCGCCCTTCCTGCAACCCTAATTTCTCCTGTCGAGCGCGGAAGAGCTCCGTAAACCGCTTTCAGCACCTCCGTCCTTCCGGCCCCTATCAGCCCGCCCAACCCCACGATCTCGCCCGCCCGCACCGAGAACCCAACATCTCGGACCCGGCCCGGCACCGAAATCCCTTTCACCTCCAGCACGGGTCCGCCGATCGTCACCTCCGCCTTCGGGAACATCGCCGTGATCGGGCGGTCCACCATCGCCTGAACCAGCGTGTCCCGCGTCCACTCCGCCGCCTGCCGAGTCGCGGCCGTCCGGCCGTCGCGCAGCACTGCCACCCGGTCGCATGCAGCGAACACCTCCTCGAGGTGATGGCTGATGAACACGATGCCCACGCCCAAGGCCCGCAAGCCGCGGATCGTCTCGAACAGCACCATGACTTCGCTTTCCGACAGCGCCGCTGTCGGTTCGTCCATCACGATCACCCGCGCCCGGCGGGATAGGGCACGGGCGATCTCCACCAACTGCCGTTCGCCGATGCCAAGGTCACGCACCTTGTGCCGTGGCATCAGATTGAGCCCGACACGCGCCAGCAACACCGCTGCCTCCTTGTCGCGAACCTGGCTTTTCACGAGGCCGAAATGCCCATACGGCAAATGGCCCAGAAAGATATTGTCGGCGATCGACCGCTCCGGAACCAGGCTTAGCTCCTGATGGATGACCACGACCCCCGCATCCAGCGCATCCCGCGGACGCCGGGGTAGGAACGGCCGGCCGTCAAGCGCCATGCTGCCCTCGTCGGCGCGAACCACTCCGGCCAGCACCTTCATTAGCGTGCTCTTGCCCGCCCCGTTCTCCCCCACCAGCCCCAGAACCTCGCCGTGGGCCACTGTCAAGCTTACCTGGTCCAGCGCGCGGACGCCCGGAAACCGCTTCGAAATCCCCGTCATCTCGATCAGCGGCGTCAAGGCGGCCGTCCTACTTGCGGGCAATCTCCTCGCTCCACAGCCCGTATGCCTTTACTTCAGGACTATCGATGTTCCGCTTGGTGATCAGCATGTGTGGCCAGAACTCATGTCTTGGGATGCTCTTGTCCCCGTGCAGGTATTTCTCCACGTAAGCGACCGATTGCGCCGCCATTTTCAGCGGATTCTGGGAGATGGTCGCGTCCATCTGCCCATCGCGGATTGCTGTCAGCGCCTGCGCCGTGCCGTCGATGCCAATGATGATGATATGCGCCTTGTCACCGATCGGCTGGAACCGGTTAGCCTGCTTGATCGCGCGCATTGCGCCCACCGCGTTATCGTCGTTGCCGTTGAAAATCGCGTCGATCTGGCTGTTGGCTGCCAGGAGCTGCGTCGTGATGTTGAACGCTTTTGCCGCATCAAAGTCCGCGGCCTGGCGAGCGATAAGCTTCAGCCCTGGATTTTCCTTCTGCAGCTTGGCGAACGCCTCCGAAAACCCTTTCTCCCGTGCATCCCCCGCTGTCGTTCCCAGCAGCCCCTGCAGGTCGATTACGTTGCCGCGGACTTCTCCGTATCGCTCCTTCATTTGCTTGGCGATGAACTGCGCGCCTTCCTCGCCTAGTGCCTCGTTGTTCGTCTCGATAAAGTTCACCTGACAATCCCCGCACGACGCCCCGCGATCGAGCGTGAACACTGGAATGCCGCGGCTGTTCGCCCGCTTGACCACCGGCACGATCGCGTCTGCGTTGACCGGGTTGAGGATGAGCGCGGCCACTTTCTGGTTGATCAAGTCGAGCACCTGATTCGCTTGCGTTGCCGCATCTCCGTTGGCGCTGGTGTTGATTAGCTTAAGGTCCGAGTAATTCTTGATCCCGTTCTCAACCCCTCGCGTCATGCCCTGGAAAAATGGGTTGGCCAGCGTGGCGACGCTGTATCCGACCGTGTAGGTCTCCGCCCGTGCCTGACTGAGCATAATTGCTCCGCAGGCGAAAATAAAAACCATCCGCATCAACCGTCTGGCCATAATACTCCCCTGTTCCAGGCCGCTTGATACGGCCACCTGTTTCGAACGAGACGCTATGGCCCGCACTGCCGAGCGTCAATGAGGCTTCGCGCCAGCAGGGTTCATGGATTAGGACCTGTTGAGAATTAACGCTCATCGTGAGTTGATCAGCGCGGAGCCCAGATGGATCATGGCGGCGAAGCTCGTGTCGGTCTTCTCGCTTCGCATGGCGATGCGCTTGAACTCCTTCAGCTTGCAAAAGAAGTTCTCGATCAAGTGCCGCCACTTGTAGACATCGCGGTCGATTTCGAGCGGCGCCGTGCGTCCCGGCATTTGCGAAATCACGATCCGGGCGCCGCGCGCGTTCAGCTCGTCGATGATCCAGTTGGCGTCGAACGTCTTGTCGGCGATGAACCCCTCGAACTCGATGCCCTCGATCAGCGGCGCAACACCGGTTCTGTTGCAATCTGCGGGATGGGGTAGAAAGTCTGGGGTAAGTTGATCGACGGACGTGATGGCGATGGGACAGGACGGAGCGTTCAAGGGCCGGCACTTCACCTCCGAGGTGATCCTGTGGGCGCTGCGGTGGTATCTGGCCTTCCCGATCAGCTATCGCGACCTCGCAGCCATGCTGTCGGACCGCGGCGTCGTCGTTGACCACACCACCCTGTTCCGGTGGGTGCAGGTCTATGCCGCCGAGTTGGAACAGCGGGTGCGGCGTCATCTACGGCCCTGCACCGGGTCGTGGCGGGTGGACGAGACCTACATCAAGGTCAAGGGTGTGTGGACCTACCTGTATCGCGCGGTCGACAGCTTGGGCCAGACGATCGACGTCCTGCTTTCGGCTCGGCGGGATGCAGTCGCGGCGAAGCGGTTCTTTCGTAAAACGCTGGCCCAGCCGCACACGGAGCTTTGTTGCATGGACCCGTCCAGTGGCGTCCGGGACCAGCGCAGCGTAGGAGGCTTCGCCCTGACCTGACCTCGGATGCCCACTTTGCCGTTCAAGCTGAACCAGGACCGCCGTCACCACATCCCCAAACAGAAGCGCCGGGTCACCAACACGGCCGCGTATGACGCCGCCCTACGCCAGCGCGGCAGCTTGACGATCTGATTCACCGACGACGCGATCGAGGGGTGGCGGGCGCAGCCACGCACAACCGCGGGCGGGCAGCCCTGGTACTCGCCTTTGGCGATCTTGACCGCACTCACGTTCCGGGCCTTGTTCCGCCTGGCGCTGCGCCAAACCGAAGGCCTGATCGGCTCAGTTGTCGGCCTGCTCGGGCTCGATCTGGCCGTGCCGGACCACTCGACCCTCTGCCGCCGGGCGGAGACGCTGGAGGTGCCGTGTCCGCGACCGCGCAGGGATGGCGAGCCCCTGCACTTGCTGGTGGACAGCACGGGCCTGAAGCTCTGCGGAGCCGGCGAGTGGCTGACCGAGAAGCACGGCACGAAAACCCGCCGGTCCTGGCGCAAGCTGCACATCGGCTTGGACGCCGGCACCGGCCAGATCATCGCGGCAGCGCTGACCATGAAGGACGTCGACGACGGCGCCGAGGTCGGTGCCTTGCTCGACCAGGCGGCGGGACCCGTGTCCTCCTTTACCGGTGATGGCGCCTACGATCAGGAGGGCGTGTCCACTGCGGTCGCCGAGCGCCATCCTGAAGCGGCAACCATCATGCCGCCGCGTTCCACGGCCGTGCCGAGCGAGGTGGTCGAGACCGCGCCCACGCAGCGGGACCGCCATCTTCAGCACATCGCCGAGCACGGACGAGCGGCTTGGCAGAAAGCCTCCGGCTACACGAAGCGGGCTCGCGCCGAGGCAGCAATCGGCAGGTTCAAGCAGGTGATCGGTGACGGGCGGAGCCGGTCAAGGTTCCGCGTGCACAGCACGTGGAATACCAGCGAAGGGTGCGCTCGCGCACCGACAGGCATCGGGCAACCGAGGTGGGCGTCGCCGTCCATGCCCTCAACCGCATGCTGGAGTTGGGACGCCCGGTCTCCGTCCGCATCGCCTGAACCTCAGACGGGACTGGGGCAACTGCACCTGTATCTCTGGTCCGTGCAACACGGCCGCCAGCGCGCCGGAGGTCAGGAACAAGGCGTCGCGCCGCGTCAGTCGCATGGAGGCTCCTTTGTAAGGGATCATTGTTGGACCGTGACGCTAGCATGCCCTGGTGCAGTGCACACAAGCGCGGCCGGTGTTCTCACTTCGTGAAGGCAAGTGCCACGCCGCAGGCTTGCGCCGCGGGCACGTGCAGGGTTCCGCCGTCCTCGTCGACGCTGACTCCGCCTTCCCGCAGCGCCGCCCGTGCGACGTCCACGGCGGCGAAGAACTCCAGCCCCACCATGCGGTCCTTGCCCGGCGGGATGCCGAGTGCCGCATGTGGCAGGAAACGCACCTCCGCCTTGTCAGTTGTCAGCACCAGCCCGTCCCCGTCCCTGCGGAACGCGTCGGGGCCGAACAGACGGCGGAACGGCTCCGCCCGCACTGCCGGGTCCGCGGCGGCCATCGTGAAGGCCTTAATTCCTGTGACCCCGTTCGGGTGCTGCTGCCATTCCGGGCGCCACACCAGTTCAGGTGTTCCATGGTGGCAAAAGAACACGCGAGCGTCGGGCACCGCGCCGATCAGGTTCACCACGCGGAACCGGGCGTCCTTTGCGCCGCCTGGTAGCTCCACCGGCCGGGAGAACTCGCGCGGTTCCTCCGCCGGCACCCCGGCGGCGCGGAGCGCTTCAGCGAATGCCGGGTTGGCCGGCGGCTTGAACACTAAGCCGGACAAACCCGGCGGCGTAAGCAGCAGGTCCGGCCGCATGCTGCCGCGCCCGGGTTCAAAGCCGAGCAGCTCCAGGTAATCGTCACCGAAGATGGCTAAGTTGTTGCTGCTGCCCAGCGTGTGGTGGCCGCGCGGCGTAAGCATGAAGCCCAAGCGGCGGTAGCGCTCGACCGCGGCATCCAGCTCGCCTCCCACGTTAATGACGACGTGGTCGATGCGCGGTGCGAGCAGGGCCATGAGGAGTCCTTCGAGGTTTGAGGCGGCACCTGTAGCACCTCCTCCACATCTCCTTCCTTACTTGGAAGGGATGGAACGGAGCATTTGCCCGTCCACCAGACCTCGCAAGGCACTGTTACCTTGTTGGACTGAGATGGCGACGGGTTGCGATTGGGACGGCGTGCCTGTGGTTACGCTGCAGCGGCGACGCCGGCGACCTCGACCCAAGCCTGGAAGGCTTGGACCCGGGCGGCCCTATGCTCGGTGGCAGCCAGTTGATGGTGGCGGAGGTGGAAAAGATTGCTGATCCGGTCGTGAGCGGAAAGGAAACGCTGCGCCTGTCCGGGCCTGTCCGGCTGGTTCGAAGCGCTTCATCGGCCGTTTTCGGCGCCGGGTGGGCGAAGCCAGCCAAGATTTCAGCGACGCCGCCGATGGAATGCTGGCGGAGGGTGGTGCGAGCTTTCTGCCCGGTTGCTGATGCCTTTGTGCTTCCTGTGCTCGACCGAGCGCATCACCTCGCGCTTGGCCGCCCCGTCGCTCGCCGGTTTGTCGGCGATCATGACACGAGGCGCTCGGCATTGCCGTTTCAGCAGCTTGCGCAGCAGGCGTTTGGCGGCCCGCGCGTCGCGCCGGCTTTGCGCCAGGACGTCCAGCACCCCGGTCCGGCGAAGCCGAGAGGCGTCCTGATCCGCCGCGCGCCCCGGTTCGGCGAAGCCGAGCGGCCACTGCTTCACGCCCACGGTCGTCGGCACGACCTCACCCACGTGCCGCTTGTCGCCGGCCGCAGGCAGCTTTCGCCGGATCTGGTTCGCGAAGCCCTGCCCGAATTTCAGCGTCCACTGGCACCCGTTGATCCGCTTCGCGGCTCAACCATGGCCGACAACGTTGCCGCGCGCGGCTAGCAGTTCGTCCACCATCCGCAAGCCCAGGGGAAAACGGACGTAGAGCCAGACGGCGTGGCTGATGACCCCAGCCGGGAAGCGGTGGCCGGCGTAGCTCGGGCAGCCAGGTGTCGTCATCCCGCCCGCCTACCCGGCGCAGCCCCGTCCCGCAAGCCAGGCGAGCAGGGCAAGGCATGCGGCGAGAACGAGCCCGAACAGCAAGCCGTTCGTGGACGGCATGTCCCTGAACGGAAAGTCGGCGAGCTTGCGCAACGGGATCGGGATGACGTCGTCCATGGCAAGGGCGAACACAAGCCCGAGGGCGATGAGCAGCACGAGGACGAGCAGATCAAGCAGCATGCCTATTTCCCGGTTGGGATCGGCATGACGATGAGGTCGGGCAAGGGACGGTCGCCGGCATGCCACAACGCGGTGCACTCGTATTCCTTGTGGTCCTCCATACACTGCCGCATGAAGCGGGCGTGGGCCTCCCGCTGGCCGGTGACGCCGTAGTAGATGACGGCCGCGAAGAACAGGAGTACCCCGACCGCGATGCAGCTCATGATGGTGTTGAATCTGCGGCTCTCCTTTCGGAAGCTTTCCCGGTAGCTGACCCCTTCAACATCAAGCATGTTCACCTGCCCAAGAAGGCCTGCATGGCCTTGACCGCTTCAAGTCGGAAAGCGCCAGCCGCAACGTGCTCCATTCCAGCCGGCCTTGCGCTCCTGCCGCGTCTACATTGTTAGACCGTATGTAGGGAATGTGTAAAATCCCAGCCGTGACACCTGTCGCGCTTGCGGCGGCCCTGAACCGCTCATTGGACAGCCATCCGATGCTGGGGTGTGCTGCGGCGGCTCGGGGTCCGCCGGTTGGTCGCGCCTGTGTTATCCCAGCGCCGATGCCTTAGCGCAAACGTCTTTCAGGCCGCGTTCTGTTGATTTTCGCTGAGACCTGACCCGGCGTTTTCATCGAGAACTAACCCGGGCAACGTGTTTCCCGCGTGCTGCGGATGTGGGCCAAGCGGGTGTTCTGGTTTTCTTAGTTCTTCCATCGGCTGAGCTGTTTCAGAACCTGAATCTAATGTTCCCGGTTTCCAGGATACGGAAAACGCGGGAGAACCCAAACAAGGCTGGGCCTATTGTGCCCACTCCCTGGCTTTATGCAGTACGCTGGCGAGCGGGGCTCACGCAGTTGCGGAGTGCAGGCCGGTCGATGCCATACTCCTGGCAGTCCTGAGGCGGTATGCGTCCTCCTCGCTCGCCTCGACAAACGTCTCGGCCGGATCGGCACCGCCAGTGAGGCGGGAGAAATCCCTGTGGTTCTCCGCCAATACCCGATTGGAACCGTGGATCTTGGCATTGAAGTCGGGGGTCGCGCACATCGTGAACACGACATCGACTTTCTTGCGGCCCTGCATCACTGACCGCGCTTCGAGGCCCTCCACAACGCCATGCTGGACCAAAATGTCGACCGCTTTCACAATCCTGTCGAACATGCCCCGAGTCTTCTTTCGCTCCGCCATTCCGCTGTCGCGGCGGATGTCGTTGGCCGACAGACGCTGAACGTTCTGCTTGGTAGCGGCAATATCGACATGAAGCCGCTTGAACAGCCAGCGGGAGATAGGGTCGGGTATCTTCATCAGCGTCTCGTAATCGAACTGCTGGAAGGACAATGACCTGATGGCATCCGCCATCAAGGGATTGAACTCAACGAAGGTTTCGGTATCGGTGTCCCCATCGCGCCTAAGTCCCATGACAGGGAACGCGGGTGCGGATAACAGAGGGGAACCCTTTGCGTCCAAATCCTGTATCGTGATCCTGACCTCGTTCAGGACCTGAATGGCCTCGACGACCTGCTGGAAAGCCAGGGTGTGCTTGACGCGTTCGAGCTCCTTGCGGACCTTGTAAATCGAGAATGCGAATCGGACGGTGAACTGGCCGCGGGCCGACCCCTTGCCTCGGATAGCAACCGGCTCAAGGGTGAGGCGGTCACGCTTGCAGGCAAGCCGGCGAATGACTTCCTCGACAATCTGCTCGCGTTCGCTAAGGTATTTGTCGACCTCGGTGCCGTCGGCATTCTTGATGCGCGTGGGCTTTAGTGTAATACGATAACGCCCGCCGGCGAAGGTAAACTCCCGCTCCAGAATCAGCTTTCTACTATCGCCGTCCGTCCCTTGAACGAAGCTGAACCGCGGCGCGAGATCGTAAAGTGCCACCATGTTTGACTTTAGGCCGGTAGCGACTTCAAAAAGGTTAGTCTGATGCTCAGCCATCCCCTCATTTCGCCTGAGCATACAATCCGCTGAAATCTGGTGCCTTTGAGACCGCTTGTTCGAACGCTTCCATGAGCGGCAGCAGGCGGTGCTCGGGCATGTTGGGGATGAGCTCGTCGAGCATGCAGCCCTGCCGAAACAGCGAGTGAGTGCGGGTCCGGCTGGTGTTGGACTTGAGCAACCGGTCCAGGCCGAGGCTTTCGCCTACCACGCCGAGCAGCGTCAGCAGCGCGACCGCGAAGGCGCTGACCAGCAGCAGCCGGTCTCGGCGCATAGGTTCGCCGACGCGGGTGGACGACAGTCCCATGCCGAAGCGCAGATCCTTGGTGTCGCGGAACTGCGGCTCGATGGTCCAGCGGCGGGCATAGTGGTTGACCAGCATCGCCGCCGACGCCTCCGGGTCGCTTGCGGCCAGGCACCAGGGCTCCCTCATCGCCTTGGCATGAACGCACACAACGGCGCCGACCTGCTGCCCCTTGGCCGTCACCCGCGCATCGCGCAGCTTGCGCGCCCGGCCGCTCTTGCCCACCCACTCGGCGGCGGGCTTGGACGTGCCGTCGGCATCGGTCACGCGGATGTTGCCGCGGAAGCGGATGACGTAGCCAAAGCCGATCCGGCCCAGAAAGGCGAACAGCTTCTGGTCGCCGAAGCCACGGTCGGCCAGGATCGTCACCCGGCATTGCGGGGGCACCGTCTCGGCCAGGCGGCACAGGCACGCGTCCTCGTAGTCGTTGCGCCGTGTCGCGATCTCCTCTTTCCATACCGTCAGCCATATCAGAGGCGCCGCGCGGCCATGGTCCGTCACCAGGCTCAGCACGAGGGTTGACTGGTCGTCATGGTCGAAGTCGGTCCAGTCCATCGCGACCAGGATGCTGGGCCGGGCGTTGACCTGATGCGGGACCCAGCGGGCGAAGCTGTCCCACACCTCGATGCCGGCGTTGCTTATCAGGCGGTCGACCTGCTTGATCGCATGCTTGGTCACCCAGCCCCGTGCTTGCGCCAGCGCCTGGCCAATCGTCGCCACCGCGAGCGAAGCGCCCGCCATGACGCCAAGCGTGGCACCCGCAAGGGCTTCAACCCGCTTGGCATGCAGGTCGCGACCATAAAGCTCGTCAAGGAAGCCCCGAACATTCGACAGCCGCTTGTCCGGACGCTCCAATTTGACCACCGCCAGACTCCATACCCGCTATCCGCGGTCATACGAAGTCGGCCCGAATCGCGCCTAGTAGAGGGTCAACTCAAATGAGGGGATTCGTGAGAGTCTGATGAGCCCTTAATGAAGGCATCGGTCGACGTGCTTGGTCGACTCATGTCATAAGCATTCCCATATACTCTATCCTGGACAGCTAAGGCCAGGATTTGCAAGCACGAGATGGCGATAAGCAGCAACGGTCGCAGTCCGAAAGGCGAATTTTCGGTAGTTTTGCCAGGCACATTGGTAGATTTGTAGGGCAGATGTGAGAGGTGGCCGGTGTCGTTAACACTGGTAGGCAGCACCATGAGCGCTAGGTTAGCAAGGCTTAAATCCTGTCCAGTTTGAGAGCCATAGTTGTCTTGGCTTGGCTGGTGGGTGTCACACGACCAGATAACGGCTCTGTTGGAGAGCGTCGCCGACGCCGATGCGACGAGTTGACCGCTACTGCTGGGGTCAACCAGGGTTCCTGCACCCTCGCCGGCAGCCTCTGGGTCAAGGATCGACTCGACCCGAAAGAGGAGAAACTACGACTCTCAGACAAGACGAGGTTTAAAATTTGAGGTAGGCAACGCGGTAGAATTCAGGGGCACTCGATTCGACCGTCCAGGGATTATAGAAAGCCACCACCAAAACCTGATTTCTGGTATGGGACGGGCACCCGAAAGCCAATTTAAAGCCTAAAATCAATGCAATTCGCTGTGATAAGGCGAAAGCACCACCCTTCGTCGGCACCGCCCCGCAAATCTACCTAATCGCCCTTCGAGACTACCTAATCGCCCCTCAAATCTACCGTGCCGTCCCCAAAACCTACCGCTTCTTATTTGACCAGTGGAAAGGCTCATCCTTTGCTCCCAGCCGAGGGTGCCTCCGCGCCCGTCGGAGAATCCGATGCTCGATGAGTTCAACACTAAAACGACGAGATGGGGCAAGGTCGAAGGGTGGTGGCTGCACCACCCGAATACCAATGCGACCACATCTGCGTGCTCGCGGCCTTGTCCACCTACGCGGCCCAGTCACCTCATGGGCCCAAAAACGGCCAACCTCATCTTGTTGCGCAAACCTTCGGATACTGTTGGCGAAGTCGCTTGATCTGCCTCAATACGCAACTGTGAATTGCGACGGCGCATTTTCTAGCAAAGAAACTACTGTTGCATAGCTGCTGGCGCATGAAAGGAACAAACAACCGACTTCGCCAACGGTATCCCTTCGTTTAAACGACTGAAACTGCCCTTAGTTAGAACAAGAACTTGCGTGTTGCATTATGCTGTTGCCCTTGCGATCCCTATTGCAACCGAGTTCTGCAACAGGTTTATCATTCGTTTTGCGAGTTGGCCGTTTTTGGGCCCATGAGGTGACTGGGCCTATATGGCACATCGCTGCTTGAATAAAGTCGGATCGATCGAACCTGTTGCACATGTCGTGCGGAAACGGCAGCAGCTTGAACAACAGAGGACTGTGACATGAGTAGCGCAAACGCGACGATGGAGGTTTATCTTACCGGGCTGAGAAACCAGCACGCCGTCGAGACGCAAGCGATCGGTACTATCCAAAACGAATTACCCCGGATGAAGCCCTATCCCGAGTTGCATGCGAAAATGCAGCAAGACAAGGAGCGGTCGGAAACCCAGGCAGCACGGCTGGATGATCTGCTTGCCCGGCACGACACCAGCAAGTCTCTCGCCAAAGAGGCGGTAACCGGTGCAATCGCCACCGTGGCCGGTTTCGCGCACATCACAGCATCGGACGAGGTGTTGAAGAACGTGCTCGCGGCTGTCGGCTTCAAGGCTTACGAGATCGCGTCATACAAGGTGCTTCTCACCCTCGCCGAGGCGGCCGGGGTCGCGGAGGACAAGGCCGTACTCGATCAATCGATGATCGAGGAGCAAGAAATGGGCGACTGGCTCGGCAACCATCTTCCGGGATTTGTTCATGCCTACCTTCAACAAACAAAGGCATAGTTCAGCGGACGGAACCTCCGATCACGTCAAGTGATCGGAGAACGTAGCGCTTCAGCTTAGTAGAACGAAACGATCCCGAAGCTTGGCAGCTGTCAGCATTGCTTGCACAAGGCGCCGAGGGCAACGCACCCGGCAAACAAGATCACCGCCGTTCGTAGTAGGCCGATGCCGACAATGTGGTTCCAGCTTGAGGTGACCCGGCTCGTGTGCCAGTATCGCCTCGCTGTTGCCGGGGACTACGAGAGAAATTCGGGGTACGAGCGACGACGTAGAGCCGAGCGTGGTTCGTTAGCCCGGTGCTCCGACCCGAGACGCGGCCTGAACCAGCCGCCGAGCCTACTACC
Organism: Acetobacteraceae bacterium; assembly: GCA_965260935.1. Taxonomy (GTDB): domain Bacteria; phylum Pseudomonadota; class Alphaproteobacteria; order Acetobacterales; family Acetobacteraceae; genus JBBROS01. The sequence continues at coordinate 1,288,777 of OZ253374.1, forward strand.
AAACCGCCCGGCTCGAAGGCGGTCGACTCTACATCGTCGCGATTATTCCACATTCCCTCGTGATCCGCAGATAGGACGTCAGCAACCGATTGCTCGAAGATGAATTGGACGTAATAGCGGCAAACAGGTATGTGCCGCCACCTGAACCTGGCTCCTTCGTGCAAGGCTGCACAGAGTTCCGTGAAGTCCCAACTACTCGGCGACCTTTTGGCTAATCTGCTCGCTCTGCGCGCCGCTTTGGTCGCGGGCAGGGCCGAGTAGGGGACCATGAGGAAGTGTGGGGCGTTCACGCCGCCGCGGCCTAACCGGCGCTGGCCGAGTTGTCGTTGGCCAACCCGGCGTTTGGCGACTATTATCGGTCGCTTTCAAGCAGGCGTTCGCTCAAGGTCCAGAGCCGCTCCGCCGCCTGCGGGTCGATTGAGTGCGAGGCGGCCTCGGCGGGGATGCGATCGGCGGTGAGCTGGCTCGGCTCGTCGTCGAGCGGCGAGACGTCGTTATCAATGAGGTAGACGCCGCCGATGCCGTCCAGCAGTGGGCTGGTCGCCGCGAACGCCACGGTGCTGGCGCCCTGTTGCGGCGTCTTTTTGCCCACCGCCGGATCGATGATCGCTCCGCCAGCCTCATCGATTAGCCCCATGCGCCGCAGCGCCTCGTCGCCCGCGGAACTGTTGAGCTTGGTGCCGACGACCACGCCCGGGTGGACGGCGTAGCCGCGGATGCCGTCCGCCGCCCACCGCCGGTCCAGCTCGACCGCGAACAGCACGTTGGCGAGCTTGGATTGCGCATAAGCCTCACGACTGTTGTAGCCGGCGGTGAAGTTTGGGTCGTCCCAGCGGATGCGGCCGAACCGCTGCGCGCCGGACGAGACGTTGACGACCCGCGCGTCATGGGCGGCGCGCAGCGCGGGCAGCAGCGCCAGCGTCAGCTGGAAATGGCCAAGGTGGTTAGTCGCGAACTGCGTCTCGTAACCGCGCGCGTCTCGCTCGGGACCACCTGAAGCGCCCGCGCCGTTGATCAGCATGTGGAGCGGGCGGCCGCTCTCAAGCCATTGGGCGGCGAAGGCATCGATCGAGTGCGGATCCACAAGGTCCAGTTGACCGATCTCGACCCGTTCCACATCGACCAGCGCGGCAGTAGCACAGCCTGTGTTGCGGGCGCCAACCGTGACGGAGGCGCCGGCCTTGCTCAGCGCGCGGGTAACCTCCGACCCGATACCGGCGTGGCCGCCGGTGACGATCGCGTTCCGTCCCGTCAGGTCGATCCCGGCCAGAACCTCGTCAGCGGTGGACGCGGGCGTGAAAGGAGTGCCGAGCGGATATTGCTTGTCAGTCATGAGAGGCGTCTTCCCTGAGAGTCGGTAAAGCTGCGGCTAGGCAAGCATGCCGCCGTCCACGAGGATCTGCGCGCCTGTAATGTAGCTCGCCGCCGGCGAGGCCAGGAAAGCGACCAGCTCGGCGACCTCGCGGGGCTGCCCGTAGCGGCCTAGCGGAACCATGGTCTTGATCATGGCCGCCCGTTCGCCCTCGTCGGGATTGGCCTCGGTTTCGATCGGTCCCGGCTCGACCGTGTTGACCGTGATCTGCCGGGCCGCGAGATCGCGCGCCCAGCCTTTGGTCAGCCCCGCCACGGCGTGCTTGGTCATGCCGTAGGCGCTGGTGCCGGGTGCCGGCACACGCTCACTGAAGAAGCTGCCGATGTTGATCACTCGCCCGCCATTGCGCATCGCTGCGACTGCGGCGGTGGTCGTATACCAGACACCGCGCACATTAATATTTAGCTGCCGCTCGAAGGCAGCATCGCTCAGCGAACCGAAGGGGCCGTGCTCGGCGATGCCCGCGTTGTTGACCAGGATGTCGAGGTGACCGCCGAGCCGGTCGAGAGCCTGAGCCACGCCTGCCTTGGCAACTTCCGCGTCGCCCGCGTCGGCTGCGATCGCAAATGCCGCTCCGCCTGCCGCTGTGATCTCATGAGCGAGTGCTTCGGCCCGCTCCGCATTGCGCGAGTATGTGATCGCGACCGAGGCGCCTCGGTCGGCCAAGAGCGTGGCGCAGGCCGCGCCGATGCCGCGGCTGCCTCCTGTCACGAGGGCGGTCTTGCCGGCGAGGCGGAAACTGTCGGTGCTCATGGGCCGATCTCCAGATGGTAATCGCAGTGGTCAAAAGCCGTTTGAACCGCTACATAGGAACGGAACAACGTTCACTATCAATACGGAACGACGTTCCGTATGTAAAGAGGTCAGCGTGCAATCAAAATTAAGCAGTGAGGCGGAAGAGGTCGCATCCAAGCCGTTGCGGGCGGATGCGCAGCGCAGCCTCGACGCATTGCTCCAGGCGGCAAAAGAGATTTTCGCCATCGCCGGGGTAGATGCCCCCATCCGCGACATAGCAGGCAAGGCAGGCCTGGGCGTGGGCACGGTATACCGGCACTTCCCGCAGCGGTCGGACCTCATCGCCGCCGTCTTTCGTCGCGAGATCGATGACTGCGCTGATGCCGCCGCTGATCTGGCGACCGATCATGAGCCGTTCGAGGCACTGAGACAGTGGATGGAGCGCTTCTCTGCCTTCTTCGCGACCAAGCGAGGGCTCGCTGGCGCGCTCCATTCGGGTGAGCCCGCCTATTCAGCCTTGCCAGGCCACTTCGACGCGCGCCTCCGCCCTGCCCTTGAGAAGCTCCTTGCCTCGGCCTCGGCCGCCGGGCGCATCCGGTCGGACATCGCCGCAGGTGAATTACTGGGCGCGATCGCCCGCTTGTCCATGTCGGAGGTTGACGAGCCCGCGCAGGCACGGCGGATGGTAGCGTTGTTGGCTGATGGTCTTCGCTGTGAAAATGCTCGCTAAGCCAATGTCCTCAACGCTGCTTTCGCGGCAATGGTCGCCGGCTTTCCCATTGGATCATCCTTTTCGAGAAAACTGATACCGTCTGACAACGGCAGCTATGGCAAGCTACCATCCCGAAACCGGCCTGTCCGTTTAACCGCAATACCGTTCACTTTGTGATTCGGATGGCGGCGTTGAAGTCGATGCGCGTGGTCGGCTGTGGCGTGCGAGGGCGCAGCGGGTAGCCGCTCATCTTGCGCTTGACCCCGCGCGGCACCTGCCGGCCCCGGGAACTCGCCACACGCTCCTCCAGGATCTCGTCCAGTACCTCCTTATGCAGGGCGAGCCTGTCCCGAGGGGGGAAAAGCCGCAAGCAGCGGCAGCTTGCGGCGCACCACGCGCACGGCATGCAGGAACGACAAACGATCCGGGTCCTCGTCGGCCCGCAGCGCCGCCTCGTGCATGAGCCCGCGCACGGCGAAGTGCGCCAGCAGCAGGCCCCAGAACTCCTGGCGCGCCAAGTCCGGGGTCTTGCTGCGCAGCACGACCTGTGCCCCGCGCAGCTGCGTTTTCAGCTCGGCCAGCGCGCCCTCAATCTCCCAGCGCTCATGATACAGGGCAGCCAAGTCCGCGGCAGGCGCCTGCGCCTCGTCCAGGATCGTGGTCACGAGACGATACAGCGGCTCAGCGTCGGCCACCCCCTCCAGCCGATATTCCACCACGCGCACCCGCACGCCGTTGGTCGCATGGCGCCGGTCCTTCTCGCTCGGATACACCACGGACAGATAAGACCCGTCCGCCAGCACCGCGGCGCGCGGCAGGCGCAGGTTGCTCCTTACCCGCCACAGCAGGTCGGCACCGGTAGCGGCCGCTGTCTGCCACAACGCATAGCCAAAGAAGTATCGGTCGGCCAGGCACAGCATGCCCGTCCGCAGCGCCGGCACCACGCCATGGGCCAGCGTCGTCTCGCCATCCGCGCAACCGCCCAGCTTGGCGCCGAACAGCACGTGCGTGCCGTTCTCCACCAGCGCGACGAAACGGAGCTGCGGAAAGGCGCTCTCGCCGCGGCTGGCACCCGGATAGCCGAAAGCGGTGCCGTTCTCGGCCGTGTCGGCCACATCCAGGCTGGAGCCGTCCAGGCTCACCAGCCGCCACTCTCGATACCACGCCCCCTTGGTGGCGCGCGTCGCCACCGGCTGCACGACCTGCTCAAAGAGCCGGCGCAGCGGCATCTCGCCCAGGCGGCTGCGCGCCTGCGAGATGCCGCTCTTGCCCGCCACCTTGACCGCGTCGGCGCCCCACAGCCAGCGCAAGCCTTCTAGCAAGCAGCGCAGCACCTCGCGGGTGCTGGACCCCATGTACAGCGCCATGGCGATGGCGTAGTAGATCATCACCTGAGCCGGCAGGTCGCGCTCGCGCTCGCTCGTCTTGCCGGTCTCGGCCAGGACCTGCTGCACCCGATCCGGCGGGAACGTCTTGGCGATCACGCCGAGGCTGATGTGGTCGCTGACACGAACGCCGGCCGGAAGGCCGGCGGGAACACCCGCCATCGCTGTCGATCCTAAAAAAACCTGATCAACGGATATAAGGTGGCTAACCACCTAAATGAACGGTGTTGGGGTTAAGCAGGCTTTGCTGGTTTGTGCCACGGATGGCAAAAGGTCGGCCGTTGGGCGTGGATGAGGTAATTTGGCATGGCGGGTTGATCCTCGTTGATTGCGAGCGCGGAGCAAGTCGCGGCGTTGCGGGTTCTGGCGGGATCGGCGGTGCGCGGCGAAGCGGACCGGGCACGGGCGGTGCTGCTGACGCTTGCGGGCTGGACGGCCTCAGAGATTGGCGAAGCGTTCAGTGTCGGGGAGGACGCGGTGCGGCGCTGGCGGGCATGGTTCGCGCAAGGCGGCATCGATGCGTTGCGCTCGACTTTGGCCCCGGGCCCTTCGCCCGAACGGGGTGAGCGGGTGTTGGCCTGCGCACGCGAGATCCTGGCCGCGCCGGTGCAAGACCGGCCGAACTGGACTTTGCCGCGGCTGCGGGCTGAGATCAAGGCGCGCACGGGCGTGCACGTGGCGCAGTCGCATATGAGCGTGCTGCTGCGAAAGGGGGCTTCCGGTGGCGACGGCCCCGCCACAGCCTGACCGGGCGGCAGAACGCGCGCGAGGTGGAGCGGGTGGGCCTGCGGCTGCAACTGCGCCGCGCGCAGGCCGAGGCGGGCGACATTGTGCTGCTTTACGGCGACGAAAGCGAGGCGCTGACCCTCCCCTACCTCGCCCATGCCTGGGCCGAACGCGGCGCGGACCTGCGGGTGCAAGCGCCGGGGCAGGCGCACAAGGTCGCCATTCTGGGCGTGCTGGACGCGATCACCCGCATGGCTTTGGTCCACACCTCGCCCACCAAACGCAGCAGCGACTTCATCACCTTGCTTGAGCAACTCGACCGCGCCTATGGCCCGGTTCCGGGCCAAACGCGCAAGCCCGTCGTGCTTGTGCTCGACAACGGCCCCATCCATACCAGCAAGGCAACCACCAAGGCCCTGGCCGCCCGGCCCTGGATCACGGTGAACTGGCTGCCCCGCTACGCTCCGGAACTCAACCTGATCGAGGCGACCTGGCGCGACCTCAAACGCCACCACCTCGCGCACCGCACGTTCCGCGACACGGACGAGCTTGATCAAGCTATCCACCAAGCTACGGCCGCATTGAACAAGGAGCGTTCCAGCTTGCATCCGTGCCATAACCTACCGAAAGCTGCTTAGGGCGTGGTGATACCCTTCAAAGCCAATGCTGCTCGTCGTCACCGTATCCCGCGGGCCTGTTACCGGGTCACAAACTGGCCGGCCTACGAAGCCGGGCTGCGCAGGCGTGGCGATCTGACGCTGTGGTTGGACCGGGACGCCGTCGCGGGCTGGACCGCGCCCAGGCGCCGCACGCCGGGTGGGCAGCCTTGCTACTCCGACTTGGCGATCGAGCTGGTGCTGACCCTGCGCCTGGTGTTCCACCTCGCCCTGCGCCAAGCCGAGAGGTTCGCCAGGAGCATGGTGGCGCTGCTCGGGCTGGAGCTGCGCGTGCCGGATCACACCACCCTATCCCGCCGGAGCCGGTCCTTTGCCGGGCGCCAGCCGCGTGTTCACGCCGACGGGGGGCCGGTGCACCTAAGCAGGCTTGCGTGGCTTGTGCCACGCAAGCCTGCTTAGAAACCTTTGAGGACGCATCATTTTACCGGCAGCGTGCCGGCACGCCCTGCCGAATGATGCTTAGTGCTGGACAGCACGGGGCTGGAGCTGTTCGGCCAGGGCGAGTGGTGTGCGGCCAAGCACGGCCGTGCTCGCCGCAGATGGCTCAAGCTGGACCTGTGTGGACGCCACCACCGGTGAGATTGCTGCACACGTGCTGACCGACGGTCATGCCGATGATGCCGCCCAGGTGCCGGACCTGCTGCGCCAGCCGGAGGGCGCCATCGCCATCCTTCTCGCGGATGGAGCCTACGACGGCGATCGCGTCTACCGGATCGCCGCTGCCCGCCAACCCGGGGGACCGCCCGACGTCATCATCCCACCCCGGTCTTCTGCGGTTCCGAGCACGGCTGATCCAGATCGGCAGAGCCCGCGCGACCGGCACATCCAGCTCATGGCCGAACATGGCCGCATGGGGTGGCAGCGCGTTACCGGCTATGGCCGCCGCAACGCTGCCGAAGCGACAATGGCCAGGTATAAAGGCCTAATCGGCCCGAAGCTGCGCGCTCGCCGCCGTGATGCTCAGGCCGGTGAAGTCGCACTGGCCAGCGTGGTGCATGGATCAGGCGTGTGGGCGCAGTTGCCCCAGCCCCGTTCCGGGTCACGCGGTGCGGACGTAATTCGGGCGTCCCAGCTCCAATATACGGTTGAGCGCGTAGACAGCCACGTCCACCTCGGTCGCCCGGCACTCATCTTTGTGCGCGCGCAGCACATCGCCGATCACCTGCTTCCAACGCCCGATCGCGACCTCGGCCAGCGCTCGTCTCGCGTAGCCGGATGCTCTCTGCCAGCTCATGCGGCCGTGCTCGGCGATGTGCTGGAGGTGGTGGTCGCGCTGCGTCGGCGCGGTCTCGGCCGTGGCGCTCGGCACCGTCGTCGTGCGTGGGGGCACGACGACATTCGCGTCCGGCTGGCGTTCGGCCACGTCGGTGTCAACGTTGTCCTGATCGCATCCACCGTCGGCCGTGAGCGTGGCCACGGCGGCGTTGACCTGGTCGAGCAAGGGGCCGACCTCGGCGCCGTCGTCCACCTCCTTGGCCGTGAGCGAGGCAGCGACGATCTGTCCAGTGTCGGCGTCGATGCCCAAATGGAGCTTCCTCCACGCCCGGCGCGTGCGGGTGCCGTGCTTCTCGACCAGCCACTCGCCGGGCCCGCACAGCTTGAGCCCCGTGCTGCGCAAGGGCAAATGCAGCGGCTCGGCCCCGCTGTCAGCACCGATTCTGGGCCGCGATGGCCGTGGCACGTCCAGCGTCGCCGAGCGGCGGCTCAGGGTGGTGTGGTCCGGCACGCGCAAGCTCAGCCCGAGCAGGCCAATGACGGAGCCGATCAGGCCCTCAGCCTGCCGGTAAGCCAGGCGGAACACGGCCCTGAGCGTGAGTGCGGTCAGAATGGCCAGCGCCGAGTAGCGGGGCTGGCCGCCGCGGGTCGTGCGCGGCTCAGCCGCCCAGGCCTCGATCGCCTTGTCCGTAAACCAGACCGTCAAGCTCCCGCGCTGGCGCAGCCCGGCCTCGTAGGCGGGCCAGTTCGTGACCCGGTGTTGCTGGCGGGGAATATGGTGGCGTCGGTCCTGGTTCAGCTTGAACGAAGGTGGGCATCCGGGGTCAGCAAGGGGAGCGCGGTCCTACCCCGCACAGCACTCCGGCACCACCAACAATCCCATCCATGCACCACGCTGGCACGCGCGCATCGCCCGGGGCTTGGCGCTCGCGGCGGATGCGCAGGGCTACGCCGCCGCCATCCGCCAGCTCGGCGCCGGGCCGCTGCGGGTTTATGGGCGGCATATCCTGCCCAACATCGCCAGTACGCTGATCGTTTCCGCGACGCTGAGCTTTCCGGAGGTGATTCTGCTCGAGAGCGGGTTGTCGTTCCTGGGTCTCGGCATCCAGCCGCCGATGACGTCGCTGGGCAACATGATCGGCTACGGTCGCGAGTACTTGACGCGCGCGCCGTGGATTCTGCTCGCGCCCAGCACGGTGGTGGTACTCACCACCTTCAGCGTGAGCGTGCTCGGGGACTGGTTGCGGGACAAGCTGGACCCAACCCTGTCCTGACCGAGCATGACGGCTCAGCGTACGCCGGCGCGCGTGAGGCTTTGCATGAACTGGCGCTGGAAGATGAGGAAGGGCGTTGTCAGGTTGAGGGAAGGATCGACGGCTGCCCGGAGCGGACGCCGAGGTCACGCCACGGCAGCAACACCGGTAAGACCGCGCCAGGTGCAAAAGGCGTAATCGCGAGCGGCACGTTGTTGGGCGGCGGTGAGGCGATAACGGCGAAGCTGGCAAAGCCGTCAGCCAAACTGCTTCCGGAGGTTCGTTCCACCTCGGACAAAGCGCCTATGCGCGATGGCTCGCGTGACTTCACGCAAGCCAGAAGCGACTCAGAGATGCTCGCCGGTTGGCGTCCAGCTCAGCAGGTCGGTGGGAATGGCGACGTAGGAACTGCGGTCAAGACGCTTCAAGCCTGAGGCGCGGCTGGCAAGCGCATCGACGGCGTCTTCGGCGCGCGGCCAGTGGCCGGCCCGAGCCCGGCCGGCCCGGACTTGCCAGCCTTGATGGACCTGGACAATCGTGATGAGCCCTTGGTCGCTCCGATATTCGTAGGGCATCGGGTCCGCACGCTCCGCCGTGTTCGAGGAGTCAATTGTGCGCTACCGACAATAACCTGTCCATGACGTTTTTGTCACAGAACTGGACTATTCCGGATTGGGTCAGGCGTCCGACCCTCCCGGATAGTGCGGGTCGGCGAGGAACGGGAACGGACCGGGATAGGCCTCGACGTAGGCCGTATGGCTGACCAGGCCCTGCTCCGGCGACCAGCGGTGCAAGGCGAAGGCCGGCGGCTCCATGACGAAGGCGGCCGGGCCGTCATCAGTCAGGTCTAGATCGACCTGGTGCGCGACGCTCGGGCAGATCATGGCAACCGCGTGCGAGACCTGCCCGGTTACGGAGCGGTGGTGGTGGCCACACAGGATGCGCACGATTTGCCGGTGCTTGGCGACGACTGCGGCGAAGCGCTCCGGCGCGCGCAGGGCGATGCGGTCCATGTGGCCGATGCCGCACAGGAAGGGCGGATGGTGCATGCCGATGACGGTTGGGGCGTCTGGGCGGGCCGCGAGGGCCGCCTCGAGCCAATCGAGGCGGCGGGGGCATAGCTCTCCGTGACCGGCGCCCGGGACAACGGTGTCGAGCATGAGCAGGCGCACGGGGAAATCGTCGATGGCGTATTGAACGAAACCGTCGTTATGGCGCGTGCCGGGCAGGTGCTCGATCATGGCCTCGCGCCGGTCATGGTTGCCGGGGACGGCAAAGACCGGCGTGGCAAGGTAGCGGGCCAGCAGAGCGGCTGTGAAAGCGTATTCGGATTGCAGGCCGCATTCGGTAAGGTCGCCGGTGATGAGCACGGCGTCGGCGGGCGGGCGCAGGGCGGCGACCCGGCGCAACGCCCGCTCGGTCAGCATGTTGGTCTCGGCGACGCGGTTGGCGGCCATGCCTTCCGGGCGGACGTGCAGGTCGGTCAATTGGGCCAGCAGCATTACGGGACCTTGAGCGCGGTCTGCTCGACGTAGGGGCGCAGGAGCGCGTTGGCATTGCGTTGCGCCGTTCTCGCCGCCTCGGCGGGCTTGGCGTTGCCGGACAGGATGGCTTGTACCTGGTCCTCCAGCGCCTTGCGCACGCCGACGGTGTTGAAGGTGGCGAACCAGCTCCGTCCGTACTGGTTGAGTTGTTCAAGGGCGACCTTCGCGTCCGGATGATCGGCGAGGTATGTCTTCATCTCGGGCAGGTCGTAGGCCGCCTTCACGGGAGAGAAATAGCCGGTGAAGCGGCTCCATTCGCCGGAGATCTTCGGGCTGGTGAGCCACTGGATCAGCGTCCAGGCGGCGGCTTGGCGCTCCGGGTTGTTGCCTTTGGGCATGATCAGCGAGGCTCCGCCGATTGGGGCGGCGTTGGCAATGTTGTAAGGCACGTAAGCGACGCGGAATGGCTGCTTCATGCCTTCGCGCACGAAGCTGAGACTGCCGGTGGACAGCATCATCATGCCGACGCGTCCGCTGAAAAAGGCGCTGGTCACGGCGTTGGCGTCGGTGACGCCCGGCGGCATCACGTTCTGCTTGTGCACCATATCGTCGAGCAAGGTCAGCGCGCCCACGGTGCTCGGGGTGTCGTAATACACCTCCCCGCCCCAGCGCTCGTTGTAGAACTCGCCGCCGTTGGACATGGCGAGCGCGCTGGTGATCCAGCCGCAGTAGTCGTAGGTGCTCGGCATCATGAAGCCCCAGCGGGTGGTGGCGGCGCCCTCCCGCTTGGTGAGCTTCCGCGCCGCGTCGACCCATTCGGCCCAGGTGCGCGGGGGCTTGTCCGGGTCGAGGCCCGCGTCCCTGAAAGCGGCCTCGCTGTAGTAGAGCAAAGGCGTCGAGTTGTGGAACGGAATGCCGTAAACGTGGCCCTGGTCCATGGCGTTCTGGCGCAACGCGGGCCAGAAGCGCTCCATGTAGTCCTTCGGGGCGGCGTCGCCTTGCCCGATCAGGGAGTCGAGCCGCACTACCTCATCGTTGATGACGTATTCGCGGACGAAGTTGGCCGACATGAGCGCCACTGCCGGAGGGCGCCCGGCCTGGATGGCGCTGCGGGTCTTGAGGTTGGTCTCGTCGTAGCTGCCGGTATAGACCGGGGTGACGCTGATGCCGGGATTCGCCTTGTTGAACTCGCCGACCAGGCGCTGCATCTCGACGGCGAGCTTGCCCTGAACCGGGACAGGGAAGAACAAGTCGATGTCGGTCGCGGCAAAGGCGGGGGCGGCGGCGAGGGCCAGGCCGGCGGCAAGGGTCAGGCACCGGGTGATCTGCATGGCGGGTTCCTCTACTTGATGCCGGTGAAAGCGAACGAGGCGGTGATGCGGCGCTGGAACACGAGGAACAGCAGCAGCAGCGGACCGGCCACCAGCGCCGTCCCGGCCGCCATGACGCCCCATTGCCCGCCGGCCTCGGCGCCGGACGCGAAGCTGGCCAGCCCCACGGTCAGCACCTGCGTATGCGGGCTGCTGGCGACGATCAGCGGCCAGAGGAACTCGTTCCAGTGACTGCTGACCGAGACGATGGCGAAGGCGGCGAGGCCTGGGGCTGCGAGCGGCAGGAGCACGTGGCGGATGACTTGCAGCTTGGTGGCGCCCTCAAGGATGGCTGCCTCCTCGTAGTCGCGCGGAAGCTGGCGGAAGGTCTGGCGCATCAGGAACACGCCGAACGCGCTGGCGAAGTAGGGGGCCATGATGCCCGGCAGCGTGTCGTAGAGGCCGAGCTGGACCAGGGTCGTGAGGTTGGGAACAATCAGCAGCGGCGGGACGAGCAGCAATTGCAGCAGGAACAGGGTGAACAGCAGCTCGCGTCCGCGGAAGCGGAGCCGGGCGAAGGCATAGCCGGCGAGGGAGACGGTGACGCATTGCACGGCCAGGATGCCGAGGCAGACGGTGAGGGTGTTGAGATACCAGAGCGGAAAATGGCCGCTGGCCCAGGCGTCCACGTAGTTCGTCACGACGTAGGGCGGCGGCGGGGCGAGCGAGGCGATCTCGGGTGCGAAGTTCGGACGCACGCTGGCCGCCAGCATCCAGGCGAACGGGACTGCCCATAGGATTGCCGCGGCGGCGGCCAGCAGGACGGCGGCGCGGCTAGCTTTCATAGTGCATGCCGCGTTCAAGGGTGCGTAGGCTGACCAGCGACAGGGCGAACAGCGCGGCGACGCTGACCACCGTGGCGGCGGAGGCGAGGCCCGCGTCGTTGTCCTGGTGCGCGCGCTGGTAGATGTAGCTCAGCAGCAGATTGGTATGCCCGGAGGGACCGCCGCCAGTCATGACGATGACGTGGTCCACCTGCACCAGCACGTTGACGGCGGCGATCACCAGCACGAAGGCGAAGGTGGGGCCGAGCAGCGGCATCGTCACGTGCCAGGCGCGCTGGGCAGCGGTGGCGCCCTCGACCTTGGCCGCCTCGTGCAGATCCTGCGGGATGCCGGCGAGCCCGGCCAGGAAGAACAGCATGTAGTAGCCGGTGTTCTTCCAGACGGTGAGGGCGCAGAGGGAGCCGAGGGCGAGGTCCGGGTTGCCGAGCCAGTTGGTGGCACCCCAGCCGAGAAGCATGAGGTAATGGTCGAGCAAGCCGTCGCCGGGAAGAAAGAGGAAGGTGAACAGCGCCGCGGCCGCAACCAGCGGCACCATCATCGGCAGCACCAGCAGCGTGCGCAGGACGGCATTCAGCCCCGTTGCGGCCTGGAGCGCCAGGGCGAACAGCAAGGCGAGGCCGATGCTGGGCAGGACGGTGCCGGCCGCGTAGACGGCTGTATTGCCGACCGCTTGGGCGAAGGCGGCGTTGTTGAACAGCCGGACGTAGTTGCCGAAGCCGTAATGGTCAGGGACGCCGAAGCTGTGCTCGACCGCCGAGCGCCAAGTCACTTGGGCCACGGGCCAATAGGTGAACAAAGCCAGAAAGAAGAGGGATGGGGCAAGCAGCCACCACGCGGATGACAGACTGCGCCGCCGGGCGCTGCTGCTCTTGGCCAAGAGATAGGGGATCGCGGCGCTCGACACAGGCCCTGCATAGCGGCCAGCCCGTGTCAACTGCGTGACGGGCATACGACGATTCGAAGACAAGAAATGTCATCTCAGGTTAACCAATCTGTCTTCATGATTTCATCCCTAGGGCTGGGCCGGCTGCTTAGAAGATGGCTGCGAAAGCCGGGCGGACGACGCGGCGGCGACGTGATCGACGAGGACAACCGCTTGCCCTGACGCCACCCTTTCCATGCCCGCCTGCTTGCCATCCGGCGCGTCCCGGACACGCCCTGTCCCAATCCCGACCAATCCAAAAAAGGATGGCCATGAGCCTGACAACCTCTTCCGACGCGCCCGACTCCACGGTCGGCGCAACGTCCGATGCTGCCGTCACCTCGATCGAGGCCATCCAAGGGTTTAACGAGACGTCGCCGCTCGTCGGCCAGGCCGTGACCGCCCGGGGCGTGGTCACCGCGGTCAGCAACGGTTCGACGAAAGGATTCTACATCCAAGACCCGGCCGGGGATGGCAACGCCGCCACGTCGGATGCCGTCTTCGTTTATACGGGCAAGACGCCGAGCGGCATTGCCGTGGGCGACCTGGTCGATGTCAGCGGCACGGTGCAGGAGTTCACGCCGCGCGGCACGGCGCCGGGCACGCTGTCCACGACCGAGATTTCGGCCGTGACCAGCACTGCCGTTTTGTCGAGCGGCAACGCGTTGCCCGCGGCTGCCCTGATCGGCGCCAACGGCGTGCGGCTGCCCACCGCCGACCTTTCCGCCGGCGTCGCGGCCTATGAAAGCCTCGAAGGCATGTTGGTGACGGTTGAGGACCCGCTCGTCGTCGGGCCGACCAACCGCTTCGGCGAGATCGAGACCGTGGCCAGCGGCGGGGCGGACGCCACCGGGCTGAACGGGCGCGGCGACCTGCTGGTCAGCGGCGGCGAGCCGAGCTTCGGCAACACCGACACGGCGGGCGGCGACTTCAATCCGGAGCGCGTCCAGATCGACGGCGGCCTCGGCGTTTCCATGCCCAACGTCAGCGTCGGCGCGCGGCTGCAATCGGTGACCGGCGTGGTCGATTACGCGTTCGGCAATTATCAGGTGATGGCCAAGACCGATCCGGTGGTCGCCGAGCCCAGCCCGCTGACCAAGGACGCCGCCACGCTCAAGGGCGACGCCGGCCACCTGCTCGTCGCCAGCTACAACGCCGAGAACCTCGACCCCGGCGACGGCGCGGCCCGGTTCGCCGCCATCGCCGACGAGATCATCAACAAGCTCAACAGCCCTGACGTGGTCGCGCTGCAGGAGGCGCAGGACAACACCGGCCCGACGGACGACAGCGTCACGTCGGCAAACGTCACGCTGCAAACGCTCGTGGATGCGGTCAACGCAGCCGGCGGGCCGCAATACGCCTTCATCGACAACCCGTTCATCGGCAACGACACGAACGGCGGCGAACCCGGCGGCAACATCCGCGCCGCGTTCCTCTACCGCACCGGCCGGGTCGGGTTCGTTGAAGGCTCGCTAGCCACCGTCGCGCCCGACGGCAGCGCGCTCGCCGCGCCGGACAGCGGCCAGCAGACCGATCCCGGCCACCCGTTCCACGCTTCCCGCCCGCCGCTTTCGGCGACGTTCGCCTTCAACGGCCAGGATGTGACGGTGGTGAACAACCATTTCACCTCCAAGGGCGGCAGCGGGCCGCTCTACGGCTCGGCGCAGCCGCCGTTCGACGGCGGCGAGGCGCAGCGCGCGGCCCAGGCGCAGGCGGTCAACAGCTACGTGGACGCGCGGCTCGCCGCCGACCCGTCCGCGAAAGTGATCGTGGCGGGCGACCTGAACGAGTTCGGCTTCGAGCAGCCGATCAGCGTGGTCCGCGGCGTGGCGACGGTGAGCGGCTACGCGGTGCCGGGCGGCGACCCGATCGACGCGGCCGCGACGTATGCGCCGGGCGGCAGCGAGGTGTTGCATGACCTGCAGGACACGCTGCCGGCCGGGCAACGCTTCGACTACGTGTTCGAAGGCAACGCCGAGACGCTCGACCACATGCTCGTCACCGACGCGCTCGCCTCCGGGGCCGAGTTCCAGCCGGTTCATATCAATTCGGAATTCTTTGACCAGACCAGCGACCACGACCCGCTGGTCGGACGCTTCGCCCTCGCGCCGAACCAATCAGGCGACCCCAACCCACCAAAGGAAACCCCAGCGATGGCCAACCCACTCAAGATCGTGCTGACCAACGACGACGGTTTCAGCGCGCCCGGCATCACCGCGCTTTACAACGGCCTCGTCAGCGCCGGGTTCGACGTGCAGATCGTGGCCCCGGCCAACAACCAAAGCGCCCAGGGCAGCTCGTTCGGCGGCGTCGGGGCGCTGGCCAGCCCGATCGGCGTCACCGAAATGTCCCCTGGCAACTACAGCGTCGATGGCCGCCCGGCCGTGGCCTCCCTGGTCGCGCTCGACGCCCTGTTCGCAGGCAGCCCGCCCGACCTCGTGATCTCCGGCGCCAACCGCGGCGAGAACATCGGCGAAAGCGAGAACATTTCCGGCACCGTCAACGCCGCGCTGCAAAGCCTGTTCGGGGGCGTGCCGTCCATCGCCGTCTCGGCCGGGTCGTTCAAGGGCAGCTACGACGCCTCGTTCGCCAACGCCGCCAACTTCACGGTGGACTTCCTGAACCAATTGCAGGCAAGCCGCGCCGAAGGCCAGCCGATCCTGCCGGAAGGCGAGGGCCTGTCCATCAACGTCCCCGGCGACCCCGCGCTCGCTGGCGCTGCCGTCACCACTGTCACGCCGGAGAGCAGCGCCTTTTTTCCGTTCTCGCAAACCGCGGACGGCACCTATTCGGAATCGTTCATCCCGAACACCGACCCGTCGGGCAGCCCGACCGCCGAGGGCTCGCAGTTCCTGAACAACTACGTCACGGTCAGCCCAATCGACGGCAACTGGGGCTCGACCGCGGCCGACCGCGACGCGCTGGCCGTGCGCCTCGGCAACACGCTGGCCGCCAACCCGCCGGCGCATGGCCCGCTCACGATTGGCCTGCTCAACGAGGACGGCTACGGCGCGCCCGGCCTCGACGCGACCCGGCAAGCCTTGCTGGCCCAGGGCTACAACGTCGTCGTCCTGGCGCCGGACACGGACCAGAGCGGCACAGGATCGGCGTTGTTCCTCAACCCGGTGACGGTGACGCAATACGACGCGGCCAACTACTCGGCGAACGGCACGCCCGCGACCCTTGTCGCGCTCGGGCTTGACCCGCAGGGGTTGTTCGGCGGCGCCCGGCCCGACCTCGTCGTTGTCGGCGCCGATGGGGGCAGCGCGGTCGGGATCGAGAACGCCAACCACTCGGCGACGCTGGCCGGGGCCGTGACCGCGCTGTTCAACTACGGCGTTCCCGCCATCTCCGTAAATTCCGCCAGCGGCTCGGCCGCCGACCTGGCCACCAGCGCCGACTTCACCGCGGCGCTCATCGCCAACCTGCAGGCCACGCAAGGCGACGCGCCGGGCCTGCTGCCGAACGGCGTCGGCCTCAGCATCAATGTCCCGGCGGGCGCGGAGGCGGGGAAATACGCCTTCACCACCATCGACGGCGCGACCGACGGCGCCGTCCAGGTGCAGGGAAGCGGCGGCGGGGCAAGTTTTACCGTCGGCGGCCCCGTCTCGAGCGGCAATCCCGCCTCCGAAGGCGACGCCTTCAACGCCGGCAACATCACGGTCAGCCCGATTGACGGCAACATCGGCGCGCGTGACCCGGGCGCCTACGACGCCTTGGCCCAGGTTCTCGGCGCCGCCTACGGCACGCCCACCCAAGCCCCGGCGACCCTCTCGTTCCTGGTCTCGGAAGACGCCTACGAGGGCGACGCGCAGTTCACCGTTGCGGTCAACGGCAAGCAGGTCGGCGGCGCCCAGACCGTGACGGCGTCGCACGCCGACGGGATATCGCAAACGGTCAATGTGCTCGACTTCTTCGACACGGATATCCAGAGCGTCGCCATCACCTTCATCAACGACCTTTACGCCGGCACGCCCGCCACCGACCGCAATCTCTACGTCGACAGACTCACGCTGAACGGCAACACCTTCGAGGCGGAACAGGCCATGAACGCCGCAGGCCCGGCGCTCGCGAACGAAGCCGTCCTTTACAGCAGCGGCAGCCTCGCCTTCGCCAATCTCAGCTGAACCAAGGACCGCCCGCTTGCACCGCCGCACCCTCCTCGCCGCTTGTGTCCTCTCGGTCTGCTTGGCCGCTCCGGCAGCCGCGCACACGGAGGCCGGCGTTCCGGGCGGCCTCCTGAGCGGCTTCCTTCACCCAACAACCGGCCTCGACCACATGGTTGCCATGATCGCGGTCGGCTTATGGGGCGCGCAGCTCGGTGCGCCGGGCGTCTGGCTCCTGCCGGTCGCTTTCCCGACCGTGATGGCGTTGGGCGGCGTGCTCGGCGTGCTTGGCGTTCCAGTGCCGCAGCCGGAGGTCGTGATCGCGCTATCGGCCTTGCTGCTCGGGGCGGCGGTGGCCATGTCCCTGCGCCTTCCGTTCTGGGCTGCCGCGTGCGTGGTCGCGGTGTTCGCGGTCTTCCACGGCTACGCCCACGGCGCCGAGTTGCCGGCGTCCGCCAACCCGTTGGCGTTCGGCGTCGGGTTCGTGACGGCAACGGGTCTGCTGCATGGCCTGGGCATCACGGTCGGCGTGCTGACCCGCTGGCGCTCCGGCGCGATTGCGGTTCGCGTGCTCGGCTTAGGGGTCGCCGGTTGCGGCATCGTTTTTCTCGGGATGCTTGGCGCTTAGATCGAGCGATTGCGGTCATCCCCGAACGAGCCCCCGGCCAGGCAGGATGGCGCTTCGACACATTCAGAGTGTGCAGCATGAGTCGAAGCACTAGCCTTGTTCGGGGGCTGATTCAGCCAATGGGCTGAAGCACCCGTTTGCATCAGACCACTAATGCCCAACGACGGCGTAACCGCCGAACATGAGTCCGATCGCGGCGATCCAGCTTCCGCAGGCGCGGACGGCAATGCCTTGCCAGGCCGCATTCGAGCGCCAAAGGAAAGCAGCCGCGGCCATCGTGAGCGTGATCACGGCGTAGCCGGCCGCCGCCAAGCCGGCGTCGAACAGGAACAGGTCGGTGCCCGCATCGGCGCCGCTCGCGTTCGCCATCCCCCGCATGACCGCGAGCGCCAAGCCGATCAGCAGAACGACCGGTCCCGGCATCCGCACCGCGCCGGCGACGAGGCCGCCGAGCACGCACATGAACGCGGCGTCGAGCGCTGCGGCCACGTTGGTCACGCCGCCCGCAACGCCGGCCATCAACCCGGCGGCAAGGCCTGCTGGAAAGATCATGACAAGCCACCGCGCCTGCCTGAGATCCTGTGACCCAGCCAGCAACCCCAGCGCCAACCAGAGGATCACGTCCTGCAGCCCGGTCAACGGGTGCAGCGCGCCGCCATAGAGGTCTCCCAGGCGGGACGAGACGATATGCGCCTCAGCCGGCCTGACGGCGAACAGAGCCAGGCCTAGGAGCACGGCGAATAGGCGGGTGCCTGGCATCGTTTTGCCCTCTCAGATTCCGGCCAGGCGGACCATCCGCCCGATAAACCAGAACGCCGCCACCGTGCCGATCGCGTAGCCCGGCAGCAAATCGCCCCACCGGCTGAGCGTCACGCCCAGGCGGCGGTGGCTCCAGAGCAGCAGCAGGACGAGCAGCACGAAACCGAGTTGGCCGATCTCGACGCCCACGTTGAACGACAGCAGCGCCGGGAACAGCAGCGCGCGTTCGATGCCCAGGCCCGACAGCGCGGTCGCGAACCCGATCCCGTGAACCAGCCCGAAGCCGAACGCCACCGCCCAGGGATAGCGCGCCGTCAGCCCCGGATGGCCGCGGCGCATGTGCACGATCTCGACGCCCACGAACACGATGCTGAGCGCGATGCAGGCGTTGAGCGGCGCTTCCGGCACCCCGAGCAAACCGTAGGCGGCGGCGGCCAGCGACGCGCTGTGGCCGAGGGTAAAGGCGGTGATCGTCTGCAGCAGCGGCCAGCCGCCCCGGACGATGATGATGAGCCCCAGCACGAACAGCAGGTGGTCGATGCCGAGCAGGATATGGTCGATGCCGAAATTGACATAGGTGGAGGCGACCTCGGCCCAGGTTTGCCAAGTGGGTGCGCCGGTCCCGAGGATCGAGACGGCCGGGCTCGCGGTGGTGAGGGTGTAGCTGCGCGCCTCGCCGCCGAGCGGGACAAGGCGGATCAGGACGGCGGCCATGTTGATGCCGAGGTTATCGACCGCGACCCGGCCGACCAAGCCGCGCGGACCGCAATCGAGCCTCGGGGGGCGGTAGGAGCACGACGGCGGGAAGCGAAGCTCGACGTTGCTGCCGCCGATCGTGGGCTGCAACTGCCAGCCGGCGATGTAGGCGCCGGGGCGGACTTCGCGGATCTCCAGCACGCCGAGTGCGGCTTCGTGCGCGGCGGCGGGGCGGGGCGCGAGCCCTGCCGCGACAATGGCCAGCCACGCCAGCAGACAAAGGCGCATTACTCGTAGACCACGGAATAGTCGGCGCGCAGCCGCTTGACGGCCTCCCAGGCGCGCAGGCGCATGGAATCGGTCAGCCACTCGCGGCGGACTTCGTCGCGCTCGTCTTCGAAGCGGGCGAGAACGCCAGGGCGGCGCGAGTCGAGGCGGACGACGTGCCAACCCTCGGCGGAGCGCAGCACCGACCATTGCTCGGCAGGCAAGGCCAGCAAACCATCGCGGAAGGCGTCGCCGAACGAGGCGGCCAGGCTCGAGACCGGGCGGCCGACAACGGCCCGGGTGCTGCGCTGCAGGGTCTCGGTGTCTGCGCCGGCCTGGATCGCGGCCAATTGCTGGCGGGCGGCGGCCTCATCTGTGGGCGGGCTGAGGTAGAAGCTGACCCGTTCGGGCTCGTCGAAGCGGTCCCGGTGGCTGTCGAACCAGGCGCGCAGCTTGGCGTCGGTCGCGACCGGCTGTTCGAGCTGGCTGAAGATCAAGAGCTGCATTTTGAAGGCGAGGCGGTCGCGGATCGAGTCGTCGCCGCGGTCGACGCCGAGGCGCTTGCCTTCGCGGTAGAGGATCTCGCTCGCGACCCAGTTCTCCACCATCGCTTTCATCTCGCGGGCGGTCGGCACACGCTCGCGGTCCTCGTCGAAGCTGCGGGCCATGGTCTCGCGCATCGCCTGGGTGACAATGATGGTCTTCGCGCTGCGGTCGGGCGGGTGCAGGATGGCGTCGGCGCCGAAGATGAGGCCGGCGAGCAGGAAGAAGTGGATCAACGGCTCGCGGCAAACGAACCGCAGCGCGGCCCGGAGCGGTTGGCGGCCGATGAGCCGAGGGCGCGGGGCTGGCGTGGTCGCGGCGATCGTGTCGGGCAAAAGGCGCTTCCCCATGGCCCCGTGGCCGTCGCGGCCAGGGTCGGCGCTTGAATGCCGGGGGAACCGCGGCGTGTCACCCCGCGAAGCCGGCCGTCATCAAACTTTCATTGTAGCTTTACCCAAACGCGCCTCGCGCTGTTGCCGAACCATGCTAGCGATTGCTCCATTACGAACTGTTGCTTCGGCTGTTCTGGAGGATCACGATGCCTGGGTTCCGTTCCGCCTTGCTGCTCTCGAGTGTCGCGACCGTAGCGCTCAGCCTGCCGGCCGCCGCTGCCCCGCGCGACAAGGCGCCGGTCAAGCCGTTCAGCGGCAGCCCGGCCTATGTCGCGGGCGACATGCACAACCACACGACCTGCACCGACGGCTCGACCAGCACCAGCTACCTGCTTGACCGCTCGCTTGGCGAAGGCACGGTGAACGGGGTGCCGAATTTCGGCCTCGACTGGTTCACCCACGGCAACCACGGCGGCTCGGGCAATCGCGACTGCCGGTTCAGCGACACCAGCGCCAACCTGCCGGGCGAAACGACGACCTACTGGACCGAGACGCTGGGCCAGGACATCCAGGGCATCACCATCGACCGGATCAAGGGCGACGTGCCGAACCCGCCGCCGGACCGGGCGCGGATGTACCGCTGGCAGTCGATCCGCGAGGTGGAATATCCGATCATCGCCGCCAAGGCGAAGGAGTTCAAGAAGGCCGCCATTGAGGGGCTGGAGTCGATCGTGCCGGGCCACGAGCATTCCGACACGGCGATCATCGCCGGCCAATCGGTCGACACCGACACGGGCAACGCCGACGCGATGGCCGAATTCGAGTTCCGTTTCGACCGCGCGGACGCGGATACGCTGGGTCCGGTGGACGGCAACGGCACGCCGGTCTGGAACGGCAAGAGCTTCGAGAACGACGGCGTGGCCGGGCACCAGAAGGCGGTGCGCAGCGTGCAATGGCTGCAGCAGCACGCGCCGCTTCAATCGTATTACGTGCCGACGCACACCGAGCGCGCGGGACCCTTCGACCCGAACGGCAGCGCCGGCTGGGACATCGAGCATTTCCGCGACTTCAACAACGCCGGGCCGACCGTCGCCTTCGGGATCGAAGGGCCGGGGCATTTCGCTGAAGACAACCACTCGTACCGGACCAGCTCTGTCGGCCAGACCACGTATGGCGGCCAGGGCGTCTACACCGCCAAGCTCGGCGGGTTATGGGACGGGATGCTGGGCGAGGGGCGGAACACCTTCATCTACGTCAGCTCCGATTGGCACCAGCGCGGCATTTTCGGCGCGCGGGACCGGGCGACGACCGCGGATTTCATCCCGGGCGAGTACAGCAAGCTGTACGTGCCGAACCAGCAGGCGTTCAAGGCGCAGAGCATCATCGACGGCATGCGCTCGGGCAACAGCTACTCGGTCACGGGCGACCTGATCGGGCCGGATTTCAGCTTCACAGCTTCCGCCGGCGGCGAGGCCAAGACGATGGGCGAGACGCTGGAAGCCAACCCCGGCGAGCAGATCAGCATCTACATGCGCATGATCGTGCCGGCCAGCAACAACAGCCCCTACAGCTTCAGCAACCCGTTGCTGCGCCAGGTCGGCCTGTTCACGCCGCTCGACAAGCCGGCGCTTGACCATGTGGACCTGATCACCGGCGACGTCACCGGCGTGATCCCGCCCGGGCGCCCCGGCTACGTCGTGCCGAATACAGCCGAGACGGTCTATAACCCGTCCACCAAGGTCGCCGAGACGGTGCAGGCGAGCACCATGACGATGACCCAATTGGCCGATGGCAAGACGCAGTATGAGTTCACCACGACGCTCGTGGCGGGCGCCCAGCCGATGTACGTCCGGGCCCGCGGCACCAACATGCCTTGGGCCGTGCCCTACGTGACTGACAGCCAGGGCAACCCGTTGCGGGATGACGGCATCACCAACGTCGCCTGCGACGATGCCGGCTGCCCGGCCCACCTGCCGACGATCGATGGCACGCGCCGGGTGAATTTCGACGTCGAGGCCTGGTCGAACCTCTGGTTCTATGCCAACCCGATCTTCATCCGCCCGGCTGCGCACGAGAAGCTGCTGGTGGAGACCAATGCGGAAATGGCGGCAAATCTCGGCGGCAAGCGCCAGGGCGAGGGGAAGGGACACGGCAAGCAGGCGCGGGCCGCCGATTAAGGCGAACCGCGCATGACCGCCAGGTTTATCCTGGCCGCCGCTGCGGGCCTGTTGGCAGCTTGCCCATCCTTTGCCAGGGATGAGCAGGCTGCCTGCATAGCCGCCGTCGCTGCGGCGCGCCGCGAGGCCGCGACACTGCCGGGAGGAGACCCCTCCCGGCGGTTCGCCGAGCATGACCTGGATACGGCGCTGACAGAGATGAACGCAGGCGAGACGGAGGAATGCCCGGGCCTGGTCGAGAAAGCCCGGACGACGATCACGACACGGCCCTACCGGCTTCGCCCCGGCGAGCGCCTGCACGGATACGGGCCGGAGAAACTAAACTGACGACGTCCCTGCCCGCTCCCGCGTTGCGTCCGGCCCGCGCCGCCGTCCTCGTTCCGATCGTCGCCTGCTCCGGGTTCGCCGGCCTCGCTTATGAAGTGGTCTGGACCCGGATGCTGTCGGCGTCGCTCGGCGCCGAGCTTATGGCGGTGCTCGGCGTCGTGGCCGGTTTCTTCGCCGGGCTCGCGCTCGGGGCGTTCGCGTTTGATCGGGCCATTCGCCGCGCCCGCAGCGTCCGTGTGGCCTATGCTCTGCTCGAGGCGGCAATCGCGGTCTGGGCCATCGTCAGCATCTGGCTCATCCCGGCCTCCGGGCAATGGCTCGTCGTGCTGTTGGGCGGCGCCCCATCCGCATGGCTGCTATGGCTGAGCGGATTCGCCGTTCCAGCCGTCGTACTCCTGCCCGCCACGGCGGCGATGGGCGGGACCTTGATTGCGCTGGAACGCTTGGCAGGAGCCGTCCGCCAGCGCCCGCGCGTCGCGTCCGGCGTTTATGCCGCCAATACGGCGGGCGCGATGGCCGGCGCGCTCGCGAGCGTGCTGATTCTCATGCCGCAGCTCGGCTTGTCCGCGACCCTGCTCTGCCTGGCGGCGGTCAACGTCGCCTGCGCCGCCGGCGTGCTCACGCTCGGCCCGGCAGCCGATGCGCCGCCTCCGAGGCCGCCCGCTGCGAACGCAAGCAGCCTTGGCGAGACGCGCCTGCTCATGACGCTGGCAGCAACCGGGCTGCTCGGCATCGCCGCCGAGGTTCTGGTGATCCGCCTCGCCGCGCAGGCATTGCAGAACACGGTCTTCACCTTCGCATTCCTGCTCGCAGCCTACCTGTTCGGCACGGCCGTCGGCGGCGTGCTCTGGCAACGGACCGGAAAGCAGGCCAGCCCGCGCGCGCTGACCGGCTTGCTTGCCGCCGCCGCCATGGCAACCCTTGGAACCGCCGCCTTGCTGCGCCTGTTGGGTCCGCTCGCACTGCGATCGGGCGGCAGCGGCTGGGCCACGGAGCTCGCGACCGCCGGCGCGCTGTTCCTGCTTCCATCCATGGCGATGGGCGCCCTGTTCGGCTGCCTGCTACAAGCGGTGCGGGACCGGCGCGGCACGGTCGGCTGGGCAGTCGGCGTCAACGGTCTTGGCGCCGCCGCGGCCCCGCCGGTTGCCGCCCTCGTCCTGATCCCGGCCGTGGGCGCCTGGACGGCGCTTCTCGCCGTTGCGCTCGGCTACCTTCTGCTCAGCCCAGCGGCCAGCCGCCGCACGGCCATGCTCGCCGCCGGCCCGGCAATCGCTGCGGCGGTATTGTGGTTGCTGCCCACTGACCCCTTAATCCGCGTGCCGCCCGGCGGCAGCGTTCTCGCGCGTCAAGAGGGTGCGGCCGTGACCGCGAGCGTCGTTGACGACGCGGACGGCATCCGCTTTCTCCAGGTGAACGGCCATTTCCGGATGGGCGGCACAAGCTCGCGGCGGTCGGACTGGCGGCAGGCGCAGGTGCCGCTGCTGCTGCATCCGCATCCTAGGCGCGTGTTGCTGCTCGGCGTCGGCACCGGCGCGACCCTCGCCGGCGCTGCATCCCTGCCGGGGGTCAAAGCGACCGGCGTGGAGCTGATCCCCGAAGTCCTCCACCTGCAGCCATGGTTTCACCAGCCCGACGCCCCGCCGTTGCCGCCCGTGGCCCAGGCCGACGCCCGGCGGTTCGTCGCCGCCGTCTCGTCCCGCTACGATGTCGTCGTCGCCGACCTGTTCCATCCGGCGCTGGACGGCAGCGGATCGCTCTACACGTCCGGGCACTTCGCCGCCGTCAAGGAAAGGCTGGCCGAGGGCGGGGTGTTTTGCCAGTGGCTGCCGCTCTATCAGCTCAGCCTGCCATCGTTGCGCGCCATCATCCGCTCGTTCCTGGACGTCTATCCCGATGGGACGGCATGGCTGGCGCATTTCAGCCTGCAAACCCCGATGCTGGCCTTAATCGGCTCGCGCGCGGCGCCGGCGCCCGACCCGGTGCGGCTCGAAGCCGGGACCTTGCAGCATTTCGATGACCCGGCGTGGCGCACGGCGCTGCTGCAGACCGGTCTCATACGGCCAATCGACCTTCAGGGGCTCTATTTGGCCGGGGCTGACAAACTCAGGGCATGGGCAGGTCCGGGGCCGCGGAACACCGACGACCGCCCGTTCGTCACGCTCGACGCACGCGCCAATGTGCAGGCGTTGTTCAAGCCCCCGGCGGATAACCTGCTAAAGCTGCTGTCCGGCTTGAGCAGCCCGCCAGACACGTCTCTGCCGCCGCCGCGGCAGCGCCTGCTCGCCTACTGGCGCGCGCGCGACCAGTTCATCGCGGCAGGCGCATCGCTGCCGCCGGGTCTGGCCGGCCAGGCCCTGATTGACGCGGCGGCTCCCGCGCTGCTGGAGATGCTGCGTATCAGCCCCGACTTCGACCCGGCGTATCGTCCGCTGCTCAGCATGGCACAGGCGACGTACTCGTCCGACGCCCAGGCTGGCCTCCGCCTGTTGCGATTGATTGATGCTGCCGCGCCATCCCGCCCGGACGCCCGGATGCTGATGGCCCGTATGGCAGCGCGTTGAGGCTGGCATCTCTGGGTATCAGTCGTCAGGCGGCCCCTGCTCATTGACCACGAGGCCGAACGTCACGCCGCCCGTATCCACGGGTCCGGCGGGCGTGCCCGAGGCGGTTGGGCGCAGCATGAGGGTACGGCTCGGTCCGACCAGCCTTACGCCTTGCGGACCGATCGATTGGACGGTCATGCTCTGCAACGTCTCGCCCTCGCCGAGGATCGTGATGGCGCCGGACCCGTCTTCGAAGATAGCCGCGGATCGCTCGTCGCTGACGACGATGCCCGTCAGGCGCGGCAGGTCCTGAGCCGATGGCTTCGGCGCGGCGGCCCCGAGCAGCCATGCGGCCAAGGCGCCCGCGAGGGCGCGGTCCACGATGCGGCGGCCGGGCATCATGGCTGAAAGCCGATCGTGTAGCCGTGGCTGTCCAGCCGCCCCGGCATGGCGTTGAAGGCTATCGTGATGCGCTCGCCGCCCCGGTTCGGCGGCACCTCGTGCAGCAGGTAGCTTGGGAACAGCACCATGTCGCCGGGTTCGATGTCGGGCGTCACCCATTTGCCGGCATTGAACGGCCCGACCTGGGCGTCGCGGGCATTGTGGCGGAAGATGAATTCGCTTGCCGCCGGGTTGCGGACGAAAACGGTGTGGGCCGAATGATGCGAGGGCGTAAGATACAGGATACCCGATGCGAAACTGTTGGCGTGGGCGTGCATGGACTGGCTCCCGCCGGGTGCGAGCACGTTGGTCCACATTTCCTTGACCGTCCAGCCCAGCCGCCCGCCGAACAGGAGCATCCCGAAATCGGCCAATTTGGGGACGACGATCTCGGTCACCCTGCGATAAAGGGGATTGTCCTCCGGGCGCACGATCTCGGTATGGGACAGCAACTCCGACCGGCTGTTCTTGCTGGTGTGCGCGTCATGGATGTGGGTGATCAGCGAGCGCACCAGCTCGGTCTCGAAGAGACCGCGCGTGCGAAGCAGCGGTGTTGGGAAGAGACCCTCGACTTGTTCCATGTTGCCCTATTTGGTTCATGTCGATTTCCGGGGTGTTGGCTCGGATCATCTGACGAGTGCGGCGATGAGGGCGCCGAGCAAAACTTTGCCACGCCGGCGCGCATTGTGCACGAATTGAAAGAAGCCGAGGTAAAGCGGCAGCTTGTCGTGCGAGATGCCGTGGTGCGGGCGGAGCCAGGAGCGCAGCAGCGACCAGAACCCTTCCATGGCGTTGACATGGACCTCGCAGAAGCCATTGCCGTCCTCGTCGCGGGCATGTTCGCCCCGCGCAGAGGGCGACCAGAACACCCATGGCCGCGACAATGTTGATGACGGTCTCCAGCGCGTCCGAATAAAGGGCGACGCTGCCGGTCAGCCAGTAGGCGCCTGTCTTCATGACGAGGACGACGATGCTGACGCCCAGGCTGCCCCAAGCGACCTTGAGGTTGCGGCTCATCCTGAACCGCCCCGGGTTTGCCGGAGGCTGGTTTATGTGAGTCCTACGCTGCCATCGGCATGGCTTCAAGCTTGGCGTAGTAAGTTGCTTCGGCCTCGGCGGGCGGGATGTTGCCGATCGGCTCAAGCAGCCGCCGGTGGTTACACCAGTCCACCCATTCGAGGGTGGCGTATTCGGCGGCCTCGAAGGACCGCCAGGGTCCGCATCGATGGATGACCTCGGCTTTGAACAGGCCGTTCACCGTTTCGGCGAGGGCATTGCCATAGGAATCTCCAACGCTGCCCACGGACGGCTCGATACCGGCCTCGGCCAGACGTTCGGTGTAGCGCAGGGCAAGACACTGCGAGCCCCTATCGCTGTGACGTACGAGACCGTGGCCCTGGACAGGCCGGCGCTGGTGCAGCGCCTGCTCCAGCGCGTCGAGCACGGCGGTTCGGCGAAGCCGAGAGCCGGCCTGTGCGGAGCGGGACGCGCGCCAGCCGACGATGCGGCGGGCAAAGACGTTGATGACAAACGCCACGTAGACGAAGCCTGCCCAAGTCGCGACGTAGGTGGAATCCGAGACCCGCAGAGCGTTCGGCCGTGGCGCCTTGAACTGGCGGCTGACCCGGTCAAGCGGGCAGACGGCGGCCGGATCAGGGACAGTGGCGCGGGCTTTCCGGCCTCGCACGACGCCCTGCAGCCCCATGCTGCGCATCAGCCGCGCCACCGTGCAGCGGGCGATCTCAGTGCCCTCGCGGCGGAGCTGCCGCCAGGCCTTGCGAACGCCGTAGACGCAGACGTTCGCCTCGCACACGCGGCGGATCTCGACCATCAGCGCCGCGTCGCTTTTCGTTCGCGCGGGCTGCGTGCCAGGGTCGGCCTGCCGGGCGGCATGGGCGCGGTAAGTTGATGGGGCGGAGGTGGCCAAGGTTTCGCCTGCGCAGCAGGTGGAAAGCCGCCGGAGGGGACCGGCAGGGCTTTGCAGATCGGCTCGACCCCGTGAACGTCCCGATGCTCGTCGAAGGCGATCATCGCTTGAACGGGCGAAGCGAAGCGCAAGGTTCCGACGATCCGAAGGATCGTTGGAAAGCGAAGCGGAGGGGGTCGAACTCCGCCTGGGCAAAATACGCTGACGCGCGGCACGGGATCTCGTTGGCCTGGCGCAGCTCACGGTTCTCCCGCTCCAGCGCGCGAAGCCGCTCCTGCTCCGCAGTCGTCGGCCCACCCCGCAAGCCTTGGTCACGCTCGGCTTGGCGCACCCAACGGCGCAGCGTCTCGCTCCGACAGCCAATCTTGGCCGCAATCGAGCTGATCGCCCCCTCCGCCGTTATTCCATCGGCTGCGCCGATGGAACCTTGAACGGCTCCGCCCACTGCGACGCGTACTCGCTCCGGTGTTCGGACACCATCCGCACGGCACGCGCGCGGACCTCCTCTGAAAACGTGTTCGTCGCTGGCTTGCTCATGGCTCCATCCTCTCAACGGTTGGAGCCTCCGGGAAACCCGGGGCGGTTCAGTTTGCTGCAAACCGGAGAATGAAGCTCAGTGGAGGGCAGGGGGCCAGTTGCCGGGTGGGCAACGCGAGGTGGACCCACGGGCACCCGATAGCAAGGGCGTCGGCCGAGACGCCTGCACGGGCCGGCCCTTTCCCTTCACCTCGCTTCCACGATGGCGCGGACCCGTGCGGCGAGCGCGTCCATGGCGAACGGCTTGGTCAGCACCTGCATCCCGGGCTCCAGGTGGCCGTTGCCCACGGCGGCATTCTCCGCGTAGCCCGTGATGAACAATATGGGCAGCATGGGCCGCACCTCGCGCCCCGCGTCGGCCACCTGTCGACCGTTCAGGCCGCCGGGCAGGCCCACGTCGGTGATCAGCAGATCGAGAGGCACGTCGGACCGCAGCACCTTGAGCCCGGCGTTGCCGTCCGCCGCCTCTATCGCCGTATAGCCGAGCTCTTCCAGCACCTCGGTCACCAGCATGCGCACGGTCGGCTCGTCGTCCACCACCAGCACCGTCTTGCCTTGCGCCGCCCGCGGCGCCTCCGCGGGTCCGGCTGCCGTGTCCGCGTCGTCGCTGCCGTTCGCCGCGCCGTGATGGCGGGGCAGGTAAAGGCACACCATCGCGCCCTGGCCGGGTTCGGAATAGATGCGCGCCTGGCCGCCGGACTGGCGCACGAAGCCGTACACCATGGACAGGCCGAGGCCGGTGCCCACGCCGATCGGCTTGGTGGTGAAGAACGGGTCGAAGGCGCGCGCGGCCACCTCCGGCGTCATGCCGGTCCCGGTGTCGCTGACGCACAGCGACACGTATTGGCCGGGAGCGAGGTCGCGCTCGCGCGCGGCCCGCTGGTCCAGCCACCGGTTGGCCGTCTCGATCGTCAGCCGCCCGCCGTCCGGCATGGCGTCGCGGGCGTTGATGCACAGGTTCAGCAGCGCGTTCTCGAGCTGGGGCGGGTCGACCGAGGTGGCCCACAGCCCGCCCGCGGCCACCGCCTCGACCGCGATGGCCGGCCCCATCGTACGCCGGATCAGCTCCTCCATGCCGGCCACCAGGCGGTTCACGTCGATGGGCTTGGGGTCGAGCGTTTGCCGGCGCGAGAAGGCCAGCAGCCGGTGGGTCAGCGCCGCCGCCCGCTTGGCTGCGCCTTGGGCCACGCTGATGTAGCGGTCGGCCTCGCCCAGCCGTCCCTGCGCCGCGCAGGCCTGCAGCCGCTCCAGGCTGCCCGAGATGCCGGTCAGCAGGTTGTTGAAGTCATGCGCCAGGCCTCCCGTGAGCTGGCCCACGGCTTCCATCTTCTGCACTTGGCGCAGGTTGGCCTCCGCGGCCATCAGCTCCGTCGTTCGGGCATCCACGCGCGTTTCCAGCTCTGCGTTGAGCCGTTCCAGCGCCGCCTGTGCTTGGCGCAGCGCGGTCACGTCGGCGAGACTTTCCATCACCGCGGCGGCGCGCCCGGCCTCGTCGCGCCGCAGCACCTTGCGCGCAGCCGCGACCAGCGGCGTGCCGTCGCGGCGCACGTGGCGCAGGTCGCCGCGCCACTCGCCGTCGCGCAACAGCGCCGCCTCTACGGCAGCGAGCGAAACCGGGAACCCGGTCCGCAGCAGCTCGTGGATGCCCCGGCCCACCGCCTCCTCGGCTGTCCAGCCGTAGAGCCTTTCGCAGCCCCTGGACCAGAAGCGGATCGTGCCGTCCAGGTCGCGCACCATGACGGCCGCGAGGTCGAGCGTGCCGACCAGTTCGCGCAGGCGCTGCTCGGCGGCCGCCTGCGCCGAGACGTCGGTGTTGGTGCCGAACCAGCGGGTGACCTGCCCGGCGGCGTCCCGGACCGGCACGATGCGGGTCAGGAAGGGCCGGAACACGCCGTCGGCGCCGCGCAACGGGAACGTCATCTCGAACGACGAGCCGGCGGCGATGGAGGCCCGCCAGCGCGCGAGCACGTCGGGCAGCACGGCCGGGTCGTGCACGGACTGCCAGCCCCAGCCCTGCATCTGCGCGGGCGTCGTGCCGCAGTACTCGTGCCAGCGCCGGTTGTACCAGAAGATGGAGCCGTCGGCGTTGGCCATCCAGGCCAGGGTGGGAAGGTTGTCGGCGAACAGGCGGAAGTCGTCGTTGGCGACCGTCGAGGCGGCAAAGCCGCCCGTGCTCTGCGTCCGCAGGCTTTCGCCGGTGGTCGATGGCACGTCCGGGGCCAAGCTCACGCCGGCCGCCTGACGCCCGCTTGCGCCATCTCGCGATACACAGTGGCCCGGCCCAACCCCACCTGCTGGGCGGCGGCGGTGGGCGACAGCCCGGCCTGGACCAGCTTGAGCGCGGCCGCAGCCTTGTCCCGGTCGAGCGGCTGGCGGCCGGGTCTTTTCCCCTTGGCCCGGGCCGCCGCGATGCCGTCCTTGGTGCGCTCGGCGATCAGCCGCCGCTCGAAGTGGGCGATGGCACCGAAGACGTGGAACACCAGCTCGCCCGTGGCCGAGCCGGTGTCGATCCTTTCCTCCAAGCTGAGCAGCGCGATGTGCCGGCTTTTGAGCAGGTCCACGGTGCAGAGCAGCTCCGAAAGCGAGCGCCCGAGGCGGTCCAGGCGCACGACGGCCAGCGTGTCGCCAGGCCGGGCATAGGCGAGCAGCTCCCGCAACCCCGCACGGTCCATGGTGCGTCCCGAGTGCACGTCCTCGAACACGCGCAGCGCGCCGGCCGCTTCCAGCCGCAGCTTCTGGCCCGTAAGGTCCTGGTCGCCCGTGGACACCCTGGCATAGCCGAGAACGTCGCTCGTCATCGTCGCCCACCCGTCTCCCAACCGGCCGTTCCCTGGACGGGTGCCGAACATCGGCACCAGACAGCCCAAACCCGTCCACAGACTACGTCTCCCAAAGCCGTTCTGTCCACGTTCGTTATGAACGTTTGTGGGACGGGAGAAACACCTCGGCGAACCAACAACCGCTGGCCGGGGAGGAGCGCCTGGCGCTCCAGAGGCTACGCCGCGATCAAGGGGCGGAACCGATGCCCGCCTGGCATGTCCGTGAGCACGTAGCGGAAGTGGGCACGGTGCATGCCGGACGTCGTGGCCCACTTCGCTTGGATTGCTGGTGCCGCGTCCTCGCTCGCAAGCGCGACCCCGGCCAGCAGGGCGGTGCGGACCGGCAGCGGCATGTTGATCAGCGTCGTGCGAGGGATCTCAATCCCATGGTTTCTGTTGCAATCTGCGGGATGGGGTAGAAAGTCTGGGGTAAGTTGATCGACGGACGTGATGGCGATGGGACAGGACGGAGCGTTCAAGGGCCGGCACTTCACCTCCGAGGTGATCCTGTGGGCGCTGCGGTGGTATCTGGCCTTCCCGATCAGCTATCGCGACCTCGCAGCCATGCTGTCGGACCGCGGCGTCGTCGTTGACCACACCACCCTGTTCCGGTGGGTGCAGGTCTATGCCGCCGAGTTGGAACAGCGGGTGCGGCGTCATCTACGGCCCTGCACCGGGTCGTGGCGGGTGGACGAGACCTACATCAAGGTCAAGGGTGTGTGGACCTACCTGTATCGCGCGGTCGACAGCTTGGGCCAGACGATCGACGTCCTGCTTTCGGCTCGGCGGGATGCAGTCGCGGCGAAGCGTTTTTTCCGCAAGGAGCTGGCCCAGCCGCACACGGTGAGCCCGCGCACGATCACCGTGGACAAGAACCCGGCCTACCCGCGTGCGGTGCGGGAGATGAAGCGGGCGGGCGGGCTGTGGCGCTTCTCGCGGCTGCGGCAGCGCAAATACCTGAACAACATCGTGGAGCAGGACCACCGGGGGATCAAACGGCTGGTCCGGCCAGGGCTCGGCTTCAGCGGTCTGCGAACAGCCAAACATACGCTGGCCGGCTACGAAGCGATGGCGATAATCAGGAAGGAACAGGTTCACAACGTTGGCGGTCGAGACATGCAGGCGTAAGCCGCCTTTGTGGCCGGGCTGTTCGGAGTTGCTGCCTAAAGCACCGCTGCTCAACGCTTCGCTTGCCCGAACCCAGCGTTTGCAACAGAACCAGCTCAAGAGCTATGGCGCCGCCAAGCGCGAGATCCTGCCCCACGTCGAGCACCGGCAAAGCAAATACCTGAACAACCGCATCGAGGTGTCGCACCAGCCAGCGCGGCGACGAGAACGGCAAATGCAGCGGTTCAAGTCAGCCCGCCAGGCACAACGCTTCCTCTCGGCCCACGCCCGCATCTACAACTACTTCCAGCTCCGCCGCCATCGCCTCACCGCCACCCAGCACCGTGCCGCTCGCGACGCCGCCTTCGAGGTCTGGCGGGATGTCACCGGCACTGCGACTGGCCGGTAATCAAGGACTGTTCTCATCCCGCAATCGGCCGTCCTTAAACAACCTGACAACGCCAGCGTGACAAACGCTCGTTAACCTTCCGCACCGGACGTCTCGACCGGCTTGTCCAGATCGGCGGCCGAGCCGGTCCATTTGCGCAGCGTGTCGGCGAGCGACGTCAGCAAGCCGGTCAAGCGGGTCGGGCTAATGCGCCGGGTTCCGGAGCCGATAATCAGCCGGAACCGCAGACGGCCGTCCTGCTCGCTCAAGGCATAGAGCAGGAGATCATTGAGCGGGAAACCCTGTTGGGCGTGCGTCACTTCGGCGTTCACGCCCGGCACCTCGAAGGGCGCCTCGTTCATATCCAGGTAGTTGACGGCGAACTGCGGCAGCGGGAGCGCAGGCGAGCCAGCCAGCTTGGATTGCGGCGTGGCTTGGTGCTGGCGGACGGGACGCCAGGCTTCCCTGGTTGCGGCAATCCGTTGCTGAGGCGTCGTACAGTTCTCGAAGCGGATGCGGACCAGAAGCGTGTTGATGCATGACCCGACGATCGGGCTGGCCTCGCCCTGCCGCCCGGACACGAAGGTCCCGAACAGCAGATCCGATGCGTCCAGGGCCTGTTCCAGCACGGAGGCGAACGCCGCGAGAAGGACGATGAACGGTGTGGCGCGGTTGGCCCGCGCCAGCGTTCGCAACGCTCCGGTGGTCTCGGCTGCCATCGTGCAGGTGGCTTCCGGCAAGTGCGGCGGATCGGCCGTGCCGGTTTCCGCCGGACGGTCGTAGAGGGAGGCGTACTCGGCGGCGGCGCCGATGGTTTCTCCGTAGAAGCGTCGCGCGGCTTCGATGCCGGGTGTGAAATCGTGGGTCGCCTGGCGGTCAAGCCAATCTTCATAAGCGCCGTCGCTGGCCGCCGGGCAGTGTTCATCTCGGTAAGCCGCCGCGATCTGCGGCACCAAACCGGCCAAGGCAATCCCGTCGGCCGCAATGTGGTGCAAGCTGAGCAACAGGACCGATGAGTCGGGACTCAGGATCAGCAGGTCGGGCCGGAACAGCGAGGCGCCATAGAGCGGAAAACGACGGCCGCCGGCGGCACGCACGAAGGCATCGACGGTGGCCGGCTGCTTGTCCGGCGGCGTGGGCTGGTCATAGCGGGCGAGGTGGATGCCGGAGGCGCCGAACTCCTGCCAGACCTCGCGCCCGCGGCGCCGGACTTGCGTGCGCAGGGCCGGGTGGCGCGCGACCACGGCGTCCAGCGCGCGCGACAGGCGGTCCGGGTCGATGGCGCCGTGCATGCGCACGACGGTCAGTTGCGTCCAGCGCGACGTATCGCGATACAGGACTTCGGACCGAAGGATCGGCACTTGCGCTGGGGAGAGCGGCTTTTTCCTGCCCGGCATTGAGACTGCGGCGCTCATCGCGGCGCTCAGACGCGGTGCTGGCTGAAGAGCCGGGCAAGATCGCCGACAGAGCGGATCTCCTTCAGTTCGTGGGCGCGGAATTCAACCCCGAGCTCTTCCTCCAGCGCCATGACGATGCCGGCCATCGAGGTCGAGTCCCAGCCGGGAACATCGTCCGGCGTCATCGCTGCGGTCAGCTCCAGGCCTGGGCTTTGCAACTCGTCACGGAAGATGTTGAGGAGTTCGGGCGGGATGCCGCTTTGGTCCGTCATGGGGTGTCCGTCTCATTGCGTTCGTCGAGGCCGAGAACGGCGCGCATCGGCTCGGGCCAGGCGGAAAGTTCCGCGCCGTGGCGGCAGAACAAGGCGTAAACCAATCTCTCATAGCCGAACGCCACGCAGGCGCTGGCGAGGTGATTGCCCTCGCGGTCCTGGTAGTCGTAGCTGCGGCTGAAGAAGTCGTTGTGCAAATTGACCGACGCAACCGCGGTGCTGCTGCCGCCAAACAAGGGGGCGACCACCTCGTACTTGAGTTCGGCCATGTTCTGATAGGAGTTCTTCAGGAGCGCGTCGTTGCTGAAAAACGGGTCGTCCGCGGCTTGGACCGTGCAGGCGAGGTCGAGGCTCGTCACTAGCTCGATGACCTCGTCAACCAGCGTCTCTCGCCTGGCGAGCACGAAAGCCTCGCTGCCGATCAGCACGATCTCGCGCATCGTGTAGCCCGTCAGCCGGTCGATCCGCCCGTGGGCGCTGGTCTCGTTGCGGAATACCTGGCCGTGGATGGTGAGGGTTTGGTCGGCCACGTCTCGGCGTCCGCGCAGCAGCCAGTAGCAGCAGTCGCAGACGGTGGGCGCGAGGGCGTTGGCGGCGGGCGCCAACCCGTTCTCCGCGGTGCAGGCAATCACGGTGTCGCCCGACCCTTTGCGGAAACGGCCGGCGAACGTGTTGCGGGCTTCGTAGTGCGGGGCGACGCCGGCAGCCAGCATAGCGAGTTGCGGGAAGTCGTGGAAATAGTTGATGGATTGAAGCACGCCGACCGGCCAGAGCGGCGGATAAGCAAGATCATGCGCGCCGCACCGGCCGGCGATGGCGCGGACGAGTCCATCCAGCGCGGTGCGCACGCGCAGGAAATCGCCGCGGAAGGCGAACAGGCCGGGGCCGAGGGCTGCAACGTCGCCCTTTGCCTCGAGCGCCGGCTGCGGATCAGTGTCCCGGTGGTCAGGCACGGAACGTGAGAACAGGCACGCGCCGGTGGCGTAACGGCGTGCGCGGATAACTTGCTTGAGCCGCTTCTGCAGCTCGTTCGATGGGACGGCGTCGTTGACAATGAGGGTGAGCGCGCCGTCGGCCTGGTCCAAGGCTTTGACGTCGAAGCTGCGGCTCAGCATCTCGCCAACCTGGGCTAAGGCGGTGTCGGCAAGAGCCTCTTGCAGGTCGACCCGTACTGCAGTCATGCGGCCCTACCGTTCAGTTGCCGCGCGAGCAGTGCCTGTTGCCGTGATCCTGGCGTGCCAGGATCACGGCGCGGCGGCGGAATGGTTTTCATGCTGTCTGCCCACGGTGACTTCGGAGGTAATTGCCCCGACACCGCCGTACCGCCTCGACTGCTGATCAGGCTCCGCGATCCATCGCTGTGTAGGGCGAAGACGGCGCGGGCGGGATGCCGACCCAGCAACGGCCAGGAGGGGCCATGCGGATCAGCATCGGGATCGATATCGCCATTTTGACCGACGAACTGAACGCCTTGGACGGCGCGGCACGCATCGGCCTGGACGTGACCAGCGGCATTGCCGGGCTGGCCGCCGCCAGGCTGGTCCAGGCCGGGTTCAGGCTGGTCCACGTGCCCGGCATCGCTGTTGACCGCGCCCGCCAAGACGCCGTCGGTGGCGAGAACAAGTCCGACCCGCGCGATGCACCCACCAGCGCCGACCAGGTCCGCACCCGGCCGGACCTGCGGCCAGCCGAGGCTGCCAGCAGGCTGGAAGCGCTGCTCCGACGCCACCCTGACGCGGCCCTGATCCGCAGCCTGCCCGGCCTGGGGGTCGTGCTGGCCGCGGAACTCACCGCCGAGGCAGGCAACCTCGCCCGCTTGCGTTTCGCCAACGCCTTCGCATCGGTCGCCGGAATGGCGCCCGTGCTGCGACAGTCCAGCCGAACCCGATTCTTTCGACGGCGCATCGGCGGCAACAAGGGCCTTAAGCGCGTCTTCTGCCAGTCCGCCTGCTCCCTCGCGCATGACAACAGCCGGACGTTCTGCCAACGCAAGCGGCGCGAAGGAAAACGCCGCCGCCAAGCCGTCATCACGCTCGCCCGCAGGCGCGTAAACGTGCTCTAGGCCGTTATCCACTTCCGGACGCCCTTTCAGGCCGGATTCAAAGCAGCCGCTTAGCTGAGCCATCAGGCTGCCTCCTGGTCGCTCAAGGCGTCAGATGCGGCGAGTGCTTCGCCGGCTATGGTTTTCAAGCCGGCCGGCGGATGCGCGGCGCGGAGGAACTGGATGACCGCGGCGGTGACGCTCTCGTGCATGGCGACGCGGGTGAGCGAGTGGTCGACCGTGTCCATCAAGCGAAGCGTGACCCCTGGCAGCGCGGCCAGCCATCGGCCGCCGCGGCCGAAATGCGCCTGCAGCACATCCAGCCCGGCATCAATTGTCCCCAGGATCACGAGCGTCCGCACACCGCGGGCGGACAAGCGCGCCATCGCCTGCCGCGGGGCCGCAGCCCGGCCCTGCCATCCTGTCAAGCCAGCAGCGCGCACGCCCATTGCCTTCGCGCGCCGGGACAAATGCGTCTGAACGGTCCGGATGGCGCGCGGCACGTTGAGCTCGCCGCGAAGCAGCCGCTGCCAGCCTTTGCGGCCCATCATCGTCTCGACGTAGAACTTGGTTGAACGGGTGTTGTTCTGGATGAACTGAGCGAAATCCTGGCCTTTGGGCCAGAAGAACGTCGATGGGTTCAGCATAACCAGGGTTTCGATCCGATGGTCGGCCAGGGCCGCCTGTAGGCTGTGGTATGCGCCGGAACACAAGCCGGCGGCGCCGAACCGTTCGAAGCCGAGGCGCTGGAGCGCGTCGATCGCCTCGGCCGTGTCGGTGATGCGATCGGTCTCGTAGATATGAGTGGGCAGCTCCGAGACGCTTTCGCCGATGCCGGCATAGTCCATCCGCAACGAAGCGTAGCCGGCTTTTGCCAGTTGCCGCGCCAACAGGACGGCAAAGCCGGCATAGCCATGGTGGGAGGCAGCGCCGGCGTTGCCGATCACGACGACGAAGCCTGGCACGGCGTCCTGATGCGGGCGGCAGAGCATTCCGAACAGATGCCGGCCTGGGCCGAACTGCACAGGATGCTCGGTGAAGCGGCCGGACTTGTCGGGCAGCACGACGGGACTTGGCGGGAGCGACGCCGGCCTGAACGCCGTCGGCGTCGCCGGGCCGAGCCATTGGCCGATGCGGCCGAGCGGCGGCTTCGGGTCAATCAGGCCGCCCGCTGCGAATTCCAGCATCGGCGGGAACAGATCCCGCTCGACCTCGGCGCCGAGCGCGGTCAGCCGGTCGGCGAGTTTGACGTACGCCGGGCGCTTCGAGGAGGCGAGGATGAGCGCGCGCGGCGCCGGGCGCGAAGGCAGCTTCATCAGGTCGAGGCCGCGAAACGGCGCATCGGACGCGGGGGTGAGCACGATGCCCTCGCATTCGAGGCGGCCGTCGCCGGCGCCCGGGCCGTCCGACATCATATCCTGCTCGATCTCGAGCTCGCGAAGGTAGAGCGCGCCGGAGATGGTGGGATCGATCAGGATCAGGCCGCTGACGTCGTCGCGCCGGAAGGCGACCGACATGGCGAGCAGCGCCCCCAACCGATGACCACAGAAAACGATGCGTCCGACGCCGACGGCGCGCATCTGGTCGGCGGCATCGTTGACGCTCGCGAGCCAGGCCTCGCACGGCTCGCCGCCGTCGAGAGCGGGGGAGTCGCCGACGCCGGGATAGTCGAACCGGAGCGTTGCATAGCCGATACGGGCGAGTCCCGCTGCCAGCAGCCGGAACGCGCCGTAGCTCCCCCGCGCATCGCGGCCAGTGCCGGAGCAGACAACGACGCCGACATCGCAGTCGCCGGTGTGGAGATGGCCGAAGCACTTGCCGAACGTGACCGGCACGATGTCGCGTTCGCGGAACGCAAGGCGCCGCATTGCTTGGATCGTCATGGGTCAATCCCGAAGGGAATAATTGCTGATGCGGCCAGTACAGGGCGCTACGTCAAGGAAATGGCTTTTGCATACAGACCATGACAATGCAACGAGATCATTGCGAGAAAGGACAAAACTTCGCGTCAACGTGATGTTGACGGTGCGAAAACTATCATAGCCTTGCTGCGATCCAACCGCCGTTTACGCAACTGAGCTGCTTTCCTAAAAACCTGTGGCTCTTATTGGGTTTCGGGGTGGTACCGGGTCCGTCACGCAATCAGGCCGGCGATGAGGGTGCCGAGAGCTTGGTAGGGCACTGTCAACTTGATCGAGATGGGCGCGACGGGGCACGCGGGACGGGCTGAGCGTGCTGAGGGCTACGCTTGAGCGGCCACGCCGGTGACCTCGGCCCAGGTCTGGAAGGCCTGGGCCCGAGCGGCTCGGTATTGGCTGGCGGGGAAACAGTGACGGCGGTGGGGAAAGAGGTTGCTGATCCCATTGTGGGCGGCAAGGAAGCGTTGGGCTCGGCCGGCGGACTTGAACCGCTTCATCTGCCGTTCTCGCCGTTGCGTCGGCTGGTGCGAGTTCTCCGCCCGGTTGTTGGTCCCCTTGTGCCTCCTGCGCTCGGCGCCGGGCATGATCTCCCGCTTCGCGGCCCCGTGACTCGCCAGCTTACACCGTGACCATGACGCGCGGCGGGCGCATCTGCTTCTTCAGCAGCTTGCGCAGCAGGCGCGTGGCGGCCTGCGTGTCGCGCCGGCTCTGCTACCCAGGATGTCGAGCACGAGGCCGTCCTGGTCCACAGCCCGCCAGAGCCAGTGCTTCTTCCGCGATCGTCACCACGACCTCGTCCAGGCGCCACTTGTCTCCGGCACGGGGCAACCTGCGGCGGATCTGGTGGGCAAATGCCTGGCCGAACTTGCGCCCCTCCGTTGACCATTCCACTGGCTGCGCCAGCGGAACCTTTGATCAACTCCGCCCACTGCCTGATCATCTCGTAGCTGACCACAATGCCGCGAGCGGCCAGCGGCTCGTCCACGTTGCGCAGGCTGAGGGGGAAGCGGAAGCAGAGCCAGACGGCGTGGCTGATGACCTCGGCCGGAAACCGATGGCCGGCGTAGCTGGGGCAAACTGGCGTCGTCATCCCATCCGGCTACCGGGTCCGGTCTGCCTCGATAAGCCGGTCCGTCGCGGTACTATGTATCACCCGCCACCACGCGGACGTAGAGTCAGCCCGGCCAGCGCCGTAAAATGTGGGGATGGAAGCAACCAGCCCCGTCCTGTCCGGCCTGATCCGCAAGCGTGCTGAGATGACGGGCGAAGCGGACGCGCTGCGGGCGCGGCTGGCTGCCATTGCCGCCAACCTGGGCCACGTCGATGCGGTGATCGGCTTGTTCGATCCGGATTTTGACCTTGCCAGCATCCGCCCCAAACGCCCGCGCGCACCTGATGCGACCAAACCGGGCGAGATGAGCCGGTTCGTGCTGGACGCGCTGCGAGAAGCGGGAGAGCCGGTGCCCACGCCTGTCATGGCCGCCCGGCTGATGGCGGAACGCGGCATGGACGATCAGGACCGCAAGCTCATGCGGGCGGTGACGAAGCGGGTGGGCATGACGCTGCGGCATCAAGAGCGGAGGGGTACGGTGCAGTCTGAGCCGGGACCGGGTCGGGTAATGCTTTGGCGAATTGAGACTTAGCCTGCATCAGAGACAAGGTCACTTATGAAAAGACGATCTAACTCTCCATCTTTCAAAATTGGTTGGCTCTTGTCGGGTTCCGGGGTGGTGATCCGGGTGGTGCCATTGGCGGGTATCTGGTGTGATGGCTGGAGTGCGAGCAGCCAACCGGCTTGCGCGAGGAGCCTTTGCCATCATGCCTGCATCCGACTTGGTCAATCTTTCCGGGCTGATGGACGATGCCAAGTGCTTCGCCTTTGTGCGCCAGCACCGCTGGCCGGGAGGCGTGCGCTGCCCTGGATGCGGCGGTTCCTTGGTTATCCGGGACGGGTGCGACGACACGCAGCCGCATCGTCAGCGCTACCGCTGCAAGGCGTGTGCTGGGCGCTTCGACGATCTGACCGGCACGGTGCTGGCCGGACACCACCAGCCGCTGCGGGTGTGGGTGCTGTGCCTCTACTTCATGGGATTGAACCTCTCGAACCGGCAGATCGCAGGCGAGCTGGGCTTGGCTGCTTCGGACGTGCAGGTCATGACGGAGCAGCTACGCCACAGGCTGGTCGCCAAAACGCCACTGGTGAAGCTGACAGGCAAGGTCGAGATCGACGAGGTCTACGTGGTGGCCGGGCACAAGGGCCAGCCGGCGGCGGTGGCTAAAAGGGGCGGCTTGCACGATGCCGCCGGCTGGCAGGCGCGCCGGGCCGCGGCACGCTGGAAAAGGACAAGCCGCCCATCCTCGGCCTGATCCAGCGCGGCGGACAGGTCGCGCTGCACATGCTGGCCAACGTGCGAGCCGCCACAATCAAGCCGATCATCACAGCTGCCGTCACCCCGGGCAGTCTCGTCCACACGGACGAATACAGCATCTACGCCCACCTGCCAGCTTGGGGCTACGGGCACAAGACCGTCTGCCACGGGCGCGGCGAGTATGCCCGCGACGAGGACGGGGATGGCTTCTGCGAGCGACGAGGACGGGGATGGCTTCTGCGAGGTCCACGTCAACACGATCGAGGGTTTTTGGTCGCTGCTGCGCTCGTGGTTGCGCCCGCACCGGGGCATCTCACAAGACAAGCTGCCGGACTACCTCAGCTTCTTTCAATTTGTGCACAATGCGCGCCGACGCGGCAAAGTCTTGCTCAGCGCCCTTGTTGCAGCCCTGGTCACATGACCCCAGCCCACCACCCCGGAACCCGACAAGAGCCACGCGGCCGGCATCGCCAACGCCAACCCGGCGGAGGGGATGGAGGAAAGCCAGTTTCAGACCATGATGGACATCAACCTGAAGGGAGTGTTCCTGTCGGCCCAGGCCGAAGCACGGGCGACGCTGCGGCATGGACGTGGCTCGATCGTCAACATCGCCTCCATGTCCGGCGTGATCGTCAATCGCGGCCTGTCGCAGTGCCATTACAACGCCTCCAAGGCGGGCGTCATCCACATGTCGAAGTCGATGGCGATGGAGTGGGTCGGCCACGGCATCCGCGTCAACACGATCAGCCCCGGCTATACCGCGACGCCGATGAACACCCGGCCCGAGATGGTCCATCAGACGAAGCTGTTCGAGGAGCAGACGCCGATGGGGCGGATGGGAACCGTCGATAAGATGGTCGGCCCGGCGATCTTCCTCCTTTCGGATGCCGCTTCCTTCGTGACCGGCGTCGACCTTCTCGTCGACGGCGGCTTCTGCTGCTGGTGACCGCGATGCGCGGAAAGCCCGCCGACCGACGAATAAATCGCGGCGATGCACGGCTTCCTGCGCGAGCGTATGGCCGCTTGGTTCGCCGAAGAGAGGAACGCCTTCCGTTTGCTCTGCGACGGTTCTGTCAAGATGGCGAACGCTGCCGCCATCTTGTACCAACGGCCACGTTTCCCGACTCTTGGGTGTTTCCTTTGATGCGGGCTGTGTGATTCGATGCCTCTACACGGAGTGGCGGTTCGAATGGGTCAGAGTTTGGCGATCACGCGAGACGACGACACGGCAGCGGACCTGCGTCACGCGGCGGTGCGCACCCGCAACAGCGATGCGGCACGCCGGATGCTGGCGCTGGCGCTGGTCAAGGAGGGGCGGTCCCGGACCGAGGCGGCGCACTCCTGCGGCATGGACCGGCAGACGCTGCGCGACTGGGTGATCCGCTACAACGACGCGGGGCTTGCCGGGCTTTCGGACAAGAAGGGTCGAACCGGACCCAAGCCACGCTTGTTGCCCGGGCAGCAAGCCGAGCTCGTCCGCAAAGGGCCTGATCCGATCGAAGACGGCGTGGTACGCTGGCGTCGCATCGACCTGGCCCGCGTCATCAAGGCCCGGTTCGGCGTGACCTTGGCCGAGCGCGCCGTGGGCGGGCTGCTGCATCGGCTGGGGTTCTCGCATGTCTCGCCCCGGCCTCGCCATCCAAAGGCCGATGCCGGGGCGCAGGCGTCTTTCGGGATGCGTTCGGCGCCCTCGTGACCGCAGCCCTGCCCGAGGCGGTCAAGGCCGCGGGCACGCCGATCGAGGTTTGGCATCAGGACGAAGCCCGGGTCGGGCAGCAGGGCACGCTGACCTACGTCTGGGCGGAGCTGCCCAAGATCCTATGCGGGTGGGCGGCGGCCGGGTCGTAGGCTGAGGTTGTTGCCACTTCATCCTGGAGACGCCCGATGTCTTGCACCGAACATCCTGCCCGCGCCGCCGCCCATTCTGATCCTGCCACGCCGATCGACATGGACGCCACGCTGTTTGCTGCTCTTGAACTGAGCCTCTCGAGCTGGGTTCTGGTGGCCAGCGCTCCTGGCGAGGACAAGGCCAGCAAGCATGGCCTGGCTGCTTGCGACGGTCCTGGCTTGCTTGCGTTGCTGCGGCGCTTGCAGGAGCGTGCCGAGCGGCGCTGCGGCCGCCCGGTGGCGGTGGTTGTCATGCAGGAGGCCGGCCGCGACGGGTTCTGGGTGCATCGCCTGTTGGAGGCCCAGGGGGTGCGCAGCCTGGTGGTGGACCCGTCCTCGATTGCGGTGAACCGGCGCAGCCGCCGCGCCAAAACGGACCGGATCGACGCCGAGGCGATGTTGCGCACGCTGATGGCGTGGTCGCGCGGCGAGCGGCAGGTGTGCGCCATGGT
Source organism: Acetobacteraceae bacterium (assembly GCA_965260935.1). Classification (GTDB taxonomy): domain Bacteria; phylum Pseudomonadota; class Alphaproteobacteria; order Acetobacterales; family Acetobacteraceae; genus JBBROS01. The sequence continues at coordinate 1,331,347 of OZ253374.1, forward strand.
GCGACCACCTTCGCGCGAGGCGGAGGACGCGCGCCGGCTGACCCGCGAGCGGGAAGCGCTGCTGGCTGAGCGCATCCGGCACGCCAACCGGATCAAAGGACTGCTGGCCACACAGGGCGTGTTTGGGTTCGAGCCGACCCGGCGAGATCGGAGGATCCGGCTGGCGGAACTGCGCACGCCCGAAGGCGCCGCGCTGCCGCCGCGGCTGTTGGCCGAGGTCGGACGGCAGCTGAACCGGCTGGAGCTGGCCATGCAGCAACTCGCCGCCGTGGAGGCCGTGCGTGACGCCGCGTTCGCGGCCGAACGCACTGTAACCCCGGCGTGCGTTGCCGCCGGAACAGAAAAGAGAAAGGGGGCGGCCGGACGCAAGGATGCGTCGGCGGCATTGCCCTGCGGCGATGGACCCGGTGCGCGCCTGCTGCGGCTCAAGGGCGTCGGACCCGAGACCGCCTCGGTGTTGGCGGGCGAGGCGTTCTTCCGCGATTTCCGCAACCGGCGGGAGGTGGCGTCCTATGCCGGGCTGGCCCCCAGCCCGTGGCAGAGCGGCGGCGTCGAGCGCGAGCAGGGCATCTCCAAGGCCGGCAACGCGCGCGTGCGCCGGGCGATGGGGCAGCTGGCTTGGCTTTGGCTGCGCAACCAGCCCGGTAGTGCTCTAAGTACTTGGTATCGCGAGCGCGTCCGCGACGGGCGGGGCCGGATCAAGCGCATCGCCATCACCGCACTCGCGCGCAAGCTGCTGGTGGCGCTGTGGCGGTTCGTCACCCACGGCCTGGTGCCGACCGGCGCCGTGCTGAAGGCGGTGCAGGCAGGCTGATACAACGCCTTGCACGCAACCCAATCCGCGGCCCGGTCACTGGCTGAGCCGCTGATCCGGGGTGGATGGTGACCGGCCGGAACCGGGGCTGAGATACGCCGCGCTCCCAAGAAGGGTCCCATCCCTCCAAGCCCTGGCCCTCAAGCATGAGGGATCGTGGTCCGGACCGCCTAAGGTCCGACCGGATACGAGGTGATGCGGACAGTGCTGCCGCATGATGGATGACGGGCTCGAACCACGGATCACACCGCGACAGGAGATCACACAATGAGTGCTTGACAACTGGAACCCCATACTAGGTTCCGGCCGGCGCAGCCGGGTGGAATGGCAAGGCGAGGGCGACAAGGGCTCCCGGCCGGAAGCCCTCAAGGACCTTCGCTACGAGTGGGTCCGCCTGTTTGGGGCGATCTGCGCCGAGCGTGGTGTGGGAGCGGGCGGGTTGATGGATGCGATTGAGCCGCCGCCGGCGCCGATCTCGATCATGTCGATGGCCGGCGCCTTGATGGGCAGGCCGGACCCTTTCTTGAACCGGCGCTCACGCCCGGCCTCCAGCATCGGCGTCGTCTGCGCCCGCCCGCCCTCGATCAGGCAGGACTTCGCGGTGGCGCCGCCCATATCGAACGCCAGCAAATCGCGGCGCCCGGCGCGGGCGCCGAGCAGGGCGGCGGCCAGCGCGCCGCCCGCCGGGCCAGATTCGAGCAGGCGGATCGGGAGCGCTTGCGCCGCCTCGACCGACATCAGGCCACCCGCCGAGTGCATCAGCCGCAGCGCGCCAACGAAGCCGTTGCTGCAGAGCGCCTGCTGCAGGCGACCGAGGTATCGCGCCATCAGCGGCTGAACGTAGGCGTTCGCGCAGGTGGCGGCGCAGCGGGCGTATTCGCCGATCTCGGCGATCACCTCGTGGCTGACCGACACGGGAATGCCGGGCAGGACCTCGGACACGATGGCGGCAGCCTTCCGTTCATGGGCGGGCTCCCGGTAGGCATGCAGGAAGCAGATGGCGACCGCCTCCGCTCCGGCCGCAGCCAAGGCCAACGCCGCCGTGCGCACGCTGCCTGGATCGAGCGGGACAACGACCCGGCCGTCACGGTCGATCCGTTCGACCACTTCGAGGCGGCGGCGGGGCGCCAGCGGCTCGGGATAGGTCAGGAACAGGTCGTGGATGTCGTAGCGCTGCTCCGTGCCGGCCTCCAGCACATCGCGGAAACCGGCCGTCGTGACCAGGCCGAGCCTGGCGCCCTTTCGTTCGATCACCGCGTTGGCGACAAGCGTCGTGCCATGGATGACTTCGGCAATGTCGGCGAAATCGACGCCATGTTCGGCGACGATGGCGGCGAGACCCTCCATGGCCCCGATTGCCGGATCCTGTGGCGTGGTGAGACGCTTATGTAAACGCACGCTGCCGTCGCGCGCGTCGGCCAGCACGAAGTCGGTGAAGGCGCCCCCGACATCGAAGCCGATTCGAATCCCAGGCGGCGCAGACATTACGTCGGCATCCATTTCGATCGCCATGCTCGAGTAGTGGCGTAGAACTTCCGAGATCTATGGAATGTTTTTAGGCTCTTGTCAGGTTCCGGGGCGGCAGGCCGGGGTTATGCGACCAAGGCTGCAACAACGGCGCCGAGCCGGGCTTTGCCGCGTCGGCGCGCGTTGCGCACGAACTGGAAGAAGCCAAGACGAAGCGGCAGCTTGTCCTGCGAGATGCCCCAGTATGGCCGGAGTCAGGAACGCAGCAGCGACCGCCGCCGCGTCCAGCCGTATTTCCCGGCGTCCCAGGCGCCTTGGCCGAACAGCTGCAAGCCGGTGCTGTCCAGCACCAGGTGCATTGGCCCGCCGCCCGCAGCGCCACGGGGCTGCCGGCCCGCAAAGGCGCGGCCACGACGCGAGAGCGTGGCGTGATCGGGCACGGCCAGCGTAAGCCCGAGCAGGCGCAGCACGCTGGCCGCGAATGCCTCGGCCTGACGCAGGGCGAGGCGGAACACGAGGCGAGCGTCAGCGTCAGCTTTATTGTCAGGTCCGAGTGGATCGGCTGCCCACCCGGCCAGCGCCGCCGCGTCCATCTCGTGCCGCCCGTCGCTGGTGAACACCGCGCCGTGCCCGGCGTTGAACAGCGGATCGTCTTCCAGCGCCGCGCCGCCTTGCGCCAGCACGGCATGGCCCGCCAGCAGCCCGGCGCGGTAGGCCGCCTCGGCGTCCGGCGTCATGGCCTCGTGCCGGATCGTGCCGGCGCCGCCGTGGATGGCGAGGGAGGACGTCTGGTTTATGGGGGAAACCCCCTGGGAAGCGCGGATCAGCGCAGGAACGAGGATAAGGCGGAAAGCGTGTTCACCCAGCCGAGCACCGCCGCCATCGTCTCGGCCTGGAACGCGACCGCCGTAGGCCCGGTCCGCTCCGCCACTGGGATGACGGCGGCTAGGTCGGCCAACGCCACGCCGGCCAGCTCGACCTCCAGCCGGTAAGGGCCGGGGATGCGGAACGGCGCGATGCCGGGGGCGGCACGCACCGCCGCCTCGGCCGCCTGGCGTAGACGCTCCTGCGCTGTCGCGGGAGCGTGCGCCCGCGCCGCCCGCTGGCCGAATGCCTGCTTGACCACGGCGGTTTGCGCGCCGGGGAACAGGCTTCCGCACTGCGCGGCAAGGGCGTCGTCGCCCGACAACAGGATGACTGGCACGCCGAGCGACCCGGCGTAGGCGCCGTAAAGCGTTGCCTCGGCGCAATCCTGGCCGTTCAGGCGGATGGCGCGGAAGGCAGAGCCGTTCGTGGTGTGCGACAGCACGCCCTGCCGCCCGGCGCCGGCGTGGTAGCCGACGCACATCATGCCCGAAAACGCCTCCGTCAGCCCGGCGGCCATGTTGGCGGGCTTGGGCTTGCCGAGGATCAGCTCGGCCCGGGGGTCGAGCGCTTCGGGCAGCAGGTTCAGCATCGGGCCGTGCGCGTCGTTGACCAGAACCTCGGACGCCCCGCCCGCGAAGGCGCCCTCGATGGCGGCGTTGACCTCCTCGGTCATGAGCCGGCGGGCGCGTTCGTAATCCGGGTTGCCGGGCTGGCATTGCTGGGGGGCGACGACGCCGGCGACGCCCTCGATGTCGGCCGAGACATAGATCCTCACAATGCCTCCCGCAGCGCCCGCCGCCGATGCCCGGCGCGCCCGGCCATGCTCTCCGCCGCCATCAGCGCGTCTAGCACCGCGTCTCGCGTCGCCTCGGCGCAAGCGAGGAACAGGCAGTCGATGCGGTCCTCGGCCAGTATGGGGTGCGGCGGGAGCAGGTCGGCGGCCGGCTCGTGCGGCACGCGGTTGGCGGTGGTGAAAGCGAGGAACACGTCGCCGCTGCCATGACCCCAGAACGCGCCGCACCAGGCCAGCCCCGCCCCAGCGCGGCGCGCGACCCGGCGCAACTGCCGCGACTCCAGCGGCACGTCGGTCGCGATGACGACGATGACCGAGCCGCGCTCCGGCGCCGGGGCCGCTTGCGGGTCGACGCGACGCCCGTCCGGCAGGCGCAGATCGCCCGGACGGCCGAAATTGGCCAGGGCCAGCGCGCCGAGATGGAACGCCTGGCCGTCCAGCGAGACCGGGCGGGAGGCCGTGCCGATGCCGCCCTTGAAGCCGAACGCGCTCATTCCCGTCCCGGCGCCGACGTTGCCGCGGGCGAACTTCTGCGTCGCGGCGTCGATCGCGGCATCGGCGTCGGCCTCCGTCACGGCCATGGCCTGGATGTCGTTCAGGTCACCGTCGTTGCACTCCAGCACGACCGGGTTGACGGTCGAGGTGCGGCGGCCGATCGCCGGGTTGTCGCGCACCGCGCGGCGGACCAGCGCATTGGCGCAGGCGCCGACGCCGAAGGTGTTGGTCAGCAGAATGGGCGTCTCCAACGCGCCCAGCTCCGCGATTTGCATCAACCCGACGCTCTTGCCGAAGCCGTTCAGCACGTCCACGGCGGCGATGGGCTTGTCCGCGAACAGGTTGCCTGGGTGCGGGAGAATGGCGGTGACGCCGGTGCGGGCCTCGCCCCGCAGAATCGTCCTGTGGCCGACGCGCACGCCCGGCACGTCGGCGATGCTCCCTGTCATCGCAGCTTCTGGTTCAGCGCGTCCCGCAACCCGTCGCCCAGCAGGTTGAAGGCGAGCACCGTCACCAGGATCGCGAGGCCTGGGAACAAGGTAACTTGGTCGGCGAAGCCGAGATAGCTGCGCCCATCGGCCAGCATCGCCCCCCATTCAGGGCTGGGCGGCTGCGCGCCGAGACCAAGGAAACTGAGGCTGGCGGCGGTCAGGATGGCGGTGCCGATCCGCAGCGAGGCGTTGACGATCACGCCGGGCAGGGCGCCGGGCAGGATGTGCCGCAGCATCAGCAAGGAGGGACGCACGCCGATGCTGCGCGCCGCCTGGACATAGACCGCCTGCTTCAACGAAAGCGTATCGCCGCGCACCAGCCGGGCGAACACCGGCACGCTGAACACCGCCACCGCCCAGATCACGTTGGAGACGCCCGGCCCCAGCACCGCCACCACGCCGATGGCCAGCAGCAGGCCGGGAAAGGCGAGCAGCACGTCGGAAAGCCGCATGACGATCGTGTCGATCCAGCCGCCGAAGAAGCCGCTTACGAGGCCGAGCAACACCCCGGCCAGCCCGCCGGTCGCCACTGAGATCACGCCGACCGAGAGCGAGATGCGCCCGCCCCACACCACCCGGCTGAAGATGTCGCGCCCGTAGCCGTCGGTGCCGAACAGGTGCGCCCAGGACGGGCCGGTTAGTATGCTGTCGTAATCGGGGGCAGCCGGATCGTAGGGCGCGACCCAGGGCGCGCCGATCGCGGCGGCCACGAGCAGCAGGATGACGACGCCCGCGGCCAATGACACGCGCTTGCGCCGGAAACGCCGCCAGAACTCCGACAGCGGCGAATCGATGCGTGTCCGCGCGGCCGGGCTGGCTTCGACGACGGGGCCGCTCATCGCAATCGTATCTCCGGATTGACGAAGCCGTAGAGCACGTCGACCAAAAGGTTGATCAGGATGAACTCGAACGAGAACAGCAGGATTTCCGCCTGGATCACCGGGTAGTCGCGATACGACACGCTGTCGACCAGCAGCCGCCCGAGGCCGGGCCAAGCGAACACCGTCTCCACCACCACCGAGCCGCCGAGTAGGAAGCCGAATTGCAGCCCGGTCATGGTGACCACCGGGATCAGCGCGTTGCGCAGCGTGTGCTTCCAGACGACGAGCCGCTCCGGCGCGCCCTTGGCGCGGGCGGTGCGGACGTAGTCCTCGGACGACACCTCGACGAAGGCCGAGCGGGTGAAACGCGCCAGCACCGCGGCCACGGCGACGCCGAGGGTGAAGGAGGGCAGCACGAAGTGGGTCCAATCGCCGTAGCCGCCGGTCGGCAGCCAGCCGAGCCGTACCGAGAACAGGTCGATCAGCAGCAGGCCGAACCAGAACGAGGGGAACGAGATGCCCGAGACGGCCAGCACCATGCCAAGCTGGTCCTGCCAGCGGCCCCGCTTGACGCCGGAGACGACGCCGACCGCCATGCCGACGACGACGGCCCAGGCCATGGCAAGCAGGGTCAACAGGAAGGTGGGCATGAACCGCTCGCCGATGGCGGTGGCGACCGGCTCGCGCGTTTTGGTGGAACGCCCGAGATTGCCCTGCGCCGTCTGGCCGACGTAGCGGAGGTACTGCTGCCAGATCGGCTTGTCGAGGCCGAGTTCCTGCCGCACCGCCGCCACATCCTGCGGCCCGGCGTCCGGCCCGGCCACCAGCCGTGCCGGGTCGCCGGGCAGGAGGCGGACGAAGCCGAACACGAAGATCGACACCGCGATCATGACCGGGATCGTGCCGCCGAGGCGGCGCAGGACGTAGCCGAGCACGCGCCGCCTATCCCGAAAGCTTCGCCTCGTCGAGCAGCAGGCCGCCGTCCGGGATGCGGTAGGCGCCCGTCAGCGTCTTGGAATGCGCCGCCAGCACGTTCTCCACGGCAAGGAATATCCAGGGAGCGTCCTTCCAGATGCGCGCCTGGGCGTCGGCGTAGAACTTGCCGCGCTTGTCCGGGTCGGCGGTTTCCAGCGCCGCCTGCAGGTCGTGGTCCACGTCCTTGTTGTCGTAATAGCCGACGTTGTACAGTTTCGGTGGGAACGCGTTGCCGTCGAACAGCGGGCGCAGGCCCCAGTCGGCGTCGCCGGTGGAGGAGGACCAACCGCCCCAATACATCTGCAACTCGCTGTTCTCCGGCTTCTGCACGGTCCAGATCTTGGAATCCAGCAGCCCGGCCTCCAGCGGCTGCACCGAGACCTTGACGCCGACCGCCGCGAGCTGCTGTTGCAGAAATTGCAGCGAGCGGATCGCCGGGGTGTTGTTGCCGGACCACATCGTCGTCTCGAAGCCGTTGGGGTAGCCGGCCTCGGCCAGCAGTTGCTTGGCCTTCGCCGGGTCGTAGGCCCACTCGCCCTGTTTGGCATAGAAATTGAGCTTGGGCGGGATCGGCGCCTCCAGCGGTTCGGCAAGGCCGCTGTAGACGACCTTGACATAGGCCTCCTTGTTCACGGCATGGTTCAGTGCCTGGCGCACGCGCAGGTCGTTGAACGGCTTCTTCGTCACGTTCATCGCGGCGTAGCGGGCAATGATCGAGGGGCCGTTGACGATGGCGATGTTCGGGTTGCGCGACAGCGGCGCCACCATCTCGGACGGCATCGGATAGATGAACTGCGCCTCGCCGGTCTGCAGCATGGCAATGCGGGCGCCGTTCTCGGGCACGCTGCGGAAGGTGACGGATTTGAGGTGCGGCAACCCCTTTTTCCAATACGCGTCGTTGCGCGTGACCTTCAGCGTGTCGGCGTTCCAGCTCACGAACTTGAACGGGCCGGTGCCGACCGGATGGCGGTTCAGCTCCTTGCCGTACTGCTCGATGGCCTTGGGGCTCACCAGCATGGCCGAAGGGTGCGCCATGGTGGGGATGAAGGCGCCGAACGGGTTCTTCAACGTGATCCGCACCGTGGCGTCGTCGATGGCTTCGGTGCGGCCGATCATGGAGAACAGGCTGGTGCGCTTCAGGCGGTTGGCCGGGTTGGAGACGCGGTCCATGTTCGCCTTGACCGCCACGGCGTCGAACTTGGCGCCGTCGTGGAAGGTGATGCCGGTTCGCAGCTTGAAGGTGAACTCGGTGGCGGCGTCGTTAGCCTGGTAGCTCTCGGCCAGAACGGGGATCAGCTTCATGTCCTTGTCGAAGCCGTACAAGCCCTGGAGCATGAGCCGGCAAGCGGATTGCGACAGGGTGTCGTTGACATCGGCCGGATCAAGCCCGGTCAGGTTGTCCGGCACGCCGACGGTGAGATCGCCGGACGGCCCAGCGGCTTGGGCGGGCAGGGCATCCAGCAGCGGCGCGGCGGCGAGGCTGAGCGCGCCGCCGAGGACGGTGCGGCGGGGAAAGCCTGAGGGGCGCGGCATGGGCGGAATCTCCTTCAATACAGGCCACCGACGCGGTGGCGGGCAACGTAGTGGTCCGGCCCGACCTGGACCAGCGGCGCCGTCTCGGGCGGGTCATCCAGGCGGCGCATCGGCGACGGCGCCTCGTTGTCGTCCAACACCCGTTGGCGATCACGCCGCTGCGGATCCGGCACCGGCACGGCGGCGAGCAGGCGGCGGGTGTAGGCGTGCTGCGGATCGGCCAATACCGCCTGGCGCGGGCCGATCTCCACGATCTGGCCAAGATACATCACCGCGACCCGGTGCGCGACCCGCTCGACCACGGCCATGTCGTGCGAGATGAACAAGTAGGCGAGGCCGCGCTCCGCCTGCAGCCGCATCAGCAGGTTGACGACCTGAGCGCGGATGGAGACGTCGAGGGCCGCCACGGCCTCGTCGGCGATGATCACCTGCGGCTCGCTGGCCAGCGCGCGGGCGATGCAGACTCGTTGCCGCTGGCCGCCGGACAACTCGTGCGGGTAGCGCCGGATGTGCTCGGAAGGCAAGCCGACCTGGCGCAGCAGCTCCTGCACCCGCGCCTCGACCGCCGCCGTGCCGGACGCGAGCCTGTGGGTGCGGATCGGCTCGGCGATGGAGAAGCCGACGGTCAGGCGCGGGTCGAGCGAGGCGAAGGGGTCCTGGAATATGTATTGCACGCCGCGGCGCAGCAGCGTCTCGGTTCGTCTGTTCAGGCTGCTGACGTCCTGGCCGGCGAAGCGGATTTGCCCCGCCTCGGGCCGTTCCAGCCGGATGACGCTGCGGCCCGTCGTGGACTTGCCGCAGCCGGACTCGCCAACCAGCGCCAGGGTCTCGCCCGGACGCACCTTCAGGCTCACGCCTTCGACGGCGTGGACGCGCCCGGCGCGGCGGCCCAGGATGCCGCGCCGCACGTCGAAGCGCGTCGTGAGGTTCTCTATCTCCAGCACCGGCGCCGCTCCCGCCGGGACCGTGTCCTGGGGCGGCTGGATGGACCCTGGCGCGTCCGGGAACGGCGCAGGCAGATGCTGGCCCGAAAGACTGCCCAAAGTCGGCACCGCGGCGAGCAGGGTGCGCGTGTATTCGTGCTGCGGCGCGTCGAAGATGCGGAATATGCTGTCCTCCTCGACCTTTTCGCCCTTGCGCATCACGACCACCCGGTCGGCGATCTCCGCCACCACGCCCATGTCGTGGGTGATGAACATCAGCGCCATGCCGAGGTCTTGCTGCAGCTCGCGCATCAGCCGCAGCACTTGCGCCTGTACCGTCACGTCGAGCGCGGTCGTCGGTTCGTCGGCGATCAGGAGGCGGGGACGGCAGGAGAGCGCAATGGCGATCATTGCCCGTTGGCGCATCCCGCCCGAGAGCTGGAACGGGTAGCGCCCGAGCTGCCGGGCGGCGTCAGGGATGCGGACGCGCTCCAGCATGCGCCGGGCTTCGGCCATGGCGGCGGCGCGGTCCAGCCTTTGGTGCAGGCTCACGGCCTCGGCGATCTGGTCGCCGATGCGCAGCACGGGGTTGAGGCTGGTCATCGGCTCCTGGAACACCATGGCGATCTCTGGGCCACGGAGGCGGCGCATCTGCTCCGGCGTGGCTTGCGCGAGGTCCTGCACGGCGCCATCGCGGTCGCGGAACCGGATTTGCCCGGCGTCGATGCGCCCGCCCGCGTAGTTGATCAACCGCGTCACCGCCAGCGCCGTGACGGACTTGCCGGAGCCGGACTCGCCCACGACCGCCACCGTTTCGCCATCTGCGACGCGCATGGAGAGCTGACTGACGGCGGTGAACGGCCCGCTATCGGTTGCGAAGCGCACCGTCAGCCCGGCAATGTCGAGCAGAGCCGGGGCGTTGGATTGAGAGATCACGTTGTTAGGTATAGTGGGCGCGGCGTTTGCCGCACAATCCCGCTGCTCAATCCTATACGCCTGACAAGCAGCGGATTGCGGGATGGGGACGATCAAGCTTGTGGCGCTTGGACGGCAGCAGCGAGGAACTGCCCAGCGTCTTGGCCGGGCGCCGGCATATTACACAGCCTTTTAAGCTCGACTTTGGCCATCAAGCGGCATGGCAGAGCGCGTAGGTGATACCTTCGCGGAGCGCTGGTCGGAGTTTCCGCACGTTGCCTGCGAGGCGGGACATGGTGAAACCCTGTTCGTGCCAGACATGGCGACGCACGGCGGCCAGCGTGTCGCTGAAGGTTGGACGGCGCTTGCGATACCAAGCCGTAGTCATGACAGCCCCGCATGCCCTCGGGCTGAGCTGCGCGGCAAGCAGGGTGACGAGGGAAAACAACCCGAGCAGGCAGGGGGTGGTGCGCGCGATGGCCAGGTCGGACCACTGTCGCTGTGTTTCGACCCCTAGATGCGCCCGGGTTTCCTGGAACGTGGCTTCCAGCTGCCAGCGCTGGACGAACCAGCGCAGGACCTGCTCCGGTTTCTGATCGGGGTCGGTGCAGAGCAGGGCTTGCGGGGCGAAGCGGCCGAGCGGGTCGCGCACCAGTGTCCAGCGGATCGGCACGACGGGCAGCCCGGCATGGTGCCACACGGCGGTGCCGGAACAGAGATCAACGATGCGCTCGCCCTGGCCATACCAGCCCGGCACCGTGACGCGCTGCCAGGTCGTACCCGCGTCGGCCAGCACCGTGGACAGGTTCGGCAGGCGCGCGCCCTTGACCCGGGGTCGCCCGATCGTCCCGGGGAGACGAGGTGGCGCCGGGGAGTAGAGGGCGGCATCGAGGCGCAGGCGGGTGACGCAGACTACGCCGCGGCGGCCCAGCGCGGTCAGGAGTTCCAGGGCGGCGAAGCTGCTGTCGGCCACCAGCACCAGGTCGCGTCCGGGCAGCCAGCGACGGGCTTGCAGGATCACCTGCCGCCCCCAGTCGGTCAGCTTCTTGTGCCGTCTGCCGTGCTCGCGGCTGTAACGCTCGGACGGGGCGAGAGCCGTCAGGAACGGCAGCGCCCAGATGCGCTCGGCCCAGGGGATCGGCACCAGCAGCATCAGGCTGAGCCAGCGCAAGCCGGACGCCTTGACGAAGTGCCCGTGCGAGGAGCGGACCGGGTCACGGTAGATGCCCTTGGCGGCGATGCGCTTGCCACGGCGGCGCTCGATGGTGTCGTCGATGCCGAGCACCACGGGACCGTCCGGCGCGAAGGTCTTGATCAGCAGGTCCAGCAGCACTTGCGACGCGGCCCGCGGGCTCCAGGCTGCCCGGTTCAGCACCCGGTGGTAGTTTACGAAACGCCGCTCGCCCGCGAGCCCGCAGATGCGCAACAGGCTGGCGACCGTGCGCGTGCCGGGCGCCAGGATGGCGCCGATCAGCAGCACCTCGGCATGACGCCAACTGCGCTGGCAGAACAGCGGCGCGAAGCTCAGGATGATCGCGGCGAAGCGGGATGGCAGGCAGGGCATGGCGGGTCTCTTGGCGGGGACACGCCAGCTTCAACGGCCAGACCGCTCCGCCACCCAACGCCGCCTCAAATGGCCAAAGTCGAGTTAAGATAGGCGCAGGTATCCCGGCCCCGGTTGGGTCAGGCGGTGCGGATGGAGTCCGGAGCATCCAAGCTCCATCATGTAGTTGAGCATGTGGACGGCGACGTCCACCTCGGTCGCGCGCCGCTCGTCCGTGCACGGTGCAACCCGTCCCCGATCACTTGCTCAAACCAGCTGATCGCCGTCTCAGCTCGCACCGGGTTCGTGTCGCCGAAAGCCCTCTACCACACCATGCGGCCGTGCTCGGCAATCTGCTGCAGGTGAGCCTTGATAGTCTAATATCCTGCTGGCAGTTCCGTCGACTCGGGACGCGGCCGGGAATGGGGGGACGACACACGGCCGAGTTGCCTATCATCATAGCCGGCGGTGGCGTCGGCGGGTCGACGGCGGCGGTCGGCATCGCGCGCGCGGGGCGGCGAACTCGGAACGATGAGGCAGTATGCGACTGAAGGATTTGCTACGTGCAACCGGAATACCTCATCCGCCGGCTACACCAGCGGTCCACGGCTGAGTTCGCCAGCGCGGTCGACGACGCCGGCATTACGCAGGTGCAGTTGTCGATCCTGCTCGCCGTGGAGCACGTCTCCAACGTCGCGGCCGAGCCTGTGCCGGCCGGCACGCTGTCGCCCGCCGGCCGCCTCTCGCTCACTGTTCCCGCCCTCTGCCGGGTCACCGTTATCGGTACGCCCACGCCGGACTCCCGGATCGGGTTCGAGGTGCGGCTCCCGGGGGCGGCGGCCTGGAATGGCAAGCTGCTGGGCGTGGGCAACGGCGGCTACTCCTCCGTGCTCGACTACAAGGCGATGGCCGATGGGCTGCGCGCCGGTTACGCCGTGGTCGCGACCGATGGCGGTCACACCGGGGAGGACCTGCAGTTCATGATCGGCCACCCCGGCAAGGTCGAGGACTGGGCCGACCGCGCCGTCCACGTCATGACGGAGCAGGCCAAGCGCATCGTCCGCGCCGCGACCAGCCGGTTGCCCGACGGTCTTATTTCTCCGGCTGCTCCACGGGCGGCTTCCAGGGTTTGGCGGAGGCGCAGCGCCATCCCGACGACTACGACGGCATCGTCGCCGGGGCGCCCGGCTACCCGCGCCTGAACCTCAGCGCCAGCTTCATGTCCGCCTGGGCGGCGAACCATGACGCGGCCGGGCACGAGATCCTGACCCGCGCGAAGCTGCCTGCCTTGAACCGCGCGGCCGTTGCGGCCTGCGACGAGCTGGACGGGATCAAGGACGGCCTGATCGCCGACCCGCGCAAGTGCCGATTCGACCCCGCCACGATGCTGTGCCGGAGCGCCGAGGACGACGCCTGCCTGACGCAGGCTCAGGTGGACGTGGTCCGCGCGGTTTATCACGGGCCGCTGGACGGGCGTACCGGGCAGGTGGTGTTCCCCCGGCTGAGACTCCGGTAGCGAGGCGCCGGGCGGCGACCCGGGACCGGACACGTTGGATGCCGTGTCCGTCCTGTCCGAATGGGTCGAGCACGGCAAGGCGCCGAACCGTATCGTCGCCAGCCGCGTGACGGCTGGTCACGCGGACCACACCCGGCCGCTCTGCCCCTACCCGCAGGAGGCGCGCTGGACCGGCCGCGGCAGCACAGACGAGGCTGCGAACTTCGCTTGCGCCGCATCGGACGGGGCCGCACCCGAGAACACCGGCGCCTGGCTGAAGGACGTGCAGGCGGCCAGCCCGTGAGGAGGCGCGCGAGTTAACCTCGTCTTCGGCCCAGCATACGGGGCCGTTCAAAGGGACCAGCGTTGACGTTGGTGCGGCGGTCCATCGTCAGCCCGGCGTCCGAGAACACCAGCACGACGGTGTCGCGGAACGCCGTTTCGTTGAAGACCCAAGTCATCGTGAACGTGTCGTCATCCGTCCAGACGCCTCCGGCGGCGACCCGCATCGTCTCAGGCTGGTACTGATGGTGCAGTTCGGCGCCGTTGATCGTCGTGTCACCCTCGATCAAGCGGTCGATCCCGGTCCGGACAATGTGGGTTCCCCGCGCGTCCTCAAGCGTGAACTCGCAGAGCGTGCCGGCAAACCGCAAGGCGACGGAGCGTACTCCGTCCTCGTTCGGAGCCATGTCGAACACGGCATCGGATACGCGGGCGGCCCGGGCGGGAAGTGGCGCGAACGGCGGCAACGGCAACGCCCGCGGACCTGCCGCCGCCTGGCCGGCCGGGTCCGCCGTGCCCTGGTCGTCGGGCGACAGGGCAGGCCGAAGGTCCCGCCAAACGAGGTCGATCAGCCGCCGGTCGTGCTGGGACACCGCGGCCGTGATGGCCACGACGGCGTTCGCGTCCGGCAGCACGACCGTGTATTGCCCGAACAGCCCGGCCGCGTAGTACGCGCCCGCGGGACCGGTCCACCACTGGAAGCCGTAGCCTTGCGGAGGGGCGCCGGGCAGGTGCTGTTCGGCCCCGTCCCAGGGAACATCCGGGACCGCTGATGCCGTGGCCGCATCGACCCACGACGCCGGGAGCAGGCGCCGGCCCTCCCATTTCCCGCCTTGAAGGTGCACGGCCCCGAAGCGGACGAGGTCGCTCGTTCGGCAGCTGAGCCCGTTGCCGCCCGGGTTGATCCCGTTCGGGCACAGGTCCCAGGACATCGGCGCACAGCCGAGCGGGTCGAGGAAGCGCGGCCGCAAGTATGCGTGCAGCGTTTGCCCGGCGACCTTCTGCACGATGGCCGACAGCATGTAGCTGGACGCGCTGCTGTAGACGAACCGCGTGCCGGGCTGTTCCGGCGCCGGCGCCTCGAAGAACGCCCGCACCCAGCTGCTGCGCAACGGGCGCCACGCGCTGCCGGGGATGCCGGTCCGGTGTCCCGTGCGCATCGTCAGCAGGTCGCGCACCGTTATCGTGGCCAGGTTGATGCCGGGCCGCGCCGGGGCCTCGTCCGGGAAGAACGACAGCACGCGGTCGTCCAGCTGAATCAGGCCGTCCGCGACCGCCAGACCCACCCCGGTTGCGGTGAAGCTCTTGGTCAGCGAGTGCAGCATGTGGGGCAACGCCGCCCGGTACGGCGCCCACCATGCTTCGGCGATCACCCGGTCTTGCTTCCACACCATGAGGCTGTGCAGCTCCAGGCCCAAGGCAGCGGCGTGTTCGACGAAGCGCTCGATCCCGGGGCCTGATGCACCCACGCTGTGCGGCGCCGCACGTTCCAAGCCGTCATGCATCGTGAAACTCCTTGCCATCCCGCTCATCCGGCACTCATTTTCGCCGATAATCAGGGAGGGCTCCATGCAACGACGTGCGTTCCTGGCCGGGGCGGCGGCCGCCTTGTCCCGGCCGGCGCTGGCCGCCGCGGGAGATGCCCGTACGCTCCGCTTCGTCCCGCAGGCCAACCTGACCAGCCTCGACCCGGTCTGGACCACCGCGGCGGTGACGCGGAACTTCGGCCTGATGGTCTACGACACGTTGTACGGCATCGATTCCAGCCTGCAACCGAAACCTCAAATGGCCGAGGGCCATGTGGTGGACGATGACGGCCGCCGCTGGACGATCCGGCTCCGGTCCGGGTTGATGTTCCACGACGGCGCCAGGGTGCTCGGCCGCGACTGCGCCGCCTCGGTCGCGCGCTGGATGAAGCGCGATCCGCTGGGCCAGGCACTTGCCCCGCGGCTGGACGCCATCGAAACGCCGGACGACCGGACGCTCGTGTTCCGCCTCAACGCGCCGTTTCCCCGCCTGCTGACCATGGTCGGCAAGCTGACGGCCGCCGGCATCATGCCGGAGCGCCTGGCCCGCACGGACGCGTTCGCGCAGTTATCGGAGGTGGTCGGGTCCGGCCCGTTCCGCTTCGTGCAGAACGAGTTCGTGTCCGGCAGCCGCGCCGTGTTCGCGCGGGCGGACACCTACCGGCCCCGCGACGACGCGCCCGACTTCTGCGCCGGCGCCAAGCGGGCGATGGTGGAGCGGGTCGAGTGGCAGGTCGTCCCGGACGCGTCCACGGCCGCCAGCGCGCTGATGGCCGGCGAGGTGGACTGGATCGAGCAGCCGCTTCCAGACCTTCTGCCGTTGTTGCGCCGGAGCGCGGACGTGATGGTGGACCGGCTGGACCTGATCGGGCTCGCGCCGCAGTGCCGGCCCAACATGACGCAGGGCCCGACCGCGAACGCGGGCGTGCGGCGCGCGATCATGGCCTGCATCGACCAGAGAGAGGTGATGCAGGCGGTGATGGGGGATGACAGCACCGCCTACCGGGCGCCGGTGGGTGCGCTGATGCCCGGCCGCTCGGGCGCGGGCGATGCCGGGATGGAGCACATCGGCCCCAAGCCAGTGGCCGAAATCCACTGGATGCTCGATCAAGCGGGTTACGACGGCAGTTCCGTCGTGCTGCTGCACCCCACGGACCAGACGTTCTACGCCGCCATGTCGGACGTGGTGCTCGCAAGCCTGAAGCGGGGCGGCATCAAGGTGGACGACCAGTCGATGGATTGGGGCACGGTCGTGCAACGCCGGGTCAGCAAGGCCCCGCTCTCGCAGGGCGGCTGGTCGCTGTTCTGCACGTCCTCGCCGGCCCTGGACTACCTGGACCCGCTGACCGCGGGCGCCATCCGTGCCAACGGCGCGGGCGCCTGGTGGGGCTGGCCTTCGGATGATACGCAGGAGGCGCTGTACAAGTCCTGGCTGTATGCGGACAACCCGGCGCAGGAGCAGTCCTTGGCGGCCCAGTTGCAGGCCAGGGCGCTCGACCAGGCCTGGGTCATCCCGCTTGGCCAGTACTTCCAGTCCGCGGCCTGGCGGCGCTCGGTGACCGGGTTTCAGAAAGGGCCGGCGCCGACGTTCTGGAACGTCGCCAAGGCGTGACGCCCGCCGGGGCCGAACGGGGCCGCACGAATGTCAATGCCCTGTACCACGCGAAATGTGGGGCAATCAACACAAGCCTGCTTAGGGTCCGAGCTGAAATAACCGAATCGCGATTGTGGGTAGGAATCGGTCTGCGCCTCGTATTAGCGTTAGGGGGTGATCGACACCGCCGCCATCAGGTCCCGCTTCAAAGCCCTCGCACCGTGTCGGCGGTGACAAGCATCGCGCGCAGCACGATCGACGCGGCCTTGCCGAGTTAGGCCACGACAAAGACCGGTTCCCGGGCCGTGTCCACCGTAACGGGGGATGGTCACTAAACAGGTAGCGCCTTATTTGGTATTCTGTAGCTAGAGCGCACAATCGGCGGCGTCCACCTCACGCCAGCGGAGCCGGGTTATCTCCCAGACCGGCAACCCGTCAGCGCCAGGAGCCGCACCACGCCGAGCGCGCTATCGTTTCACCGCTCCGCCTCCGCCGTCCGCAGCGCCTCGCCAGCGCTTTATAATGCTCCGGGGTGAGGCGTTTCGTGCGCCGTTTATAGCCAGGCTGGCGAACGCCTAGGGCGGGATTCGCCGGTATTACGCCCTCGGTCACGGCGGAGGATACAATACCGTCCAGCAGCCCGGCCGTTCGCGTGGCGGCGCCGGTTCCTTCGTCAACGATTGAGCGCCCCCGTCGCTTTGTCTTGGCGTCCCGCGCCGTCTTGCCTTCCGTCACGTCCCGAATGAACCGCGATACGTCCGCGCGTGTCAGATCGCGAACCCGCTTGTTGCCGAGCAGGGGCAGGATTTGCGCTCCGATCCGGCTACGATCCATGGGCAGTGTCGTGGCGGTCTTGGCGCCCCGCTTGCCAAGCGCATCTCCTTCCTTGGCCGCTGCAATGTATCGCTCGCACAACTCCGCCGCGGTCATCGACTGCCGGCGCGTTTTACGATTCTCCGCCGGGTCGCCGCTCTTTACTACTTGCGAAAGCAGCATCATGGCTTCCTTCCGCGCTTCATCCGTCGTGATGCGGCCATGCAACCCGATTGTTGCGCGCCTCGACTTTCCGTCTGCCCGATACTGCAGCAGGTAGGACCGCTTGCCAGATGGCAGAATGCGGACACCGAAGCCGGGCAGGTCGCCGCACCAGATGAACTCCGCATCGCCCAGCACCGCCGCCTCGACTACTCGTTTCGTGAGCCTTGCCAACCCTTGCCTCCTGCTTCCGCGGAAGCGCCACGGAAGCAATTTGCGGCAATTCCGGGCGCTTACCCTTGCCTTCTCGATGGCTCAAAAACTTTTGAAAACTGCGGTCTAGCAACTTTTAGGAAGCTCGCGGAAGCAGCGGAAAACCCCTCGGCGTTACGCTCCGAAGGCAAAGGCCGGACGTTCGAATCGTCTCGGGTCCGCCAAATTTTTTCAATTGTTGGCTGAGACGTGATGTCTGACTAGTTTCCTATTGCTATCACATAGTTATCAAGTTCGCGTTGGGTTGATTTTCTGATTGCGTTTGGGCCGGACATTGTTCCGGCGAAAATGCTGGGCTGTGCGTGACGGCTTTGTTGGCGCCAAGGCATCATTTTATAAAGCGTGCCGACCCGTTAGCATTGTGCGCTCTCGTTTCATAATTTCCGAGATCGGCATGAACTCCGGGAGGCTTGCTGGGTTAGACCGCTATCGCCCAGACCGATCACAACGCAGCCCGGCTTCGCGCCGGATGCAGCGTGGCCAAACGGTCATACGGAGGCCAGGACTTGCATCGCAAGACGCAGGTGCAGCCTTTCCACCATCTTGCCTTCGAGGGAGATGACGCCCGCGTCCGGCTTTAGCGCGAATGCGTCCACAATTTTCCGTGCCCAGGCGATGCGCCCCTGATCTGGCTGGAAGGCGTCGTTGCAACCCGGCACCTGAACCGGATGGATGCACATCTTGCCAGCGAAGCCGTCGCGGACAGCATCGGCCAGTTCGCGGGCAAGCCCGGCTTGATCCCGCGGATCAGGGTAGGGCGTGTCGATCGCCGGGACGCCCGCGGCGGCGGACGCGGCGAGCATGGACGCGCGCGCGAGACGCACCGGGGCAGCATAGGCCCCGGACGCGTCGCGCGGCGCGACGCCCAGGTCAGAGGACAGATCCTCGGCGGCGAAACACAGCGCGCGCAGCCGTGCGGGGGCCTGGCGGTAATCAAGGCCATGAAGGGAAGCGGCTGTTTCCGTCACCAGGGCGAAGACGCCGATGGTTCCGACCTCAAGGCGGGCTGCTGTTTCCAGGGCTTCAAGGTGGTGGTCCAGCGCGGCCAGGTCGCCAAGGCCCGTGCATTTCGGCAGCATGACCGCGGTCGGGCGGAGCGGCGCGATCGTTGCCAGATCCTGCAAATACCAAGCCGTGGACCGGGCATTGACCCTTACGACCACGTTGTCCCGCGTGACGGACGGAAGCAGCGCCGCTACGGCATGGCGGGCCGCTTGCTTGTTCGCGGGGCCAACGGCGTCCTCGAGATCAAGGACGACAGCATCGGCGTTGCTGGCCAGCGCCTTGGCGATTTTGTTCGGCGCGTCGCCCGGGGTGAAAAGGATGCTGCGTAATCTCACGGCATGGGCCTCCCGTTCCGGCGTTTGCTTGCCGCCTACGTCGCCGGGGCCGATGCCCGTCGTGCGGGCCGGCGAACCAGGCCGTGCCGTTTGAGCGGCGGACGGAACTGTTCGGGCGCTTGCCCTGGCAAGCGGCTGGCGGGGATTGCGGCGGTCCCGCCGAGCTTGGTACGGGCAACGCGGCGGGAGCAACTGATCCGCCGGCTTTGCATGTCGCGGGCGCGGGCGTTGGCGAGGCCCGAGGGAAAGCGGAACACCGACACGCCGCTGGGCTTGGTCCAGCGCAGAATGCGGTTGTTTGGGAGACCTCTGACTGGACGGCATTGCTGGCCGGCGAACCGAGCGACGCCTTTGCCCCATGCCGGCGACGGGGCACCCGGCAAAAGGCCGGTCGTTAAAGGCGGGGCGAGGCTCTCGGCCCTGTCCAGGCTATCTAGCGTGACACGGCTCGCGGGACGGGTCGACGTGGAGCTGGACGGTCATCAGCACGGCTGGCTCGTCGCCGACCGTGCCAGAGCGGTGGCCGCGGCGGCCGTCGGTCTCGGTGCAGTTCTGGTCCTCGCCGAGGGAGAACTCGCCCGGCCCCTGCTCGATGCGGACGCCGTCCATCGATTCGATCCACCAGCGGCCGGAAAGGACGACGATCCATTGCGGGGCCGGGTTCTCGTGCCAGTCGCCGACCCAGCCGACGGGCTGGACGGTGAAGACGACGGTTGAGTCGGCGCGGCCCTGCTTGTCGTTCCATTGCGGGTCTGCGCCGCCCACGGATTTCTGCTGCCATTCGGTGAGGTGGCATTGGGTTTGGCGGCTCGTGCCGTGCTCGTCGACGTGGAGGTGCCAGTAGGGGATCTTGGGCTTGGGGCCGATGTCTTCGCTCATGCGGGGGCGCCTCGGTGGTTTGATGGTGAACCCGCGGCGGCGGGCTTTGTTGCGCGGGCCGGCTTATTCGGGAATGGTAGAACCATGACGTTCGTCAATGATTACGCCCCGTTGCTGCTGCGGGTTTTCCTGGTCTGCCTGTTTCCGTTCAGCGGGCTGGATAAGATCGTGAACTGGCAGTCGGCGATGAAGCAGGCGGGCAATGTCCCGTTTGCCCCGGCGATGCTGGTTGCGGCGATCCTGGTCGAGCTGATCACGCCCGTGTGCATCGTCGTCGGCTGGCATGACCGGCTGGCGGCGTTCATCCTTGCCGGGTTCTGCGTGGTGACGGCGGTGATGTATCACCAGTTCTGGAAATTTCCGGATTTCTGGAAATTCAAGGAGGGCGAGGGGCTTGAGCATTTCTGGGAGTTCCTGAAGAACTTCGGCCTGGTCGGCGGGCTCGGGCTTATCGTGCTTGCGCCGCGGACCTTGCCGGTCAGCGAGGTCGTGACGCATCCGCTGGCTTCGACGTACGTGTCGGGGCCGCAGGCGGGGAGCCCGGTTCAGGCGGAGCCTTGAGGGACGAGCAGGAGGCGGTGGCGGTCCGGGTCTCGCAGGGAGCGGGGGCGCGCGAGGGGGGGCGAGACCTCGATGGTCACCCAGTCAGTAACGAAATCGTTGAGGCGGGGCTGGCCCGCGCCCCGGCCGCGCGGGTAGTAGGCCAGCAGTTCCAAGCCGGGACCATGGGCGGACGCGGGGCGTAATGAGGAGACGTTGACGTGTTTGAGCGCCACGGCATCCAGGCGTTGCTGCGCCGGGCCGCGGTTGAGGCTGTGGCCCGCGACGTCGAACCCGAGAGCGCGGTAGAAGCGGAGGCTGCGGCGGCCCGACGTGACGGTCAGCGCGCTGTGGTCGATGCCGAGGAAGGGACTGGACGCCGTTCGGCCGTGCCAAACGTCGCGGCCCTGGCCGGGGGGAAACCAAAGCAGCTCGACCGGGTGGCCGTCCGGGTCGCGGAACTTGAAGGCACGGACGCCGCCGTCCGGGGGGAGTTCCTGCGGGCCGCCTTCGCTGATGGGTTGCCAGGCTTGGGCGGCGGAAAGGCGGGCGTAGGCGGCGTCCATGTCGCTCACCACGACGGCGACGTGCTGGAACCAGGCGTCGTTGCTGTGGCTCGATGCCGGGTAGCGGCGGCCCGGGCGGGTGAAGCGGACGAGGGCCAATTCCTGCTCGCCGAGGCGCATGACGGCCTCGTCGGCGCGGAGCGGGCCGGCGCCGAGGCCGGCGAGGTTGGCCGGGCGGCGGCCCGTGGCCTGGAAGCCGAGGGCGTCGCGGTAGAAGGCTTCGGCGCGGTCGAGGTCGGCGACGACGCGGCTGACGCGCAGGATGCGCCGGGCCTGGACCGCCGGAGCGCGGCGGCGGGCGAGGACGTAGCCGATCGCCCCGGCGACGAGGGCTTTGCGGACAAGGCTCATGCGTGCAGGCGTTCCTTGATGCGGTCGGCGACGCGCATGGCGTTGGCGATGATGGTCAGCGTCGGGTTCACGGCGCCGATGGAGGGGAAGAAGCTGGCGTCGGCGACGTAGAGGTTGTCGAGCTGGTGGGCCTTGCAATCGAGGTTGAGAACGGACGTAACCGGGTTCTCGCCGTAGACGCAGGTGCCGGCCTGGTGCGAGGTGCCGCTGATGGGGATGTTCTTGCCGAGGTAGAGGCTGCGCTCGATGAGATGCGGCCAGGCGCCGAGCGGTCCGAGCAGGCTTTCGAGTTTGTTGCGGAGGCGGATGGCGTGCTCCTGGCTGCCTTGGTGGAGGTCGAGGATGACGCGGTCGCCGTCGTAATGGATGCGGTTCTCGTGTTTCGGCAGGTCCTCGCTTTGCAGCCAGAAATCGATGGAGTGCTCGGCCATGCTCTCGAACGGCATCTGCGGCATCCAGGACGGGTAGCCCGGCACGGCTTCGGCGACGATCTGCTCGGGATGGGAGGTGGCGCACATCTGGATCAGGCCGAGCGGGTAGGGCCAGTCGTCGGACTTGAAGTAGAAATCGCTGAGGGCGAGGGTTTTCTGGAACACGGTGTGGTTCGGCTTCTTCAAGAGGGCCATGACAACGGACATGTCGTGACGCATGTAGTTGCGGCCGACAAGGCCGGAGCCGTTGGCGAGGCCGTCCGGGTGGGCGTCGTTGAGCGAGCGTTGCAGCAGCAGGGCGGTGCTGAGCGCGCCGCAGGCGGCAACCACGATGTCGGCAGAATACTCCTCGAACTGGTTGTCGCGGATGACGTGGACCTTGCTGACGGCGCCGCCGCCCGGGCCGGTTTCGAGGCGGGTGACATAGGCGCCCGTAAGCAACGTGAAGTTTGGATGGGCCTCTCGGGTGGGGTCGACGCAGATGACCTGGGAATCGGCCTTGGCGTTGATGGCGCAGGGAAAGCCGTCGAAGGCGTCGCAACGGATGCAGGGGCTGTAGGTCTTGGCGCTACCGTCCGGGTTCTGATCGAGCTTGATGCCGAGTGGGAGGTGGAAGGGGTGGAGGCCCTCGCGCTTGAGGATGCCGTTGAGTTCCTCGATGCGTGGCTCGTGCTTGATGGCCGGGTAAGCGTAGGGGGTGCTGGACCAAGGCTCGTTCGGATCCTCGCCGCGCTCGCCGTGCACGTGGAACAGCTTCTCGGCCTCGGTGTAGTAGGGTTCGTAGACGTCGTATTTGAGCGGCCAGGCGGGGGAGACGCCGTGATGGTGCCGGAGTTCGTTGAAATCCTGCTCGCGCAGGCGGAACAGGGCTGCGCCGTATACCTTGGAGTTGCCGCCGACCCAGTAGTGGATGCCGGGGGCGAAGCTGGAGCCGTCCTTGCCGTACCAGGTCTCGGGGGCTTGGTAGAGGCCGTCGACGAAGACGGCCTTGGCGTCCCAGTTGGTGCGGCTGCGGGGGAGGTAGCCGCCGCGTTCGAGCATGAGGATGCGTTTGCCGGTGGGGGCGAGGCGCTGGGCGAGGGCGCCGCCGCCGGGGCCGCTGCCGATGACGATGATGTCGTAATGGTCGCTGGTGGCCGCCATCCGGGGTGCCTTTCGTTCCGCGCCTGCGTGACGATGGAACACTGGATCAGGCGGCGGGTTCCGGCGGCGGGGGCTGCATCGGCTCTGGCGCGGGTTTGAAGCCGGGGGTGGGAAGGGTGCCGGAACCCGCTTCCAGCGCATCCTTGCCATCGGTGAGGCGGGCGTGCTTGTTCGCGTTTCATCGCCATGTTCAGCCTATTCATTTGCAAGGGAGGGCGCGGCTTGCGATCAGCGGCGCGACGATTGTTGGTTCCCGCGGCCATCACCCTCGTCCTGGCCGGCTTGGCGGCGGGGCTCGGGGTTTGGCAGCTCCAGCGCCTGGCCTGGAAAGAGGGTATCCTGCGCCAGATCGAACTCGGGCAGGCTCGCGCGCCGGCGCCGCTGTCCGGCGGCGCGGAACCGTTCAGCAAGGCGGTTGCGACAGGGCGGTTCATGCCGGGGGTGGCGCGGTATGGGGCGGAGGTCGGGCGCGCGGGCGGGCAGACGGAGATGGGGTCGCACGTGCTGCGCCCGTTCCAGCTTGACGGGGGCGGCGTCGTGGTCGTCGACCGGGGCTGGGCGCCGGACGGGTTCAAGGGCGCGGCGCCCGCGGGGCCGCAGCGGATCGTGGGCTTCATCCATCCGTCGGAGCACGTGACGATGCCGGGGATCAGCGACGAATCGGCTTCGGGACGGTTCTTCTCGCTGAATGTCGGGAAGATCGGCCAGTATTTCGGCGCTGACAGTGTCGAGCCGTTCGCGCTGGTCGAGCTTGGTTCCGCGGATACGGTGCCGAGGCCGGCCCGGGTGTTGCCGCAGCCGCCGAACAACCATCTTTCCTACGCAATCACCTGGTTCGGGCTGTCGATCGGCTCGGTCGCCGTTTTTGCCGTATATGCCGGGCAGGTCCTCCGTCCGGCAGCACCGCAGCCGCCGGGGAAGGCTTAGGGGTTGCTACGCGGATGCGTCGTCCTGCTTGAACGGCGATAGGCGGGACAGCGCCGTTATCTCGTCCTCCACCGCCGGCCTTTCCGCTTCCAGGTAGTCGGAAACGGCGCGGCGGAAGCCTGGATGGGCGATCCAATGGGCCGAATAGGTCGGCCTTGGCAAGTAGCCGCGCTGGATCTTGTGCTCGCCCTGCGCGCCGGCCTCCACGCGGTCCAGCCCATGCCCGATGGCGAACTCGATCGCGCGGTAGTAGCACAGCTCGAAGTGCAGGAACGGCCAGTCGCCGCGGCAGCCCCAGTTGCGGCCGAAGAGCGCGCCGCCGCCGACGAAGTTGAGCGCCCCCGCCACGGGCAGGCCGTTGTTTTCCGCGAGCATGAGCACGACCTGGTCGCCGAGCCGTTCCGACAGCAGCGGGAAGAAGCGTTTCGTCAGGTAGGCGCTGCCCCATTTGCGGTCGACGGTGCTGGTGTAGAATTTGTAGAACGCATCCCAGTGGCGCGGGCGGATCTCATGGCCGCGAAGCGCCACGAACTCGAGCCCGGCCGCGTTGGCGTCCCGCCGTTCCCGCTTCAGCGCCTTGCGCTTGCGCGAGCTCAGCGCTTCGAGGAAGTCGTCGAACGTGGCGTATCCGGCGTTCTCCCAGTGAAACTGCTTGCCCAGGCGTTGCAGCCAGCCCGCCCGCCCGAGCGCCTCCCATTCCGGCTCGGTGCAGAACGTGGCGTGGACGGAGGACAGGCCCAGTTCCTCGCACGCCTGGGACAAGGCTTGCCCCAGGGCCTCGTGCGGGATGCCCGGGCTTGCGAGTAGGCGGGGGCCGGGCACCGGGCTGAAGGGGACGGCAACCTGCAACTTCGGGTAGTAGCTGCCGCCCGAGCGCTCGAAGGCGTGCGCCCAGCCGTGGTCGAAGACGTACTCGCCGTAGCTGTGGGACTTGGCGTACATGGGCACGACGGCGACGATGCGGTCGCCGTCGCGCAAGGCCGCGTGTTGCGGCAGCCAGCCGGTGCGGTTGTTGGCCGAGCCGCTGTCTTCGAGCGCGGACAGGAAGGCGTAGCTGACGAACGGGTTGCCGCCGCCATCCAGCGTTCCGGCGCAGGCGTCCCAATCGTGCGACGGGATGTCGGAAATCCTGGGATGCAGCGTAAGGCTGAGCGTCGTTTGTCCGTCTGGCATTGCTTGCGATATGGTCCGCTCGCGGGCGGAGGAAAGTGCAGGCCGCTTGCGCCACATCACCCGTTGGCGACCAGCCGCAGCCCACGGCGGCGCGGCTGGGGCGGGATGTCGAGCGGAAGGAGGGGCGCCGCGTCCGCCTCGGCCGGGGCGGGGACCCCTTCCGGGACGGCGCAGCCGCCGAGGTAGTTGCTGGCCAGGTTGCGGAACACGTAGTCGAGCAGGCTTGTCGCGTGGCCGACGTCCTCGTCCCCCTCCACGCGCCCGGCCGGGCCGAAGCGGGTCAGGGCGAAACATTCCACGTAGTGTTCGAGCGGGACCCCGTGCTGCAGCCCGAGGCTGACGGCGGCGGCCACGCTGTCCATCATGCCCCGCAGCGCCGGGCCTTCGCGCGGGAGTGCGATGTGCAGTTCGCCGAGGCTTCCGTCGGCGTACTCGCCGGTGCGGACGTAGATGCGATGGCCGCCGACGGAGGCCTTCTGCGTGTAGCCGCGCCGCCGGGCCGGCAGGGGGTTGCGGCGCGGCGGCGCGGGCGGGCAGGCACTGGCCGCGGGCCGTTCCGGCATGGTGCTGAGGTAGGGCTCGACCGCATCGAACATCGTCTGATGGGCGGCGAGCGGGGCGGGGCTGAGGATGTCACGGTCCGACAGCGCGAGCGCCAGGGCGGCTTCGGGCGTCAGTCCCCGTGCCGCGAGGCGGGCGGAGGCGGTGCGGGTCAGCGCCCCTTCCGGCGTGACGGGCGCGAAAGCCGGCGCGATGCCGGCCGTTTCCGCGCCGAGCAAGGCGTCGGCGGCGCCGGGCGGCAGGATCGCCGTGCTTGGCCAGCCGGCGGCTCCGGCGAGGGCCGCGCGCCTTGCCGCCGCCGCCGCTTCGGCCAGTGCCGGCAGGGCGCAGGAGGGCGGGGGGGGCGGCCAGTCCGCGAGCCTTGAGAGCAGGTCCGGCTGGTTGTCGGCGATGGCGAGGTCGGCGGTTCCGCGCAGCAGCGCGGCGAGGCACCTGGCGACATCGCGGGCGGCGGGGCTGTCGTATTCGAGGCCGGCCGCTGCCAGGAGTCCGTCCAGGTCCGTCAGGGCGATGGCGTAGGCGGGAGCTGCGGGGTCGGCCAGGCGCAGCGCCGTGGCCGCGGTTCGGATCGCTGCCACGAAGGCGGGGATGTCGAACCCGGCCGCGCCGTCGATGAAGGCCGGCAGGTTGAGCACGAAGCCGGGCGGGTCGGCTGGGGCGCCGGTCCAGATCGGCGCGGTCGGGGCTGCCTGGCGGCGCAACAGCAAGGCGTGGAGTCGGTCGGCCAGGGCGCAATCGCCGGCGTCGCGCGCGCGGGCGGCGATGGGCCTGATCCAGGCGTCGGCGGCGCGGGGCAAGGTGGTGCGGCCTTCGCCGGGCGCCAAGGCGGCGAGCGCGCTGGCGGCCTGGTCGTCCCAGGCGGCAGGCAGCGACAGCGGCCTGGGCGGCGCGTCCGGGTCGGCGCCGTTCTCGGTTTCGCGCATCCGCACGCCGCGCCAGATCCGGCTGGTGGTCATGGCCTGATCGTAAGCGTCGGGCGGGGATGGCGCAATCGGGGCCGCTTGCCGTATACGCACGCCATGACCATCGGCACCCGGCTTTTCACTTGGTTCCGCGGGCGGCAGATCGGCGCCGACCCGTTTGGCAACCGGTATTTCGAGGACAAGCGCGTGCGGGCAGGCGTGCGCCCGCGGCGCTGGGTGCTGTATGGGGCGGTGGAGGACGGGAGCGCCGTTCCGGCGGAGTGGCACGGGTGGCTGCACCACACGTGCGACGCGCCGATCCCGGAGGCCGAGCGCAAGCCCTGGCAGTTGCCGCACCAGCCGAACCTGACCGGCACGGCCGAGAGCTACCGCCCGCCCGGGCACGACTACCGCGGGGGCAACCGGCCGGCGTCGTCGGGCGATTACGAATCCTGGACGCCGGGGAGCTAGGCCATGGCGAAACGAAGCGTATCGGAGGTGGCGACGGGCGTGGTCGTGCTGGCGGTGACGGCCGGCTTCCTGATCTACGCGGCCGGCAACACCGGGCAGCCGAGTTCGGAGGGCATGACGCTGCACGCGAAGTTCGGCAACATCGGCTCGCTCTCGACCGGAGCGCCGGTGAAGCTGGCCGGCGTGTCGGTGGGGCGGGTCGTGTCGACCACGATCGATCCGAAGTCGTACGAGGCGCTTGTCAGCTTCACGGTGCAGCCGAACGTCAAGCTGCCGACCGACAGCAGCGCGCAGATCTCGTCCGGGGGGCTGCTGGGCGGCTCGACGATGACCGTGAGCCCCGGCGGGAACGAGGCGATGCTGGCGGATGGAGGGACGGTGACGATCACGCAGAGCGCGACCAACCTCGAGGACCTTCTCGGCAAATTCATCTTCAACGTCGGCAGCCTGGCCGATGCGACGCAGAAATCGTTGAAACAGAACGCGCCGGGGCAAAAGGACGGGCAGGAACAGGGCCTGAAGCCATGAGCGACGCGCCGCCTTTCTGGCGTATGGCCGACGGCACGGCCGTTTCGTGCCGGGAGAAGCTCAAGACGCTGGAGGCGAACCACGAAGAAGCGCGGCAGGTGCTGCAGGACGCGTTCGAGGACGCCATTCTGATGGGCGTCGATGAAGCGGCGATGCGGATCGCGTTATCTGGCCTGATCGACAAGCTGAAAAGCCCGAAGCGGCAGGGATGAGGTGGTTCTGCTTGCTGCTGCTGCTGTCCACGCCCGCGATGGCTGAGGTCGCGGCGGAGGGATGGACACCGCACCAGGCGGCGCAGGTGACCATCCTCGACAAGCTGCGCGCGCAGCCGACGAGGTTGACCCTGCGCCAGGACCGGCCCGAGAGCTATGGCACGCTGACCATCACGCTTCGAAGCTGCCTGACCCGCCCGGTCGACGAGCCGCAGAACGCCGCCGCGGCGCTGGACATCGCCGACCGCCGCGGCACGGTTCCGGAATTCCACGGCTGGCTGTTCTCCAACACCCCGGCCGTGTCGCAGTACGAGCATCCGGTTTACGATATCCGTCTTGCCGGGTGCCAATCATGACGACGCCGGCGCTGCCGGTTCCGCATCAGGCGGCCCTGATGCTCGACGTGGATGGAACTCTGCTGGACATCGCGCCGACGCCGGAGTCGGTCGTGGTCGAGCCCGGCTTGCCCCAGGCCCTGCTGGCGATCCGCGAGGCGCTGGGAGGCGCCTTGGCGTTCGTGACGGGACGCCCGGTCGAGCAGATCGACGGGTTGTTCCCGGGCGTTCCCTACGCCGTTGCCGGCGAGCATGGCGGCGCGATCCGCCACCGGCCGGGAGACGAGCTCGTGCGCGCCGTGCTGCCCGACCCGCCAGCCGAGTGGTCGACGGCGGCGGCGCGGATCGTCGGGCGGCATCGGGGAGCGCGGCTGGAGCAGAAGCAGCGGGGCTTCGTCCTGCACTTCCGGGCCAACCCGCAAGCCGGGCAACCGCTGCACGAGGAGCTTTCGCGCCTGGTGGCTCCGGCCCGCGACGCCTTCCAGATCATGGCGGCGCACATGGCGTGGGAGGTCAAGCCGCGCGGCGCGGACAAGGGGACCGCGGTCGCGGCGCTGGCGAGCGACGTGCCGTTCGCCGGACGCCGGCCGATCTTTATCGGCGACGACGTGACGGACGAGGACGGGATGGAAGCGGCGCGCGGGATGGGCGGGGCCGGGTTCCGCGTCGACGAGTGGTTCGGGACTGCGGGCGGGGTGCGCGAGTGGTTGGCGAGGAGCGCCGCGGAACTGGCGGCCGGGCGGGGCTGGCCCGGGTTGCCGTTGGCCCGGTGAGTTATGTCCGCGTCGTGATGCGGCGGACTTCGGAGCAGATGCCGGCGAGGGTGTAGGGTTTGGCGATGTAGAGGTCCAGGGCGCTCTGGTTTTCTTGCGCGACCGGTTCAGGGCGGCCGGTCATGAACAGGACTGGCAGCTCGGGCCGTGTTTCCCGGGCGCAACTTGCAAGGCGCTTGCCGTCCAACCGGCCGGGCAACTGGATGTCGGTAAGCAAGAGATCGATCGACTTGTCCGTGGAAAGGATCGGGAGCGCCTCGTCGCCGGTCTCGACCTCGATGACGTCGAAACCTTCGTCGGTCAGCGCCTCAACCAACGTGAGCCGGATCAGGAATTCATCCTCGACGACCATGATGCGTGGCGGTTTTGGGCCGAGTGGTATCATGGCGTAAACCTCGCGAACTCGTGTGACAGACGCAAGCCATTGGAATGGAAAATACGTTCACAGGCTTGTGTTGTCAAAATATGACGTTTTATTGGGGTTGATAGCGAAGCCGTAATCCCGGCCTTGCCCAATCGGCCAAGCCCAACCCGCCCTGCCCGGATAGGGTGACGACGGCCTGCTCGAGTGTTGGGCCGACAAAGCATAGGTTCGTGGTGTAGATGTCGGAAGTGTCCAATTGCTCGACGACGGAGCCGTCGGGGCTGATGACGGTGACGCAGCCGCTGACCAGGGTCGCGACGCAGATGTTGCCGCCAGCCTCGACCGCCAGACTGTCGAACCGCTGGAAGCCGGGGAGGCCGCAGACCAGGCGGCCCCCGTGCGGAGAGGGGAAACCGTGTTTCGAGACCTGGCCGGGGGAGACGACGTCGAAGGCCCACAGCCTCGATGTTTCCGTCTCGGCAACGTACAGGGCCTTGCCATCGGGAGAGAGGCCGATCCCGTTCGGGCTCAGGACCGGGTAGGCGACCCGGCTTATCCGGCTCCCGTCCGCCTTCGCGTAGAAAACGCCGCCGTGGTCGCGGCTTTGCTTGCGGCTTTTGCCCAGGTCGGTGAAGTAGAACCCGCCCTCGCTGTCGAAGACGAGGTCGTTCGGGCCGCTCAACGGCTGTCCTTCGCATTCGTTGTAGAGGACCTGCACGGCGCCGCTCGCGATGTCGACGCGTTCGATGCGCCCGCCGCTGTAGTCCGCGGGCGTGCCGACCGGACGCAGGATGCCATCGGCTTCGAGCCACTCGAAGCCGCCGTTGTTGCAGACGAACAGCGAGCCGTCTGGGCCGAGGGCCAGGCCGTTGGGGCCGCCGCCCGGGGTTGCGATAACGGAGACGGCTCCGTCCAGCGTCGCCCGACTGACGGTTCCGCGCGCGATCTCGACGAAGGCAATCGATCCGTCCGGCAAGACGGCTGGCCCTTCGGGGAACCGGAGCCCGGTGGCGAAGATTTCCATGGCTTTCCCTTTCAACTGGCGAGGTTCGGTCGGAACGGGCCGGGTTTGCAACTTTTCGGAGATCGTCAACAACAGCTTAAGCGTGTAGACTCGGAAACGACGCTGCCGGGATTGAAGTTCGATGACTGAGGCGAGTGAGGCAATCGAATTCGTTCGACCCCGGCGCGGGGTTCTGGACTGACAAGGTTGGCAATTCCGGTTGAGTGACGCCCATGATTGATCCGTTCACGCTTGCCGCCGGATGGCTGCATGAAAACGTCCTGCTCCCGCTGCTGTATCAATTCGGGCTGATGCAATGGGAGGATGCCGCGTTCAACTGGGCCATCTTCGCCTGCTACGGCGTGGCCCAGGTCGGATTGACGCTCGCGGTGTGCCTGCCTTTGGAGCGCTGGCGGCCGGTGGAGCGCTGGGCCGACCATAAGGCGGAATGGGTCGACGTGTTCTACACGCTCCTTTCGCGGATCGGCGTGCTGCCGCTCGTCACGTTCGTGCTGTTCTACGGCTTGCAGGTGTCGATGAACGGCTGGCTGACCGATCATGGATGGGTGCCGCCGACGCTTGAGCGGCTCGTGCCGGCGCTGCTTGGCCACCATGTCCTGACGTTCGCCTGCTACGCGGTCATCCTTGATTTCGCCGAGTACTGGCGGCACCGGTTGTCGCACCGGTTCGCCTGGTGGTGGGCGCTGCATTCGCTGCACCATGCGCAGCGACAGATGACGTTCTGGTCGGACGACCGGAACCACCTGCTCGACGAGGCAATCGGCACGGTTTGGTTCATCGTTATCGGGCTGCTGATCGGGATCCCGCCGTTGCAGTTCCCGCTGCTGGTGCTGCTGCTGCGTTTCCTGGAGAGCTTGAGCCATGCCAATGCCCGGGTGTCGTTCGGCTGGCTCGGCGACCGGCTGCTGATCTCGCCTCGGTTTCACCGGTCGCATCATGGGGTGCTGGCGGCCGGGCAGCGGAGCGCGAATTACGGGGCGATCCTGCCGTGGTGGGACATGCTGTTCGGCACGGCCGACTTCGACCGCGCCTATGTGCGGACGGGCGACCCGGGGGCCGAGGAGGCGATGCACACCGGGAGCTACATGCAGCAGCAGATGGCGGGGCTGCGTCGGATGGGGCGGATGACCGGCTTGCTGGCGCGTCCGACGCCGGAGCCAGCCCGCCGGTCCCCGGCCGCTACGCGCGTGAGCTAAACGACGGGGCTCCACATCTCGGGTATGAGCGTATAGCCGGACCCGGACCGCGTGACATGGCTGAACGCCGGGAAGTGTAGGTGCATGCCGGCGATGCAGAACCGGTCCGTGGCAGCCATGTCGAGCGCCTGCCGCCTGGTCTCGATGGCTTGGTCCGGGTCGGCGTCGAACACCAGGCCCACACCCGGATTTTGCTGCTGGACGTCCTGCACGTGCATGATGTCGCCCCAGATCAGCAGCGCGTTCTCACCCTCGCCGATGCGGTAGCCGGTATGGCCCGGCGTATGGCCGGGCAACGGAACCGGCGTGACGCCGGGCATCACCGGACCATTGCCGAGCATCCTGATCCGGTCCGCGTACGGCTTCGTCGCCTGCCGTGCCGCCTCGGCAACCCGCTTATACTGGTCAGACGCTCCGGCGAGGCTCGCGTCGTCGAGCCAGAACCTGTGCTCCGCTTCCGCCATCGCCAGCTCGGCATTGTTGAACCTGGCGCTGCCGCCGGGCTCGCATAGCCCGCCGGCATGATCGGAGTGCAGGTGCGTCATCAGCACCAGGTCGATCTCGCCGGCCGCCACGCCCGCCGCCGCGAGGTTCGCCGGAAGACGCCCCAGCATCGGCCCGAGTGCGTCTCCGGCGCCGGCGTCGATCAGGATGGTGCGGCCGTGTCCCTGGATAAGGAAGCAGTTGACGCTGGCGCGCGGAGTGGGGCGGCGGAACTGACTGGTCAGCAAGGCCGAGGCGTCCTGCGGCTCGATGCCTCGAAACGCCTCGGTCGGCAGGTCGATGAAGCCGTCGTTGAGCGCCGTCACGATGAACTCGCCCACGGCGCGACGATAATAACCCGGCGCTTGCTCCGTCATGCCGCTTGTCCCTTCTCCTCGGCCAGCCGCCCGGCCAGGTCCTGAATGAACTGCCACGCCACCCGGCCCGAGCGCGCGCCGCGGCCCACGCTCCACGCCGCCGCTTCGGCGTGAAGCTGGTCAGGCGCGAGCGAGAGGCCGAACGCCTCGGCGTAGCCGTCCACCATGGCGAAGTAGGCGTCCTGGTCGCAATTGTGGAAACCGATCCATAGGCCGAAGCGGTCGGAAAGGGAGACTTTCTCCTCGGTCGCCTCGCCGGGGCTGATGGCGGTGGCGCGCTCGTTGTCGATCATGTCGCGCGGCATGAGGTGGCGGCGGTTGCTGGTGGCGTAGAACAGGACGTTGGCCGGGCGCCCTTCGATGCCGCCGTCCAGCACCGATTTCAGCGCCTTGTAGTCGGCGTCCTCCCGCTCGAACGACAGGTCGTCGCAGAGGATCAGGCAACGCTGAGGATGGCCGCGCAGGAGGTTGAGCAAATCCGGCAGGGTGCGGATGTCCTCGCGGTGGATCTCGATCAGGACGAGGCTGCCGGGCCGGGCCGCGTTGGCCGCCGCGTGCGCCGCCTTGACCAGCGACGACTTGCCCATGCCGCGCGCGCCCCAGAGCATCGCGTTGTTCGCCGGATGCCCGGCGGCGAAGCGCAAGGTGTTGTCGAGCACGAGCCGCTTCTGCCGGTCGACGCCCTTCAGCAAGCCGACCTCGACCCGCGACACGGTTGCAACCGGGGTCAAGCGGCCTGCGCCGGGATGCCAGACGAATGCGTCCGCCTCCGAGAGCGACGGGGGGGCGGGGGGGGGCGGCGAGAGCCGGTCGAGCGCGTCGGCGATGCGGGCCAGCGTGGCGAGGGTGTCGGTTGTCATGGAGGGGAAGGGTTGTC
This sequence comes from Acetobacteraceae bacterium, assembly GCA_965260935.1. Lineage (GTDB taxonomy): Bacteria > Pseudomonadota > Alphaproteobacteria > Acetobacterales > Acetobacteraceae > JBBROS01. Next base: position 1,364,582 of record OZ253374.1, read on the forward strand.
CCAATGGCTTGACGGCGGGAGGGGCCAAACTATGGTCCCGCCACCGCCACGGCAACCCAGGACCAAAGATGTTGATTTCGCCCGCCTACGCCCAGGACGCCTCCGGCCTTGCGGGGACTGCGATGCAGTTCCTGCCGTTGGTGCTGATCTTTGCCGTGTTCTACTTCCTGCTGATCCGCCCGCAGCAGACCCGGCAGAAGGAGACAAAGGCGATGCTGGCGGCGCTGCGGCGGGGCGACCGGGTGGTGACCGCCGGGGGCATCATGGCGACGGTGCAGAAGGTCAAGGAAGGATCGAGCGACGTTGAAGTGGAGATCGCGCCCAATGTGCGGGTGACGGTGCTGCGGGAGACCATCACCTCAGTCGTGAAGCCGGTCGCAGCCAACGACGCCAAGGCGGTCACGAAACAGGCGCCATGACCGGGCAGCCCGGCCATGGCCTTGCGTTAGGCTACTGCAGCTTGCTGGCCGCGTACTCGTAATTGGCAATCTTATCGAGCCAGTTGGTCACGTAGTCCGGGCGGCGGTTGCGGAAATCCAGGTAATAGCTGTGCTCCCAGACGTCGCAGCCGAGCAGGGCGGTGCCTTCGTTGGTGGCGAGCGGGTTCGAGCCGTTCGGCGTCTTGGTCACTTTCAGCTTGCCGTCGGAGCCTTGCACCAGCCAGGCCCAGCCTGAGCCGAACTGACCAGTCGCGGCGGTCTTGAACGCGTCCTTGAAAGCCTGGACGCTGCCGAAATCGCTGGTGAGCTTGGTCTCCATCGCGCCCGGAATCGCGCCGCCGTTGGGCGACATCATCTGCCAGAACTCGATATGGTTCCAATGCTGGCCGGCGTTGTTGAAGACGGGCGCCATTTCCGGCTTTCCGTTCGCCATCGCGACGACCTCATCGAGCGACTTGCCTTGCAGGGCCGAATCTTTCTCGACCAGGCCGTTGAGCGCGGTGACGTATGCCTGGTGGTGCTTGTCGTGGTGCAGCTCGAGGGTTTCCTGGCACATGCCGCGGGCCGCGAGCGCGGAGTGGGCATAGGGGAGAGGGGGAAGTTCGAAGGCCATAAGCGTTCCTCTATGGTCTGTTTCAGGGTGGAGAGTGGCCGCGGCGGCCGGCCGGGGTCAAGATGAGGTCAGGTTTTGACGCCTTGCGTTGTTTCCAACGCGCCGGCATCTGCAAAAGATGCGTGCCTCGAACCTGTCTCCCGCCGGCGAAATCGTCCGCCGCCACGATCTGGACCGCTACTTCACCGCCCTGTTCGCCCCGGCCCGGCACCGCGAAACGCTGTTCACCCTGTACGCCTTCAACCATGAGCTTGCCCGGGCGCGCGAAGCGGTCAGGGAACCGATGGCGGCCATGATCCGGCTGCAATGGTGGCGCGAGGTGGTGGAGGGCGCGCGGCGGCGGCACGAGGCGGCGACGCCGCTGGGCGAGGCGCTGGACGACGGCAGGCTGCTTGCGGCGGATCTGGGCGGCATGATCGACGCCCGGGAGGCGGAGACGGAGCGGATCGAATCGCTGGCAGATTTCCAAGCTTACGTTGAAGGCACGGCCGGAGGGGTGATGGTCGCCGCCGCACGGGCGGTTGGGCTGCGGGAGCCGGAACGGTTCCGCCCGGCCGGAGCCGCTTACGGGGTGACCGGGGCGTTGCGGAACGTGCCGGCGCTCGCGCGGCATGGCCGGTGCGTCTTGCCGGAGGATTTGCTGCGCGAGGCCGGGTCGTCGGGCGCGGGCGTGGCGGCGACGGGCGTGGTCCCGCCCGCGGTACGGCAGCGGCTCGAAGATTTGGCGCGGGGCTGGCTCGATCAGTTGCCGGCAGTGCCGCGTGACGGCCTCGCGGCGGTGCTCCCCGTCGCGCTGGCCCGGCGGGCGCTGCGCGGCAAGCCGGGCGGGGGACGGGCAGCGATCTTGAAGGCGGTTGCGTTGGGCCGGGTTTGAGGGAGAAGCGCCGCCAAGGCGACGCTTCTTGTTATCGTCAGCTCCGGCGGCGGCCGACCAGCCCGAGTCCCATAAGGCCTGCGCCGAGAATGACCAGAGAGGCCGGCTCCGGAACGGCGGTGTCCGTCGGCGGGGACGGCGGCGTCGCCGTGGAGTCGTCGTAGGTGTAGAAGATGTAGAACCCCCCTGTGCCGTAGGTGGTTTGCGTTGCGTTGGTGTTGCCGCCCGTGTTGCCCAGCAGCGATACGGTGAACGTGCTGGCCAGGATCGTGCCCGTGCCGCCGTTGGCCACGGCGAAGGGTGCCAGATCGCTCGACGCCGTCGAGGTTTGCAAGCCGGAGTTCACGACCGGCGAGTTGCTGACCAGCCCGCTGATCGACTGGCCTGCAGGCAGCGAATAGTTGCGCGCGGTCCCGAATGCCGCAAGCGTCGGCAGCAGGGCCTGGATCACCGCGTCCTGAGCGGTGTCGAGCGCGCTTAACGTGAGATCCGACTCGGTGCGCACCGTGCCGGACGATGCCGTGCTGCCGGTGTTCGTCACCGTCAACGTCGAGTTCTCCTGGTAGGTGTCGCGCACGTTGATGGACAGCAGCGTGCCGAGATTGCTGTCGAACAGGCTGAACGTGCCCTGCCGGTTGCTGAAGTCAGTCAGTTGCGAGGGGAAGTTCACGGCCTGCGTTGCCGTGGTGATGACTGCGGCCCGGGCCGGCGCCGCGACCCCGGCGAGCAGCAGGCCGGCGGCGCCGGCCAGAAATACGTTCTTGAGCTTTACCACAGTCATTCTCCGGGAGAGTCAGCGTCACGCCAAACCGCGCTGGAGAATGTTCAGCAAGTACTGTGCCAGTAGGCTAATGGCCTGTAGACTATAGTTTTAAAATAAAGACGTTCACGAGAACGTCAAAGATGTTTACAAGAACAAAAGCAAATAGTTCCAGACAAATAGTTTTACTGCGGCAATCAAAAGCCTGCGGGCGGGTCAGCCGGCTTTCTTGAGGCCTTGCGTTGGCAGCATCGGCCGCAGGAACCGCCCGGTATGGCTTGCAGGCGTGGCGGCGATCGTCTCGGGCGTGCCCTCGGCGACGATCCGCCCGCCGCCTTCGCCGCCCTCCGGTCCTAGGTCGAGCACCCAGTCGGCGGTTTTGATGACTTCGAGGTTGTGCTCAATCACGACAACGGTGTTGCCGTGGTCGACCAGGGCGTGCAGCACCTCCAGCAGCTTGCGGACATCCTCGAAGTGCAGGCCGGTGGTCGGCTCGTCCAGGATGTACAGCGTCCGCCCCGTGGCGCGCTTGGCCAACTCCTTGCTCAGCTTGATCCGCTGCGCCTCGCCGCCCGAGAGCGTGGTCGCTTGCTGGCCGAGGCTGATGTAGCCGAGCCCGACGCGCTGCAGGATGCCGAGCCGGTCGCCGATGCGCGTTTGCGCGCTGAAGAACGGGGCCGCCTCGTCGACCGTCATCGCCAGCACGTCGGCGATGGATTTGCCGCGGAACTTGATCTCCAGCGTTTCGCGGTTGTAGCGCGCGCCCTTGCAGGCGTCGCAGGTGACGAACACGTCCGGCAGGAAGTGCATCTCGATCTTCAGCACGCCGTCGCCCTGGCAGGCCTCGCAGCGCCCGCCTTTGACGTTGAAGCTGAACCGGCCGGATTTGTAGCCGCGCACCCGGCTTTCCGGCAGCTCGGCGAACCAGTCGCGGATGGGGGCGAACAGGTCGGTGTAGGTGGCCGGGTTGGAGCGGGGCGTGCGCCCGATGGGGGATTGGTCGATATCGATGATCTTGTCGAGGTATTCGAGCCCGTCCAGCCGGTCATGCGGGGCCGGCGCCTGGCCCGAGCCCATGAGACGCCGGGAGGCCGCCTTGAACAGCGTGTCGACCACCAGGGTCGACTTGCCGCCGCCCGAGACGCCCGTCACGCAGGTGAAGACGCCGAGCGGGATGCTGGCGGTCACGTCATGGAGGTTGTTGCCCCGCGCGCCCACCACGCGCAGCGTCCGCTTGCGGTCGGTTTTGCGCCGCTTCGGCAGGGGGATGTCCCTCCGGCCCGAGAGGTAAGCGCCGGTGATGCTGTCGGGATGCGCCGAGACCTCGTCGGGCGTTCCTTGGGCGATAACGTGGCCGCCGTGCACGCCGGCGGCGGGTCCCATGTCGATCAGGTGGTCGGCGGCGCGGATGGCGTCCTCGTCGTGCTCGACCACGAGCACGGTGTTGCCGAGCGCCTTGAGCCGGCGCAGCGTGCCGAGCAGGCGCTCGTTGTCGCGCTGGTGCAGGCCGATGCTCGGCTCGTCCAGCACGTAGAGCACGCCGGTCAGCCCGGAGCCGATCTGGCTGGCCAGGCGGATGCGCTGGCTTTCGCCGCCGGAAAGGGTCGTGCTGCCCCGCGCCAGGGTGAGGTAATCGAGCCCGACGTCGACCAGGAACTGAAGCCGCTCCGTGATCTCGCGCAGGATGCGCCGGGCGATCTCCAGGCGCTGGGGCGACAGGCTCGCGGGCGCCGCGGCGAAGAAGTCGAGCGCGCGGCGGATCGGCAACTCGCTGACCTCGGCGATGTTGCGCCCGGCGATGCGGACCGCGAGCGCCTCCGGCTTCAGCCGCGCCCCGTGGCAGACGGCGCACGGCTTCTCGGCCTGGTAGCGGCCCAGTTCCTCGCGCGTCCAGGCGCTGTCGGTCTCGCGCAGGCGGCGTTGCAGGTTCTTCAGCACGCCCTCGAACGGCTTCGTCACTTCGTAGGCGCGCACCCCGTCCTTGTAGGTCAGCTTGATCGGCTCGTCGCCGGAGCCGTTCAGGATCGTGTCGCGGACGCGGGCGCCCAGCTCGTGCCAGGGGGTTCGGGTGCTGGCCTTGAAGTGCCTGGCGATGCCGTGCAGGGTTTGGTCGTAGTAGGGGGTTTGCGCGCCGGCCCAGGGCGCCACGGCGCCGTCGGCCAGGGTGACGCGCTCGTCGGGGACGACCAGCGCCGGGTCGAAGAAGCTCTCGACGCCGAGGCCGTCGCAGGCCGGGCAGGCGCCGTGGGGAGAGTTGAAGCTGAACAGGCGCGGCTCGATCTCCTCGATGGTGAAGCCGCTGACGGGGCAGGCGAAGCGGGAGCTGAACACGGTGCGCGCCCCGGTGCCGGCGTCCTCGGCGTAGACGACGCCATCGGCCAGGCCGAGCGCGGTCTCGAAGCTGTCCGCCAGCCGCGGCCCGATGCCGGGCTTGACCACCACGCGGTCGACCACGGCCTCGATCTCGTGCTTGATCTTGCGGTTCAGCGCCGGCACCTCGCCGATCTCGTATAAAGTGCCGTCCACCTTGGCGCGGGTGAAGCCGCGGCGTTGCAGCTCGGCCAGCTCCTTGCGGTATTCGCCTTTGCGGTCGCGCACGACGGGGGCGAGCAGCAGCAGGCGGACGCCTTCCGGCATCGCCATGACCCGGTCGACCATCTGACTCACCGTTTGCGCCTCGATCGGCTCCCCGGTCGCGGGCGAATACGGGATGCCGGCGCGCGCCCAGAGCAGGCGCATGTAGTCGTGGATTTCGGTGACGGTGCCAACGGTGCTGCGCGGGTTGCGGCTGGTGGTCTTCTGCTCGATGGAGATGGCCGGCGAGAGGCCCTCGATGCTGTCCACGTCCGGCTTGCCCATGAGCTCGAGAAACTGCCGGGCGTAGGCGGACAGGCTTTCCACGTAGCGGCGCTGGCCCTCGGCGTAGATGGTGTCGAAGGCAAGGGAGGATTTCCCCGACCCGCTCAGGCCGGTGATGACCGTCAGGCTGTCGCGCGGGATCTCGACGTCGATGTTCTTGAGGTTATGCTCCCGCGCGCCGCGGACACGGATATTGGCGGACATCGGCATTCGCCCTTCAGCAGCAGCGGCTGTCGTTCTGGAAAAGTTCTACACTATATGGCATTGCAGCACAGTGTTGGGAAGCCTGAGCGCCTGGCCCATGCACCCGACGGCGGATACAGTGCCGGCACGTTAAGCGGAGAGTTCAATGGCTGGAAGCGTCAACAAGGTGATCCTGGTCGGCAACCTGGGCAAGGACCCGGAGGTCCGCAGCGCGCAGAACGGGACCAAGATCGTCAACTTCACCCTCGCCACGAGCGAGACCTGGAACGACAAGGCGAGTGGCGAGCGCAAGGAGCGCACCGAGTGGCACCGCGTGGTGGTGTTCAACGACCGGATCGCCGACGTGGCCGAACGGTATCTGAAGAAGGGCCAGAAGGTTTACGTGGAAGGCTCGCTGCAGACGCGGAAGTGGACCGACCAGTCGGGGCAGGAGAAGTATACGACGGAGGTGGTGATCGACCGTTTCCGCGGCGACCTGACGATGCTGAGCAGCCGCAACGAGGATGCGGGAGGCGGCTACTCCGGCGGTGGCGGGTATGGCGGCGGCGGCGGGACGCCACGGCAGCAGCCGGCCCGCAGCGGAGGGCCGAGCTGGGACAGCAACAGCGGCGGCGGCGATCTTGACGACGAGATACCATTCTAACTGGCGGTTTTTTTTTAGTCTGTAAACAAGAGTGAAAAACCCTTAAGCTTTTTAACGGCTTTAAGGGTTTTCTCTATCCACACAATTTCCCTAGTGGCACAGGATGAGTTGTGGCTACTATGCTGTAAACAGTGGGATGCATGCGGGTGCCACGAGACGGGGAGAGACACTGGGTTCGGACGGTGCGATTCCAGTCCGGCGAGCGGTTCGCGCTGCTTTACGATGCCCGTGATGGGTTACCGTTGCCCTGGACGACACGGTACAGCGCCATTTTTCGCCGGACCCGACAAGGTTCGGTCTCAACGATGGAGCAAGAACTCCGGGCTATTGCCGTTGCCCTAAGTTGGGCCGAGAAGCGCGACATTGATCTGGAAAAGCGTATTGACGGTTGCGTTTTCCTTGCCCCCGAGGAGGTTTTGTCTCTTCGTGACGCCTTACGCGTCAACCTTAGCGCCGCGACCGAAAACCTGTCGGTGAACCCAACGACGCATTACAACCGCTGTCTCTATGTCCGTGATTACATTGTCTGGCGGGGTCAGCGCGTCGTGCAACGTATTCCCAACGACAACGCCTGCTTCCTGCCGGCACGGATGCGCTTGGAGGAATTTCGGCGCTCAATGAATGGAATGCTGCTAAAGCCGAAGCTGCGTGGTCGCGAAGGGATGTCAGCTGCTGCGGCGGAGCGACTGCGGGAAGTTCTACACCCTGACCACCCAGATAATCCCTTTCAGCCTGGACAGCGACACCGCAACCGCGCGCTCATCCTGTTCTACTTGGAACTCGGGGTTCGTCTCTCGGAAGCGCTGGTCGTCAAGGGGGCCGATCTCAATCTCGATGGCCCCGAACCGACCGTCATTGTGCATAGGCGTCCCGACGATCCAGAGGATCCCCGGAATAGGCAGCCACTCACCAAAACCGCCGGTCGTATCCTGCCGCTCGGCAAGGAAATGAGGGACGCGCTGGCGGAGTGGGTTCTCCGCCACCGCCGCGATACACGGAGGTACCCGGGCGCGAAGCGCGTGCCGTACGTTTTCGTTGCACGGAACGGAAAGCCCATGTCTATCCGCACCGTCGCCGACATCTTCGCCGCGCTCAGACGCGTTTCAGAAATCCCATCCAACCTTTCGGCGCACGTGCTCCGGCACACCTGGAACGACGCGTTCTCGCGCCTTGCGGATGAAACTGACGTGAAGGAAGCCGAAGAGGTACGGACCAGGAACTATCTCATGGGCTGGAAGAAGCATTCGATCCGAGCCCTGGACTACACGAAGCGTCACACGCGGGAAGAAGCACAAAAGCGCAGCCTACAAATGCAGGAACGCAGCATTCAGGGAAAGAGCCGGTGAGCGCGGCACACGCGGACACCTCCCCGACCTCATCCGAACATACTTACGGTGATTTCGGAGTCTTGCTCGATTCGGCCGGACGGGAAGTATGGGCGCACAACTCGTCATGGCACCTCAATCATGCCACACGGCCCGTCAGGTTGAACTGGCGGCGCATTGGGACAATGCGTCCAGCGGTTTTTGTTGCCACGCAATCCTTTGTGGCCCAAGCCGTAAAGACGTACAACGCGTCTACAGTTAGAGCCTACTTCGAATACCTAGTCTACTTATCCAATTTCCCGTCGTTCCTCGAAGGCGAGCATTCCGGCAGAAACATTGAATTCAGTGTTATTATGGCACTGAGGACGGCGCTTGGAAAGGCAGGCTATGGAGTCCGCAGGGCAATCGCTTGAAGTGCGGTCACGCTGATTGGCGGAGCAAAGCTTCAAGATAGGCGGTATCCCAAGCGGCTGATTTCCGCCTGACCTTAAGGCTGTGTTTGTCCTTCGGCCCGCGCAGCAGGTTCATCGCCATGTGCCGGACCGTGGCCATGTTCTGCGGCCCGGCACCGGATCGCAGGCGGTTGAGGTCCTCATGGAACACGACATCGAGCACCCAATGCAGGCGGTTCTCGACATGCCAGTGGCACCGCACGGCGTGTGCGAACAGCTTTGCATCGAGCGGCAAGGACGACAGGTAGTAGCGCCGTTCGGAGCTGGTGCTGGCGTTGCGTTCGACCTCGGCCTCGACGACGGCGATGGCCCGCAGGCCCGGGAACCGCGGCTCACCCGGGAACCGGCGGGCGGTAGTGAGCCAGTCCACGTCGTGGCTGACCCAATGGCGGCGGACCTCGATGCGGCCGTGGTCGCCGTCGGTCGTCTCGAACCGGCTGTGGACCTTGCCCGCGGGATCATCGAGGTAGCGCCTGATCTCGTCATGCAGGCTGGACTGGTTGCCCTTGAGCGCCAGCAGGTAGTCGCCGCCGCGGTCGAGGACGGCCTGGGCGATCTTGGTTTGCGTGCCCATGGCGTCGATGGTAACAAGCGCCCCGGTCAGCGCCAGGCGTTCAAGCAGAAGCGGGATGGCGGTGATCTCGTTGGACTTGGCCTCGCACGCCTGTTGGCCGAGCACGAGGCGCTGGCTGCTGGCCCATGCTGACACCATGTGGAGTGGCCCGCGATCCTTGGCACGGTCGTGGGTGCGGCGTGAGGTCTTGCCGTCGATGGCGACGATTTCGGGTGCAGTGGACGGGGCCGGGGCCGGGTCGCGGAGAGTTTCGACCCAGGCGGTGAAGCACTCGGCAAAGAGCGCGCCGTCGAGAGCGTTGATGACGTCGTTGAGGGTGTCGTGGCTGGGCACACCAGCCTTGAACGGCAGCAGGCGGCGCAGGAACTCCTGATGCGTCTGGCCCCAGCGCCTGATTTCAACGAAGTCTTCCGCGCCGGCCAGCGTGGCGCAGAGCACGACCAGCAGAACCTCGGGCAACGGAAACAGCACCTTCCAGGACTGACGCGGATCCTCCAGCACCGCGAAGTGGTCGATCAGCGATGGGCCGGGCATCGGGAAACCTCCTCAACGAGAGGTTTCCCATGAATCAGACTTCAGGCCGCGCCGGAATCCCAGTACGGTTCAAGCGATTGCCCTGATGGAGTCCGCCTGCTCCGGGATTGGTATTCCTGGTGTGCCGACCAGGGCCATTCGGGCTTCTGCCCCGAGACGGCATTCCGTCTTGAGGAAGTGGTGTTTGGCGGTCATCGGAAAGCAGTCGCAGTCAGGACAATGGATCCCGAAGGCGGGCCGCTCGTCGACACCGAGGTGGTGGCACTCCTGAACGCGCTTCGGGCGTCCGACGTTGAGAGTCGCTTGACCCCCCAAGAGCGGGTCGCCGTATGGCTCTGCATCGCGCTTGGAGGCAATTCGCAGCAGTATGCCCTGATGCGGGAAGAGGACTTTGAACGCTTCGAGTCTCCGGACGGAGACGACGTTACCTTCCAGATTCAGGTGCCCCGGATGAAAAAGGGGCACGTTCGCGAGCGAACGGACTTCAAGGTGCGCAAGCTCATCCCGCAGATCGGGTTGCTGGTAGAGGAACTGCTGCGCAAAAATCGAGCCCGCTTCATGCAGGACCACGAGGTGAATCTCGGGTCCGCCATGCCGGTCCCGCTGTTCATGCGGGACGTGCCGCTCAAAAACTTACTCGGCACCCCCATGCATGAATACGCGCTCGCTTTCAGAGCGGCCGAGTTCACCTGCATGATCTCGGAAGCCGTTGCGAAGCTGGGCGACGCTGGTGCACGGAGCTGACGAGGGCCGGCGATCACCCCAGCCCGACAGGAGTTCAGGCGACGCGCGCAGAAACCGGCTTGGCGGTGCGGGTCATGCGGTTCAGCACCGAGACGGCCAATGCCGCCTCGCCCTGCTGGCCGGGCAGCGTGCGGGCGCGCAGCCGGGGGCCGATCAGGTGCTTCCAGCGGCCCATGGCCGTTTCAGCCAACGCGCGCCGCCCGTAGCCGGTCAGGCGCTGCCATTGCATGCGGCCCTTCTCCGCCATGAGTTGGGTGTGGCGGTCACGTGCCGTGTGCTGGGCCGGGTCGGCCGTGCTGGGCACGGCGGAGGCGCGCGGGGGTATGACCACGTCCGGTGGTGGGTCGGGCTGGCGCGTCCTGGCTGCCTCGTAGGTCGGCTCGCCGTCGTAGGCGCCGTCCGCGGTCAGGCTGGCGATGGCGCCCTCAACCGTGCGCAGCAGGTCCGACACCTGCGCCGCGTCATCGGCCGTGCCCTCCGTCAGCACGTGGGCTACGATCTCGCCCGTGGTCGCGTCCACGGCCAGGTGCAGCTTCATCCAGCGCCGCTTCTTGCGGCCGTGCTTGGCTGCGTCCCACTCGCCTTGGCCGAACAACTCCAGCCCGGTGCTGTCCAGCACGAGGTGCATCGGGCCATTGCCGGCCCGCACTCGAGGCTGGCGGCCGGCAAAGGCGCGGCCGCGGCGCGAGAGCGTGGTGTGATCCGGCACGGGCAGGTCGAGGCCGAGCAGGCGCAGCACGCTGCCGACCAGGCCTGCCGCCTGACGCAGGGCCAAGTGAAAAACAAGCCGCAGGCTCAGCACCGCCTCGATCGCCAGGTCGGCGTCGACGGGTTGTCCGCCCGGCGTGCTGCGGCGCGGCGCGCGCCAGCCGGCCAACGCCGCTTCGTCCACCCACAGCGTGAGATCGCCGCGGCGCTGCAATCCGGCTTCGTAGGCCGGCCAGTTCCGGATGCGGTAGCGGGCACGAGGTATGCGATGACGACGAGCGGCGTTGTGCTTGAATGGCATCTCAGCGGCGTAGCCGGGCCGCTCTCGTCGCGCTACCTGGGGCGCCTCGCTGCACCAACACCTCGAAGCACCAGATTGTTCCCGTGCCTCAATCTCCCGGCTTGCACGTCATGTTACGTTGGGCATACACCGCCTTTAGACAAAGCTGCTTCCATTGAGGTTCGTCGCCCCTGCAAACGTCACCTTCGTGCCGTCCGTTAGCGTGATCGTGGCGCTGGAACCGTTTTGCATCGTGGCTGACTGCATCGCGTTCGCCGCCGCGGCCACGCCATAGCCCTGCAACGTCACGCGGTCGCCCTGAGCCACGTTGAAGCCGTTGATCACGATGCTGCCGCCCGCGCGCCCGTTCACGATCGCGACCAGGTCCGCGCCGGCTCCGAGCGTGACTGAGGACGCGCCCGACCCGGCGAAAACCGTATTATGGCCGTTGCCCGTGGTGATCGCCGCATTGCCCGATCCCGAGAAGAAGACGTTGTTCCCGCTCGTCACGTAGCCGGGAAAGGCGCCGGTGAGCGTCTCGTTGCCGGACCCGGCGACCAGGACGTTCGACCCGAGCCCCGCGACCAAAACGTCGCCGTCGCCGCCGCCGAACAGCGTGGCATTGCCGACGCCGCCTACCAGAAGGTTGCCGCCCTGCTTGCCCCCGCTCGCGATCAGGCTGCCCGAGCCGCCCCGCACGTAAGCGCTGCCCGCGCCGCCGCCGCCGACCGTGGCCGAGCCGGCGCCGCCGACGAAGGCGAGCCGCCCGCCGAAGACGCCTACGAGCTCCGATGCGGACGAAGTGCTCATGCCCGCATCGACCGTCATGTTGCCGGACGACGCCAGGATCGTGTCATGCCCGACAGAATTGACCAGCGTCGTTCCACTCGCTCCTCCGGCGCCCGGATTGATGCCGATGAAACTGTTGCCCGTGCCGCCGGCAATGGTTGCGTTCGTGCCGGACTCGACGATGGTGTTTGTGCCGTTGTCCAGCGTGATGGCGTTGCTGTCGCCCCGGTCGAAAATGATGTTGTTGCCGCCGGCGACCACGGTGTTCTGGCTTCCGGCAAGCACCATGGTGCTCCCGCCCGCGCCGGAGATGATGGATTGGCCGGCGCCGGATGCAAACACGGTGGTTGGCGTGCTGCCCGTCAGGAACGCGTCGGCGTAGGAGCGCGGCAGCGGCAATACCTGGCCGCCAGTCTGGGCGATCAGCACGCCGCCCGAGCCGGAGGGCACGGACGGGACGGCGCCGCTCGCATCCGGGTAGGCAACCTGTGTCGTGCCGGCGGCGATCCCCGCCTGCACGGCGGCCACGATTGGCTGGGCCGCCGCATTGGCGCTGGCTGACGCGAAGCTCGGCGCCTGCGGCCCCGGCGCATACACGTCCACCGTGTTGCGATTGTTCTCGTAAACGTACACCTCATGCGTCGTCGGATCGACGGTCAGCGTGTGCATGTTCTTCTCGGCCGGGAGTCCGCCTACACGCTCGCCGGTGTCGAGATCGATGATGTCCACCACCCCGGCTTTGTCGCCGGCGAAGGCGCGCCGCGCGGCCACGTCGATCGCGGTCTCGTCCACGCTGCCAGAGATTGGAATTGTTTTCAGCACCGCGCCGCTGTCGCCGTCCACCACCAGCATCTCATTGTTGGTGGTGCCGGCCAGGAAATGGTTGGTGACCGGGTCGTAAACCAGCGGCTTGACGCTGCCGGTCATGAGCAGCGGCCAAGTTGCGACGATCGCGCCGGTGCGCGGGTTGACGACGTCAACCTGGTTGTCATCGGTTTGATAGACGAGGTCCTTGCTGGGGACGTAGGTGGAGACGTCCGGCCCGGCGGAGGCCGGGTTCGGCGTCAGTTGCACGCTCTGCGTCTGCGCGAACGGCGGGGTCGCGTTGATGAAGTCCTCGACGTTGTCGTCGTCGGAGGCCACGGCGACCTGATTGGTGCTGGATATGTAGGTCACGCTGTCCGGCGTCGTGCCGGTGACCGGCACCCGGCTGACCACCTGGAACGTTCGTTTGTCGATCACGTCAACCATGTTGTTCGTCACGTCCGCGACGAACGCGTATTGCGGCGTGAGCGCGATGCCGTTCGCGTTGCCGATGTTGGGGATCGTTGCCTTGACGGTGTTGGTCGCGGCGTCGATGACGACGACGTTGTTGTCGGGCGACTGCGCGAGCCAGATGGTTTTCGTGTCGGCATCGTAGGTGACCCAGTCGCCATGGCCGCCCGCGCCGCCGGGCAGGGAAATGGTTTTCAGCAGCGTGTAGCCGTCCGTCGATGTCGCCATGGCGATGAGGCCCTTTTCCTAGGAATAGTCAGCAGATGATCTGATTTGTTGCCGCGATGACGTTGGCAGGCGTCTTGAGCAGGCCTATTTTTCCGCCTTGACCAGCGCGTCGTAGTTGACGCCGACCGTCATGGCGCCGATCGCTTTGCCGGTGCTCGGGTCCTTGATGGCGAGGCTGGCCTGGGCGATGTGCGGAAAGCCGCCGTCGGGCGCGACCTTCTCGACGACCATCCCGTCGGGACCGACGCCGAAGCTTTTCCAGTATTTGGCCTCGTCGCCTTGCAGGTAGTCCGCTGTCAGGTCTGTTTGCGCAACGTTCAGCCCGCGGTCATCGAAGATGAAGAACTCGATGACGACGCCAGCGGCCTGCTGCTTCTTTTGCCGCAGGAACTCAGACACCTTGTTGTTCATCTTGGAGTCGATCAGCTCGTGGTCTGACCTGTTGAGGAAGCCGACATCGAGCGTGTCGATCTGCACTTGGGTGAGGTGTTTCGACTTGGCGTCCTGCTCCTTGACGATGGAGACGATCATGGCATCGCCGATCCACGGTTTGACATGGGTAAAGATGTAGTCAGCGACCTGTTGCAGGCGCGGGTCGCCGTGCTCCGAGCTGACAGCGCCGAACACCAAGTCCCCGGCGGCATCGTATTTCCCTGATGGCGGTGCTGCCCAACCCATCGCCGGGGCCAGGACGAAGGACGCGGCGGCGAGCGCCAGACCGATCTTATTGATCATTCAGGGCGTTTCCTTTTTTCAGGCTTGGTTTGTTTTTTGCCTGTAAAGCGGAGCGTGAACCTACTCTGAATGATGGTCCAGTGTGTTTCTGATAATGTATACCAAATCACGGGGATGTGACCGATTGCTCAATAATCTTAGTCAAGGGCCGTGCGTATGATTTGTACGGCCTACTGTCATAAGCCGGTATGCGGAACTTGACACATTTGCACGCCGCATTCTGCCAGATTTGGATCAAGCTTTTTCAATAAGATAGTGTGTGCGAAAGTCCTGCGCGGAGGCGGAAGACTTTTGCAGTAAGTTTTGCATTACCTATCAGCCTCTTTCCGATTTCGGATCAACCATTCCGCAACCCACTGATATAAGACCAGAAAAACTCTTATGACAGTAGGCCGTACAAATCAGACGTATGGCCCCTTTACGAAGGCTCGCTCGTTTGCCTCGACGTGAAGAAGGAGAACTGGGCCGCGTCCGCCGGCATCCGCAAGCAAGCCGGGCAAAAAGTATTCCTGTTTGACCCGTTGGCGCCGGACGGCTGCACCGCCCGCTACAATCCCCTGTCCTACGTGCGCCGAGGGACGGTGGATGCGTTCGATGACATCCAGCGGATCAGCCAGATGCTGTTCCCCCATTCGGAAGGGGATCAAGCGTTCTGGACCAACTCGGCCCGCTCCGCCTTCGTCGGGGCGACAGCGTTCCTGGCGGAGACGCCGGAGCTGCCGCTGACCATCGGGGAGGTTCTCCGGCTGCTCTCCCGGCACGACGGGGCACCCTACATCGTGGGCATGATCGAGGCCCGCTGGAACGAGCGCCGCCCCTACAGCGCCGCCACCGTCAACTCGCTCTCGGACTACCTCACCGGCTCGGCCGACACCGTTCAAAGCATCCGCAAGACCATGACGGCCAACCTGTCGCTGTGGTTCAACCCGCGCATCGATTCCGCCACGGCGGAAAGCGACTTCGACCTTCGCGAGCTGCGCAACTCGCTGCACGCCATCTACGTCGGCGTCACCCCGGACAATATTGAACGCCTGCGGCCCCTCTTGGCGCTGTTCTTTCAACAATTGGTTGACCTCACTGTCCGCGTTCTTCCTCAATTCGACGAGAAGGCGAAGCACCAAGTTCTAGTATTGCTGGATGAGTTTCCTTTGCTCGGACCCATGCCCGTCTTGGCCAATGCCTTCGCCTTCGTCGCCGGCTACAACATGCGCCTCATGCTGATTATGCAGAGCAAGGCACAGTTGCGCGATAAGGACCTGTATGGTCCGGACAAGGCGGCTGCCATCCTGGACAACTGCGGCGTCGAGGTGGTGTTCGGCACGAAAGACCTAGCGCTCTCCAAGGAAGTCTCCGAACGCCTGGGCTACGACACCGTGGAAAGCGTCAGCCGCTCGGTCCCGCGCTTCTGGCGGCTGTTCCGCGGCAAGAACCACAACGAAACCGAGACTGACCAGCGCCGCGCCCTGCTGCTGCCGCAGGAGGTCATGCGGCTCAAGCCCCGCGACAGCATCGTCATCCGGCCCGGCTTGCTGCCGATCAAGGCCAAGCGCATCCGCTACTTCGAGGAGAAGACGTTCACCTCGCTCCTGCACAAGCCGCCCAAGGTGGACCCTATCGAGGTCATCCACCTGATGCACGAAGGCCCAGCCGGGGCCGCATCCCCTCCGTCGTCGGCGCCGCAAGCGAGCGAGGCCGCGCCCGCCCAAGCCGCCGCTTCGGCGCCCGCCAAGGCCAAGCCGAAGGCCGGTGCGGGCAGATCGCAAGCAAAGGCCGGCAAGGCCAAGGCGAAACCACCGGCGCCCGCGGCAAAGCCGGGTCCGGTCCCCGCGGACGAACCGGCCCAATCCTCCTCCGACGCGGCTCCCATCCCTGCCTTACGGCCCTTCCAGGCCGATGCGCTGTTGGCAGGCATTCTCGGTGCCGACGTGGATCTCGGACAATTCGGGGCGGAAGACGCGAAGAGCGTCGTCGCCTCGATCGTCGGCGCGGCGCCGACCGTCGCATCCCTCAACAAAAGAAGGCCAGCCGCGGAATGACGATGAATCAAGCCTGGAACAACGTCGAGGTGCTGATCCCTCGGCACGTCCGCCAGCGTCAGCGCGAAGCCGTCGAGGCAGCCTGCATGGACGTGAGCGCATTGATCCAAGCCCTCTCCCCTTCTTCCCTCGTGCCCCCTGATCCGGACGCGGCCAACCCGCTCGCGGACGCCGGTCCCGATCAATGCCGGGAATGGGTGACGCGCGCGATCCGAGCGATTCCCACCCAAGCTGACATGGAGGCTCACGATGGCAATGTTTGAGCGTCTCAGGGACGCGACCCGCACGACGAACACCATCGAGGAAATCCGCCCGCCTGAGCCATCCCGGCCCGCTTCGGATTTGCACGGTGCAAATCGCGCTCCGGTTTCCGAACCCGCCGCGCCGCCCGGAAAGAAGGCGTCCGCCGCGCCCCAGCCGCCGGCCTATATGAATGAGCCGGAAGCGATCGCCCGCGCCTATTACGTCGAGAACCGCGGCCGGGAACGCCGCTACTACGAAGACTACCAACGTAAGAACCTTGCGATCCAGGCCGATGACGGCACGATCAAGAGCAAGCGCGAAGACCTCAACACCATCCGGGCTATGCTCACGATGGCGGAAAGCCGCGGGTGGTCCGACCTCAAGGTGAATGGGACCGCGGATTTCAAGCGGGAAGCCTGGATCGAGGCGGAGGCCCGCGGCTTGAAGGCGCAAGGCTACAAGGCCTCGGACCTGGATCGGCAGGAGGCGGGACGACGCCGCGCCGAACGTGGCCTGGCTCCGGTCGCTGCGCCAGCCCCGAACACGAATGAGGTCCGGCAGGCCGGGACGCTGGCGGCAGGGCCGACAGCGGCTCCGCCTCGCGAACCGCCAGCTCCCGTCCAGCCCTCCAAGGGCGATCAGGCTTCTGTTGCCCAAGACGCCCCGGCGCCGAAGCAACCGGCCAGTCGGCAACCTGCTCAGCGCAATGACGCCCCCAATGCTGCTGCGCCGACGCCCGCACCTGGCCATGACATCACGCCGGAGAAGTATCGGGACGCGACGACACTCGCCCTCGATACGAGACGCTACGTTGTCGAGGTTGTAGGCGGCGCGGTTCGCGACAACGGCGCCGGACCCGGTGGCAAGGATGCGGTTAAGCACAATACCGTTCACTTTGTGATTCGGATGGCGGCGTTGAAGTCGATGCGCGTGGTCGGCTGTGGCGTGCGAGGGCGCAGCGGGTAGCCGCTCATCTTGCGCTTGACCCCGCGCGGCACCTGCCGGCCCCGGGAACTCGCCACACGCTCCTCCAGGATCTCGTCCAGTACCTCCTTATGCAGGGCGAGCCTGTCCCGAGGGGGGAAAAGCCGCAAGCAGCGGCAGCTTGCGGCGCACCACGCGCACGGCATGCAGGAACGACAAACGATCCGGGTCCTCGTCGGCCTGCAGCGCCGCCTCGTGCATGAGCCCGCGCACGGCGAAGTGCGCCAGCAGCAGGCCCCAGAACTCCTGGCGCGCCAAGTCCGGGGTCTTGCTGCGCAGCACGGCCTGTGCCCCGCGCAGCTGCGTTTTCAGCTCGGCCAGCGCGCCCTCAATCTCCCAGCGCTCATGATACAGGGCAGCCAAGTCCGCGGCAGGCGCCTGCGCCTCGTCCAGGATCGTGGTCACGAGACGATACAGCGGCTCAGCGTCGGCCACCCCCTCCAGCCGATATTCCACCACGCGCACCCGCACGCCGTTGGTCGCATGGCGCCGGTCCTTCTCGCTCGGATACACCACGGACAGATAAGACCCGTCCGCCAGCACCGCGGCGCGCGGCAGGCGCAGGTTGCTCCTTACCCGCCACAGCAGGTCGGCACCGGTAGCGGCCGCTGTCTGCCACAACGCATAGCCAAAGAAGTATCGGTCGGCCAGGCACAGCATGCCCGTCCGCAGCGCCGGCACCACGCCATGGGCCAGCGTCGTCTCGCCATCCGCGCAACCGCCCAGCTTGGCGCCGAACAGCACGTGCGTGCCGTTCTCCACCAGCGCGACGAAACGGAGCTGCGGAAAGGCGCTCTCGCCGCGGCTGGCACCCGGATAGCCGAAGCAGGCGCCGTTCTCGGCCGTGTCGGCCACATCCAGGCTGGAGCCGTCCAGGCTCACCAGCCGCCACTCTCGATACCACGCCCCCTTGGTGGCGCGCGTCGCCACCGGCTGCACGACCTGCTCAAAGAGCCGGCGCAGCGGCATCTCGCCCAGGCGGCTGCGCGCCTGCGAGATGCCGCTCTTGCCCGCCACCTTGACCGCGTCGGCGCCCCACAGCCAGCGCAAGCCTTCTAGCAAGCAGCGCAGCACCTCGCGGGTGCTGGACCCCATGTACAGCGCCATGGCGATGGCGTAGTAGATCATCACCTGAACCGGCAGATCGCGCTCGCGCTCGCTCGTCTTGCCGGTCTCGGCCAGGACCTGCTGCACCCGATCCGGCGGGAACGTCTTGGCGATCACGCCGAGGCTGATGTGGTCGCTGACACGAACGCCGGCCGGAAGGCCGGCGGGAACACCCGCCATCGCTGTCGATCCTAAAAAAACCTGATCAACGGATATAGGGTGGCTAACCACCTAAATGAACAGTGTTGGGTTAAGCAGACTGAAGCACGCGCCAGGCAGGAACTCGACAAGATTTGGAAGAACACCGAGCTTGCCTACTCGCTCAAGGCCCAAGGGCTGACGGCGAAGGCAATGGATGCCGACCTGATCGAGAGGCGTTTCGACCGCATTCAGACCGCACTTGATGCAAGCCGTGCCGACGTTACGAAATGGCGTTCCGATCAGGTCCGGGCTGAAACCCAGAAGGACCGCGCCTCGCAGCAGACGGCGCCAAGCGGAGCGGCCAAACCTTCGGTCGCCGCGCGTAAGGCGGATGCCAGCGCGCCTCCGCGTCATGACGCCGCAGCATCCGTTGACCACCGAAAGGCGTTGCGTGAGGCAACCAGCGAGCTGTCTCCTGACGGCAGGCTGATGCTCGCGGCGATGTCCGAAAAGATCGACCGGCAGATGAACAAGCTGAACAACGCTGCCAAGTTGGAAATCAAGGCGTACGCTGCAACCGAGATGGTGAAAAAGGAAAAGGCTGAAGGTCCCGTTGTTCTCTCTCCCGAGCTGAGGAAGGCTGCAACCGCCTCAGCGCCAGAGCAGGCGAAGCAAGTGCCAGCGCCGGCACCGGTCCAACCCGTTGCGCGGCAGGTTGACTTCGAGCAGCCGAAACGCAGCCGTGCCCGTTAGCGTGGGGCAGGAGGGACGCAAGGGTATGTGGAAGCTCGTTGCAGCCTTGGCTGTCCTGGCAAGCCTTTCGGGGCTTGCCCTCGCTCAACCGAAATCAACTCCGTCCGATGGGCCTCCTTACACTACGCCCGCCACGCGGTTCCCGATCGTCAACGATAAAGTCGCCTGCTACGTGGCGGACCAGGCGTTCTCCGAAGGCTTTCCGTTTCAGACGCCGCAGGGAAATGTTGTGTTCTGCCGGCGCTCGTATCCGCCCAGCGGCGGTCCGGAAAATGCGTATTTGCGATGGGAAGCGAAATAGCCGCCGCGGCTGTCCGTCATGGCTAAGCCATCCGATGAGGAGGTCTGGCGTCTTCCTCATACGGCTCGCGGCCGTGACGTTCGGCTGATCGGCAGCGGAGGGCCGCATGGTCCTTCTTCCCTCTCGCCCGCTGCGAAGGCCCGCCTTTCCCGCATCACGTCCAAGGCCCCGGAGGTGATGGTCAAGGTGACAGACCGCACGCGCGGCGCGGCCAATCTCAAGTCCTCCCTCGACTACGTGACCCGCAACGGTAAGCTGCTGGCCGAAACGCAGGACGGCGAAATCATCGAAAGCAGGGTTCGCCTTCGCGGCCTGCATGACGACTGGCTGTTGACGAACGCTGCCGAGGCACGAGGCCGGAACAGCCTGCAAGCCGCCCAATCGGTCGGCATCATCCTCTCGATGCCGCCGGGCGCTCCCCGTGATCGCGTGCAGGACGCGGCCCGCACCTGGGTCAAGGAGACCTTCGCCGGCAAACACGACTGGATCATGGTTCGCCATGATGACAAGGATCATCCGCATGTTCATGTCGTTGTCCGGGCCGTGGGAAACGATGGCAAGCGGCTCGCGCCCGGTCCGGCCGACTTGCAGCGATGGCGGGAACGCTTCGCCGGCGAGCTGCGCCGCTTGGGCGTGGAGGCTGAGGCCACCCCGCGTCAGGCGCGGGGCGTCGTGAGACGGTCCGAGCGCCCGGCCGTCCAGCGGCTTCTCGAACGCGGCGTTCCTGCCAGGGTCAAGGAATTCCAGCGCAGCGACAGCGAGCGGGCAGCACGGGCGCCAAAGCCGCCGCAGCCCCGTGATTGGCAACAGGATATCCAGGCGCGGCAGTCGTCCATCCGCAGGGCCTACCTCCTGCACGCCGATACCCTGGCGCAGGGCGATGCCGACGACCAGCGGCTTGCCAACGACATCCGCCGCTTCGTGGCGGACATGCCGGTGCCTCTCACCCGTCGCCAGGCGCTCGCCGTCGAGCTTCGGCATGTCTTGGAACAACGGCCGGAACGGGACGGTCAGCTCTCTCAACCACCACAAAACGGCACTCAGGATTTGCACCGTGCAAATCCTCTGCGCGGTCAAAAGGCACCAGACTGGCACCCGCAGCCGGTATCGAAGCGACGTACGTGACGGCTCATTACCGGAAAGAAAACGCATGACATTAACTCGCCTTACTCTCGTAGCCATCTCCGCTTTCTACATAGGCGGTCTACGAATTGCCCAAGCCGCTCAGATTGCCTGGAACTGCGAGTTTATCTTTACCTATGGTTCCAGCAGCAGGCATTCTCATTATTCCGTCGTCATCGACACCGATGAGAACACCGTCCGGGTTGGCAATGGCGTGTTTGGCGGCGGCGGAGAGAATGTCCGTTCAAACGGCTTTGAGATGTTTGCTGATACCCGTTCGAGTGATGTCGTCGTTTGGGGAACACGCAGCAGCAAAGAGGATCTCAGCTCCACCTCCACCCTCAATATGATTGATGGACAATACAATTTCACCGTCTTCGGTGAGCAGCATGGGCATGGTCATTGTGAACGGATCAATGCCGTCAGTTAATTCAGCGAAAATTTACCTCATACTTCTGGTGATCGCGACATTTACAACATATGCGCGAGCGCAGAACGGACACGACGTGCGATGGTACTTGGCTCATACCAACGATTGGATAGATGCAGTTGACGACGGTCAGGGTTTGCACGGTGCAAATCGGCAACGCGATCGTGAGATGCCGGAACAGCAGCTAGAACACAAACTAAGCAGGCGATGTTGATGACTTGGCCCGAGCCAACGCTTCTGTCACCAGAGGCCATTTGGCGGCTCGAACTGGCGACTGCCGCGCCCGAGATCAGGTCGGCTTCGCCTTGAGCGCCTCGTAGAGCGCCGTCTTGCTGACCTTCACGCGCGTGGCGGCCTCGCGCACGGTCAAGCCCTTAGCGACGTGCTCGCGTGCTCGTCGGAGCTTGTCCTCGGTGACGGCCGGCTTGCGCCCACCCTTACGCCCCCGCGCTGCGGCGGCAGCAAGGCCGGCACAGGTGCGCTCCTGGATCAGGTCGCGCTCGAACTGGCCCAACGCCCCAAAGATGTGGAAGACGAGCCGGCCGCCCGGCGTGGTGGTGTCGATCGCCTCGGTAAGCGAGCGGAACCCAACGCCGCGCCTCGCCAGGTCCGTGACGATCTCGATCAGGTGGGGCAGGGTGTTGGTGCAACGAGGCGCCCCAGGTAGCGCGACGAGAGCGGCCCGGCTACGCCGCTGAGATGCCATTCAAGCACAACGCCGCTCGTCGTCATCGCATACCTCGTGCCCGCTACCGCATCCGGAACTGGCCGGCCTACGAAGCCGGATTGCAGCGCCGCGGCGATCTCACGCTGTGGGTGGACGAAGCGGCGTTGGCCGGCTGGCGCGCGCCGCGCCGCAGCACGCCGGGCGGACAACCCGTCGACGCCGACCTGGCGATCGAGGCGGTGCTGAGCCTGCGGCTTGTTTTTCACTTGGCCCTGCGTCAGGCGGCAGGCCTGGTCGGCAGCGTGCTGCGCCTGCTCGGCCTCGACCTGCCCGTGCCGGATCACACCACGCTCTCGCGCCGCGGCCGCGCCTTTGCCGGCCGCCAGCCTCGAGTGCGGGCCGGCAATGGCCCGATGCACCTCGTGCTGGACAGCACCGGGCTGGAGTTGTTCGGCCAAGGCGAGTGGGACGCAGCCAAGCACGGCCGCAAGAAGCGGCGCTGGATGAAGCTGCACCTGGCCGTGGACGCGACCACGGGCGAGATCGTAGCCCACGTGCTGACGGAGGGCACGGCCGATGACGCGGCGCAGGTGTCGGACCTGCTGCGCACGGTTGAGGGCGCCATCGCCAGCCTGACCGCGGACGGCGCCTACGACGGCGAGCCGACCTACGAGGCAGCCAGGACGCGCCAGCCCGACCCACCACCGGACGTGGTCATACCCCCGCGCGCCTCCGCCGTGCCCAGCACGGCCGACCCGGCCCAGCACACGGCACGTGACCGCCACACCCAACTCATGGCGGAGAAGGGCCGCATGCAATGGCAGCGCCTGACCGGCTACGGGCGGCGCGCGTTGGCTGAAACGGCCATGGGCCGCTGGAAGCACCTGATCGGCCCCCGGCTGCGCGCCCGCACGCTGCCCGGCCAGCAGGGCGAGGCGGCATTGGCCGTCTCGGTGCTGAACCGCATGACCCGCACCGCCAAGCCGGTTTCTGCGCGCGTCGCCTGAACTCCTGTCGGGCTGGGGTGATCGCCGGCCCTCGTCAGCTCCGTGCACCAGCGTCCACCAATATCAAAGCGCGGGAGAACCACCGTAACGGGGGATGGTCAGGTTCCAGTTGGGCTGGAAGTTGGGCACAGCGTTGTGGGTGCCGAACACCTTGGCAAGGTCGGCAGGCGTCTGGGACAGGGCAAAGCGACCACACATGACGCAAGGGTAGGACGCCGTGGGCCAGGGCGCCACGCCGGATAGCAGGGCGACCGGAAAGGAAGCCCATGCGCAGCGCCGGCCAGGGCTGATAATCTTCTCCCGTGTTGGACTCTCCTCACCCAGCCCCCGACCTGGCAGCCGAACCGCAGCAGCGGCAGCGCAAGATTATCCACATCGACATGGACGCCTTTTATGCCTCGGTGGAGCAGCGCGATGACCCCACACTGCGCGGCAAGCCCCTTGCCGTAGGTGGCTCGCGCGAGCGCGGCGTCGTGGCAGCCGCTAGTTACGAGGCCAGGAAATTCGGCGTGCGCTCGGCCATGTCCGGGATTATGGCACGACGGAAATGCCCCGAACTGCTTTTCGTCCGACCGCGCTTCGACGTGTACAAGGCAGTGTCGCAGCAGGTTCGCACCGTGTTCGCCGAGCACACGCCGATCATCGAACCACTATCGCTGGACGAGGCCTACCTCGACGTTACCGAGAACCTGCAGGGCCTCGCGACGGCAACACAGATCGCCAAGGCGATCCGGGCCAGCATCCGCGGGCAGACCGGGCTGACCGCCTCGGCCGGCGTCTCCTACAACAAGTTTCTGGCCAAGCTCGCCTCCGACCACCGCAAGCCCGACGGGCTGTTCGTCATTCCGCCCGAGCGCGGTGCGGCGTTCGTTGAGAACCTCGAAGTGGGAACCTTCCATGGCGTGGGGCCGGTGACGGCCGCCAAGATGAACCGTCTGGGCATCCACACCGGCCTCGACCTGCGGGCGCAGACCATGGCGTTCTTGCAGGAACAGTTCGGCAAGAGCGGCCCCTACTACTACTGGATCGCCCGAGGCGTGGACGAGCGCCCGGTGCGGGCCGACCGCATCCGCAAATCAGTAGGCGCCGAGAACACCTTCTCCGAAGACCTGATCGTCCTGCCTGCCATGCACGAGCAGCTTCGCCCGCTCGCCGAGAAGGTCTGGACGCATTGCCAGGTGTCCGGCACGCGCGGCCGGACCGTGACGCTGAAGGTGAAGTATGCCGACTTCCAGCAGATCACGCGCAGCCGCTCCTTCGGCGACTTCGTGCCGAGCGTGGCGGTGCTGGAAAGCACCGCCCTCGACCTACTCAAGCCGCTGCTACCGGTGCGGCTCGGTGTGCGGCTGCTCGGCGTTACCCTGTCATCGTTGAACACCGAGGACACACCGGCGAACCAGCAGCTGACGCTGGCGATCTAACGGATCAGGTCAGGGCTAATCTACTCAGGACGGCGAGGGACCGGAACGGTTGAGCCCCGGGTTCCGCGCCAAGCTCACCGCGGCGCGCTCGATTGGCAATGGGCCTGGCCGGACGTGCGGCAGCAGCAGCGCATCGAGGGCGGAACCCGGTTGACGCAGTTCGGCCGTGAGTGCGGTGAGGAACTCTGGCTTTGCGATCCCTGTCCAGTCGACGTCAAACCCGGCCCGCCGCGTAAGGTCGGCATGCACCGTCATGAGCGTGCGGCCATTGTTTTCCAAGAACGGGTGCGCGTAAGCCAAAGCGCCGAACGCCTCCCCCGGCTTGGCCCGCAGGCTGCGGGCATCCAGGCCCATCCCGAGCGCATAATCGGTGGCGCGGCGCACGTCCGCCGGGTGCGAAAACAGGTCAGCGACGCCGCCCTTGGCGATGGCGATGTCAGGCGCGAGCGTGGCTCGATCCTGTCCAGCCCAGGGATAAACGGAACTGAACAGCCGGCGGTGCGTGTCGAGCACCTGGTCGTAGCTGACCGTCGGCGCTGCTTTCAGGGCAGCGAGGGCCGGAAGCACGTTGGCCGAGAAGGCGTGTGCCTCCAGCCGGGAGATCAGGGCGGCGTCGTTGGTTCCGAGGCGGTTGCGCAGGTAGCCACGCGTGTCCCGGTCACTGAACGGGTCGAACGTCACCGGCCTGCTGCTGCAAGTAGGCGGCGTGCAGCGCGAAGCGCTGCTCGTCGGTGACGAACCCGCCGCGCGCCAGCCCGAGGAGCAGCCGCTCGGTATGGTCGAACGTGACCTCCGTGTCGCACAGCCGCGCCGTGGCGTCGGCGAAGGCGTCCACCGGCTCAGCCGCAGCGGTCACGCCGTGCGTCCAGGCCAGGGTGCTGATCACGGCCGCGACGTCGCCCACCCCGCTCAGATCCAGATCCGTCGAACGATCGAGTAGGTCAGCCACGGTCGCTCTCCTTGGGTGATGGTTCGGGCCTTTGGCCCAGCGAGCTTCGTCTGGTGAGAATAGCCCGTTCAGGGGCACAGCACCACGCTCTCTCCACCATGGGCAGCAGGGTAGAGGCCGCCGGCCGGAGCCGGCGGCCCTGGGCCGCTATGCGGCCCCGTGCTGCTCGACTTCCTGCTTGAAGCCGAGTTCCAGCTTGATAAATGGGGGAATGGAGAGCGTGAGCGTGGCGCTGACGATGCTCTTGCCGGGGTGCCGTCAACTTGGCCGCCGGCTGGCTTGCAGGCTCGGGCTGAGCCAGGTAGGCGGGCGGGATGACGACACCCCGCAGCAAGCTTAGTTTGTTAGCCTCTTAGTTTGCAGGGTCAGCTCCACGCAAAGCTATGTGGACGGCTTTGGAGAAGCAACGCTCGTTTGGCTCGCCGCCGCGCTGTTTTGCATCATGCTGTTTGGCTGGCGGCCTACAGCGGAGCAGAGCTTGCACGCTCTCGCCATTCCACGGCGACCCTTTGGCACAGGGGTTAATTCGTCGCGTAACGGGTCGCCATAAGCGAGCGCCGCGCGGCATCGCCGACACGAACCGCTGTTAATCGGCGTTGAAGAGAAATCCGGTCAGGTGCGCCCTTATGTCCGGCCTGTCGCGCGGCAGGTGCCGCTGGCCATCATGGGTGTGCGCTTGCGTGTCAGGCACCAATCTGCGGGGCGTGCTCGGGGCACAACTTTGCGTTCGGTGTTGCCTGAACTGCCTTGACCACAGCCTTTCCCATCACGCCGTTCAGCACCTCCTGCCGGATCAGCCGGGCTTGCGCCCGCTGCCTACCATCGCGCGTCGGGCCGTCACGCCGCAGCGTCTGCTGCGGCAACACGCCCTTTCGCATGGTAAACCTCGCTGCGCGTCATCACCGCCATCGCGAAGCGATCCGTCCCCAAAGGGGCGGGAACGCCGAAGGGTGTTCCCGAGGGGCGATGCGCGCCATCTTGTTGGCCAGCGCCACCGTCGCCAGCCTCGCTGGGCGGCGCTCCAGGACCCCTCTGGTCCACGCTCCGGCAGCGCGCTGTTCCATCCCGCAGCCCGGCGGACCATGGACGTGGCTCCCAGCACCAGCAACCGGCGTACCTCCCGGTTGCCCGCCTTGGTGATCCGACCAAGCCGTGTTTTCCCGCCCGTCGAATGCTGCCGCGGCACCAGGCCCAGCCAGGCGGCGAAGTGCCGGGCGCTTGGGAACACGCCGATGTCGGCGACGGTCGCCGCGATCAGGGAGGCGGTGATCGGGCCGATGCCGGGGATCGTCGCCAGGCGGCGTGCAGTGTCGTTGTGCCGGGCATGGGCCACGATCTCTGCCTCGAACGTCTCGATGCTTTCGTCCAGCCCGCGGCATTGATCGGACAGGGCAGTCAGTGCCTGCCGGGCTTTCGCCGGAACGGCCTCGCCCGCATCGACAAGCCCCATCAGTTCGTTAAGCTTGCCCATGCCCAATGGAACGGCCAGGCCGAACTCGGCCGCCAGGCCCCGCATGGCGTTGGCCAGCATCGTCTGCTGCTTGACCAGCAGAGAACGGGCCGCATGCAGGGCCAGGATGCCTTGCTGCTCCAGGCTCTTGACCGGTACGAACCTCACGCCTGGCCGGAACGCGGCCTCGCAGATCCCGGCCGCGTCGGCTGCGTCGTTCTTCTTGCCTTTCTTCACGAAAGGCCTGACCGCCTCGGGCGCGATCAGCTTCACCTCGTGTCCAAGACCGGTCAGCGCGCGCGCCCAGTGATGCGCCGCACGCCTCCATGGCAATGGTGCAGGGCTCCTGCTTCTCGAAGAATGCAAGCAGCTCGCTCCTGAGCAGCTTGCGCCGGGTCACCACCTGCCCGGCGTCATCCATTGCATGGATCTGGAAAACTGACTTGGCGAGGTCGAGGCCGATCATGGTAATGCTCATCGCGGGCGGTTCCTTTTCTGCCGGTTCTCACGACCCGCACTTTGGCACATCGATGCCGCCAGGGGCCGTCCACCCCATCTGCGGGTGAACCATGGAGCCAAGGCAGGATCAGGCAAGTATTGAAGGCCACGTCCTTGGGAAGCATACCGCCAAAGAGTTCCATGCCATTCCGTCCGGGACCTCGCTCAGCCATGGCCTTCCACGTACCCCTGCACAGCGTCGCGCCGCCGGTCGGCGTCGGCGCGAAGACCCGGCTCGCCGAAGCCGCCGCCGCCCGACGTCTCCAAACGGATGATGTCACCCCGCCGAAGGCGGACGTTGCCAACCTTGGACGGCATCTCCCTGCGCTCGCCATCCCGGAGCAGCAGCAAGCGGCCGAGGGAACCGGGCTGGCCACCGGCCAGGCCGTAAGGCGGATGCTTGAACCGTTCCAGATTGGCCGTGAACACCGCCTCGGCGCAATCGATGCGCCACTCGCGGACCAAGCCCATGCCGCCGCGATACTGCCCATCGCCGCCGGTGCCGGGCAGGATGCCGTAACGCATGACCGTCAGCGGCAATTCGCTCTCGATCATCTCGACAGGGATATTGGCATTGTTGTGCATCCCGCTGGAGTAAGCGTTGAGGCCGTCCTGCTCTGGATGGCCGCCGCCGCCGCCGACTTCGATCTCGACCAGAACGCCGCGCCCGCCATCCTCGGCAATGGCTTGGAAGCTGCAGACGTAGCTCGCGCCGTAATAGGCGGCCGGAATGCGGCCGGGCACGGCTCGGTGCAAGGCGCCGAGCAACGTCGTGGCCAGCCGGTGCGTCACGGCGACGCGATTCGCCACCGGCGCCGGCGAGCGGGCATGGACGATCGTGCCTTCTCGCGCGACAACGCTCACGGGCCGGGCGCAGCCGGCGTTGGCCGGGATCGGCTGGTCGGCGCAGGCCATGACGGCATACGAGACCGCCGAGCTGGATGAGGCGAGCGTCGCATTGACCGGCCCCAGCGCCTGCGGCCCGCTGCCGGACAAATCCACCGTCATGCTGTCGCCAGCGATGCGGATTTCGGCATGGATGCGGATGGGCGCGTCCGTCAGGCCGTCGTCGTCGAGCCAGTCCTCGAACGCGTAGGCGCCGTCCGGCATTCGCCCGATCATGGCGCGCATGGCGGCCTCGGAGCTGTCGAGGATGCGGGCGCAGGCGGCGACGAGGGCATCAGCGCCGGAGCGGGCGGCAAGCTTGGCCAGGTTGGAGACGCCCACGGCGAGCGACGCCAACTGCGCCTGCAGGTCGCCCCAGAGCATGTCCGGGCGGCGCACGTTCTGTTTCATCATCGCCAGCGCCTCGGCGTTGATCACGCCCGCGCGCACCAGCTTCATCGGCGGGATGCGCAGCCCTTCCTGGAAGATCTCGGTCGCGGTCGCGCCGTAGCTGCCGGCGGCGATGCCGCCCATGTCGAGGTGATGGCAGAGCGTGCCGACGATGGCGACGCGCTCCCCGTTCACGAACACGGCGCGGAACGCCAGGATGTCCGGGATGTGCTGGCCGCCGCAGTAGGGATCGTTGGTGATGACGACGTCGCCCTCTGCCCATTCGTCGAGCGGCAGGAAATCGCGCGCCACCGTCAGCAGTCCGGCGCCCATCGAGTTCAGGTGCTGCGGGATGCGGGCGGATTGCGCCACGTTGTAGCCGTCGCGGTCGAACACGGCCGTCGAATAATCCAGCAGCTCGCGCACGATGGTCGAACGGCTGGTGCGCCAGATGGTGACGTCCATCTCCGCCGCCGCGGCGGTGAGCGCGTTGCGCATGATTTCAAGCTCGATCGGGCCGAGCGCGCCCGCGGCGGCCAGGGCCGCTTGCCGGGGCTCATGGACGGCCACGAGGTCGCCACCGGCGGGCGCGCAAGTCCAGCCGGCCGCGAGCAGGATCGTCGTATACTCTTCCTCGATCAACGCCGGGCCGGCGATGGGACCGCGAACCGACCCGCGGCGATGCACGGGGAGGTCGGCCCAGCTCCCGGCGAGGAACACTCGTCGCGAGGATGGCGCGTCGCCGCCCCGCGCGTCCGGAGCCGGCGCGCTGCGTGCTTCTGGCAGGCGTCCGGTGGCCGTAAGCCGGACTGTGACGATCTCGGCCGGCTCGCCCGGGTTGGCATAGGAAAACCGCTGCCGGTGCAGGGCGTGGAACGCGTCGAGCAGGCTGGCAAGCATGGCTTCGGACGGTTCGGCTTGCCCCCAAGGCACGACCAGCTCGAACGCCTGGCCATGGTAGCGCATGTCGGCGGCGAAACCGAGCGACCGGCTGCCGGGCGGCAGGCCATCCTGGTCCAGCAGGGCCTGGCTTTGGGCTCGAAGCCCGGCGCAGGCCTCCCGCAGCAGCGGCAGGCTGGCCGGTTCGGCGCCCAGCACCCGGCTGCTGGCCAAATCGTGCACGATGTCTGACTCCAGGATGCCGCTGGCGGAGAAGGTGCTGGCGTCGGCTGGGAACACGACGCGGCGGATGCCCAGCTCCTCGGCGACCGGGATCGCGTGCAGGCCGCCGGCGCCGCCGAACGACAGCAGGCTGAACTCGCGCGGATCCAGCCCTTTCTCGAACAGGCTCAAGCGGATCGCCGAGGCGAGTGCGGCATTGGTGAGCGCCAGGACGCCCTCGGCCGCTTCATCGGTGCCGAGACCCAGCGGCACGGCCACCTCGGCATCGATGGCGGCGCGCGCGCCCGGCTGGTCGAGCACCATCGCCCCGCCCAGGAAGAACCCGGCATCCAGCCGCCCCAGCGCGAGATTGGCGTCGGTCACTGTCGGCAGCGAGCCCCCGTGGCCATAGCAAACCGGACCTGGGCGCGCGCCGGCGCTGGCTGGCCCGACCACGAGCCGCGGGCCGGGAAGCACGCCGGCGATGGAGCCGCCGCCCGCGCCGATCGTGCGGATCTCGGCCATCGGCAGCCGGACCGGGATGCCGTCCACCTCGCCTTGGGTCATCTGCGCGGCCGCGCCGTCCTGCACGACGCAAATGTCGAAGCTGGTGCCGCCCATGTCGACGCCGACGAGGTTCGGCAGGCCGAGCCGGGCCGAGGCGCTGCGGGCGGCCAGAGCGCCGCCGCTGGGGCCGGACAGCAGCAGCCGGGCGGGCTGGGCCGCCGCGACCTCCGCGGTGCAGACGCCGCCGTTCGATTGCACCAGCAGCAGCCGCGCGCCGATGCCGCGCTCGGTCAGCCGCGTGGCGAGCCGGGTCAGGTAGGAGCGGACCACGGGGATCAGCAGGGCGTTGAGCGCCGTCGTCGAGGCGCGCTCGAACTCGCGGATTTCCGGGCTGACGTCGGACGAGATCGAGACGGCCATTTCAGGATGGGCGCGCAGGACGTGATTGCGGAGCTGCCGCTCGTGCGCCGGGTTCACGTGCGCGTTGAGGAGGCAGATGGCGACGGCGTTGACCTCGTGCGCGGCGATGGCGGCCATGGCAGCGTCCACGCTGGCCCGTTCGAGCGGGCGTTCTACCCTGCCATCGGCGCGGACGCGTTCGGCGACCTCGATGCGGCGGTCGCGCGGGATCAGCGGCGGCTCGCGGCGGGGCTTCAGCCCATAAACGTCGCGCCGCACGTGCCGCCCGATCTCAAGCACGTCGCGGAAGCCCTGCGTGGCGATAAGCAGGCCGCGGGGCAGCTTGCGCTCCAGCACGGCGTTGGTGGCGATGGTGGTGCCGTGCAGGATGAAGCGGATGTCGGCGATGGCGAAGCCGAACCGCTTGGCCGCCGCCTCGATCCCGGCGAGCAGGCCGGTTGACGGGTCCTCCGGCGTGGTCGGCGTCTTGAGGCTGTGCCGCTCGCCGCTCGCCTCGTCGAGCACCTGCAGGTCGGTGAAGGTGCCGCCGATGTCGATGCCGATCCTGATCGCCTTTGTTCCGTCCTGTGCGGCCACGCTTGCTCCTGCCCTGACGCCTGCCCGTGATCCTGAAGGGTGGGCGGACCCACGTCCAGGCGTGATGGCCTGCTTATTGCTTCGTTTCGCACAATGCCGAGACAGGAGACGACCTTGAAGCACGTGATTGTCCGCCTCGTGATCCTCGCCGGCTTAACTACCGCAGCCAGCGCCCGCGCCGAGGACTTGCCCAAGACGCATTTCAAGGCGGTCGGCAGCAACAGCCCGACCGTCGTCTCCTCCCACGACGAAGCGCCGTTCTGGCGCAAGACCATTCCGGAGGCCTCCAACGGCGCCATCACCGCCGATTACACGCCGGTCGATCAGATGGGCATCGACGACAAGACCATGCTCCGGCTGCTCAAGCTCGGGGTGATGGATTTCGGCTCGATGGACATTTCCAAGATGGCCGGCGACGACCCGCGCTTCGAGGGCTGCGACCTGGCTGGATTGGCGCTCGACGTGGACAAGGCCCGCGCCGCCTGCGCCGCGTGGGCCGGCGTGCTGGACAAGCAGATGCGGAAGAACTGGAACGCCAAGCTGCTCGCCTTCGGGGCGAACAGCCCGCAGGTGTTCTGGTGCCGCGGCCCGGTCTCCAGCCTCGACGACCTGAAGGGCAAGAAGATTCGCGTGTTCAACACCAGCCAGCGCGACCTGTTGCAGGGCATCGGCGCCACCGCCGTCAGCATGGCCTTCGCCGAGGTGGTGCCGGCGCTGAACAACGGCGTGGTCGATTGCGCCGTCACCGGCTCGCTGAGCGGCAACACCGGCGGCTGGGGCGAGGTGACCAAGACGATCTACCCGCTCTCGATGGGCTGGAGCATCAACGCGCTCGCGGTCAACCTCAACACATGGAACAAGCTCGGCCCGGCGGTGCAGCAATTCATGCTGACCGAGACCAAGAAGTTCCAGGACAAGATGTGGGCCACGGTGCGGGAGGCGACCGAGCAGGCCGAGACGTGCAACTTCGGCAAGCCCGGCTGCGCCATGGGCAAGCCGATCCACATGACGCTCGACCCGATCTCGTCCGCCGACATGGCCCGCTACAAGGACCTGGTGCAGGGCAGCGTGCTGAAGGACTGGGCCAAGCGCTGCGGCGCGGCTTGCGCCAAGGAGTGGAACGAGACGGTCGGCAAGGCGCTGGAGCTGAAGGCGCCCGCGGGCTGACCGGCGCATGACGGGGGCAGTCCGGCGCATCTCGCGATGGGCGCTCTGGTTCGGCGGCGCGCTGATCCTGCTGGCGGCGTTGCTGATCGGCGTCGACGTGACGTTGCGGCGGCTGTTCGACAGCTCCATCGGCGGCGCGGACGAGCTGTCCGGCTACGCGCTCGCCATCGGCTTCGTCTGGGCGCTGCCGGCCACCTTGCTGGACCGGGGGCATATCCGCATCGACTCGCTCTATGTCCATTTCCCGCCGCTGGCCCGGGTGCTGCTCGACATCGCCGGCCTGGCCTGCCTGCTCGCCTTTTTCGCCCTCGTCGCCTGGCACGGCGTCGGCGTCGTCGAACAATCCTGGGTGTCAGGCTCGCGCAGCCAGTCCGCGCTGGAGGCGCCGACCATCATCCCGCAGGCGCTGTGGTGGGCCGGGCTGCTCTATTTCCTCCTGGTCGGCATCGTGATGCTGGGCCGCTCGGTCTCGCTGCTGCTGCGCCACGACTATGCAGCGGTCGTCGCCATGATCGGCACCCGCTCCGCCGAGGAGGAGGTGGGCGACGAGCTACGCAGCATCGAGGGTCGCCGGGCCAAAGCGCCGTGATCGCGACGGCGGTTCTCGTTCTGCTCGCGCTGCTCGCCCTCGCGATCCCGGTCGCGGCCAGCCTCGGCCTGCTCGGCGTCATCCTCGCCGCGTTCTACGCGCCGCTGCCGCTCACGCTCGCGATCGGCGAAGTCTCGTGGTCGACGTCCAATTCCTTCCTGCTGGTCGCCATTCCCTTCTTCGTCCTGCTGGGCGAGATCCTGTTGCGCTCCGGCATGGCCGAGCGGATGTATGCCGCCCTCGTCAAGTGGATGCCCTGGCTGCCCGGCGGCCTGATGCACTCCAACATCGCCGCCTGTGCCATGTTCGCCGCCACCTCCGGATCAAGCGTCGCCACGGCGGCCACCATCGGCACGGTCGCGATCGGCGAGATCGACAAGCGCGGCTACAACGAGCGGCTGTTCCTCGGCACCATCGCCGCCGGGGGCACGCTCGGCATCCTGATCCCGCCGTCGATCAACATGATCGTCTACGGCGTGCTGACCGACGCCTCGATCCCCAAGCTCTACCTTGCCGGCATCCTTCCCGGCGTGCTGCTGGCGGGCGCGTTCAGCCTGACCGTGCTCGTCCTCTGCCTGCTGCGTCCCGGCTGGGCCGGGCAACGCATGTCCGCGACTTGGGCCGAACGCATCCAGAGCCTGCCGGATCTGCTCCCGCCGATCGTCATCTTCCTGGCCGTGATCGGCTCCATCTACGCCGGGCTTGCAACCGCGACCGAGTCGGCGGCCTTGGGCGTGATCGCGGCCTTGGCCGTCGCCGCCTGGACCCGGCGCCTCACCCTCGGCGTCCTGAAGGAGGCGTTCGAGGGCACGATGCGGACCACGGCCATGATCATGGCGATCCTGGTCGCGGCCTACTTCCTCAACTTCATCATCACGTCCATCGGCCTGGCGGGCGCGATCAACCGGCTGATCACCGCGCTCGACCTGTCCTCGGGAGAATTGCTGGCGCTCGTTATCGTGTTCTACGTCGTGCTGGGCATGGTGATGGAGACGCTGTCGATGATGGTGGCGACGGTGCCGGTCATCGCCCCCATCATGTTCAAGGCTGGCTTCGACCCGGTATGGTTCGGCGTCATCGTCGTGATGCTGATGGAGACGGCGATGATCACGCCGCCGGTTGGGATCAACCTCTACGTCGTCCAGGGCCTACGTACGCGCGGGACGGTGACGGACGTGATCGTCGGCGCCGCGCCCTTCGTGGTCGCGCTGGCCGCGATGATCGCCGTGCTCTCGTTCTGGCCGGGGCTGGCGTTATGGCTGCCGCGGCTGGCCGGCGGCTAATCGGAACAGCCGCCCCCAGCCCTCCACCCGCCCGGCATCCACCCCGGCCAGCAGCAGGCTGCTCCATACCGCCAATGCCACTGTGTCGAGCACCGGGATGCCCAGCTCACGTTCCAAGGCCTCCGCCAACGGCGCGGCCCGCATGTTGGTGCAGACCACCGCGACGGCGTCCGGCTTCGCGCTAGCCACGTCCCGCACCATGGCGGCGATCCGGCCCTCGCCGATTTCGGAAAAAGAGAAATTGTCCCGTTGTCCGCCGTGGCGCTCGGCCGCGCACTCGAACCCGAGTGCCTGATAGTTCGCTACGATGCGCGCCTGCACCTCGGATAGGTACGGCGTGACGAACCCGAGCCGCCGCGCGCCCAGCCATTTCAGCGCCTTGTTCAGCGCCAGCATCGAGGTGGTCGCCTTGACCCCGGTCGCCTCGGTGATCCGTCGGCACAGGCGGTGGTCGGCTTCGAACCCGAGCCAGCCGGCGGACGTGCCGTTCCAGGCGATGACGTCCACGCGGGCATCGGCAAGCAGCTCGGCGGCGCGCAAAATCTCCGTGTCGTCGAACTGCGCCAGCGCCGGGCCGCTGAGCGCGATCTCGGTCACGCGGAACCGCCCGAAATGCGCCGAAACCTCGGGCAGGCCCGCAAGCATCGCCGCCGTGGCCGGTTCCAGCACGGTGTTGGACGACGGGGTCAGCATCCCGAGCCGCACGTGGCGCTTCGCATGGCCAGCCATGGCTTGCACGGTTAAACTCCCGGCTCGTTCACGAGCATTGTGTCAGCAACCGCCCAGCTCAACTGCACGGCTTCGCCCGGCACAGGCGCCCGCGTGCCGGCCCGATGCTGCTGCTTCACCGTCATAACCTGGTCCGGTCCGATCCTGACCAGGCAACGGATCATCTCGCCCATGAACACCGCCTCCGTCACGACGCCGGGAAGGCTGTTGCACTCGGGCGCAGCGGCGTCGGCGAACCCGATCTTCTCCGGGCGCACCATCAACGCCCCGCCCCGTCCGCCTCCCGCCGACAAGTCGTGCCCGGCGAACGAGACCGACCTCGCCCCATCGCGGGCCTGCACCGGAATGAAGTTCGCATCGCCGACGAACGAGGCCACGAACCGGTTCGCCGGGCGGTCATACAGCCCCGCCGGCGTATCGATCTGCATCACCCGGCCCCGATCCATCACCGCCACCCGGTCCGACATGATCAGCGCCTCTCGCTGGTCATGCGTGACGTAGACGAAGGTGATGCCCAGCCGGGCGTGCAGCCGCTTGATCTCGAACTGCATCTCCTCGCGCAACTGCTTATCGAGCGCGCTCAGCGGCTCGTCCATCAGCAGCACCGGCGGGTTGAACACCAGGGCGCGGGCGATCGCCACCCGCTGCTGCTGCCCGCCGGACAATTGCTGCGGGTAGCGCCCGGCAAGCCCTGGCAGGCGCACGAGGTCGAGCGCCGCCTCGGCCGCGCGGCTCCGCTCCCCGCCGCGGACGCCGCGCTGCTTGAGGGCGAAGCCGACATTCTCCGCCACCGTCATGTGCGGGAACAGGGCGTAGCTCTGGAACACCATGCCCAGCCCGCGCCGGTGCGGCCCGACATGGGTCACGTCCCGCCCGCCGAGGGTGATCTGCCCGGCATCCGGGCGCTCGAACCCGGCCAGCAGCATCAGCGTCGTCGTCTTGCCGGAGCCTGACGGCCCGAGCAGGGAAACGAACTCGCCGCCGCTTATATCGAGATCGAGGTTGTCGACCGCGGTGAACGCGCCGTAGCGTTTGCTCGCGCCGCGAAGCTGGATCGCCGCGCCGGCCGCTCCTGGCACGCGGGTTGCCTCATCAGGCGCGAGGTCGAGTGCAACGTTCGGCATGTGGGGGAGACAAGCAAACGCCCATGAGCCTGTCCAGCAATCTGTCCGTGGCCGGCGGCGTCGGCCAAGCTGCCGCGACAGCGCAGCCCGCGCGGCGCCGGGCCGAGGTCAGCCCGGCGGCTTGGCTGGCGCTGCCGTTGGTCCTGTTTCTCGGCGTGTTCTACGCCTATCCGCTCCGTGCACGACGACACCGGATGGACCATCGGCGCCTATCCCGCGCTGATCGGCGACGGCGTGTTCTGGCGCGTGCTGTGGATCACCGGGCAGATCAGCGCCATCGTCACGGCCGCCTGCCTGCTGCTGGCCTACCCGCTCGCCTACTGGCTGGCCCGGCTGCAGCCCGGAGCCGTGAGCCTCGCGATCATCCTGGTGCTGGCGCCGTTCTGGACCAGCATCCTCGTGCGCACCTACGCCTGGATGGCGCTGCTGGGCCGCCGCGGCGTGGTGAACGATGCGCTCGTAGCCTCGGGCCTCGCCGACGCGCCGCTCAGGATCATGAACACCCGCTTCGCCGTCTGCCTCGCCATGACGCATGTGC
Organism: Acetobacteraceae bacterium; assembly: GCA_965260935.1. GTDB lineage: Bacteria > Pseudomonadota > Alphaproteobacteria > Acetobacterales > Acetobacteraceae > JBBROS01. Next base: position 1,401,037 of record OZ253374.1, read on the forward strand.
TGCTGCCGTTCATGGCGCTGCCGTTCTACGCCAACATGCGGCGGCTCGATTGGAGCCTGATGCGGGCCGCGGCAAGCCTGGGCGGCGTTCCGGCAGGTGGCGCTGCCGCTGTCGCTCCCGGGCGTGGTGGCCGGGTGCCTGATCGTGTTCACGCTGTCGATCGGCTTTTATATCACGCCCGTGCTCGTCGGCGCCGGTTCGGACGTAATGATCTCGATGCTGATCGGCAAGCTGGTGGACCAACTGGCTTGGCCGCGCGCGGCGGCGATGGCGGCCGTGCTGCTCGGCATCGTCGTGGCTGTGCCGGACCATACGACCCTCAACAGGCGCGGCCGCGCCTTTGCCGGCCGCCAGCCCCGTGCGCGCGGCGGCAGCGGCCCGCTCCACCTCGTGCTGGACAGCACCGGGCTGGAACTGTTCGGCCAAGGCGAGTGGGACGCGGCCAAGCACGGCCGCAAGAAGCGACAATGGCTCAAGTTGCACGTGGCCGTGGACGCCGGCACGGGCGAGATCGCAGCCCACCTGCTGACGGAGGGCACGGCCGATGACGCGGCGCACGTGCCGGACCTGCTGCGCACGGTCGAGGGCGCCATCGCGAGCCTGGCCGTGGACGGCGCCTACGACGGCGAACCGACGTACGAGGCGGCCCGGGTGCGCCAGCCCGAGCCGCCGCCGGACGTGGTCATGCCCCCGCGCGCTTCCGCCGTGCCCAGCACAACCGACCCGGCCCCGCACACGACACGCGACCGCCATATCCAACTCATGGCGGAGAAAAGACGCATGGAATGGCAGCGGCGGACCGGCTACGGGCGGCGTTCGTTGGCTGAAACAGCCATGGGCCGATACAAGCGCCTGATCGGGCCCAAGCTCCGGGCCCGCACCCTGCACGGCCAGCAGGGCGAGGCGGCGCTGGCCGTCTCGGTGCCGAACCGCATGACCTGCGTTGCAAAGCCCGTCTCCGTGCGCGTCTCCTGAACTCTTGCAGGACTGGGGTAATCGCCGGCCTTTGTCAGCTCCATGCACCAGCGTCATTCCAGCCGTCAACCGGGCGCAGAGGGAAACTGATGGATGGTGAGATTACTGGGCCTCCCTGGTGCTGTCCTGCTCGCCGTCGTCGCTCATCGCGGCCCTCCCTCGCTTGCGACCCTGCCCGCTGTGCCGGGTTGGCGGCAAGGCATCCTGGCGCGGTCAGCCGGCCGGCGGGCGGTCATAGGCCGGGCGGCAGTTCGTCGCCGGGGGCGGGCGGACGGTCCGGCACCAGCGCGAGCACGGCGCGCAGGTCCTCGGGCCGGGCGTCGCCCGCCCGCCTGCGGAAGAACTCGGCCGCGGTCTCGACGGCGCCCACCTTCTGCGCCACCGCCGCCTGATCGGCCGGTACTTCGACGTGCAGGCCGGGGTGCGCTACGACTTGGACGACAACGCCGGGCGCTTGTGGGCGGCGCTCGGCGTACAGGGCCTGGCAATCGGCTTCTGGAACGTCGAGGCGACGGTCTACGCGAGCGACAACAACCACTATGCCCTGCGAACCAACGCGTCCTACGACCTTTACCTGACGCAGCGCGTCGTGTTGCAGCCGCAGTTCGAAACCAATTGGTACACCAAGCAGGACCGTGGCCACGGCGTCGGCGCCGGGCTGTCGGACATCGATATGGGCCTGCGCCTGCGCTACGACATCACCCACAAGTTCGCCCCCTATCTCGGCGTCGCCTACCAGCGCTGGTTCGGCGGGACCGAGGGCCTGCGCCGCGAACAGAACAGCAAGATCAACGACGTGCGCTTCCTGGTCGGCCTGCGCACCTGGTTCTGAATCGTCGCCCGGTCAGGGCTCGCCAACCACGTTGCCCGGCTGGTTGCGAAGCGTCCGGCGAAGCTGGCCGCAGGCCGCCGCCAGCCCTTGCGTTTGGTTCGCGGCAGCCGGGTCCGAAACGTCGCGGCAGCGGTCAAGCTGCGCCTGCAAGCTCGTGGCCTCATCGCCTTGCACGTAGCTGGATACGCCCGGCGTGCCATAGCCAAGGACCGCCGTATCCGTCCGCGGCGAGGAGGAGGAGGCGCACGCGCCAAGGCCCAGCGTAAGCCCCAAGACGACGACGCTGCGAAGCTCCCGAACACCCAACGATCCTGTCACGGCAATCATTCTCTCGGCTCGAACGTCAACGCGCGGCGGCTCTGCCCAACATGGGGTGAATTCGGGATAGGTGTAGAACACGGTCACAAGGCTGGATGGCTCGGCGATGCAGCCGTTGCCTGTAGCCGCTTACGCAGCGGCCAACAACATTGCCGCCCGCGCCCGTCCCGGCCGCCATGCCGCCTTGCGCGCCGGCGTCAGGAACAGCAAGGGCAGCTTGCCGGGCTCGCTGGAGAACCGGGCCAGTCGGCCCAGCCGCTGCGTCACGCGGCGTCCGGCGGCCATCGCGGCATTGAGCGCCGCCATCCCGCCAGCGGACGCCATGGCCGGCTCCTCCGTCACGGTCATGACGGGCGGGCCTCCTCCACCAGCGCTTCGAGGCGCAGCCCGGCGATCCGCGCGACCTGGCGCAACCCTTCCGCCATCTCCGTCTCCCGCGTGTTGCCGAGACGCCGCTCAAAGGCGGCGATGATGGCGGCGCGGTCCAGGCCGCGGACGGCGATGATGAACGGGAACCCGAACCGGTTTCCGTACTCGCGGTTCAGTTGCCGCAGCCGGGCGAATTCCTGCGGAGAGCAATGCAGCAGCCCGCTCCCGGACTGCTCCTCCGTGGAGTGCCCGGTCAGCGTGCCTTGAACGGCCGCGCGCCCGGCCAGCTCGGGATGGGCGCGGAGCAGGGCGAGCTGGCGCTCCTCGCCGGCCCCCTCCACCGCGGCCCGCCATGGCGGCGTGCAGCGCCCGCCGGCTGGCGAAGGGGCGGCTCTCGTACGCGATCTCGGCAACCCAGGGCGAATGCTCGACAATGCCGCCCAGCTCGCTCGTGAAAGCGTCGGGCGACGCGGCATTCAGGGCTTCGAGAGAGACCATGGCGCGGCATCCTTGGTGGCAAGGCGGGTTTCGGCCCGGCGCGTCACCCAGACACCCGGATGCGCCTGCCCCGTGCCGGCGGGGTGGATTGTGCGTTGCATGGCGGTCCTCCGAAGTCCTGGCTTACGGCCCAGGGTTGTTGCTTCGTGCGGAGCGGCAGGCCTCCCCATCGGATAGGCATAGGGGAGATGGGCAACGCGCGACCATGGCAAAAACTCTCAAGCGCAGCTTAACAGACCGCCGTTCCCCGCTGGCCGGCAAAGCGAAGGCGTGCTTGCCTTCCTCTCGCAAAACAAAAAGGACCTGCCCATGGGCCGCTTGTCAACGCATGTGCTGGACACCGTATCCGGGCGGCCCGCAAACAACGTCGCCATCGAACTCCGGCGCTTGCCGCAGGAGCGGGATGCCGGCCCATTGGCACGGGCCGTGACCAACGCCGATGGCCGCACGGACGCGCCGCTCCTTTCGGGCGTCGACCTGCTGCCCGGCGTCTACGAGATCACCGTCCACGTCGGCGACTACTTCAAGGCGCAGGGGACGCCGGGCCTGGCCGACCCGCCCTTCCTCGACGCCGTGCCGATCCGCTTCACGGTCGCCGACGCGGACGGCCACTACCACGTGCCGCTGCTCGTCACGCCGTGGAGCTACTCGACCTATCGCGGCAGCTAAGGGCGGCAGCACGCCCTCGAAGCATTCCGCCAAAGGCAAGCACGGCAAAACCGTGCCGGACGTGCCTTCACGCAAAAACCGGCGCAAGGCAGCACTCGATCACCGCCGCGACCAAGTCCAAGAGCCTGACGCGCCCCAGCGTCTCCGTAACTCCAAGGAATGGGCGCAGCGGCGCTACGGATCAGGCGCTCGATCGAGCCCAACCCAAGGCGGTTGTGGAAACCGCTTCCCAGGTTTCCGCGGCGGTTTCAATGGAGGCGGCTGCCGTATAGTCTCCAGCCCGGAACGTCCCGAGGCTCACAATGAACAGCAATGCCGAGCCATTCCTGGCCGCGCGCGACCACCTCTTGCGGCATCGAACCGACCTCGCGGCGGCCCGGGCCGGATTCCAATGGCCGCAACTGGCCCGGTTCAACTGGGCAATCGACCATTTCGACCGGCTCGCCGCGGGCAACGACGCCGCAGCCCTGCGGTTTGTCGGGCCTGGCGACGCCGACGAGACGGTCAGCTTCGCCCGGCTCTCGGCCCGCTCCAACCAGGTCGCCAACGGCTTGCGAAGGCTTGGCGTCCGGCGCGGCGACCGCGTCCTGCTGCTGCTCAACAATGTCGGGCCGCTCTGGGAAACGATGCTGGCGGCGATGAAGCTCGGCGCCGTCGTGATCCCTGCGACCACGATGCTGACCGCTGACGACCTGCAGGACCGGTTCAAGCGCGGCCGGGTGCGGCACGTGGTGGCGGATGCCGGGCTTGCGCCGCGGTTCCAGGCGATCGCTGGCGGCTACACCCGCATCGCGGTGGGAAGCGCCGACGGGTGGCGCCCGTTCGCCGAGTTCGATGCCGAAAGCGCGGACTTCGCGCCGGATGGCGACACGCAGGCGACCGACCCGCTGCTGCTGTATTTCACCTCCGGCACCACCTCGAAGCCGAAGCTCGTGCTGCACACCCACCAGAGCTACCCGGTCGGCCATCTCTCGACCATGTATTGGATCGGGTTGCAGCCCGGCGACGTTCACCTCAACGTCTCATCCCCGGGCTGGGCCAAGCACGCGTGGTCGAGTTTCTTCGCGCCCTGGAACGCGGGCGCGACGATCCTGATCCTCGATCAGCCCCGGTTCGACGCGCCCGGGCTGATGGAGGCGCTCGGCCGCCGCCGGGTGACGACGTTCTGCGCGCCGCCGACCGTTTGGCGAATGCTGGTGCAGCACGACCTGCGCGCGCACCGGGTGCATCTGCGCGAGGCGGTGGCGGCCGGCGAGCCGCTCAATCCGGAGGTGATCGCCCGCGTTCAGCACGAGTGGGGGGTGATGATCCGCGACGGCTACGGCCAGACCGAAACGACGCTGCAGATCGCCAACACGCCCGGCCAGCCGGTGATCCCGGGTTCGATGGGACGGGCGCTGCCCGGCTACGGCGTCACGCTGCTTGATCCGGACGGGGCGGAAACCGAGGAAGGCGAGATCGCGTTGCGGCTCGACCCGGCGCCGCTCGGGCTGATGCAGGGCTACCTTCAGGACGACGGCGCGATCCAGCCGGTCGGCGGACCCTATTACCGCACCGGCGACGTCGCCCTTCGCACCCCGGATGGCGTTTACACCTACGTCGGCCGCGCCGACGACGTGTTCAAATCGAGCGGCTACCGCATCAGCCCGTTCGAGCTGGAAAGCGTGCTGATCGAGCACCCGGCCGTGACCGAAGCCGCCGTCGTGCCGACGCCTGACCAAACGCGCGGCGCGCTGCCGAAAGCGTTCGTGGCCCTGGCCAGCGGCCACGAGCCGACGACGGAGACCGCCGCATCCATCTTCGCCCACCTCCGCGCGCGGCTCGCGCCCTACAAGCGCATCCGCCGGCTCGAATTCGCCGAACTGCCGAAAACCATTTCCGGCAAGATCCGCCGCGTCGAGCTGCGCCGGGCGGAGGCGCAGCGGGCCGGGGCGGCCAGCGCGCGGGAGTTCAGGGACGAGTAGCCTCGGTTACGCCAAAACGACGATCTTTCCGCCGGCGCGGTTCTCCTCCATGCAGCGGTGCGCGTCCGCGATGTCGTCGAGTTGGAATACGCGGCCGATTTGCACGCCCAGAACGCCGGCGGCGATCTGGTCCACGATCGTCTGCATCGGCGTCTGCATGAAATCGTCCGGCCCGCCCGCGTACGTGGTCAGGCAGACCGCTGTCGGGATCGCGTCCATGGGGCTGAAATCCTCGAACGACCACTTGTTGCCGACAATGCCGGTCATGCACACGATGCCGCCCTGCCGCGTGCAGCGCAGCGAGTCCTTGAGCGTCGTCACGCCGACCATTTCCAGCACCTTGTCGAAGCCCTCGGGCCTTGCCTGCCCGGCAATGGCGCCGTCGTCGATGAGCACTTGGTCCGCGCCGTTTTGGCGCAGCAGCGTTTCGTTGCCGGGATCGCGCGTCGTGGCCGCGACCGATGCGCCGTGATCCTTGGCGAGCGCCGCCGCGGCAAGACCTACGGAGGTGGTGCCGCCGCGGATCAGCAGGCGCTCGCCCGGTTCGAGACGGAGCGACTTGAACAGCGAACCCCAGGCCGTTTGCATCATTTCCGGGAGCGCGCCCAAGATGTCCCAGCCAAGGCCGGTGCGGACGGATTGCACCTGGGTTGCCGGCACGCAAACGTATTCGGCATAGCCGCCGTCGAAATCCCGTCCCATGCCGCCCATCGCGGTCATGACGGTGTCGCCCTCCTGCAACGCGGCGCCGGGCGCCTGCTCGACGACGCCCGCGGCCTCGATGCCGAGGATGCGGGGAAGCTTGACGCCGGGCGAATGGCCCTGACGGGTGAACAGTTCCGACCGGTTCAGCCCGAACGCCTTGACCCGGATCAGGACCTCGCCGTCTTTCGGCTCCGGGATCGGGCGGGTGTCCAGCTTGAGGGCGTCCGGGCCGCCCGGCTCGGATAAGACGGCTGCTTTCATCATTGCCATTGATCGGGCCTCCCTGCTTGAGCGGCCAATGGCACGCGGGCCGCAGCTCAAGCAGCGCCCGGGCGATGGCGCGGGTTCCTTGACAGGCTTGCTTGCGCGGTCAGCAGGAGGAGAGCCAGAACTGGGCAGTGCCGCATGTTTGAGATTCCTATGCGTCTTTGCCTTGCCGCAGCCCGTCCGGCGTCGTGCAGCCGGATCGGGATGCAGCGTTCCGCCTCGTTCGCCGGGTAGCCCGCCCGCTCCGAAAGGTGCTACCTCAGCCCGAGCAACAGACCGGATGCACCCGCATGAGCGCCATCGCCGATATCGTCGCCCGCGAGATCCTGGACAGCCGCGGCAACCCGACCGTGGAGGCGGACGTGGCGCTCGAAGGCGGGGCGATGGGGCGGGCGGCGGTGCCGTCCGGCGCCAGCACCGGGGCGCACGAGGCGATGGAGCTGCGCGACGGCGACACGTCCCGCTACGGCGGCAAGGGCGTCCGCAATGCCTGCGACAACATCGAAGGCGAGATCTTCGACGCCATCGGCGGCATGGACGCGTCCGAGCAGATCAAGCTCGACGCGCTGATGACCGAGCTCGACGGCACGCCGAACAAGTCGCGGCTCGGCGCGAACGCCATCCTCGCGGTCTCGCTCGCGGTGGCGAAGGCCGCCGCCGCCGATCTCGACTTGCCGCTGTACCGCTACGTGGGCGGCGTGTTCGCCCGCACCTTGCCGGTGCCGATGATGAACATCGTCAACGGCGGCAAGCACGCCGACAACCCGATCGACATCCAGGAGTTCATGATCCAGCCGGTCGGCGCGGCCACCTTCGCGGACGCGGTGCGGATGGGCTCGGAGGTGTTCCAGGCGTTGAGGAAGCAGTTGCAGGACGCCGGGCACAACACCAACGTCGGCGACGAGGGCGGCTTCGCGCCGGGCCTGAAGTCGGCGGACGAGGCGCTGGGCTTCATCGCGCGCGCCTGCGAGAAGGCCGGCTACCGGCCCGGCGAGGACGTGACGTTCGCGCTGGATTGCGCCAGCACCGAATTCTACGCCGGCGGCGTCTACAAGCTCGAAGGCGAGGGCAAGACCTTCGATGCCGCCGGCATGGTAGGCTACCTGTCCGACCTGGCCGGGCGCTACCCGATCGTCAGCGTCGAGGACGGCTGCGCCGAGGACGACTGGGAGGGCTGGAAGCACATGACCGCGGCGCTGGGCGGGCGCATCCAGCTCGTGGGCGACGACCTGTTCGTGACCAACACGGAGCGGCTGCGGCGCGGGATCGAGGAGCGGTCGGCCAACTCCATCCTGGTGAAGGTGAACCAGATCGGCACGCTGTCGGAGAGCCTGGACGCGATCGAGCTGGCGCAGCGGGCCGGGTTCACGACGGTGATGAGCCATCGGAGCGGGGAGACGGAGGACAGCACCATCGCCGACCTCGCGGTCGCGTCCAACTGCGGGCAGATCAAGACTGGCAGCCTGGCGCGGAGCGACCGGACGGCGAAGTACAACCAGTTGATCCGCATCGAAGCCGAGCTTGGCCCGGCCGCGCGTTACGCCGGGCGGACGATCCTCAATCGATAGCGGCGAGCGCCTGATAGTAGCTGTCGTAGACGCGCGTGAAACCGGCCGGGTCGTTCTTGTAAGGCTGGCGGGCAAGCCACCAGCCGAGCGGCTTGCGGCTCGCATCCGCTTTCTGGGCGAGGGCGGCGAAGTGGGCGCGGTTCGCGGCCGGATCGGTGTAGCGCGGTTCCGAGAAGATGCGGTCGAAACGGGTCTGATAGGAGCCGGTGATCGGGTCGTCATAGAAGATCAGCTTGAGGTCTGTGTCGTAGACCGCATTCGGCTCGCGCGGCCCTTGGGCGTAGGCGAGCGCGCCGGGGAAGGTTGGCAGCCGGGCGTAATCAAGCAGCTCTGAGCGGGCCGGAACGTCGCGGTAGACCGCGCCAGGGTCGGGCAGCCAATCGTCGCTGGCGTGGCGCATGATGTTGACGAATTCATTTTTCGGCACGGGAAAGTCGAAGATGGCGACCGGGAGGAACCGCTCGATCGGCCAAGGGTCCCAGAAGCCGGCGGCGGCGAGCGCGTTGTGGGCCAGGTGGATGCAGTTGTCGTTGAACACGCTCCAGTGGAACGTGCGCTGTCCCTCGCGATAGGGGGCGTTGTGGGCGTTGAGGAAGCCGATCATCTTTTGCAATTGCGGCTTAGTGACCGGAACTTGGGCGCAGTAACGGCCGCGGGCGAGCGAGATGCCGTAATCGGTGCCGATCGAGACTTCGTATTTCCAGTCGCGGTCCGGCCAGCCTTCGGGCTTGCTGTCGAACACGACGTCATGGAATTGGATGCCGTCGTAGATGCCCAGCCGCTCGGCCTCGCGCTTGACCGCCTCGTAGCTGGCGCGGGTGACGGGAGCGCCGTCGGGCAGGCCGCCGCCGAAGAAGAAGCGGTGGCCCGGTATCGCCGCCCATTTGGCGTTGCGGAAGTGCGCGTTCATGCTGAGGCCGACGCCGTCCGCTTGGCCGGGTTGGCAGAGTTGCAGCACGGGGTAGGCTTCGCCGGGCGTGAGGCAGGCGCCGTTGAGGTAGAACACGGCGTGGCCGCCGATCTCGCCGCGGATGTCGGCGCCGAAGCCCTGCTTCTTCTTGATCTGCGTCAGGGCGCAGTATTCGGCGTAGGTGGGGTGCAGGGCGGCGTAGGCGTCGGGCCGGCCTCCCGGCAGGTCGAACCGGGCAGGGGCGCAGGCTGACAAGCAGGCGCAGACGATGGCGCTGACCAGGAAGCGGAACCGCATCCGGCTGCGGATAAGCGGCGTGCGGCTCATTGTCCACCGGAGCCAGTCGGCGGACCTCCCCGGCCCGGCCTCGCAACGAAACCGCAGGCCCGGCCGGGAAGCGGCTGCGGCTTCTTGCGCCGCCAAGGCAGCCCCCCGGACAGGGCGTCCTTGTAACCCTGGCGGATGAAGCGCAAGGCGGGGCGCTCCACGCCGGAGGAGACAAGGCCCGCCAAAGCAAGCGAGACGGCCACCGCCGCGGCGACCGAAGCCGGATGACCGACGCCGGCGTCGTCCAATGCCCGGATAACGGTAAAGCTTGCCGTCTCGTGCGTCAGGTAAAGCGTATACGAAACCGACCCCAGCCACAGCAACGGCTTCGCCTCGAGCCAGCCCAACCCGCCACGCGTCGCCCAGGCGATCAGCCCCATGGCGGCGAAGCAGCTCGCCGCGGGAACGGGCTGGTAAGCGACGCCGATCGCGAAGACGCAAAGCGCCAGCGTCGCCGCCGACCAGCCCACGTGCTGCCGCTGCCAGAGCCGGTACAGCATCATACCTCCCGCGAAAAAGGGTGCCCACTCGAGCAGGAGCAGCTGCGTGGCCCGCCAAGGCGCGTGCATCCCCCAATGCCCGCCCACGGCCGCCGCGAGCGCGATGCAGGCCCAACCGAACGCGAGCCGATGGGAAACGCGCCAGTAGCCGCAGGCGAAGATGCCCAGCACCCACGCGTAGAACGTCAGCTCGGCGGTGAGGCTCCAGAACACCCCGTTGACTGCCGGCTGGCCCAGGTAATCCTGCAGCATGGTCAAGTTGGCCAGGACCTGCGGCAGCGTCAGGCGGGCGCCGGGCAGCGGCGCCCATGCCGAAAGCAGGGCCGTGACGGCGATGGACGCCCAGAACGCCGGGTAAAGGCGCGAGAACCGGCTGACCACGAAGTCGGCCGGCGTTCGGCAGCGGTCAACCGTCCACGCGATCACGAAGCCGCTGATCAGGAAGAACCAGAGCACGGGAACAACCCCGGCGTCGAAGCGGGACAAGCCGGGAAGCAGCGCGGTTCGCTCCACCTGCTCTCCTTGCATGAAGCGCGGGTATCGCAGGGTGACGTGGAACATGACGACCCACAGCGCGGCAAACCCGCGAAAGGCGTCGAGCGCATGGAGGCGGCTGCCTCCCGCCGCAGGCCGCGCCGCCGGCGTCCTCATGGCGCGGGGCGCGGCACGGGCTGGCGATCCCGCATGGGCGCCCAGACCCCGCGCGCCCGGACGTCCGCCCCGAACGTGAACGCCACGATGAAGCCGCTCAGCACGAGAAATCCACCCCGAGGCATCCGTACGGCGCCAGCGAAGGGATCGTGTCCCGGCAGTGGTTCTGCGCCGTTGCCGAGACATGCCGCATCGCCACGGCCATCGCCGCGATCCCCCGAAGCGCCGCCAGCGATCTCAGCTCCTCCCCCGGCCGATGCCCAGGCGTCCGCAACAAAATGGTCTGCTCGGGCAACAACGGTCCTCGCCGGCGCTGAGGCCCGCAGTCTATCTCGGCGCTGCCCCGAACGGCGCATCAGGGAACGAAGGGATTTGTCCGAAGCCGTCAGGCCCTCGCCCACCTTGCCCCACCCCCCGCAACCGCCTAGAAACCCTGCCACGCCGGCACCCCTGGAGGCCGGCGCATCTTTATTCAGGAGCAACCCATGGCCGAATACATGACGATCGAGGCCGAGGCGCGCGAGCGGGCAGGTAAGGGGGCGGCACGCGCATCTCGCAGGGCAGGCAAAGTGCCCGCCGTGATCTACGGCGCCAAGCAAACCCCAACTCTTGTCCAGCTTGAGCCGCGCACCGTGCTGAAGGAACTCAACCGCGGCGGCTGGCGCTCGCGCCTTTACCAGGTCAGCGTGGACGGCAGCACGGACCGCGCCCTCATCCGCGACATCCAGTTCCATCCCGTCACCGACGTGCCCATCCACGTCGACTTCCAGCGCCTCGCCGCCGGCGAGCGCATCCGCGTCGCCGTCGTCGTCCACTTCGAGAACGAGGCCACCTCCGTCGGCCTCAAGCGCGGCGGCGTGCTGAACGTCGTCCGCCACAGCGTCGAAGTCCTGGCCGACCCGGACACGGTGCCGGAAAGCTTCACCGCCAACCTCGGCGAGCTGGACATCAACGACAACGTCCGCTGGTCCGACCTCACCGGCACGGAAAACGTCGCCCCCGTGATCACCGGCCGCGACTTCGTCATCGCCACCGTCGCCGCCCCCAGCAAGCTCCCAGAGCTGCCCGGCGATGTCGAGACCCCCGTCGCCGCGGCCCCCGGCAAGGCCGGCGCGTCCAAGCCCGCCACCCCCTCCAAGGGCGGCGCCCCAGCCAAAGCCCCAGCCGCGAAGCCCGCCGCCAAGAAATAAGGCGGTGCAGCTATGGACCGGGCTCGGCAACCCCGAGCCCGGCATGGCCCGGCAACGCCACAACATCGGCTTCATGGCGCTGGACGCCATCGCCCGCCGCCACGGCTTCACCCCCTGGCGGCAACGCTTCAAGGGCCTCGCCGCCGAAGGCACGGTCGGCACGGAACGCATCCTCGCCCTCAAACCCATGACCTACATGAACGCCAGCGGCGAAAGCGTCCAAACAGCCAGCGCCTTTTACAAGCTGGCCCCCGAGTGCCTCACCGTGTTCCACGACGAGCTCGACCTCGCCCCCGGCAAGGTCCGCACCAAGCTCGGCGGAGGGGCGGCCGGGCACAACGGCCTGCGCAGCATCGACCGCCTGCTCGGCACCCAATCCTACTGGCGCGTCCGCCTCGGCATCGGCCACCCCGGCGACAAGGCCCGCGTCACCGGCCACGTCCTCGGCGACTTCGCCAAGGACGACGGGCGCTGGCTCCCCGAACTGCTCGACGCCGTGGCCGACGCCGCCCCCATGCTCGCCGCCGCCCAAAGGGAAGCCTTCATGACCCGCGTCGCCCTGCTTACCGCCGACACCAAACAAAAGGGAACCGCCTGACATGGGCTTCAACTGCGGCATCGTCGGCCTGCCCAACGTCGGCAAGAGCACGCTGTTCAACGCGCTCACCGCCACCGCCGCCGCCCAAGCCGCCAACTACCCGTTCTGCACCATCGAGCCTAACGTCGGCCGCGTCGCCGTGCCGGACCCGCGCCTGGCCCCGCTCGCCGCCATCGGCAAATCCAAGCAGGTCGTGCCCACCAGCCTCGAATTCGTCGACATCGCCGGCCTGGTGCGCGGCGCGTCCCGCGGCGAGGGCCTCGGCAACCAGTTCCTCGCCAACATCCGCGAGGTGGACGCCATCATCCACGTCCTGCGCTGCTTCGAGGACGACGACGTGACCCACGTCGAAGGCAGCATCGACCCCATCCGCGACGCCGAAACCGTCGAGACCGAGCTTATGCTGGCCGACCTCGACAGCCTGGAGCGCCGCCTGCCCGCCCTGCAGAAGCGCGCCCGCGGCGGCGACCGCCAGAGCCAGGCCGAGGCCGCGCTGATGGAACCCATCATCGCCGCCCTGCAAGCGGGCCGCCCCGCCCGCGCCGCCATCGCCCCCGGCGACCAAGACGCCGCCCGCCGCCTCCAGCTCCTGACCAGCAAGCCCGTCCTCTACGTTTGCAACGTCGAGGAAGCCGCCGCCGCCGCCGGCAACGCCCAATCCGCCCGCGTCGCCGCCCGTGCGGAACAGGAGGGCGCCGCCCACGTCGTCGTCAGCGCCGCCATCGAGGCCGAAGTGAGCCAGCTTCCCGAAGCCGACCGCGCCGAGTTCCTCGAAGGCCTCGGTCTAGAGGACAGCGGCCTCGACCGCGTGATCCGCGCCGGCTACGCCCTCCTCGGCCTGCTCACCTATTTCACCGTCGGCCCCAAGGAAACCCGGGCCTGGACCATCAACCGGGGAACGAAGGCCCCGGCAGCCGCCGGCGTCATCCACAACGACTTCGAGCGCGGCTTCATCGCCTGCGAAACCATCGCCTATGACGACTACGTCGCCCTGAAAGGCGAAGCGGGCGCGAAGGAAGCCGGCCGGATGCGCGTCGAAGGCCGCGACTACGTCGTCCGCGACGGCGACGTGCTCCTGTTCCGCTTCAACGTCTGAACGGACGGGCAGGATCGAACTTTTCCCCCGAACCCCGCTTATATCTCCGGCAAACAACGGAGCGGCAGAATGGGTATCCTCGACTCCCTCTCGGGCGGCGACAACCAGCCCCACGGCTCAGTGAACTCGATCCTGGCAACCCTTCTCAGCGGCGGCGGCGAAGCCGAAACGCAGAAGCAGCCCGGCCTCGCCGGACTCGTCCAGCGATTCGAGCAGGCCGGCCTCGGCGGCATCGTCAACTCCTGGATCGGCAACGGCCAGAACCAGGAGATCGAACCCCCGATGCTCGAACGCGCCCTCGGCTCAACCCAGGTCGATCAATGGTCGCGGGAAACCGGGATGCCTAGGAACGACCTCCTCTCCCAGCTTTCCCAGTTCCTGCCCGTCGCCATCGACCGGATGACGCCGAACGGCGAATTGCACACGGGCGGCCCCGAAGTTCCGTCCGAACCCGCGACGCCCGCTGTCCCCGTCAACGCCGAGGCCAAGATGGGCGGCCCCGAGCGCCGGTAGCCTTCGCCGGTCAGCCGCGAGCGGCCCGGGGCTGCTTGCGGCTGCTGTATGTCCGCCCCGCCCGCGCCCCCGAGGTTCGCGCGTCCGCCCCCGCCGTCGACGGCTCGATCCTCGGGTCATACGGCCCGGCTTCCCGTATCTTCGCCGCGAACTGCCCCGCTGCCGATCCGGCAATCTCGAACCGCGTGTCCGTGTCAAAAATCCGGATCGCCCCGATCTCCGCCTTCGTCACGTCCCCCATCCGGCAGATCAGCGGGATCAGCCATTTCGGGTCTGCGTTCTTCCGCCGCCCCACCGGAATCCGGAACCACGCGCTGTTCCCCACGCCCTGCTGCGGCGTCCGCTCGCTGCGGGCCACGCCCGCCGGCGGCGCGCTGAAGCCTCCCTCCGGCTTCGGTAGCCGGGCACGGGCGTATCGCGCCAGGATGCCTGCCACCGTGTCCGCGTCGCTCCGCTCGAGCAGCAGCCGTCCCAGCGCCAGGTCGGCCTCCGACGGAGGCTCGCTCAAGGCCGGGTCCGCCAGCAACCGCTCCTGATCCCGCTCCCCGATCAGCTCGGCGCTCGGCGGGTCGCTCCACCCGGCATCCAGCCCCGCCGCCCCCAGCAACTGCTCCGCCCGCCGCCGCTTGCTGAACGGCGCCAGCAGCACCGACACGCCCTTCCGCCCGGCCCGGCCCGTCCGCCCGCTCCGGTGCAGCAGCGTTTCCTTGTTGGTCGGCAAGTCCGCGTGGATCACGAGGTCGAGGTCCGGCAAGTCCAGCCCCCGCGCCGCCACGTCCGTCGCCACGCACACCGAGGCCCGCCCGTCGCGCAACGCCTGCAACGCCGCCGTCCGCTCGTGCTGGCTCAGCTCCCCGCTCAGCGCCACCGCCCCGAAGCCGCGGTCCAGCAGCCGGGCATGAAGCCGCCGCACGTTCTCCCGCGTGGCGCAGAACACCAGCGCAGCCCGCGCCTCGAAGTACCGCAGCACGTTCACCGACGCCCGCTCGATGTCGTGCGGCGCGACCAGCACCGCCCGGTACTCGATATCGCTGTGCGGCACGTTCCGCCGCACCGTGTCGATCCGCAGCCCGTCCCGCTGATACCGCCGCGCCAGCCCGGCAATCTCCTTCGGGATCGTCGCCGAGAACATCAAGGTCCGCCGCCCTTCCGGCGTCGCGTCCAGGATGAACTCGAGGTCGTCCCGGAACCCCAGGTCGAGCATCTCGTCCGCCTCGTCCAGCACCACCGCCCGCAGCGCCGAGAGATCGAGCCGCCCCCGCTCCAGATGGTCCCTGAGCCGCCCGGGCGTCCCCACCACGACGTGGCACCCCGCCGCCAAGGCCCGCTGCTCCGCCCGGCTGTCCATGCCCCCGACGCAGGAGGCGATCCGCGCCCCCGCCTTCGCGTACAGCCAGGCCAGCTCCGCCTTCACCTGCATCGCCAGTTCCCGCGTGGGCGCGATCGCCAGCGCCATCGGCGCCCCCGCCTGCCCGAACCGCGCCGCCCCGTCCAGCAGCGTCGGCGCCAGCGCCAGCCCGAACGCCACCGTCTTGCCCGACCCGGTCTGCGCCGAGACCAGCAGGTCTCGCCCCGCCGCTTCGTCGGCGAGGACGGCGCTCTGCACCTCCGTCGGTTCGGAATAGTCGCGCGCGGCAAGCGCCTCGGCGAGCGCCGGGTTCAGGTCTGGGAATGGCATGGCGCTCATATGGGCCTCTCCCGGCCCCGGCGAAAGCCGGGCGGACGCACGCCTGCCAATCAGGTTAGATAAGCCCGCTCAGGTCCGGTCCGTGTGAGGGACATCCCCCGGAGGACGTCGGCGCCGTCCAGCCTGTCCGCCGATGCAAGAAAGGCAGGCAGCTTGATCCATAAAGGGTAGCGCGCTACTTTCAACGCAATCTCAAAGGAATGGCGGCGTGCCGCGGGCAGCCAAGGCCGATGGCCTCGACAAATTCCAGCGTTACCGGGCAGCTCGGCGGGCGAGCGGGATGAAGTTGCTGCGCGTATGGGTTCCTGATCCCAACGCTCCCGGGTTTCGGGACGAAGCGCGTCGGCAGGCGCTCATCCTGCGCGGCGCTCCGGAAGAACTGGGTGCGCTCGATTTCATCGAGGCGGCAGCCGATTGGGGCAATGCCAGTTTGTGAAACGGGGCGACCTGATTACCGTCGCCCTAAGCGGCGACAATGGGAAACCTCGCCCTGCCTTCGTCGTGCAATCAGACTTCCTGGACGAAACCGACAGCGTGCTTGTCTGTTTGCTGACCACCGCCTTGCGTGACGCGCCGCTTTACCGCCTTTTGCTTTCCGCCGGGGAGGCAACCGGCCTGCGGGAACCATCGCAGGTGATGGTGGACAAGATCATGGCCATGCGCCGGGACCGGTGCGGGGTGCCGATTGGCCGGGCGGATAACGCCACGCTTTTGGCGTTCGGGCGGTTGCTTGCTTTTGTTGTTGGGGTCGCTGATTGAGAAGCTTTCGGTGTCTGCGTAGGGCGGTGAACAGACCTTTATCGCCAGACCAATACCGACTGCTGTGCGCCATGTCGGTCATCATTGTAAGCGGCTTCCTCGAAGGCAGTATCTCCATTGGTCTCACCGCTCCGCCAGTCGCTACCACTTCCGCCTGCAATGTTGTAGCGAGGTTGGCAAATTGGCTGACAATGTGCATGTTCTACATGTGATTCCTCGCCCTAGACCCAATACCGTTCACTTTGTGATTCGGATGGCGGCGTTGAAGTCGATGCGCGTGGTCGGCTGTGGCGTGCGAGGGCGCAGCGGGTAGCCGCTCATCTTGCGCTTGACCCCGCGCGGCACCTGCCGGCCCCGGGAACTCGCCACACGCTCCTCCAGGATCTCGTCCAGTACCTCCTTATGCAGGGCGAGCCTGTCCCGAGGGGGGAAAAGCCGCAAGCAGCGGCAGCTTGCGGCGCACCACGCGCACGGCATGCAGGAACGACAAACGATCCGGGTCCTCGTCGGCCTGCAGCGCCGCCTCGTGCATGAGCCCGCGCACGGCGAAGTGCGCCAGCAGCAGGCCCCAGAACTCCTGGCGCGCCAAGTCCGGGGTCTTGCTGCGCAGCACGGCCTGTGCCCCGCGCAGCTGCGTTTTCAGCTCGGCCAGCGCGCCCTCAATCTCCCAGCGCTCATGATACAGGGCAGCCAAGTCCGCGGCAGGCGCCTGCGCCTCGTCCAGGATCGTGGTCACGAGACGATACAGCGGCTCAGCGTCGGCCACCCCCTCCAGCCGATATTCCACCACGCGCACCCGCACGCCGTTGGTCGCATGGCGCCGGTCCTTCTCGCTCGGATACACCACGGACAGATAAGACCCGTCCGCCAGCACCGCGGCGCGCGGCAGGCGCAGGTTGCTCCTTACCCGCCACAGCAGGTCGGCACCGGTAGCGGCCGCTGTCTGCCACAACGCATAGCCAAAGAAGTATCGGTCGGCCAGGCACAGCATGCCCGTCCGCAGCGCCGGCACCACGCCATGGGCCAGCGTCGTCTCGCCATCCGCGCAACCGCCCAGCTTGGCGCCGAACAGCACGTGCGTGCCGTTCTCCACCAGCGCGACGAAACGGAGCTGCGGAAAGGCGCTCTCGCCGCGGCTGGCACCCGGATAGCCGAAGCAGGCGCCGTTCTCGGCCGTGTCGGCCACATCCAGGCTGGAGCCGTCCAGGCTCACCAGCCGCCACTCTCGATACCACGCCCCCTTGGTGGCGCGCGTCGCCACCGGCTGCACGACCTGCTCAAAGAGCCGGCGCAGCGGCATCTCGCCCAGGCGGCTGCGCGCCTGCGAGATGCCGCTCTTGCCCGCCACCTTGACCGCGTCGGCGCCCCACAGCCAGCGCAAGCCTTCTAGCAAGCAGCGCAGCACCTCGCGGGTGCTGGACCCCATGTACAGCGCCATGGCGATGGCGTAGTAGATCATCACCTGAACCGGCAGATCGCGCTCGCGCTCGCTCGTCTTGCCGGTCTCGGCCAGGACCTGCTGCACCCGATCCGGCGGGAACGTCTTGGCGATCACGCCGAGGCTGATGTGGTCGCTGACACGAACGCCGGCCGGAAGGCCGGCGGGAACACCCGCCATCGCTGTCGATCCTAAAAAAACCTGATCAACGGATATAGGGTGGCTAACCATCTAAATGAACAGTATTGGCCCTAGACCGAGCATTCTAGATGATTTCGAGAGCTTGGGTTTCGTTCATGGTGCTATGCGATGGCGAAGCTGGGACAGAAAGCTTCTTTATACCTGGGACAGCCTGCATGGCGAGGTAGAGGTTTTCGACGCTCGCGGTAGGCATGTGGGCGTTCTACACGCGATCACTGGATCTTACGTCAAAAATGCCGTTAAGGGGAGAAAGATCGATGCTTAAGAATGCCCGTTCCTTTATTGATCAATGCTTGTCCGGTGATGCAATTATAGATGAAATCGAAGATTTCATCGGTGCCTGGCATGATAGTTCAAGTGAGCTATCCCTACACGAATACCTTGGGATGCTAAGAGATGAATATGAGCTATTTCTGAATTCACCCGAGAGCTTACCTCTTATAATCGCGAGCCGAAAAACTGGTTATCCGGTTGCTAGTTACGTCAATGATAATGTAATGAAAAAATTGGTGGCGCGGTCGGCAGAGCCGAATAAGATCAGGCGCCTTCAAGCATGGCTGGATAATCGTGCTGCCAGAGCTTAGACTCCTACCTGAAGAGAAGATAGCTAGCAGGATCATTGCTTTGAGGGAACTCACGCCTCCAATTGATGTTACTTCTCTGCTAAAGGAGAAAGCTAACTTAGAGGTGATCGAGTTTCCCGATGATATTAACGTCGATGGATTATGTATCGATCTGAAGCACCCGCGGAAAAGGCCTACAATTTACTTGAATAATCGATCCTCAAAGTATCGGAAACGATTTACACTGGCTCATGAGTTGGGCCACATCATGATTCCATGGCACATTGGTGCTATGATTGACGAAATTGATGCTGGCTCCAAGGCAAATGACGAATACTGGGAGTTTGAGGTGGAAGCAAATAGATTTGCTTCCGAGCTATTGATGCCCACACCTTGGATGCGGCATATAGTCTTAACATCACCAAACCCCGCTGAAGCTCTAAGAACTATTCAAAATCAAGCGGAGATCTCACTACAAGCAGCTTCAATCAAATTATCTAGGGCATTGCCACCCGATTACTGCCTAGTTTACTCTCAAAATGGCATTATTCAATGGTCGACTCGATCAGAAGGAACCCTGATAGGGGCGCCTCCTATTGGATTGGCGCTGGACGCGGTTGGGTTCCATGATATCCCGATGGAAAATTGGGAAGTTTCTACAGATAACGGTGTATATAAGTTCTGGAAGTTCAACCAGTTTCAGTTAAACACTGCCAGTGTCACGTTCCGGCCCTGGCGGATCACACTTGATATTATAGCTACGGAACTGTTTAACGACGAAGCTGCACGTGAGAAATTTAAAGCGTCTTTGAATGGTGTTACGTCCGCTGCTAATGGACGTGTCCGGATGCAAAGAACAAGGGAGCGTATTGTTACGGCAATGATGCATCGCCTGCATACAGTTGCGAAAGGTGACGCTCGCTACCATAAGTTCATCAATCACTCCCTCCTCGATGAATTCTGCCAAGCACGAGCAGAGGCGTATCTGCTATAATCCGCGATGTGGGCTGCACCAGCAAAGAGTAGGGTTCTTTGGGAGCGGTGGTTGTATGATTTGAACGGTGTGGCTAAGCGGCCCAAGGCGGAATTCGCCAGGAGCCGGTCTCCTGAACGGCTTCTTTCAACCGAGCCCCTCTAGAACCCGCCATTCGCCACCGGCCCGGTCAATAACACCAGGGATCATTGAGCAGAACTCATCCGACCAGCCTTCCCAACTGTGCCCGCGTCTGAGGGAGTTACAGGTTCTAGTTTGAAGATCGTGAGTATATTTCGTGAGCCGAGCTGACCGAATATCCGCTTCGGGGCCGAACGCACTCATCCCCCCCGCCGCGGATACCCCCGGCTAACCCGCTCCATCTCCCCCGCCCCCCACCCCGAAGCCGCCGCCCCCGCCTCCGCCACCTTCCGCGCCCGGATAAACGACTGCCCATATCCCACCCCGAACGGCATCATCAGCCAGTCCGCGTGGCGCAAATGCGGCGGCGGCATGATCGAGACCGGGTGCGCCATCCCGCACTCCACCACCTTGAACCCCGTCGCCGGCCCGAACAGCGACCGCAGCGCCTGGTCGGAGAACCGGAAGAAGTCGTTCGGCGTCTCGTGCACCGGCCAGCTCTGGTGCGTCACGTGCACCGTCTCCCCGCCCATTTTGAGCGCCCGGTTGATCTCCCCCGCCGCCACCCACGGCGCCGCCAGGTGCTCCAGCACCGCGACCGAGAACAGCCCGTCCAGCGACCCCGGCGTCACGAACCCCGTCAGCGCATGAACGTCCCCCACCGCGTCGATCCCCGGCCCCGGATGGATGTCGCTGCCAACGTAACGGCACGCCGGCTCGAACCGCGCCCGCCACCCCTGAGTCATGCTGCCGACAACGCGCGCCCCCAGCTCCAGCACCGTCCCCCCGCGCCCCCGCATCGCCTCCGCGAATGCCTCCATCGCCGCCGTCGCGTCAGGAATGACCACGTCCTCCAGCAACGGCGGCTGCACCGCCGTCTCATGCGCCCCGGCGTCCGTCACCACCGCCAAGGTCAACGGCACGCAGGCCCGGCACGCCAGGTAAAGGCTGAACTGCGCCGCCCCGCCCTCCGGCAACCCCGGATAATGCCCGGCCACGTCCGGCCGCGGGCGGAACGCGGTCGTCTCCGCCCGGTCCGCCCCGCTCGCCAGGATCACCCGCCGCACCGGATGCGCCCCGGCATGGACCCACCCCTGCAGGAACACCCCCCCGCTGTCGCACCACGACTTGTCGATGAAATGCACCGCCTCGACCCGCCGCTCCCCAAGGTCGACCAGCGCCGGCGAGTGCAACGCCTCCAACCCGGAAATCCGGTCATGCAAGTACCGCGTCTGCGCCGCCGAGGTCGCGATATGCAGCCGCAGCTTCTCCAGCTTCCGCAACACCGGGCGCGCACTCGGCAAAAACTGGGCGAACTCCCGCACCCTCGATCGAGCCGTCGAAAGCCCCGCCACGGCAGCCTCTAAACCCACTCCCCCCGGCGCATCACCGGCTCCCGCGCGCCGCCGGACAGAACCCCGTCCACGTCGACGGCGCCCGACCCGATCATCCAGTCGATGTGGATCAGGCTGGAGTTCGCCCCCCGCCGCTCCAGCTCGGTCTCGCTCGCCGTGGTCCCCCCTTCGAGGCACGTCCGGTAAGCCTGCCCCAAGGCGATGTGGCTCGCCGCGTTCTCATCGAACAGCGTGTTGAAAAACAGCAGTCCGCTGGTCGAGATCGGCGAGGAATGCGGCACCAGCGCCACCTCGCCCAGCCGCCGCGCCCCCTCATCAGTCCCCAGCACCTTCTCCAGCACCTCCGCCCCGCTGCTGGCGCTCGACTGCACGATCCGCCCGTCCTCGAACCGCACCGCGATGTCCCGGATCAGCGTCCCCTGATACGACAACGGCTTCGTGCTCCGCACCTCCCCATCGACCCGGCCCCGGTGCGGCGTGGTGAACACCTCCTCGCTCGGGATGTTCGGGTTGCACACGATCCCGTTCTTGGCCGGCTCCGCGCCCCCGAGCCAGATATGCCCTTCCGACAGCCCCACCCGCAGGTCCGTCCCCGGCCCCTGGAAGTGCAGCGCGTCGTATTTCTTGCCGGTCAGCAACGCCGTCCGCGCGTGCAGCGCCGCGTTATGCTCGGCCCAGGCCGCCACCGGGTCCGCCTTGTCGATCCGCGAGGCGGCGAAGATCGCGTCCCACAGCCGGGCCACCGCCCGCTCCTCCGTTTCCTCTGGGAACATCAGCTTGGCCCAGCTCGGCGTCGCGTAGCAGACGATGCTCCAGTTGCAGGCGAAGTTCGTGATCAACTCCAAGGCCGGCCGGTACGCCACCGACCGCGCCCGGTTGGCCCGCGCCACCCGGTCCCCATCCTGCCCGGCCAGCAGCGCCGGGTTCTCCCCCCCGATCGCCAGCCGCGCCGCCCCGTTCCGGTAGGCCGCCGCCATCCCCTCGAACAGCCAAGCCGGCGCGTAGTCGAACGCCTCGTCCGGCGCGTGCTCGAACCGGGCCAGCGTCGCCGCCTCGTCCGACAGCAGCGTCGTCACCTGGCTCGCGCCCTGCTTGTAGGCGTGCTCGGTGATCCGGCGCACCAGCGGCACGGCGTCGAGCGGCGCCGTCAGCACGATCTCCTGCCCCGCCTTCAACCCAAGCCCGACCCGGACGGCAACCTCCGCCAAACGGTCAAGACGGGCCTCGAACGAGGCGATCGGCGGCATAGCGTTCATCGGGCGGCTCCTCTGTGCGTATCCAAACCCGATTAGAGCAGGACTACGCCCCGGGTTCCACCGCCCCGCCCTCAGCCCGGCGGCGAAAACCGCCAAAGCCCATAAGGAATCCGCCGCGTCGAGCCATGCTCATGCCATTGCGCCATGTCCTGGATGTGCGACGAGGTCACGTAAATCCGCCCGTCCGGCCCTTCCGCCAACGTGTCCGGCCATTGCAGCCGCCCGTCCTGCGCCACGATCTCCAGCGTGCCGTCCGGACGCCGCAGCTTGACGCTGTTGTCCTCCGGGCTGGTGATCCAGAGCCGCCCCTTCCGGTCCATGAGGATGCCGTCCGCCACGCACGTCGTCCCGACCGTCTCGACCGCCGCGGCCACCGCCTCCGGCGTCAACGACGCATCCCGCAGCGTGCTCGTCGCCATCCGGTACAGCGTCTTGCCGACCAGCACCTGCCAGTAAAGGTAATCCCCCGTCGGATCGAGCGCGATCCCGTCGGCCGCGAACGCGGGCGGCCGCCCGTCCGACCGGCGCAACGGCTTGCCCCCGGTCGTCACCTCCACGCTTTTGTCAACCTGGGTGCTCCGGTGCCCGCTCAGCAGCCGCCGCGCCGTCCCGGACGGCAGGTCAACCACGATGAGCGCCCCAATAACCCCGCTGTCGGTCAGGTAAGCCGTGCGCCCGTCCGGGCTGATCCGCACGTCGTTCAGGTAGCTCCCTTGCGGCACGGCCTTGTCGTCGAACACGATGGTTTCCGCCGCCGTGTTCGTTTTGAGGTCGATCCGCACCAGTTTCGGCCCGTTCTTCAGGTTGAACGAGTTGCCCGGCGCCGCCGGATCCACCACCCAAAGCGATCCGTCCGGCCCGGCCACCACGCTCTGCACGCAAACGAAATGGCTGTCGTTCGCCAGGTGGCGCGTATTGCGCCAGGCGTTCCACGCCTCGTCCGGATAGGCCCGCACCGACCCGTCAGGCATCAATTCGCCGACCGACACGGCGACGTCCTCCTCCCAGCGGGGAAAGTTGACGAAGATCCGCCCGTCATGCGCCACGGTCACGCCGGTCACCTGGCGCTCGAACGTCGCGACCTGTTCAAGCTGCATGTGCTGGGCCTGGGCGCGGCTGGCAAGCGCCGTGGCAGCGAGCAGCCCGCCCAGCGTGCGGCGGGTCAGGGCAGGGGATGTCATGGTTGGCGGCACTCCGGAAACAGAGGAGCGTATACAGCGTTCGGTCCACGCCCCGGTTGCTTTGCCCACGCAAGCCTGCTTAGGAACCGACACTGGTGGCGAATTCAGCGGCTCCGCTTCTGCATCAGCTGGGATGGTCGCCAGGCAAGTGAAAACGCATGCTGAAGTGGTCCTGCCGGACCTCCGCCCTCGTGAACAAACTGCGAACTTTAAATTCGCTACCGGTGTCGGAACCTTTGAGGACGCATCGTTTCACCGGCAGCGTGCCGGCACGCTCTGCCGAACGACGCTTAGCCTTACGCCGCTGTCGGCCAGCCGTCAGGGAAATTCCTGGCCCAATCAGGCCGCCGGCGACAACGTCCAGGCCGCCGCCGGGCCGCCCGGTTCGCAGAACAGCGGCGTCCCGTTCGGCGTCCGCACGTTCGGCTCCAGCCCCATCTCCGCCCTCAAGGCCCGGAACAGCGCCCCGTGCGCCACCACCAGCACCGGGCTTTCGTATTCCAGCGCCCGGTTCACCGCCCGCGCCGCCCGCGCGCGCAGCTCGGCGAACGTCTCGGCCCCCTCGGGGGTGGACAGCCCGGCGACCCAGTCGTCGAACCACTGCGCCAGCATCGGCTGCCGCTCCTGCACGCCGAACGACACCTCGCGAAGTTCCTCCTCCGTCGCCACCGGCTGCCCGATGACCTCCGCGGCCGCGAGCGCCGTGTCGTAGGCGCGCGACAGCGGCGAGGACACGATGCTGCGGATGCCCCGGCCGCGCAGGAGCTCGGCCGCCGCGCGGGCCTGCGACACCCCGACCGGGTTGAGCGGGACATCGACGTTGCCCTGCGCCAGGTTGCGCGCGTTCCAGTCCGTTTCCCCGTGGCGCAGGAACCAGAACGCGCGCCGGGTCAGCATCAGGCGGAAAGGCCCTCGGCCTCAATCATCCGCTTGACGGCGGGCCGGGCCAACATGCGGTCAAGATGGGCGGCGAGCGGCGGCGGCAGGCTCATGCCCACCCGCTTCGCCCCCCAGTACTCGACGTAGAATAAGGCGCAGTCGGCCACGCTGAACGTGCCCCCGATCCAGTCCTTGCCGCCGAGCTGCTCAGCCATGATCCTGAAGCCCTTCTCGATCATCTCCTTGCCCTGGGCCTTGACCTTCTCATGGTCGGACTCGCTGGGCGCGAAGGCGCTCGGGCGGAACATGCGCCCGAAGCCTTGCATGTGGATGGTGGCCACGCAGTAATCCATCGCCTCCGCCGCCCGCAGCATCGCCTCCTTGTCGCGGGGCAGCAGCCCGGCCTCCGGGTTGGTTTCGGCCAGGTAGTGCGCGATCACCGGGAACTCGGTCACGACCGAGCCGTCGTCGCGCTGCAGCGTGGGCACCTTGCCCTTCGGGTTCAGCTCGCTGAACGGCGGCTTGCGGGTGTCGCCCGCGTGCAGGTCGAGCCGCTCGGCCTCGTAAGGCTTGCCGATCTCTTCGAGCAGGATGTGGATGCCCATCGAGCAGGCGCCGGGTCCGTAATAAAGCTTCATGTGCTGTCTCCTTGAAGGCGGGGCCGGCAATCCTGGCAGCGGCCTCCGAACAAGACCTCAGTCGAACAACGAGCTGACCGAGCTTTCGTCGGAGATGCGCTGCATCGCTTCGGCGAGGATGGGCGCTATGGTGAACTGACGGATGTTGCGCGCCGCGCACGACGCCTCGCTCGCCTGGATGCTGTCGGTCATCGTCAGGCTTTGAATGGCCGAGTTCGAGACTCGTTGCACCGCCTCGCCGGACAAAACCCCGTGCGTGACGTAGACGCTGGCCGACCGCGCGCCGCGCTGCATCAGCACGTCGGCGGCGTTGCACAGCGTGCCGCCGCTGTCCACCAGGTCGTCCACCAGGATGCAGGTCTTGCCTTTCACGTCGCCGATCACGTTCATCACCTCGCTCACCCCGGCCCGCTCGCGCCGCTTGTCGATGATGGCGAGGTCCACGTCGAGGCGCGAGGCGATCGTGCGCGCCCGGGCCACGCCGCCCACGTCCGGCGAGACGATCATCACGTCCTCGCCGGGGAAGCGCGCCTGGATGTCGCGCCCGAACAGCGGCGCGGCGTAGAGGTTGTCGACCGGGATGTCGAAGAAGCCCTGGATCTGCCCGGCGTGCAAATCCATCGTCAGCACCCGGTTGGCGCCCGCCTCGGTGATGAGGTTGGCGACCAGCTTGGCGCTGATCGGCGTCCGCGGCCCGGCTTTGCGGTCCTGCCGGGCGTAGCCGAAATAAGGGATGACGGCAGTGATGCGCCGGGCGGAGGCGCGGCGGAGCGCGTCCAGCGTGATCAGCAGCTCCATGAGGTTGTCGTTGGCCGGGTACGACGTGCTTTGCAGCACGAACACGTCCTCCCCGCGCACGTTCTCATGGATCTCGACGAAGATTTCCAGGTCGGCGAAGCGCCGGATGCTGGCCTTGGCCAGCGGAAGGTGAAGCGCCTCGGCGACCGACTCCGCCAACGGGCGATTGCTGTTGCAGGCGACAATCTTCATGAGCAGGCGTGCTCCCCAGGCGGCGCGCCAGCTTCTTAGATTGGATTGCGGAAAAATGAAACTACCGTTCCGCCGCCGCCTGCTTGCGCTTGCCGCTCGCGTTGAGCACGACATCCCGCACCCCGCCCGCCGCTTCCGACGCCACCACCACCGCGACGTCGCCCCAGTAGCCGCTGACCGTCTGCGGCGGCACCTCGTTGATCTGGGCGATGCGCCCGACCTCGTCCGTGGCGTTGGCGATGGTCCATTGGATCTCGACCCGCATCGTGTTGTTGGCGCCTGGCGCGGTCTCGACCTTGCCGTCGAGCTTGTAGTCGGCGTCCTTGGCCGTGTCCTGCACCACCAGGCCCTGGGTTTCGAGCTTGCGCCGCATCTGCGCGGCCAGGCTCGCGTTTCCGTCGCCCGGCGCGCCGGTGACGCCGGTGAAGTAGATGCGGGCCGGGCGGTTGAGCAGGCTCTTGGGGTCGCTCTGCTGCCGGGCGGCCTCGATCCTGGTCAGCAGGGCGGCGATGCCGGGCGCTGCCTCCGCGGCGGCGGCCCGCAGCGTGGCCGGGGTCGCGCGTGCCCAGTCGGCGGCGGGGACGGGGGCGCCCTCGGCCGCGCCTTGCGGCTGCCCGGCCGGGTTGCGGATGGTGTAGGAGGGGACCACCTGGTTGCCCCGCAGGTCGGCGGCGAGCACCAGGGTCCATTCATTGCTCCGGGGCCGGGGACCGGCAATCGCCGGCACTTCCTGCTCCACCAGCGCCGCCGCCGTGACCTGCGCCCATGCCCGGCCCGCGGCGTTTGAGAGCAGCGAGCGCGCCGGCGGCGGGACCTCCAGCCGCGAGGCCGGCGGCTGGGCGAGCCGGGTGGCGTTGGCGCCCGGGTTGCCGAAGAACGGCTGCGGCAGGTTGCCGCAGGCGGCGAGCAGGAGCGGGAGCAGGAGGGCGAGGCGGGTCATAGGACGATGGCGCTGACCTGATGGCCGATGGGGCCGGCGTTGGCCAGGGTGCGGCGGCGGTGGCTGAAGAAGCGGGCCTCGTCGGCGAACGTGTCGGCTTGCATCGGGTCGATTTGGCTGATGCCGGCGAGGCGGGCGGCGCAGTAGCCGGGGAGGTCGAACTGCCAATGGCCGGGGCGGCCTTTGGCGAAAAAGCGGGCGTGGGCCGGGTCGTGGGCGAGCACGGCGTTTCGCAGGTCAGGGCCGACTTCGTAGGAGGGTTGCTGGATGCAGGGGCCGATGCTGGCCACGATGCTGCTGGCGCCGAGGGCGTGCATGGCGGCGACGGTGGCCTCCAGCACCCCGGCCAGCGCGCCGCGCCAGCCGGCGTGGACGGCTCCGATGACGCCGGCAGCGGGGTCTTGCAGGAGGACGGGGGCGCAGTCGGCGGTGACGATGCCGAGCGCGAGGCCGGGGCGGTTGGTGACCATGGCGTCGGCGCGGGGACGGTCAGGCCAGGGGGCGGCGACGGTGACGACCTCCGGCCCGTGGATTTGGTTCAGGCCGAGGAGGGTTTCTGCGCCGAGGAAGCGGGCGACGCGGGCGCGGTTCTCGGCGACGCGGGCCAGGTCGTCGGGGCTGGAGAGGCTGCAATTGAGGCTGGCGAAGGGGCCGGCGCTGATCCCGCCCTCGCGGGTGAAGAAGCCGTGCCGGGCTTGCAGGGCGGGGCTGACGAGGGGGTTCACCGTTCGAAGCCCGGCGGGGTGGGGGCGCCAGGCGGGGTGAGGGCCAGGGCTTTGAACAGGCCGCCCATGCAGTCAGGCTCGGCCAGGCGCTGGGCGGATTGGATCAGGGCGGCGGCGCGGGCGGGCGGCTGGCCGCGGGCAAGGATGCCGGTGCGCTGGAACAGGCCGAGGCTGGCGAGGAAGGGGCCTTGCGGGACGGGACCGTGGACCTGGGCCCCGGCGGCGCGGGCCGCGGCGGCGAGGGATTGGAAATCCACGTGGGCGGTGAGGTCGGCCTGGCCGGGGTTGGCCAGGGGGTCGGCGGGGCGGCCTGAGCGGAGGGCTTGAAGGCTGTCGCCGGGGGCGGTCCGGGAGGGGCCGTAGTCGAGGAAGAGGGCTGCGCCCGGTTGCTGGCGGAAGCGGGCGGCGAGGGCTTCCACGAGGGCCTGGGCGGGTTCGTTGACTTCGACGACCTCCCCGTCGGCAGCCTCGCGCGGGGGAGGCTCGGCGGGGCGTTCGACGTAGGTGCCGGCCTGGACGTATCGCTCGGTCCAGGCCGGGCCGCGGCGGATGAATTGGCGGATGGGCAGGGCGTCCAGGAACTCGTTGGCGAGGAGGATGACGGGGCCTGGGGGGAGGGCGCCGACTGTTTCGTGCCAGGCGGCTTGGGGGAGGCGCGCGGCCTGCTGGGCTTTGAGGCGGGGGGAGGTTTCGATCAGGTGGAGCTGGAGGGCCTCGGCGAAGCGGGAAGCGGTTTTGGCGATGGCGCGGATGGCGTCGGCCATGAGGGTGCCGCGGCCGGGACCGAGCTCGGCGAGGAGGACGGGGGCGGGCTCGGATTGCTGCTGCCAGACGACGGCGGACCAGAGGCCCAGGAGCTCGCCGAAGACCTGGGTGATCTCGGGGGCGGTGGTGAAGTCCTGGAACGGGTCGTGATCGGCGTAGTAGGCGGCGTTGCTCCTGGCCATGAAGCGGTCAAGACGTTCCACGTGAAACATCCTGAGTGGCTTTGGGGGGCATGGGGGGCGAGAGGGGGTGGGGGCGGGCGAGATAGATGGCGGCGAGGCCGACGAGGATCATGGG
This sequence comes from Acetobacteraceae bacterium, assembly GCA_965260935.1. Classification (GTDB taxonomy): domain Bacteria; phylum Pseudomonadota; class Alphaproteobacteria; order Acetobacterales; family Acetobacteraceae; genus JBBROS01. The sequence continues at coordinate 1,429,775 of OZ253374.1, forward strand.
GATGGAGAGGATCTGGCCCATGGTCAGGCCCTCGTAGAGGAAGCCCAGGAAGGCGTCGGGCTGGCGGAAGTGCTCGGCGATGATGCGGGCGATGCCGTAGCCGACCAGGAACGTGCCGGCCAGGACGCCGAAGCGGGCGCGGATGGCGGGGCGGCTGCAAAGGACCGCCATGACGGCGAGGAGGAGGACGCCTTCGAGAAGGGCCTCGTAGAGCTGGCTGGGATGGCGGGGGAACGGGCCGGCTTCGGGGAAGACCATCGCCCAGGGCAGGTCGGGCGGGGCCTCGCGGCCCCAGAGTTCGCCGTTGATGAAGTTGGCGACGCGGCCGAGGCCGAGGCCGAGGGGGACGACGACGCAGACCCGGTCGGAGAAGCCGAAGAAGGGGAGGCCGTTCTTGCGGGTGAAGAGGTAGAGGGCGACGATGACGCCGAGCGCGCCGCCGTGGAAGCTCATGCCGCCTTGCCAGACTTCGAGGGCGGCGAGGGGGTGGGCCAGGTAGTAGCCGGGCTGGTAGAACAGGACGTAGCCGAGGCGGCCGCCCAAAACGACGCCGAGGGTGGCCCAGGTCAGGAAGTCGTCGACTTGCTCCGGGGTGGCGACGACGGGGCGGAGGCGGACCAGGCGGCGGACGATCTGCCAGCCGAGGACGAGGCTCGTGATGTAGGCGAGGGCGTACCAGCGGATGGCGAAGGGGCCGAGGTGGACGGCGACCGGGTCGAAGCCGGGGAAGAGGAGGACCGGGATCATACGTAAAGGGTTCCGGGGGCGAGGTGGTTTCGCACGTAATGGCGGATGCCGTCTTCCAGCGGGGTGAACTGGCCGGAGTAGCCGGCGTCGCGGAGGCGGTCCATGCGGGCCTGGGTGAAGGACTGGTATTGGCCTCGGAGGGCGTCGGGCATGGGGATGTAGTCGATCTGCCTGGGGCGGTCCATGGCGTCGCAGACAGCGTGGGCGAGGTCCTGGTAGGTTCTGGCCTGGCCGGTGCCCAGGTTGAACAGGCCGGAAACGCTTGGGGTGTCCAGCAGCCATTGGATGACGGCGGCGACGTCGTTGACGTGGATGAAGTCCCGGGCTTGCGCGCCGTCGGGGATGGCCGGGTTGTCGGAGCGGAACAGGCGGGGGGCGCGGCCACTGGCGAGGTCGTCGTATTTGACCTTCACGACGGAGACCATGTTGCCTTTGTGGTACTCGTTGGGCCCGTAGACGTTGAAGAACTTGAGGCCGGCCCATTGCGGGGGGGCTGGCTCGTTGGCGGCGAGGGCGGCTTGGACGCGGAGGTCGAAGGCGTGCTTGGTCCAGCCGTAGAGGTTGAGCGGGCGGAGGGCTTGGAGGCGGGCCGGGTCGTCGTCGAAGCCCTGGTCGCCGTTGCCGTAGGTGGAGGCGGAGCTGGCGTAGATGAAGGGCGTGCGGCGGCTCGCGCACCATTGCCACAGACGCCAGGAAAGCTCGACGTTGGTGGCCCAGACGAGGTCTCCGTTTGTGGCCGTGGTGTCGCTGATGGCGCCCAGGTGGATGACGGCTGTAAGGCTTGGATCGGCGGCGAGGCAGGCATCGAGGGTTTCGGGGGGGATGAGGCGGCTCGGGGGGTGGGCGGCGAGGTTGCGCCATTTGCCGTCCGTGCCGAGCCAGTCGGAGATGGCGACTTGCCGGCCTTGGGCTTGGAGGGCGGCGTGGAGGTTGCTGCCGATGAAGCCGGCGCCGCCGGTGAGCAGGATCATGGGGAGGGGTTATAGGGCGGACGGGGGCTGGGGGCTACGGGGGGTGGGTTCAGGCGCATTGCCCTTGCGACGCTCATGCCCTGCGTCTCACCCGCGAGCCGCGACACGCACGATGTGCGATTCGGTTCTCAACTGGCCGTCCTCGCGTTCAGCAAGGACGGCGACCTGTTCGGCGAACCTCGGCGTGCCGAAACGCTGCCGACCGGGGCCGCGGATCTCGTTAGTCGGATACCGCCGAGCCTGCGCCCCACAGGTAGATGGCCACGAACAGGAACAGCCAGACCACGTCGACGAAGTGCCAGTACCAGGCGGCGGCTTCGAAGCCGAAATGCCGGGTCGGGGAGAATTGCCCGGCGCGGGCGCGGAACCAGCAGACGATCAGGAAAATGGTGCCGACGATGACGTGGAAGCCGTGGAAGCCCGTGGCCAGGAAGAAGACCGACGGGTAGATGCCGCCGCCGCTGAACTTGAACGGAGCCTCGCTGTACTCGACGGCCTGGAGCGTGGTGAAGCTCAGGCCCAGCAGGATGGTCAGGCCCAGGGCCATGACCAGGTATTTGCGGTCGCCTTCGATCAGCGAATGGTGCGCCCAGGTGATGGTCGTGCCTGAAAGCAGGAGGATGAGGGTGTTCAGGAGCGGCAACTGGAACGGGTTGAAGGTGCTGACGCCTGTCGGCGGCCACGCGCCGGCGTCGGTCCCGAGCACGTGCTGGGGAAACAGGGCGAAGTGGAAGTTGGCCCAGAAGAAGCCGACGAAGAACATGACCTCGCTGGCGATGAACAGCGCCATGCCGTAACGGAGGCCGATCAGCACCACCGGCGTATGCAGCCCCGCGGCCATGCTTTCGCGAAGCACGTCCCACCACCAGAAGGCCATCGTGGCCAGGACGAGCAGGAGGCCGGCCAGGAAAAACCATTTATCGCCGAAGTGGGCCCAGCTCACGATGCCGAAGACGAGGGTGCCGCCGCCGAGGGCTCCGACCATGGGCCAGGGGCTTGGGTCAACCAGGTGAAACGGCTGCTCCATCTTGGCAGTTTGCGGGCTTTGGTCTGTTTCGCCGATCGCGTCCACGCTCATGCCGTCGTATCCAACTCTCTGTCCGCCTGCGCTGCTGGCCTCGATAAGCGATGCTGTTACAACGAGTCCGCGCCTGATTCAATGTTGCGCCGGGCCTTCGGGCATGGGTCATGCGCCGTCCGGACAACATTCACCCGGCGAACAGCCGCCAGGCGACCAGGACCCAGAAGCCGCCGACCAACGCGCCGCCGATGATGTCGCTCAGGTAGTGCAGGCTCAGGAGCAGCCTGCTGAACATGATCAGGAGGATGAACACGACGCCGGCCACGTAGACCCAGACGCGCCACCGTTCGGGCGCCCCGGCGGCGATCGCCAGCGCCATGAAGCCGAACACCGAGACCGACACCGTGGCGTGCGCGCTCGGGAACGAGGGGGAGGCCGCGGTCAGGCCTTCCAGGAACGGGGGACGCACCCGGTCGGTGATGAACTTGAGCGGCCAGGTGGTCGCTTCCGCGCCCAGGAAGGCGAGCCAGACCGGGGCGACCATGGCGCCCCGCCCGGACGACCAGAGCAACCCGGAGGCGACCAGCGCCACGACCGCGCCGGTTGCGCCGGTCCCGGCCTGGGTCAGCCAATCGAACGCGAGCAGGAGCGGGCGCTGCCGCAGGGGGGCGAGGCCGGCCTGGACGACGCCGTCGAACCAGACGACGGGGCCGCCGGAGCGGACCAGGAACAATAGGGCGACGAAGGCCGCCGCGCAGAGGGCCGCCGCGACGATCAAGGCACGTACACGGTCACGGCTTTGGGGACGACGCCGAACCGCGCGGGCGTGCTGGTCACGATCTCGCCGTCGGCGCTGACCGGCTGGGGCTTGGCCGTGATGATCTCGATCTCTGCCGCGCGCATGGTCCAGACTTCGTCGATGTCGTCATGCTCGCCTTCCCTGAACGCGCGCGCGGAGAGCAGCAGACGCCACTTCGAGCGGAGTTCGAGGCTATAGATGTCCAGCATCTGATCATCAATCGCCGCGTCGGCGCTGACCACCATGCCGCCGCCGTAGAAGCGGCCGTTGCCGATGGCGACCTGCATCGTCCTGACCCGGTGCGTCGTGCCGCCCGAGCGGATTTCCGCGCTGAACCGGGCGGATCCCAGCACCACCTTCATCGCGGTCCAGGCGTAGGCCAGCTTGCCCAGCCGGCGCTTGGCGGCCTTGGTCAAGCGGCGGCTGATGTCGACGGTCAGCCCCAGGCTCGCCACGTTGAAGAAGAGCTCGCCGTTGACGCTGCCCACGTCGACGGCGCGGGTCTTGCCGGCGAGGATGACGCGGGCCGCCGCTTCGGGCTCCGTTGGCACGCCGAGGGTGCGCGCGAGGTCGTTGGCGGTGCCGAGCGGGAGGATGCCCAGGGGCAGGCCGGTCTCGCGCAGGGCGGGCGCCGCGCCGCTCACGGTGCCGTCGCCGCCCGCCATCACGACGCAATCGACGCTGGCGCGGGCCGAGCGGATGAGGTTTCCGACCTCGTCTCGTTTCGGGCACTCGTGCCGGTCGAAGGCGAGGCCTCCGGCCGAGAGCGCCTCGACGTAGGCCTCCGCGGCCTGCCCGTTGCGGCTGTGCGTGTTCACCAGCAGAAGGGCCTTGCGCTTGGTCTCGACCATGGCAGGGGTGATAACATGGAAGCGGGCGGGCGGGGCAACTTGCCCGAGGCGGGCGCGACGCCACGTTGGACACCTCGACTGAGCTAAGCAGGCTTGCGCGACGCAAGCCTGCTTAGGAACCTTTGGAGACGCGTCATTTCACCGGCCCGCTGCCGAATGATGCTTAGGAATGATCTTGACACTGAAACCAGGACGCCCGTCCGCGCACAAAGCAACGCCCATCGACGAACGCAACAAGCAGGCCCTTGCCGCCTGGGACACGTTGCTGCGGTCGGCGCTGGAGCTGTCCGGGCCGGGGCAGGGCGCGCCCGAGGCTTGGTTCCTTGGGCCGAAAGCGGAAAACCTCGGCATCCTGCAGGAGTTGATCGGGGCGGCGGTCGAGAGCCATGCGCAGTTCCGCCGCGGGTTCCACCCTGAGGACCCGACGCATCTGACGGAGGCGGTCCGGTCGGGCGCGGAGTTCCGGGTCGGGGTGGAGCGGCTGCGGCGCGAAACGGGCGTGCTGCTCGACAAGCTGAAGCTGTCCGCCCCGTTCTCGAGCATGCGCTACCAGGGGCACATGCTTTGGGACCAGGCGCTGCCCGGGTTGGTCGGGCTGGTCGCCGGGGCGCTCTACAACCAGAACAACGTCGCCGCGGAGGCGTCGCCGGTGACGACCCGGCTCGAGATCGAGGCCGGGCGCGACCTGTGCCGGATGCTCGGCTACGAGGTCCGGCCGGGGGGGCAGGGCGGCGATGGCGGCTTGACGCCCTGGGGGCACATCACCAGCGGCGGGACAATCGCCAACATCGAGGCGCTTTGGGCGGCCCGCAGCCTGAAGTTCTCGGGCGTGGCGCTGCGGGCCGCGATCCGCGAAGCGCCGGCGCTGGCGGCGGCGCGCGAGCTTGAGGTGCCGCTCTGGGGCGGGGGGACGGGGCGGCTGCGCGAGCTTGATACCTGGACGTTGCTGAACCTCGACCTGGACGTGGTCGCCGGATTGCCGCAGGCACTGGCGGCGTTCGGCATCGAGCCCGAGACGCTGAACCGGTCGCTGCTCGGTTACACGGTGCAGAACGTGGGGCTGCTGCAGTTCTACCGGAGCTTCATGGCGGACGTGCCGGAGTCGCCGGTGATGCTGGCGCCGGCGACGGGCCATTATTCCTGGCCCAAGGCGGCGACCTTGCTGGGGTTGGGGCAGAACGCGGTGGCGGTGCAGCGGGTTGACCTGGATGCCCGGCTGGATCTGGGCGCGGTGGCGGAGACGCTGGAGCAGATGCTGCGCCGCCGGGTTCCGGTGCTGCTGGCGGTGGCCGTGATCGGCAGCACGGAGGAGAGCGCGGTCGACCCGCTGGAAGGGCTGGTTGCGTTGCGTCAGGAGTTCCAGCAGCGGGGGCTCAACTTCCTGATCCACGCCGATGCGGCCTGGGGCGGGTACTTCCGGTCCATGCTGCGGGACGGAGAGGACGGGCAGGAGCCGCCGGCGAGCGCCGTCCCGGTTTACGCGATGAGCCCGTACGTGCAACGGCAGTACGAGGCGCTGCCGCTGGCGGACACGATCACGGTTGACCCGCACAAGGGGGGCTACGTCCCTTATCCGGCCGGCGCGCTGTGCTACCGGAACGCGGCGATGCGGAACGCGATCTCGCTCAGGGCGCCGGTGGTGTTCCACGACCAGGCCGAGCCGAGCGTCGGGATTTACGGGGTGGAGGGCAGCAAGCCCGGCTCGGCGGCGGCGGCGGTTTGGCTGGCGCACCGGGTGATCCGGCCGGACCGGACGGGGTACGGGCGAATCCTCGGGCAGTGCATGTGGACGGCGAAGCGGGCGTTCTGCCGCCTGGCCTCGCTTGAGGACCCGCGGTTCAGCGCAACCGCGTTCAACCAGACGCCGGGCGAGCGGGCGGGGGCGCCGCAAGGGGCGCTGCGGGCGGAGCGCGAGGTGTTGCGCGAGCTGGCGCCGCTGAGCAATGCCGAGCTGCTGGAGCGGCTGGCGCAGGACAAGGTCGCGCGGCGGCTGTTCGCGCAGGTCGGGTCGGACCAGGTGATCCTGGCGTTCGCGCTCAACCTCAAGGACGAGGACGGGCGGCCGAACAGGAGCCTAGCCCGCGCCAACTGGCTGAACGAGGGCGTGTTCAGGCGCTGCAGCGTGGTCGAGCCCATGGAGGACATGAGCGGGGTGGACCTGATCCTCACGAGTTCCCGGTTCGACCCGGCGACGTATGGGCAACCGTTCGTTGATGCGTTCTGCCGGCGGATGGGGGTGGTTCCGGAGCCGGGGACGGGGGTGGATTTCCTGATCGCGACGGCGATGGACCCTTGGACGACGGACACGGACAACGGGGACTTCCAGGTGGAGCTGGACGCGTCGCTGCGCCGGGCGGCTTATGCCGTGCTGGATTCGGAGTAGGGCTAGCACTGATCTGGACTGGCAATTGACGCCTGACTTTTCCAGTCAGGGCGATTGCAGTCTATGCCAGGCCGTCGCGTATGACGGTGCGGGCGAAGTAGGTGAGGATGAGGTCCGCGCCGGCGCGCTTGAATGCGCCGAGGGATTCGAGGACGGCGCGGTCCTCGTCCAACGCGCCGGCCTGGGCGGCGAACTTGATCATCGCGTACTCGCCGCTGATCTGATAGACGGCGAGCGGAAGGTCGGTGCGGTCGCGGATACGGGCCAGGACATCGAGGTAGGGCATCCCGGGCTTGACCATAAGGATGTCGGCGCCTTCCGCTTCGTCGTTCCGGCTTTCGCGCAGGGCTTCGCGGCCATTGGCCGGATCGAGCTGGTATTGGTTGCGGTCGCCTTGCAGGTCGCAACCGGACGCGGTGCGGAAGGGGCCGTAGAAGGCGCTGGCGAACTTGCTCGAGTAGGACATGATGGGGGTGTTGCCGTGGCCGGCTGCGTCGAGGGCCGAGCGGATGGCCGTGACCTGGCCGTCCATCATGCCGGAGGGAGCGATCAGGTCTGCCCCGGCCTCGGCGGCGATGACGCATTGCTTGCCAAGGTTGGCGAGGGTCGCGTCGTTCAGCACCTCGCCGTGCTCGAACACGCCGCAGTGGCCGTGGGTGGTGTATTCGTCGAAGCAGTTGTCGGTGATGACGACCAGCTCCGGGGCCGCGTCCTTGGCGGTCCGGGTCATGCGGGCCATCAGGCCGCGGGCGGAGAGGGTGTCTGCGCCGATCTCGTCCTTGTTGTGGCTGACGCCGAACAGCATGACCGCGCGGACGCCATCGCGGGCGATGGCCTCGATCTCGCGGGCCAGATGCTTCTCGGGGATGCGGGACACGCCGGGCATGGATTGGATGGGGAAGGCGTCGTCCACGTCCTCCTCGACGAAGACCGGCAGGATCAGGTCGTCGGGGTGGAGCCGGTTCTCGCGGACCATGGCGCGCAGGGCGGGGGTGCGGCGGAGGCGGCGGTTGCGGGTGGCAGGGAACATGGGGCGGGGTCCGTTCGGCGAAGTCCTGAAGGGGGGCAGAGTGCAGCAGGCGGGGGTGATTGGCTAGGCCGGTATCGCATCGGCCGGGTCGCTTGACAGGCCGGGCAGGATTACAGAGGACAGGGCACGTCTTTCCGCGGGTGGCTCGTTTGGCTCAGGCATTCCCTTTCACGGCGATCGTTGGGCAGGAGGAGATGAAGCGGGCGTTGCTGATCGCCGCCGTGGACCCGGCGGTCGGGGGCGTGCTGGTGTTCGGGGACCGGGGGACGGGCAAGAGCACGGCGGTCCGGGCGCTCGCTGCCCTGCTGCCGGGATTGCCGGTGGTGGCCGGGTGCCCGTACCGGTGCGCGCCCGATGCGGTGGCGGGGGCGTGCGCGATATGCGCCGATGCGGGGGCCGTCACGGTTGAGCGGGCGCCGGTGCCGGTGGTTGACCTGCCATTGGGCGCGACGGAGGACCGCGTGGTGGGGGCGCTCGATCTGGAGCGGGCGTTGACCAAAGGGGAGCGGGCGTTCGAGCCGGGGCTGCTGGCGCGGGCCAATCGGGGATTCCTTTACATCGACGAGGTGAACCTGCTGGAGGACCACTTGGTCGATTTGCTGATCGACGTGGCGGCTTCGGGGGAGAACCTGGTTGAGCGGGAGGGGTTGTCGGTGCGGCACCCGGCGCGGTTCGTGCTGGTGGGCAGCGGCAACCCGGAGGAGGGCGAGCTGCGGCCGCAGTTGCTCGACCGGTTCGGGCTGGCGGTGGATGTGGCGACGCCCGCGGACATTCCGGCGCGGATCAGCATCGTGCGGCGGCGGGACGCGTTCGAGCGGGATCCGGCGGCGTTCCGGGCGGACTGGGCCGGGGAGGAGGAAGCGGTGCGGGAGCGGATCGAGGCGGCGCGGGCGCTTGTGGGCTCCGTCGAGGTGGGGGATGCGGCGCTGGAGGACGCGGCGCGGCTTTGCCTGAAGCTGGGGACGGACGGGCTGCGGGCGGAGCTGACGCTGCTGCGGGCGGCGCGGGCGTTGGCGGCGCTGGAAGGCGCGGGGGAGGCCGGGCTTTCGCATGTGCTGGCGGTGGCGCCGCTGGCGTTGCGGCACCGGCTGCGGCGGGACCCGCTGGACGATGCGAGCGCCGGGAGCCGGGTCGAGCGGGCAATCCGGGAGTTGTTCCCGGCGTGAGCGAGAGGGCGCCGCTGAGCTGGGACGAGGCGGCGCGGGCGGCGGCGGTGTTCGCCTTGGACCCGGCGGGGATCGGCGGCGTTGTTTTGCGTGCGCCGGCGGGGGTGGCGCGGGACCGTTGGCTCGGGATGTTGCGGGGCATGGTCGCGGGGCCGGTGCGCAAGCTGCCGGCCTCGGTGGCGGAGGACCGGCTGCTCGGCGGGCTGGACTTGGCGGCGACGCTCGCGGCGGGAGCGCCCCGGCGGGTGCGGGGGGCGTTGTGCGAGGCGGACGGGGGTGTGGTGCTGCTGGCGATGGCGGAGCGGCTGCCGGCCGGGGCTGCGGCGCGCATTGCCTCCGCGCAGGACGCGGGGGCGGTGGACGGGGAGGCGGCGCGGTTCGGCTTCGTGCTGCTGGATGAGGGGATCGGGGACGAGTGCCCGGCGGCTTCGCTGGTCGAGCGGGCGGGGCTGCACCTTGATCTGACCGGCTTGCTGCCGGGCGACGCGGAGACGCCGGATGTTGAGGCCGCTGACGCGCTGCTGCCGGCGGTCGGGATCGGCGACCCGGAATTGCGGGCGTTGTGCGAGGCGGCGGCGCGGCTCGGGGTCCGGTCCGGGCGGGCTTGCCTGTTGGCGGCGCGGGCGGCGCGGGGGGCGGCGGCCTTGGCAGGGCGGACGATGGTCGCGGCGGAGGATGCGGCGTTCGCCGCGCGGGTGGCGCTGGCGCCCCGGGCGACCGCTTTGGGGGAGGCCGCGCCGGAGGCTGTGCCCGAGGATGCGCCTGAGCCTGGGCCTGACCCTGGGCCGGATGCGGCCCGGAGCGAGGAGCAGGTGGGCGAGGGCGGCGAGGGGAACGGGGGGGCGATGGCGGACCGGGTGCTGGAGGCGGCGCGGGCGGCGATCCCGGCGGGGCTGCTGGCGGGCTTGCAGTCCGGCGCGCCGCGGGCGCGGGAGGCGGGGCGGGTCGGGGCCGCGGTGCGGGGCCTGCGCGGGCGGCGGGTGGGGACGCGGGCGGGGATGCCCGGGGGCGGGTTGCGGCTCGATTTGGTGGAAACGCTGCGGGCGGCGGCGCCTTGGCAGCGATTGCGGGGCGGAGGTTTGGGCGGCGGGCTGCGGATCAGGCGGGACGACCTGCGGGTGATGCGGCGGGAGCAGAAGGCGGGGACGACGACGGTGTTCGTGGTGGACGCGAGCGGGTCGGCGGCGCTGAACCGGTTGGCGGAGGCGAAGGGGGTGGTCGAGCTGCTGCTGGCGGACTGCTACGTGCGGCGGGACCAGGTGGCGATGGTGGCGTTCCGCGGGCGGGGGGCCGTGGTGGCGCTGCCGCCGACGCGGTCGCTGGTGCGGGCGAAGCGGGGGCTGGCCGGGTTGCCGGGTGGCGGGGGGACGCCGCTGGCGGCGGGGATCGAGGCGGGGATGGAGGTGGCGGGGGCGGTGCGTCGCCGGGGCGGGTCGGCGGTGCTGGTGCTGCTGACGGACGGGCAGGCGAACGTGGGGCGGGACGGGCGCGGAGGGCGGGGGCAGGCGCGGGAGGACGCGGTGCGGGCGGCGCGGATGGTGCGGGCGTCCGGGCTTGGGGCGCTGGTGGTGGATACGGGGGCGCGGGCGGGGGCTGCTTGCCGGGAGCTGGCGGGGGCCATGGGGGGGCGGTACTTGGCGCTGCCGTATGCGGATGCGGGGGCGGTTTCGCGGGTGGTGCGGCGGCTTGGGTGAGGCGTCGCCATTCCCTTGAGCGCTGTGAACGGAGGCTTCTGCGGACTCCCATGCCCGTGCGATTGCACCTGACCATGACAGGCCGGTTGTAACCCATGCTTGGGCGGCAGCATGTCTGTTGAGCTTGAGTTTCCGTTGGAGTTCATCGTGATGGGAAATCCCGTCTCGCTCCAAGCAAAGCGTGCGGAGGCAAGAACCAAGTGGGCAGAGCGGGTGAAACAGGCAAGCTCCGCTGTGTTGCCCGATGACCATTTCGCGACTGACCAGCCGCTTTCGGTTACGCTGTTTTATTTTCCTGGAGCGCGAAGGCAAGGAGACATCGACAATATCGTGAAACCCGTGCTCGACGCGCTGTCCAGGCACGTCTACATCGATGACAAGCAGATTGAGCGCGTTTGGGTGCAGAGGTTCGAGCCGGATCGAGTTTTTCCGTTCAGCCGTCCTTCCATGGTGCTTGCTGCGGCGTTGGCTGGTGAAAAGCCTTTGCTTTTCATTCGCATTGGAGATGATCTTGCCGAAGGACTTGAGTAATGTCCGATATGTCGCAGCTTAAAGAGGGAATCCTGGAATCGATGCTGCCTCGGCTTCGTGCCGATGGCTTTCAGGTCGTGCTGCGTCCGTCGCAAAAGGCGTTGCCGCCATTCCTGAAAGATTACCGCCCGGATGCTGTTGCCTATAAAGGCACGCGGAAGATTGCGATTCAGGTGATGAGCGACGGCGCCGACGTGGGGGTGAAGTTTGAGCGAATCAGGAGATCGTTCGCGGATCAACCGGACTGGGAGTTGCGTCTTGTTTACAATGCGCCGACAGAGTTTGATGGCGCTGTTCCGGTCGCGTCGCAAAGATTGATAGAGGACCGTGTCACGCAAATCGAAGCCTCGCTCAACTCGGTGGGGCTGAGCGCGGCGCTGCTTGCGGCGTGGGCTGCCTTCGAAGCTGCAGCCCGCGCCGTTCTTCCGACACGCTTCGTGACACCGCAACCGCCCGCTCAGTTGCTGGAGGTTCTAGCGGCGGATGGCTACATTACGCCCGATGAAGCCGACGATCTGCGCGAGTTGAGCCGGCTCAGGAATTACGTGGCGCACGGGCGGCTCGATATCGAGCCAAGCCGGGAGCAAGTGGAACGCGTCATTGCTGCCACTCGGGAGCTTTTAAGCCTGCCCGAATGATTACGACGGAAAGATCTGGACGGATGAACAGGCTTGCGGGACCGTGAACGACCGCCGCGCCGGGTTCCGGGATTGGCCGAACCGGGGGGCGAGCCGGTTCGTGCGGGCGGGCGGGTTCGGCTGGCACGTGCAGGTCATGGGGGAAGGCCCCGTCCTCCTGCTGCTGCACGGGACGGGGGCGGCGACGCATTCCTGGCGCGGCCTGATGCCCTTGCTCGCGCGGCGGTTCACGGTGATCGCGCCCGACTTGCCGGGGCACGGGTTCACCGAGAGCCCGGCGCAGCAGCGGTTCTCGCTGCCGGGGATGGCCGGGGCGGTGCGCAGCTTGCTGCAGGCGCTTGACATGCGACCGGCGTTGGCGGCCGGGCACTCGGCGGGAGCGGCGGTGGCGTTGCGGATGGCGCTGGACGGGTCGATCGCGGCCGCGGGGATCGTGGGATTGAACGCGGCCCTGCTGCCGTTGCAGGGGCGGCGGGGAAGATGTTCTCGCCGCTGGCGAAGGTGCTGGTCGGGCTGCCGGTGCTGCCGGGGGTGTTCGCGTGGCGGGCGAAGGACATCGGCGTGGTGGAGAAGCTGCTGCGCGAGACCGGGTCGTTTATCGACCGGGAGGGGGTGGGGCTGTATGCGCGGCTGATGCGGGACCGGCGGCATACCGGGGCGGCGCTGTCGATGATGGCGCGATGGGAGCTGCAGCCGCTGGTGGACGACCTGCCGCGGCTCGGGGCGCCGCTGCTGCTGATCGTGGGCGACGGGGACCGGACGGTGCCGCCTTCGCAGTCCGATGAGGCCGGGCGGATGACGCCCAATGCGCGGGTGGAGCGGATGGCGGGGCTCGGGCATCTGGCGCATGAGGAGAAGCCGGAGGAAACGGCGGCGCTGATCGAGGCGTTCGCGCTTGAGGTGGGCGTGTTGCCATGAACTTGCCGGGCAATCATCCGCAGCGCGTGGCGCTGAACGACGAGGTTCATGCGCGCCCGCCGGAGCCGCTGGAAGCGCCGTGCCGGGTGTCGTACCTGGTGCTGCTGGGCGACGCGCGGGAGCGGGAAGCGAGCTGGGCGGCGGTCTGCCAGTTGGCCGAGACGTGCGGGGTGGCGGGGCCTGATCCCGGGGCCAACCATTTCAGCGCCGACTTGCGCGCGTTCCGGTTGAAGTGGGAGCGGCATACCGAGTTCGTGCGGTTCAGCTTCTTCGTGGCCGGCGCGGCGGAGGACACGTTCGAGAAGACGGCGCTGTCGGCGGCGCCGGCGGATTGGGTGGCGGGCTTGCCCGGCTCGCTGCTGGTGGCGGCGCACGTGATCGTGACGTCCGGGGGCGAGCAGGAGGCGGCGGCGCTGAGGTCGCGGCTGTTCGGGGGCGAGGTGCTGGTGGGCTCGCGGGTGTCGAGCGGGGCGGGGCTGGCGTTGACGAATTTCCGGATCTACCCGGACGGGTTCAGCCGGATGCTGCTGGTCGACGAGTCGATGGCGCCGCGGCAGGCGGGGCGGGTTTGCCAGCGGCTGCTGGAGATCGACACCTACCGGATGATGGCGTTGCTGGCGTTGCCGGTGGCGCAGGGGCTGGGGCCGGCGGTGGCGAAGTCGGGCGACGAGCTGGCGCGGATCACGGGGGCGATGATGACGGCGGGGGAGGCGGACGAGCCGATGCTGCTGGAGCGGCTGACCCGGCTGGCGGCGGAGATCGACAGCCGGCAGGCCAAGAGCCTGTTCCGGTTCAGTTCGGCGGCGGCTTACGACGAGATCGTGCAGCGGCGGATCGACGAGTTGCGGGAGCAGCGGATCGTCGGCTTGCAGACGCTGCGGGAGTTCACCGAGCGGCGGATGGCGCCGGCGATGAGCACGTGCCGGTCGGTGGCCGGCAGGCAGGAGGAGCTGTCGCGGCGGGTGGCGCGGGCGACGCAGCTGCTGGCGACGCGGGTGCAGGTGACGCGGGAGCGGCAGAGTCAGGAGCTGCTCGTGGCGATGAACCGGCGGGCGGCGTTGCAGCTCCGGTTGCAGGCGACGGTGGAGGGGCTCTCGGTGGCGGCGATCACGTATTACGTCGTGAGCCTGGTCGGGTATCTGGCCAAGGGGGCGGCGGAGGCCGGGTGGCTGGGGGTTCGCCCGGAGGTGGCGATGGCGGTCAGCGTGCCGGTCGTGGCCGGGCTGATGGCGTTCGGGCTGCGTCGGGCGCGGCGGCATGTGCGGGTGGACGTTTAGGGGGTGTCCGAAGGCCGTTGCGGCGACTGCCGGAGCCGGGCACGCGCCGGGCCTTCGCGCCGGACAGCTTTGCCGGCGTGCCGCCGCACGTATGGCCGAGGCTGGCGTTGATGCAGGCGTGGTTCGCGAGCGGGGGTGCGGCGGCGGCCGTGCTGGCGGGGATGGCGCTGGAGGCGGCGGTTCTGGCCGCGTTGTATTGGCGTACCGGGCGTGGCGTGCGGCCTGGCCTGCTGCTGCCGAACCTGGGGGCCGGGGGATGCCTGGTGGGGGCTGCGGGCGTGGCCATGGGGGGCGGCTGGTGGGGGTGGGTTTCGGGGCTGCTGCTGGGCGGGCTGTTGCTGCACCTCGTTGACTTGTCGGGGCGGTGGACGAAGGGGCGGGGCTGAAAGACGCCACAATTGCATTGTTTACCTGCCGTTATGATCGGATTGGCGGATTTGCACGGCGAGGCGCGGGCGGCCCGGGCCTCTGGACGTTTCGAGCGGGCGGCCGCGGCATGGCGGCAGTTGCTGGAGCGTGCGCCGGACGATTGGGCGCTGGCGCTGGAATTGAAGCGGGATTTGCGGGCGGCCGGGCTTTACCCGGACAGCGACCCGCAGTTCCGGCGGGCAGCGCGGCGGCTGCCGGACGAGGCGTGGCTGGGGCATTACGCGGCGCTGTATCAGTTCCATGGGTCGGATCTGCTGGCGGTGGAGGCGCGGGCGCGGGCCTTGCTGGAGCGGCGGCCAGGGGACGTGCGGGTGCATGCCGTGCTGGGCGACGTGGCGCGGCAGCGGCGGGACTGGGTGGCGGCGGAGGCGGCGTTCGCGGATGCGGAGGCTTTGACGCCCGGCGCCTATGCGGGGCGTGCGGCGCAGGCGCGGATGTATGCGCGGCTGCGGCGGAGGGGTTGGGAGGGCGGCGGGCTGCGGTATGCCGTGCTGGTGGTGAACCTGGCACGGAACCCGGAGCGGATGGCGGAGGTCGGGCGGCAATTCGCCGGGTTCGGGGTGGAGGCGCGGCGCGTGGCCGGGGTGGAGGGGCGCTCGCTGACTTCGGAGGCGGTGGAGCGGTTGACGGGCGATACCGGGGCGGGGCGGGGGACGCTCGGCTGCTTCCTGGGGCATCGCGCCGCCTGGGAAGCTTTGCTCGCGAGCGGGGACGAGTGCGCGTTGGTGGTGGAGGACGACGTTATTCCGCTGCTGGATTTGCCTTCCCGGCTGCCAGGGTTGGGCTTGCCGGACGGGTGGGACATGGCGTTCGTGAACGATCGGCTGGAGCCTTGGCGTGCGCCGGACGGCGTTGAGCGGTTCGAGGCGCATCCGGTGGCGGCGGTCATGCGGGGGTTCGACCCGGCGGAGAACGCGCCCGGGGGGGACGGCTATCTCCTCAGCCGGGAGGGAGCGCGGAAGCTGCTCGATTGGACAGCGTCGGATGGGATGGCGGGGAACGTGGACTGGCGGATGCTGGCGTACGGGATGACGGCGGCGGAGGTGGAGGGGATCGCTGCGCCGAGCCACGCGCGGGCGGAGTTGGGGCGCTGGCAGGCTTGGATCGGGCGGCGGGAGCGGCTGCGGGCGTTCGTGCTGTCGCCGGCGCTGGTCCGGACGGTGGGGGTGAGCAGCGACCGGGAGGAGGAGAACCGGGGGGTTCGGGGCGGGCGCTTGGATCAGGGGGTAGGGGCTACGGGATGACGCGGTCACGTGGCGCAAGTGGATGCGGGCGATCCGGCTTCCGTTGTCCGCCTGCGCGAGCGGGTGGGGGCCTGGGTGTCGTCGGCTCGGTTGCTGGCCTGACCATGCAGTGGGTTGACGCCTCGACATGAGTTCTGCGGATGGCAGGATGAGTCTTGGTCGCAAGCGCCAGGAACAGATCTATATCGCCGGGCTTGTTGGCCGCCGTCAGACGGTGCCTGTTTCGCCGGACCGCCTGGAACGGGCGGCGCTCCGCAAGCTCGGTTGGGACGCCGCTTCCTACTTTGCCGGAGGCGCGGGGTTGGAGCGCACGGCGGCTGCCAACCGGGCCGCGTTTGACGGCTATCGGATCGTGCAGCGCGTGATGCGGGACGTTTCGGTCCGCGATCTCACGGTTGAGCTGTTCGGCCGTGTTCTGCCGTTTCCGATCTTGCTCGGGCCTATCGGGGTGCTCGAGATGGCGCACCGGCAGGCCGACCTTGCGCCGGCCCGGGCCGCGGCGGCCGCGGGCATTCCTTTCGTCACCTCGAGCCAGTCGTCACGGCCGCTGGAACAGATTGCCGAGGCGGCCGGGCCGGGGCCGCGCTGGTTCCAGCTTTACTGGTCCTCGCGCAACGAGCTCGTTTCCAGCTTCGTTGAACGGGCCGAACGCGCCGGTTACGAGGCGATCGTGGTGACGCTGGACACCACGCTGCTGGGTTGGCGGGTCCGGGACCTTGAACGCGGCTACTTGCCGTTCCTGCGCGGGCGCGGCATCGCCAACTACGTGTCCGACCCGGTATTCCAGCGTTTGCCGGTGGACGGCGAGGCCGGGCCATCGCTGCCGCGGCCCGGCCTGGGGGCGCTGAAATCCGCGCTGGAATTGCTCCGCTCCTTTCCGGGCGGCCCGGGCCGGGCTTTGTCGTCCGGCAACGCGGCCGCTTCGGTGCGCCGCTTCCTTGCGATCTATTCACGCCCCGACCTTTCCTGGTCCGACCTGCCGTTCCTGCGGGAGCGGACGCGCCTGCCCATTCTGCTGAAGGGCATCCTGCATCCCGAGGACGCCGCGCAGGCGGTGCAGGCGGGCGTGGACGGCTTGATCGTGTCGAACCATGGCGGGCGGCAGGTCGATGGGGCGATTGCCGCGCTCGACGCCTTGCCCGGCGTGGTGGACGCGGCTGCCGGGCGCGTTCCGGTGCTGTTCGACAGCGGGGTGCGGACGGGCGCCGACATCTTCAAGGCGCTGTCGCTGGGCGCCAGGGCGGTGCTGATCGGCCGCCCCTACGTCTACGGCCTGGCGCTCGCGGGGGAGCGGGGCGTGCGCGAGGTGGTCGCCAACCTCGCGGCCGAGCTTGATCTCACGCTCGGCCTCGCCGGGTGCCGGAGCGTGCGGGAGCTGGGCCGCGCGGGGCTTGTTGCCGACCGCACGGACGCCCCGAAACACGTCGTGGAGCCGCCCACATGATAACGATTTCGAAAGATTTCTGTAAGACTGAAAGCGTTAAGCGGGCGTTATCAAGCGGCGCGGCGTTTCGCTAAGGCCGACGGCAGGCCCTGGATGGCGTCGTTGATGATCCGGCCGTCCGCTTCTGCCCCGAAGTTATTGGCGATCACGCGGCTGGCGGCGCGGGCCGCCGTGTCCGCTGCCGCGACGCGGACTTCGGTGACGGCGGCCTTTTCCGCGGCGGCGATCCGCTCCATGGCCAGCCGCTCGCGCCGCTTGGCGGCGGCGGCGGCGTCGGCTCGGGCGGCCTCGGCGACGCGGCCGGCTTCCTCGCGGGCCTGCGCCATGAGGGCCTCCGCGTCTTTCTGCGATTGATCCCGGTTCGCCTGGGCTTGCTGCAGCATCCGTTCCGCTTCAGCGCGGAGGCGGGAGGCTTCGTCCAGCTCGTTGCGGATGGCCTGGGAACGCTTGTCCAGGATGCCGAGCACCGAGTTCACGATCTTGGCGCCGAAGACGAGGAAGAAGATAAGGAACGCGAGGCCGACATACGTGCGCGGGTTGGTGAAGAATGTTCCGTGGTGGCCTTCCATCTGATTCAGCTCCGCTCCGCCAGGACCGCGCCGACGGCGGCGTCGATCGCTTTCTTGTCGGCTTTCTGTTTCGTGAGGCGGGTGACGATCTGGCCGGTGGTTTCCTTGGCCACGTCGCGGAGCGCCTTCATGGCTTCGGCGTGGGCCGCCGCGATCCGCTGCTCGGCTTCGGCGAGTTGCTTGTCGAGCTGCTCGTTGGCCTGCTGCGCCTGCTGCGCCGCCTCGGCCTTGGCCTTGTCCGAGGCGGCCGTGATGGCGGCCTGGGCCTCGGTGCGGGCGCGCCGGGTTGCTTCATGGACGTCGGCGATGGCGCTGTCGGCGTCGGCCTTGGCCAGCCTGGCGCCGTCGAGGTCGGACGCGATGCGGGCATCGCGGTCGGCGATCACCCCGCCGACCTGGGGCAGCGCCCATTGCGACAGCAGGACGTAGAGCACGCCGAAGATCAGCAGCATCCAGACGACCTGCGAGGTTGTCAGGACGTTGGAGAAATCAAGCTGGGGCATGCTCGGCTTCCATGGCGGGAGTTACCTGCTGCTCAGGTGAAGAGGATGAGGAAGGCGATCAGCAGGGCGAACAGCGCCACCGCTTCCGTCAAGGCGAAGCCCAGGATGCCGATCGGGAACACGGCGTCGCGGGCGGAGGGGTTGCGGGCGACCGATGTCACCATGGCGGAGAAGATGCTTCCGATGCCCACGCCCACGCCCGCGAGCGCGATCACGGCGATACCTGCCCCGAGGGCCTTTGCAGCGGCGACGTCCATTGTGTTTGTCCTATCAGTTGGAAGGGATTGAAGGGGAGGCTTGCGCGATGCTCAGTGCAGATGCACCGCGTCATGCAGGTAGATGCAGGTCAGGATGGCGAAGACGTAGGCCTGCAGGGTGGCGACCAGGAGCTCGAAGCCGATCAGCACGACGTTGATGGCGAGCGGGAAGACGCTGACCACGGCGCCGACGGCGCCTGCGCCGGCCATTAGAACGACGAAGGTGGCGAAAACCTCGAACATCACGTGGCCGGCGACCATGTTGGCGAATAAACGGATGGATAGGGAGACCGGGCGGGACAGGTAGGAGATGATCTCGATCGGGACGATCAGCGGCGCCAGCAGCTTGGGCGCGCCCTCGGGGAAGAAATAGGTGAAGAAGTGCAGGCCGTGGATGCGCAGGGCCACGACCGTGACGATGACGATCACCATGACGGCGAGCCCGGCGGTGACGGCGATATGGCTCGTGTAGGTGAAGGAGTAGGGCAGCAGGCCGAGCAGGTTGCCGAGCAGGACGAAGAAGAACAGGGTGAAGATGAAGGGGAAGAAGCGCTTGCCCTCGGGGCCGATGCTGCCGAGCGTCATCGACATGATGCCGGAGTAGCAAAGCTCGGCAATGGATTGCAGCCGACCCGGGACGACGGCGCGGGGGCGCATCCCGTAATACAGCGTGGCCAAGACGATCGCGCCGGCGAGCACCATCATCAGGTTGGAGTTGGTGAAATTCACCGAGCGCCCGACCGGGCCGAGCACGGTGATCAGCTTGAACTGCGAGAGCGCGTCGATGGTTGGTTCGCCTGTTGGTTCGACTGCCAAAGCCCTCTACCCCGTCCTCAGTTCTCGCGCCGCTTGGGCGGCAGCATCATTCGCCACACATTCGCCACCCCGGCGGCCCCGCCGAGCAGGACAAACAGGGCCGTGAACACGGGCATCGTCCCGAGCCAGCGGTCGATCCCCCAGCCGATCGCCACGGCCACGACAAGCGCGGCCACGAGTTCGACCCCGACCCGGACGCCGATCCCCAAGGGGCTCGCGCCGGCGCCCGTGGCTGGAGGCGGCGGCGGCTTCGCCTGGCGCTGCTGCGCTTCGCGGAGCCGTTTTTCGAACGAACCGTCGCTGTCCGACATTTCCCGCCCCCCTTCCGGTAGGCGGGCGGTTCGTATCTTTGGGGACAGGTGGTGTCAAGGTGGATCGGGCCTGGTTTCGGCGCTCGAACGCGATCCGATCCGTTTGGATCGGCCGTGCCGGGCGGATCACGCCCTTGCTCTCTGTTTGGCCGGGCGTGTTTGTCCGGCAGGCGATGTTGTTCGGTTGGATGATGCTCTCAACGGGGGCGAAGGCTTGCTCCGGCTTGCCAGCCCATTTCCCAGAAAGCGGTTTCCAGGCGCGTGGCCGCGGTGAACGTGGCGAGGAGTTCCGGATAGCGCGCTTCCGAGCCGCGGGCATGCCAGAGCCGGTCGAGCATGGCGAGCGAACCGCGGACGACGTTGTTGTAGTCGTCGCTGGAATAGGCGGCGATCCAGTCGGCGTAGGGGTTGCCGCCGTGCTTGGCCGCCGGGTCGGCCAGCAGGCGCTGGGCGCTGTCGGCGTAGCCGATGAGGCAGGGGGCGAGGGCGACCTGGAGGTCGAGCAGGTCGCCGGCGAGGCCGCGTTCCAGGACGAAGCGGGTGTAGGCCATCGTTTCGAGCGCTTCGGGCGCTTCGGCCATCTGCGGTTCGCTCAGGCCCCATTTCGCGCAATAGGCGACGTGCAGGGGCATTTCGACATCGACGATGGCGAGGACGGCGGCGGCGGCGGCGCGGATGTCGGCAAGGCCCGTCGCCTTGAACCCGGCCAGGGCGTGGGCGCGGGCGAAGTGGATCAGGAACAGGTAGTCCTGGATGAGGAAACAGCGGAAGGCGGGTTCGGGGAGGTCGCCCCGGCCGAGGGCTTGGACGAACGGGTGGGCGACGTAGCCGTCCCACGTCGGTCCGGCGTCATCGCGCAGGCGGGCGAAAAAGCCTTGGCCGAGGGGGAGGGGGCTGTCCGTCATGCCCCAGCCTGCCGGGCGCCCTGGCCTCTGGCAAGTGCCCAGCGGTTATTCGGCGGCGACGGCCTCGATCATGCCCAACCCGGCTGAGAGATCCACGGACAGGAGGCGCGAGACGCCGCGTTCCTGCATCGTCACGCCGTAGAGCCGGTCCATGCGGGCCATGGTGAGCTGGTGGTGGGTGACGACGAGGAAGCGTGCGCCGTCCCGGGCCATATCGGAGAGCAGGGCGCAGAAGCGTTCGACGTTGGCGTCGTCCAGCGCGGCATCGACTTCGTCGAGGACGCAGAGAGGGGCCGGGTTGCAGCGGAAGACGGCGAAGACGAGGCTCAGCGCGGTGAGGGCCTGTTCGCCGCCGGAGAGGAGGCTGAGGGCGGCGAGCTTCTTGCCGGGGGGCTGGGCGTAGATTTCGAGGCCGGCCTGCAACGGGTCGTCGGAACCGACGAGGGCGAGGTGGGCGCGGCCGCCGCCGAACATGCGGCTGAACAGGGCTTGGAAGTGGTTGTCGACGGCGTGGAAGACGGCGGACAGGCGTTCGCGGCCTTCGCGGTTCTGGTTGCCGATGTTGCCTCGGAGCTTGGCGATGGCGGCGGCGAGTTCGCCGCGCTCACCGGCGATGGCGGCGAGGGCGGTTTCGATCGCCTGCGACTCGATCTCGGCGCGGAGGTTGACGGGGCCGGCCTGGTCGCGCTCCCGGGCGAGGCGCTGGAGGCGGGTGGCGAGGCGGTCCTCGTGGGCGGGGGAAAGGTCGGCGGCTTGCGGCAAAGGAGGCAGGGCGCCGGCGCGTTCGGCGAGGCGGGCCTGAATGGCGGACCAGGCTTGCTGGGCGGCGTCCTGCGCGCCCTCGGCGCGGATGACGGCTTCACGGGCGGCGTAGCCGGCTTGCTCGGCGGCATGGGCGGCGGCGGCGAGGGCGACGGCCTTGCGGTCGGCCTCGGCGGCGGTGGTGGCGGCGTGCTGATAGGCGGGGTCGGAGATGGCGACGGCTTCGCGGGCTTGGCCGGTTTGGCGGGCCGCGGCCGCGGCTTCGGCGGACAGGCGGGCGAGGAGGGCGTCGGTTTCGGCGGCGCGGGCGGAAAGGTCGGTGACGCGGCTGGACAGGTCGCGGGCACGGCTCCGGCGGTCGGCGCGTTCGCGGGCGATTGTGCCGAGACGGGACTGCCGGGCTTGCTCGGCGCGTTGCAGCGCGTCGAGGTTTCGGGCGGCGGCGACGTCGCGGGCGCGGGCGGCCAGCATCACGCCGCGGGCTTCGTCGGCCTGGGCTTTCAGGCGGGCCGGGTCGGCTTGGGCGGCGTGTTCCTGCCGTGCGGCGGCGAGCGCGGATCGTGCGGCTTCGAGTTCCGGCAGCAGGGGGGCGAGCTGGGATTCCAGGGCTGCGGCCTTGGTTGCCGCGGCTTCGGCCCGGGCGGCGAGGGTGCGGGCGTTGGACCGGCCTTGCTCGGCGGCTTGCTCGGCGCTGCTGCGGGCCGCGACCGATTGGCGCTCGGCGGCGATGGCGTCGCGTTCGGCTTGCTCGGCTTCGCCGCGTTTGGTTCGGGCGGACTGGGCGGCTTGTTCGGCGTCCGTTAAGCGCAGGCGTAGGCCTTTCAGGCGGTTGCGCTGCTGCAGCCTGACCGCGGCGGCGGTGGGGGTGCCGGCCCGGACGACGTAGCCGTCCCAGCGCCAGACGGCGCCCGCGGCGGAGACCAGGCATTGGCCCGGCTGCAAGTCCGCTTGCGCCGCGTCGCCTTCGTGGTCGGACTGCACCAGGCCGATGACGGACAGGGCGCGGGCGAGCGGGGCGGGGGCTTCCACGAGGTCGGCCATCCGGCGGCCGGGCAAGGGGGGAGCCGGGAGGGCGGGGAGGTCGCGCCAGTAGCGGGCTGCGCCGGCGTTGCCGGCTGCCGCGAGTTCCTCGCCCAGGGCGGCGGCGAGGGCGGACTCGAGGCCGGCGGCGACGTTGAGGCGGTCGATCATCGGCCGCCAGCGTTCGTCGTCCTTGACTGCCAGCACTTCGCTGAGCGCCGCGGTCTCGGCGGCGAGCTTTTGCCGGGCGGCGTCGGCGTGGGCGTGGGCCTCGCGGGCCTTGGCGGCCGTCTGGGCGGCTTGGCGGCGGGCTTGCTCGGCTTGCTCCTGGCAGGCCCGCGCGTCCTTGGCCGTTTGGTCCGCCTCCCTTTGCTGCGCCTCGACGGCTGCGCGTTGCGCCGGGTCTATGAGCTGCGTCTGGGCTTGGCCGTGTTCCGCTTGCAGCCTGGAATGGGCGTCCTGGGCGCGGCGGGCACGGGCTTCGGCTTCGTTCAGGACGTGGCGGGAGGCGGCGGCCTTCGCGCCCGCTTCGGCGGCACGGGCGGCGGCTTCGGCGGCGACGGCGTCGGCTGCCTGGAGGGCGGCGGCGCTTGCGGCGACCTCGGCGGCGGCGGCGTTGAGGAGGGCGGGGTGGGCTTCGGCTTCGGACCGCAGCTGTTCGGCCTCGTCGGCGAGGCGGGCGTCGGCGCCGTCCGCGTCCTGGAGGACGGAGCGGGCGTGGGCGGCGTCGCGGGCGAGGTCGGCCTGGCGCTGGGTCGTGGCGGCGAGGGCGGCTTCGAGACGGGCTTGTTCGGCGGCGGCTTTCTCGAGGTGCAGGCGGGCTTGTTCGCCGTGGGTGCGGGCGTCGGCTTCGGCGGCCCGCAATCGAGGCAGGGCCGCTTCGGCTGCCTTGGCCTCGCGGGCGGTCTCCCCGGCGGCCTTGGCGGCGGTGCGCGCGGCGTCGTTCGCTTGCCTGAGCGCTTCAGTTGACTGGTTGCGCGCTGCCTCGGCCCGGGCTTGCTGCAGGGCCAGCAGCGCGGCCTCCGTTTCCCCCAGCGATTCGACGACGGCGCGGTAGCGGGCGGCTTGCTTGGCTTGCTGCCGCAATCCGGCGAGTTGTTGTTCCAGCAGGGCTTGGCGTTCGTCGGCGCGTTCCAGGTTGACTTCGGCGGCGTGGAGCCTGGACTCGGCCTCGGCGCGGCGGGCGTGCAGGCCGGAGATGCCGGCTGCTTCCTCCAGCACGGTCCGGCGTTCCTCCGGGCGGGCGCTCACCAGAGCGCTGACCCGGCCCTGGCTGATCATGGCCGCCGAGCGCGCGCCGCTGGCCAGGTCGGCGAACAGGGTTTGCACGTCGCGGGCGCGGGCCTCCTGTCCGTTGACGCGGTAGGCGCTGCCGCCGCCGCGCTCGATGCGGCGGGTGACTTGCAGGTCGGCGTGGCCGGCGAAGGGGTGCGGGAGGCCGCCGTCGTCCGCTTCCATGTGCAGCGAGACTTCGGCCAGGTTGCGGCTGGGGCGGTTGGCGGCGCCGGCGAAGATGACGTCGTCCATTTCGCCGCCGCGGAGACGCCGGGCATTGGCCTCGCCCATGACCCAGCGCAGCGCCTCGGAGACGTTGCTCTTGCCGCAGCCGTTGGGGCCGACGACGCCGGTGAGGCCCGGCAGGATGGCGATGGCGGCCGGGTCGGCGAAGCTCTTGAACCCGGTGATGGCGAGGCGGACGAAGCGGACGCCCATCGGCTTGCTCAGGCCTGGGCGGCTGCCACGTTCTTCTGGAACTCGGGGTAGGCGATGGCGCCGGCGACGACGGTTTTGTTGAAGACGAAGCTGGGGGTGCTGGTGATGCCGAGGGTTTTCTCGGCCTCGTCCTGTTCCTTGAGGATCGCCTGCTTGAGGGCGTCGTTGGCGATTGCCTGGTTGAACTGCTCGCGCGGCATGCCGGCGAGGGCGGCGTACTTGGCGAGTTCCTCGGTGTTGTTGACGCCGCGGGCGAAGGCCCAGCGGTCCTGCGAGGCGAGCAGGGTGGCGATGAACGGCTCGTAACGGTCCGCGGGCAGGGCGCGGGCGACCATGGAAGCCATCAATGCCACTTGGTCGAGCGGGTAGGCGCGCCAGACGTAGCGGATCGTGCCGGTGTCGATCAGCTCGGCCTTGACCGTGGGGAACGTGACCTTGGCGAACTCGGCGCAGTGCGGGCAGGTGAGGCTGAACCATTCCTGGACGGTGACGCGGGCGTTGGCCGGGCCCATGGCGCGTTCCGGGATGGCGGACCCGGTTGATTGCGCGCGGGCGGCGAGGGGAAGGAGGGCGAAGGCGGCGAGGGCCGCGCGGCGCGGGAGGGTCATTGCAAATCCTCTTGGGTAAGGAAGTCCTGGGCTTATGGCCTGTGTTTGACCCTTGGCGTCAAGCGTCTTGTCGGGGGTGGGCGTCTTGTCGGGGGTGGGGTTGTCTCGCATGTTGAACGGATGGCTGACGAGAGCGTGCCTGCCGCCGCGGCGCTGTTGCGCTGGTATGACCGGCACCGGCGGGCGATGCCTTGGCGGGCGCTGCCGAGGGAGGCGGCGGACCCTTACCGGGTATGGCTGAGCGAGGTGATGCTGCAGCAGACGACGGTGGCGACGGTTGTGCCGTATTTCGAGCGGTTCCTCCAGCGGTTCCCGACGGTGGAGGCGCTGGCAGCGGCGCCGGCGGAGGCGGTGATGGAGGCTTGGGCGGGGCTTGGCTACTACGCCCGGGCGCGGAACCTGCACGCGTGCGCCCGGGCGGTCGCGGCGCGCGGGGGGTTTCCGTCGGACTTGGACGGGTTGCGGGCGTTGCCGGGGATCGGGGCCTATACGGCGGCGGCGGTGGCGAGCATCGCGTTCGGGCGGGCCGCGGTGCCGGTGGACGGGAACGTGGAGCGGGTGATGGCGCGGGTGTTCGCCATCGCCGAGCCGGGGCCGGGGGGCAAGCGGGCGGTCGTTGCCGCCGCGGCGCGGGTGGGGGCGGACGCGGAGGCACGGCGGCGGGCGGCGGATTTCACCCAGGCGCTGTTCGATCTCGGGGCGACGGTGTGCACGCCGCGCGGCCCCCGGTGCGAGGCTTGCCCGTGGCGAGGGGATTGCCGGGCGTTCTCGCAGGGGGCGGCGGAGCGGTTCCCGGTCAAGGCGGCGCGGCGGGCGCGGCCGGTGCGGTTCGGGGCTTGCTTCTGGCTGACGGACGCGGCGGGGGCGGCGCTGCTGCGGCGGCGTCCGGCGAAGGGGCTGCTGGGGGGGATGCTGGAGCTGCCCGGGACGGCGTGGCGGGAGGCGGCCTGGAGCGACGCGGAGGCGGCCGGGGCTGCGCCGCAGGGCGGGGATTGGCGGGCGGCGGGGATGGTCTCGCACGGGTTCACGCATTTCGAGCTGATGCTGAAGGTGTTCGTTCTGCGGGTGGAGCGGATCGAGGCGGAGGGGACCGTGGTTGCGGCGGCGGCGGTGGACGGGGCGGCGTTGCCGACGGTGATGCGGCGGTGCGCGGGGGTGGCGCGGAATTTTGCGGAAAACGTCGATTTGGCGTCGGGTTGTTCATTCCGCGTTAATACTGACGAGGCATAGTCCTCTCACGCCTGCAAAACGGGGGCCTTTCTTCGAATATCTTAGTAATAGGTAAGATACCATGGCACTTAATTCTGTACACACCAACGTCGGCGCCCAGGTTGCTCTTCAGTCGCTGAACAAGACCTCGACTGACCTGCAGAGCACTCAGAAGCGGATCAGCACGGGTTACCGCGTTGCCGACGCGACTGACGACGGTGCGGCGTTCGCCGTTGCTCAGCGGGTTCGAGCCGACGTGGGCGCGCTCACGACGGTGAACTCGCAGCTTGGCTCTGCCAAGGGGCTTGTTAAGACCGCCGTCGACGGGCTCACAACGGTCAGCGATTTCGTCAAGCAAGCCAAGAGCCTGCTGGTGCAGATCGGCAGCCAGAGCATCACGCAAGAGTCGCGGGACGGCTATGTGAGCCAGTATAAGGACTTGGTTCGCAACGTTGCGAACGCAGTCGACGGGTCGACCTACAACGGTCAGACCTTGCTTGGTAAAACGGCAGGCGCCGTCGCAGCAACGGGCGCGAGCGTGATCACGAGCGAGACCGGCTCAACCAGCACGGTCAGCGCGGAAGACGCGAGCGGCCTCGCGGGCAAGCTCGCGGGGTTGATCGGGGCCACGTTCACCCGTGACGCGGCGGGCGTTGACACGTTCACTGCAGGTGCGGCAGGAGCTGATCAGACTGCCGCTGCTGCCGCGCTGAACGGCACTGCCAATGCTGGCGGTGACACGTTCGCTAGCGTGCAGACCGATGTCGGCAAGAAGCTAAGCCAGGCTGCAGGCGACTCCAACTTCATCGACTCCACGATCCAGATCAACAGCAACAAGATCGACAGCCTGAATGCCGGTGTTGGTGCGCTGGTGGACGCGGACTTGAGCAAGGAGTCGGCCAACCTGCAGGCCCTGCAGATCCGGCAGCAGCTTGGCACCCAGGCGCTCGGCCTGGCCAACCAGGCGCCGCAGTCCCTGCTCAGCCTGTTCCGTTAAACTCGAAAGCGCCGGCGGGCAGGTGTCCGCCGGCGTTTCTTTTCCCCAAAATCTCACGTCATAGGGTTTATCCATGTCGAACCTGGTTCTGGAACTGCGGCAGGGGGAGGTGATGGTCATCAACGGCGCGCCGATCCGCTTCCGCACCAAATCGCGCATCGAGCTGACCGCCCACGCCCGCTTCCTGTTCGGCAAGCAGATCATGCCGCCCGCAGAGGCCGACACCCCGGCGCGGCGCATCTACTACGCGCTGCAATCCGCCTACATCGGCACCGACGAGGAGCGCCCCAAGGCCCTGGCCACGGCGCGCGAGCTGTGCGGGCGCTTCAAGGAGGCGACCACCTCCGCCCTCGCCCGCGACATCCTGGACCGCGCCATCGCCGCCGCCGAGGCCGACGAGTGCTACGCCGCGCTGAAGCTCGCGCGCCGCATCATCCGCCACGAGGACGCCTCCATGGGCCGGGACGTGCCGGGCTCCAGCGAGGCCGAGGCAGCCCGATGCGCGGTCTAGCCGCCGCGCGCGCCTACCAGCAGTCGTCCGGCCACCGCAACCTGCGGGACCAGGAGGCGGACATCTTCCATCGCGCGAACGCCGGGCTGCGCGCCGTTGGAGGCGGGGACGGGATGAGCGCCACGCGGGCGCTGGCGGACAACGGGCGGCTGTGGACGACGCTGATGGACCTGATGCGGGACCCGGCGAACCCGCTGGCGCCGGCGCTGAAGGCAATGATCATCTCCGTCGGCATGGCGGTGCAGCGGGAGTTGTCCAAGGACGCGCCCGATTTCGGCTTCCTGATCGGGGTGAACGAGAACCTGGCGGCGGGGCTGTCCGGGCGCTGAGTAGTCGGAGGGCTTGTCAGGTCGGACGCCAATCGTGGCGGGTTGCGAGCCAGCCTCGGATCGTGAGCAAGGTTGCCGGGTCGCCGGCGATTTGGCTCATGCAACTGGCGGCGTCGGCGGGGGCGACCAGTTCCGCGCCCTGCTGGGCCGCTTCGTGCGTCACTTGCGCGTCGTCGAGCGTTGAGCGGCAGGCTTTGCGCCAGAGGGCCACCGACGGCGCCGGGGTCAATTGCGGCAGCATCAGCCCGGCGCCCAGTTGCGCCGCCAGCGCCGACGCGCGGATCGCGGATCGCATCTCTGGGCTGCCTCGGTTCGCGATCAGGTCGTAAATGGTCGGCGTCGAGGGAAACAATGGGTCGCGGGCCGGTTCGGCATTTGCGCCGAGGCTGCCGAGCGTGAGGACCGGCTGGAGTCCGGCTGCTTGAGCGCGGGCGAGCGCCTGCTGGATGCCGGGACCTTGCAGCAGGGAAGCGTCCGCGTCCTGCGGCGTGCTCGGGGCGGCTTGCAGGCCGACCTGGTCCAGGGCCAGGAACACCGGTAGTTCCGGGCCGGCCACGTTCGCTGCCGCGATCCGCAGCGTGCCTGGGGAGGATAGGGGCCGCCGGCTGACGAGGACGGATGACCCGGCTGTCGCCCAGACCGCTACCCAGCGCGCCAGGTCGAACTTCGCGCGGACTTCGCCGACCAGCCAGGACAGCATCGCCGTGCCCGGCAGCAGCAAGGCCGTGCTGCCGTCCGGCTCGCTGCGGGCCTGGAACTGGTTGGCGCCGGTGACGCCGTCGATGCCGCCCAGGTTGCGCAACTGCAACGGGAGACGCCGCGGGAGGGCCTCGCCGAGGGCGGGCGCCAGCACCTCGGCCCACCGGCTCATGCGCCCGCCGGATGGGCCTGCGATGATCAGCGTCGAAGGGGGGCTGCTGGTTGGGGTCGTGCCGACCGGCGCGGCGTGTGCGCCTTTTGCGGCGGCCAAGGCCGTTGCTGCGAGCATTTGACGCCGGTTGAGCAGCAATCCGCGGTACACCGTCATTGCCTCCCTGGAACGCACGCCGGGCCACGCGCTTTCCGGCGCCCGGCTTTGTTCGGGACGAACATTTCCTTACTTATCGTAGGAGAGCAAGGCCTCGAACGGCACGTCGAGGCGGCCGCGCCCGTTGAGGAAGGTTAATTCTATGAGCGCCGCCGCCGCCGGGACGGTTGCGCCGGCTTGCCGCAGCAGGGCGATGCCGGCGGCCATGGTGCCGCCGGTGGCCAGCAGGTCGTCGACCAGGACGACGCGGGCGCCTTCGTTGATCGCGTCCGATTGGATTTCGAGCCGGTCGACGCCGTATTCCAGGTCGTAGTCGAGGCCCGTGACTGGGCCGGGCAGCTTGCCGGGCTTGCGCAGCATGACGAAGCCGCATCCGAGCTTCAGCGCCAACGGGGCCGCCAAAAGGAAGCCGCGGGATTCGATTCCAGCCAGCAGCGTCGGCTGGTGCGCGCGGATGAGGCTCGCCATCCGCCCCATCGCGACCTGCCAGGCGTCCGGATGGCGAAGCAAGGTGCTGATGTCGTAGAAGAGGATGCCTGGTTTCGGAAAGTCCGGCACTCCACGGATGTGGTCTTTCAGGTTCATGGAACGATGCCTCGTGCTGCGATGCCGGCATAATCCGTCGCGCCCGAGGCGGCAACCGGGCCGGCATGTTCGCGCCTGCCGCAATGCGATAGGGTAGCGGGATGTCGCGTCCAACGATCGCCACCATTGCCGGGCTGCTGTTCATCGGTTTGTACATTGCCGTGGCGGTGGCGATCCCGGACTTGGTCGGGCGGATGTATTGGCCGGTTGAGGCGGCCTATTGGCTCGTGGCGGGCGTTGTCTGGGTGCTGCCGATCCGCTGGCTGATGCTGTGGTCGGTCGGCAAGCGTTAGGCCTGCACCCAGCGCGCGACGTTGGCGGCGTAGTCTGCCCAGGTCGGCACATCCAGGGACGCGGCCTCGTCCCATAGCCGGCGGGCCTGGGTGTCGTCGAGCATGGCGCGGACCGCGGCTTCGATGCTGCCGGACGTGACGGACGCGAGCCGGATTTGCCCGAGCGGGGGCTGGCCGGCCAGGGCTGGGAGGCTGTCGGCGACGATGACGGGGATGCCGGCGTGCAGCGCCTCCATGGGGGGAATGCCGAAGCCCTCGCCCTCGCTCGGGAACAGCATTGCCCGGGCGGTGCGCATGACCTCCCGGATCGCCGCGTCCGGCATGTTGCGCATGTGCTTGAAGCGTGGTTCGGATTGGAGGCGGGCGAGCAGGGCGAGTTCGGCGGTCGCGTCCGGAGAGGAGGCGCCGATCATGACCAGCTCGGCGTTTATGCCGTCGCGCCACAGGGATTGGAAGGCCTGCATCGCCGGGGCAGCGTTCTTGCGCGGCTCGACGGTGCCGAGCATGACGAAGCGTTTGCGGCCCGGGCCGAGGCTTTGGCGCTCGAGCTTCAGGCCGTCGCCGCCCATGGGGATGACGGGTCCGTCAGCGGCGCGGCGGGCGATGCGGGCCGAGAAGTCGTCGCGGGTTCGGGCGCTGATGAAGGCGAGGTTGGGCACGCTGCGGAGCGCGCGCAGGTAGGGCATGAGGCGTGCCGAGGAGCCTGGCCCGAACCAGTCCGGCTTGAGCCAGGGGAGGAAGTCGTAGACGAGCCAGTAGTTGCGGGCGGGTTCGGCTGCATCGACGTAGTAGGCGGCGCGGCGAGGGTCGAGGAACAGTTCCGCGCTCAACAGCCGTTCGGGCTTGGAGAGCGCGCCGGGGCGGATGTGGCGGTCGAGGCGCAGACGGTCCGCCTCGACGCCGCCCGGCGGGGCGTCTTGGCACAGGATGCGCAGGACTGAGTCGGGCAGGTCGTGCAGCAGGCCGGTCGAGTGGTTGAAGCGGCAGGGCTTGAGGCGTGCGGGGCCGGGCCAGTGGCGGATCAGCTCGCGTTCGGCGCGCTGGATGCCGGAGCGGCGCGGGTCGAGCACGAGCTGGCTGACGTCGAGGTGGATCATGGCAGCCCGAGTGCGGCGCAAAGGCGGGCGGCGTAGGCGTCGAAGCCGTGGGCGGCGACGTAGGCCCGGCGTGCGCCGGCGGTCGGGCGGCTGCCGAGCAGTTCCGCCGCCGCCTCGGCGACCAGGACCGGGCTGGGGTTGTCCGGTATTGGATGGACGTAGTCCGGCGCGTCGATCGAGGCCGCGAGGGTTGCCGACGCCACGCTGGGAAGGCCGGCGCTGATGCAGTCCGCCAGGGCGCCGGAGACGCTTCCTGCGCCGGTCGTGCGCAGTTGGATGCCGATGTCTGCGCCGATCAGATGGTCCCGGTACGCCTGCTCGTCGATGTAGCCTTCGGCCAGGCGGACGTATTGCGCCAAGCCCAGGTCAGCGATCAGCTTGTGCAAAGGCCCGAGGTCCATGATCGGCGCGCCGACAAAATGGAGGCGGGCGTCGATGCCCCAGCCGCGCAGCAGATCGAGCGCCCAGACGCAATCGGCCGGGGCTTTGGATGGATGCACGTAGCCGAAGCTGGCGAGCAGGGTTTGCCCAGGTTTGACGCCGAGCCGGGCTCGCGCGTCCGCGCGTTCCTCCTTGCCGAGCGCTTCCTCCGGAAAGGTCCGGTAAAGGCTGAACGGCAGATGCGCGGCGGTTTGGGCGTAGCGGCGGCCGACCTCGGCGACGCTTGCGCGCGAGTGGAGCAGCAGCGGCTCGGCGACGGCGGCGATCTCGCCCAGGATCAGGACTGGCGGGGGCGTGTCGCCGGCGAGCCAGTGCCAGATCTCGTTTTTCCGCAATGGGCGGCCGAGTTCCGCCGCGGCCATCCGCTCCGTTTGCGGCAGGCTGACGTGGGCTGCATAGAGATCGATCATCCGCCCGTCATGCTGGATCGCCGCGCCACCGTGGCGGAGCATCAGGCGCAGGATGTCCAGGTGGTAGTGCGAGTTGCCGAGGACGTTGACGATGCGGTCGAAGCGGCTCGACAACATTGGCAGGGCGGAGAGCGGTCCGACCGATGCGGCGCCGTTCGGCAGGGGCGCGTTGCGGCTCGGCGTCAGCACGTGCAACTCGACCCGCTTGCCAAGCTCGGCGCAGGTCACGGCGCTGTAGTCGGCGACGCCGGACGGGTCCGGGGGCAGGGGGGTGAGGAGGGCGACCTTCGGGCGTGCCCGCGGCGCTGCCGGCGGCTGGCCCGGCGTGAGGCGGCGGACGCCGGACCAGAAGCGGCCGGCGACGCTGCGGGCGCGGAAGCGGGGCCAGACGCCTTTCTGCCGGGCGAGGGCCGCGCTGCGCCAAGCGGGTTCGGGGGCGCGTTCGAGCAGCCGGGCCAGGGCCACGTCGTCGTCGGGCGGGAAGAGCGCGTCATCGAGCAGTTCGCGGTGCGCTGGAATGTCGGAGGCGAGCACCGGCGCCCGGGCGGCCATCGCCTCGATGACCGGGAGGGAGAAGCCTTCGGCGCGGGAGGGCGCGACGACGCAGAGCGCGTCGGCGTAGAGTTGGAGGAGGGCGGGCTCGTCCAAGTGGCCGGGCGTTTGGATCAGGCCGGGCTCGCCTCCGAGCGCCGCCGCTTCGCTGCGCTGCGCGTCCAGCCAGCCTGCGTCGTAGGCGCCGGTGATGACCAACGGGATGCGGGCTTGCTGCATGGCGCGGGAACGTGCGTGGGCGCGGACGGCGCATTCAGGGTTCTTGCGCGGGTCTGCGCCGGCGACGACCAGGATGTGATGGGGTGTGCCGGGCTGCACGGCCTCGAAGGCGGGGGCCAGCGGCGCGCCGGTGACGATGGTGCGGGTGTCCGGCGCTCCGAGCAGCCGGCGCAGGCCGCTGGCCGCCGCGGCCGAGATCGGCAGGAAGAGCTGGTGACGGGCGAGCCAGCGGAGAGAGACATGGTATTCGAGGCGCGCCTCGGGCGTCGGCAGATAGCGGTCGGGCTCTTCGATCGGAATGAAGTCGTAGACGACGGCGGCGGACGGGATCGCCGGATGGTGCAGCAGCCGGACGACGAAGAAAGGGTCGTGCGTCATCGGCGAGAGCTGGACGTGGCAGCACGGGCCGTTCAGCGCGCCGGTGTAGGATGTGGTTCGCAGCTCGTCGAGCAAGCGGCGGGCGCTTGCGGGCAGTTCCGGGAGCCGCGCGTCGGCGAGGCCGAGCAGGCGGGCGTCGGGAAGATGCTCCCGCGCGTGCTCGATCAGGGCCAGGGAGTGGCGGCCGATGCCGCGCTCGGCGTAGCCAGGGTCCTGCAGGCAGCGGACATCGATCAGATAGGTCTGCACGACCGTTCCGAGGCTGTGAGAGGGTCCGGCATGGTCAAGGCATCCGCTTCAATCGCTGAGCCAAGCCGATCCGAGGATTGGAGCGGCCGTTCGACCCGGAGCTTTCATGCTCCGGCGCATCCAGACGATAACGCATGGGATCGAAGCACGAAACTTACCCGGTGGGCCAGTTTAAGCGGGCTTGGGTGGCTTGTGCCATGCAAGCCCGCTCCGAAAGCCTTGGGGAGGCGTTATTTCACCGGCGGCATGCCGGGGCGCTGTCCGAATGGCGGCTAGGCGCGGCCGTATGTGTCCTCCATGCGGACGATGTCGTCCTCGCCCAGGTAGCTGCCGGATTGCACCTCGATCAAGGTGAGCGGGATGCGTCCCGGGTTGGACAGGCGATGCGAACAGCCCAGGGGCAGGTAGATGCTCTCGTTCTCCCGCACCAGCACCTCGTCGTTGTCGCGGGTGACGACGGCGCTGCCGTTGACCACGACCCAGTGCTCGGCGCGGTGGAAATGCTTTTGCAGGCTGAGCTTATGGCCGGGGTTGACGACGATGCGCTTGACCTGGAAGCGGTCGCCCTGAATCAGGCTTTCGTAGAAGCCCCACGGACGGTAGGCGCGGTTGTGCGCCACGGCCTCGTGACGCCCGGAGGCGCGCAGGCGGTCGACGACGCGCTTCACGTCCTGCGCCCGGTCCCGGTGCATCGCCAGCACGGCATCCCGCGTCACCACGACGACGGCGTCCTGCAAGCCGACGACGGCGGTCAGGATGCCGTCGCTGCGGACGAAGCAGTTCTCCGAGCCTTCCAGCAGGGCGTCGCCGACAGCCGCGTTGCCGTTCGCGTCTTTCGGCAGGCGCTCCCAAAGCGCGTCCCAGCTTCCGACGTCGGACCAGCCGATGCTGGTTGGCACGACGGCGGCGCGGCTGGTGCGCTCGGCTACGGCGTAGTCGAGGCTGATGTTGGGGCAGGCGGCGAAGGCTGCCGGGTCAAGCCTGGTGAAGTCCAGGTCCTGTTTCTTGGCGGCGACCGCTTGCTCGACGGCGGCGAGCACTTCGGGGGCGTGCTCCTGCATTTCCCGCAGCAGGGTCCGCGCGGTGAACACGAACATGCCGGAGTTCCAGAGGTGCTTGCCGCCGTCCACGAGTTCGGCGGCGGTTGCCGCGTTGGGCTTCTCGACGAAGCGGGACAGGTTGAAGACGCCGGGCGCTTCGGCCAGCTCGGGACCGACTTCGATGTAGCCATAGGCGGTCTCGGGCCGGTGCGGCTGCATTCCGAAAGTGACGATCCGGCCGGCGCGGGCGGCCTTGACGGCCCGGGCCAGGGCGTCCTGCAACGCGTCCGGGTCGGCGATCGCGGAGTCGGCGGCCATCATCCAAAGGACGCTGTCCGGCGAGGGGGCGAGCAGGGCCGCGGCCGTGATGGCCGGAGCGGAGTTGCGGCCGACCGGCTCCAGGACGATCAAGGGGTTGTCGATGCCGGCCGCCCGCATCTGGTCGGCGACAAGGAAACGATGTTCGTTGTTGCAGACGACGGTCGGCGCGGCGAAACCGGGGCCGCGGGCCCGCAAGGCGGTGTCCTGGAGCATGGTGCGCTCCGAGACAAGCGGCCAGAGCTGCTTCGGGAAGCTCTCACGCGAAACCGGCCAGAGACGCGTTCCCGAGCCGCCGGATAGGATCACCGGGACGATGGCGTCGGTGTCCACGGTCGCGGTTTGGACGGACATGTGACTTCCTGCTTGAGGTTGGGCGGGAGGCTAATAGGTGCGGCGGGGAGGCGATGTCTACCCGGCAGGCCTGGGACGACGCCGGGAACATCCGCGAAATTGGTTAGGATTTGGTAAACGCGCCGGCGTGCGGCTGCCAGCGTTGGCCTAGGACCCAGCCTTCCCATCGCTGGATCCATGGGTCGGGCGGCGCGGCGTCCGGCTGGCGGCCCATCACGACTTGCATGACGCACAGGACGCCGAGCAGGCAGTCCATGCGGTCCTCTCCGGCCGGGTCCGGGCCAAATCCGTTGTCGAGCAGGCGGGCAAGGGCCGGGGCCGGGCTGCACCCGAGCTTGGACAGGACCTGGCGCAGGCCCGGGACGAGGGCGGCGCGGTCTGCTTGGCGGCGCTTGCTGCCGATGGGGCGAAGGCCGAGCTGGCGGAGGGCGTCGGCCGGGTAGGTTTCGGCCAGCGCCACCCGGCCTGGCTGCAACAGGGTCAGCAACGGCCCGTCGAACGGCCAGAGCAGGGGGGCTGGCCGTTCGGCGAGCGCCGGAATGACGAGGTCACGCCATGCGGCGATGGCGGCTTTGCCCGACTGGTTGGCGCCGAGGGTCCAGAACAGGGGCGCGCCGGCTGGGCGATCAGGCGTTGCCCGGTCGCAGGCGCGGGAGAGGCTGGCGGCGTCGGGAAGTCCGAGAGCGTGGGCAAGGGAGGACCGGGTCATGCCGCTGAGACCGCGGCGGGGGTAGAAGGGGCGGTTGACCGTGACCTGATCGAGCGTGTCGGCGACGGCGAAGAAATCGTGGCAGGCGCTTAGCGCGGCGCGAAGGAAGGCGGGAAAATCGGCGACGCCCGTCGTCTGCAAGGCGGCGTAGCCCCGCGGGAGGCCGAGCGGGAAATCGACGCCGAACGCCACCGGCGCTCCCGCGGCTTCACGCGTCAGCCTGGCGAGGAGCGTTTCGACGGCGCCGACTGGCGAGATTTCAATCGACCACATGCCCGCGAGCGGCCGGGCGACGGCCATCCAGCGCTTGCGCGCGTCCATGCTCCAATCGGCATGGGCGACGATCAGGGATCGCGCGCCTTCAGAGCGGCTTGTTGGCGCGTTCGATCAGGCGGGAGAAAAAGCCCGGCTTTTTCGGCGCGGCGGCGACCGGGGCAGGCTTGGCCTGGACCTGCTGCTTTCTTTTCTGCGCCAGCCAGGCGTCGAGCGACTTGCCCGCCTTCTTGGCTTGCTTCTCCTCGTAGGCGCGCTGCGCGGCGCTCATGGCTTTCACGTCAATCATGGTTCATTGTTCCTGCTTACCCTCTTTTGGCGTCAAACTGGGCGACGTTCAAGCGCGGCGGGCTTAAGCAGGCATCCGTGGCGTAGGCTACGGATGCCTGCTTAAGCGTTTTCGAGGACGTCCCATTTGCAAGCGGGCGGCAACATTGAAAGGGGGCGCGGTTTGGCGGACGAGCGGGTCAAGGCGAAGCTCTGGGTGCAGGCGGCATTGCGGATGGGCGACGTGGACGGGCGCCCGGGCGCGGTGCTGCGGCGCGGCGACGCCGATGCCGGCGGGGTGCTCGTCGTGCTGCGGGGCCGGGAGGGGCTGACGGTCCTGTCGCAGGTGCGCGTGGCGGCGGAGTCGGCTTGGATCAGGGGCACCGGGGAGGCGGCGGTCGGGCAGGCGGCGGCGGACGACTACATCGGGCGGCAAGTCCGGCGTGACCCGGACATTTGGGTAATCGAATTCGAAGCGCCGGACATGCTGCCGCCGTTCGAAGCCAAAATCATTGGTTAGCCGACTGTATTCATCGCTTCACGCGATAGTGTGTCAGTTCTGCCCGGCTGATTGTTGCTTTGTCGCCACACCGATGTTGGAAACCTGTTTAGGCGTCTCGCACTCTGCGTAAGTCATGGTTATTGTGTCTGCACCGAGAGGCGGGGGACGAGTTCCGAGCCACCACCCCCGGCTGCGTTGACCGCAGAACATGAACGAGGAGAAGTAGTTATGAAGCTCCGCAGCGCGCTCATGGCGGCGACCGTCTTGGTCGCTCCCGTGGCAGCCAAGGCCCAGGCCATCGATGGGCTCTACATCGGCGCCGGCGTTGGCGCCAACTACATGCAGAACCAGCACATACGGGGCGTGACGTTCCCTGAGCTTGCCGGCAACCCGGCGGCGCCGATCTCAGGCTCGAACATCCAGATGGACTGGGGCTTCGTCGGCCTCGCCAGCATCGGTTACGGGCTGGGCAACGGACTCCGGTTCGAGATCGAGGGCTCGTACCGGCAGAACGATTTCAACAAGGCGAAGCATGGGCCTGGCGTCCTCGCCAACGCGGGGGGGCAGGAATACAAGTACGCCGGCATGTTCAATGTCATCTATGACATTGACCCTGCGCTGCTGGGCGGGTTCGCTTTGCCGTTCCCGGTCAATCCATACATCGGCGTCGGCGCCGGCTACGCGCAAGCCAAGCACAACAACGCGCGGTTCTACGGCGCGACGGGGCCGCTGCCTGGTCAGCCGGCCGGCTATTCCACGCAGCTTCGGTCGAATGACAGCGACGGCAACTTCGCCTACCAGGCCATCGTCGGCGCGGCTTTCCCGGTTGACGCGGTTCCCGGCCTCTCGCTCACCCTCGAGTACCGGTTCATGGGTCTCGCGGACAACCGCAAGTACAACTACCAATACCTGAGCAACCAGCCGACCCCGGTTGGGACGGCGACGCGGGCGCGGGCCAGCTTCTACGACGACTACAACCACAGTGTTTTGGTTGGCGTGCGCTACGCGTTCAATGCGGCTCCGCCGCCGGTCGCGCCGCCGCCGCCGCCGGCGCCCCGGGTGGAGACGGCCCGCACGTATCTCGTGTTCTTTGACTGGGACCGTGCCGACCTGACCGACCGTGCGCGGCAGATCATTGCCGAGGCCGCCCAGGCGACGACGCGGGTGCAAGTCACGCGCATCATGGTCTCGGGCTACACCGATACGTCGGGCACGGCTCGCTACAACCAGGGCTTGTCGGTCCGGCGGGCGCAGAACGTGGCCGCCGAGCTGGTGCGCCAGGGCGTGCCGCGGAACGCGATCACGGCGCAAGGCTTCGGCGAGACCAACCCGCTGGTGCAGACGGGCAACGGCGTTCGCGAGCCGCAGAACCGCCGCGTCGAAATCGTCCTGCAGTAGGGCGCTTCGTTGCCGTATCCGGCCGGAGTTGCATCGGCCGGGCAAGGCGGAATGGAGGCCGGTCCGGAGTTTGGGCCGGCCTTTCCGCTTGGAATCTATGCCGCGAAAAGGCAAAGTTCCAATGCAATGAGACGTGACCACGATGCCGACGCCCTTTCCCGCGCGGCGGCTAAGCAGGCTTGAGCGGCTTATGCCACGCGAGCCTGCTTAGAAACCTTTGAGGACGCATCATTTTACCGGCCGCGTGCCAGCACGTTCCGCCGAATGATGCTTAGGAGATTGAGATGGGTTTAAGGCTTCTGCTGGGGGCGACGGTGCTGAGCGCGATGGCAGCGGCGCCTGGCAAAGCCTTCGCGCAACCGGTCTCGGGGGTTTACATCGGCGCGGGCGGCGGCGCGAACTTCATGCAACAGCAGCGCAACGACTCGGTCACTTACAGCGGGCAACCCAGGATTCCGCTTTCCGGCAGCTCGGCGCGCGATACGGGCGTGACCGGCGTTGCCAGCGTTGGCTACGGATTCGGCAACGGGCTGCGGATCGAGCTTGAGGGTGACTACCGGTATAACCGGATCAGCAAATCCTCGTCCGGGAATACAGCGTTCGGGAATGCGACGTCGGACGGCGGGCGTGAGCAGAAGTATGGCTCGATGGTCAATCTCATGTTCGACCTCGATGTCGGCAGCCCGTACGTGTTCCCTTATATCGGCGGCGGCGCCGGGTATTCGTGGGTTGACCAGCAGCGGCGGACGACGGGTGCGCTGAGCGTGCTTGCGCCGACAGGGGGGCTTGCGGGGGGGCCTGCCGCCAGCGTGTTCACGAGCGGTGTCGATGGCAGCTTCGCTTACCAGGCGATTGCCGGGCTCTCGTTCCCGGTGCCGCCGGTGGTTGGGTTGTCGCTCACCGCGGAGTACCGGTATTTTGCGCTGTCCGGCGATCGCAACTATACGGAGACGATCACCGGCACGAACGTCGGGGCGTTCTCGCGTCAATTGAAAGTGACGAACGACTACAATCATAGCCTGATGCTGGGGCTTCGCTACGCATTCAACGTGGCTCCGCCGCCGGTCGAGGCCGCCGCGCCTGCGCCTGCGCCGCAATCCCAGGTCGCTCGGACTTACCAGGTTTTCTTTGATTGGGACCATTCGGACTTGACGGACCGCGCGCGGCAGATCCTTTCGGAAGCCGCGGCGGCGACGACCCGGGTGCAGGTGACGCGGATCGACGTGTCGGGCTACACCGACACGTCCGGGACAAAGACGTATAACCAGGCGCTCTCGCAACGGCGGGCAGAGACGGTTGCGGGGGAGTTGGTGAGGCTCGGCGTTCCCCGGGCGTCGATCTCGACGCAGGCCTACGGCGAGACGCATCTGCTGGTGCCGACCGGGGCCAACGTGCGCGAGCCTCAGAACCGCCGCGTGGAGATCATCCTGCACTGACGAAGCGGCCGGGGTAGATCGCTGTCGCCTTGACCGTGGAACGGCGGTAGCGGTCTCGCTTGG
Source organism: Acetobacteraceae bacterium (assembly GCA_965260935.1). GTDB lineage: Bacteria > Pseudomonadota > Alphaproteobacteria > Acetobacterales > Acetobacteraceae > JBBROS01. Next base: position 1,469,039 of record OZ253374.1, read on the forward strand.
TGTGGACTGGCAATCGACGCACCGGCTTTTCCAGTCAGGGCGACGGCAGTCCAGTCACGCCCGGCCTTTTACAGTTACGAGCGGCGGCGATGCTTCGTTTCCTTGATCTTCCTCGCTGGCTTCTCGGACGGGATATCCGGCCCGCAGGTCAACGCGCTGATCGGTTGCGCCACCGTCCTGCCCGCCGCGTATTCCGACAACTCGGATTTATTGCGCAGCGCCATCACCTCGTCGAAGGTGTAGAGGTTGCGGTCGCAGAAGAGCGTGCCGTGCTTCAAGCCAAGCTGCGATTGCGAGTTGGCCAGGCGGGTAATGTAATCGTCTTTCTGTTTGACTGCCGAACGGCCGAACGACCGGGTGAAGTAGGCGCTGAGGGATTTGTCCTCACGTTGCAGTTCGGGCTGATACTTGTGGATGAACGCGTTGTAGCGATTGTTGGCCTTGCAGGTCAGGGCCGTGACCATGAGCTGGGTCTTCAACCCAGTGATGTCGAGCGCCGTGACATCGTTCGATCGCAGGCATTCGGCCGCTGAAAGCGGGCTTGTCATAAGTCCGGCGGCAACCAGGCTGGTAAGCAGCAAACGCATGGAAAACCCTTTCAGAGGGATCGGCAAGTCTTGATGCGGCGAGGGAGGTAAACCTCGTATTATTCGGTGGTGCAACAGAAAAATGGGTCGGCAGCGCGGGTTACAAACAGCGGCCGGGCTTTGCCTGACAATTTCGCAAAAAATCTGCTAGATAGCGATTGGAAAGCTGACAATGATTGAGCTTGCTCAGCGAACAAGCGGTTCGGCATGGATTTCACGCACCCTGACCCTTTTGCCACCTACGACGCCAACCCTTTCTACTGCGAGTTGGAATGCCGGCCGGGCGACAACGGCGTCGCGGACCATGTAAGGTCGCGGATCGCGGCGATCGGCATCGAGGGATTGCGGCAGCGCGCCCGCGCGGCCGAGGGGGAACTGATAAACCTTGGCGTCACGTTCACCGTTTATTCGGAAGCCAGCGCGATCGACCGCATTTTGCCGTTCGACTGCATCCCTCGGATCATCTCCGCCCGCGAATGGGCGGTGCTGGAGCGCGGTGTCGAGCAGAGGGTGCGGGCGCTTAACCTGTTTCTGGGCGACATCTACAATGCCCGGCATATCGTCCGCGACGGCGTCGTGCCCGGCGCGCTTATTTACCGGAATGCGAACTACCGGCCGGAGATGGAGGGGTTCCCGGTCCGCTTCGGCACCTACGTGCATATTTGCGGGATCGACCTGGTGCGGGACCAGGCGGGCAGTTTTTGCGTGCTGGAGGACAATGCGCGCACGCCGTCCGGCGTGTCGTACGTGGTGGAGAATCGGCATTTGATGCTGCGGGCGTTCCCCGACATGGTCATGGGGATGAACCTGCGGCCCGTCGACGACTATGGCCGGCGGTTACGGCAGGCGATGGACGACATTGCGCCGGAGGGGGTGAGAGACCCGCAAGTCGTGCTGCTCTCGCCGGGGATCTACAATTCGGCGTATTTCGAGCACGTGTTCCTGGCGCGCGAAATGGGCGTGCCGCTGGTGGAAGGGGCTGACCTGACTGTCGAGGACGACCGGGTTTGGATGCGCACCACGGGCGGGTTGCGCCGGGTGCACACGATCTATCGCCGGATCGAGGACAGTTTCCTCGATCCGAGCGTGTTCCGCCCCGACAGCATGTTGGGCGTGGCCGGGCTGATGAACGCGTGCCGGCGGGGGAACGTGACGCTGGCCAACGCGGTTGGCACGGGGGTGGCGGACGACAAGGCGATCTATGCCTACATGCCGCGCATCATCCGCTATTACCTGCAGGAGGACGCGATCCTGCCGAACGTCGAGACGCATATATGCGGGGAGAAACCGGGGCTCGACTACACGCTGGCGCACCTGCACGAGATGGTGGTCAAGCCTGTGGGCGAGAGCGGCGGCTACGGGATCACGGTGGGGCCTCGGGCCAGCCAGGCCGAGCTGGAGACGGCGCGTGCCGCTTTGATCGCGACGCCGGGGAATTGGATCAGCCAGCCGATGATCGGGCTTTCGGTGGCGCCGACGCTGACCGAAGCCGGGCTTCGGCCGCGCCACCTTGATCTGCGCCCGTTCGCGGTCACCGGGCGGGACACTTGGGTGTTGCCTGGCGGCCTCACCCGGGTTGCGTTGCGGGAGGGCAGCCTGATCGTCAATTCCTCGCAGGGCGGCGGGTCGAAGGACACCTGGGTGATGGCGGCATGACGCTGCACAGCAACGCGCTGCTGACCCGGGACGCCGAGGGACTGTTCTGGATGGCGCGCTACCTGGAGCGGGTGGAGAACCTGGCCCGGCTGATCGACGTGACGCAAACGTTCGAGAGCCCCGGACGCGAGGCGGAGTCCTGGGCGGCGCTGGTCGCGATCAACGCCGACAGCGAGGGGCTCCTGGCGCGGGGCCAGGCGCAGGACGCGGGCAGCATCAAGCGGTTCTACCTGCTCGACCACGAAAACCCGACCAGCATCCCCTACGCGATGGAGGCGGCGCGGACGAACGCCAGGAGGTTGCGGCCGCTGATCAGCACCGAGATGTGGATGCAGATCAACGTGTTCCACCGCGACGTGATGACGATCGACCCGGCCAGGCTGGATGGCGACGCGCTGTCCCGGCTGTGCCGGCAGATCAAGGAAGGAGTGCAGGCGCACACCGGCATCACCGAGGGAACGTTCTTCCGCGACCAGGGGTGGCATTTCTACGAGCTTGGGCGGCTGATCGAGCGGGCGGACCAGACGACCCGGCTGCTGGACATCAAATACCACCTGCTGCTGCGGGGATCGGCGGAGGAGCGCCGGGTCGCCGAAATGACGCAGTGGAACGCGGTGCTGCGGGCGGCGGCCGGGTATCACGCGTTCCGCCGGGTTTCGGAAGCGGGGTTCCAGGCGGCCGACGTGGTCGCGTTCCTGCTGAGCGACAAGGCGTTCGCGCGCAGCGTTGCCCTGTCGGTGAGCGAGATGGACTTGCACCTGAACTTGCTGCGGAGCCGCTACGGGCTGCGAGACACGGCGCCGGTGCTTTCGCAGCTCGACGAAGTTCGGGCGATGCTGGATGATTTCTCGTATCTCCGGTTGCGGAATGGGCTGCACGCATTCCTTGACCGGCTGCAGACCGATCTGGCCGCGGTCGGGGCGACGATGGGGACGATGTTCTTCCGCGATTGGCGCCCGCTCCGTGCGACGCCGCCGGCGGGTCAGGCGCAAACGTCCATGGGCATGACGCAGACGATGGGCGGGCAGACGCAGACGATGAGTTGATCGGGTGCTGTCGGGAGAATGGTTTGCTGTCCGGTTATGGAATTTGCCGGCGGCATCCTAGATACGGAGTTGACGTATCAGGACGACGGAGAAGCGGTCATGCGGATCATCAAGCGTCAAGGGTGGGAGATTCCGGAGCGGGAGGCGACGCCTGAGCGTTTGGTGCTCGGGCGGCGGAGCGCGTTGGCCGCGGCCGGGGCGGCGATTTTCGCGCCGAAGCTGGCGTCTGCCGCCGCTGAGAGCGCGCCGGTTGACCCGCGTTACACCGTTCAGCGCGCGATCACCGCCGAGCGGGACGCGACCACGTATAACAATTTCTATGAGTTCGGCACGGACAAGAGCATCTGGCGGGCCGCCCAGCGTCTGCCGGTCTCGCCGTGGGCGATCAAGGTCGACGGCTTGGTGAAGACGCCGAAGACCATTGACCTCGACGATTTGATGAAGACGGTGCAGCTTCAGGAACGGGTGTACCGGCATCGTTGCGTCGAGGGCTGGGCGATGACGGTGCCGTGGACCGGCTTTCCGCTCAGTGACCTGGTGAAAATGTGCGAGCCGACATCGGCTGCGAAATATGTCCAGTTCGTTACGCTGACGGACCCGAAGGTGATGCCCGGGCTTCGCTTGGGCGCGTTTGACTGGCCCTATGTCGAGGGCTGCACCATGGCCGAGGCGAATACCGACCTCGCCTTCATGGTGACTGGCATGTACGGCAAGCCGGTGCCGAAGCAGGATGGCGCGCCGATCCGGCTGGTGCTGCCCTGGAAGTATGGCTTCAAGTCGATCAAGTCGATCGTGTCGGTCACGTTTACCGACAAGCGGCCCTCGACGTTCTGGGAGAGCTTGCAGCCGAGCGAGTATGGGTTCTGGGCCAACGTGAACCCCGACGTGCCGCATCCTCGGTGGAGCCAGGCTACGGAGCGGCTTCTTGGCACGGGCGAGCGGGTGCCGACGCGGATTTACAATGGGTATGGCGAATTTGTCGCGTCGCTGTATTCTGGCCTTGGCAACGAGAAGCTGTTCATGTGATGGCGGCACGCATCTTCGCGGTTCTGGCCGCGGCTTTCCTGGTCGTGGCAATCGGCATTGCTTCCATCACCCCGTTTGGGTTGACTCTGGGGCAAGGATTGCTAATGGCAGATGCTTCGGCGTTGAAATGGGTGCAGGCTCATAGCGGGCATTGGCTCTGGAATTGGGTTGAGACGCCCGTCCTGCTGCGCCCATTGTGGTTGTTGCCGGCCAGCGCCGGAGTTGTTTGCGCCGGACTTGCGCTGTCGCTCAACTTTGGCCGGGCGTCGCAGTCCCGACGCCGTCGAAGCTGATCAGACGCCGCGCGGTTGCTATGACCCGGTGGGCCTCATGCCACAGGTTGAATGCCGCCAACCCGTCGAGCGGGGCAAAGACGGCATCGGTCACGTCGCCGCCGAAACGGGGCGCGCCGCCGGTCCATGGTCCGGCGAAATCCAGGATCGTGTAATGGTATTGCACACGGCCCGCTGCGTCGTGGTGGATGCTGTCCACGTTCGCTGCCAGGGTGAGCGGGCCTGCTGTCAGGCCGGTTTCTTCCAGCAGTTCGCGCCGGGCCGCTTGCTCCGCCGTTTCGCCTAGCTCCTGCGCGCCTCCCGGGAGCGACCATGACCCGATCGACGGCGGTTTGCCGCGGCGGACAAGGAGGACTGCGCCGGGCTTCAGCAGCACGACGCCGATGCCGACCAGGGGGCGGTCTGGGTATTCGCGGCTCATTCGGCTGCCGCCCCCGTGATGAACAGCGTTGCCTGGCCGCCGTGCAAATGGCGTTTCACGAACGACCAGACATCATCCAGCACCGGCGCCCGGCTTTGAAACAGCGGCGCCATCGCCGTGATGAGGCCGACATGGCCGACTCCTCCATAGAGCTTGCTGTCAACCGGGCCGCCGCGCCCGGCGATGCGGCGGGCCAGGCTCTCTGTGTTGGCTGGACGGACCACCGTGTCGGCGGTTCCGGCTCGCAGCAGCAGAGGCGGGTTCGCGCCGTCAGCGAAGGTGATCGGCTGGCTTAGCGGGCCATCGTCGACAGGGGCGAAGATGGGGATGAGGTCGGGCTGGGTGATGGGCAGGAAATCGTAGGGACCGGCGAGGCCGATCATGCCGGCAAGAGCGTCGCGGCTGACGCCGGCTGCGGCGAGCCAGTGCGGGTTGAGGGCCAGCATCGCGGCGTTGTATGCGCCTGCCGAGTGGCCCATGAGGAAGACGGAGCGCGGGTCTGCGCCAAGTTCGGCGGCGTGGCGCATGGCCCAGGCAACGGCTTCGGCATTGTCCTGCAGGAAGGCCGGGAATTGCACGGCGGGGGCCAGGCGGTAATCGGGTATGACGACGACGGCGCCGCGGGACGCGAGCGGGAGGGCTACGAACTCATACTCATCCTTGTCGCCGCTTTGCCAGTTGCCGCCATAGATGAAGACGATGAGCGGCAGCGGATGATCCGCGCGCGCAGGCCGGTAGATGTCGAGCGTATGGCGGGGCCCCGGGGCGTAGCGGACATCAGCCGTGCGCCCGACGCCTCGGCTTGGGGTGAGGGCGTTCAGCAGGTAGGCCGGGCTGCAGCCGGCGGCGAGCAGGGCGACGAGCAGCGAGACGGCGCGGGTCATCGCCATTCCAGCTTGCCCAGATGATAGCCGGCCCACGTTGCGAGCAGGCAGGCGAGGACGGAAAGGCCGACATAGGCGAGGGCGGCCTCGATCCGGCCGTACTGAAGCTGTTCCAAGGTTTGCAGGCTGAACGAGGAGAAGGTGGTGAAGCCGCCGCAGACGCCCACCATGAGGAAGGCGCGGAAATCCGCATGCAGGCGCGCGTCGGTGGCGCTGCCGGCCAAGCCGATGACCATGCTGCCGAGAACGTTGACCAGCAGCGTGCCCCAGGGGAACGCGAGGCTGGCGGCCCGGTCGACGATGATGGCGAGCCAGTATCGGCCCAGTCCGCCCAGGGCGCTTCCGGCCATGACGTAGAGCGACAGCATCATGGCATATCAGCGCCGATGAACATTTTGCGACGCTTCATACCGTAATGGGACATTGGCGTGATTGCGTGGTTCGGTTCTTTGCCTGGTTGTTCATGTTTCGATAATGCCCTGCAACAAATCTCTAAAGGGTTTTAGTTACGGAATAGTTGACGCGAATAAGCCTCGTTTGCGATTATTTCGACACGGGTTGCTTAGGATACGTCGGGTGATTGAAAAGCGCGAGCCATCGGCGCCAGGGTCTCAGGCTGAGCTGGCGGAGCTGCATACCATCCAGCGTTCGGGGTTGTTCGACGGGCAATGGTTCCTCGAGCGCAATCCTGACCTGGCCCGCCCGGGCGCGGACCCGATCAGCCATTTCCACCGCTATGGCTGGCGCGAGAACCGCTGGCCGAACGCGTATTTCGAGCCGGCCTGGTATATCGCGCAAAACAAGGACGTGCGCGACAGCGGGCTCGACCCGCTGCTGCATTACATCGAATACGGCGAAGCGGAGGGGCGCCCGCCGATCGCGCATTTCGACCCGGCTTGGTACCGGACCCGGTATCAGGTGCCTGAGGGCGTGCTGTGCCTCGCGCATTTCCTGCAGAACCGGACGAGCGGCTCGGTCAGCCCGTTCGCCGAGTTTGATTCTGAATACTACCTGGAATCCGGGCCGGACGTGCGCGCGGCGGGGATGGACCCGTTCGAGCATTACCTGGTTCAGGGTGCTGCGGAAAACCGGCGGCCTTCGGCCGAATTCGACCCGATCTTCTACCGCGAACGCTATCTGCGGCACCTGCCCGGCGCGATTCCGGTGTTGCACTACCGCGCGAACCGTCATCTGCAGGGGGTTTATGCGGCGCGGCCGGAGCATGAGACGGATATTCCGGCCGAGGTGAAGCGGAACAGCAAGCCGGGTCCGCTGTTCGAGGAGGTGCTGCCGCTGCCGGACCATGCGGCCCGGCAGGCGATGCTGCTGGCGTTCTACCTCCCGCAATACCATCCCGTGCCGGAGAACGACGCCTGGTGGGGCAAGGGCTTTACCGAGTGGACGAACGTGGGGCGGGCGCTGCCTCGGTTCGCCGGGCACTACCAGCCGCGGACGCCGCGGGATCTGGGACACTACCGGCTGGACAACGTCGAGGTGCTGCGGCGGCAGGCGGAGATGGCGCGGGCGGGCGGCATCCATGGGTTCGTGTTCTACATGTACAGCTTCAACGGGCGACGCTTGCTGGAAGGGCCGCTCGAGGCCCTGCTGGCCGACCGCTCGATCGACCTGCCGTTCTGCCTGATGTGGGCCAACGAGAACTGGACGCGGCGGTGGGACGGGTCCGAGCATGAGGTACTGCTGTCGCAGGACTACCGTCCGGCGGACGAGCCGGGGCTGGTGGCGACGTTCCTGCGTCATTTCGCCGATCCGCGGTATATCCGGTTGCAGGGGCGTCCGGTGCTGATGGTCTACCGGGCGGGGCTGATCCCGAAAGGCTTGGTTGCGCGGTGCCGGGCGCTGTTCCAGGCGGCGGGCGAGGACCCGATGTTCATCATGGCGCAGAGCTTCGACGACCGCGATCCGCGGCTGTTCGACATGGATGCGGCAGTGGAGTTCCCGCCGCACAAGCTGGTCAGCACGTGCGAGCTGATCAATCCGAAGCTGAAGATGCTCGACCCGGCGGCGACGCTGCACGTGTTCGACTACAACGACATCGCCAACGCGACCGACCTCGCGCCCACGCCTTATCCGCTGATCCGCACGGCGCTGCCGAGCTGGGACAACGACCCGCGGCGGCAGGGGGCCGGGATGGCGCTGCACGGGGCGACGCCCGCGGCCTACCAGGCCTGGCTGGAGCGGCTGATCGCGGCGGCGCAGGAGCAGCGGGTCGGAGGGGAGGCGGTCGTCTGCATCAATGCCTGGAACGAGTGGGGGGAGGGGGCGTACCTGGAGCCGGACCAGCATTTCGGCGGCGCGTTCCTGAATGCGACCTCCCGGGCGGCTGCCGGGATCGTGGCGAAGACGCCGGAGCCGGCGCCGGTCCGCTCGAAGGCGCTGCTGGTCGGTCATGACGCGTTCCCGGCCGGGGCGCAGTTGCTGCTGCTGAACATCGGACGCCGGCTGCTTGAGGGGTGCGGCGTCGAGGTCCGTTTCCTGCTGCTGCGCGATGGGGCGCTGCTGCCGCAATATCAGGCCGTTGCGCCGACGACCGTGCTGCAGGCCGGGCAGGATTTCTGCCAGCAGGCGGCCGCGTTGGCGGCGGAAGGGTTCACGACGGCGCTGGTGAACACGAGCGCTTCGGCCTGGGCGATCGTGCCGTTGAAGCTGGCCGGCATCGGCTCGACGCTGCTGGTGCACGAGCTGCCGCGGCTGCTGCGGGAGCGGTCGCTCGTGGACGTGGCTTGCGAGGGGGCGGCGGCGGCGCGGGAGGTGGTGTTCGGCGCGGCCCATGTGCGGGACCGGTTCGCCGAGCTGGCCCCATTGGCCCCGGGGCGGTCGGCGGTGCTGCTGCAGGGGCTTTACAAGGACGTGCAGGTGAGCGAGCGGCAGGGGCGGCGGGCGCGGCTGCGGGTGGCCGAGGATGGGATGCTGGCCATCGGCATCGGCTATGCGGATCTGCGCAAGGGGTTCGACTTGTTCCTGCAAGCCTGGCGGCTCGCGCACCGGCAGAGCCCAAAAGCGCATTTCCTCTGGGTCGGCGACATCGACATGACCGTGCATGCCTATCTCGGGGCGGAGATGGCGGTCGCGGCGGCGACGGGGACGTTCCACCACGTCCCGTTCAGCGACGACGGGGCGGATTGGCTGGCGGCGGCCGACGTGCATCTCGGTATTATGTATCACCCGCCACCATGCGGACGTAGAGCCAGCCCGGCCCGCGCCGTAAAATGCCGGCATGGACACGAGCAACCCCGTCTACCACGGCCTCTTGCGCAAGCGCCAGGAGATCGCCGACGCCCTCGACGCCAGCCAAGCCAAGGTGCGCCAGCTCATCCTCGACATCGACGCGGTGGACGCGACGCTGAAGCTGTTCGACCCCGCGTTCCACGCGCCGCAGTTCCGGGTGCGCCCGCTGCCGCGCCGGCACGAGGCCAGCCGGGGCGATAGCGCGCGGCTGATCCTGTCCATCCTGCGGGAGGCGGGCGAGCCGGTCAGCCACCGGGAGATCACCCAGCGGGTGATGACGGCGCGGGGGCTGAACCTTGCTGACCGGGCACTGTGCCAGACGATGCGCAACCGGGTGGGGGCCAGCTTGCGAGGGATGCGGGAGCGGGGAAGTGTCGTGAGCGGCGAGGGGAAGGGGGTGGGGGTGCGGTGGTGTCTCGCCGATTGAACTAATGATATTACGTTATACAGACTTGGGCAAAGAGAGGCCCAAGTCTGCTGAGACGTTATGCTGCCTTTGGCAGATCAGCGGACCAGGCAGAGATTGTATGTTTATGCTCTGACCGCACTCTCACTCTTTCGAGATTGATATACGGCACTTCGTAGGCTGGATTGCATCTCCAGGGATCGAGTACTCTTAGATTGGCAATTGCACCATCCGTGTAATCCACGCCAGGAGCACGTTCTTTCAGACGCTCACAGATGACTAGGCGGAATATTTTTTCCGCATAGCCTCCCATGGACTGCTTGTCATTTTCCCATCGGCTTACAGTTTCTGGATTTGACTCCATTGCCGAAGCGAGGTCAGTGGCAGTCATGCCGACGATCCTCCGTATTGCGCGTATTTCTCGCGCTTGGAGGCGTATAGGCATTAGGCACCGAGCCATAGCTACAGATGCGGATGCGGTCTCAACGTCAGGCACTTCAATTGCGCCCTCGCCATCAGCGTCCACAATTCGTATTGCTGCGCCATGTACGATGCTACGCAGTCCTATCATATCAGACACATCGCACTCAGCGAGCACCTCTCTGGTTTGAACGGGCATCGTAATCTCCTATCTTTTCGTTCTTAAAGCGTCATAGCTGTAACGATCTTGATGACTGCCTCGGTTTGATCGACAGCTACGACTAGCCGGATTGACCGATTGTCAACATCTGATCCTTCAACATGCCATAACACATCTTTCTTAGTTTCAACCCAAGTCACCAACCCTTTTGCCAACACATTCCGTGTGTCGGCTTCAATAATATCGTCCGATTGCATCTCCTTTCTTGCATGATCAGTGAAGCGCAGTCTCTTTGCAGGATTACTCATTAATTTCCGAAGGATAGCTGTTTCCTTCGGCATTGATCGGTTAACCATCTTAAATCCATTGCGACTAAAATACCCGTCTAAGAGTTGACATTTCGTCAACGTCGAACGCTTGTCAAGCCACATTACGTTGATCGCGGCTAAGCGGCGCTCCGCTGCCAATACCCGCAGAAGTCCACCGAGGGCCGCGCCGCCAGCGCCAGCCCGACGACGCGGCGCACCTGCCCGCCGTTGTCCATCCGGCGGTGGCTCTCCTTGAACGCGCTCTCCTGGGCGTAGCGGGCCAGGTAGACGCCCGAGATGTGGTGGTGGTGGCCCCGCTCCGCCCGGCGCAGGCGGGAGAAGAAGCTTTCCGCCCCGTTGGTGCAGGCGATGCCGTCGCTGTAGGCGAGCTGGTGGTTGATGCGCTTCACGACGTAATGCCCGTGGAGGTCGTTCCAGCTATTCGCCTCGTCGGCGTGGACCTCCGTGCCGGCGGCGACGTGGTTGCGGATGTAGGCCAAGGCCGATCCTTCCGTGGGGAAGGCGGACGGCATCACGAAGCCGTCCCGCTCGCGGATCACCACGACGCACTGCCGCTTGCCGTTCTGGTTCTTCGCCAAGCGGCGGTCCCGGCGGTTCTCCTTGTGGTTGGCGGGCTTCACGTAGCCGCCGAAGTAGGCCCCATCCACCTCCACCGTCTTGCCCTCGCCGCCGAGCTGGTAGCCCTTCACTTCGGTCGCCATCGCCTCGCGGAGCTTGTGCGCCAGCACCCAGGCCGTCTTGTATTGCACGTCGAGGTCGCGGGAGAGCGCCAGCGCCGACTTGCCCTTGACCTCGTTGCAGAAGATCACGATGGCGGCAAGGTAGGTTTGCAGCGGCAGCTTGTGGAAGGCGAACAGGGTGCCGCTGGTGAGGCTGAAATCCTTGCGGCACGCCTTGCAGCGGAAGCGCAACGCGCCCGAGGGCCGGCGGGCCTCGTAGCAGGTCGGGCAGCCGCAGTGCGGGCACACCGCCTTGCCGTCCGTCTCGGGCCAGCGCAGCCCGGCGAACAGCGCCTCGGCCTTGTCGTTCGTCATGCGGAACACCGACGCCAGGGAAAGCGAGCGGGCCTTGCTGGAAAGGAGGAAGTGCTGGGACATATGCCATCGCCTGCGTTACTTGCGTAACGCATATGCTGACATATCCACATCGTTGTCAACGGCAAAAGTAACGCTTATGGTGGCGTTCGCATCTTTTGGAGGATACGGCCATGCAAGCGGAGGCCATCAGGAGCGAGGATGAATGGGCAGACCACGCGAAGCGCATGATACGAACCGAGATGGTGCGACGGGGGGTTAGTTATGACGGATTATCGGAGCGGCTTGCTGCGCTCGGCGTGCATGACACCCCGGTAAACATGCGCAACAAGATCGCGCGAGGCAGGTTCACTGCCGTGTTCTTCTTGCAGTGCTTGGAGGCGGTCGGGTGCAAAAGTTTAAGTCTTGAAGCGAGTTGACAAGTTTGTAAGAAGGAGAATACCGATTATCCGTTGGCTCTCGCTTATAAGTTTGGCATTTTCTCTAACTAGGAATGGGGAATACCCACAAAATAAGCCCAATGGCCCCTACAACAGTGCTGATCCAACTTACAGGAAACAGCCAAGTCGGTCCTCTGAACCAGCTTACGAAAAAGGCTGGCACCCCCAGGAAGAAAAGCATCGCCGCCGCGAGGGGCGGTATTGGCTCGCCACCACTGTCCTGTCCGCTGTGGTCGCTGTCGGAGCGGGTCTCAGCGCGATATACGCCTACAGAGCGGTTGAAGCTGGACAGGCTCAAGCTGAGATTGCCCGGCAGTCTCTTATCAGCTCGAATCGAGCATGGCTGCAAACGATTGCAATAAATGACTCTCGTATTGACTTTGTATTGGGAGGCATATTCTTTTCTGCAAACATCACTGTAAAAAATATTGGTCATTCCCCAGCGGAACATGTTTTCCCATCTGCCGTTTTGCGAATTGCAGGAGCCGATCAAGACATCGAAGTCGAGGAAGAGATTGTCTGTAAAAATGCCGTCCAGCATGGTTATCCGTCGTTCAACGGCTTGATTTTTCCAGATGAGGTTAAGTCTCTTTCTGTAAATGCAACAACGTCCGTTGCAAACATCAGACAAGTTAGGGCTGAGCAAATCGATAAGGAATTTCCTTATCGAGCAGATGCATTTGGAGCGGATTTTGCTGAGCGTTTCAGACGCCATGAGCTTAGTTTGCCCATCCGAATCGGATTTAAGGTTGTTGGATGCATCACTTATCAGAACGTGGTTGGTCCAATCATAGGACAGACTGCTTTTGTTTATAACGTCCGCAGAGCGTGCAGCTCTGAAAATCTTCGTGGATGCGACTTCGACATCAGCGCACTTGAGTGGGGCAACACTGAAATCCAGGTTCTGGTAACTGAATCCGAATTCGACGGACTCTTTGCCAAGTGACAACACAGATGCGTTTGCCCAAGCTGGGCACGCGATCATCCATGCAATTGTAAAAACAATGGATAGAAGCTTAACCTTATGCCCTTGAGGATAAGAACGCTCCCTCACGTCGCTTCCGTCCCTCACGCCCCACCCTCCGCCCAATCGGGCCGGACTGATGCGCGAACCGTAGGCCGCGAGCGGAACGGGTGACACGCCGCCGTGGTGGCGGGTGATGCATAATACCGGTGCATCTGCTGACCTCGCGCGAGGACCCGATGCCGACGGTGGTGCTGGAGGCGATGTCGGCCGGCGTGCCCACCGTGGCCTTCGAGGAGAGCGGCGGTGCGCCGGATCTGATCCGCGATTGCCAAGGGGGCGTGGCCGTGCCGCTCGGCGACGTGCCGGCGATGGTCCGGCAGGCCAGGCTGCTCACGGCGCGGGCCCGCCCGGCGGCACGGGAGGCGATGGCGACCCATGCGCGGGCGCTGTTCGACTTCGACCGCTACGTGGGGCGGCTGCTGCAACTGGCCCATCCCGCGCTTGCGGACGTGACGGCGATCGTGCCGAACTACAACTACGCGTGCTACCTGCCGGGCCGGCTGGCCTCGATCTTCGCGCAGGCGCATCCCGTGGCCGAGGTCATCGTGCTGGACGACGCGTCGACGGACGACAGCGAAGCGGTTGTGCGGCAGGCGGCGGAAGCGGCGGGGCGGCGGGTGCGCTGGGTCGGGTCGGAGCGGAACAGCGGCTCGGTGTTCCGGCAATGGCGGCGGGCGGCGGCGATGGCGCGGACCGAGTGGCTATGGATCGCCGAGGCGGACGACATGGCGGAGCCCGGCTTTCTTTCGGCGTTGTCGGGCGCGTTGCAGGGCGCGCCCGACGCGGTGATGGCCTTCACCGACAGCCGGGCGATCGACGCGGAAGGGCAGTCGCTATGGCCGGACCATCAGGCCTATTATGCCGAGAGCGGCGCGGGGTTGCTGGCGGCGGACGGCGTGTTCGAGGCGGGCGACGTGCTGCGGGATTGCCTGGCCAAGCGGAACCTGATCCTGAACGCGAGCGGGGTGCTGTTCCGCACCTCGGCGCTGCTTGAGGCGCTGGACCGCTGCGCCGGGGCGCTCGACACGTTCGACATAGCGGGGGATTGGCGGGCGTATGCGGAATTGCTGGCAGGGGGCGGGACGGTGGCCTACGTGGCCCGGCCGCTGAACGTCCATCGGCGGCATGGGAGCAGTGTCACGCATCGGATGCCGGTTGAGCGGCACCTCGACGAGGTGGCGCGGATGCATCGGCACATGCGGACGCTGCTCGGCGCTGCGCCGGGGCTTGAGCGTGGGCAGCGGCAAGCGCTGAATGCCGCGCGCAAGGCGCTCAAGGCGGCGCTGGCGGAGGCGTAGAGGAGGACGGTTCCGCGAACCAGCGCTGCCTGGCCGAGCGCGAGTGGCCGGTTACATCGCCTCGGCGCACGCCTGGGCGAGGTTGTCCGGTATCAGGCCGGCAGGCCGGTGAAGCGCGGCTTGCGCTTGGTTCGAAAGGCGTCGACGCCCTCGCGGAAGTCCGGGGTCCGGCCTGCCTCCGATTGCAGGTCCCGCTCGAGGTCGAGCTGCTGATCGAGCGTGTGGGCGGCGGACGCGGCGAAGGCCTGCTTCATGAGGCGGATCGATTGGGTCGGGAGGGTGGCCAGGCGGCGCGCGAGCTGGGCGGCCTCGTCGGCCAGGGCGTCGTCCGGAACTGCGCGCCAGATCAGGCCCCAGGCTTCGGCCTGCCCGGCGTCGACCGGCTCGCCGAGCATGGCCATCGCGCGCGCCCTCGCGTCGCCGGCGAGGCGGGGGAGCAGCCAGGTGCCGCCGAGGTCCGGGATGAGGCCGATGTGAACGAACGCCTGCAGGAACCTTGCGCCGTGGCCGGCGAGGACGATGTCGCAGGCGAAGGCGAGATTGGCGCCCGCCCCGGCCGCTGCGCCGTGGACGGCGCAGACGACCGGCTTGGAAAGACGGCGGATGGAGCGGATCAACGGGTTGTAGCGACGGTCGAGCGCGTCGCTCAGGTCCTGGACGGGCGTCGCCTCGCCAAGGTCCTGGCCGGCGCAGAAGCCGGGGCCTACGCCGTCCAGCAAGACCGCGCGGATTTCGGCGTCGTAGTCGGCGGCGGCGAAGCGTTCGTTCAGCTGCTCCAGCAGTGGGGCGGTCAGGGCGTTGCGCCGCTCGGGACGGTTCAGCGTCAGGCGCAGGACGCCGTCGTCCTTGGCCACGAGAAGAACGTCCGCCATTGCCGTCTCCCTTGAAATCTTGGACGAACGATGCGGGCCGGGGCCGGGCTGTCAAGCCTTGAGCGGCTTGCCCTTCGGATCGTCGATCGCCTCGCCAAGGCGGCGGCTCAGGTAGGCGGTGATGGCAACCTCCTCGGCGGTGAGGCCGCCGGGGTCGTGACCGAGCACGTCGTCGGCCCGGGCCTTGAGGCCCTCAAGCAGGCTGCCGTCCAGATAGCCCTCGAACACGGCCGGGTGGATGTAGCATTTGCGGCAGATGGCCGGGGTGTTGCCGAGCTTCTTGGCGACCTGTTCGACGGCCTGCACCAGGTTCTTCTTCGCCTTCGCCGCGTTGTCGAAGGCCTCGAATTCGGTCAGCGCGGCGGCGGCGAGGTTGGTGGCGGCCCAGGTGCGGAAATCCTTGGCGGTGATCTCCTCGCCGGTGATCTCCTGCAGGTAGTCGTTGACGTCGTCGCTGGCGACGTGATGGCGCTCGCCGTCCTCGCCGAGGAACTGGAACAGGTCCTGGCCCGGGATGTCGCGGCAGCGTTTGACGACGCGGGCGAGGCGGCGGTCGGCCAAGTCGATGTGGTGCTTGACGCCGTGCTTGCCGCGGAAGTCGAAGGTGAGATGGCCACCTTGGACCTTGGCATGGCGGTCGCGCAGGGTGGTCAGGCCGAAGCTCTTGTTGGTCTTGGCGTATTCCTCGTTGCCGACCCGCATCATGGTTTTCTCGAGCAGCGTGATGATCGCGGCCAGAACCTTTCGCTTCTGCAGCCCGGGGAGGCCGAGATCCTTGCTGACCTGGGCGCGGATCGTCGGCAGCACGCGGCCGAAGACGAGCATCTTGCCGTATTTCGCTTCGTCGCGGACGACGCGCCAGCGCGGGTGGTAGCGGTATTGCTTGCGGCCCCTGGCATCCCGGCCGACGGCCTGGAGATGCCCGCGCGGGTCGGGGCAGATCCAGACGTCGGTATAGGCGGGGGGGATGGCGAGCTTCTTGATGCGGGCGATCTCCTCCTCGTCCTCGACCGGCTTGCCATCGGGGGTTTTGAAGCGCCACTCGTCGCCGACCCGTTCGCGGGTGATGCCGGGGCGCTTGTCGTTGACATAGCGCAATTTCGCGGCACGGGCGGCGCGCTTAGGGTCGAGCGGGAGGTCTGCGGCAGCGTCTAGCATCACGGTGGAACATACTGCGCGGCGGCTGGTTTCAAGCCGGATCGGCAAACACTTCCTGATGATTGCGGCGGCCCGGGAAAGCCCTTGCAATGGTTGGCGAGGCATTGATGCTTAGGCCGGACGGTGGAGGACAGCAGATGCGGGCAGCCTTGCGCGGAACGGAGATCTACTTCGACATCGAAGGCTCCGGCCTCGTGCCGGACCGCGGGACGATGCGGGAGAAGCGGCCGGCGATGGTGGTCCACGGCGGGCCGGGGAGCGACCACACCGGGTTCAAGCCGGCATTCACGCCGCTGTCGGACCACTTGCAGCTGGTTTATTTCGACCATCGCGGGCAAGGCCGTTCGGCGCGGGGCGACCCGGAGCGGTATACGCTCGATGAGAACGTCGAGGACATGGAGGCGTTGCGGCAGCACCTCGGCCTGGGTCCCGTGGTCAGTATCGGCACCAGCTACGGCGGGATGGTCGCGATGGCCCACGCGGCGCGGTACCCGGATGCGGTCTCGCACCTGGTCCTCGCGGTCACGGCCTCGCATGGCGGGTTCTTGGCCCGTGCTCAGGCCATCCTGCGGGAGCGGGGGTCTGCCGAGCAGCGGGCGGTTTGCGAGGATTTATGGGCCGGGACGTTCCGGACGCCGGCGGCGGTGCAGCATTTCTACGCCGTGATGGGGCCACTCTACTCCTGCCGCTTCGATACTCCTGCCGCTTCGATCCGGCGCATGCGGAGTTGGTGAGCGGTCGCGCCATGCCTGCGCCGGAGCCGCTGAACCGGGCGTTCGGGCCGGGCGGGGTCCTGCGGACCTTCGACCTTCGCCCGGAGCTGCCGCGGATCACCGCTCCCACGCTCATTCTGGCGGGGCGACACGATTGGATCTGCCCGCCCGAGTTCAGCCAGGAGCTGCACGAACTGCTGCCAGGGTCGCGCTTCTCGGTGTTTGAGAACAGCAGCCACTCGCTGCGGGCCGATGCGCCGGAGCGGCTGCGGGCGGAAATCCTGGCCTTCACCGCCACGCCAGGCGCGACGCCGGAACGCGGGTGAGGCGGGCGACGAGCGACAGCGCGCCGGGCCACGCCCGGGCTGCCGCGGCGACCGCGCCCGGGCGGGATTGCCCGGCGCGGTGCAGCATCATGGCGCGACGGATCTGGCCGGCGAGGTCGGCCCTTATGCGGCGGTGGTATTGCGCGGCATCGGTGGTTTGCACGGCGGCGAAGGCGGTGTGCAGCGCGACCGCCATGCCGTCGCCGCTGAAGCTGGGGATAACGCCCATCTGGTCGCCGAGGCGGGCGACGCCGGGCGGGTCATCCGAGGTTGGGCGGTGGACGAAGCCGTACGGCACCCGGAAGATCGCGACCGGGCGTTCGAGTTGCTGCGTTGCGCGGTTCAGGCGCCGGGCGAGGTGCCGGCTGGCGCGGAGGAGATAGGCGACGACGCCGGGCCAGGACGCGCCTGCTTCGTCGAACGCGTCCCGGCGGATGAGCAGGCACAGGTTGGCGCGGGCGTCCTCGACGGGCTGCAATCCGGCGTACCCGCCCGGGAACAGGATGACCTCGACGTGGCCTTCAAGCTGCCCGGCCTGCTCGGGCGACAGGCGGTAGTACATTTTCAGGCCGACGAGTTGCTCCGGCTGGCCATCGCGTTTCGCGCCTCGCAGGTCGTGCTTGCCAGTGGCGAGGAGCACCCTGTCGGCCTCGATGCGGCCGATCGCGTCGATCTCGACGCCGTGCGGGACGAGGCGGCGGACGGCTTGGCCGCGGATGATGTCGGCTCCGCGGGCGCTGGCGCGGCGGAGGATGGCTTCGTCAAGCACGCGGCGGGAAAGGCTGACGCCCCGGCCGGGCAGGGGGGCCGTGGCTTCAGCCGCCCCGTGGATAAGGCGCACGACGCCGATGGGGGCTGCGCCGAGGGCAATGAGGTCGATGCCGAGGCGGGCGAGCGCGTCCTGGGCTTCCCAGCTGATGAACTCGCCGCAGATCTTGTCGTGCGGGCCGGGCTCGCGCTCGATCAGGGTCGCGTTTGCGCCGAGCAGGCAGGCGGCGGCTCCGCCGGCGACGCCGCCGCCGGCGATCAGGACCGTCATTTGAAGCGGGTGACGCAGTAGCGGAACGGAAGGTGCCAGCGGATCACGGCTTGGCCGCCGACGCCTGCCTGGCGCAGGAGCTGGTTCCAGTCCGCGCGCCGGAAGCTGCGCGCGACGCTGATCAACCCGTCGTGCTGGACGATATCGTGCCAGCCTGCGAGCTGGGAGAGGATGCGGAAGCCTTGATAGGCGAGGGCGTGGCGGTGGAGGTCGTTGATGAACCAGCCTGCGCGCGCCTTGCCTTCCATCATCCGTATGACGTCGATCACTTTGGCGTCGGTCAGGTGATGGGTGAACAACGAGCTGACGATGACGTCGCAGGGTTCGACTGCCGGGTCGAACGCGTCGGCGACCAGGTAGTCAATCGGGATGTCCGGGGGTGTCGCGGCACGGGCCGCGGCGATGCAGGAGGGGCTCGCATCAAGTCCGGCCAGCTCCAGGCGGCGGCCAGTGCGCCGACTCCAGCGGTGCAGGCGGCGGAGCATGTCGCCCTCGCCGCAGCCAATGTCGAGAACGCGGAGCGGCTTGCCTTGGGTGCGGCGCACGGCCCGCTGAATGAACCCGAGCGTCGGCAGGCGTGCCAAGGTGACGGTGTTGACGGACGCCAGGTCGTCGAGGCAGGCCGCGACCACGTCCCGAGGGACGTCGCCCTCGTCCAGGCGTTCCGTTCGCGTGCTGCGATGGGCGAGACTAGACACGGGCGAAGCGAAACGTTTCGGCGCACAGGCCCGGGCCGAACGCCATTGCCAAGCCGTTGCCGCCGGCTGGCCCGTCAAGGATGCGTTCCAGGACGAAGCCGATCGTGGCCGACGAGACGTTGCCGACGTCGCGCAGGACGGAGCGGGAGTGCCCGAGGGCCTCGTCCGGCAGGTTCAAGCTCTGTTCGACCGCGTCGAGCACGCTCCGACCGCCGGCGTGGACGGCCCAGAGGTCGATGTCGCCCGCCCGTTGCCCGGCCATGATGCCGTCTGGCTGATTGCGGCCCGCCTCGCTGCGCAGGGCCGCGCCGATAGCGCCAGGGACCTTGCCGCTGAGGTGCATGTCGAAGCCCTGGTCGCCGATGCGCCAGGTTATGTAGTCCTCCGTGCCGGGAAGGGTGGCTGCGTGGAAGCCCAGCAAGGCCAGCCCGTGCGGCTCGGCGGTGACCAAGGCGGCGGCAGCGCCGTCGCCGAAGATCAGGAAGGACAGCACCGTCTCGAGATCTTGCGTTTCCTGCAAGTGAAGCGTGCAGAGTTCGAGCGCGACGACGAGCACGCGTGCGGAGGGGTCGGCGCGGACAGCCTGGTCGGCGATACGCAGGGCCGGTACCGCCGCGTAGCAACCCATGAAGCCGACCAGCGTACGTTTCAGCGACGGGCCGAGATCGAGCGTTTCGGCGATCCGCTGATCGAGGCCGGGTGCGACGAAGCCGGTGCAGCTTGCGACGACCAGGTGGGTGACACGGCCCGGATCTAATTTGCGGACCGCTTCGACGGCCAATGCGGCGGCGTTCCGCTCATAGGCGGCCATTCGGGCTGCGGTGGTCGGGAATGCGCCGCGGCGGTAGAAGCCGGCGGTATCGAGCGCCGGGCCGTGCGCGTCCGCCGGCGTGAGGGTGGAATAGCGGTGAGCGACCCCGGACCGGTCGGCCATGCGGTCGAAAAGACGGAGCGCGCGGGGGTCGGTCAGGGTATCCCGGGCAAAGGTCAGGAACGCGTCGTGAACGTCGTTCGGCGGGGTGGCTGTGGCGAGCCTATTGATGTGGGGAACCAGCGTCGTGTTTCTCCGGCGATGCCTTACAGATGGGCGCCGGGCCGGAAAACAAAAGGCGACGCCGAGGCTGCCGCCTTTGTTTTGAAGGCAACACGCTGATTTTTACAGCAGCGTCGTGGAATTCGGGCCGATGCCGGGCGCGCCTCCGGACCGGTAGGCAGGGGCTGTTTCATCGAAACGACTCCATCCTTCGGCACGATACTCGTCGCCGCGGGCGGTCGTGTCGACGGCGTTGTGGCTGTCAAGCACCTGCTCCACCATCGAGACCTGGGGTTCGTCCGCCTTGACGGTGACGAGCGTGCCGCCGCGCCGGACGCCCTCGGCGTAGATATGCGCATCGGTTTCCGACACGCCGGCGCCGACCAGGGAACCCAGCAGCCCGCCCCCGGCCGCTCCCAACCCTGCGCCGGTGGCGGTCGCGACCAGCCATCCCGCGGCAACGACCGGCCCGACGCCTGGGATGGCCAACATGCCAAGACCGGCCAGCAACCCTGCGCCGCCGCCGATGACCGTTCCGAGCGTGGCGCCCGTCCCGGCGCCGGCGCCGGCATCCGATGACTCATCCGATCCAGGCGCCGTATGCCGGTCGTCCGCGTTGTTCGCGACCAGGCTGATCTCGCTGTGCGGAATGCCCTTCGATTCGAGTTCGTCGACGGCCTCGCGAGCATGGTCGTAGGTGTCGAACAGCCGTGTGATGATGGTCGTCATTGGTTTCTCCGTTTCTTAGCGGGTGACGATGTTGCCCTGGTAGTCGAGGCCCACGTTGACCTGTTTCCCGTCTTTCATTGCGGTGCCTTGCCAGACGCCCTGATCGTTTTTCCTCAGGTTGCCGATCTCTTGGAAACCATTGTCGGCGAGTCGCGAGCGTGCTTGGCCCTCGGTGAAGCTGCTTGCTCCTGGAACCGGAACCTGTCCTGTGTTTGCGGACGGCGTTGGCACGATCGGCGGCCCCGCTTCGGTGTTCCCAGCCGAAGGCGGAGGCGACATAATTCCCGTGCCGACGCCGGTCGAAGGGTTGACGGTGATCGGCTTGTTGACCGTATTGCCATGAGGAGCGGGTGTTTGCGCGAGAGCCAAGTTGCCGCTCAAGACCGTTATCGAGACTGCCACGACGAAGCTTTTATTCATCCGTCTGCCTCCGTTCATTTCCGGCCTGGCCTGTGCGGGTTGGCCGGGCGCATCTGAAGCAGCGTTTGGCGGCTGGGGAAGTTTCGCTTCGACGGCCGCGCGCGTCGCCGGAGCTATGGTCGGGCGCTGATCTGGACTGGCGATTGACTCCCTGACTTTTGCGGTTAGGGCGATTGCAGCTTAAAGCGCGAAAATCTGCATGTAGTCGATGCCTTGGACCTGTCCTGTGGTGATGGCGTAGCTGTCCGTCACGGAGCGGTTGGCGCCGGCGAAGGTGAGGCTGGCGCTGGTTGTTCCGTTGCCAAGCAGGTCGGCACGCATGGTGCGGCCGGTGTATCCCGGGGCGCCGGCGACTTCGTCCCACCGATAGCTCGAGACGCCGGCGCGAAAGCCGAACAACGTCGCGACGTCGCCCTTGTTGAAGCCGACGATCGTGTTCCAGGTCGTCACGTTGCTGCGGCCATCGAGGAAGAAGGTGTCGTCGCCCGTGCCGCCGGTCAGGAAGTTGGAGCCCTTGCCGGCATCGACGACGTTGCGGCCCGACTGTAGGGCGACGGCCGCCTCGCCGGCGAAGTTCTTGACGAACACGTTCGGCGTCAGCGCGGTGATCGCCACTGTTTGCGGGCCGTCGTAGATGTATTGGCCTTGAAGGTAGTCGACCGGGCCGTGGTAAGCCTCGCCGATCCCCAGGGTTTTCTGGCTGTCCGCGGTTTGGGTCAGGAACGAGGAGGTTGGCGCGGTCTCGAAATGCTGTGCGAGGAGGCCGGTGTCGATCGACGGCGAGACCAGGATCGCGGTGTCGTCGGCCTGGGCCGTGCCGCCGAGCGCGTCGAGGATGGTGACGGTCAGCCGGACGACGCCGGGCTTGGCTGGGGTGAAGACGAGCTGCCTGGCGATGTCCTGAAGCGAGGAAAGCGGGCCGTCGACGACGAAGGTGCTGCCGGAGGGATCGAGGCTGCCGGCCGCGGCGCTGCTGAGCCGTCCGAGCGACGCGTCTTGCAGGGTGACGGCCAGCGTGCCGGTCCGGGTCGGATCGTCGCTGCCGAACTCGACGCCGCCGAGCGGGTGGACCTTCAACGTCGTCGTGCCGACCTGCGCCGTCCAGGTGTTCGAGATGCTGGGCGGGCGCGGGGGAACCACGACGCCGACCGTGCTGGCCACGTCTGCGGACCAGCGGCCGGACGTGCCGCCCGCGACGGCGGCGCTCAAGTGGGTTTGCAGCGTCGCCGGGCCGCTCATGGTCCCTTGGGCCACCAGGACGACCTTGAGCGTGATCGTGCCGCTGGCCGGATCGACGCCGCCGGCGTTGACCACGTCGCCGAACCTGACGCTGCCGTTAGCGCCGATTTGAGGCGCCGCCAGTTGCAACCCGACGCCGAGCTTGGTCACTTCGATGGCCTGGAAGGAGAGTTGCGCGGGACCTGCCGGCAAGACGATGTCGAGCTGCAAGTCTTTCGACGTGCCGGCGGGGAGGGCGACGGTGATGTCGAAGGCGATCAACTGGCCTCTGGCCACCGCGCCCGGGTCGGTCTCGGCCTGGACGAGCGGGGTTGGGGCGGCGGTTACGACCGTCGTGCTGGCCGATGCCGGGCTGCTGCCCGCGACGTTGACGCCGCCCGGGGCGGAGGCGACGGTCAGGACCTGGGCGCTGCTGACGACGCTGGCGTGGGGACCGGGGAGGTTGGGGCCGGCGATCAGGTTGTAGGTGATGAGAACGACGTTCTGGCCGGAGTCTGGGTCGAAGGCCGTCAACGGGGACGCGATGAGCAGGCCCGCGGCCGCGAACAGGTCCCCGGCCTGTGCCAGGACCGTGCCGGCGCCATCCGTCACGCTGAGGTTGAAGTCCTCGGGCGGGACGATGAAGCCGGGCGGGATGGCGGCCCGGACGCGGAGGTCGTATGCGGCGGCGGCGCGGTTCTGCACGGCGATGACGAAGATGACCTCGTCCCCGCTCGCGACCGCGTAGACGACGTCGTCGAACGGCTCGCCATCGATGCCCGCGCTGCTGACGACGCCGCCGAACTGGCTCGTGTAGGGGCTGAAGCCCCAGGGGCCGCCGGTTCCGGTGAAGGTGCTGTCCTCGCCCGACGCGTAGAGCGTGCCGGTTTGCAGCGTCAGGACGGGAGCGGCGGGCATGACATAACCTCGGCAATCATGTTTCACGTCGAGAATGGCAAGGAACCGTTTCGCAACTGTTAACTTGAGCTAGACGGCCTTGCCCGAGGCGGTTTGCCATAGGATACCGGGGGCAACGGTTAGAGTGGGCGGGCGGCATGGGCGTGAGCGGTGTGAACAAGGTTGTGCTGGCCTATTCCGGCGGGCTCGACACCAGCGTCATCCTTCGGTGGCTGCAGGCCACCTACCAGTGCGAGGTGGTGACGTTCACGGCGGACCTCGGCCAGGGCGAGGAGCTCGAGCCGGCGCGCAGGAAGGCCGAGATGTTCGGCGTGAAGGAGATCTTCGTCGACGACCTGCGCGAGACGTTCGTGCGCGACTTCGTGTTCCCGATGTTCCGGGCGAACACGCTTTACGAGGGGCAATACCTGCTCGGCACCAGCATCGCCCGGCCGCTGATCGCGCAACGCCAGATCGAGATCGCGGAGCTGGTCGGCGCCGATGCGGTGGCCCACGGGGCGACGGGCAAGGGCAACGACCAGGTGCGCTTCGAGATCGCTTATTATGCCTTGAAGCCGGACATCAAGGTGATCGCTCCGTGGCGCGAATGGGACCTGACCAGCCGGACGCGGCTGCTGGAATTCGCCGAGCAGAACCAGATCCCGATCGCCAAGGACAAGCGCGGCGATGCGCCGTTCAGCGTGGATGCGAACCTGCTGCACTCGTCGAGCGAGGGCAAGGCGCTGGAGGACCCGGCCGACGAAGCGCCCGAGCTCGTCTACCAGCGCACGATCCGGCCCGAGGACGCGCCGGACCGGGCGACGGTCGTCAGCGTCGATTTCGAGCGCGGCGACCCGGTCGCGATCGACGGCGCGCCGCTTACGCCGGCGGCGCTGCTCGCCCGGTTGAACGAGCTTGGCCGGGCGAACGGGATCGGGCGGCTCGATTTGGTCGAGAACCGGTTCGTGGGCATGAAGTCCCGCGGGGTTTACGAGACGCCCGGAGGGACGATCCTGCTTTCGGCGCACCGGGCGATGGAGAGCATCACGCTCGACCGCGAGGCCGCGCACCTGAAGGACAGCCTGATGCCGCGCTACGCGGAGCTGATCTATAACGGGTTCTGGTTCAGCCCGGAGCGGCGGATGCTGCAGGCGGCGATCGACGAGAGCCAGGCAAGCGTCAGCGGGCGGGTGCGGTTGAAGCTGTATAAAGGCAACGTGTCATGCATCGGGCGTGAGAGCCCCAACAGCCTGTATTCGATGAGGGTCGTGACCTTCGAGGACGACCAGGGCGCGTACGACCAGGTGGACGCGCAGGGCTTCATCAAGCTCAATGCGCTGCGCCTCCGGCTCGGGGCCATGGCCGGGCGGAAAGGCGGCACGCTTTGACGCGCTTTTGCCGTCAGGAGTAAAGGTCAAGCCCCGGCACCCGCAGGCGCAGCAGCTCGCTGGCTTCCACGGCGAGTTGGCGGAGCTGAACCTGCTGCGCCTCTGCAACGCTTCTTGCGTGGCGATCAAGGGCGCAGAGCGCGCCGATCACTTGCCGTCCCGGGCCAATCAAGGGCGTGCCGATGAAGAACCGTACGTGGGGCGGATTGACCACGCAGGGAATGCCGAGAAACCGGGGGTCTTTGGCGGCGTCCTCGACGATGAGGTCTTGACCTGTCTCGACGACGACGCGGCAGATTGTGTCTTGCCGGAAATGGCTTTGCGCGATCGGGCCGACGAACGCCTTGGCCCAACTGCGCCGGTCGTCCATCAAGTTCAGCATGGCGATCGGCGCACGGAAGATCTGCGCGACCGTGAATACGATGTTGTTGAAGCCGGGTTCTGGCTTGGTATCCATGACGGCACATGAGGCTAATGCTGCGAGCCGTGCGCTCTCGTTGCCTGGGACCACAGCGACCTTTACCAGTTCCGGTTCCCCCCCGGGACCATCGTCCATCGGCGGCAGGTGCGTCTTATCCGCCAATAAGCTGGGGTGCAATGCTTTGTGCCATTTGATTAGCCTTTGTTCAAGGCTGTTCGGATCTGTAGAGCTTGTTTCGGCGGCCTTGGCGTCCGATTGTTGAGCAAGCGGCCGATATTCTGGGCCGGGCGAACTTTAGGTGCTGTTCGAATGATACGTCGCGATCCCGTGTTCATGGCTTGGCTGGTGGGACTGGCGCTTGCCGCCGTGGTCTACGTCGTCGGGCCGGAGCATTTCTTGTTCCGGTTGCAGGACTCGCTGCACCTGTTCGCTTGGCACGTTTCCGAGGCGTTTGCCGATTTGTCGGCCAGTGCGCTCGATGCGGTCCGCGCCCTTTCCATCGGGCTGTTCGTCACGTTCCTGGCGCTCTCGATCGCCGTGGCCCGCCGGGGCGGGCGTGCCCGGCTCGCGGCCGCCGTCGTCAGCGTGCTGTTCCTGTTCCTTGTGCAGTCACCGGCATCGGGCAGCCACGCGCGCTGGCTTGCGGCGCTTTGCTTATCGGGCGTCGGCGCCGCGGTGATGACCGGGCGTTTGCGCAGAGGCGGGCCGCCGGCGCGGATTTGACCGGACGCTTAAGGGCTTGTTCGAAGGCTGCCGATACGATCAGCCATGCCGAACAAGCCCTAAGCCTCTGCTTGACCGGGCAGCTTTGCCGGCGTGCCGACGTTCTTATTGCCGGCGCTGCCCGAAGCCCCGGAGGCTGGCGACGATCAGTGCTACTCCCTGCGCGTGCCAGCGCTGGACCGCTTTGTGGTCTGCGCCGACCGCCGTGGCAATCCGCCGCCAGGCGAACAGGTAGCGCCCGTTCAAAGGGTTTACGAGGCAGCGCGCGCCGACGACGCGCCGCAGGATGTATTTGTCGACGGGAATGAGCGGGATCCAGGCGAGCGCTTCATCCATGGCGGTGATCTGCGCGGGGCTCGGCACGGCGGGGCGAAGCCTGAGCTTGGCGTGGCCATAGGATTCCGAGGCGTCCCGCACCCACTCCAGGCCGCTTTGCACGAGCCGGGTGCTGGGGCCGGTGTTCGGCAGGGCGAGCAGCGTCTGGCCGGCTTCTTCGAGCCTGCCGATGACGAATTCGGCGTTGATCGGGTGTTCGGCGCTGGCGCGCAAAGGCGATGGCGGCACGGTGTCGGTTCCCTTCGCGGTTGATGCTGCGGTCGGGCAGGGAGGCAATGCGGGCATCGGCTCAGAGAAAGACCGGGAAGGGATAGTCGGAGCCTTCGAGAGAGGTGCCGTCGGTCAGAAGGCCCCAGGACAGCGGATGCCCGGCCGGCAAGGCTGGGCGATCGTTGTGGCCGGGCCGCCCGACAACCCTGAAAATGACCGGGCATTGGCGGCGGGACGCGTCGTTGCCTGCTTGCACCGATTCCATGGCGCGCTGCTCCGATAGGTTTGTGTTCATTTACTGAGGCTAGTTTTCCTATATGCCCGGAGTCAATCGGCAAGTTGCCGGAAAATAATCCTTGCAGCGTTTCCTTACGGACGTGCGTCTTGTGGCGGGATCTACGCCATGTTTGCTGGCGGAACGTAACAAATCGTCAAGAAGCGTTGTGGCAACGCATAGAGCAGGAAGGGATTGATTTGTTTTTCACGCAAACACAACGGTCCTGGCACTAAATACACTCAAATTGGAGTTGCCGAGGTCAATAGACTACGTTAGTCGATGAGGCACTCTCATTGGCAAGGGGCCCAAAATGGCTACGATTAGCGGCGGCAATGGCGGACAAACGTTCGTCACCGCAGGATCCAACGACGCGAACGGCCAAGCAATGGCCGTTCAAACGGCAATCAACAACGCGCTTACTGCCGGAACGCTGACGCTCACCTCCTCGCCGACAGCAAACCCGCCGGCGGGCGCGGGCCTTGCCACCATTTCGGCGCCTGGCACCTACGTCCTCGCTCCGGCAAACACGTCGTTCCTCGTCAACGCCGCCGCCGGAGAAAGCGCCACAGTCTCGGGCGCAGGCGGACGCAATCAGAACGTGCTGATCGGCGGGGCGAACGTCACGTTCTTCACCAACGGCGGCACAGGCGCCGTGGTGACCGGGGACGGCAACGAGTTCATCGGCACGCCGACCACCGGCGGCGGCCAGTTCAGCGTCACGACCGGCGCCGGCAACGACACGGTTGTCGCCTTCACCGGCAACAACACGGTGTCCGCAGGCGCTGGCAACAACCTGATCGGCCTCGGCGCCGCGGGCACCAACTCGAGCAACCTCGTGTTCGCCTCGGGCAACGACACGATCTCGGGCCTGGGCGGCACGGGCAGCGACACGATCATCGCCGGAAGCGGCAGCACCTACGTCACCGAGGGATCGAAGTCGCTGACGTTCCTTGGCGGGTCCGGGTCGGCCACCATCATCGGCGGCACGGCGAGCTCGCTGGTTCTGCTCGGCGCCGGCGGCGGCGAGGTCGGCGGCGGCTCGAACGGCGGAAACCTGCTGTATGGCGGCACGGGCTCGGCCGGGTCGACGCTGTTCGGCGGCGGCAACGGCGACGTCCTGTTCGCGCGCGGCTCCGGCCAGACCTTGCTGGTCGCGGGCGCGGGCAACGAGACGCTGACCGGGTCGGCGTCCACCGGCAACAACATCTTCTTCACCGGCTCGGGCAACGCGTTGATCGGCGGCGGCCAGGGCAACGACCTGGTGGTCGTCGGCGCATCCGGCAGTGCGACGATCAACGGGGGCGCGGGCGCTGACATCGTCAGCTTCACCAACCGCGGTCCCGGCAGCAGCACGGCCAACGTGCTGATCAACGGGTTCGATCCGGCGCAGGGCGACCGGGTCCAGCTTTCCGGGTTCAGCCAGGGCGAAGTCGCGGCGGTTGCCGGCACGCCGTCGAGCGGGGGTAGCACCTCGGTGGTGCTTTCGGACGGCACGCGGATCACGTTCGGCGGGGTGGCCAGCCTCAACCCGTCCAACTTCGTTTAAACGCCGCATCGTGTCCGGCGGGTCGTCGTGCCGCCGGACCGGACAGCGCTTGCCGCACGCCGGGTCGGTTGGCCCGGCGTGCGTGCGTTCCGATGCATCCTCTGCCGGCGTCGGTCGTTTACGAGTGTGAGGAGGATGTCATGAATCTACAGATGCCTGAACCCATTCCGCGCCCTGGCCCGATTCCGGTGCAGGACCCACCCCCCGGCGACATGCCGCCGCCAGATATGCCGCCGCTGGACGACCCTTCGCCACCGCCGGTTCCTGACCGGTTGCGCTGACTGCGTTGCAAGCGCATATCGGTTGAGGAAACTTTGTAGGAACGCCTACTTTCTGACGAAACCTATATCCGCCCTGCGCATACTGCGCTATGCGGCACATGGTGAATTACCGACGTCGATATAGGTTTACCCGTGTGCTGCACGCGCAGCAGGCATTGGAGCGTGATCCGACTCCCTTAGCTCGGCGATACCGGTCGAATTGCTTTCGGTCGCTGTTCGGCCGGTTCGTTCGTGGATGCCCGGCAGCAGGGTATTCCGCTTGAAATTCAGGTCGCTTGAGGTGCTGCGAGGCCTTGCGGCGTTATCCGTCGTTCTGGCGCATAGCGGCGCGTCGATCGGCGGCAACCACGACCTGCCGTTTTCGCGCTGGCACGGCTTCTCGCTGCCGGGAACGGCTGGAGTCGAGTTCTTTTTCGTGCTCAGCGGCTTCGTGATGGCGGCGTCCCACGGCGGCGAAATTGGCCAGGGCGGGGATGCCGGGCGTTTCCTGTGGAAGCGGTTTTGCCGGATCTACCCGCTTTACTGGCTCGTGCTGGCCATTCCGCTGTATCGCTTCTGGGGCGCCCCCGTGGTGACGCCGGAAGCGGTTGTTGCATGGTTCAGCCTCCTGCCGGTCCGGTTCGACAACCTGGTCGTCGTCGCCTGGACGCTTCGCCAGGAGGTGACGTTCTATCTGCTGTTCGCCTTATGCCTGTCGCCCCGCATCGGAGGGACGGTGCTGGCAGCCTGGGTGGGCGGCACGCTTGCCTGGTGGCTGTGGCGGCCTGCGCTGCCGTTCGGCGGGGGGGCAGCCGCCGTCGTCGCGCACGTGTTCAATCCCTTCAATTTCGAGTTCTTTGCCGGGCTGCTGGCCGGGTGGCTGCTGCCCCGGGCAAAGATCCCCCCGTGGGCCGCGTGCGCGTTGTTGCCGCTGGCCTTGCTCGCCATTCTTTGGCGCATGTCGCTTGACGGGTGGGGCGCGGCCTACGGGCCGGCCGCGGCGCAGGTCGTTTACGGGGCGGGCTACGCGGCCATCATTCTGGCGCTCGCCTCGCTCGAACGGGACGGCGTTCTCCGGTTTCGGCCCCGGGCGGCGCGGCTGGCCTTGGCCGCGGGCGCGGTGTCCTACCCGCTTTACCTGACCCACTTGACGACGCTTGACGCCGTGGCGGGGATCATCGGCCCGCTTGGCTTGGCAGCCCGCATCGGGCCGGACGCGACGTTCGCGTTGCTTGTCGCTGCCGCGGCGGCGATGGCCTGGGTCGTGACGGCGTTCATTGACCAGCCGATCCAGCGGGCGCTGCGCCGGGTCAGCGCAGGTAGTATGTTGCGACGACCAGTTGCGGGATGACGGCCAGCCCGGCCAGCCCGGCGGCCATCGCCGGGGCGCGCAAGGCCCATCGCCCGAACAGCCCGCCCGTCAGTACCAGCCTCGGCAGCGCCAGTCCGAGGAAGGGCAGCAGCGGAACCAGGTAGCGGCCCTGGACGCCCTGTATCTCGGCCGCGCCGATAAAGGCCCAGGACAGGTATTGCCCGTCGAAGACCGCGAACACGGTGGCCACGATGCAGAGGAGGACGGCGAGCCGGGCCCATACGCCCGGGCCTTCCGGCCAGCGGAACTTCGACAGCGACTCGGCCGGGAGAATGGCGGCCAGGGCCACGAACCAGAGCGCGTAGAGCGCATTCGGCAGGAAGATGTCGAGCGTGCCGACGATGCCGACCATCTCGAGCAGCAGGTATTTCGCCTGGACTGCCATGGCCTCGGCCGGCATCGTCAGCATCAGCAGCGGATGGTGCAGGAACACCTGGATCTGCAGCGAGGCATCGACGACGCCGAACATGCGGTTCGGGTCGCCCGGCCAGTTCGGCCCGGCGGCGTAGGCGACGCCGCGGACAAACGGCACGACGGCATAATGGTTCGCGACCGCATACCAGGCGAGCGCGGGGACAACGGCCAGGAGGACGCCGGAGATCCGAAGCAGCGGCCAGGGGCCTTTCCGGGGCAGCAGGACCAGGACGACGCCGGCCAGCGGCAGGTAGAGCGGTTTGGCTAACGCGAGCAGCGCCACGGCCGCGGCGCCGGCCCACCACGAGGCCACCGTGCCGCGGGTGAGCAAGGCGACGCCGAGCGCCGCCGCGCCGATCACCAGCCCGTCCTGGTTGCACGACGCCGCCATCCATAGGCTGATCGGCAGCAGCAGGACGGCGAACAGCAATCCCTGCGCCCGCCTGGCCAGCAGCAGGGCGGCGAGGCCAAGCGATGCGTAGCTCAGCGCGTTGGCCAGCCGCCCGGCCAGGATCGTCTGCCACGGCCCGTAGTGCAGCCATTTCGCGGCCTGCATGGCGAGCGCGCCGGGCACGTAGAACAGCGGCGAGTAGACGGCCGTGTTCGGGACGCTGATGAACGTGGGGGCTTTCTCCCATGGCAAGGCTTCGAGCTCGGCCTCCCTTGCCTTGGTCATGACCCGGCCGGGCAGGGGCGTGCCTGGGTGGAACGAGAACCCGGCCAGCAGCATCGCGAGATGGGCGGTGACGCCGCTATCCTGGATTGGCTGACCCAAGGCGTCGAGCCTGGGGCGGCGGTGGCCGACGATGTCGCCGTAGCGGAGGCTTTCCATCCGCACGGCATGGGCGACCTCGTCCGGGCTTTCCCCGGTCGGCACGTTCAGCGACAGGAAGCCGAGCAGCGGGACGGCGAACAGCAGGAACAGGCTGGGCAGGATCAGGTGCGAGCGCGGCATGGCGGGGGTTTACGCGCGGGGCCGGGCTGGGTCCATGTCCGGCGGGCCGCGGCAAAATTGCCGCAGGCCGCTCGGCGAGGCTTGTTGAACCGCGCGGCTAAGGGCAGGCTGCGCTCCTTCTCTGCTCCAGGGCTTCACACATGCACCGCCTTTCCCCGCTCGTTCTCGCCGGCTTGCTTGCCGCCTGCGCTTCCCCGCCGCAGGGAGACACGCCCTACACGCCGACGCCCGCCATGCTGCAGGTGCTGCAGGAGCGTCAGGCGATGCACGCCAGGGAGCCGTCGGACCTGCAGGTCGACCGCGCGCGGGACGTGCCGACGATGTCGGAGGCGGCGGACGCGATCCCGAACGTGAAGGGGTTGCCGGCCGATGTTACGCAGGTGCCGCATGTCGAGCGCCTGCAGCCGGAAGGGCCTGGCGGGCGGCTCAATGCCGAGCTTTACCGGCCGGACAGCGCAAGGAACCTTCCCGTCATCCTTTACTACCCCGGCGGGACCTGGGCGACGGGCGCGCTTGAGGAATACCAGGAGACGCCGCGCGAGCTGGCGAAGCGGACCGGCTGGATCGTGGTCACGCTCAGCCCTCGCCTCGCGCCGGAAGCGAAGTTCCCGGCCATCCACGACGACGCCTTCGCGCTGTATCAGTGGGCGCGGGCAACCATGCGCTCGTGGGGGGGCGACCCGACGCGGGTGGCGCTCGCGGGCGAGGGGCCGGGCGCCAACCTGGCGCTTTCAGTCGCCCTGCAGGCGCGCGACCAGGCCGGGCGAGGGAGCGGCGTGCCGGTCCCGGACCACCTGCTGCTGATCACGCCCGTCGCCGGCACCGGGCTGCATACCAGGAGCATGAGGGAGAATGCCGACAGCCGGCCATTGACGCGCTCGACGGTGCGCTGGGCGCAGAACCTTTACGCATCCGGGCACCTGGGCGACCCGCGCATCGACCTCGCCGCGCGGAACGACTTCGCGCGGATGCCGCCGACGACGTTCATCCTGGCCCCCATCGACCCGTTGCGGTCGGGCGCGGAAACGCTTGCCGCGAAGATGAGGGCCTCCGGCGTGCCGACCGAGGTCAAGCTGTTCCCGGGCATGACGTATGACTTCTTCGGCCTTGGCCAGCGGGTTCCCGAGGCGGCCCAGGCCGAGGATTATGCCGTTTCGCGGCTCAAGGCCGCCTTTTCCCGGCCGTCGTTCGCTGCCAACGCGGCGCAACAGCCGGTCAGGCGCTGACCGGCGTGCGGGCGGCGTCGCGGCCGGACGGAGCATCCCCGATGTCGCGCATCCACCCTGCCTGGATCGTCGCCGCCTGCACGTTCCTGGTGCTGCTGGTCGCCGCGGGCGTCCGCTCGACGCCGGGGGTGCTGATCGTGCCGCTGGAGGCCGAGTTCGGCTGGTCGCGGGCGACGATCAGCTTCGCGGTCGCGGTCAACATCCTGCTGTACGGGCTGATAGGTCCGTTCGCCGCGGCCGTCATCGAGCGCTTCGGGTTGCGCCGCACGGTCGGGTGCGCGCTCGCCCTGCTGTCGCTCGGCGTGGCGCTGACGCCGCTGATGACGCGGAGCTGGCATCTGGTGCTGCTCTGGGGCGTCCTGGTCGGGAGCGGCAGCGGGGTGATGTCGCTCGTCCTGGCGTCCACGGTGGCGAGCCGGTGGTTCAGCGCCCGACGCGGCCTGGTGGTCGGCGTGCTGACGGCCAGCACGGCGACGGGGCAACTCGTCTTTTTGCCGGTGCTGGCGAGCCTGGCGGAGTTGTTCGGCTGGCGCGCGGTGAGCGTCGTGCTGTCGGCCATCGCTGCTCTGCTGATCCTGCCCGTATCGGCGTTCCTGTGGGACCGGCCGAGCGACCGCGGCGTGCCGCCGTTCGGCGCCTCCGTCATCGTCCCGCGCACGGTTCCGGCGATGAACCCGGCCCGCCGCGCCCTCGGCGCCTTGGGAACCGGGCTTGGCAGCCGGGATTTCTGGCTGCTGTCGGGCAGCTTCTTCGTTTGCGGGGCCAGCACCAACGGGCTGATCGGCACGCACCTGATCCCGGCCTGCATCGACCATGGCATCCCGGAGGTGGCCGCGGCCGGGCTGCTGGCGGCGATGGGCGTCTTCGACATGGTGGGCACGACGCTGTCGGGCTGGCTGTCGGACCGGTGGGACAACCGGATGCTGCTGGCCTGGTATTACGGGCTGCGGGGCTTGAGCCTGCTGTTCCTGCCGTTCGCGTTCGACTTTGGGTTGGCGGGGTTCGGGTTCGCCGGGCTGAGCCTGTTCGCGGTGTTTTACGGGCTTGACTGGATCGCCACCGTGCCGCCGACGGTGCGGCTGGCGGCGCGCTGCTTCGGCGAGGAGAACGCGGCGGTGATGTTCGGCTGGATCGCCGCCGCGCACCAGATGGGGGCGGCGAGCGCGGCCTGGCTGGCGGGGATCGCGCGGGTGGACACCGGCAGCTACCTGGCGGCGTTCATGGGGGCGGGAGCGCTGTGCCTCGTGGCGAGCGTGATGGTGGCGTTCATCGGCTGGGGGGCGGAGGAGCGGCGGGCGGCGGCGGCTTGAATTCGCCTCCCGGCGGGTTCAGTCTCTATCCGATGAACGACATCCCGGATTTCGCAGCGCTCAGGGCGCACGTCGGCCGCATCAGCCCGATGGCTGAGCGCAAGGTGCTGCACCGGCTTGACCGGCACTGCTGGGCGTTCATCGGGTTGTCGCCGTTCCTCGTGATCGCCACCGCCGACGGGGAGGGGCGCGTGGACGCCAGCCCGCGCGGCGACCCGCCCGGCTTCGTCCGCGTCCTGGACAACGCCACCCTGCTGCTGCCCGACCGCCCCGGCAACAACCGGGTGGACAGCTTCGGCAACATCCTGGACGCGCCCGGGGTTGGCCTGATCTTCTTCGTGCCGGGCATCGACGAGACGCTGCGGGTCAACGGCCAGGCCAGCCTGCTGGCCGACGAGGACGCGCTCGCGCCATCGGAGGTCAACGGACGGACGCCGAAGACGGGCCTGCTGGTCCGTGTCGACGAGGCGTTCTTCCATTGCGGCAAGGCGCTGAAGCGATCCCGCCTATGGGACCCGTCCGCGCAGGTCGAACGCAGCAGCTTTCCTTCCCTCGGGCGCATCATTGCCGACCAGCAGAACGAATGGACCGTCGAGGACGCGGAGGCACGATTGGAGGCCTCCTACCGCGACCGCCTGTACTGACGCGACCACCGTTGCCATCGCCCCGGCCCCGACGCAAAAGAGGGCCATGCCGACCCTCTCGCTCCACAACACCCTGACCCGGCGGCGCGAGACCTTCGCCCCGCTCGACCCGGACCACGTCCGCCTCTATGTCTGCGGCCCCACCGTCTACGACCTTGCCCACGTCGGCAACGCCCGCGGCATGACGGTGTTCGACGTGCTGACCCGGCTGCTGCGGCTGCTCTACCCGCGCGTCACCTACGTCCGCAACATTACCGACGTGGACGACAAGATCAACGCCCGCGCCGCCGAGGCCGGGGAGCCGATCGATGTCGTCACCGCCCGCACCACGGCGCAGTTCCACGACGACATGGCGGCCCTGGGCAACCTGCCGCCGGATCGGGAGCCGCGCGCGACCGGGCACGTGGCCGAGATGCTGGCGCTGATCGGACGCCTGATCGAGGGCGGCCACGCCTACGTCGCCGACGGCCACGTGCTGTTCTCGGTGGGCAGCTTCGCCGACTACGGCAAGCTCTCGGGCCGCACCCCGGACGAGCTGATGGCCGGCGCGCGGGTGGACGTTGCCCCTTACAAGCGGGACGCGGGCGACTTCGTGCTGTGGAAGCCCTCGCCGCCCGAGTTGCCGGGATGGGACAGCCCTTGGGGCCGGGGCCGGCCCGGCTGGCATATCGAGTGCAGCGCGATGGCCTGGCGCTACCTCGGCGAAACGTTCGACATCCACGGCGGCGGCGGCGACCTGCTGTTCCCGCATCACGAGAACGAGCGGGCGCAAAGCCTGTGCGCCCTGCCCGGCAGCGGGTTCGCGCGCGTATGGCTGCATAACGGCATGTTGCTGAGCGAGGGGGAGAAGATGTCGAAATCGCTCGGCAACTTCACGACCATCCAGGCCGCGCGGCGGCAGGCGCCGGGGGAGGCGATCCGGATGGCGCTGCTGAAGGCGCAGTACCGCTCGACGCTGGAATTCGGCCTGGCCGGCCTGGCCGAGGCGCGGGCGGAACTGGATCGGTTTTACCGCGCGCTGCAACGCACGCCGGCCGCGGACGCGCCGGCGCCTGACGCCGTGGTCGAGGCGCTGTGCGACGACCTGAACACGCCGGCGGCCTTCGCCGCGATGCACGAGTTGGCCGGGCGGGCGATGGCCGGCGACGCGGAGGCGTCCGCCGGGTTGCTCGGCGCGGGCGGGTTGCTCGGCTTGCTGGGGCAATCCCCCAAGGCGTGGTTCCAGGGCGGCATCGATGCGGCGGCGGTGGAGGCGGCAATCGCCGAGCGGCTGGCCGCGCGGACGGCGCGCGATTTCGCCCGGGCCGACGCGATCCGCGCCGAATGGCTTGCCCGCGGCGTCGCGTTCGAGGACAAGCCGGGCGGCGTCACGCTCTGGCGGCGCACGAACGAGGCATGACCGGACGGGACGGCGGCGCGCCGCTGGAGCCGATCGACCCGAGCCCCGTCGTCGTGCTGGTGCGCCCGCAGCTTGCCGACAACATCGGCGCGGTTGCCCGGTGCATGGCCAATTGCGGCCTGTTCCACCTCCGGCTCGTCGCCCCCCGCGACGGCTGGCCGCAGGAGCGGGCGTGGCGCACGGCGTCGGGCGCGGACCGCATCCTCGGCCGGGCGTCCGTGCATGAGACGGTTGCGGGCGCGGTGGCTGATTTGCACCGCGTGTTCGCCACCTGCCCCCGGCCGCGGCACGTGGTCAAGCCGCTGCTCACCGCCCGCGCTGGCGCCTCGGCACTGCGCGAGGCCGAGGGAAGGGGGCTTCGGACCGGCATCCTGTTCGGGCCGGAGCGCGCCGGGCTCGACAACGACGACATGGCGCAGGCCGATACGCTGGTGCGATACCCGCTCAACCCGGCGTTCGATTCGCTCAACCTGGCGCAGGCGGTCATGGTCATGGGCTACGAGTGGTGGATTGCGGGTGACGCGACGCCATCTTCGCAACTGCTGACCCACGGGACGCGCGTGGCAGAGAAGGGCGAGATCGAGCAATTCCTGATCCATTTGACCGACCAGCTCGACGCCTGCGGCTTCCTGCGCAACGTTCCCAAGCGTCCGGGCATGGTCCGCAACCTGCGGCACCTGTTCCAGCGCGGCGAGATCACGGAGCAGGAGCTGCGGACGTTGCACGGCGTCGTCGCTGGCTTGGCGCTCGGGCGGCGGCGGCTCGGGCGGTTCGAGGATGAGCTGGCAGCCTGGGCGGATGGCGGCGAAGAGACCGAAGGGTAGCGGGGAAGCGGCGCCTGCGGGCAGGCGGGTGAGGGGCGGTGGCACTGCGAAGCCGCCCGCGAAGCGTCCGCCCGCCAGCCCGGCGCCGGGCAAACGCCGTCCGCTCTGGTGGCGGATCGTCCGGCTTGGCATCATCGTTGGCATCTGGGGCCTCCTTGTCGCTGGGGTGGGGCTTGCCTGGCTGGCGCGCGACCTGCCCCGGCCAGACTCCGCGCTTGATGCTGCGCGCCGCCCGAGCCTCACGTTACAGGACCGGCGGGGCGTTCCGTTCGCGACATATGGCGACCTGGTGGGCGAACCGCTGCGGCTTAAGGATCTGCCGCCCGCGCTGCCCGCCGCCGCGGTGGCCGTCGAGGACCGGCGTTACTGGCAGCATGGCGCCATCGATGTGATCGGGATCGCCAGGGCCGCTTGGGTCAACCTGCGCGCCGGGCGTTTGGTCCAGGGCGGGTCGACGATCACGCAGCAAGTAGCAAAGAACCTGTTCCTGACCAACGCCCGGACGCTGCGCCGCAAGGTGCAGGAGCTGATGCTGACGTTCTGGCTCGAGCATACGTTCACCAAGGCCGAGATCCTGGAGATATGGCTGAACCGCGTTTATCTCGGCTCCGGCGCGTGGGGCGTGGATGCCGCGTCGCGCATTTATTTCGGCCAGTCGGCGCGGCGGCT
Organism: Acetobacteraceae bacterium; assembly: GCA_965260935.1. GTDB lineage: Bacteria > Pseudomonadota > Alphaproteobacteria > Acetobacterales > Acetobacteraceae > JBBROS01. Next base: position 1,506,389 of record OZ253374.1, read on the forward strand.
GAAGCTGTGGCAATGCGCGGTGCTGGCCGGCCTGCCGCGGGCGCCGTCCCGCTTCAACCCGCGGGCCAACCCGGCGGCTGCCGCGGCGCGCGGACGTCAGGTGCTGGCGGCGATGGTGGAGACGGGGGCGATCAGCCAGGCCCAGGCCGATGCGGCCTCGAAGCAGATGGTCTTTCCGCCACGCCCCGCCGCGGCTGGCTGGTTCGCCGATTGGGTCGCCGACAATTCCGAGGACGTGATCGCGGCCAGCGCCGATGCCGTGCTCAGGACCACGCTCGATGCCCGGCTGCAAACGGTTGCCGAGACGCGGCTATCGGCGCTGCTGAACGGGCGAGGCGCTGCGGCCGGGGTGGGGCAGGGCGCCGTCGTCGTGCTCGATGCGGCGAGCGGCGCGGTCCGGGCGATGGTCGGCGGGCGGGACTACCGTGCGAGCCCCTATAACCGGGCCGTCGTTGCCCGGCGTCAACCGGGTTCGGCGTTCAAGCCGATCGTCTGGCTCGCGGCGCTGCAGCACGGGCTGCACCCGGACGACGAGGTGCTCGACGCCCCGATCCGGATCGCCGCCTGGCATCCGCGGAACTTCGACCACGCCTATCACGGGGAGGTGTCGCTCGAGGAGGCGCTGGCCCTGTCGCTCAACACCGCCGCCATCCGGCTCGCGCAGCAGGCGGGGGGGCCGGGCGCCGTTATCGCGCTGGCCCGGCGGCTCGGGATCGCGAGCCGGCTGCCGAACAACTTGTCGATCGCGTTGGGAACCGGCGAGGTCGGCCTGCTGGAATTGTCGTCCGCCTATGCCACGATGTTCAACAGCGGACGGCTGGTGACGCCTTATGGCATCGAGAGCGCGCGGGTGGGCCGCGCGGCGTCGCCCGTGCCGCGCCCGGCCATGGAGCAGGTGATCGGCGCGGACCGTGCCGCGGAGATGATCCGTATGCTCGCCGCCGTCGTGTCACGCGGGAGCGGGCAAGCCGCGGCGGTCCGGGGCCGCTTCGTCGCGGGCAAGACCGGGACGACGCAGGATTTCCGTGACGCGTGGTTCATCGGCGAGGCAGGCGATACGGTGATCGGCGTATGGCTCGGCAACGACGATGGCAGCCCGATGAAGGACGTGACCGGCGGGGGCTTGCCGGCGCGACTGTTCCATGAGATCGCGGCGGAGGTGAGATAGCGCCTTAGCAGGCTTGCGTAGCTTGTGCCATGCAAGCCTGCTTAGAAACCCTTGGGGACGCATCGTTTTATCGGCAGCGTGCCGGCACGCTCCGCCGAATGATGCTTAGGCGGTCAAGCGAGCCTTGGGCGGCCTGCGCGATGGCTGCGGCCATGCCATGCGCTCGGCGGCCACCGGATTTGCCGGCGCATCTGCGGCTTGGAGGCCGGCCGCGTCGGCGTGCGGCATAACCTTACTGCCGATACTGCCCCAAGCCATGCCCAACATCCTGCTGGACAATCTGGCCTTGGAACAGGCCGATGCCGATCGACTTGCCCCAACGCAGCGCGTCCTTGTCATCGGCTCGGCTCAAAATCCAGCGCACGCTCGGCTGCAAGGCCTCGGCATCAAGCCCGACCAGTGCCTGCGACCATCGCAATTCGGCGAAGTCGACGTCCAGCGCCGCCAAATCAAGCGCCGGGAGCAGGGCCGGGGTTAGGCCGCGCAACATGCAGCGGTATTTCTTGCAACGGGTGAAGGCCCGGGCGAAGCGGTAGGCCGAAAGGTCGGCCAGAACGTCGGCGGCGTGGATGTTGAGCACGACCTGGCCACGAAGGCGTGCCGGCAGCGCCGCATCGAACTTGAGGAATGCGGACGACAGGACGGCTCCCAAGCTGAGGTCGATGCTGAACGGCCCGGCGTCTTGCAGCTCGGAGGGGACGGACAGCAGAGCCAACAAGCGCCGGTCGAGGAGCCGGGTCAGCTTGAGGAAGAGCCAGCGGTCGGCATAAGGGTCGCGCCCCGGCGCAAGCTCGGCGGCGATCTCGTTGATCAGCAGATGCCGCCGTTCCCACGCGTGCGAAAAGTGCGTCGTACCCATCCGGCAGACCATCTGCCTCCTTGCGAACCGCGCGACGCTGGCACGCGAGAGCGCCTGTTCCATGCTCTCCAACATAGCCGGATCGAGCGCAGGCCTTGCCGGCTGCTGCTGCGCCGTGACGGGTTTGCCGCTCTCGGATGCCGGGCGTTCGGCGGCCGGCAGGTCCGCGGCGAGGGCCAACAGGGCCGCGCCATCGGCGGGCAGGTCGAAGATGCGGGCCAATTCCGGCATCCCTGGCGTGTCCAGGGGAGAGTCGGCCAGGAGGTGCTCCAGCCCGTCGAGCGCGCGGCGGAGCCGTTCGGGCGCGTCGCCCCGCCAACTGATCGCGATCCGCCCGTGCGAGAGTGCGAAGCGCCGGGCGCGTTCGGCGGTGGCAAGCGGCTCGAGCGCTTCTTCGGCGAGGCGCAGGTGATGCGACCGGGCCAGGTCTTTCGGCAACAGGTCGGACCGCAACAGCAGCACCCGCCTCGATATGTTCGCGATTGAACAGTCTCGCACCAAGTCGGTCAGCGCTTGCAGCCCGGCCGGGCGGGTGAAATCAGGCATGGCTACGCCTCCGCCAACCCGGGGGTCATCCCGGCGTCCAGCAGTTTCAGGTTGCCGCAGCCGGACCGGCCGGCGGGCTTGATCGCGGCTGCCCGGCCGCTGCATTCGCGCAGGGTGCACGAGGCGGCGGATGGGCAGGCCCGGAGACGGTCGGCCGCCAGCATCGTGTCGACATACCGGCCTTGGAAAAGCTGGATGCCTTGGCCAAGCCCCCAAACGACCGCCGTCTCGGTATCGGCCTGATCGATGACGATCCGCTTGACGCCAAGACGCTGCACCGCTTTCAGCAGCTCCGGCCCGGCGCCGGTCAGGGCAGGCGACCACGTCAGCTTGACCAGGTGCAGGCCAAGTTCTGCCGGGCGCAACATGCCGAGCGCCTCGGCCCCGACGCCATCGAGCACCAGGGACATGGTGGCCAACCGCAGGCGTTCTTGCGCCAGCAGGAAGCCTTTGGGATCGGCGAAGATCTCGACCAGGGGCACTTCCACGGCAAATCGCAGCCCCTCGGCCACGGCGGGCCCGGACGCGTCCATGAACAGGGCGAACTCCTTGGACAGGACTGCCGATAGCGTCAGGTTGATATGCAGCCCGGCGCCTGCCAGGCTTCCCGAGAGCGGCCCCCGTGCCGCGATGTCGGCCGCGAGCGCCGTCAGCAAGCGCCGGTCGAGCTGCGCGGCGAAATGGCCGGCAAGGAACGGATCGGCGTCTGTCTGCTCGGTCCCTGTGATCCGGCCATCGAGCAACGGGGTGGAGGCGGCGATCTCCCGGAACATGGGCGCGATCCGCTGCCGGTGACCGGGGCGCAGCACGATGCCGGTCTGCCGGACGAACATGCTTTCCAGCGGCGCCTCTTGCGCCAGCTTGCCCATGGCCGAGGCAAGCCTGACGCGTGCGGCGTCCAGGGTTTGAGCCGCCCGCTTCGGCTCCGCCGTGCGGACACGGACGTAGTGCAGCGCCGGCGCCGCCTCATCCGGCAAGGTCCAGACGCTTCGCAGGCGAGCCGGATCAGCGACGGAGCCTTTAAGCAGAGTCTCCATGAGGCCCGCGACCTCGGTTCCGTTGTCCGAGGGCCTGAACAGCAGCGCCAGGTCGCCGTTGCCAAGGCGATAGAGCTGGCCTTCCGAGCGCGCGGACGCATCTTCGAGCAAGGCGCTGACGACCCTGACGTGGTAAGGCCGCGGGCCGGAGGGCGCGAGGCGGGAGAGATGCATGACGAGCAGCTTCCAGCCCGACCGCGCTGCCGGGCGCAGGATGCGCTCGATCGAGTCGAGGAGTTCCCGTTCCGTATGGTTCGAAGTGATGTCGGGCGCTGACGCCTTTTTGTCGATCGCGCGATTCAGTGTCGTCGTCCTCGGCTGGAGGCCGTATTGTGGCGCGCGATGGTATACAAACCGTTAAGCCGAGGCCGCCGGCTCGCGCCTGGACGCCGGATTTACGCCGTGGGCGACGTCCACGGGCACAGGGCCAAGCTCGATCAGGTTCACGACTGGGTCCGCTCCGACCTGCAGCGGCGGCCTTGCCCGAACCCGCTCTTGATCCATTTAGGCGACCTGATCGACCGCGGGCCCGACTCCGCCGGCTGCGTCGCCCTGCTGGCCGCCGGTCCGCCGGTCCGGGGCTTGCCCACGACGACGCTGGCGGGCAACCATGAGGCGATGATGCTTGCCGCGCTCGATGACAACTCGGGCGAAGCGGCCGGGCTTTGGCTCGACAATGGCGGCGGGGAGAGCTTGCGTAGCTGGGGCCTCTCCAGCACGGCCAAGCCGCGGGACTGGCTCGGCGTCATTCCGGCCCGGCATCTGGTGTTCCTGCGCGGCCTGCGGAAACATTACGCCGCACAAGATTACGTTTTCGTGCACGCCGGCGTCCGGCCCGGCATCCCGCTCGATCAGCAGAGCGAGCACGACCTGTCGTGGATCCGTGCCGGCTTCCTTGATTGGGATGGCGTGATGCTGCCGGAAGCGCCCGGGCGGATGATCGTGCACGGCCATACGCCGGTCTCGACGCCGGAGGTGAAGCCGAACCGGATCGCGCTGGATACCGGCGCCGGGCATGGGGGGCCGCTGACGTGCGCCGTGCTTGAGAGCGACGAGGTGGGCGTGTTCCAGGCCTGATCTGCTTGCCAGGCCGGTCCCGGGCGGCTACGCCGGTCCGATGCACAGCATGACGCCAGGCGAGAGCGCGTCCATCCCCCACGAGAAACGGCCGACTGACCGCCCGCCGCCGACCGAGAACGGCGTTTTGGCCGATGCCGTGCGCCGGCTTGCGCGCACCAGTGTGATGGTGATCGGCGATGTCATGCTCGACCGCTACATCTACGGCATGGTCGAGCGCATCAGCCCGGAGGCGCCGATCCCGATCCTGACCATCGAGCGCGAGGTGGCGATGCCCGGCGGCGCGGGGAACGTGGTGCGCAACCTGACGGCGCTGGGGGCTGCGGTCGCGTTCATCTCCGTTGTCGGCGACGACCAGGCAGGCTCGGACCTGACCGGGCTGATCGGCGGCCAGCCCGGGGTCGAGCCTTGGCTTTTGGTTGAGGGCGCGCGGGCGACGACGGTCAAGACCCGGTATATCTGCACCGGGCAGCAATTGCTGCGCGCCGACCGCGAGGAAACCGCGCCGATCGCGCCGAAGCTGGCCGAGCGGATGTTGCGCATCGCGGGCGATACGCTGGCGGCGACGTCGGTCGCGGTGCTGTCGGATTACAACAAGGGGGTGCTGGGCGGGACGGTTCCCGCACAGTTGATCGCCGCCGCGAAGCAGGCCGGGCGGCGGGTGGTGGTCGATCCGAAGGGGGCGGATTACGCGCGCTATGCCGGCGCGGACATCATCACGCCGAACCGGCGGGAGCTGGCCGAGGCAAGCGAGATGCCGGCCGATAGCGAGGCCGCCATCGTGGCTGCAGCGACTGCGCTCCGGAAGGCGCATGATTTCGGCGCCGTGCTCGTGACGCGCGGGGCGGATGGCATGACGCTGGTCGATGGCGAGGGCGTGCATCACTTCTTGGCCGAGGCGGCCGAGGTTTATGACATGTCCGGCGCAGGCGACACGGTGGTGTCGACGCTCGCGGCGGCGCTGGCGGCGGGGCTGGAGCTGAAGGTCGCGGTGCGGCTGTCGAACATGGCCGCCGGAGTGGTTGTGGGCAAGATCGGGACCGCGGTGGCGCGGGAAGACGACCTGCTCGGCTTGCTGACGGCGCAGGGAGGCGCGTTGCGCAAGGTCATGTCCCGCGATGCGGCTGCCGAGCAGGTGGAGCGCTGGCGCCGGCGGGGTTGGCGCACGGGGTTCACGAACGGCTACTTCGACCCGATGCATCCCGGGCACGTGCATTTGCTGGAGCAGGCGCGCGGGCAGTGCGACAGGCTCGTGGTTGGGCTTAACTCCGACGCCAGCATGCAGCGGTTGCTCGGCCCGGACCATCCGGCGCAGCCAGAAGCGGCCCGGGCAGCCGTGCTGGCGAGCTCGTCCGCCGTGGATCTGGTGGTGATCTACGACGAGAACACGCCTGAGAAGACGCTGGAGCTGCTGCGGCCGGAGTTGCTGGTGAAAGGCGCCGACTACGCGCGGGACGACATCGTCGGCGCGGAGATGGTGCAAGGGTGGGGCGGCAAGGTTTGGTTGGCGGAGTTGCTGCCGGGCTATTCGGGCAGGGCGGCGGTGCGACGGATCGGCGCGGGATAATTATTCGGCCATCAGGGCGGTGCGGACGCTGGATGCCGCGGCCGGGTCGTCGATGGCGGCGAGGCGGCCGGCGGCGAGCATGGCGAAGCGTTGCAGCAATGCCCGGCGCCTGGCTGACGGCAGCTTGTGCGCCGGGGCGTCGCGGATCACGTCGGCGTCCTGGCCGCAGGCGACGATGAGGCCGGCGTCGCCTGGCAGCAGGCTTTGCGGGAAGTCTTGGTCGACGGCGAAGAACAGGGCGTCGGCGTAGTCGCGGTACTCCGGCCATTTCGCGTCGGTCAGGAAGTCGCGCGGGCCTGACTTTACCTCGATGCAGGCGAACCCGCCGTCGTTGCGCAAAGCGAGGATGTCGGCCCGGCGGTGATTGGGCAGCGGGACTTCATGCACCGGGAACCAGCCGAGTTGAAGGCAGAGGCGGGCGGCGGCGCGGCGGATGAGCCGGGCGCGTTCGGGGTAGGTCGGGGCGGGGTAGGTGGGGGCGGGAACGGCGGACACCGGCGGCTTGTGCCAAAAATCAGCCGATGTGGACAGCAGACGCCTGCATTCCGGAACTCATTCATCCCTGTGGATTATGCGGTATAGCGGTGCAGCATGTCGCAAGCACTCGCCCTTCCAGCGGGTTCACGGTTGAGAGCTTTTTGGTTTGGGCATCCTGTATTGGGAGCGCAGGTCAGACGAGTTGATTGATCGCCCGTGCCAGGGCCACGTCCTTCGCGCTCAACCCGCCTGCGTCGTGCGTGGTCAGAACGATCGTCACCTTGTGATAGGTGTTGGACCATTCGGGGTGATGGTTCATCGCTTCCGCCAGCAGGGCCACTCGTGTCATGAAGCCCCAGGCGGCTGAGAAGTCCTTGAACTTGAATGACCGTTCAATGGCATCCCGCCCGTCCAACACTCGCCACTGCGGCAGGCTGGACGAGAGTTGATCGCGTTCGGCGGGGGGCAACAAGGGCATCGGGCTTGACCTTCGGGGCAGCTTCACTGCGAAGTGACCGTCATGCCGCATTATAGCCTGCCTCCGTCGGCCGAGGACATCATCGATTTAGCCGACCGGGCGCTCGCCGCCATTCCGGAGCGCCTGCGTGACCAGGTCCGCGGCGTGTCGCTGCTGGTCGAGGACGTGGCCGACGACGAAACGCTCAAGGAGGTCGGCGTGGACAATGCCTGGGAGCTGACCGGCCTGTACCGCGGGGTGCCGTTCGGGCAGGCGGCGGGCGTCGTTCCGCAGGCGCCGGACCAGATCCTGCTGTTCCGCGAACCGATCCTGCTGGAATGGATCGAGACCGGGGAGGATCTGTTCCGGCTGGTGCGAACCGTGCTGGTCCACGAGATCGCCCATCATTTCGGCTTCAGCGACGCGGAAATCGAGGCGCTTGAGGGCGGGGAGTAGTGCGGGTCCTCGGTATCGGCACGCGCGTCGACCTCGGCGACCTTTACGTCAGCCTGATGCGCGAGGGGCACGATGTCCGGGTCCATGCCAGCGACCCGGCTTATGCGGCGACGTTCGACGGTCTGGTCAAGCGCGTTCCGGACTGGCGCGAGGCGCTGGGTTGGGTGGGCCGCGACGGGCTGGTGCTGTTCGAGAAGGTCGGCCAGGGGGCGGCGCAGGACACGCTGCGCCGGGAGGGGTTCAACGTCATCGGCGGCAGCGCCTTGGGCGACCGCCTGGAGTACGACCGCGGCTTCGGCCAGGACGCGTTGCGCGCGGCCGGGCTGCGGACGGCGCCGGCCTACTCGTTCGAAGACCCCGTGCAAGCCGCCGCCTGGCTGCGCGCCCATCCCGGCCGGACAGTGCTCAAGCATTTCAACAACGCCCGCGCAACGTTCGTGGGCGACCATGCGGGCGGGCTCGACGTGCTGTTCCAGCTTGCCCGCGCGCCGGAGGGGCCGGTGCTGCTGATGCCAAGGCTGGAGGGGGTGGAGGTCGGCGTCGGCGCTTATTTTGACGGGCGGCGGTTTCTCGAGCCGGCGTGCATCGATTTCGAGCACAAACGGTTCTTCAACGGCGAGATCGGCGAGATGACCGGGGAGATGGGCACGCTGCTGTCCTACCGCGGCAGCGGGCCGATCATGCGCGCGACGCTCGGGCGGCTGGAGCGGCTGTTCGCAGAGGCCGGGCACGTGGGCTACGTCAACTTGAACATGATCGCCAACGAGCAAGGCTTGTGGCCGCTCGAGTTCACTTGCCGGTTCGGCAACCCGGGATACGCGATCCTTGCCCCTTTACAGACGGAGGGCTGGGGCGACCTATTCGGACGGATGTTTCGGGCCGACGCCGCGTTTTTTCCGACCAGGCCGGGCTGGTGCGCCGGCATTGTGCTCACCATCCCGCCCTTCCCGGAGGAGCGCCCCGGCGCCGACCCGTCCTCCGACCCGCCGATCCTGTTCCACGAACCTCCGGATGACATGGCCCATTATCATTATGCCGACTTACGCGAGGCCGACGGCCAGCTTTATGCCGGACGCCGGACCGGCTACGCCATGGTCGTGACCGGCGTTGGTCCCTCCATCGAGGACGCGCAGGCGGCGGCCTTGACCCGTGCCGGGAGCGTGTGCATCGCCGACCTGCGCTATCGCACGGATATCGGCGAGCGCGTTCGGTTGGGGGAATTGGAGCGGTTGCGCGCCCTTGGCTGGTTCGACGCCGAATGACGCCGCCGCTCGAGGACTGCATCGCCGGGCTGATCTCGCCGGAGGTGGCGATCGCGCGCATGTTGCTGATCGGGTCCAGCACGGAGGGGATCATGCGGACGCTGGACGCAGCCCCCGAGCATGAGGCGACGAAGGCGATGCGCCGGCTGGTGGCGGGCCGGCAGTCCGGGCTCGATCTGCTGGCAAGCGAGGTGGCTTTGACCGCCAACGAGCATGACGGGTCCGGCCCGACCCCAGCGGAGGGCGTGGCGCGGATCGCCGCGTTCTTCGATCATGCGGTCAGCCGTTCGCCGGAGGCCAGCGTGGCGCTGTACTCGCTGGGCGATCCGGCGATCCTGGCCGCCGCCACGCGGGAAATCGTCGGCTGGCTGGAGGGCGAGGGCTTGATGCGGCCCGGCGCCGACGTGCTCGATGTCGGCTGCGGCATCGGGCGAGTTGCCGCGGCGCTGGCGCCCCGGTGCCGTTCGATCGTGGCTCTGGACGTGTCGGCTGGCATGGTGGCGGAGGCCCGGACCCGGCTGGCCGAGTTCGACAATGTGGAGGTGCGGCAAACCGGGGGCGAGGATTTGGACGGGTTTGCGCCGGCGTCGCTCGACCTGGTCCTGGCCGTCGATAGCTTCCCATATATCGTGCAAAACCAGACGGCGCTGCGCCATGTCCAGGGCGCTGCCCGGGCGTTGCGGCCGGGCGGGGCGCTTTGCGTCCTCAATCTTTCATACCGGCAGAGCCCTGACGCCGACCTTGCGGACGCTTCCCACTGGGGCGAGGCCACGGGCTTGCGATTGGTGCAGGGCGGCGTGACGCCGTTCAGCTTGTGGGACGGCACCGCCTTCGTGTTCGTGCGGTGATCCGGTGGGCGCTGCTGTTGCTGCTGGCTTGGCAGCAACCGGCGCTGGCCGAGGGGGAGCCTGGCGGCACGCTGCGGCTGCTGGCGAGCAGCGCCGCCGGGTCGATTGATCCGCAGATCAACTACACGGCGCAGTTCTGGCAGGTGTTCGCCAGCGTCTATGACGGGCTGGTCGCGTTCCGCAAGGTGGGCGGGGCAGGTGGGCTGGAGATCGTTCCCGACATCGCCGAGGCGGTGCCGAAACCTGAGCGGAACGGGTTGCTGTATCGGTTCCGCATCCGTCGGGGATTGCGCTTCTCGGACGGCGCCCCGGTGCGCGCGGCCGATGTGGCCGCCTCGTTCCGTCGCATGTTCCGCGTCGGCAGCCCGACGGGGCGGACCTTCTACGGCGTCATCCGCGGCGCGGACGCGTGCCTGTCCACGCCCGCCGCGTGCAGGTTGCCCGGCGTGCGGTGGAACGGCGACGAGGTCGTGATCGAACTGACCCGGCCCGATCCGGAGTTCCTGCAGAAACTGGCCTTGCCCCATGCCAGCATCCTGCCCGAGACCGCCCCGGAGCGCGATGCCGGGACGCGGCCGCTGCCCGGCACCGGGCCGTACCGGATCGCCTCCTACGACCCGAACGAGGCGCTCGTGCTCGAACGGAATCCGCAGTTCCATGCATGGAACCCGGAGGCGCAGCCGCCCGCCTCCCCTGACGCGGTGCGCTACGAGTTCGGCTTGGAGGCGGAAGCGGAGGTGACGGCGGTGCTGAACGGGCAAGCCGATTGGCTGTTCGACACGCCGCCGCCGGACCGGCTGGCGGAGATCGCCCGAGTAGCGGGGCCGCGCGTGCATCTCGACCCGGCCTACGCCATCTGGTTCGTGCCGCTGAACACGCATCTGCCGCCGTTCGACGATTTGCGGGTGCGCCGCGCCTTCAACCTGGCGGTCAACCGCGAGGCTGCCGTACGGCTGTTCGGCGGCTCCCGCATGGCCGAGCCTTTGTGCCAGGCCGTGCCGCCCGGCCTGTTCGGCTACCAGCCCTACTGCCCCTATGCCCATGACCCTGCCGCCGCCCGCCGCCTGGTTGCCGAGAGCGGCGCGGCTGGGCAAGCGGTGACGCTGGTGACTGACGACAGCCCGACGGCGGTGGCGATCGGCACTTACTTGCTCGATGTGCTGAGCGGCCTGGGCTTCCGCGCGCGGCTGCAGAGCCTATCGGCCAACATCCAATCGACGTATATCCAGAACACCGGCAATCGCGTGCAGGCGAGCCTGACGACCTGGTATGCCGATTATCCCTCGGCGGCCAACATCATCGCGGGCAATTTCGGGTGTAGCGCCTTCCATCCCGGGTCGGACAGCTCCACCAACATTCCCGGCTTCTGCGATCCGGCGCTCGATGCCCGGCTGGACGCCTCGTTGCTGGCCCACGACGGCGAGGGGATCGCCGCGGTGGACCGCGCCATCACCGACGCGGCCCCGGCGGTCGTGCTGTTCGCGCCGCGGTACATCAACCTGGTTTCCAGCCGGGTGCAGGATTTCGTCTACCACGAGACGTTCCGCTGGCTGTTCCAGCAGGCGCGGCTGCCTTGAAGGCGGCATTGGCGGCGTTGGCGCTTATCGTCCTCGCCTGCCTGTCGGCCCCGCTCTATGCCCGGTATGTCTCCGGCGCCGATCCGTTCCAGACGGACGTGCTCGGCTCGGTCATGGTTCGCGGCGGGATGCGCCCGGTGCTGGCCGAAGGGCCGGGTGGGCTTGGGACCGAGCCGATCGGGCCGGGGTGGCGCGGAGCTTACCTGCTTGGCGCCGACGGGCTAGGGCGGGACGTCGCGGCGCGGCTGCTGTATGGGGGGCGGACATCGCTGCTGATCGCGGCGGCGGCGAGCGCGATCTGCCTTGGCCTTGGCGTTCTGGCCGGGGTGCTGGCGGGGGCCTTGGGAGGGTGGGCCGATACGGTCCTCTCGGGCGTGTTGGACCTGCTCTGGGCGTTTCCGGTGATGCTGCTCGCCATCTCGCTGGCGCTCGTGCTGGCCGGTGCGCCGGTCGTGCTCGGGCCGGTGCGGATCACGACGGACGGGCTGGCGTTGCCGATCCTGGTCCTTGGGGTGGTTTACATCCCCTACGTGGCGCGGCCGGTCCGCGCGGCGCTCGTGGCGCTGCGGGACGTGCCGTTCATTGAGGCCGCGGCGGCCACGGGCGGAACCCGCGGCCACATCCTGCGCCGCCACCTGGTTCCGCAACTGACGCCGTTGCTGCTCAACCTTGCGCCGGTCGTGGCCGCGGTCATGCTGCTGACCGAGGCCACGCTTTCCGTGCTCGGCCTGGGGGTGCAGGCGCCGGGGGCGAGCTGGGGCACGCTGATCGCGGATGGGCAAGGGCTGATGCACCAGCGCCCGGTGGTGGCCATCGCGCCGGGCGTTGCGGTGGCGGCGACCGTGCTGGCGCTCAACGCGTTGGCGGAGGCGGTGGGCGGCGATGCTTGAGGCGGCGGCCCGGCGGCTGATCCGTGGGGTGCTGGTGATGTTCGGCATCAGCGTGCTCGTGTTCCTGATCTTCTTCGCCACCCCCGGCGCCGATCCGGCGGCACGGCTGGCCGGGCGGGGCGCCTCGCCGGAGATCATCGCGCGGGTCCGGGCGGAATACGGGCTCGACCGCCCGCTGCCGGCGCAGTACGCGTCGCTGATGCGCCGGCTGTTCGTGACGAGGGACCTGCCGAGCTTCGTCAACCGCGGGCAGCTCGTCGTGCCCGCGGTGCTGCGCGCGGCGCCGGTGACCTTGGCGCTGGCCTTGGGGGCGGCGGTGATCTGGATGGCGGGCGGGCTCGCGGTCGCGCTGGCGGCGGCGTGGTCCGGGCGGCGGATTGGGCAGGCGGTGGTGGCGCTCGGCTTGCTGGGGGTGTCGATCCCGGCGTTCTGGCTCGGCGAGGTGGTGACGATGGCGGCGCAGGGGCCTTGGCGGGAAACCTGGTTCGCCTGGGCGCCGCCGCTTGGGACGGCGCCGGACGGAATGCTCGGCTGGCTACGCACGATGGCGTTGCCGTGGCTGACGCTCGCCGTCCTGTATGCCGGGGTTTATGGGCGGGTGCTGCGCACTGGGCTGGCCGCGGCGCTGCGGCAGGACTACGCGCGCACGGCCCGTGCCAAGGGCCTCGGCGAAACCCGCGTGGCCCTGCGTCACGCGCTGCCGAACGCCGCGGCGCCGGCATTGGCATTGCTGGGCCTTGACCTCGGGGCGCTGCTCGGCGGGGGGACGGTGCTGGTGGAGGTGGTGTTCGGGCTGCGCGGGATCGGGCGGCTGACGTATGACGCGCTGCGCAGCCTGGATTTGTCGATGGTGATGGCCTGCGTGCTCTACGCGTCGTTGTTCGTGGTGCTGGCGAACGGGGCGGTGGAGCTGGCGCAGGCGGCGCTCGATCCGCGGCGGCGGGGGTAAGGAACTGAATCGACGGCTGGTTGCCGGAAACCCGGATACAAATGCCAATTACAGACAGTATTAAACATTACCACGAACATAAGGCATCAACTACAGGTCAGACTGCAAACAAACGTCTGCCGCTCCTCTTTCGGATCGTGATGGCTATGTAATATCGTCTGCGCGGGTCCGGTGCGGGATGTCCTTTGCCGACGCTCGATGACGACCGCATTCAATGTGCAAGGATTACACAAATGGCTGGCGATTACACTTATGACTTCAGCGCCTTCAGTGACGCTCCGTCCGATGCAGGCCAAGGGGGCGGCATGCCGTCCATGATGGGCGGCGGAGTTCAATCTGGCGGCCCGGGCGGCGCAAGCTCCATGGGCGGCGGGTCCTCCGGCATGTCGTTCATGATGGGCGGCGGAGCTCAGTCTGGCGGCCCGGGCGGCGCGAGTTCCATGGGCGGCGGGTCTTCTTTCGGCGGGGCCGCGGGCGGCTCTGGCGGGGACGCGTCTTCCATGCTCGGCCAAAGCCCGTTCGGCCGGCTGCTCGATCTCCCCGGCGTGACGGCTGAGAGCCTGTTCAGCAACATCAACCCGTCCGACTACTCCAGCGTCGGCGGCAACCCGTTCGCGGCACTGGGAGATAGCGTCACCTCCGGCGCTTACGGCAGCAACCCGTTCGCGGCCATTGGTCCTTACGTGAACCAAGCCGTAGCCGACGGCAGTAGCGGCATGATGCCGATGGGCATGCAATAAGCTGATCCGAACGGCCCGGCCGCTTATGCCAAAGTTCCTTTGGGCTGAATGGCATGCGTGCCGGGTCGGCGGGCGGCGGCGCGCGAGAAGCGTCTCTGATGCCAACCGTTTGATAGGGTCGTTGGTATTAGACTGCGATCGCCCTGACTGGAAAGGTCAGGGCGATGAGGGCTTGTTGTGACAAGCTGCCGGTCCTTGTCGTGTTCACTGCAAGTCCGGCGATAGGAACTGCCTCCAGCGCCTGAAGCTGTCAGGCTGTGTATGGCCGGTCAGGCAAACCGCTGATGTCAGACGCACCCGCGCCTTTGCGGCGTCAGGACCCGCCAATGAGGGCGGGCAGGCTGAGCGACAGGGCGGGCACGTAGGTCGTCAGCATGAGGGCGGCCAGGATGGCGAGGTAGAAGGGCCAGATCGTCTTGACGGCCTGTTCGAGACGGACGCCGCCGATGGCGCAGCCGACGAAAAGGCAGGAGCCGACAGGGGGCGTGGTCAAGCCGAGGCCGAGGTTCATCATCATGATGATGCCGAATTGCACCGGGTCCATGCCGAGGCCGCGCACCACGGGCAGGAAGATCGGGGTGCAGATCAGGATCAATGCCGCCATATCCATGATCATGCCAAGCACGAGCAGGATCAGGTTGAGCATCAGGAGGATGACAACCGGGTTGTCCGAAACGGCGGTAAGCGACCCGGCCAGCGCCTCCGGCACGCGGTAGAGGGCGAGGAGGTAGGCGAAGGCGGAGGCGGTGGCGACGAGGATCATCACCAGCGCCGTTGTCTTGACCGAATTGAGCACCGCGGCCTTGAAGCCCTCCCAGGTGAGCTCGCGATAGACGAGAAGCGTCACCAGGAAGGCGTAGATGGCGCCGAACGCGCCGGATTCGGTAACGGTCATGACGCCGGAAAGGACGCCGCCGACGATGATGACGGCGGTGAGCAGGCCGGGGACAGCGAGGACGAAGCTCAGGCAAAGCGCCTGGACGCCTGGGAAAGGCTCGCCCGCATAGCCGCGGCGGACGGCGACGAGATAGGCGGCGACGGCGAGGCACAGGCACATCAGGACGCCGGGGACGACGCCAGCGATGAATAGCCGGCTGACCGAGACGCCGCCGGCGGCCACGGAATAAAGGATCATGTTGTGCGACGGCGGGATGACGACGCCGGCGATGGAGGAGGTGACGGTGACGTTGACGGCGTAGTCGGCGTCGTAGCCTTTTTCCTTCATGACCGGCATCAGGATGGAGCCGAGGGCGGACGTGTCGGCGACGGCGGACCCGGAGATGCCGCCGAACAGCATGGAGGCGGAGACGTTGACGAGGCCGAGGCCGCCGCGCACGGAGCCGACCGCGGCGGCGGCAAGCCGGACAAGGCGGGCCGCGATGCCGCCCTGCATCATCAGGTCGCCGGCGAAGATGAAGAACGGGATCGCGAGCAACGAGAAGACGGAAACACCGGAAAGCACCCGCTGGAAGGCGACGAACAAGGGCAGGCCCTCGTAAAGGAACCCGGCCACGGTGGCGATGCCGAGCGCGAAGGCGACCGGGACGCCGGCGATCATGGCGGCGAAGAAGATGCCGAACAGGAGCAGCAGGCCCATGCTACGACTGGCTTCGGCCGGACCCGGCGAGGCGGATCAGCAGCCCCGCAAGCGCGAAGACGATGGTCAGCACGCCGCACAGGGCGAGCGGGACGGCGCGCCAGCTCTCGGCGATGCCGAGCATGGGGATCAGGCGGCGGGAGGTGCCGAGCGCGAGCGAGGTTCCATAGTAGGTCATGGCGGCGCCGAAGGCCGCGAGCAGGGCGTCGGCGATGATGGTGAGCGCGCGGCGGGCGGCGGGGGGGAACATGTCGCGGACGAACTCGATGGAGAGATGGGTGTTGCGCCAGATGCCGACGCCGGCGCCGAGAAAGGTGATCCAGACGATGAGGAGCAATGAGGCCTGTTCGACCCAGGTGGGGGTATCGTTGAGGACGTAGCGCCCGAACACAAGCCAGCCGAACAGCGCGATCAGGGCGACCATCATCACGCCGGCGGCGAGCATGCAAAGGGAGGCGAGCCAGTCGAGCGCGGCGGCGGTCTGGGCAAGCCAGCGGGGGAGCCGGGGCCGGGCGGCCGGGAGCGGGCTGACGCCTTCGCCCGGTACGACCGAGGGCGCGAGCAATCAGTTCGCTTTCGTGGCTTGGATCTCGGCAACGAGCGGCTTCATGCCGGGGTTCTGCTTGAAGAAAGCTTCGTAGACCGGCTTCATCTTGTCCTGGAACGCGGCCTTGTCCTTGATCTCGTTGATCTTGACGCCGGCGGCCTCGACCTTCTTGCGGCTTTCCGTCTCGCGCTTGGCCCAGAGGCCGCGCTGCTCCTTGGCGGAGTCGATGGCGGCCTGGCGGACGGTCTCCTGGTCTTTCGGCGACAAGGCGTCCCAGCTCGTTTTCGCGATGCACACGCATTCCGGCAGGATCAGGTGCTCGGTCAGCGAGTAGTATTTGGCGACCTCGTAGTGGTTGGAGCTTTCGAAGGAGGGAAAGTTGTTTTCCGCGCCGTCGAGGACGCCGGTTTTGAGCGATTGGAACACCTCGCCGTAGGCCATCGGGGTGGCGTTGCCGCCCAGGTCGTCGACCATGTTGACATAGAGCTGGTTGTTCATGACGCGGATTTTCATGCCGTCGAGGTCGTTCGGCGTCTGAATCGGGCGCTTGGTGTCGTAGAAGCTGCGCGCGCCTGCGTCGTACCAGGCGAGGGCGACGATGCCCTGCTCGGAGAGGTCGTCGGAGAAGCGCTTGCCGATGGGGCCGTCCATGACGGCGTGCATCTGACTGACGCTTGTGAACAGGAACGGAAGCGAGAGGACGTTGACGGAGGGGACGAACTCGCCCATCGGGCCGAGGTTGAAGTTGGCGAAGGCGAGGGCGCCGTTGCGGAGCTGGTCGATGGCGTCCGGCTGGTCGCCGAGGACGCCGTTGTTGTAGACCTGCGCGGTGACGCGGCCATCGGTTTTGGCGGTGACCTGCTTGGCGAAGCCGGCGAGGGCGACAGTGTTGGGGTAGCCTTCCGGGTGGATGTTCCAGCCGCGCCACGTGGCGGCAACGGCCGGGGTAAGGGCCGCGGCGCCGATGAGGGCAAGGCAGGCGGTCCGCATCACTGCTTTCAGGTTCAAGGCGAAATCCTCCGGTTCTTGTTGCGGCCATCTTGTCACATGGAACCTGAAACAACAGTCTGAATTTTTCGGGCGTTTCGGTTGACGCCCCGTTTCAGCAAGCGCCAGTCGCAACGGTCAGAGGCGCGACCGATTTCGGCGCGACGAACGGCGTTGCCGCGGTGCTGGATGCAGCGAGCGGGCGCGTCGTTGCACAAGGCGGCGGCCCGCTGGGCGCTCGGATGGGTTCGGCGGGCGGCGGCTTGCCAATTGGAACCTATGGCTGAACTTTGTGATGCGAAGATTGATAACGGCAGCGGCGAGATGGCCGAAGCCCATCCAGCTCTGCCGCGCCTGTCCGGCCAATCTGCAACACTGCTTCGACGAAGCGGCGTGGCCTCGTGGCGCTTCCATGCGTGCGGGACTGGCCCTTGCGTTCACAGCGCTCCCGTCGGAAACCCTTGCCATGAGCCCAGGCTATCTTCCCTTCGCCGGCGCGCTGCGCCTGCCGGCCTTCGTTTGCGACAATTGCGGTTATTGGCAGCGGCACTTCGCCCGCCCGCCCGCCTGCCCCATGTGCCTCGATGCCCGGCACGTGGTTCCGCAAGACGGCTGGCAGTTCTGGACCCGGGAGGAGGCCGAAGCGCGGTATCCCTGCCACTGGGCCGAGCTGGAGCCGGGCGTGTGGCGGTTCTGGAACGAGCCGGTCAGCGGCATCGGGCCGAGCGCCTACCTGATCCAAACGCCGAACGGGAACATGGGCTTCGAGGGCTGCCCGGTGTTCAGCAAGGCAGCCCTCGACCACATCGAGGCGCTCGGGGGCATGAAGGTCCTCTCGGCTTCCCACCCGCACGCCTACGGGGCACTGTGGCAGTTGCAGGACCGGTTTGATCCGGAGCTCGCCTTGCACCCCGGCGACCTCGAGTGGTCAAGCGCGTTGCAGGTGAGCTGGCCGTTCGACGAGGCGCTGGAACCGATCCACGGGCTTGAGCTGCACCTGACGGCCGGGCATTTTGCCGGGCATACGGTGTTGTATGACCGGGAGCGGCGGATCCTGTTCTGCGGCGACGCGCTGAAGTTCGAGCTTCATCCGGCCGACGCGCGGCGGGCCACGACGATTTCCGCGCACAAGGCGTTCGTGCGCGGCATTCCGCTGACACCCAATGAGCTGCGGAAGTATCGCGAGGTATTCGCCGGGCTTGACTTCACGCAGACCTGGACCCCGTTCGAGCAAGCGGCCAACAGCGGGCGGCGCGAGGCGCTCGCGCTGATCGACGCGATGCTGGCCAGACGCCCTCATGCGGCGCCGGTGCCGCTGGCGGATTTGGCTGCGTCAGCCCGGTAGGGTCGCGTTCGCGGCCAGGAATGCGGCATATCCCGTGTCGTCCATGGCGCCGGAAGCCAAGGCGATGACGGCCTGGGCGGCCTCGGCCTCGTCGGCCTTGAACGCATAGCCGTTCAGTTCGAGGAACAGGACGCCAACCACGAAGCCGGTGCGCTTGTTGCCGTCGATGAACGGGTGGTTGCGGACGATGCCGGCGGTGTAAAGAGCGGCGAGCTGCGTGAGGTCGATCGCTTCGGCATAGGCAAGATGCTGTTTCGGCCGCGCCAGGGCCGATTGCAGCAGGCCATCGTCCCGCACCCCTGCTGACCCGCCGTGCAGCGCCAAAAGGCGGCCATGCAGGAGCCGGACGATTTGCTCGTCGATCCAGTTCGGCTCCCTCACGTCGGCTTACTGGGCCAGAACATGGAGCGTGTTGCGGTAGCGGCCGATGATATCCTCCGCCTTGGCCATCTTGGCCTCGAAGCCGGGATCGAACGGGACGAGTTGATAGCCACCGTTCGGGGAATCGACGAGGTAAAGGGGATCGCCATCCTTGCTGCCCAGGCGGCTGACAACCTCCTTGGGCAGCACGACGCCGAGAGAGTTGCCGAATTTACGCACTTTGAGTTCAACCATGATGATAGTCCTTTTTTGTGTACCTACACACGTTACAACATCAGGATAGAAAGCAATACGCATCGCTGGCGCTTTGTCATCCGCTGTGCGATCCAGATACGGTAAGCAAGAACCAACGTCCTAAACGGAAGGGAAGCTGGCGCCGCGAACCGGCGCCTGGACATGCCATGTCAGACCCGCTGCCGAAGAACCAGGCCAACTACGCGCCGCTCAGCCCGATCAGCTTCCTGAAGCGGACCGCCTCGGTGTTTCCGGGCCGCACCGCGATCATCCATGGCGAGCTGCGTCAGAGCTGGTCGGAGACGGCCAGCCGCTGCCGGCGCCTTGCCTCGGCGCTTCGCAAGGCGGGCGTCGCGGCCGGCCAGACCGTCGCCGTCATGGCGCCCAATACCCCGGCCATGGTCGAGGCCCATTTCGCGGTGCCGATGGCCGGGGCCGTGCTGAACGCCATCAACGTCCGCCTCGACGCGGCAACCGTCGCCTTTATCCTTGCCCACGGCGAGGCGCGGGCCGTTCTGGTTGACCGCGAGTTCGCGCCGTTGATGCGGGACGCCCTCGCGCAGCTTGATGGCCCCCGCCCGCTCGTGATCGACATCAACGACGCCTTCGCCCCCGCGAACGGTCCGGCGGGCAGCACCGATTATGAAGCGTTCCTGGAGACCGGGGACGCCGTCTTCGTGCCGCAGCTTCCTGCCGACGAATGGGATGCGATCGCGCTGAACTACACCTCCGGCACCACGGGCAAGCCGAAGGGCGTGGTCTACCACCACCGCGGCGCCTACCTGAACGCGGTCGGCAACGCCATGACGTGGGGCATGGCCCAGCATCCGACGTATCTCTGGACCTTGCCGATGTTCCACTGCAACGGCTGGTGCTTTCCCTGGACCGTCGCCGCCATGGCCGGGACGAACGTGTGCCTGCGCCGGGTCGAGGCCGCGGCCATCCTGGACGCGATCGGGCGGCACGGCGTCAGCCATCTGTGCGGCGCGCCGGCCGTGCTCGGGATGGTGCTCAACCACGAGGGCGTCCGCCCGCTCGAACCCCCGGTGAAGGTGATGACCGCGGGCGCGGCCCCGCCTGCGGCGGTGCTGGAAGGCATGGGGCGGCTCGGTTTCGACGTCACGCACGTTTATGGCCTGACCGAGACCTACGGCCCCATCACGGTCTGCGCCTGGGACGATGCTTGGGATGCGCTTCCGGCCCCGGAACGGGCCGCACGGCTGGCGCGGCAGGGGGTCAATTACCCGATCCAGGAAGACGTGGTCGTCGCGGACCCGAAGACACTGGCGCCCGTGCCGCAGGACGGCACGACGATGGGCGAGATCATGATGCGCGGCAACGTCACGATGAAGGGCTACCTGAAAGACCCGGCCGCCACCGCCGACGCGTTCGCCGGAGGCTGGTTCCATAGCGGGGACCTCGCCGTCTGGCACGAGAACGGCTATGCCGAGATCCGCGACCGCTCCAAGGACATCATCATCTCGGGCGGCGAGAACATCTCCACCATCGAGGTCGAGGACGTACTGTACCGCCATCCCGCCGTGCTGGAAGCGGCGGTGGTGGCCCGGCCCGACGCCAAATGGGGCGAGACGCCGTGCGCCTTCATAACTCTGCGGCCGGGGCAGACGGCGGCGGCGACGGAGATCATCGGCTTTTGCCGGGAGCGCATGGCCCACTTCAAGGCGCCGCGCACGGTGGTGTTCACGGAGCTGCCAAAGACCAGCACCGGCAAGATGCAGAAATTCGTTCTTCGCGAACGCGCCCGAGCACTGGAGCCGTAACATGCCGCAGCCGACCCATGTCACCGCCTTGCAGGATGCCGACGAGAGCACGTTGCCCGAGGATCTCCGGCCCTATTTCCAGAAATGCCGCGACAAGCTGGGGTTCGTGCCCAACGTGCTGCGGGCCTGGCTGCTGCGCCCGGAGAAGCTGCGGACCTTTATCCGCCTTTACGACGAACTCATGCTCGGGCCGTCTGGCTTGAGCAAGCTGGAGCGCGAGATGGTCGCGGTGGCCGTCTCGTCCGTCAGCCGGTGCTACTACTGCCTGGTGGCCCACGGCGCGGCCGTGCGCAAGCTCTCCGGCGACCCCGAGCTTGGCGAGATGCTGGCGTTCAACTACCGCGTCGCCGAATTGCCGCCGCGGCAGCGCGCCATGCTCGACTTCGCCGTGCTCCTGACCGAGGCCCCGCACCACGTCACCCAGCAGCACCGGAACGCGCTGAGCGAGCAGGGCTTCTCCGATGCCGACATCTTCGACATCGCCGAGGTGGCCGCGTTCTTCAACTACACCAACCGGGTGGCGCATGGGACCGACATGATGCCCAATGCGGAATACCACACGCTCGGGCGGTGATTGATGCCCGGGCCGTGCTGACGCGGGCAATGGTGGCCAGCGCGCCGGGAATGCCTATGTAGCAGTGCATGGCGACGTTCCCGGGCAAGGTTTTCCACTGATGGCGTATCGACAAACAGAAGCCGCCCCGGCGTTGGGTCCGGCCGCGCTGGCGCACCCGCTCAAGAAGGCGATCACGGGCAAGGTGGTGGCTTTGTTCAACGACACGGCGCGCGGCGAGCAGCCGGTGAAGCGGCGCACCGACGGGCTGTTCGGCCCGCGCTCGGCGGCTTGGCGCGTGCATGGCGACGTGACCTCGATGATGGTGGGCGGCGTCGCCGGGCTGCTGCTGCAAATGTTGCATCCGGGCGTGCTGGCGGGCGTCTGGGACCATTCCAATTTCAGGGCCGACATGCAGGGCCGGTTGCGCCGCACGGCCCGCTTCATCGCGCTGACGACCTATGGCGGCAGGGAGGAGGCCGAAGCGGTGATCGCCCGCATCCGCCGCATCCATGACCGGGTCCAGGGCGTGCTGCCGGACGGGACGCCGTATTGCGCCAACGATCCTTCGCTGCTTGCCTGGGTGCACGTGACCGAGACGACGAGCTTCCTGGACGGGTGGATACGCTATGCGGAGCCGGGCATGACGGGCGCCGAACAGGACCGGTACTTCGCGGAGATGGCGCGGGTCGGCGAGATGCTCGGCGCGGACCCGGTTCCTCAGTCCCGTGCCGACGCGCGCCGGTTGCTGCAAGCGATGCGTCCGGCGCTGCGGTGCGACGCGCGGACCCGGACCATTGCCCGGATCGTCTTGAACCAACGCGCGCCGAGCCCGATCGCGGAGCCGTTGCAGGCGCTGACGCTGCAGGCCGCCGTCGACCTTCTGCCCGGCTGGGCGCGGCAGATGCACGGGCTGCACAATCCGGCGCTCGCCCGCCCGCTCGTCCGCGCCGGAACGCTTGGCGTGGCGCAGACATTGCGGTGGGCGTTCACGTGATGGACGACGCCGCATGACCATCGACCTTCGCGACCAATCCCTACCGGCTCAGGCCGTGCGCGAGGCGCTGGGGTTATCGCCCCATCCGGAAGGCGGGCATTTTCGGGAGACTTGGCGCGATCAGCCGGACACGGGCGGCCGCGGCGCAGGGACAAGCATCCTTTTCCTTTTGGCCGAAGGCGAGCGGTCGCATTGGCACCGCGTCGATGCCGCCGAGATCTGGCTTTGGCACGCCGGGGCACCGCTGCGCCTCGGCATTGCCGCGGGTGATGCCCGGCAACGAACGATCCGCCTTGGCCCGGATGTCTCCGGCAACGAGACGCTTGGAGCCGTCGTCCCGGCGCACGCATGGCAGGAGGCCCGCAGCCTTGGCGCGTGGACCCTTGTCAGTTGCGTCGTCGCTCCGGCGTTCGATTTTGCCGGGTTCGAGATGGCGCCCGCCGGCTGGTCTCCTTTCGGAGAGGATTAGTCGTCTTTCCGGTATGGCTTGGCCAAACACTGCGATTCTTGCAACGAACAGCGTATTTAACCGGCATAGGTCAGCCCATACGCGCCATCGTCAAGGACACAATGATCTGACCGACGCGTCCTGAAACCCCGCTTCAGTGACCGCTTTACTCGCATCTCAACAACGAGGCACATCATATGAGCGATACCAGCAACGCCATGAACCACTACCTGGTCGGCCTGCGCAACCATCACGCCGTCGAGACCCAAGCGGTCGAGACAGTCGAGCGCGAACTTAGCCGCATGGAGCCTTATCCGGAGCTGCACGCGAAGATGAAGCAGGAGGTCGCTCGCTCGCAAGAGCAGCGCATGAGAATCGAGCAGCTTCTCTCAAAGTATGAAAAGAGCCCATCCACTGTAAAGGAAACGGTGACCAATGTCGTCGGCAAGGTGTCCGGCCTCGCTCACATGGCCGCCAGCGACGAGATCATCAAGAACGTTCTCGCCGCTGTCGGCTTCAAGGCTTACGAGATCGGCTCCTATAAAGTGTTGATTACTCTCGCCAAGGCTGCCAACGCCCCTGACGACGTCGCGGTGCTCGAACGGTCGATGAAAGAGGAAATGGAGATGGGCGACTGGCTCGGCGAGCACATTCCGGGCTTCGTGACCAGCTTCCTGAAGCAAGCCGCTTAAACGACTGGCCGGCAGAAACTGACCAAGGCAAAACGCCAAGGTAAGTTCCAACTCGACATCAATCCGCCAAGGCCGGCACGATCTCGTCCGTCATTTTCTTCGCGTCGCCGAACAGCATCATCGTGTTCGGCCGGAAGAACAACTCATTGTCCACCCCGGCATATCCCGATGCCATGCTGCGCTTGATGAACAGCACCGTCTTGGCCTTGTCCACGTCCAGGATCGGCATCCCGTAGATCGCCGATTTCGGGTCCGTCTTGGCGGCCGGGTTGGTCACGTCGTTGGCGCCGATAACGTAGACCACGTCCGCCGTGCTGAACTCGCTGTTGATCTCCTCCAGCTCGAACACCTCGTCGTAGGGCACGTTCGCCTCCGCCAGCAGCACGTTCATGTGCCCCGGCATCCGCCCGGCGACGGGGTGGATGGCGTACTTCACCTCGACGCCTTCCTTCTTCAGCGTGTCCGCCATTTCCCGCAGCGAGTGCTGCGCCTGCGCCACCGCCATGCCGTAGCCCGGCACGATGATGACCTTGGACGCGTTCTTCATGATGAACGCCGCGTCGTCGGCGTTGCCGCTGCGCACGCTTCGGTCCGCGCCGCCAGCAGGCCCGGCCGCCGCGCCACCCGTATCCGTGCCCCAGCCGCCCAGCAGCACGTTGAGGATGCTCCGGTTCATGCCCTTGCACATGATGTAGGACAGGATCGCGCCCGAAGCGCCCACCAGCGCCCCGGTGATGATGAGCGCGAGGTTCTGGATGGTGAAGCCGATGCCGCAGGCGGCCCAGCCGGAGTAGCTGTTCAGCATCGAGACCACGACCGGCATGTCCGCGCCGCCGATCGGGATGATGATGAGGAACCCGAGGCCCAGGGCGAGCAGGGCGATGGCCCAGAACAGCCATTGGCTGCTGGTCGCGACGAACGCCACGATCAGCACGACGAGCAGGACGCCGAGCAGCAGGTTGAGCAGGTGCTGGCGCGGGAACAGGATGGGCGCGCCCTTCATCGTCCCTTGCAGCTTGGCGAAGGCGATCAGCGAGCCGGAGAAGGTGATGGCGCCGATCGCGAGCCCGATCGACATCTCGATCAGCGACTGCGCATGGATATGGCCGGGCACGCCGATGTCGAAGGCTGCCGGCGCGTTCAACGCCGCCGCCGCCACGAACACCGCCGCCAAGCCGACCAGCGAGTGGAACGCCGCCACCAGTTGCGGCAGCGCCGTCATCTGGATGCGCCGGGCCACGAGCACGCCGACCGCGCCGCCGATGATGACGGCGGCGGCGATGATCACGAGGCCGATGCCGGACATCCCACGATGCACGAGCGTTGCCAGGACGGCGATGCCCATGCCGATCATGCCGTAGAGATTGCCTTGCCGCGCCGTGACCGGGCTTGAAAGGCCACGCAGCGCCAGGATGAACAGGACCGCCGAAACCAGGTAGGCGAGAGAAGTCAGCGAGGCGCTCACTTGGCGGCCTCCGGCTTCATCGCGATCTTCTTCTTGTTGGCCTGGAACATGCCAAGCATCCGCTGGGTCACGGTGAAGCCGCCGAAGATATTCACGCTGGCCGCCAGCACGGCGATGAAGCCGAACAGCAGCGCCCAGCCGTTGTCGCCCAGCCCGACGGCCAGGATCGCGCCGACCACGATCACCGACGAGATGGCGTTGGTGACGCCCATCAGCGGCGAGTGCAGCGCCGGAGTGACGTTCCAGACCACGTAGTAGCCGACGAAGCAGGCCATGAGGAAGATCGCCAGCAGGAACACGAACGGCTGCACCGCGGCGGCCACTGGCTCCACGTTGATGATGGTCGTCGTGCCCATGGCTTGCAGTTGGTTGGCCAGGCCAGCCGCCTGCTCGGCGATCCGGGCCGCCTGGTCCGCGTAGATGTTCGGGTTCATCGGAAAATCCTGTTCTTAAACCAGTTCTTGCTTGGCCGCGAAGTTCGCGTGCGCCACCTGCCCGCCTCGCGTCAGCATGACGCCGCGCACGATGTCGTCGTCCTCCGGCAGCTTGGGCTTCTTGCCCTCCTTGTCCCAGAACGTCGTCAGGAAGGTGAGCAGGTTGCGCGAATACAGGTTGCTGGCGGACATCGGAATCCGGCCCGGCCAGTTGCGGTAGCCCAGCACCTTCACGCCGCGGTCGGTGGTGACCTGGTCGCCGGGCTTGGTGGCGGCGCAGTTGCCGCCGTTGTCGGAGGCGATGTCGACCACGACGCTGCCCGGCTTCATGGCGTCCACCATCTCCTGGCTGACGATCACCGGCGCCTTGCGGCCCTGCACCAGGGCGGTGCAGATCACCAGGTCGTTCTTCGCCACCGTGGTCGCCATCAGCTCGGCCTGCTTGTTGCGGAAGGTGTCGGTCATCTCCTTCGCGTAGGCCCCGGTCTGCGCGGCGCTTTCCTCGTCCTCCACGCCGACGAAGGCGGCGCCGAGCGACTTGATCTCCTCCTTGGCGGCCGGTCGCACGTCGGTCGCGGACACGATCGCGCCCAGCCGCCGCGCCGTCGCGATCGCCTGCAAACCGGCCACGCCCGCGCCGATGACGAACACGCGCGCCGGCGGCACCGTGCCCGCGGCGGTCATCATCATCGGGAACCCGCGCTCGAACGCGCCGGCCCCCTCGATCACCGCGCGGTAGCCGGCCAGGTTCGCCTGGCTGCTCAGCACGTCCATGCTTTGCGCCCGGGTGATGCGCGGCAGCAGCTCCATCGCCGCCACGTCGAGCCCGGCATTCGCCAGCTCCTCCACCAAGGCGTTGTTCCCCGTCGTGCTGCTGGTGCACAGGATCAGCACGCCGCGGGGCATCATGGTCCGCAGCTCGCCGTCCGGAAGCCGCACCGCGAACACGATCTCGGCCCCGGCCAGCGCGCTCTTGGCGTCCGGCGCGATCTCCGCGCCCGCCGCCTGGTAGTCCGCATCCAGGAATGCGCTCGCTGTCCCGGCCCCGGCTTCGACCGCGACCGTCAGCCCCAACCCGATCAGCTTCTTCGCCGTCTCCGGCGTCGCCGCCACGCGCGTCTCGTCGTCGGCCCGTTCTTTAAGCACCGCAAGGCGCATCCGCTCATTCCTTCCGAATGTCGGCCTACATGACCTGGCCTCTCGGGTATGTGCAATAGCTGGAATGAATTTCCATTGCCGAAATTTAGGAAATAGTTATATGCACGGCGCATGTATGCAACTCGCGCTTGCAATCTGCTCGGCGCGCTCGCTGTCGCGGTGGGCGACCATATCCGAGTGGTCCCGGATGACGCCGGCGAGCGCGCTGTTCCGCCGGCGGCCCTGGTGCACCTTTCGCATTGCACCCGGCCCACGGTCGACTCGCTGCGCAAAGCCGTCGGCCTGAGCCACCCCGCCGCGGTCCGGCTTGCCGACCGGCTGGCACGGCAAGGCCTCGTCGCCAGGATGCCCGACCCGGCGGACCGCCGCGCCGTCCTGCTTCGTCTGACCGAAGCCGGGCGGCAGCGGGCTCGTTCCATCCTGCAACGGCGCGGCGTCGCCTTGGACGCGGTCATGGCCGTGCTCGACGCCGAGGACAAGGCCCGCTTCGAGGCGTTGGCGGCCCGCCTGCTCGCGGGCCTGGTGGGCAAAGGCGGCGACCTCTACCGCACCTGCCGCCTGTGCGAGACCGAGGCGTGCAAGCGTTGCCCGGTCGAGGCGGCAGGCCGGGCGTGAGCGGCGCCATCGCGCTCGGCCTGCTCGCAGCCTTGTTCTACGGTTCCGCGGATTTTGCCGCCCGGTTCGCAGGCCGGCGCGTCGGCCCCTTGCGCACGATCTTTCACGGACATGCCGCGGCGGCGCTTGCCGGCGGTTGCATGCTGCTCTGGCTCGGCCTGCCTCGGGCGGACCCTGCGATCTGGGCGCTTGCCGTCGTGTCCAACGTAACCGGCCTGGCCGCCACCGCGTTGCTCTACCGGGCCTTGACGATCGGCGCCCTCGGCGTGGTCTCCCCGATCGTGGCGACCTACGGCGCGATTGCGGCGATCCTGTCCGGTTTGTCCGGCGAGCGGTTGTCGTTCGTGGCCTGGGCGGGCCTCGCCCTCGCCTCGGCCGGCGCCATGCTGGTCGCCCGCCCGCGCCCGGCTGAACGCAAAAACCCGGCGCTCGATCCCGGACTTGTTCCTGCCATCGGCGCATCCCTCTGCTACGGCGTGAGTTTCTGGCTCCTCGGGCGGTTCGTTGTTCCGCATCTCGGGCCGTTTCCGTCGGTCTACGTTTATTACGTTTGCGGCGTCGCGGGCACGCTCGCGTTCGCTTCCCTGACCCGCCGCCCGTTGTCCCCGCCCGCGCGCGCGGATGTGCCGCTGGTTTACGGCGTTACCGCGCTGGGCATTGCCGGAACCCTCGCCCTCGCCATCGGCCAAGCCTCGGGATCGACCTCGGTCGTCACGGTCCTGAGCGCCTTGGCGAGCGCCGTCACCGTGCTGCTGGCCCGGGCCGTCTTGAAGGAGCCGGTTCCCCTTGCCGGCTGGGCGGGGCTGCTACTGACGGTTGCCGGGCTCGGCATCCTTCAGGCCCGTTGAAGGCAGCGCCGGCAATACGTGCGGCAGCACGCCGACACTGCCGGGCGAAATAAGGACTTGGCTCGTTCGCCCAATTAGAGCGTTTTCATGCCGAGCGTGGATAGTCAGAGTTCGCGACGGGGTCGGCGCACGTGTCTGGACTGACCTGGGCAAGGGCGCTGCCGACAGCATCCCACATACCCTCGATGGCGCGCACGGCAGCCGTCCTACGGGCAGGCAGGTTGCCGAGCGCAACGAGGCCGCCGGGCAACAGTGTCGCGGCGAGCGCCTGCTCGATGTCGGCCAGGAACGCCGCCCCGTTCATGGCGCCGCCGGGCGTCATGGGCGCTGCCAAGCCGTCATGGCGCAACCCGCACGCGAAGGCGGCGGCCTTCCAGCGCCCGGACGGCCCTGGCGCGGCCGGGCCATCGCTTCCCCGCCCGCCCGCCGCCGTCCCAGGGCTTGTAGATGTAGAACATGCTGACCCGGAACACCGGCGTCGCCTCGTGCCCATACCGCCGTCCACTGGCGCCAGCGCGCTCTCGCAGGCCCTCGCTGCAGGGCCGTCCGCTCCGCCGCGCCATCGCCGCCTCCGGTCCATGCCGGAAACCTATGAATGACGTCAGACCACCGTGCGGGAAGGGGGAAGGCTGAGTCCGCTCGGCATGGAAACGCTCTAGTCAGGCAGATTGCCTCGCGCTTGGATTGGTTTGGCTCTCGGTCATTGATGCAGGGCAATCGCTTGAACCGTACTGGGATTCCGGCGCGGCCTGAAGTCTGATTCATGGGAAACCTCTCGTTGAGGAGGTTTCCCGATGCCCGGCCCATCGCTGATCGACCACTTCGCGGTGCTGGAGGATCCGCGTCAGTCCTGGAAGGTGCTGTTTCCGTTGCCCGAGGTTCTGCTGGTCGTGCTCTGCGCCACGCTGGCCGGCGCGGAAGACTTCGTTGAAATCAGGCGCTGGGGCCAGACGCATCAGGAGTTCCTGCGCCGCCTGCTGCCGTTCAAGGCTGGTGTGCCCAGCCACGACACCCTCAACGACGTCATCAACGCTCTCGACGGCGCGCTCTTTGCCGAGTGCTTCACCGCCTGGGTCGAAACTCTCCGCGACCCGGCCCCGGCCCCGTCCACTGCACCCGAAATCGTCGCCATCGACGGCAAGACCTCACGCCGCACCCACGACCGTGCCAAGGATCGCGGGCCACTCCACATGGTGTCAGCATGGGCCAGCAGCCAGCGCCTCGTGCTCGGCCAACAGGCGTGCGAGGCCAAGTCCAACGAGATCACCGCCATCCCGCTTCTGCTTGAACGCCTGGCGCTGACCGGGGCGCTTGTCACCATCGACGCCATGGGCACGCAAACCAAGATCGCCCAGGCCGTCCTCGACCGCGGCGGCGACTACCTGCTGGCGCTCAAAGGCAACCAGTCCAGCCTGCATGACGAGATCAGGCGCTACCTCGATGATCCCGCGGGCAAGGTCCACAGCCGGTTCGAGACGACCGACGGCGACCACGGCCGCATCGAGGTCCGCCGCCATTGGGTCAGCCACGACGTGGACTGGCTCACTA
The DNA here is from genome assembly GCA_965260935.1 of Acetobacteraceae bacterium. Classification (GTDB taxonomy): domain Bacteria; phylum Pseudomonadota; class Alphaproteobacteria; order Acetobacterales; family Acetobacteraceae; genus JBBROS01. The sequence goes on from OZ253374.1 coordinate 1,535,929, forward strand.
CCGCCCGCCGGTTCCCGGGTGAGCCGCGGTTCCCGGGCCTGCGGGCCATCGCCGTCGTCGAGGCCGAGGTCGAACGCAACGCCAGCACCAGCTCCGAACGGCGCTACTACCTGTCGTCCTTGCCGCTCGATGCAAAGCTGTTCGCACACGCCGTGCGGTGCCACTGGCATGTCGAGAACCGCCTGCATTGGGTGCTCGATGTCGTGTTCCATGAGGACCTCAACCGCCTGCGATCCGGTGCCGGGCCGCAGAACATGGCCACGGTCCGGCACATGGCGATGAACCTGCTGCGCGGGCCGAAGGACAAACACAGCCTTAAGGTCAGGCGGAAATCAGCCGCTTGGGATACCGCCTATCTTGAAGCTTTGCTCCGCCAATCAGCGTGACCGCACTTCAAGCGATTGCCCTGGTCATTGATGCTTGCAGCTTGCCGTTATACGGCAGCATGGTAAACCTAAAGTTGTTTTCACGGGCGAATAGATGCAGTTTGGAGTGCATTCCAAAAAACAGACGATGCATTGGTTGATTTGTGGATGCAAGTTCTGCATTGCAGGTAGCTACCAGGGTACTATGCTCTTAGAAGGTGCGTTGCTTCGTAGCTTGCGCAGCAAGCGCGCGCAGCAGGCTTGGGGGGAGCGGATCGCATGATAGTCTCTCACCGGCTACATAGTTGGGCCGGGAGCGCCTGATGGCGCGCAAACCCGCGTTGCGGCTGGCTGCTGTTCAAGCTTCACACGCTCTCGATCCGGCAAACGACGGGCCTGAGGCGGTAGCGGCAGCCAATTTGGCCCAGGGCGAGCTGGGTCTCGCGGCCGCCGCGCTGTTGCCGGCGCTCGACGCTGCCGGGGCGGACGGGAATACGCCAAACCGCCTGGCAGCCGCTTTGCTGCGGGCGTATGGCGCGCGGCAGGCTGAAGCAGCTGTCGCGCAGATCGCCCCGCCGGCGGAGACGGAGATGGCGGCGGCCGTGGCCCGGCTCACGCGGCTTGCGCGGGAGCAGGAGTCGCATATCGCCAGGCTGCAATCGTTGCTTGAGGGCCTGGTTTGAGCGCGGCGGATACCGTTGTGATTGCGCAAGGGAATGACCACCCCCGCGTGCGGCAGCTCCAAGCCGCACTCAAATGCCCGGTCGTGGCCCAGCCGGCTCATGGAAACGTCACGGCTGTCTGGGCCGCGCCATGGACCCGCACCACGCCGTTGCCGGTGGCCGGCCAGGCGGTGCATGTGCTGGATTTGCACGGCGCTCTGGCCGCCTGCCCAGGCTGGGGCGCTTCCGTTCAACGGCGATGGTGCGGTCAGGTCGCCCGGCTTTGCCAAGGGGCGTCGTTGCTGCTGGTCGGCAGCGAGGCGGAACTGGGCTTCTGGTCGGCGCTTCTGTCGGAGGCCGGCGTGAGCGCGCCGCTGGCAGTGGCGCCGTTCGCGGTGGAGGCGCGGGCGGCGCAGAAGCGGGACGGTCCGGCAACTCTGCACCTATCGGGCAGCGTGTTGAACCCGGCGCTGCGCCCACGGCTCGACGAGGCGGTTGCCTGGGCGCGAGCAGCCGGGCTGGCGGCGTTGCCGGGGCCGGGCCTTGATCTGGAGGAGCAGTTGGCGGCCCGCGCGCGGTTCCCGGGAACGGGCTCCGCCGCGCTGTTGCTGGATCTGCGCGAGGACACGCCGGGCGAGCGGGCCGCGACGCCGCCCAACGTTATCGAGGCGCTGGCGGCGGGGGCGCCGGTCGCTTCCACGGTGAACGGGGCGCTCAGCCAGGCGTTCGCCGCGGCGGGCGGGGGCTGGGTGGTGCGGGATGAGTTCGCCCCCATGCCGGATCTGGCAGCCGCGTCCGTCAAGGCGGCGGCGTTCGCACGGGCGCGGATCGGGCCTGAGGCGGCGGCCACGTTGCTGCGAACGGAAATCGGGCACGCGCAGGATCGGGCCAGAAGAGACCGTAGGGCGTGGCGCCGGGGCGGGCCGAGGCCGCCGCAGCCGCTCCGGCCGCGCGGCCGGGTGCTGGTGCTTTCGGAGGAGTCGCCTAATCTCGGGTCGGTGCGGGTGCAACTGCCGTTCGGCGCGCTGCACCGCCGGGGCGTTATCGGTGGCTACGCGGTGCTGCGCGGGGGCGAGATCGTTTTCGACACGCGCCCGGAGGCTGCACAAAGCGGCGGGGCGGACGGGTTCGATGCGATCTGGGTCCACCGGAGCATGGACCCGGGGCACCAGTTGCTTTTGCAGTTGCTGGGGCGGCCCTACGCCTATGACATCGACGACAACCTGCTTGCCGCGCCGTGCTACCGGGAAGCCTTCTACCTGAGCGCGCGCGAGACGGCGCGGGACTTGTTGCAGGGCGCGGCCGTGGTCTCGTGCGCGACGCCGCGGCTGGCCGGCTTGCTGAGCGCGCGGGCGGACGTGCGGCTGGCAGACCGGCTGGTGATCACGCGCAATCTCGGGCAGGAGCGGCCGCCAGCGCGGGAAGCCGGCACGCCTCGGGCCGTTGTCTGGGCCAGCAGCGACCGCCCGGCGCTGACGGACGCGCGATCCGCGGTCGTGCGCGCGGTCCGCGACCATTGCCTGGCGCACCGGACGCGGCTCGTTTGCATCGGCGCGGCGCCGCCGGACGAGATGGCGGAGTCCGGTGTCGAGGCCGAAGCGATCGGGATGCTGCCCCATGCGGCGTATCGCGAGCACCTGCGGGGGTTGTCGCCCGCCATCCTGGTCTGCCCGCTGCAGACCGGGGCGGATGCGGAGACGCAGGATTTCATCGACGGCAAGAGCGACATCAAGGCGATCGAAGCGCTGTCCTACGGCTTGGTGGGCGTGTTCAGCCGGGCGCAGCCGTATCTGGACAGTGATTTGCCGGGGCCGATCCTGTGCGACAACACCTATGACGGGTGGCTTGCCGGGCTGGAGGCTGCGCGGGCTGCGTGCCTCGCCCCTGAGCCGGCGCTGGGCTGGCCGGAGGACCGCGACAGCGAGGGCTTCGGGCTGGCCCCGTGGGCGGCGGCGTTGCAACGGGCGCGGCTGCCTGCGCGCTTGCCGGCCGAGGAGTTGCGCGCGGCCGTAAAGGCGGTCGCGGCGCGGGAAAACCAGCACCTGACGGCGGAGGAGTTCGACGAGGCCTACTACCTGGCTAACCACGAGGATGTCCGGTTGGCCGTGGCGGACGGGATCGTCGGTTCGGGGTTCGCGCATTACGAGCAGACCGGGCGAAGCGAGGGACGGTATGCCCGCAAACGGCGCACGCCGGCCTCGCTGGGCGAGGCGTGGTGGGCCGGGCTGCTGCATGAGATCGGGCAGATGGAGGCCGGCGCGGCACGGCGGGACGAGCGGATCGGAGTGTTGGAGCGCCGGATCGCGCTGCGCCGGGCGTTGACCGCGCAATGAGCCGCGCCTGGGCCCCGGCGAAGCCTGCGGCGCGGTGGTGCCCCCTTTGCCATGCGCGCGGGCCGATCGCCGCGTTGCTGGAGGATGGCGGCCACGTGCTGCACCGCTGCCCAAGCTGCCGCACCTGTTTCTACGCCGACCGCACCATGCCGGACTACGAGCTGGAGGAGGAGGTTGGGTTCTACCAGCAGCTCTACCTGGAGCAGAACGGCAGCATCCATCACGTGACGCGCTTCCTGTTCATGGTGGATGACGAGGCGATCGACAGCGTGCTGGATGTCGGCTGCGGCTTCGGTTTCGGCGTCGATATGGCGAGGCGGGCGCTGGGATGGCGGGCGGTGGGGATCGATCCGTCGCACTACGCGCGGGAGGGCGCGGCACTGCTGGGCGCGGACATCCGCAAGGACTACCTGACCGCCGAGACCGAGTTGGGAGAGCCGTTCGGGCTGGTGGTGGCGTCCGAGGTGATCGAGCATGTGCCGGACCCGGACGGTTTCCTGCAGACGCTGCGGCGCTGGCTGCGTCCTGGGGCGACACTGGTGATGACGACGCCGGATGCGGACGCCATCGCGCCCGACGCCGGGGAAGCGGAGCTGGTGTCCATCCTGGCCGTGGGGACGCACCTGATCCTGTTTTCGGCCGCGTCGTTGGAGCTGGCGCTGCGCCGGGCCGGGTTCGCGCATGTCGACGTGGAGGCGCGGCACAATAACCTGATGGCGCTGGCCTCGGACCGTCCGATCCGCCGGCGGGGGGACGCCGAAGCGCGGCATATCCAGGCGTATCAGACCTACCTGATGCAGTTGGTGGATACGGCCGAGCCCGGCACGGCGCTGTGGAACGGGGCGGTGGGGCGGCTGTTCGCGTTGCAGGCCGGGTCGATGCCGCTGGAACACCTGCACGGGCTGTTCGCGCGGATCGCGGCGGCTTGGGAGGGGCGGTTCGGGATCGACCTGATGCGGCTGCGGCTGCCAGAGGTGTCGCCGGAGCAGGCGATCGTGGATGCGGAGCGGTCGGGCGCGGGCAAGGCGTTCATGTGGCCGCTGGGCGCGCAGCAACCGATGAACCTAGCGACGGTGCTGTTCTGCCGGGCTTTGCTGGAGAGCCGGCGGCCGGGGCGCTTGCCCGAGGACGTGCTGCGTTGGGCGCGTCCGGCGTATGTTCATGCGGTGCATACGGCGCGGGTGCTGATGGGCGGGGCGATGATCGACCTCGACCTGCGCATGACGGCGTGGCGGGCGCGGCTGATGATCGTGGATTGCCTGGCGGAGCTGACGCCGGAAATGGAAGGGGAGCTGCTGGCCGGGTTGGCGCAGGCGTCGCCGGGCGGGCTGCACGAGCGGATCGACCCGACGCCGGAGATGCTGGCCGCGCGGATCGCGCCGTACCTGACGCGGATGGTGCAGGCGAACCGGTTCGACGAGGCGCGGCGGGTGGAGCCTTGGGTGCGGGACTTGGACTTGCTGGCGCGGGCGACGGCGCATGACCCGGTGAGGATGTATTACGCGCTGTTCACGCTCGGGGTGTTGCGGCTGGTGGGGGAAAACCGGGCCGGCGATGCGGCGACAGTGTTCGAGCGGCTGGTGCGGGAAGCGGAGGCGCGGGCGGGGGATGCCGACGCGGACCGGTTTCGGGCGGTGGGGGCGGAGCACGTGGCGATGGCCCGGCGGTGGGCCGCGCCGGCGGGGGTTGAGGCCTCTGGCCTGCCCGCGGCTGCCGCGCGGAAGGGACGGCGGCGGGGCGTGGCGGCCTGACGCCAGCCGCCCTGATGGGCGACCGGCATCATTGTCCGGCTCGGGACGACGGAAACGGTGATGATAAAGAGCCGCCGGTATGACAGGGACGTTTACCGAAGCCTTACGCGAACAAGTCTGTTGGCACGCTCCCGAAAGCACTCGCCGGTTGCGCCTTCAGCATGGCCAGCGCAGTGGCCGCGCCCGTGCCGCTGCCGATGCTGGATGCCGGCGGTTCCACCTGCCACGTTTTCCAGCCTTGCCCGTCCTTGAGGCCGACCATGCGGCCGTCCGTTTCTCGCTTGATGGTGTACGTTGAGCCAGCGTCAGTGAAGCTGAAGTCGCTGACGGCAAAACTGCCATCTTTCTGGCGTGTGAGCGATAGACCAGTCACGCTCGCTTGGCCCTGTAGATCAGCTACATCCTGATTAACCTGTGAAGTTCGGTATCCACGAAAACGGTCATGAGTTTGTTTAATTTCCTCCACTCTTGTCTTACCGAACTTAGCCTCAATCATATCCCAATCAACAAGGCGATCAGCCGAGACAAAGGCATTGTGTGAACCAATATCCTCTAGTACTCTATTGATTTTGCCTTCTAAGTTGTTGGATAAGCTATCACCACTTATTGCCTCGGCCCGGCTCGCAGCTTGGCTGGCCACGTCGTTGATGACCGCAGGCTGCTCCTTGCGGGGGGCCGCTGGATCCGGAACGGCTGCTGTCCGCACAGGGGACAGGGCAGCGGCCGGTATCACCGGTGCAGCAACGGCGCCTATCGCTATCGCGGTCATGGTCCACCTCTTATCCTAAGTGTCCCATCGTAGCTCAGGAAAGGTAAAGAAAACGTAAAGCTCTGACCGACGTTGTTGCGCCCTTGGCTCTCGAACGATCCGGCACTCTCGTCCATCAGCACGCAAGGCCGGTTGCCGGGGTTATATCATTGGAACGCGCTTCGACGCTTGGCCCTGTCGGCTTGCAGGTGGCTGCCGGCAAGGCGGTCCGCACGCGCGGCCGGCTTTGTTTCACGTGAAATAGGCTACCTATCGGGCAGCAACAGGCTGCAATTGGAGCGTCCGGCGAGCAGGCAGTCCTCAAGGCGCGACTCGTCGGTAAGCCATTCGAACAGAAGCAATCCGAGCACCACCAGCAACAGGACCAGCGCCAGGGCGGCCAGGCTTCGGGTCGAGCGGTTTGCTTCGTCTTGCCGCTCCTGCTCGGATCGCGCCGGGCGCTGCGTTGGCCGATGCCTCATTTGCATTCTAATTCCTGGCCAGAGCAGCATAGCAGGCAGCGGCCGCGTCACCGCATGGTATCATGCCTTGCTGAGCGAGGGGGAAACGGTTTGTTGCAGGAGGCAGTTGCGCATCTCGTCCGTTGCCACGCCGTGTTCGGGCCGTTGGTCGAGCGCATCGGCCCGCCGCAGCGGGACGTTGCCCTGCGTGAGCCTTATGAGGCGCTGGTGCGGTCGATCGCGCATCAGCAGCTTCACGGCAACGCGGCGCGGGCGATCCTGGCGCGGTTCGCGGCGCTGTTCCCCGGGCCGGGCTTCCCGGCGCCGGAGGCCGTGGCGGGGGTCGAGGATGCGGTGCTGCGGGCGTGCGGGTTCTCGGCCAGCAAGATCGCGGCGATCCGGGACATCTGCGCCCGGCGGATCGAAGGCGTGGTGCCGACGGCGGCGGAGGCGGGCGGGCTCAGCGACGAGGCGCTGATCGAGCGGCTCTGCGTCATCCGCGGCGTGGGGCGATGGACGGTGGAGATGATGCTGATGTCCTCGCTCGGGCGGCCGGACGTGCTGCCGGTGGACGATTTCGGCATACGCGACGGATGGCGGCTGCTGAACCGGCTGGATGAGCAGCCCAAGCCCAGGGCGCTCGCCGCCATCGGGGCGGCCTGGGCGCCGTACCGGTCGACGGCGGCTTGGTATCTCTGGCGGGCGGCGGACGAGGGCAAGACGATCAAGCAGTCAATGTGACGCCGGCCGCTTCGGTTGGCCGGCATGAGCGCCGGATCGGCGGGCGGGCAAGACGTGGTTTTTCCCACAGACGCCGGCGCGCCGCCCCGTGCATAGAAAGGCAGGCGCGCGCGCACTTATGCAGCGCCACGCGGCCCCGAACGGAGAAAGCTATGCAACGCCCGACGCACCCCGCCGCCCCGAAGCAGAAGACCGGAGCGCCAAATTCCGCGCATCCCCTTACGGCGGTTGCCCGCATGCGCGAGGACGCGCAACGCGCCGCTGACCGCATCATTGACCGTGCTTGCGCCGCCCGCGCCCTGGGCGCCACGGCCCAGATGCACCGCGCCGGCGCACTGGAACTGGAGCGCCAAGCGGACCGCGCCGAAAAATTGCTGTTCGGTCAAGTCGTCACGGCCTGCCGCGCCGCTGCTGCCGAGAACCGGCTCGTTGCTGACGCGCTCGATGCCATGGATGGCGAGTGGTGAGGGCGTTGGCGCGGGATGCGGCCCGGCGATCCGCGATTGTTGGCGCGTCCCGATATTGAGACGGTTAACGCCGACCGCGCTCCGGCGCGCAAGCCTGCTTAGAAATTTTTAAGACGCATCATTTTACCGGCAGCGTGCCTGCACGCCCCGCCGAATGATGCTTGGCTCAAACGGCTTCCGGCATGATGCGCCTCACCGCCTCCGCAGCAGCACGTCCCGCGCCTGGTTGACGCGGGCGGCGAGCCAGTCGGTGCCGCCGCCGTCCGGATGGGCGCCGCGCATGACGCGGACCCAGGCGGCGCGGACGTCGCTGTCGGACGCTCCCTCGTGCAGGCCGAGGATCTCGAGCGCCTCCTTGCGGGTCATGCGGCCCGGCCGCGCCGGGGCGGAGCGGCTGGGGCCTGTTCCGCCGCCCCGGTTCTCGCGCCAGAAATTGAGCACGAGCGGCCCGGCCAGGAACAGGCCGGTCATCGCGATCGAGCCGCGCCCGCTCAGGAACAGCAGGGCGGTCAGGCTCAGCCCGGCCAGTGCGGCGACCCAGGCGAAGAACGACTTGACCGAGGCGATGCTCGCGCGGGAGAAGGCGTTGGCGGCCCAAAGCGTCGCGGCCAGTGCCGCCAGGCCCAGGGCAAGCGGGATCACGCCCGCTTGCGCATCGTTTGCGCCTGCCGGGCCGCAACCGCGCTGACGTTGACGATGGCCCGCGCGGTCGCGGTCGGGATCAGGACGTGGATCGGTTTGGACATGCCCAGCAGGATGGGGCCGATCGGCAAGCCGTCCGCGCCGGCCTTCACCAGGTTGAAGGCGATGTTGGCCGCGTCGAGATTCGGCATGACGAGCAGGTTGGCCACGCCGTCGAGCTGGCTGTCGTGCAGCATCCGCTCGCGCAGGCTGGGCACGAGGGCGGCGTCGGGGTGCATCTCGCCGTCCACCTCAAGCTCGGGCGCCTGCTCCCGGATCATGGCCAGCGCCCGGCGCATCTTGCGGGCGCTGTCGGAGTTGCTGCTGCCGAAGCTGGAATGCGACATCAGGGCGGCTTTGGGCGTGATGCCGAAATTGCGCACGCTGTCGGCGGCGAGGATGGTCATCTCGGCGATCTCCTCAGCGGACGGGTCGAGGTTCACGTGGGTGTCGCAGACGAAGATGTTGCCGGCGCCGAGGATGAGGGCGGAGTAGGCGTAGATGCGGCAGACCTCCGGGCGCTTGGGCACGATCGGCATGAGGTAGGTCATGTGACGCCACCAATCGCCGGTGCCGCCGCAGACCGCGGCGTCGACGCTGCCTGCGTGCAGCAGCATGGCGGCGGCCACGGTCGCCCGCCGCTTGAGCCGCCTTGCCGCGGCGTCGGGCGGCACGCCGCGGCGGCTGACCAGGTTCTGGTAGGTCTCGGTCAGCGGGTCGAAGACGTCGCGGTCGGTTCCCGGATCGAGCACGCGGACGGTGTCGCCCAGCTTGAGCCGCAAGCCCATCTCCTTGACCTTGCGCGCGATCTCGTCGCGGTTGCCGATCAGGGTGGGCAGGGCGACGTGCTCGTCGACCAGGGTCTGCACGGCGCGCAGCACGCGCTCGTCGGCCCCCTCGGCGAAGGCGATGCGCTGCATGTCCTGCTTGGCCGCCTCGATCACCGGGCGCATCACCTGGCCGGAGCGGAACACGAACTTCTCCAGGTCGCGCCGGTAGTGCTCGAGATCGGCGATGGGCCGGGTGGCGACCCCGGTGTCCATGGCGGCGCGGGCCACGGCGGGCGCGATCTGCAGGATCAGCCGTGGGTCGAACGGCTTGGGGATGATGTACTCGGGGCCGAACACCGAGGCCGCGCCCCCGTAGGCGGCGGCGACGACCTCGCTGGCTTCCACGCGGGCGATCTCGGCGGTGGCCTCGACCGCGGCCAGCTTCATGGCCTCGTTGATCTCGGTCGCGCCCACGTCGAGCGCGCCGCGGAAGATGAAGGGGAAGCACAGGACGTTGTTGACCTGGTTCGGGTAGTCGGTCCGCCCGGTGGCGACGATGGCGTCAGGGCGCAGGTCGCGGACCAGGGCAGGAAAGATCTCCGGATCGGGATTGGCCAAGGCGAGGATGAGCGGCTTGTTGGCCAGGTGGTGCAGCCATTCGGGCTTGAGCACGTTGGGCGCGGACAGGCCGAGGAAGATGTCGGCGCCGGGCAGCACGTCAGGCAGGGTCCGCGCCTCGGTCTCGCGGGCGTAGCGGGCCATGTTCGGCGGCATGTCGGCGTCGCGCCCGGCGTAGACGACGCCGTGCACGTCGGTCAGGCTGACGTTCTCCGCAGGCAAGCCCATCGCCACCAGCAGGTCGGCACATGCCAAGGCCGCCGCCCCGGCGCCGCTCGTCACCAGCTTGCAATCCTCCAACTGCTTGCCCTGAAGCAGCAGGCCGTTGCGGATGGCGGCGGCGACGATGATGGCGGTGCCGTGCTGGTCGTCGTGGAACACCGGGATGTTCATCCGCTCGCGCAGGCATCGCTCGATATAGAAGCATTCGGGCGCCTTGATGTCCTCAAGGTTGATGGCCCCGAACGTCGGTTCCAGGGCCGCGACGACGGTGCAGAACACGTCCGGGTCCTGCGCGTCGACCTCGATGTCGAACACGTCGATGCCGGCGAACTTCTTGAACAGGACGGCCTTGCCCTCCATCACCGGCTTGCCGGCCAGCGCGCCGATGTTGCCGAGGCCCAGGACGGCGGTGCCGTTGGAAACGACGCCGACGAGGTTGCCGCGGGTGGTGTAGTCCCGGGCAAGGTCGGGATTGGCCTTGATCTCGAGGCAGGCGGCGGCCACGCCGGGCGAGTAGGCCAGCGAAAGATCCCGCTGCGTCGCCATCCGCTTGGTCGGCTCGATCGAGAGCTTACCTGGGGTCGGCAGGCGGTGGTAGTCCAGCGCCGCCTTTCGGAAATCCTCGTCCATCACCACGTCCTCCCGTTATTGCACGATTAGCTTGCAATCGCTTTGACTGGAACAGCAAGACGCGCCATTTGCCGGGCCAACGATAGCTCGGCATCGTTCGGCAACGCGTACCTGGCACGCTGCCGGTGAAATGACGCGTCTTAGAGGAGAGTGGGGAAAGAATGCGGTCGAGAAGACTCGAACTTCCACGGGGTTGCCCCCACAAGCACCTCAAGCTTGCGCGTCTACCATTCCGCCACGACCGCATCGTGCCTGCCTGCCCGGTTGGCCCGGGCCTGCAAGAAGGGGGCGTATAGCGGATGGACGGATTGGGTTCAATCGGGGTGACGCCGGATATTTCGTGGCGGGTCGAGCCGGGGCTGCAGGACTATGCCGCGGCGCTGGCGGCGATGCAGGCGCGGGTAGCCGCAGTCCGCGAGGGCGGGGCGGGCGAACTGGTGTGGCTGCTGGAGCACCCGCCGCTGTACACCGCCGGGACGTCGGCACAGGACCAGGACCTAGTCGGCGCAGCGCCTTTCCCGGTCTACCGGGCGGGGCGCGGGGGGCAGTGGACGTATCACGGGCCGGGGCAGCGGGTTGCCTACGCGATGCTCGACCTGACCCGGACGCATGGGCGCGTGCCGGCGCGGGACGTGCGGCGTTACGTGGACGGGCTGGAGGAGTGGCTGATCGTGGCGCTCGGGCATTTGGGGGTCCGCGGCGAGCGGCGGGCGGGGCGGGTCGGCATCTGGGTTGCCGACGCACGGACCGGCGGGGAGGCGAAGATCGCCGCGATCGGGGTGCGGGTCACGCGTTGGGTAAGCTGGCATGGGGTGGCGCTGAACGTCCGTCCGAACCTGGATCATTTCGGCGGGATCGTTCCGTGCGGCATCCGCGAGCATGGGGTTACGAGCTTGCAGGCGCTCGGGCGGGACGTAACGATGGGCGCCGTGGACGTGGCGTTGCGGCGCGCTTGGACAGAGGTGTTCGGCGGCGGGGTGGATGAACGGGTGCTGCAATCCAGGGCCGGGAGCGCTCCTTCCGGCCCTGGGACGCAGGCTGGGCGCGCTATGAGAGTAGGCTGACCAAGCCCCCTCGCGGTTCCGGTGCAGGGTTCGCAGCCGGAGATTGGTTATCCGATTTCTTCCCTTTAACGTTGTCCTTCTTACCTTGCGTCTCGGTAGAGAGTGGGTCGGATTGCACGGTCGCCGGGCTTTGCCCCGGTGATGCCGGCGCCTCGGACTGGCCCGATGACGGCGGAACCTGGCTCGCGGCCTGTTGCTCCGGTGCAAGCTCGTTTCTTGGCGTCTCCGACGACTGGGTTCGGGTCGGTGCAGTTGTCGCAGCCGCCGAGGCGCCGCCGGAGGGTGACGACGCCGCTGCCGGCCCTGAGTCGGCCTGCGGGTTCGCCGCCGTCGGTGCTGCAGCGCTGGCGCTGCCGGCTGCGAACAAAGCCCTTACGCGTTCCTGCAACCCACGGCCGAACGATGCGCCCGCTGAACTGGATTTGCTGTCCGACAAGTCTTTGGCAAGGTCGGCAATGCGCTGAGCTTCGGGGCTGATTTTCACCTGGTCTACCCGGAAAGCGAATTGCGGCTGAGCTTTGGTAGCTGACGCGCTCGACTGCAACAGCGCCAGGGATGATGAGCGTGCCGGGAATGAAGAAAAGGCCGCGACGCCGACCGAATTAAGAGAGTCAACCAAAATAAACCTCCGTATCCTGTTACGAGACGAAGTTCATTTTTAGCGACAAACCTTAAATCTTCGTTGAGAGACGAGGACTATTTATGGCCTCAGCCGAGGGTTGGCTTGGCAATGAAGTCCACCCTGCCCTCCGGTTCGGTCAAGTCTTCGTGGATCAGCACGACCGACGCTCCTGGCGGCCCACGGCGGCAAGCGCGCAGCAGTTCCTCGACTGCGGCGGTGTCGCCCTCGGCAAAGGCCGCGACGCTGCCATCCGCCTCGTTGCGGACCCAGCCGGCGACGCCGAGAGTGGTTGCGGCATGAACCATCCACTGCCGGTAGCCGACGCCTTGGACATGGCCGTGGATGCGCAGGCGCTTCGCGCTCATGGCTGGGCGCTCAGGCGAAGGAAGCGTTCGGCCAAGGCCACGTCCGCGGCCACGTCGGCCCGGCGGCGGGCGGCTTCGGCGTCCTCGCCCCAGGCCTCAATCTCGAACTGCTCGTCCAGGCTGGAGAGTTTATAGGCTTCGGCCGCGTCGAGCGCCGCGTCGGCAAGGGCGAGGCCGAGAACGGCGCTGCCGAGGGCCGGCACGGCGACGCCGAGCGCGGCGAGGGCCTCGGGGGTGTGTTCGACCATGACCTCGCCGATGCGGGCCAAGGCAGCAGGGTCCTGCGGACGATGCATGATGCCCGCCGTGGGGACGAGACTTGCGCCGTGCCGGCGATGGAGCCAGTCGAGCCAAGGCTGCCAGGCATGGGCTTGGCGAATCACCAGCGGCTCGGGGCGCTCGGCGCGGTAGCAGAGAAGGTCGGTTTCGGCGTAACGGGCAAGCTCGCGGGCGACGGGCGCCGGGTCGGGGGCGATGCGGTCCTGGGCAGTGCCGGCGATGCGGGTGAGCGGGACGGCGTCCATGGTCAGTGCGCCGCCTTTCTCGCCGCCGGCGGCTTGCCATTCCGCGGCGATGGCCTCGGCGAGGGCGTGGCTGCGGATCGAAAGCGGAGCGCCGCCCGGGATGCGCATGGGCTTGCCGTCGAGCAAGACGCTGTAGGCGCCCGGCTGGCCCCCGGCTTCGGCCCGGGTCCAGAAGCGGCGCATTCCGCTCATGGCGTCGCCCCCACCGGTGCGCGGGCGGCGGCAAGGGCCGGGCCGCAGACATCGGTGAACGGCACGCTCAGGGAGAAGCCGAAGCGTCCGGGAGCGATGCCGCCGCGCTCGAGCGCAGGCGTCGGGGAGGCGATCGGGCCGGTCAGGCGGATCGGGCCGCCGACATTGACGCCGCCGATGTTGATGGTGGGGCGGACCCGGAGGTTGAGAGTGTCGTTGACAAGGTTCACGCTGCCCTCAGCTTGCAACTGGACGCGGCTGGTGTCGAGGGCGAAGGCGTGGATTTCGGCCTGGCCGTTCTTCAACTCCGCGCCCGTGGCCAGGCAGCGCACGCGGCTCTCGCCTTCCGCGTCGATGGGCAGGTTGGCGGCGCGCAGAACGGCGCCGAACAGGCCGACGAGGGCTTTGTTGCCGATCTGGCCGTCGGTGAGCGCGATGCCGGCGTGGCCATTGAGGGTGGGGAGCATGGCGCGCAGGGTGTTGCCGGCGGCCTGAAGGTTGAGATTGAGGTCGAGCGCGCCGGTGAGGACGTCCTTCGCGCCGGCTGCGGCGGCGATGGAGGCGGCATGGAGCTTCGGCGCTTGCAAAACAACGGCGGCGGTCGGCGGCGCAGCGGCGGCATCGGCGTCGAGCCGGGCCTCCATCGCGCCGCTGGGGGCGGTGAGGTTGGCCGGGTCGAGGCGGAGCTTGCCGTCTTGCAGCGCGAGGTGGGCCTTGATGGCGCGGTATTCGACGCCTTGGAGGCGGGCTTCGGCGCCGGTGAACTGGAGGTCGGCGTCGGCCCGGCGAAGCACGGCGAACGGCAGAGGCCGGTCCAGGACGCTCGGGACGGGCGCAGCCGGGGCGGTCGGGACCGGTGCGCTGGGCGGTGGCGTTCTAGGCGGCATGAAGGCGTCGAGATCGAGCCGTTGCGAGACCAGGGCGCCGCGGAGCGAGGGGCGGGGCTTGCTGCCCAAAGCGAGGTCGCCGGCCAGGTCGCCCTGCTTGCTGCCGAAGCGGAGGCCGCGGACGACGAGGCCCGGCCCTGTTGGCAGCGGCAGGAGGCGGGCATCGAGCGTGATGTCTTGCAGCATCGGGAGGGAGAGGCCGGCCAGGGCGCCGGTGCGGTGCAGATCGGGGATCTTGGCCGCGACGGTGACGGCAAGGGCTGGGTTGGACGGCGGCGCAAGAACCCCATGCCCGCTCAGGCTCGCGCCGTCGGTCAGGATCAGGGCCTGGAACGGGACCAGTCCGCCTTGCAGGACGGCATTCAATGGGTCGGCGTTGAAGGCCATTGAGAGCGGCAAATCGCGCAGGCGGGCTTCGGCCACGAGCTTGAGCGGCTTGCCGGGGGCCTGTGCCTCGAGATCAAGCCGGGTGAGTTGCAGCCCCGGCACAAGGACGCCGAGGTCGGACGGGGCGGCGGTCCCATGCAGGCTGCCAAGGCCGGCGGGGCCGAGTTGGGCGGAAAAATCAACGCCTTTCACAGACGGGACAGGGCGGCCCAGCAAGGGCTGGAGCGCCGCGGTATCCGGAGCAAGGGCACGGATGGCCAACTCGCCGCCGAGCTGCCCGGCGACGGTGAGCGCAAGGCCGCCGCCGACGGCGGAGACGTTGATCGGGGCGGGCATCCGGGTGAGTGGGCCGGACGTTCCGCTCAGAGCGAAATTGACCTCCTTGATCGCCAGCGTGCCTTGCAGCGGGCCGCCGGAGGGAACGAAGGCCAGCGACGGGATGGTGATCGGCGCCGTGTCCTGCCATTGCAGGCGGGCATCGTTGACAGTGACTTGCCCGATCGTGAGCGCGTTGGATGCGGACCTGGCCGGCGCAGTGGCCGGGCTGCCCGAGGCCGGCGGCGGCGTTGAGACGGGCTGCCAGTTGCCCTGGCCAGCCGCGTTCCGCTCCAGGCGTATGTCTGGATGATCCAGGGTAACGGATTGCACTTCAATTTGACCGGAGAGAAGCGGGCGGAGCGGCAGGCGGACGACGAGCCGCTGCAGGGTGGCGAAGTCCGGGCGGGAGAAGCCGGAGGGGTTGAGCAGGGCGATGTTGGTGGCCGTGACGGTCGGCGCGGAGGACCAGGCGAGGCGGAGGGGTCCGTCGATGCGGAGCGCGTGGCCGGTGGCGCGCTCGATGGCGGCGGCGATGCGGGCGCGGACGAAGCCGCTGTTGAGGAGCGCGCCGCCGCCGACGTAGGCCGCGAGCGGCAGCAGGACGACGATGGCGAGCAGGACAAGGCCGGCGCGCTTCATCGCCGGGCGGCCCTCGCGGGCGGGCGGGCCTCGAAGCCGAGCGTCTTGAACGTTTCGCGCATGTGCGGCGGCAAGGCGGCCTCGACGACGAGACGCCCGCCGGCGGGGTGCGGCAGGTCAAGCCCGCGTGCGTGGAGGTGGAGCTTGTCCGGCAGGCCCTCGATGACGGCGTTGCCGGCGTTGTTCTGGTCCGGCTCGTGATACTTGCGGTCGCCGACGATGGGCGCGCCGAGGGCGACGCAGTGGACGCGGAGCTGGTGGGTGCGGCCGGTGACGGGGCTGAGCTCCAGCCAGGCCAGCTTCTGCCCGGCGTTGTCCAGGGTGCGGTAGTCGGTTACGGCGCGCTGGGCGTCGTCGTCGTCGCGGGTGGCGGGGACGCTGCGTTCGCCGCGGGCGCCGGCGTACTTGAGCAGGGGAAGGTCGATGCGGCCCTCGACCGGGACGGGACGCCCGGCGACGACGGCCCAGTAGGTTTTCTGCACGGCCCGGCCGCGGAAGGCGCTCGCGAGCTTGGCGGCCACGCCGGGCGTGCGGGCGAGGACCAAAGTGCCGGAGGTGTCGCGGTCCAGGCGGTGAACCAGGCGGGGACGGACGCCGGTCTCGTTGCGGAGGGCGTCGAGCATGCCGTCGAGATGGCGGGTGATGCCGGGTCCGCCCTGGACGGGAAGGCCGAAGGGCTTGTCGAGGACGATAACCTGCTCGTCGCGATACAGGACCATGGACTCGAGCTCGCGGCGGATAGCTGGGTCCGCGGCGGGGGGCGGCGCCGGAGCCGGGCCGGCGGGGAGCGGCGGGACGCGGACTGCTTGGCCGGAGGCGAGGCGGGTCGCGGCTTCGGCCCGCTTGCCATCGACGCGGACCTGTCCGGTGCGGCAGAGCTTCTGGATGGCGGATTGGGTAAGGCCGGGAAAATGCCGCCGGAACCAGCGGTCAAGGCGGATCTCGGCCTCGTCCTCGGTGATGGTGCGGAGCTCAACGGCCATGGCGGGCCTCGCGCAGGACGGACGCGAGTGGTGTTGAGGCAGCTTGAGAAGGGGTGGGCGGCATGGCACCTAAGAGTTTAGGTCAGGAACTGCTGCCGACCTAAGCAGACATTCGTGGCTTGTGCCACGAATGTCTGCTTAGGCGCCTTTGAAGACGCATCATTTTTCGGGTCGTGGCGGCGAGCCGTCCCGCGAGATGATGCTTAGTGGCTTGATGCCAACGGATACGTCAGGCCGTTGGCTGAACCAGCCCATCGAACAAGGCTGGCGCTTCGGTTCATGCTGCGCCTCCTGAACGTGTCGAGGCATTAGACAGGATGACCGACGCTTCGTCCGGGATGCTCGCTGCTCCGGTCCCGACCTCAATCTTACCGTGCGCCAACCGCCTTCAGTAAAGCCAGCAATCGCCGGTCCCGCTCATTGGCCAGCGCCTCCACCGGCTGCCCGCCCGCCTCCTCGTTCACCCCCTCGATCAACGCCTGCTTAAAAGCCG
This sequence comes from Acetobacteraceae bacterium, assembly GCA_965260935.1. Classification (GTDB taxonomy): domain Bacteria; phylum Pseudomonadota; class Alphaproteobacteria; order Acetobacterales; family Acetobacteraceae; genus JBBROS01. The sequence continues at coordinate 1,552,852 of OZ253374.1, forward strand.
CTGTCATCTCCGGCGTCCCGAGCCCCGGCCATAGCTTCGACACGTCGATGTGCTCCATCAGATACCCGAGCCCTCCGGCACCCCCGCCCAGATGGAACGTCAGGATCGGCCCCATCAGCGCCCAGCGCAGCCCCGGCCCCATCGCGATCGCCGCATCCACGTCGGCCACGTTGACCACGCCCTGCTCCACTAGGTAGGCCGCTTCCCGCCAAAGCGCGGATTGGAGCCGGTTGCTGACGTGGCCGGGCATCTCCTTGTTCAGCCGAATCGGATGCTTGCCGATCGCCCCGTAGAACTGCATCGCCGCCTCGACCGCCTCCGCCGTTGTCCGCTCGCCGCCGCACACCTCGACCAGCGGGATCAGATGCGGGGGGTTGAACGGGTGCCCGAGCAGCAGCCGCTCCGGATGTGTGCACCGGGCCTGCATCGCCGTCGGCAGCAAGGTCGAGCTGCTGCTGGCCAGAATCGTCTCGGGCGGCAGGCTGGCGCTCACCTGCTCGAACAGCGCGACCTTGACCTCCTCCCGCTCAGGCCCGCTCTCCTGTACGAACTGCGCGCCTTCGACGGCCCGGACCGGATCGGCATGGAACGCGAGCCGCCCCCGGTCCGCGCCGGGCGCGAGGCCGAGCGCTTCGAGCGCCGGCCAGGCGTTGTCGACAAAGCGGCGCAGGAAGTCTTCCGCTCCCGGCGCCGGGTCGGAGGCGGCGACGCTCAGGCCCTGGGCGAGGAAGTTCGCCGCCCAGCTCGCGCCGATGGTGCCGCAGCCGAGCACGGCGACGTGGGTCACGGGATTGGTCATTCAATGCGCTCCTTTTGCCGGGACTGCCTTGCGCGCCGCCTTCAACCCGGCGACGGACCACGCGCGCCAGCGTGCCGCTCGTTTCGCTCCGCGGCAGCGTCGCCTCGATGAACTGGAATTACCCGCGTGTCGCATGGGCGCGCGCCGACGCCGCCGCCAAGTCTACTCGGGCGTATCCATGCCTGATTCTCGCTTAACGGCCCGGCCAGCTTGGCGAAGCGGCAGCCATCAAGGCTGTTGAACCGGCTCTCGGAGTGAAACAGCCGCGGCGTCGCCCAGCTCGCATTGTTGAACACGATCACGATTGGGCCTTGTCCATGCTGCCGACGCTTTATACCCATATGACCGCACGGTCGCCAACTGCCATCAACCTCGTGCTTGGCGCTTCCGGACAGAACGGCAGGAGGAAATCGCCGGGAATGCCGAGTAACCCGTGCACGCCATGATCTTGCAACGCTTGGACCCACCCCTTTCAGGATGTTGTTTCGATTAAGCAATAATGTGTTCGATTGCGAGGCCTGGGGATTGCTGGGCCGATGATTTGAACGATGCGGGCGGCCGGCGGCGGTCTGCTGCGGACAAGGCGCGGGGCGCCGCGGACAGCTTTGCTCCGGGCATGGGCGCATCGGAGGCGGCGCGTGGCTGTCAGATTGGCCGGCGGCAGGCCTCGGCCTGGCGGCGCGGGGCGCGGGCGGGTTTGCTGCCGCCGGAGCCGGCTTTCACGCCGACCGTGGCTGAGCCGGCGCTGGCCGCCACGGCGCTGCCTGTCCGCCCGGCGTCGGCGGCTACGTTGACGGCGACTAGAGCATTTTGCAGGTTTAGTTAGGACAACCATAGCCGCAGTGGCGGAAGAACCCTGCCGCGTCCTGTGGGGTGACGCGGGCCAGCGCCGGTCCGAGTGCCTTGTGCAGTGCATCCGCCGTGCGCGCAGCGACGCGGCGCAGCACGGCCTTCACCTTGGCCCAGGCAGGTTCGATGGGGTTGAAGTCCGGCGAGTAAGCAGGCAGGTAGCGGTAGGCGAAGCCCGAAGCGTCGAGCAGCGTCCTGACTTGCGCGGTCTTGTGGGCGGCCAGGTTGTCCATGACCAGCACCGCATCCGGCTTGCTCCGACGCAGTGCGGGCAGCAGCACCTGCTCCAGGTAGGCGCAGAACACGGCGCCGCTGGTTGCGGTTTCCACGCTCATCGCGCCCACAATGCCCTCCGCCCCGAGCGCGCCCAGCACGGTGAGGCGCGTCCAGTGCCCGAACGGCGCCGACGCGCACGCGCGGGTGCCGCGCGGACTGCGGCCACGCAGGCGCGACAGGGTGGTCAACACGCCGCACTCGTCCAAGAACACCAGCCGTTCCGGGCTGACGCCGCCCACCGCGTCCGGGTCGGTCCACCATGCCTGGCGCGCCCGTGCCACGTCCTCGCGTCCCTGCTCGGCTGCGCGCAGGCTCAGCTTCTTTCATGTCCAACCCGCCCGCCGCAGCGCCCGGTGCACCGTGGTCAAATGCACGCGCACGCCGTGCGTCTTGGCCAACCGCGCCGCGATCTCGGCCAGGCTCAGGTGGCTGGGCTGGCCCGCCAAACCCAACATGGCCGCTTCAGCCGCACCCTGGATGCGCGGTGCGGGACCGCCGCGCACCGGCTTGGCCTCGCGCCGCTGCTCGTCACGCGCCGCAGCCGCCCAGCGATACGCCGTGGATCGTGCCACCGCGAACCGCTGCGCAGCGGCTTCCGGCGTTTCGCCCGCCTCAACCGCCTCCAGCACGCGGCTGCGCAGGTCCTTCGAATATGATCCAGCCATGGACACCTCCGCCTCGACATATAGGCAGCGCTGTCCCGACCCGCTCGCAAAATGCTCTAATTGGCTTTACGGCTGCTGGCGCGGTGATCCGGGTGTCGCCTGGCCTGGACAATGGCTCGCCCCTGTCAGCTTCACTGACATTACTCTGTGGGATCGCTTTGCGATTGGGGCGGCGCCGATCCGGCGGTGAGGAGTTGTGGCCGCGAGGCGGGTGAAATGCCAGCGCAGGGTCCCGATTTGGCCTGAGCGGCACATCGTCACGTCCATGAGAGCGCTCCGAACAACGATCGTTCGCGCACTCGCCAGAACACTGCCGCAGTGCCAGTGCTGCCAAGCGAATATTACCAGTCGAGAGCTTATGACACAGTAAGACTAAGACGCCCAGGCGTTCAAGCCGCCTCCGCCCGGATCGCGTCCGACAACGTTTCTACGATCCGGTCCACATGCCGGTTCTCCACGATCAGCGGCGGCGACAAGGCCACGATGTCTCCCGTCGTGCGGACCAGCACCCCGTCATCGAAACAGCGCTGAAAGACTTGCACAGCCCGGTCCGTTGGCTTTCCCGCCCGGGCTTCCAGCTCGATCCCGGCGATCAATCCCATGTTCCGCACGTCGATCACGTTCGGCAGCCCGCGCAGGCTGTGCACCGCCTCCTGCCAATACGGCTCGATCGCCCGCGCCCGCCCCGGTAAATCCTCGGCTTGATGCAGATCCATGCTCGCGATCGCCGCCGCCGAGGCCAGCGGATGGCCGCTGTAGGTGTAGCCGTGGAACAGCTCGATCCCGGCCGGGCTGCCATCGACGATGGCGGAGTAGATGGCATCACTGGTCGCCACCGCCCCCATCGGCACCGCGGCGTTGGTCAAACCCTTGGCCAGCGTCATGATGTCCGGCACCACTCCCAGCCGCTCCGCGCCGAAGTTCGTTCCCATCCGTCCGAACCCGGTGATCACCTCGTCGAAGATCAGCAGGATGCCGTGCTTGCTGCACAACACCCGCAGCCGCTCCAGGTATCCCATTGGCGGCACCAGCACCCCCGTGCTCCCGGCCACCGGCTCGACCATGACGGCCGCGATCGTGTCCGCCCCGTGCAGCGCCACCAGGTTTTCCAAGGCATCGGCCAGGTCCGCCCCATGCGCCGGCTGCCCCTTGCTGAACGCGTTCCGTGCCGGGTCGTGCGTGTGCGGGAGGTGGTCGACGTAGGGCAGTTGCGCCCCGAACTGCTTCCGGTTGGCCCCGATCCCGCCCACCGAGATGCCGCCGAAGCCCACCCCGTGATACCCCCGCTCGCGCCCCACCAGCCGCACCCGCTGCGCGTCCCCCCGCGCCCGGTGGTAGGCCAGCGCGATCTTCAGCGCCGTGTCCCCGCTTTCGCTGCCCGAGTTGGTGAAGAACACCCGCTCCAGCGGCGCGGGCAGGATCTCCGCCAGCCGCGCCGCCGCCTGGAACGCGACCGGGTGCCCCATCTGGAACGAGGGCGCGAAATCCAGCACTGCCGCCTGCTTCTGGATCGCCTCCACGATCTCCCGCCGCCCGTGCCCGGCGTTCACGCACCACAGCCCGGCGGTTCCGTCCAGCACCTCGCGGTTGTCGTTGGTGTAGTAGTACATGCCTTCCGCCCGGGCCAGCATCCGCGGAGCTTGCTTGAACGCCCGGTTGGCGGTGAACGGCATCCAGTAAGCGTCGAGGTTGTTCGGACGGCTGATCTCGTTCATGGCGGCCTCCATAACAGCCATGCAAAGATCGCGCTTTGGCAGGCCCGGTGCAAGCGTGGCATGGTCGGCCCGCTCGCGAACGGAGACGCCCGCCCATGCCCCAAGGCCGCCTCGTCATCGGCACCCGCCGCTATTCGTCCTGGTCGCTCCGCGGCTGGCTCGCCGTCCGCCTGGCCGGGCTGGACGTGGAGGACGTCGTCATCCGCCTCGAAGGCGGCGGCCCCGGCAGCGAGGTTGCCCGCCGCACGCCCAGCGGCACCGTCCCTTATCTGGAACATGACGGCGTCCGAGTTTGGGAAAGCCTGGCCATCTGCGAATACTGCGCGGAACTTGCCCCGGACCTGTGGCCGCGAGACCTTCCCGCCCGCACTCACGCCCGCGTCATCAGCGCCGAGATGCACGCCGGCTTCCGCGGCATCCGCCAGGCCATGCCCATGGTGCTCGGCCGCGACGCGTCCGGGCGGGGCCGCACCGCCGAGGCGCTGGCCGACATCGCCCGCATCGAGGCCATCTGGCGCGAGACCCGGCAAGCCCACGCCGCGGTCGGCCCCTACCTCTTCGGCGCAGTCTTCAACCTGGCCGACGCCATGTACGCCCCTGTCGTCACCCGCCTCCTCACCTACCGCCCCGAGATCGCCCCGGACACCCAAGCCTATTGCGAAGCCGTCCGCGCCCATCCCTTGATGCAACGATGGTATGGCCTGGCTGCCGAGGAACCCGTCGCCTGGCGAATGGACCACTACGAGAATGCCGGTTGAGCAGCCCGCCGAGCAGGGCGGAAGGCGTCGCAAGTGCCCCCTGCTGAGGTCGCGGTCGTCCTGCCGCCGAAGGAAGGCTTCACCCCCGGCGCGGTCGGCGCGATCGGCCTCCTGGTCGAGCGCCTGGTCAGGGCCGGGGCACGGGGCACGGTGCTGGGGCGCCCGAACGGCGGCCCCACCTTCCCCGGCATCCCGTTCGAGCCGGTCCGCCCGGGGTGGGGCGTCAGCCGCGCCGCCCGCTACGCCTCCGGCGTTGCCCACGCCGTCCGCCGCCTGCGCCCCGGCCTGATCGAAGTCCACAACTGGCCCGAGATCGCGCTGCGCCTTTGCCGCCTGGGCCGGCCGGTCACCCTGATCCTGAACAACGACCCTCAGCACATGCGCGCCGCGCGGAGTCCCTTAGACCGGGCCGCCCTCCTCGGCCGCCTGGCCGGCACGGCGACCTCGTCCGAATGGCTCCGCCAGCAACTGCTGCAAAACACGCCCCCGCCGGCCCGCTGCCCCGTCGTCCTGCCCAACTGCATCGACATCCCGCCGCCGCCGCCGCCGGAGCGCGAACCCCTGATCCTGTTCGCCGGGCGCATGGTCGCCGACAAAGGCGCCGACGTCTTTGTCCAGGCCTGCGCCGAGACCCTGCCGCAATTGCCCGGCTGGCGGGCCGAGATGATCGGGGCCGACCGCTTCCGCCCCGACAGCCCCGAGACCCCGTTCCTGCGGTCCCTCCGCCCCCGGGCCGCATCGGCCGGCATCGCCTTGCGCGGCCACCAGCCCAACGCCGCCGTCGTGGAGGCCATGCGCCGTGCCGCCATCGTCGTCGTCCCCAGCCGCTGGGCCGAGCCCTTCGGCCTTGTCGCCCTGGAAGCCATGGCGAACGGCGCGGCCCTGGTCTGCGCCCCTTCCGGGGGCCTGCCCGAAGTCGCCGGCGAGGCCGCCCTCTACGCTGACCCGGCCCGGCCCGGCGCAACCGCCGCCGCCATCCTGGCCCTCGCCCGCGATGCTCCCCGCCGCACGGCCCTGGCCGCAGCCGCCCGCGCCCGGGCCGAAACCTTCGGCGCGCCGGCAGCCGCCCGGCGCCTGCTTGAATTCCGCGCGGAGGTCCTGGGTTGACTTGGCTGGACCGCGGCGCGGGCGCCCTCACGCTGATCCTGCCGCTTTTCCTGCTCCACGGCCGGGGCATTGCCGAAGTCCTCCTTGCCCTGATCGCCGTTTCCTTCCTGCTTCAATCGGCCATACGCCGCGACTGGACCTGGCTGGCGCAAACGTGGCTCCGCGTCGCCCTGGCCTGGTGGGCCTGGCTCGTCGTCTGCTCCGCGCGCCACGGCTGGGAGTCCTTCGGCCAGGCCGCCGGAATCGTGCGCTTCCTTATCCTCGCCGCAGCCTTAGAGTCCTGGACCCTCCGCACCGAAGCAGTGCGCGGGTGGCTCGCCAGCATCCTGCGCTGGTCCGCTTTCTACATCGCCCTGAATTCCTTGCTGCAGTTCGCCACCGGCCGCAACCTCTACGGCTGGCCCCGCGGCACGGCCGGGGAACTGACCGGCCCCTACGAGAACCCCCGCGCCGGGCCGCCGCTTTCGCGCCTGCTGTTCCCCGCGGTTCTGCCCGTCACCGTCCGCTGGATGGCCCGCACGGCCTGGCAGGCCGCCGCCGGCATCCTGCTCCTCCCCGCCGCCGTTGTCGTGATGGTGCTGACCGGGCAGAGGATGCCCCTGCTGCTGACCGTCATGGGCCTGTTCGTCACCGCCCTCCTGGTTCCTCGGCTTCGCGCGCTGGTGCTCTACTCCTGCGTCGGCGCCAGCCTGCTGATCGGCGCGACCCAGTTCATCGCTCCCCGCACCTTCGAGCGCCTGGTCGTCACCTTCTCCTCCCAGATGGAGAATTTCCCCAAGAGCGCCTACGGCCAGATCTATGCCCGCTCCTGGGCCATCGCGAAGGACGACCTCCTGCTCGGCGACGGCTTCGACGGTTTCCGCCGCGATTGCGACAATCCCCGTTACTTCCGCGGCTGGCACGGGGGCGACGGCGGAGGGGGCGCCATCTGCGTCCAGCACCCGCACAACTTTTACGTCCAGGCCCTGGTCGAGGCCGGCATCCCCGGCCTCGCTCTCTTCGCCGCCATGGCCGCCGCCATGCTCCTCCGCTTGTTCGCCGGCCTGTGGCGCGACCCCGACCCGCTGCGCGTCGGCCTGTTCGTCGCCGCCCTGATCCAGCTTTGGCCCATCGCCTCCACCACGGCCTTCACTTCCATGCCGCTTGCCGGCTTCTTCTTCGTCCTCCTGGGGTTGGGCCTGGCCGAGACCCGGCACTATATCAACGGCCCATCGGAAAGGAGCGCTTGAGATGTCCGAGACGCAGATCCCCGTCACCGTCCTCACCGGCTATCTTGGCGCAGGCAAGACCACCCTCCTGAACCGCATTCTCAGCGAGGACCATGGCAAGAAATACGCCGTCGTCATCAACGAATTCGGCGAGCTGGGCGTCGACAACGACCTCGTGGTCGATGCCGACGAGGAAGTGTTCGAGATGAACAACGGCTGCATCTGCTGCACCGTCCGCGGCGACCTGATTCGCATCCTGGGCGGCTTGATGAAACGGCAGGGCAGCAAAGGCGGGCGCAAGTTCGACGGCATCATCATCGAGACCACCGGCCTCGCCGACCCGGCCCCCGTCGCGCAGACCTTCTTCGTCGACGACAACGTCCGCCAACGCACGAGGCTCGACGCCATCGTCACCGTTGTCGATGCCAAGAACCTCCTGGCGCGGTTGGAAGACAGCCACGAAGCGCAGGAGCAGGTCGCCTTTGCCGACGTCATCGTCCTCAACAAGACCGATCTCGTGACCCCCGAAGAGCTGGAAACCGTCGAAGCCCGCATCCGCGCCATCAACCGTTTCGCGCAGATCCACCGCACGACGCGCGCCGCCGTTCCCGTCGCCGACGTGCTCGACCAAGGCGCTTTCGACCTCGCCCGCACCCTTGAACGCGAGCCCGCCTTCCTTGAGGACACGAGCCACGAGCACAATGAGGATGTCGCCAGCATGAGCTTCGAGGTCAGCCGCCCCATCGACCCCGAGCGCTTCAACCAATGGATCGGCACGCTGTTGCAGGAGAAGGGCCAGGACCTGTTGCGCACCAAGGGCATCCTCGCCTACCAGAACGAGAAGCGCCGCTTCGCCTTCCAGGCCGTGCACATGATGGCCGACGGCGGCTTCATCGGCCCCTGGCCCGAGGGAGAGGAACCCCGTAGCAAGCTGGTCTTTATCGGCCGCAACCTCAACCGTCCTCAGCTCCGCCGCGGCTTCGAGGCTTGCCAGGTGCCCACTTGAGCCAGGCTGCGACGCCCGATTTCGTCCTCCAGGACCGCGGAACCAGCCACGACCTCGGCGAATACGTCGTGGCCTGCGCCTTCGCCCGGGACGGCAAGTCCGTCGCCTACGCTCTGGGCGACGGCACGGTCCGCGTCGCCCCCCTGAACGGCGAGTGGCGCACCACCGAGGCCCACGACGGCGCGATCCTCTCCATGGCTCCGTCCGCGGACGGCTGGATCACCGGCGGCGACGACGGGGCCTTGAACCGCGTCGCCCCGGACGGCACCGTGGCCAACATCGGCAAGTTCGGCAGCAAATGGGTCGAGCAGGTCGCCGCCCATACCGACCCTAAATCCGCCTTGGTCGCCTGCGGCGTCGGCAAGAGCGTCCACGTCTTCGGCGCCGACGGGCGGAAGCTCAAGGAACTTCCCCATCCCTCCACCGTCACCGGCATCGCCTTCGACGCCAAAGGCAAGCGCGTCGCCGCCTCCCATTACAACGGCGCGACCCTCTGGTTCGTGGCCGCCAAGACGGACAGCCCGCGCACGCTCGAGTGGAAAGGCAGCCACACCGCCATCACCCTCCACCCCGGCGGGGACGCCGTCGTCACCGCCATGCAGGAGAGCGCGTTGCACGGCTGGCGTCTCGCCGACGGCCAGCACATGCGCATGAGCGGCTACCCGGCCAAGACCGACAGCATGAGCTTCAGCCGCACCGGCAAGTGGCTCGCCACCTCCGGGGCGGAAAGCGTCGTCATGTGGCCGTTCTTCGGCGGCGGCCCGATGGGCAAGGCACCCAGCGAGCTCGCCGGCGGGGACAATGTCCTTTGCACCCGGGTGGCCTTCCACCCGCAACAGGAGATGGTTGCCGCCGGGTTCTCCGACGGCCTGGTCGTGGTGGCGGACGTCGCCTCCGAGCGCATCCTCCCTATGGCCGCTCCAGGCCGCGGCCCGGTTTCCGCCCTGGCTTGGTCGCCGGACGGCGCACACTTGGCTTTCGGCGCCGAAACCGGTTTCGCCGCCCTGATCGACTTATCGGCTCGTTAGACTGCAGTCGTCCTGAGTTAGCCGGGCCGATTAGGTCTAGGTTTCTAATCCCGCAAGTGGCGAGCGCCGTGCCCCCCTGCTATACCCCCCGCTTCGACACCCACTCGGGAATGACAGGAACGGGTCATGGCGCGCCGCCGACAACTTTTTGAGGGGAAGGCGAAGGTCCTGTTCGAAGGACCCGAACCCGGCACCCTCGTGCAGTACTTCAAGGACGACGCCTCCAGCGCGAACGGCGACAAGACGGGGACGATCACCGGCAAGGGGGTGCTGAACAACCGCATCAGCGAATACCTGATGATGCGGCTGGCCGAGATCGGGGTGCCGACGCATTTCGTCCGCCGGCTCAACATGCGCGAGCAGCTCATCCGCGAGGTGGAGATCATCCCGTTGATGGTGGTGGTGCGCAACGTCGCGGCCGGCAGCCTGAGCACGCGCCTCGGCATCCCGGAAGGGACGCGGCTGCCGCGGAGCATCCTGGAATACTATTACAAGAACGACGCCCTGAAGAATCCGATGGTCGCCGAGGAACACATCACCGCGTTCAGTTGGGCTGCGCCCCCGGACATGGACGACATCGTGGCGCTGACGCTGCGGGTGAACGATTTCCTGTCCGGGCTGTTCCTCGGCGTCGGCATCACCCTGGTGGACTTCAAGCTGGAGTTCGGGCGGCTGTGGGAGGAGGACGACATGCGCATCGTGGTCGCCGACGAGATCAGCCCGGACAATTGCCGCCTGTGGGACAGCAAAACGAACGAGCGGCTCGACAAGGACCGGTTCCGGCGCGATCTGGGCCGGGTCGAGGAGGCGTATCAGGAGGTCGCACGGCGCTTGGGCATCCTGCCTGAGGCCGGCAACGCCGACCTGAAGGGACCGGAGCTGATGCAATGAAGGCGGTCGTCACCGTGATGCTGAAGCCGGGCGTGCTGGACCCGCAGGGCCGGGCGATCGGCCATGCGTTGGCCACGCTCGGATTCGAGGGGGTCGGCGAGGTCCGGGCGGGGAAGGTGATCGAGCTGGAACTTGACGCGGCCAATGCCGATGAAGCTCGGGAGCAGGCGGAAGCGATGAGCCGGCGGCTGCTCGCCAATGCCGTCATTGAACGGTTCCACGTGGAGATCGCGCCTTGAAGACCTTTCTGCTTGCTGCCTTCGCCATTGCTCTCGCAAGCGGCGCCCATGCGCAGCGGATCTCGAACATGAGCGGCGAGCAGGTTGCCAAGCTCTGCACCGACAAGGACCCGCGGCAGGTCGAGGGTTGCACCGCCTACATCAACGGCGTGGCCGACACGGTCGGGTTGTTCCAGCAGTTGCGCCCGGCCGACGGCAGCCAAGGAAAACCGCTCCCCGGCTATGCCTGTATCCCGCCGAAGACGACAGGCACGCAGCTTCGGCAAACATTCGTCGAGTGGCTGCGCAAGCATCCGGACCGGGCGAAGATGCCGGCGGGCCATGCGGTGCTGGTGGCGCTGGACGAGGGTTACCCGTGCGGGCAACGGACCTAGCCGCCCGATGAAGGCCGGCATCGTCGTGTTTCCCGGCACGAACCGGGAGCGCGACATGGCTGCAGCGCTCCGCCGGGTCGCTGGGCAGCAGCCGCGGCTGGTTTGGCACCGGGACGCGTCGCTGGAGGGACTCGACCTCGTGGTGCTGCCGGGGGGGTTCAGCCATGGCGACTACCTGCGTTGCGGGGCGATGGCGGCGCACAGCCCGGTCATGCGCGCCGTGCGTGAATACGCTGCGCGGGGCGGGCACGTGCTGGGCGTGTGCAACGGCTTCCAGATCCTGACCGAAGCCGGCCTGCTGCCCGGCGCTTTGCTGCGCAACGCTTCGCTGCGGTTTTTGAGCCAGGACTGCTACTTGCGGGTGGAGCGGCGGGGAACGCCGTTCACGCAGCATTACGAGCGGGGAGGCGTGTTCCGCGCGCCGATGGCGCACGGCGACGGCAACTACTTCGCCGACGAGGCGACGCTTGACCGGCTTGAAGGCGACGGGCTGGTGGCGCTGCGCTACTGCAACGCGGATGGCGAGCTGACCCCGGACGCGAACCCGAACGGGTCGCAGCGGCACATCGCCGGCATCCTGTCGCCGAACCTGCGGGTCATGGGCCTGATGCCGCATCCGGAAGACCTGGTCGATCCGTTGCTGGGAGGGACGGACGGGTTGCCGCTGTTCGAGGGCCTCGCCATGGCGCTGGCCGCCTGATGGAGGTCAATGAGGCGCTTGCCAAGCAGTTCGGCCTGAGCTCTGACGAATACGGCCGGGTGCTCGCCATCATGGACCGTATTCCTAGCCTCACCGAGCTGGGCATTTTCAGCGTCATGTGGTCCGAGCACTGCAGCTACAAGTCGAGCCGCGCCTGGCTGAAGCAGCTCCCGACCGAGGCGCCCTGGGTGATTCACGGCCCCGGCGAGAACGCGGGCGTGGTGGCCATCGGCGACGGCCTGGCTGCGGTGTTCAAGATGGAAAGCCATAACCACCCGAGCTTCATCGAGCCGTACCAAGGGGCGGCCACTGGCGTCGGCGGCATCCTGCGCGACGTGTTCACCATGGGCGCGCGGCCCATCGCCAACCTCAACGCGCTGCGCTTCGGCGATCCGTCCAACCCCGCGACCCGCCGCGTGGTGGACGGCGTCGTGCGCGGCATCGGCGGCTACGGCAATTGCGTGGGCGTGCCGACCGTTGGCGGCGAGGTCGATTTCCACCCGGCCTACAACGGCAACCCCCTGGTCAACGCCATGACCGTCGGCGTCGCCCCCGCCGACCGCATCTTCCTCAGCGCCGCCGCCGGCATCGGCAACCCGGTCGTCTATGTCGGCGCCAAGACCGGGCGCGACGGCATCCATGGCGCGACGATGGCCAGTGCCGAGTTCGGGGCGGACTCGGAGGAGAAGCGCCCGACCGTCCAGGTGGGCGACCCGTTCATCGAGAAGCTGCTGATCGAGGCTTGCCTCGAGCTGATGCAGACCGACGCGATCGTCGCGATCCAGGACATGGGCGCGGCCGGGCTGACCAGCAGCGGGGTGGAGATGGCGGGCCGCGGCGGCGTCGGCATCCTGCTCGATCTCGACGCGGTGCCGCAGCGCGAGGCGGGCATGTCCGCCTACGAGATGATGCTGTCCGAAAGCCAGGAGCGGATGCTGATCGTGCTGCGTCCGGAGCGGGAGGACGCAGCGCGGGCGATCTTCGAGAAATGGGAGCTGGATTTCGCCATCGTGGGGCAGATCACCGATACGGGCCGGATCCAGGTGCGGCGCCAGGGGCAGATGGAGGCGGATATTCCGCTCGATCCGCTGGCGGAGCAGGCGCCGCTGTATCACCGCCCCACGGCGGAGACGCCGAAGCAGCCGCCGCTCGGGCCGGTTGCGGACCCGGTTGGGTTGCGCCATGCCTTGTTCGCGTTGCTGGCGTGCCCGGATTTATGCAGTCGGGCCTGGGTTTGGAACCAGTATGACAGCACGATTGGCGGACAGACCATCCGCCGGCCCGGGCAGGCCGATGCGGCAGTCATCCGCTTTGAAGGGCTGAAGCGGGCGCTGGCGGCAACCACCGATTGCACGCCGAGGTATTGCGCGGCCGATCCTGAGGCCGGGGGCATGCAGGCGGTGGCCGAAGCGTGGCGCAACCTGACGGCGACGGGGGCCACGCCTTTGGCGCTGACCGACAATATGAACTTCGGCAACCCGGAGAAGCCGGAGATCATGGGGCAATTCGCCGCCGCAGTGCGGGGCATGACCGCAGCCTGCCGGGCATTGGATTTCCCGGTCGTGAGCGGGAACGTCAGCCTTTATAACGAGACGGAGGGCCAGGGTATCCTGCCTACGCCAGCCATCGGCGGCCTGGGCGTGCTGGACGACGCGGCGGCAGCCGTCGGGATTGCGCTGGAGGCGGGCGTTTCGCTCGTGCTGATCGGAGAGACGGCGGGGGCGCTCGGCCAGTCGTTATGGCTGCGCGAGATTGCCGGGCGGGAAGCCGGGCCGCCGCCGGAGGTGGACCTTGCGGCGGAGCGCCGCCACGGCGATTTCGTCCGGGGCCAGATTATCGGCGGGACCGTCCGGGCTTGCCACGACGTGTCGGGGGGCGGGCTGCTGGTCGCGGTGGCGGAGATGGCGCTGGCCGGGGGCGTCGGCATCACCTTGGAACTTGAGCGGGACCACGCCTTCTGGTTCGGCGAGGACCAAGCCCGTTACGTGGTGGCGACCCGCGACGCCCCTGCCTTGCTCGCCGCCGCCGCCGCCGCCGGTGTGCCGGCGCAGGCGATCGGCACGTCCGGCAGCGGCAATTTGACACTGCCCGGCCTCCCTCCCATATCCCTCATCGAACTCCGGGAAGCCAACGAGCGATTCTTCCCGGCTTGGATGGGGACCTGACCGATGGCGATGGTGGCCAGCGAAATCGAGGCGATGATCAAGCAAGCCCTGCCGGATGCCCAGGTCACGATCGAGGATCTCGCCGGCGACGGCGACCATTATGCCGCAACCGTGGTCAGCGCCGCTTTCAAGGGCAAGCCTCGGGTCAAGCAGCACCAAATGGTCTACGCCGCCCTGCAAGGCCGCATGGGCGGCGCGCTGCACGCCCTCGCCCTCCAGACTTCCGCACCTGATTAACGGAGCCGACCAATGAGCAATCCCGTTGCCGAGCGTATCCAGACCGACATCTCGACCAACTCCGTCATGCTTTACATGAAGGGCAACGCTATGTTTCCGCAGTGCGGCTTCTCCGCCCGCGTGGTGCAGATCCTGACGCATATGGGCGTGCCGTTCCAGACGGCGAACGTCCTTGACGACCCGGCGTTGCGCGAGGGCGTCAAGGAGTTCTCCAACTGGCCGACCGTGCCGCAGCTTTATGTGGCCGGGGAGTTCTTGGGCGGCAGCGACATCGTGACCGAGATGTTCCAGTCGGGCGAGCTTGAGACCATGCTGACGGAGAAGGGCATTCCGCACCAAGCGGCGGCCTGATGGATTGGCGACCGACCGGAGTTCTGGGACGGCCGGCATGTTCTCAGGCGCAAGACCAATTGCGCGGTAAAATTCTTGGGGAGGCAATGCCGCATCGACTTCGGGTGTATTCAGCACCTCGTCGCTAGTCAGGATCGTGCTTGCCCATACATTCTTATCATAGATAAGAACCGTGGCGGCGACACGATCCTGTTGCAACAGTAGACAGCGGTGCAGCAGTGAGAGGCTTACTTACTTCGAACCTTTACGGTGCAATTGATGCAGCGGTGGTTCGTTAAGGAAGCGGCTGCTGAACAGCTATAAATAGGTTTGGGGCTGGTCGGGGCGAGAGGATTCGAACCTCCGGCCTCTTGCTCCCGAAGCAAGCGTACTACCAGGCTGTACTACGCCCCGACTGCGTGGCGGGGTATAACGGCTTGGGTGGCGGGCAGCAAGGGGACGCCTCGCTTGGCGGCTAACTTCTTCGCCAAACAAGAAGCAAGGCCGTTGCGAATCATACGCGTTCGGGCTGGCCTGCGCCGGGCCGGGATAGGGTTTTCAGATGGGCCAGCAAGGCGGGGACGTCGGGGAGGACATCGTAAAGGCGGCTCGTGTCGGCGGCTGCGAAGCCGTTTTCGGCGGCGGCGCCGATCATGTCGAGGTAGGGCTGGGCCCAGTTGGCGACGTTGCAGACGAGGATGGGTTTGTCGTGCAGGCCAAGCTGACGCCAGGTGGTGATTTCCATGGCTTCGTCGAAGGTGCCTAGGCCGCCGGGCATGATGACGAAGACGTCGGCGGCTTCGAACATCTGGCGTTTGCGGTCGTGCATGGTGTCGGTGACGATGAGGGCGACAGGGCCTTGATGGGCAACTTCGCGCTGCTGAAGGAAGGCGGGGATGACGCCGAAGACGTCGCCGCCGGCCTCGAGAACGGCGTCGGCAATGGCGCCCATAAGGCCTATCTGCCCGCCGCCGTAGACTAGGCGCATCCCGGCTTGGCCGAGACCCAAGCCAAGTTCGGTGGAGGCTCGGCGATATTCGGGATTGTTGCCGAAGCGGGAACCGCAAAAGACGGCAACGGACAAGGGCGGGTTGGGCGGCATCTCAATCCTTTTCCATGGTCAAAGCGCCGGGCAGGCGGAATTTTCATGGCGCATTGAGAGGGTTGGTGCAACGATCCGGATCGTCTGGATGGGAAGTTTTAGATGAAAAGTCCTGTTGTGATGGGGTTAATGGTTGGATTGCTAAGCTTCTCGGGCGTTGCAGCGGCGCAAGGCGTGGCGTTGAAGCCTGACGATATCATTGCCGCGCGGCAGGGTGGGATGGCGTTGACGGGAAGCGTCGTTGGGCTGATGAAAGCGGGGGTTAAGTCCGGGGCGGACGTGAAGCAGTATGAAGAGCCGGCTGCGGCGCTGGCGGCGTGGGGGGCAGCTTATCCGGCGCTGTTCCCGGACGGGACGCAGACCGGGCATGACACGAAAGCCAAGCCTTCAATCTGGTCTGACCGGGACGGGTTCAATGCTGCCGCCGCCAAGCTGGTAAAGGCCTCGGAGGCGTTGGCGGAGGCGGCGAAATCCGGCGACAAGGCCGCGTTCGCCGCGGCATTCACGGCTGAGGGGCAAACATGCGGAAATTGCCACCGGCAGTTCAAGGAGAGGTAAAAGGCCTGGTTGCGCGTCATCCGAAATTGACCAGAAGCCAGACTGAGCCGGCGGAAAGGGCCAGGATGCCGACCGCAAGGATTGGACTGGCGAAGCGGGGTTGCCGCACCGTGGCTGGGAGACGCTTCTTTCCGGTCACCATCGGGCGGACTAGGTCGTGCCGTTTGACCGTTGCGTAGGCGACGATCGCGACGACGTGGAGAATGACGAGGCCGAGAACGACGTAGAAGATCGTGCCGTGAACGCGGGTAATGGCGTCGCTCGCGTTGCGGGAAACATGATGGGAAAGAGGGCCTTGGCTGAAGACATCGTCCTTGCTGAACAAGCCGGTTCCAACCTGGGCCAGGAGCGCCAAGAGCATTGCCAGGACCATCCAGCCGCCGGCAGCGTTGTGGCCGAGCTCGGTATCCGGAGCGCGGTTCGGGAAGTCGGCTAAGTGGCGAAGGCCCTTGACCGGGTTGGTCAGGAAATTGCGGAACTTGGAGGTCTCGCTGCCGATGAAGCCCCACACGAGGCGGAAGACCAGCAGCGTCAGGATCGTGTAGCCGGACAGGAAGTGAAGCTGGATCCAACTGTATTGGATGCTGACGTAACTAAACGCGATCAGCAGCACGATAGCCCAATGGAACAGGCGTGTGGGGGCGTCCCATACGCGCATGAGAAGATTGGGCGTGCGGGGTTTTGCCGGGCCGATAGGCAAGCGGGCGGTTGGCGATCGCGGCATGGAGCGGTTCCTGGCGTTTGGGCGATGTCGGTGTTGCGTTTTGTATAAGGTTTCGCAGATATTTGGTAAGCGTTGCCTCGATGCCGCTCAAGGGATGTTGGCGGGCTTTGGGTTTCGGTGCTGATCGCTTGTGCGACAGGTGTTCGCGCCCCATAAACAGGAGATCATGACACTTTCAGAAACAATCAGGACCGTGCTGGCGCCGCCGCACCCGGCTGGGCGGCCGTTTATCTTGGCCGGAGCTGTCGTTGCTGCTGTTGGCATTTTCGTAGGGAGCTGGCTGTTCTGGCTTGGGCTGCTGTTCCTGCTGTTCTCGCTTTATTTTTTCCGAGATCCGGAGCGGGTCGCGCCCCGGTGGGCCGGGGCGGTGGTGGCACCTGCCGATGGACGGGTCGTTTCGGTGGGGCCCGCTGTGCCGCCGCCCGAACTAGGGCTGGGCGACCGCCCGCTTTGCCGGGTTGCGACATTTCTTTCGGTGATGGATGTCCATGTCAACCGGGTGCCTGTTGGGGGCACGATCACGCGGGTCGCTTACCGGCATGGCAAATTCGTGAATGCCAGCTTGGACAAGGCGAGCGAGCATAACGAGCGGAATGCGCTGGCGATCCGGCTGGCCGACGGGCGGATGGTGGCGGTGGTGCAGATCGCCGGATTGATCGCCCGGCGGATCATTTGCCAGGCCCGGGAAGGAGACGGGGTGCGAACGGGCGAGCGGTTCGGGCTTATCCGGTTCGGCAGCCGGACGGACATCTATCTCCCGGATGGGGTTAAGCCGCTGGTGACGGAGGGGCAGACGATGATCGGGGGAGAGACGCTCATTGCCGATCTGGGC
Organism: Acetobacteraceae bacterium; assembly: GCA_965260935.1. Classification (GTDB taxonomy): domain Bacteria; phylum Pseudomonadota; class Alphaproteobacteria; order Acetobacterales; family Acetobacteraceae; genus JBBROS01. The sequence continues at coordinate 1,570,415 of OZ253374.1, forward strand.
CGCGAGGAGGTTCGCGATTGAGCGAGGCGCGGGCTTCGCCGGTCAGCCGGTTGAAAACGCGGTTCCGGCCGCGGAAACGGCCGCGGTTTTCCGGGCCTTCGTTCAACCGGATGGTTCCGAACATTATGACGTTGCTCGGCTTATGCGCCGGGCTGACGAGTATGCGTTACGCGCTCGAAGGGCGGTTTGGGGCGGCGGCGGTCGCTGTTGTAGTGGCCGGGTGCATTGATGGCTTGGATGGACGGCTGGCCCGGCTGTTGAAGGCGACATCACGATTTGGGGCGGAATTCGATAGTTTGGCGGATTTTTGCTGCTTTGGCGTTGCGCCGGCGCTGATTCTTTACATCTGGTCGCTGCATACGGCGCATGGGTTTGGTTTCACGCCGTGCCTGATCTTTGCGGTTTGCATGGCGTTGCGGCTGGCGCGGTTCAATGCTGCGCTGGATACGAAGCCGCCGAAGCGTCATGCTTATGCCTATAATTTCTTTACGGGGGTACCGGCCCCTGCTGGAGCGGGGCTGGCGTTGTTTCCTTTGTTCCTTGGGCTTGAAGGACGGTCATTGGAGATCGGATGGCTGGAAGGGTTTGCCCGGCATCCGTTGTTCTGCGCCTTGGTGCTGATCGGGACGGCGTTCTTGCTGGTTTCGACATTGCCGGTTTGGAGTTTCAAGAACTTCAAGGTGCCTGGGCACTATGTTCTGCCACTCTTGCTCGGGGTGGGAACGTTTGCGGCGGTTCTTGTGGCAGATCCATGGGCAGCATTGGCGGCTGGAGGATTAATTTATGTGGGGATGCTTCCGTTCAGTTTGCGGAGCTTTCGGCGTCTGAGGGAGGCTGCCGAGGAGGGACGGTTGAGTTCTTCGATTGATTAGCGCTTCGACGCATGTAAGAGGCGTAGCTAGGATTGAAGCACCATGCTTGCTTGGTGGGCTGCTTCAGTCAACGTGCTGACGTACCCGTTGGCATCAAGTCATTAGGAGAACTTGTCAGTTTCCGTGCGGCGGTTAGAGCGAAGAAAGGCGGAAGCAGGACGAGCCAGGCGATCCGAGCTTGGTAGCGGTGGTGCGGGCGAGAGAGGGCGCCGGTGGAGAAGGCGTTGGCCAAGAGGGCGACCAAGGTCAACACTGCCAGGTTCGCGATTGGGCGCTGACGACGCCAGCAAAGGATGATCGTTGCAGCGTTCGCCACTGCGCCGAGAACTAGCACGCAGGCGTGTAGGACGGCGAAGCTTTCAGCTTCGGCGGCGAGCGTGCCGTTGTATTGGCGGGACGCGATCAGGCGATTGGCTTCGGCTGGCGGGAAGTAAGTGCGGAGGCGTTCCAGGACAGCGATGTCGAGGTAGTCCGGGGTGAGGACGTCTCCGACTTTGGTCAAGACGAGTTGGCGGGCCATGTTGGCGATGGCGGCCTTGAGGACGGCGAACGGCTCGGCGGCGATGGTGGCGGCGACGATTTGGGCGGCTTCCGGGGCGAGCCGGGTTGGGCCGTAGCCGTTGGCCCAGACCGGGCCGTTCGGGTCCCATAGGAAGTCGTCGCTGTCGGTAGGCAGCCGGCCTTTCCAGGCGCAGAGGCGATAGCCGGCTTGTGGACAGACACGTTGGAGGTAATCGCGGGCCGGGCCGTCAGCTATTAGGCGAGCGAGGGCGAAGTCTGCGCCATAAGGAGAGACAGCGAGTTTGCCGTGGCCGATTGCGTTGGTGAGGACGATGACGGCGAGTGCTGCGACAAGGGGCAGGGTCGGGCGCCATAAGATGCGGCGTCGGAGTAGGGTGAGGGTTGCGATGCACGCGGCGGCCAGGATCAGGTGAGCGAGGTGGACGGCGATGGCGACCGTGGCGACAACTGCGACCCAGGCTTGAGCGGGAGGGGGCAGGCGGGGTTGCGGGGCGGCGGCAAGGGTGAAGAGAGCCAGGACGCAGATCGGGGCGAAGATGTCTGGCATGATGAGGGAGGCGAACCAGGGGGCGGCGGCGCCGATCGCCAGGATTGCGCAGAGGATGAGATGCAACGGTCTGCTTGGGGGGCGGAGGGCGACTTGGACGATCCAGAGCGAGGCGGAGAGGATCAGGGCTTGGGTGTAGGCTGCGGGCCAGAGGGAGATCCGCCAATGGAAGGGGGTCAGGAACGGGCCGTAAATCCATGGTTTGTCCCAGCCTATGTCCGGCATAAGCGCTTGTTCCAGAAAGCCGCCAGTGTCGCTGAAGACGAGTGGGAAGCCGTTTAAGAAGGCTGGCCACATCAGAAACGTCGCGGCTAGGGCGACGCAGAGCACATTGGCCATCCGGCTAGTTGGATCCGTTGGCGCCCAGGGCTCGTTTGATGGCAATCGTTACGATCTAGTCGGGCGCACGAGCCTAGGCCTTTGTTTTGCCGGGCAGACTTGCAGGGGTGCTGACGCACTGAGTTCCAACGGTGTCCTCAAGAAGCTGGTTTGATCCAACGGTCTGCCACAACCTCGTCTTCTGCGGCGGCGGCGACCCAGGCGCGTTCTCCGGACGCCAGGGTTTCCTGTTTCCAGAAAGGGGCTTTGGTTTTGAGCCAGTCAATCAGGAATGCTGTGGCTTCAAGGGCTGCCTGGCGGTGGGCACTGGCGGCGAGGACCAGAACAATCGGCTCGCCTGGAAGAAGGCGTCCGACGCGGTGAATGATCGTGACGCCTAAGAGTGGCCAGCGGGCGATGGCTTGGCCAGCTATGCCCGCCAGAGCGCGTTCGGTCATGCCGGGGTAATGCTCCAGCGTCATCGATTGAATTTTGTTTGGACCGGCCGTGCCCCGGACTGTGCCGATAAATGAGCCGAGACCACCGATGTCGGTGCGACCTGACAGGATCGACGCTGTTTCGCCGGCAATGTCAATCGCGGATTGCTGAACGCGGACGGTTTGCATCAGCCACCCGTAACAGGGGGAAAGAATGCGACTTCGTCACCGTCACGGATGGGGGAGGACGGGTCAGCAAATTCTTGGTTGATTGCGGCGCGGACCAAGAGGGGGTCCGCGAACGCGCTGGCTCCTGCCGCATCCCGGGTGCGTAGCCAGACGGCCAGGGCGGCGACAGTTGTAACGTCAGGAGGAAGCTCGAGAACCTCGTCGGATCGCCCCATCCGTTCTTTTACCCATGCGAAGTAGAGTACATTGAGCATTGCCGTTCCTGATTCATCGTCTTGGCGTCGGGATGGTTTGAACGCTGCCATCCGGGTTGATGATCGTGCTGGTGCCGTTGCCGTTGGGGACGATGATGGCGCCTGGGCCGCGGGGCGTGGTGAGTTGGCGGTACGTGTTGGTTCCGCCGGCGTCCACTCCTGGACCTTCGGGTGTTTGCACAATTTGTCCCTGCGGGCTGGGGCCGGGGATGCGCGAAAGAGGTGGGGGAGCTGGGGTCAGGTTTGGAGGCTGGTAAGGCGAGAGAAGCGTATTGCCAGGAGGCGTTGAACTGCCACGGCGGCGTGGCTGGCGATGGTCGGGTTGTGCGGGAGTGTTTCCTGATGTGCTTTCTGGCGAGAAGGTTTGATTGCCTTGTTGCTGCTCGATGTTTGAGAGGGTTGGCTCGGCTGGCTGTGGGCCAGGCCACACGTTGCCCGGCTCTGGCTTAATCGGAGTAACTGGTGCGGGACGCCCGACGGCGCGGCGGACGTTTTCACTATCGGCCATCGGAATGTTCGGATTTCTGCCGGGGAGGGAGACGGTGTGGTCTATGAATGCTCCGAAGCCGGTGCAGCCTGGTAATGACAGGACGATCAAAAGGGGGGCTATGCGCCGCATAAATGCTCCTGGAGGCTGAATGGCCTGTGGCTCAAATGTGAGTGGGCGTGAAATGGTCATGCATCGGTTGCCGCGCCTGAGCTATGAGGCGGGGCACCGGCATAACGCAGGCCTACGGTTAGATAATCCCAACCAGTCCAGAGGGTTAGTCCGGCAGCGATCCAGAGCATGGTTTCGCCTATGGTTGATACCGGGAGTGCTGAGATGTGCAGCAGGGAAGCAGAATCGTCTCCGGCCAGGAGGGTGCCGAGAGCGCCCATTTGGAAGCCGGTTTTCCACTTGGCGAACGCCGTTACGGGTAAGCCAATGCGAATCCCGGCTAAATATTCGCGGAGACCACTGACCAAGATCTCGCGGAGCAGGATGACGATGGCGGGATAGAGGCCCCAGGGGGAAAGGCGGTTTTGAGCGGCGAGGAGCATAAGGGTGGCGCCGACGAGGAGCTTGTCGGCGATTGGGTCGAGCATGCGGCCGAGATTAGAGGTTTGGCGGCGACCACGAGCGATACGGCCGTCGAAATAGTCGGTTACTGCGGCGAGGCTGAAGAGCACGCAAGCGGCGAGATCGGTTGCTGGCTCCCGAATGGCGACAAGCAACACCAAGAGCGGGATCGAGGCGATCCGCGATAAGGTGAGGAGGTTTGGCAAATCGGTAAGCATTCAAACCGCATCTTATATCACCGGAAAGGTGGGGCCAGGGGGCAATCGCACCCATGCAGATCAGGAGCGTAGGGTGTGACATGGCGCTGTGACGAATTTGCACCAGCCCGGGCCTATTTGAAATCGCTTGCCGGAAAGAATGCCTCGATGCGGCGGCGTTTGGCCTGGAAGCGTAGCGGGTTTCCGGCAAAGGTTGCCGCTTCGGCTGGTTAGACTAAGATGAACGCGATGACAGCGCCGATCAGTGAAAACACGGCTAGTATAAGGACGGCACGGATTGCACCTGTCTGAAGATTTTTGCCGAGGATCGGCCGTAGTATGGAGTCGCTATCGATTGCCATGAGAGATCCGAGACATTCTTGTCGCTTGGCTTATAAACGAGTGAGTTTCTGTCGCGAAAGCTGTTTGCGATGCGCCTAGCGGCCCTCACCATGATTTTCAACGAGCCTGTCTGGGCACCGGTTTGGGTCAGGCATTATGCTCGGCAGGTGGGGCAGGAGAATTGCTTCGTACTTGACCATGGCTCGACTGATGGCAGTACGGCTGGATTGGGCGTTCAAGTTGAACTTGTGGAGCGGACATCGCTCGACGAGGAGGCACGGGCGGCTTTGGTGTCGGCGCGGGTTGCGGCATTGTTGAACAAATACGATGCAGTCGTCCATTCAGACGCTGACGAACTCGTGATCGCTGACCCGGGACGTTATGCGGATTTGCGGGCGTTTGCTGCGGACGCGCCGGACGTGGCGACGATGATCGGACTTGATCTTCAGCATCTTCCGGAAGAGGAGGAGGCGCTCGAAACCTGGAAGCCTATCGGGGCGCAGCGACAATGGGCGCGGTTCAGCGCAGCGATGTGCAAGCCGGCGTTCGTGCGGCGGGCGGTGCAATGGCAGGCGGGTTTCCATGGGTGTGACGCCGCACCTTGCTTTGCACCGGCGTTTCTCGTGCATCTGAGGTATGCGGATCTTGGGTTGGGGCTGGCTCGGCTTGAGCGAACGCGAGGTCTGACGTTTTCTGATCCGCAGACAAACTTGCATCAGCGGGTTTCGGATCGGGAATTTGAGGGGATGGTGCGGGCGATCGCGCAGCTTCCGCGGAAGAGCGGATCCCTGGACATGGCGTCTGGGCTGGTTGCGCCTTGGCTTTCGACTATGCGGTCAGGGTGGGCTCGCGGAGACATGCAGCTCTCGGTGGCTGGAGATGCGCTGTGGCAATTGCCGGCGCCGATGCTTGCGGCGCTTTGAGGTGTGATTGAAGGTATGGCAAGATCGGTGAGGCGTCTGCTTGATGGGACGTGATTGGGAAGAGGGAAACGCCGCATGTATCGCGAGAGAACTGTAGCCCTGGCGGTTCTGTTCGGATTGGCGTTCACGGCTGCGCTGGGACATGCGCCTGCTTTTGCACAGTCCAGTCCTAACAAGGCACCACAGGACCATAGCGCGCCTGGAGCACAGGGCAATCAAGGCGCTGAGCCACCATCGTCGACCGGGGCGCCTGCTGTTATTAAGCCTCCTGCGAATGGGACAATGCCGGTCATCAAGCCTCCAGCGGCGGGAACCATGCCTGTTATTCCTCCACCGGCGGATGAGCGGGGCAAGAGCGGGAAGCTGCAGTGAGGACGATAACGAACGGCTGGAGTTGAGCATGTCGGACTATGTTTTTGCTGCGATGAAACAGGCCTATGTTCCGGTTGAGGGCGGGGGGCGGTTTCCGGTCCGGCGAATTTACTGCGTGGGGCGGAACTATGCGGCTCACGCGCGGGAAATGGGGCACGATCCGGATCGGGAAGCTCCGTTCTTCTTCATGAAGCCCGCTGATGCGCTCGTGGTTAATGGGGCTGATATGCCTTACCCGACGATGACGAGCGAGTTGCATCATGAGTTGGAGCTTGTTGTGGGGCTGCAATCGGGAGGCGTCGACATTGGAGCGGAACAAGCGCTCGGCTGCGTTTGGGGGTATGCCGTTGGGCTCGACATGACCCGGCGGGACTTGCAGGGAGAGGCGAAGAAGCTCGGGCGACCTTGGGACATGGCGAAAGGGTTTGATTGCTCGGCGCCGACCGGGGCCATGGTTCGCGCCGACGGGTTTGATCCTAGGCGCGGCAAGATTGAGCTTCGGGTGAATGGGGCGCTGCGGCAAAGCAGCGACTTATCGAAGATGATATGGAACGTTGGCGAGACGATCGCTTACTTGTCCGGATTGGTCCGGCTGGAAGCGGGGGATTTGATTTTTACGGGGACGCCTGAAGGCGTGGCTTCGGCATCCCGGGGAGACGAGCTTATTGGAACTGTGGAGGGACTGCCCGCTTTACATGTCCGCATTATTTAAAATTGTGGGTATGGCGGGCGTCTCACCTGGTTCTGTTTCTAATGCGTTGTCACCGTCCGTAATAGGCCGGGACGCCATAGTAGGCGCGAGGTGGATAGTAGGTGTAGGCGGGCGGGGGGTAATAAGCCGGTGGCGGGGCATATACCACCGGCGGGGGCGCGTAGACGACGGGGGGTGACGCGTATGTCACAGGTGGGGAGGCGGCATATGGCGCGGCCAGCAAGGCGCCAACGCCCAAGCCCAAGATAGCTCCGCCAATGACTGCGCCTGGGCCGAAGCCGCGGCCATAGTGGCGGTATCCGTGGCCGTAGTACCCGCCGCGATAGCCATACCCGCCGCGATAGAAGTCTGCATGGGCGGGAAACGACGTGGTAAGGACGGTGCTGAAAGCGGCAGCAGATAGGGCCGGCAAGAGCAATTTCTTGACTAAGCTTGGCATGATGACACCCGGACGTCGATGGCAGTGGGAATTCCACTATTTTGATAGATAAGTTGCGGTGATGGCGGATTTAAGGCGGCGTTGTTTACAACTTTCATGGAATATCGTGCGACATTAGGACGAATTTCCTTGGCGCTTACCCCGGTTTTTGGTATCAACGGGGATAAGATCGGGTGATCGCGTCACGGACGAAGCCTGGTTATTCCTGACATCAGTAGGGCTTTCATGGGGACGGTATGGCCGAACTCTCGCCGTTGTCTATTTTGCTGACGGTGATGCGTAAGCGATGGGACGCGAAGGATTTCGATGGGGCGGTGGCGCTTGCGAAGGTTGCGGCGCCGTATCTGCACGGGAAGGCGCCGATAGCCCGGGCGTTCGGGGATGTGGCGGGTGTGCCGGATGAGGAGCTCGACGGTTGGAGCGGTGCATGCGGAACGGAGTTTGAGGACGCAGATACGGGGGAGTTTGAGTGAGTGGGCGAGGTTGGCGCTGTTGCCGCAGGGGTTGACGCCGGCCCGGCATCACCGGTTAGTGATTGAGGAATTGGAGGGGCTGACGCGGGGGCGGTGGGACCGGCTGATGCTGTTGCTGCCGCCCGGATCGGCTAAGTCGACCTATACGAGGTTGAACGTGCTAATGGGAACCCTCGGCGCTATGGCGACAAGCGTCGTGAGTTACTGGGTGGGCAGTAGCGCTGGCTCGGCACGGAAAGATGCCCGTCTGGCAAGCTTGACGGAACGAGGCTCGACGAGCTGATGTCAACTTTGCAGCGGCGGCATGCCGTAAATCAGGCAAACTGGAGGCATGCGCCATCTTTCGCTGAGCAGCAAAGGGCAGACACAATCATTGTATTTTCAAACCTACTGATCGGACATACAACTCCATTATGTCGCACGTCGTAGAACATCATCGGGTTGCCGCAGAAGGGTCTGGCAGCCAAACCTTTATACATCCGCATGCTATTGTTGATCCCGGAGCCAATATCGGCACAGGCGTTCAAATCGGTCCATTCTGCCATATTGGCCCGAATGTCACGATCAACGATAATGCCCGCTTAATATCCCATGTTGTGATTGATGGCCATACGAGCATTGGCAATCATACAATCCTATATCCATTTTGTACCGTCGGTCTTGCTCCTCAAGATCTCAAATACCAGAATGAGCCAACACTTTGTGAAATCGGAGCCAGAACACAAATTCGAGAGCATTGTACAATTCACCGCGGCACCGTTACTGGCAACGGTCTTACTCGCGTTGGCGCCGATTGTTTACTGATGGCCGTAGTCCATGTGGCACATGATTGCGACGTAGGAAACAATGTCATCATAGCCAATAACGTCGTTATGGGGGGGCATGTCGACATCGGCGATGGAGCGGTTATTGGAGGCGCCGCTGCCTTACATCAATTTGTCCGAGTCGGGCGCGGCGCAATGGTTGGAGGCGTCTCTGGGGTGGAGGCTGATGTTATTCCGTATGGTAGCGTAATTGGAAACCGTGCCCGCCTTGCCGGCCTCAATTTCATTGGGCTTCGCCGCCGCGGTATAGATCGTGCAACGATGCAAAAGCTCCGCGCTGCGGTCAAAGCTCTTTTTGCCGGGGAAGGGGTTTTTGCTGATCGGCTTGTCACTGTTCGTGACAGGAACGGTGATGATCCGCTCATTGCCGAGCTGCTAGCCTTTATTGATGCACCTAGCAAACGAGGGTTGTTACGTGCTGCGTTGGGAGCGGATGCTTAAGTTGGCTTGAAGATGTTGTGCATTTTTACCAAGGTTGCGGAAGGCGTTACCTGTTTAGTCCCGGGGTGTGATGGCACAGTCAGCTTCCAAGCAGCGAGGGAGGAGCTATGGGCCAGGTTAGCCGTGTTGCATGTGTGGACATCGGGTAATCGCGGCGGGGGCCTAGGCCATCCATGATGCCGCGGTCCGGGCGCTATCGCCCGGCGGTTCGCAGCCTGGGAGGCGGTTCGATGACCCAATTTGTTGGTTTGGACGTGTCACAGAAGCTGACGGCGATCTGCATCGTGGACGAGACAGGACGCAGGCTGTGGCGCGGCCAGTGCGCCACAGCCCCAGAGCAGATCGAGCGGATCGTGAGCGGGCATGCGGGAAAGGACGCCAGGGTCGGCGTCGAGACTGGCCCCATGACGCCTTGGCTTGTGCATGAACTACGCGCACGAGCGCTCAACGTGACCTGCCTTGACGCCCGGCACGCCAGCGCCGCGCTCAAAATGCAGATGAACAAGACAGACCAGAACGACGCCGAGGGCTTGGCGCAGATCATGCGGACGGGATGGTATCGGCCGGTGCACGTGAAGTCGCTCGACGCCCACCGGGCACGTGCCCTGCTCGGCGCCCGGGCGCAGCTGGTCGGCATGACGACGCGGCTGTCGAACCACATCCGGGGCGTGCTGAAGACGTTCGGGATGCTGCCAGGCGCGATGCGCGGTCTGCCGTTCGATCGCCGTATCGAGGAGCTGCTGGCCGACCGCGACGACCTGGCGCCGGTTGTCCGGCCCATGCTGGTGGCGTGGCGGCAGCTGCGCGAGCAGATCGCAACCTTCGACAAGGAGGTGCGTACGCTGGCGAAGCGGGACCCGACCTGCCGCCTGCTGATGAGCGTGCCCGGCATCGGGGTGCTGTCCGTGCTGGCCTACGTGAGCACGATCGAGGACCCGGCGCGGTTCGCCCGGTCGCGATCAGTGGGTGCGCACATGGGTCTGACGCCCAGGCAGTATCAATCGGGCGAGGTCGACCGCAGCGGCCGGATTTCGCGGTGCGGCGACACGCTGGCCCGCACGCTGCTGTATGAGGCGGCTGTCGTTCTGCTGACGCGGGTCAAGCGGGCCTCGCCGTTGAAGGACTGGGCACAGGCGATTGCGAAGCGGTCCGGCCCTGGCAAGGCGCGCGTGGCGCTGGCCAGGAAGCTGTCCGTGATCCTGCACAGCCTCTGGCGGTCCGGCGAGCCGTTCCGCTGGTCGGAGCAGGCAACGGCGGCCTGACCCGGCCCTGACGAGATCCACCTACGCCCGACGCCGGCGCGGGTGCGAGTTGCCCACCAGGGCGAGGGTGCAGGCTGGCTGCAAGGGAGGCCGTTGGGCCGCGTGGCTTCCACGTGAGCCCGTTGTGGACATTGCAGCGCCTGTGCTTCGAACCGGATGTTGCGGCGGCAACCGCCGACCGCGGAGAGAACCGTGACCCTGGTATGGCAACAACGGCAGCAAGTGGGCAGCGATTGCCATTGACAAAGGAGGCGCGATTAGAAAACGGCACCTGGAGCGCAAGGGGTTAGGCGCGATCTGACTTCCGGAACGAATGCGGTCATGTGTCCGGCCTACGACGTGGCTGCATGACCGCTGGCCCAGGTGGGTTTCGCCGAACAGGCCCCAAACACGGACGCGGCCTCGCAGGGCCGGTGCAACAAGCGGGATCTCCTGTTCGTCGGTTCGACCGGCTGCTATCTCCTGCTTGTGCCCTTTTGCTCCTCGGCGGTGACGAACGGCTAGGCGACTTGCGGCAAGCGCCGGTAAGCCGTGCCGTTCGTCATCATGGCCCACAGGGTGCGGGCCATCTTGTTGGCCGGAGCGACCGCGGCCAGCTTGCGCGGCCGGCGCTCCAGCAAGGCGAGCAGTCAAGGGCTGGCCGTCTTGCTCCCTGGCCTGGCATGGCGGATCACCGCCATCGCACCCACGACCAGCAGCTGGCGGAGCCGTTCGTTGCCGGCCCGGCTGATGCCGCCCAGGCGCTGGCGACCGCCCGTTGAATGTTCTCGCGGCGTCAGGCCGAGCCAGGCCGCGACGTGGCGAGCGGACTCGAACTGGCCAGGGTCGACCGTTGTCGCCACCGTCAACGCCGTGACCGGTCCGACGCCGGGGACCGCGACCAGGCGTTGGCTGACCGGGTTGGCCTTATGCTGCTGGGCCAGGCGTTGATCGAACTCGGCCAGTTGCGCATCCAGCTGCGCGATGATCCGGCCCAAATGGGCCAGCGTGTCCTTGGCCGCCTGGGGCATGTCTGCATCAGCAACCTTGGTCAGCAGCGGCTCAATCTGCGCGATGCCTTTCGCCGCGATCACGCCGAACTCGGCCGCATGCCCACGCACGGCGTTCACCAGCTGCGTCCGCTGCCGCACCAGCAGCTCGCGCGCGCTCAGGTCCATCGCCTCCGCCTGCCCTTGAGCAGACTTCACCGGCACGAAGCGCATGCTGGGGCGGGACGCCGCCTCCGAGATCGCTTCGGCGTCGTTGCGGTCGTTCTTGCCGCGTTTGACGAACGGCTTGACGTATTGCGGCGGGATCAGCCGCACGGTATGGCCCAGCTCCTGCGCGAACCGGCCCCAGTGACAGGAGCTGCCGCACGCTTCCAGCACAACCTCGGTGGGCGAGGCTTTGGCCAGGAATCCCTCGAACCGAGCCCGGGTCAGGTTCTCGCGCAGGACCGGGCGAGCATGCTCATCCACCCCGTGCAGGGTGAACACGGACTTGGACGTGTCAACGGCGATACGCCTAAACTCCATGGCGGACGGCTCCTCTGTTGGACGCTGTGACAGCTCCGATCTTGGCACATGATGCCATGGGTGCCGTCCACCCCAACATGGACCAGAGATACGGTTGCAGTTGCCCCATCCCCGTCTGAGGTTCAGGCGATGCGGACGGAGATCGGGCGTCCCAACCCCAGCATGCAGTTGAGGGCATGGACGGCGACGCCCATCTCGGTTGCCCGATGCCTGTCGGTGCGCGAGCGCGCCCTCCGCCGGTATTCCACGTGCTGCGCACGCGGAACCTTGACCCGCTCCGCCCGTCACCGATCACCTGCTTGAACCGGCCGATCGCTGTCTCGGCTCTGGCCCGCTTCGTGTAGCCGGACGCTTTTTGCCAAGCCATGCGCCCGTGCTCGGCGATGTGCTGAAGATGGCAGTCCCGCTGCGTGAGCGGAGCTGGCGAAGGTTCCGACGGCGCAGCCGTTGGAAGGCCAGCGAAGGGGCGGTCTCGGCCGCCTCGCTCGGCACGGCCGTGGAACGCGGCGGCACGATGATCGCCGCTTCAGGATGGCGCTCGGCGACCGCAGGGGACACGCCCTCCTGATCGTAGGATCTCGCACGTTGATGCTCCTGTTTCGACACGAGTTGGTCGAAGCGCAAGCGGTCGATCTGCCCGGCCCTGAGGCTGCGGAACCCAGCAACGGTCGGGTCAGCATCGGGGAACAGGTGCAGCCTCATGGGCGGGTGGGGGCCGACGACGATGACGCCGCTGCGGATGCGTTGGTCGATCCAGCGCCGCGGGATGCCAAGCTGCTGGGCGAGTTGGGACACGGTCAGCCAGCCTGGAAGATGACGCGGATGCGAGGGCGCCTGCAGAACCCTGTGGCACCGGCGGATGGCACCGACCGTGTTGACCAGGACTTGACTGTGCCGCGGCGAGCGGAAGCCTTCTTGGGTTAACAAAGTGGCGATCGCCGCGTCCTCGACGCCGTCCCGCGCCAGATCGAGAACCCTGGCTGGCTGTGACAACGAATTTTGGGTTCTGCGGCCTGGAGGACACGGGCGCGCAGGAGCTGGGAGCCGGCTCGGCCGTACATGGATCGCTTGATGGTCTTAATGCGGTTGATCTGGCCCTCGGCGGGGCTTGTGGTCCAAGGCGTATCCAACGCGGCCTGCACGGCGATGATGTCGCGCTGGAGATTGGCGGCGAACTCGGCAAGCTGTGTGGCGGCCGCATCTTCGAGCACCTTGCCCAGGCTTTCCTTGCTCCTTCGGCGCAGCAGCAGGTTGAGCCGTTTTGCGATTGCGATGGCGTCCGCCAGCCAAGGCGCCTCCGCCAGCAGCCGGGCGATGAAGCCCCGCTCGGCCTCCGGCAGCGCCTTGGCGTCGGCCATCAGCAGCCGTGCGATCCGCGACGCAGAGGGCGGTTGCCGTGCCACGCGCTCCGCGCCAGCCCCGTCCGCGCCGTCTTCCGGCCCGCCCTTGCGCCGCCGTCCTGCCCAGGCCCGCACGGTCGTGGGCCGTCCCGTGAAGCCGAGGCCGGCCAGCTCGCGCCAGAGTTGCGCGGCGTTGCGGCAGCCCTCGGCCCAGCGCCGGTCAAGGTGGGCGGCATAGGCGTCGAGCACGCCGCCGCGGCGCGGCTTCGTCCAGGACGGGGCGTGGCCAAGACGCAGCCAGCGCCGGACCGTCTGGCGCTCGGCCCCGAGCAGGGCGGAGCAGGTAAAGATTCCGGCGGCGGCGCCGCTGGAAAGCCTACGGAGGGGGCGATGCGGCTCATCGACATGCCATCCACCCGCAGCCGAGCCGCTTCCTCGTAGCGCGCCTGCCTGCGCGCCAGTGAGGCCTGGCTGGCCCGTTCGGCCGCGGTCGGCTTGCGGGGCGCCAGCGTGGCCGGGGGCATCTCCGCCACCGCGGGCTGCTCACCAGGGGCGTGTTGTGCAGCCCGGCGTGCGGCGGCGCTGTGCCGGCCGGCAAGGGCCTGCACGGCCGTGCCCAGGTTACGCAGCACGTGCCAGCGGTCCGTAACCTGCTTGGCGTCAGGCGCTCCCTGGCGCGCGCCGTCCGCATAGGCGCCGGCGCGGTCGCGTGCGATCACCTCGACGCCGGGATGCTCGCGTAGCTAGACTGCGAGCGTGCCGGCCTGACGGTCAGGCAAAAGGTCCACGACCCGGTTGCGTTCCAAGTCCACCAGCACCGTTCCGTAGCGATGGCCGCGGCGCCAAGCCCAGTCGTCCACCGCAAGCACGCGCAGGGTGGGCGGGTCGGCGCCGACACAAATCTGACGCACCAGCATGCGCCGCAGCGTGTCGGGGCTGGTCGGCATGGAAAGGCGCTCGGCCAGCCGCGCGCCGGCCCTGCCGCCGAGTGCCAAGCCGACCTGATGCTGCAAAGCGCCGAGCCAGCCGGTGCGCCGCACCCAAGCGGCGGCCACATCGCCCAGCCGCTCGGCAAAGGTCCGCCGGGAACAGGCCGGTTGCAGACAACGGAAGCGGCGTGCTTGGACGCGCAGCACCACCGGGCGGCCCTGCCAAGGAAGATCTCCCAAGGTCCGTTCGTATCGGCTGTGGAGATGGCTCGACACCGTGCTGCAATCGGGACAGGCGGCCGACGCGGACAGCGGCTGGGTGAGGATGGTGACGCGTTCAAGGGTGGGCAGGACTTGCACAACGGCCAGGCCTGCCGGGATCAGGGGCAAGAGGTGCTTGGACAACGAGAGCTTTCAACGAGGGATGTGTTCCCCTCATGTGCTCATCCTACCTCGTAGCCGCTATCCAACAGCACGGAAAGTGCCGCAGAACCTAATTTTTCCGCCGTGATGCTGAATGCGGCGCAGACCGGCATCCTGGTCACCGGCATGATGCTGCTGATGATCGCGGGCATGTTCGACCTGTCGATCGGCTCGACCTTGGCCTTCGCCGGCGTGGTCTCGGCGGCCATTGTCAGATGGTATGGACTGCCGGCCGAGGCCGGGCTTGCGGGCGGAATCACGGCAGGGGCGCTGCTCGGCTTGGTCAACGGCCTGATCGTCACCCGCATCCGCATCAACGCGCTGATCGCGACCCTCGCCACCATGGCGATCTACCGCGGCGTCACCCAGCTCGTGTCGGGCACCGGCATCAGCCCGATCGGCGCGGGCTTCAAGGCCTACGGGCAGACGATGCTGTTCGGCTTGCAGATGCCGTTCTGGGTCATGCTGGCGATCGTGCTGGCCGGGGGCTGGGCTGTGGCGCAGACGCGGTTCTTCCGCCAGTTCTACTTTATCGGCGGCAACGCGCGGGCGGCGCAGCTCTCGGGCATTCGGGTGCAGCGGCTGATCTTGATCGGCTTCGTCGTCATGGGAGCGCTGGCCGGGCTTGCCGGCGTACTAGGGGCGGCACGGCTCAACGCGGCGGTCGTGACGGCGGGCATCGGCATCGAGCTTTCGGTCATCACCGCCACCGTGCTGGGCGGAGCCAGCCTACGCGGCGGCGAGGGGTCCATCCTCGGCGGCGTGCTGGGGGTGCTGTTCATCGCGCTGGTGCAGAACGCGCTCATCATCAACGGGGTGGGCGTGTTCTGGCAGAACATCATCGTCGGTCTGGTGCTGCTGCTCGCGGTGTCGCTGGACCGGTTCAAGCAAGCTCATCGGGTATAACAAGGCGAGAGGACGCGACGGATGAAGGCAAGATACCTCGTTCCACTGGCCGCGGCATTGCTGTGCTGCGCCCCGCTTGCCGCCCGGGCAGCAGACACGTCCTACGGTCCGGATAACGCCCGCGAGACGTACTACTGGATCTCGCAGAACGCGACCCTGCCGCTGTTCGTGCGCTCCGACTACAAGGGCATGAAGCAGGCTGCGGACCAACTCGGCATCAAGATCCGCATTGCCGGACCGACCAACATTGACCTGCAGCAGTTCATCGCCACCATCGACCAGGTTTGCGCGCAGCAGCCGGCGGGCATCTCCGTCGTCGGCTGGGACCCGGCGCTGACCGCTTCGGTCAACAAGTGCGTCGATATGCGCGTGCCGGTGGTGGTGGACGACGCCGACCTGCCGAACTCGAAGCGGCTCGCCTTCGTCGGCACTGATTGGCATACGATCGGCGAGGAGCAGGCCAAGGCCATCATCAAGGCGCTGCCGCAGGGCGGCAAGATCGCGACCTTGTCGATCTTGAACGCCGACAACATGAAGGCGGCGCTGGAAGGCTTCCAGCAAACCCTCAAGAAGGCCGGCGACACGTATCAGGTGGTCGCCAACGAAGACGATACCGGCGACGGCTCCAGCGCGGCGCGGGTCGCCTCCTCGCTGATCGCCGCGCACCCGGATATCGCCGCGATGGCCGGGTTCGACAGCGAGAGCGGGGCCGGGATCGTGCAGGCGCTGACCGAGGGCGGGATGCAGGGCAAGGTCGTCGTCACCGCAATGGAGCAGACGCCGGAGTTTTTCCAGACGCTGGCGGACGGCTCGACCACGGCGATCATCGTGCAGAACCGCGAGCTGTTCACCTACTATGCGTTCAAGCTGCTGCACGACTTCAACCACAACGGATTGACCACGAATGGCCTGTCGAAGTGGCAGGGCAAGCCGATCCCGGTCAACGTCAACACCGGCGTGCTGGTGGTCACGAAGGACAATGTCGGCCCCATGCTGAAGGCGGTCAGCGCGAAGTAGCGGGGAATGCAGCCATGACCCTCTCGCCCTGCACGCGCATCCGCTTCTTCGGCGTGGCCGCCTACGAGATCATCAACCGGCGCGGGCAGCGGGTGCTGGTCGATCCGTTCCTGAACGAGAACCCGGCCTCCCCGGTCCGGCATGACAGCTTTGACCAGGTCGACCTCGTCATCGTCAGCCACGCCGCGTTTGACCATCTCGGCGACACCGAGCTGATCGCCAAGCGCTACGGTTGCCCGGTGATCTGCGGCGGCGAGGTGAAGGCTTACCTGGTGGCCAAGGGCATCCCGGCGGATACGTTGCGCGCCACCACCTGGGGCATCAAGGTCGAGGTGGCCGGCATTGAGGTGCAGCCGGTCGAATGCCATCACTGGTCGCAGATCGCGATGCCGGATGGGACGCTCGCCTCCGGCGTGCCGATGGCGTTCGTGATCTATGCCGACGAAGGGATGCGGTTTTACCACTACGGCGACACGGCGATCTTCTCCGATCTCAAGCTGCAAGCCGAGCTGTATCGCCCGACGGTCGGCTGCATCGGCATTGCCAACCCGCAGGAAATTTTGCATCGCAACCCAATGCCGGGGCGGATGCTGACGGCAGAGATGTCGCCGTATGAGGGGGCGCTCGCGGCGCAGTGGCTCGGGCTGGAAACGGTGCTGCCATGCCACTACTGCAACCCGGATGATCCGGAAGTCGCCGACTTTGAACGGTGCCTGGCCGGGATGAGGGCGCGAGGAGAATTTGTGCCGAGATCGATCGTGTTGAAGCCGGGAGCGGCGATCGAGATCCCGGCGGGCGGCGGTCAGGCACGCCTGGCAGGATGAGCGCCGCGATGGACGCTGCCGTGTTCGATGCGCCGTTCAAGCTCAGGATGACACGGCGAGAGCGGCCTGATCCCGCGCCAGGCGAAGCGTTGGTGACGGTCGAGGCGGCGGGCCTTTGCGCCGGCGACCTCTGTATCTATCTCGGCAAAAATCCCTACGTCAGCTATCCCCGGATCGGCGGGCATGAAATCGCCGGACGCGTTGCGGCGCTCGGTCCCGGCGCAGATGGGCCAGCGGTTGGCACGCGGGTCGCCGTTGAGCCGTTCATCGGCTGTGGCCATTGCTACCCGTGCCGGGTTGGCAAAACGAATTGCTGCATGAATTTGCAAATCGTCGGGGTGCATCGCGAGGGCGGCTTTGCCGGACAGGTGACAGTGCCAGCCGACCGGTTGCATGTCATTCCGGATCAATTGTCCCCCTTTCAGGCCAGCTTCGCCGAACCAATCGCAATCGGCGTGCAGGTCTGCCGGCGCGGGGCGGTCACGGCAAAGGACACGGTGCTGATCCTTGGCGCGGGGCCGATCGGGCTGGCGACCTTGGAAGTGGCGCGGGCGCTGGGGGCCGCGGTGTTCGTGACCGACATTGCCCGCGAGCGCCTTGAGACCGCGGCCCGGCTCGGGGGCACGCCGCTCGATGCTGACGACGGATTGCTGCCGGAGGCGCTGCAGCTGACGGGCGGCGAAGGCATGCCAGTGGTGATCGAGGCGACCGGCAACGTGCAGGCCATGGAGCAGACGGCCAGCCTTGTTGCCGCAGGCGGGCGGGTCGTGATCGTCGGCTTGGTCAAGCAGGGCGTGCCGATGTCCTGGCCGGGGCTCGACCTGACCCGCAAGGAGATGACCATCGTCGGCTCCCGGGCCAGCGTCGGCTGCTTCCCGGAGAGCCTCGCTCTGCTGGCCAGTGGCGCGATCCGCTACCCGGACATTGCGAGCGGCTTTGCTCTTGCCGAAGCGCCGGACGTATTCGCCAGCCTCGCCCGCGACCCGTTGGCCTTGCACAAGGCCGTGTTCCTGGGAGATGAAGCATGAGGCTCGTGACGTTTTCGGCCGAAGCAGGGCCAAGGGTCGGCGCGCTCGTGAACGGAGAGATCGCGGATCTGACCGCTGCGGGCATTGCCGCGACGATGAAGGAACTGATCGAAGGCGGAACTGCCGCGTTACGAGAGGCGCGCGAGGCGCAGGCGTCTGCGCCGAGGCTGGCGGCAAGCGACCTGAGGCTGCTCGCACCGATACTGGACCCGTCGAAGATCCTGTGTTCCGGCATCAACTATAAGAGCCACGCGGCGGAGAACCCGGATGCCAAGATGCCTGAGGAGCCGTTCTTCTTCGCCAAGCTGCCTAACAGCATCGTGGGACCGGACGCGCCCATTCCCTATCCGCCGCGCACCCGGCAGCTCGATTACGAGGTCGAGTTCGCCGCCGTGATCGGCGCCACGCTGCGCCGTGCACGGGACGCGGACATCATGCCGGCGATCTTCGGCTATACGCTGCTCAACGACGTGTCCGCCCGCGATGTGCAGTTCAAGGACAGCCAGATCACGCTTGGCAAGAACTTCGACGGTTTCGCGCCGATCGGCCCGTGCATCGTCACCGCCGACGAGATGGCCCGGCCCGACGACGTGCGCCTGGAAACCCGCCTCAACGGTCGCACCTTGCAGAATGGCTCAACCAGCGACTGGCTGTTCCCGCTGAGCCGCCTGATCGCCTCGCTGTCGGAGGTCATGACGCTGCTGCCCGGCGATATCGTCACCACCGGAACGCCGGCCGGCGTCGGCCTGTTCCAGAAGCCGCCCGTGTTCATGCAACCCGGCGACGTCATCGAGATCGAGGCCGACGGAATTGGCGTGCTTCGCAACACAATCGCCGCCTGACGCCGTGGATGGGCCGCGTACCACCGTCGGCGTCGTCGGCTGCGGCTATTGGGCGCAACGGCATCTCGCGGCATGGCGCAGCCTGCATGACGCGGGCGCCGATCTCGTCGCCGTCTGCGACATCGATGCAGACAAGGCCCAGGCGGCGGCGGCGCGGTTCGGGATCGCCCGCTGGTATACCGACGTCAACGCCCTGCTTGAGGCGGAGCGCCTTGGGCTGCTCGATGTGGCGACCCGCATGGATACGCACCGGGCCATAGCCGAGTCCGCCTTCAAACGCGGCCTGCCCGTGATCGTGCAGAAACCGATGGCGCCTACTATCGCCGACTGCCGGGCTATAAGGGAGGCGGCAGGCGGCTTATGGTTCGCGGTACACGAGAACTTTCGTTACCAGCCGGCGATGATCAAGCTTGCTGAGGTGCTGTCGAGCGGGGCGATCGGCCCGCCCTCCTGGGCACGGATCAGCTTCCGCACCGGCGTGGATGTGTATCAGAACCAACCGTATTTCCGCGATGAGGAGCGGTTGGCGATCCTCGATGTGGGCATCCATATGCTGGACCTCGCGCGCGTGTTCCTTGGCGAGGCCGTCCGCGTGAGCTGCGAGACGCAGCGCCGCAGCTCGGGGGTGCGGGCCGAGGACACCGCCACGATGCTGCTGCGGCACAAATCGGGCGCCGTCTCGGTCGTGGAGTGCACCTATGAGAGCCGGCAGCCATTCGCCGGTCAGCCGGAGGTGGACGTCGTCATCGAGGGTCCGCGCGGGGCACTCATCGCGCGGGCCGGCGGACGCGACATGGTGGCGACGGTTGAAGGGACGACGACGAGGCATGTCGTCGCTGCGGACGGCGAGGATATCAGCCAAGTCAGCGTGACGGCCACGTGCGCCCAGCTGCTCAGGGCGCTGCGGGCAGGTTGCGAGGCGGAAACGAGTGCCGCCGACAACCTGAAGACCTTCGCCTTGGCCGAGGCGGCTTACGAGGCCGCGGCATCGGGCCGGAGCGCAGAGCCGCGGTCGTGACGGCACGGGACCGCATTCTCTTCGGCACGGACGAGCCGGTTCCGCCCTGGCAGACGCTGACTGCGGGGCGCTTATCGGCCGAATTCGACGGCGCTGCGCTACGGGCCATCCGCTGGGACGGCTATGAAATGCTCCGCGGCATCGCTTTCGTCGTCCGGAACACGCACTGGGGCACGTACGCGCCCCAGATCGCCGGGCTCGACATCCGGCAGCGAATGGGCAGCTTCGAGGTCGCCTACGAGGGCCGCGTCGAAGGCTCGGACGGGCAGTTCTGCTACGAGGCAAAGATCGAAGCGGACGGTAGCGGACGGCTGTGGTTCATGGCCCAGGGACAATCCCCGGCCGGGTTTTGCACGAACCGCACCGGCTTCGTCGTCCTGCACCCGATCAAAGGCGCAGCCGGACGCGCCCTCGAAGTCGGTCACGCCGATGGCACGATCACGCGGACAGTTTTTCCGGATCTGGTGTCGCCATACCAGCCGGCTTCCGGTATCGCCAGGCTACGCCACGAGCCAGCGCCGGGCTTGTCGGCCGCCGTCGGGTTCACCGGCGATGCGTTCGAGATGGAGGACCACCGCAACTGGACGGACGCCTCCTTCAAAACCTACGTCCGGCCCTTATCGCGCGGCTTTCCTTATCGGATTGAAGCGGGTGAGGTGCTGTCGCAAGAGGTTGAGCTGGTTGTGACAGGCAGTGCGCCCTCGGTTCCGCCGCCGGCCAATGCGGTCATCGACGTGCATTGGGGCGAGTCCGAAGAAGGCCGGATGCCGGGCATCGGGCTTTATGCCGACGAGGATGTCCTGTTTGGCGGCTGGGAACGACTCGATGCGATCGCTGGCCTTGGCGCGAGCTACGTGCAGGCGCGGGTCGATCTCAGTCATGCGGACCCTGTCGAACGGCTCGACCGATCCCTCGGCTTAGCCCGCGCCTGCCGTTGCCCGTTGCAGCTCGACGTCATCATTCCGGGCGTGGCGCCTGTGCCGGAACTGGCGCCGCTTGTGCGCTGGATCGCGGACACTTGCCCGCCGCCCGAGGCGTTGTTCGTCATTCCGCACCGCGACTTGCGTGGCCGCCCGGCCGGCAACACGCCGCCCGGCGAGGCCGGGGCGGATGCCATACTCGATGCGGTGCGACGGCTGGTCCCCGGCTTGCGTTGCGTCGGCGGCATGCCGACCGGATTTGCCGAGCTGAACCGGAACCGCCCGCTACCCGGCATCGACATGGTGACCCATGCGACCCAAGCCGTAGTGCACGCAGCCGACGACGCCTCGGTCATGGAAACCCTGGAGGCGCTGCCCAGCTTGATCGCCACGACGCGCAGCTTCATCGGCGCCGTTCCTTATCGGATCGGACCGGCCACGATTGGCATGACGCCCTCGGCGTCGGCGGCGGCGCCGGTCAACAACGCCGAGGGCTGCCGGGTTCCGATGGGGCTGAGAGACCCTCGGCAGCGCGGGCTTTTCGCGGCGGCTTTTCTGTTCGGCTATGTGGCGGCGGCCCGCGGCGTCGAAGCACTGACTTTGGGGACGCCGGCTGGCGACTTTGGCCTGCTTGATCCGGCTGGCCGAACCCTGGCCATAGGAATTGCTTTTGAGATCGCAAGCAAGCTGTCCGGCACCCTCCGCCTTACAGCAGCGCACGACGCACCTGGGCAGATCGCGGCATTTGCCGATTGTTCTGTATATGGTCCGGCGCTCTGCATGGCGAATCTTACGAGCAAGCCGATTGAGGTTCGCCCTAACGGTCCGGCAGCGCAGTGGATTCGATTAATCGACGCGGACCGGTTGTCTCGTAGGACTGCCGGTCACATTGCCCCTGAGCGCTTGCGTTCACCGGTAATTAAGCTGGATAGCTACGCAGTAGTTTGTCTTTCTACCAAGTCCTGTTAGCTTCTGAATTTGTAACTGCCCAGATTCCCCGGTCCGAATCATCTCACCTGCAACTCGGCGATCAAGCTGGCCGGGTTTGCGGTGAGCGTGTGCAGGATATTCCAGCCCTGCTTTCTCGCCGTCGAGAGAACCGAGTGGATGACCGCGAAGTTGGCTGCTGCGGCCACGGAGCGGAACCCGCCGGAGATCTTCTGCCGCAGTTTCATCATCCCGGCATTGCGTTCGGCCTGGTTGTTGGTGAACGGCATAGTGGGATCGAACAGAAAGCGGAGCACGTCGCGTTTGCGCCCATGCATGCGCAGCAGCAGGTTGTGTCCGGCCCGACACGGCTTGCGTCCGCGACGGCACCGTTTGTCCGAGGCGCCGGCCAAGGAGGGTAGCGCCTCGTGGAACGCGAAGCCTTCCGTCACGGTTGCTTCGCAACATCGCTCAATCAACGCGATCAAACGGGGCAAGAGCGGTGCATCCCGGTCGCGGGCGAGATTTGCCGCATGACAGGCGCAGCGCAGCAGACGCCGCATCTTGCGCGCCCAGACTTCCTTCTCGGTCTCAGTTAGTGCCTGAAGTCCGCGCAAGTAATGCGCGTTGCACAGGGCGTGCAACACGTTCTTAAGCGTATAGTACTGGCTTCCAGTGATCATGCAGGACGATGCCGGCCATGGTGTCCGGCAGGCTGCCTCGCCCGGGAGATGTCCGGTAGAACGTCAGCAGCAAGGCCGATGTGGCATGCAGCCATTGCGTCTTGCCGCCGATCCGAAATCCGGTCTCATCCAGGTGCTTCACCGCCGCTATCACATGGTCGCGCAGGACGGCTGCGGCGCCTGCGAAGCGCTCTGCACAAATGCGGCTCACACTGGCGATGGCCGCCGTCGTCAGGCTCACGCTGGACAGGTCCGCCATCAGCTGGGCCAAACGCTTCTCGGGCAAGAATTGGCCATGTAGCAGATAGACCACGATCGCCGTGATCCGCGCGCCGTACGGTGTTGGTGCGGCGAGGCGGTCGTCTGCCCCTCGGAGCTGGGCTACGCCGGCGCGATGCCTTTCAAGCACAACGCCGCTCGCCGCCATCGCATCCTGCGTGCACGCTACCGCGTCCGGAATTGGCACGCTTACGAAGCAGGCCTGCAGCGCAGCGGCGACCTCACGCTGTGGGTGGACGAGGCGGCAGCGGCAGGATAGCGCGCACCACGCCGCAGCACGCCAGGCGGACAGCCGCGCTACGCCGACCTGGCGATCGAGGCGGTGCTGAGCCTGCGGCTCGTTTCGGTACTATGTATCACCCGCCACCACGGCGGCGTCGCACTGGCTCCGCCCGCGGCCTACGGTTCGCGCGTCAGTCCGGCCCGGTTGGGCGGGGGGTGAGGCGTGATCGGAGTAAAACCTCTAATTCTGCAAAGCCTTAGGCGGCGTTGCCGAAACGGGTGCATCTGGGTTAGGTATGATTCGGTAATCGTAGTTGCATTCTTCGTCTGTGCAATTATGGTGTTGGCATGGGATGGCGTCTGGGCCTTCTATGGGTTCGGGAACTCCCAGTCTACCAATGGTGTTGCTAATGCCTTGGTCATTGGCAACAAGCTGATAGCAGAACTTTGTGATGTGTCTGCTAGTTCCGGGAAAGACATCATTATACTCTGCAACTCCCCAAAAAAGCATTTGCCGCTGTGGGTCGATTACGTATGGTCCAGCTTCCGTCAAATCCGAGTTGGAGACATACATGGGTCCGAAGGTCAGTTTTTCCTGAGGTCCAAGCCTTTGCCCAAATTGCGGTCCCATAGGGATATCGAAAAGACTGGCCTCGGGATCGTCTGTGATCGCACACTCAAAGGACAGATGGGTTCCGAATGCGCGCAGGAACCTAGTCGGAGTAACGCCTACGTCCTGAAGAACCAAGTAAGCCAACCAATAGTTAGTCTTACCAGAACTGTCTTTTATAGGATCGAACCGTATGCCGACCGGCTCAACGTAAGCGCGTTGCACAGCGATAAGAGCAAGGTTTGCAGTGTCGGCTTGCCGCCTGGTTTCAACCCATGTTTTGTAGGTGAAAACAGCAGCAATGGTAGCAGCAGATCCAGCCCATATCGTAAGATTCTTCGCAGTTCTCCATGCGAACTGCTCGGCGGTGCGATGCTCTTCTTCTGTGGGATATTTATAATATCGGTAACGGCGGCCAGGTGGTTCTTTTGGGGAACGTTGCCCTTGAGTATTATCAGTATGTGGTACGGCTTGTCTCTTATTTTTGCGTTTTCTGAATAGCCAATTCAAGACAGCTACCAAGATCAGGAAGGCTCGTGCAACCGCACGGTATGACATCCGACTGCCTCTAGGCATTGTATGAGGAATACGGCGGTGAAGCTGCCCCGCGCGATCTTGTTTGCAATGTTCCTTTCCGATTCGTGAACTCCTAGCGGTTCCAGCTTTTCCGCAAGCTCTTTGTAGCTGACGTTCCGGCGTTTCAGTTCTGCCTTGAGAACGCCCTTCACGTAATCCGTCCAATTTCGCTCGTCCGGCATCCCGCGCTTCCTCTAAAAAAGTGTTATCATCATCGTATCTGATGTTTTCTGCATTGACTACAGGGTAAATAATCATCGTATTCGGTGTGTAACCACCGGATACGATGATGTCCCAGCACTTCCTCCTTTCCGCCAAAGCCCGCTCGCTCTCCCTGGCGTCGGTGTTCCGCATGGAGAACAAGGCAGCCGAGACGCTGTTTGCCGGCTTGCGCTGGCCTGAGACGGACGGCAAGGCGGTCTGCCCGCATTGCGGCTGCCCGACCTGCTACGAGGCCCGCCGGCCCTCGGGCGCGCTGCGCTTCCGCTGCAAGGCGTGCCGCAAGGACTTCAGCCTCACCAGCGGCACGCTGTTCGCCTTCCACAAGCTGCCCTTGCAGACCTACCTTGCCGCCATCGTGATCTTCTGCAACGAGGTCAAGGGCAAGAGCGCCCTGGCGCTCTCGCGTGACCTCGACGTGCAATACAAGACGGCCTGGGTGCTGGCGCATAAGCTGCGGGAAGCCATGGCGACCGAAGTGAAGGGCTATAAGCTCGGCGGCGAGGGTAAGGCGGTGGAAGTAGACGGGGCCTACTTCGGCGGCTACGTCAAGCCCGCCAACCACAAGGAGAACCGCCGGGACCGCCGCCTGGCGAAGAACCAGAACGGCAAGCGGCAGTGCGTCGTTGTGATCCGCGAGCGGGACGGCTTCGTGATGCCGTCAGCCTTCCCCACGGAAGGTTCGGCCTTGGCCTACATCCGCAACCACGTTGCCGCCGGGACCGAGGTCCACGCCGACGAGGCAAATAGCTGGAACGACCTCCACGGGCATTACGTCGTGAAGCGCATCAACCACCAGCTCGCCTACAGCGACGGCATCGCCTGCACCAACGGGGCGGAAAGCTTCTTCTCCCGCCTGCGCCGGGCGGAGCGGGGCCACCACCACCACATCTCGGGCGTCTACCTGGCCCGCTACGCCCAGGAGAGCGCGTTCAAGGAGAGCCACCGCCGCATGGACAACGGGGGCCAAGTGCGCCGCGTTGTGGGCTTGGCGCTGGCGGCACGGCCGAGCGTGGACTTCTGCGGGTATTGGCAACGGGCTGAGACTTAAACCAAGGCGTTGCCCCGTCTTTGCTAATCCTTCACTCTCACCTCAGCATTATCGACTTCGATTGAGGATGAGGAATTCAACGTGAGCCAAGGCATCAGCGCCGGTTTCTATGGAGAAGCCATAGTAATAAGGTTCGATGGCCTTGAGGCAGAAGATCATAAACTAGATATGAACCTACTTGCTGACTCAATGAAGGGGTTAGCGCGCATAGTAGGGGTTTCGGGTAACTTTGCTGCAACTGGAAAGGTGGTCTATCACCGGGATGTTTTTTCTCTAAAAGTTCTAGCAAGTCCGCCGCAAGCCCATTGTTTTGAGTTCATGGTTTGGCTAAGGTGGATCAATGAGAACCCCCTGATCACAACTGTGGCGGGTGGATTGGTCGTCACTTTGGTGGCTTACGTCTTCAAGAAGGCTGCCGGAGACAGAGAGGAAATGAAGCAACTCCGGGGCGCACTTGATGAAGCCATTCGTGAGTTGGGAAACCGCGATCAGGGCACCATTGATCGCCTACTTACAACGATAGACCGAATGGCTGACAGTTTACGTCCAGCCGTGAAACAAACAGTCTCGCCAATTGGCGAGACAGCCAGTAGCATTACAGTTAGCGACCAGACATATCGCCACAGCACTTCACTGGGAACAGCTGAAAAGGCCGCAATCTTGTCGGAGCCAAACGTAGAAGTCGGGAAAGAAGATGCATATCAGCTTACAATCACTGAACTGGACATGGAAACTGGCTCTTGCAAAGTGGCGCTGATAACCGAAGGAGAAAATAGAACATCTGCAAAAATAACTGATCCAGTGTTTGGAATACCGAAGAACGTTTACGTTCTTGCAATGGCAGCACAAAAGGTCATAACGGTTAGGGCTAAACCAATTTTGAAAGATGGAGAGTTAGATCGTCTTTTCATAAGTGACCTTGTCTCTGATGCAGGCTAAGTCTCAATTCGCCAAAGCATTACCCGACCCGGTCCCGGCTCAGACTGCACCGTACCCCTCCGCTCTTGATGCCGCAGCGTCATGCCCACCCGCTTCGTCACCGCCCGCATGAGCTTGCGGTCCTGATCGTCCATGCCGCGTTCCGCCATCAGCCGGGCGGCCATGACAGGCGTGGGCACCGGCTCTCCCGCTTCTCGCAGCGCGTCCAGCACGAACCGGCTCATCTCGCCCGGTTTGGTCGCATCAGGTGCGCGCGGGCGTTTGGGGCGGATGCTGGCAAGGTCAAAATCCGGATCGAACAAGCCGATCACCGCATCGACGTGGCCCAGGTTGGCGGCAATGGCAGCCAGCCGCGCCCGCAGCGCGTCCGCTTCGCCCGTCATCTCAGCACGCTTGCGGATCAGGCCGGACAGGACGGGGCTGGTTGCTTCCATCCCCACATTTTACGGCGCTGGCCGGGCTGACTCTACGTCCGCGTGGTGGCGGGTGATACATAGTACCGAGACACTGCCCTGTTGGTCCGTTCCCAAACAGTGATGCTGGTGGCGAAATCAGCGGCGGGTCAAGCCGCCATTTGGAGGGTGGCGAAGCGCGAATGGCGCGTTTTCGCGACAGGGGGGCCGGCGAACCATCCCGCGATGTGTTGGTGCGGCGAGGCGGTCGTCTGGCCCTCGGAGCTGGGCTACGCCGGCGCGATGCCTTTCAAGCACAACGCCGCTCGCCGCCATCGCATCCCGCGTGCACGCTACCGCATCCGGAATTGGCACGCTTACGAAGCAGGCCTGCAGCGCCGCGGCGACCTCACGCTGTGGGTGGACGAGGCGGCCGTGGCGGGATGGCGCGCACCACGCCGCAGCACCCCTCCGCCGGCATTCCAGCCGCTGCGCGGCCGGAACCTTGGCCGGCTCCGCCAGGCGGACAGCCGCGCTACGCGACCTGGCGATCGAGACGGTGCTGAGCCTGCGGCTCGTCTTCCACCTGGCCCTGCGTCAGGCGGCAGGTCTGGCCGGCAGCGTGCTGCGCCTGCTCGGCCTCGACCTGCCTGTTCCGGACCATACGACCCTCAACAGGCGCGGCCGCGCCTTTGCCGGCCGCCAGCCCCGTGCGCGCGGCGGCAGCGGCCCGCTCCACCTCGTGCTGGACAGCACCGGGCTGGAACTGTTCGGCCAAGGTGAGTGGGACGCGGCCAAGCACGGCCGCAAGAAGCGACAATGGCTCAAGTTGCACGTGGCCGTGGACGCCGGCACGGGCGAGATCGCAGCCCACCTGCTGACGGAGGGCACGGCCGATGACGCGGCGCACGTGCCGGACCTGCTGCGCACGGTCGAGGGCGCCATCGCGAGCCTGGCCGTGGACGGCGCCTACGACGGCGAACCGACGTACGAGGCGGCCCGGGTGCGCCAGCCCGAGCCGCCGCCGGACGTGGTCATGCCCCCGCGCGCTTCCGCCGTGCCCAGCACAACCGACCCGGCCCCGCACACGACACGCGACCGCCATATCCAACTCATGGCGGAGAAAAGACGCATGGAATGGCAGTGGCGGACCGGCTACGGACGGCGTTCGTTGGCTGAAACAGCCATGGGCCGATACAAGCACCTGATCGGGCCCAAGCTCCGGGCCCGCACCCTGCACGGCCAGCAGGGCGAGGCGGCGCTGGCCGTCTCGGTGCTGAACCGCATGACCTGCGTTGCAAAGCCCCGTCTCCATGCGCGTCTTCTGAACTCTTGCAGGACTGGGGTAATCGCCGGCCTTTGTCAGCCCCATGCACCAGCGTCCTGCCGACCCGCAAATCGTCGGTCCCGGCGAAGAGCTTGCAAGCGGAAGGGACCATGGCGCGCGCCTATGACATGGGCGGACAACATCGCTTCCCTATGCCGGAGCCAGCATCATGCCACGCCTTACCTACATCTCAGCATGACAGAAAACTTGGTGCGGAAGTCCTGAAGATGGCTGCAATGGAGCTTTACTGACGTGCAGGTTCGTGTGAGACTCGTTCAAAGTCTGGCTGCGAAGCAGCGGCAGAGGGGAACGGCTTCGTGGAGTTTACCACACGCCTGAATTCATTTGCATCGCGGCCAGAGCTGTTTTGGCCGGCAGGTGGAGCTAAGCCTGACACCCCAGAATTGCTTCGGCGCGCCGCTACTGTGGATGGGCTTTCTGGGTTCGACCTCAATTATCCCGACCACCTGAACGGTCATCTACCGCGCGCGCTGGTTCGTCAGGCTGCCGACTCCGGGCTCGCGTTAACTGGCTTTGCTATGCGCTACTACGGCGATCCGGCATTCCGCGCCGGCGCCTTCACAAACCCTAATGCTTCGGTGAGACGGCGTGCAATCGACATGACCCTGCGCGGCGTCGATGCGTTGTCAGAGTGCGGCGGCAAGCTGATGACGTTATGGCTCGGCCAGGACGGGTTCGATCACCCATTCGCTGCTGACTATGGCGCGCTCTGGGAGATGGAAGTCGACGGCATTCGCCGGGTAGCGGCGCACAATCCCGACATCCTCATCAGCATCGAATACAAACCCAATGAGCCGCGGGCACATGCTTTGCTGGACCGTATTGGGACGACTCTACTGGCGATCGCCGATGCCGGACTGCCCAATCTCGGCGTCACGCTCGACTTCGCGCATCTGCTGTATGCGGGCGAACAGCCAGCGTTCTCGGCCGCCCTGGTGGCGCGGCACAGTCGGCTGCTCGGGGTGCATTTGAACGACGGCTACGGCGGACGCGACGACGGCCTGATGGTCGGTGCCGTCCACACTGTGCAAACGATCGAGTTGCTGCGCCAAATCCGTCGAGACCGGTATGAGGGCGTGATCTATTTCGATACCTTCCCTGATGCCGGCGGCCTCGATCCCGTTGCGGAATGCGCCGCCAATATCGCCACCGTACGCGGCATGCTCGCGATGGTGGACCGGCTGGACGCCGACAATCGCCTGGCCAACTCGCTCGATCGACAGGACGCGGTAGTGGGACAGCAAATCGTTCAAAGTGCGCTGCTCGGCAAGGGTTCCGCATGAGGCAACAACCACGAGCAGGAGAGAGAGCATTCGGCGGAGGGGCGATGCTCAAAGTGCAGGCGTTTCAGCACTTGACGACGATCAAGCTGATAATTGTCATCATCACGCAGATCAGCCGTGGCACACGGGCTTACGGACAAAATTGGCTATTCAGTCCCACGACGCACGTACGATCGGCCCGGCAATCCGAGCGATGCGGCCGCACTTAATGGTCCTGGAGACCTGCGTCCCCGACCGAATGCTCTCCAACCGTTCGGTATCCGAGTACATGTCCCTTCGCATTGGCGTGCATGCCGCGGCATTTAACGACACGCATATGATGCCGGCCTTGCTTCCGGTGCCGGAGGATGTCGCGGTGGCGGTCTCGCATTCCGGCGAGATGGACTTGGTCATCGAGCCGATCGGGCTGGCCCGCGGGCTGGGAGCGACGAGCGTCGCCATCACCAACCACACAGCATCGCGCCTTAGCCAGATGGCCGAGATCGTGCTGGCGTCGACCGCGCAGGAATCGCCGCTGACCGGCGAGAACCCGGCGGGGCGGATCGCGCGCCTGAACATCCTCGATGCGCTGTCCGTGGCAGTCGCACGGCGGAATGCTGCGGCCACTGAAGCTTGCCTGCAGCGAACGATGGCAGCGGTGGCGCCGAAGGGCCGGCAGCGCGGCCGATGAGCGACGCCACGGTTGTGGTGCTTGGCAGCCTGCATCTCGACGTGATGGTCGAGGTGCCGGTACGACCGCGCCTGGGCGAAACAGTGGTTGGCAGCGGATGGGCGTTAC
This sequence comes from Acetobacteraceae bacterium, assembly GCA_965260935.1. Lineage (GTDB taxonomy): Bacteria > Pseudomonadota > Alphaproteobacteria > Acetobacterales > Acetobacteraceae > JBBROS01. The sequence goes on from OZ253374.1 coordinate 1,600,667, forward strand.
AGCCAGGCGGCAAGGGCGGCAACCAAGCTGTGGCGGCTGCGCGGCATGGCGCGCGGGTCGCAATGGTGGGGGCAGTGGGCGAGGATGCCTTCGCAGCGCCGCTGCTGGCGTACTTGCGCGCCTTTGGAGTCGATGTGGGCGCCATCCAGGTGCGGTCCGAACCGTCCGGCATGAGCATCGCGATGATGGAGCCGTCGGGCGATTACGGTGCGATCATCATCTCCGGCGCCAACCTTACTCTCGGCCCGGCTGCCGTTGCGGAGGCTGCCGGGCTGATCTCGCGCGCGCGCTGGCTGGTGCTGCAGAACGAGGTGCCGGATGACGCGAACCTCGCCGCAGCGACCGCGGCGCGCAAGGCTGGGTGCGGCGTGATCCTGAATGCCGCACCCGCGCGGGCGCTGTCGAACGGTTTGCCGGGTCATATCAATATCCTGGTCGTCAATATGCTAGAGGCCGAGGCGTTGAGCGGCGTCGCGATCGAGGATGGGGTGGGTGCGGCGCACGCGGCAACCGAGTTGCTGGCACTGGCGCCATGCGCCATCGTCACTGCCGGAGGCCATGGCCTGGCCGCTGCCAATCGGGACGGCTTCGCGCTAACGCTCCCGGCGCACCCGGTCGGCGTGGTCTCCACACATGGCGCCGGGGATGCCTTCGTCGGCGCGCTCGCCGCCCGGCTGGCGGATGGGTCCACCCTCGCGGATGCGCTCGGCTATGCCAATGCAGCGGCGGCGCTCACGGTGGCGTCAACGGCATCGGAGCGCGCCGGGTTGGGACCGGCGGACGTGATGCGACTGCTCGAAATAGTCGCGGCATGACTGAGGCGGCAGCCGCGCGATCGTCGGTCTTGGCTACGGTCGCGCTCGATCAGGCGCAGTTCGAGGCCCATGAGCGCGTGCTGGCCGAGGCCGCAGGCGTTACGATCAGCGGATTCCGCTTTCCCACTGGCGTGGCGGCTCTGCGGCTGGCCAACCTCCGGGGCTACGTCGTCGTGCTGCCGTGGATGGGTCAGATCGTCTGGGACGCCGTGTTCGATGGCGTGCGGCTGACAATGGGCAGCCTATTCGATGCGCCACGCCCGGCCAAAGAGATCATCGACACCTATGGCTGCCTCGCGTTCCACAGCGGTTTGCTGCGCAACGGTTGTCCGGGGCCGGACGATACGCATCTCCTGCACGGCGAGATGGCCTGCGCGGCAATGGATCGCTGCAGGCTCCATCTCGGGCGGGATAACGAGGGCGACTTTGTGCGGGTGACGAGCGACCGGCTGTTCGTGCGCGGCTTCGGCAATCGCTACCTCGCCGAAGCCAGCATTACGTTGCAGGCGCAGGCCACCCTGTTCGACATTGGCATGACGGTCAGCAACGCCGGCGGCCTGCCGATGGACCTGATGTACATGTGCCATGTGAATTTTGGCTTCGTCGCCGGAGGGCGGATCGTGCAGCCGGCGCCGTTTACGGCGGAGACGGTGCGGGTGCGCGCCGTGATCCCTGCGCATGTGCCGTTCTCGCCCGAGTATGCCGCGCGCATCAAGGTGCTCGCGCAGAATCCGTCATCAACCGAGCTGCTCGATCCTGCCGCCGGCTATGATCCCGAGCAGGTGTTCTACTTGCACGGGCTGCGCGCCGGTATAGATGGCCAGACGCATCTGATGGTGCGCCGGCCGCAGGGCGATGGGTTCGCGATGTCGTTCAGCCAAGCCGAGTTTCCGCATGTCGTGCGCTGGCTGATGCTCAATGCCGACCAGCAGGTGGCGGCCTTTGCCCTGCCGTCCACGTGTGAGCCGGAAGGTTACTTGGCGGAGCGACGCAAGGGCCACGTCGCTTCCATAGCACCCGGCGAAACCAGGGCGTTCAGCCTACATATCGGCTATCTGGATGCCGCGGCTGCAACGGCACAGGAGGCCCAGATCGTTGCGGCGCGGGACCAGGCGGAGGCCGCGCACTGACACGGGACGCTTGAGAGAACAAACGGCAAGGGAAGGAAATGCTATGACGACACCAGATAACGCCCCGTTTTATGGATTGAGGGCGCATCGGCGCGAGGTGCTGAAAGGTGCGGCAGGATTCGGGGCCGCGGCCTTCACCGGGCTTGGATTACCGGGCGGTGCCGCGACATCGGCCCGCGCCGCAAATGAATTTCGCGCGCAACTGGTGCAGTACCCTGGCGTGGGCAACGGCTCCCCCACTGACGCCGACTGGCAGAAAGTAGGTGAGATGTGCCTCGGCGCGACCAAGGCCGCCGTCAAGCCGGGCGAGTTCAAGGGCGTCGAACTGACTTTCATGGGGCTCAACAACCAGAACCTGCACAACTTGCTGTTCCGCGGCTTCCTCAAGCCTTGGGAGGCCTATACGGGCGCCAAGATCTCCTGGATCGACCTCGCCCAGGCTGACTACAACCCTCGCCTGCAGCAGACGATCGCGACCGGCACCGTTGACTTTGACCTGCTGGAGATGGGCGCGCCGTTCGAGGGCGACGTGTGCGGCAAGGGCTTGACGTCGGAGATGCCGGACTGGGTCAAGAAGCAGATCGAAATCGAGGACTACGTCGCCTACCTCAACCCGCCGGTCGGAACCTGGGACGGCAAGACCTATCGCGTCGCCATCGACGGCGACTGCCACAACTTCAATTACCGGACCGACTACTTCAAGGACGCCAAACTCGCCGCCACCTGGAAGGAGGCGGGCAACACGACGCCTTGGGCGCCGCCGCGCACGTGGCAGCAGGTGCAGGCGATGACCAAGTTCCTCAAAGGCAAGAAGATCGGCGGGCAGAACGCGATTGGCTACCTCGACTCGCCGAAACCCTGGGGCGGGTTCGGCTTCTACTTCCTTGGCAGCCGGGCCACCGCTTACGCCAAGCACCCGGACGACAAGGCCTGGTTGTTCGATGTCGACACGATGAAGCCGCGCATCAACAACCCGGCCTGGGTGCGGGCGATGCAGGACATCGTTGACGCATTGCCGTCCGAGGCCCCCGACCAGCTCAATGCCGACCCGGGAACGGCGGCGTTCCAGCAGTTCATGGCCGGCACAGGATCGATGCTGGCCTGGTGGGGCGACGTCGGGCAAACTGCCAACACCAGCGACACGTCCGTTATCGGCAAGACCCTCAGCTTCGACATCCTGCCCGGTTCGGATGACGTCTATAACGCCAAGACCGGTAAATGGGACATACTGCCGACCGGGCCGAACTTCGCGCCGAACATGGCCTATTTGGGTTGGGGCGTTTACGTGATGGCGCGGGTGGATGGCGACGCGGTCAAGCATAAGGCGGCATGGAGTGCCGCGGCGCATCTTGGCGGCAAAGATCTGTCGCTGTGGATGGTCATGTATCCGTCGGGCTTCCAGGCGCATCGCAAGAGCCACTTCAACATCCCGGAATGGACGGGCGCCGGCTACGACAAGGGCTACATCACGGCTTACCTGAACTCGACCTCGCAGTCGTATGAACATCCAAATGGCGCAATCGAGCCGCGTATCCCGGGCATCTTTCAATACTACAGCGCCGCGGAGGACGAGCTGGCGCGGATTTTCGCCGGCCGCGTTCCGGTGCAGGCCGGCGCGAACAACATCGCCGCGGCGTGGGAGAAGATCACCGACACGATCGGGCGGGAAAAGCAGATCGCGCTCTATAAGGCTTCGCTCGGCGCCTGATACGCCTGCAAGCGAGTGGCGGTCACGCCGTCGTCCGCGATTGCAACTAACAGAGGAGAGCGAACCCGGTGTCATTATCGCTGGCCAGCAATGCGGCGGCCCGCCCGCATGGCACGACACCATCGCGGCAGCGTGTTGGCTGCGCGGTATTGACGGCCGCCTCTGTCGTGCTGCTTGCCATCACGACCGTGCAGGGGCTGCATGACACCGGGCAGATAGCGGTTGGGTTCGAAACTTGGCAGCCAGTGCTGTATGCGTTTCTGGCCTGGAGCATCGCGCTCTGCTACGCGCAGGTTGCCATCAGGGGCGAGGCCGGGCAGCGGGCGCTGTTTCTTTTGCCGGCGGTGCTGTTCACCTTGTGCGTCATGATCTTCCCGACCGTGTTCGGCTTCACCATCGCATTCAGCGATTGGAACCTGAGTTCGACTACGGGGCGGCAGTTCAATGGCTGGGACAACCTTCGAGCGTTGTGGGGCGACAGCTATTTCTGGGGCGCGCTGGGCAACATGGTCTGGTATGTGCTCGCGGTGCTAGTGCAATACGTGATCGCGTTCGGGTTGGCGCTGCTGCTGAACACGCGCATCCGGGGCCGCAAATTCTTTCGCGTTGTCTATCTGCTGCCGTTCATGCTGAGCCCGGTGGCGGTGAGCTGGATGATCGGCAAGTCGATGCTGGAATACCGGTTCGGGCCGGTCGCCTCGCTCGCCCGCTTTCTCGGCTGGGACACGCCGGCGTTTTTCGCCGAGCCGTGGGTCGCCCGGGTCAGCATCATGGCGATGGATGCCTGGGTCAGCATTCCGTTCCTGATGATCCTGCTGCTTGCCGGGCTGCAAGCGTTGCCGGCCGAGGTGCTCGAGGCGGCCGAGGTCGATGGGGTCAATGCTTGGCAGCGATTCTGGAACGTGATCTTCCCGCTGATGCTGCCGGTCAGCGTCACCGCCCTGATATTGCGCATCATCTTCGAGCTGAAGCTGGCCGACATCGTTATCAACGTTACCGGCGGCGGCCCCGGTGGCACGACAGACACGGTCTCCAGCTTCATCTTCCGCGAATATCGTGACCGCTCCAACGTCGGCTACGGCACCATGCTGGCGGAGTTCTATTTCGTCATCATCATCGTATTCGTTTCAGTGCTGCTGAGCCTGACCAGCCGTTGGATGCGGCGGTTTTCCTGATGCACAGATCTACTCGCCGAGTCGGACGCCTGAGCCGGAAGGCGCTCGTCTACGCCGGGCTGCTGTTCTGGGCCGCGGTGTCACTGTTCCCGATCTATTGGACGGTGTCGACGTCGTTCAAGAACGCGGTCGATGTCACGCAGGGGCACTTAGTGCCGTGGCTCAGTTTCGAACCGAGCTGGAAAGGCTGGCGCTCGCTCGGATTGTCGCCGGAGACGATTTTTGCCACGTCCACCGTGCGCGAGGAGTTTTTCCTCCGTTTCGAGAACAGCATCTTGGTCTCAGTCGGCGCGGCGCTGCTTGCCGTCGCCATCGGATCGCTAGCCGCCTACGGGCTCAGCCGGTTCGAGTATCGGTTCGGTCCGATGCGGAACCGCGACATCTCCACCTTTTTCCTGTCGCAATTGATTCTGCCGCCAGTCGTGCTCGCGATGCCGTTCCTGGTGCTGTATCGGGAATTGGCCTTGCTGGACACGGTGGTCGGGCTGATCGTAGTTTACACGCTAACAATTCTGCCGATCGTGATCTGGATCATGCGCGACCAGTTCAACTCCATTCCGACCGAGCTGGAGCAAGCGGCTTATATTGACGGCTGCACCTTATGGGGCGCGTTCCTGCGGATCGTGTTGCCGGTCGCGCTGCCAGGTATGGCGGCGGCGTTCATCCTGTCCATCGTGCTGTGTTGGAACGAGTATTTCCTGGCCGCCCTGCTGACCAGCACCAATGCCAAGACCCTGCCCGTGATGGTGGCGAGCCAGACCGGGTCGCAGGGGATCAACTGGTGGTCGATGGCGGCGCTCTCGACGGCGGCGATCGCGCCGTTGGTGCTGATCGGCGTGTTCTTCGAACGTTTTATCGTGAAGGGGCTGGCGACGGGGGCGGTCAAGTAGCGGCTACGTCTCCGCCTTGGACAAGGCGGACATGATCGCTTTCGTTTGGCCGTAGAGCTGCTTATAGAGGGCGAACCGCCGACCATAAAGGGTAGCGAGTTCCGGCCGCGGTTCAATCACGCGGCTGGTTGGGTTCCAATGGGCGATGTCCGACAAGGTCGATTGGCCGACCGCAAGCGAGGCGAGAAAGGCGTTGCCGAACGAGGCGCCCCGGGTCTGCAAAGGGATGTCCTGGGATCGTCCGGTCACGTCCGATACGGCCTGCAGCCAGGTTTGGTTGCGAGTGCCGCCCCCGACAGCTCGGAGGCTGATGGGATTTTCTCCGGCTTCCCAATAGGTGCCTAGGATGTCATTGACCCCGAAGGCGATGCCTTCGATGACGCCTCGATAGAGGTCGGCGCGGGTGTGGGTCAGATCGAGTCCAAAAATGCACCCTTTCGCGTCCGGATCATGGATCGGGGTCCGTTCGCCGGAAAAATACGGAAGCACGATGAGACCGCGGGCGCCGGGTGGGGAAGTTTCGGCCTCGCGCGCCAACTCCGCATATGCGGCCATCGGATCGAGGTCGCGCGCGAGCTGGTCGCGGAACCAGTGGGCCAGGGTGCCGCTCGTTGCCAGCCCGGAGAGGCAGGCGTGCTGGCCCGGGAACAGCCAGGGCGCATACCACAGCTTTGGGTCGCCAACCCGGCGACCAGTCAGCATGATGATGAAGGTTGTCGAGCCATACATCACCATCATGTCGCCGGGTGCGGCAACGCTGACGCTGAGGGCTTCGGCAGCGGCATCGATCGTGCCAGCGATGACCGGCGTACCGGCTGCGAGACCAGTCTGGGCGGCGGCCGCTGGCGTGACCTCGCCAGCGATCTCGGACGACCACATCAGGTCCGGCAGTTGACGGCGCTCGACGATGCCGGAAGCAAGGCTCATATCCCACTCTTGCTTCTCGGCCGAGTAGAACGGCGTGAAGCCACATGCCGAGTAGTGATCAATGATGAAGCGGCCGGTAAGGCGATGCACGATGAAAGAAGTCGAGTTCAGGATTAAGGCTGCATTGCCAAAGATGTCCGGCCGGTTCCGTTTCAGCCACAAGATTTTGGGACCGACCGATTGCGACGTTAGGACATTGCCGCACCGCTGCATCAGGATATTTGCGCCAATTGCGGCGGTGAGCTCCTCGATCTCGCGTGTGGCGCGGGTGTCAACGCCATACAGGACGGCATTCATCAGCGGATTGCCGGCTTCGTCCACCGGCAGCATACACGGGCCGATGGCGCTGCAGCCGATTGCCGCGATTAAGCGCGGTTCAATCCCGCTCCTTGCCAGCAGTTCGCGGCTGACGGCTGCGAAGCCTTGCCACCAATCCTCCTCGGCCCGGTGCTCGGCCCAGCCCGGCCGGGGAGTCAGCATCTGGTGGCCCTGTTCGGCGGTAATGATGACAGTTCCGGACTGATCGACCAGCGTGCCCTTGGTCTCGAAGGTGCCGATATCGATCCCGAGCGTATACGTCATGTTGTGTAGCGGTCCCGGTCGAGGCTGAACCCGGCGTCGATGCGGCGGATGCCCGCCACGAGCAGGTCGGTCAAGAACTGGAGGTCACCCAGGTCGCAGACCTCAAGAGCGGTATGGGTGTAGCGGCTGGGGAAACATAGGTCGATGCACGCGACGCCTTCGCGCACGACCTGGACGTAGGACGAGTCCGTCAACGCGCCGACGTGCGCGGTCCGTTGCAGCGGGATGGCGCTTGCCTTCGCGGCATCGTCGAATAGGCGCACCAGGGCTGGGTGCGGGATCGTGCCGTTGAGCGTGCCCCGTCCGTGAAAGCTGTAGAGGCTCATGGCCGGGCCGCCGCCCAGGCTGACCTCGCCCCGGTGGGTCATATCGGGGGTGTCGCTGGTCAGGGCCAGGTCGAGCTGGATCGCGATATCGGGTTCAAGGCTGTAGGCGGCCGTTACGGCGCCGCGGAGATTGAACTCCTCCTGCACGGAGAAGACGAGGTGGACAGTTGCGGTCTGCTGATGGGCAACAAGGGCGCGGGCAACTTCGAGCATCATGGCGCAGCCGGCCCGGTCATCGATGGAAGTGCCGGCAATGCGGCGCTCGTTCAAGTGCAGCACCCGGGGCTCGTAGACTACGGGCGTGCCGATCTCGATCCCGAGGTTCCGGACGGCCTCGGCGCTGTCGGCCCCCACGTCGATGTAAAGGTCCTGATAGGGGACGACCTTATACTTCTCCTCGGGCGGCGTGGCATGGTGGCTCTTGTTGGCGAAAATGCCGAGGCGGTCTTGGCCCTCGCCGATGCAGAACAGCACCGGAAGCGAGGGCAGCGCCTTTTCCGGGATGCCGCCGAGCCGTTCGACGCGCACGAGCCCGTCGCGCTCAATCTTGCGCACGATGAAACCAAGCTGATCCATGTGGGCGAATAGCATCACGCTCGGTGCGGCCGCATCTCCTTCGAGGGTGGCAATCAAGTTTCCCAGCGTGTCGGTGCGGGAGGACAGGCCTACTTCATCGAGTGCCCGGGCGATATGGCGGCGAACGCGGTCCTCGTGGCCGCTGAGGCCGGGGATCAGCATCAGGCCGTGCAGCAAGCGTCTGAGACGATCCATCCTGCTACCCGCCGCCCCGCGCCAACTTGGCAAGCCGCATGAATTCGCGGGCGCGCTCAGAGTCTACGGGATTCCAGGTGTCGCCATCGACCTTCAGCGACGAACCGACGATGACCCCGTCGGCGATTTTGAGCACGTCAGCCACGGTGGCGTGCTTGACTCCCGTGTTGGCGAGGACCGGTGTTGCGGGTAGGACGCGCTTGACGGACTCGAGGTCGGACATGGAAGCCGCTTCCCCCGTAATGGCCCCAGAAACCAGAATGGCGTCCGGGATGCTGGAGAACACGGCGCTGCGGGCGCGGTCGGCAAGCTCGCGGCGGTCGAGCGAGTAGGCGAACTCGGCGCTGACGTTGTCGAGCAAGGCGATATCCGGGCGGTTCAGCCGGTTGCGATAGCGCATCGCCGCCCCGGCGTCCGGCGTCCAAGGTCCCATGTCGGAGGCGTAGGCGCCGGTCAGGATCTCGCGGACGAAGGAGGCGCCGGTCGCGACGGCGAGGGCTATGGAGCTCATCGGGTCCCATAGCACGTTGACCCCGAACGGCTTCGTTATCTCCGCACGCACCTGGCCGATCGCGTAGGCCATCGTGGCGGTCGAGGCGGCGTCGACGTGGAGTTGATACGGACGGTCGTTCTCATTGCCGAACATGACAGCGTCGACGTCCGCCTCCTGCAAAGCCTTCAAATCTTTGCGGACGCCTTCAACGATGCCTTGGATGCCGGCCTCGGCGTCATAGAGAGGTGAGCCGGGCAGGGCGCCGAAATGCACCATCGCGATGACCGGCTTGGCGTCGCCGAATATGCGCTTGAAGTTGTTCTGCACTTGCATGACGGCTGCCGTCTCCTCTGCATATACGAAATAACCCGTGCTGATACCGTCAACTTGGTGCTGTCCGGCTTTCGCCTGCTACAGGCTTGTCAGCTTCGGCGAAATGGAAAACAGTGGCTCAACGAGCAGCCGAAACAAGGCAGAGCAAAGATCAAAGGGGAGGACCGATGCGTAGCCTGAAAGCGATCTGCCTTGCGGCCGGCGTGGCGTTGTCAGCCGGGAATGCCTATGCCGCAGATCAGCCGCTGCTCGGAATCGTCTCGATCTCCGCCAACGAGGCCAACAACGCGCGCTACATCGCGGGCGCGATCGCTGCGGCGAAAGAGGATGGCTGGAGCGTCTCGGTCGTCGATGCGGCGGGCAGTGCCGATCAAGCTAACTCCGCGATCCAGAACTTCGCCGGACGTGGTGCCAGCGCCATTATCGACATGGTGTTTCCCTGGTCATCCATCGGCGCCGGGCTCGCGGCCGCCAGGCAGGCTGGCGCGCCAGTCGTGACATGGGGCGGCGGCCTCGGCGGCTCGGTCGCGGCCACGAACGGATCGGGCGCTCCCATTGCGCAGCCGGTGATCGATAAGATGGTGGCGGATTTCGGCGGCAAAGGCGAACTCCTGGCCCTCACCTACCGGACCGGGGAGGTCTGCCGCAATCGCGAGACGCTGCTTGACCAGGTGATGGCCAAACACCCGGAGATCCAGGTCACGAAGAATGAGGTGCGAATTCCAGGCTATTTTCAGGATGGGGCGCAGTATGCCACCGCCTGGCTCGCCTCCCGCCCGGCCGGGGATGGCAAGCAGGCGATCTGGGGCTGCTGGGATGACCCTGCTATCGGCGCCATAAGCGCCCTGCGCCAGCAAGGCCGCGACGACGTCCGCGTTTATGGCGTCAACGGCAACGCCCAAGCAATCGAGAATATCAAGAACGGCCACATGACCGCGACCGCCTGGGAGGACAGCTACAAAGAGGGCTATCAGATGGTCAAGCTCCTGAAGGACATCAAGGCGGCCGGCCCGAGCTGGACGCCGAAGGCCGCCGAGGTTCCGGCAGTGCTGGTGACCAGTGCCAATGTCGGCCAGTTCATCAAGGACCACCCGGGAGCGGCCGGCAACTAGCGGCCGCGTCTTACCGATGTGGGACTCTGGGAAACCGTTCGCGTCCATGGCGTCGCCATTCGTGGTCGCCGAAGGTATTGCCAAGTCATATGGCGGCACGCAAGCGCTTAAGGACGTATCGCTCTCGCTCCGTCCCGGCGAGGTTCATGGACTTGTCGGGGCGAACGGTGCGGGCAAATCGACGCTGATCCGGGTGCTCGCCGGCCTGACCCAGCCGGACCGTGGCCGCATTCTCCATGAGGGGCGACCGGTTGCCATCCCGACGCCGCATCGCGCGAACGACCTCGGCATGAGTTTCATCCATCAGGAACTCGCCTTCGTGCCGGGCATGACGGTGCTGCAGAACATCATGCTTGGATTGCCGAAGCGGTCGCGCTTCGGGCTGATCGACTGGCGCTCGATCGCCCGCGAGGTGGCGCCGCTGGCCAGGCAGGTCGGCATCACGGCGCCGCTTTTCGCCACCGTTAAAGGCCTGCCTGCGGCCGAGAAGTGGCTGATCAACATCTGCCGGGCGCTGGTCCGGAAAACGCGGCTGATCGTCATGGATGAGCCGACCGCCTCACTTTCGGCGCGTGAGGGCGACAAGCTGTTCGGCATCGTCGAGGAGCTGGCCCGGTCAGGAGTGGCGATCCTCTACGTGTCGCACCGGCTCGACGAGATACTGCGGCTGTGCTATCGGGTCACGGTGTTCCGCGACGGGCTTTCGGTTGCCCAGATGAAGAAGCCTGATCTGACGCGCGAGGCCCTGGTCGAGGCGATCGTCGGCCGTACCGTCGAGCGGCTCGCGAAGGCGCCGGGCGCAACGGGCGGGGCGGTGGCGCTGAGCGTCCGCAACCTCGCACGCCGCCCGATGGTGCGGGATGTCAGCTTTGAGCTTCGCCGGGGCGAGGTGCTGGGCATCGGCGGTCTCGTCAATGCGGGACGAAGCGAGCTTGCGCGGCTGATCTACGGCGCCGACAGGGCCGATGCCGGCATCATGATGCTCGATGGCGAGCCGTTCGCGCCGTCCTCTCCGGCTGCGGCTGTCAGGGCCGGGCTGGGGCTCGTGCCGGAGGACCGGCGTGCCGAAGGATTACTGCTTGTCAAAAGCGTCGCCTTTAATCTGCAACTCTCCAACCTCGCCCGCATCGTTCGCAGCCCGGCCCTGCCGCTGATCGATGGGCGGCTGCGGAGATCATCGTCGCTCGGCGCGGTCCACGACCTCTCGATCAAGGCTGCCAGCATCGAGACGCCGGTCGGACGCCTGAGCGGCGGCAACCAGCAGAAAGTGGTGATCGGGCGGTGGCTGCTGCGCGGGCCGAAGGTGCTGATCCTCGACGAGCCGACCCGCGGCGTGGACGTCGGCGCCCGGAGCGATATTTACCGCCTGATCCGCGGCTTAGCGGCCGAAGGAATGGCAGTGCTGGTGATCTCGTCCGAGCCGGACGAACTGCCCGACCTTTGCGACCGCGTGCTCGTGATGGCGGAGGGGCGCATCGTACGCGAACTGGGCGGCGGAGCCGTCACGAGCAGCGCCATCGTCAAGGCCAGCTACGTGGACGCGGCAATCCCGGGAGCAGCCTCATGAGCGCCGCCGCCTCTGGCCGCCGGCTGTCGCCGCAAGCCAAGGCGGTCCTGGGCTTCTTCGCCCGCTACGGCACGATCCTGGGCTTGCTCGCCATGATCGCCGCCTTCTCGGCCTTGTCACCCCGTGCCTTCCCGACCATCAACAATTTCACCAATGTCATCAACCAGGCTTCGCTCGCGATGATTGTCGCCGCCGGGTTGACGCTCGCCGTGGTGGTTGGCGAGCTTGATCTCTCGATCGGCTTCGCGGCAAGCCTGCATGGCATCCTGGTCACCGGCTTGATTGTCGCCAATAAGCTGCCGATTCCGGTCGCGATCCTGATCGTCCTCGCGGCCGGCGCCCTCATAGGCTTTGTCAATGGACTGATCGTGACCAAAATCCGGGTCAACTCGGTCATCGCGACGCTCGGTGTGGGCACGATCCTGACCGGCCTCGCTTTTGCCTATTCGGCCGGGGCGCCGATCGTCTCGGGCGTGCCGGAGGCGTTCCTGCAGCTCTCCCTCGGCCGTTGGCTGTTCGGCATTCCGAACAACATCGTTGTGATGGCCGGGGTGGTGGCCGGGCTTTGGGTGCTGGTGGAGAAGACAGCGGTTGGCCAGGAGATCCAAGCTGTTGGCGGCAATCCGGCTGCGGCGCGCCTCGCCGGCATCGGCGTGGACCGCATCAAGATCCTGGGTTTCGTCATCTCCGGTACTGCGGCGGCGCTGACCGGAATCTTGCTCGCCTCGCGTCTCGGCAGTGGGACGGCAAGCGCCGGCGACAGCTACCTGCTGACCGCCTTCGCCGCCGTCTTTCTCGGCTCGGCCACGCTGCGGGATGGCGAGTTCCACGTGCTCGGCACCCTGATCGGTGCGCTGATTATCGCCTTCGCGTTCAACGGGCTCAACATCTTCGGCGCGCCGACCTTCTCGCAATACATCCTTCAAGGCGCCATCCTCATCGTCGCGGTCGGGCTGTCCAGCCTCGGCCGCTCCATCGCAGAAAGCTGACGCCATGGCCGCATCCTGGGACGTCCACGTCATCGAGTTCGCCCGCTCGAAGGAGCAACGCATGGCCGGCCTGATCCACGGCGCGCCGTTCGACGAGATCCATGACCTGCCGTTCTCCTTCGTGCTCGCACGCAGCGAAGACAAAGTCGTACTGGTCGACACCGGCTTCATGCGCGAGGGCAGCGGCGAGGCCATGAGCGTCAAGTTCGGCGTGCCATACTGGATCTCGCCGCTGCGCATGTTGGCCGAGTTGGGAGTCGGCCCTGACAGCGTCACCGACATCGTGCTGAGCCACGCCCACTTCGACCACATGGGCTCCATCGGCAAGTTCCCCAAAGCGCGCCTGCATATCCAGAAGCGGGAGATCCTGAGCTGGCACGAGGCGTTCGCCTTGCCGCCTGCCTTCGGGTTCCTGACGGAGATCATCAACCCGGACGATCTCCGCAGCGCCTTCGACGCCGCGGTCGAGCACCGGTTGAACCTCGTGGACGGCGACGTCGACGACCTGCTGCCCGGCCTACACGTCCGGCTTGGCGAGGGGCACACCATGGGCCAGCAGTTCATCGTCCTTGACACGGGGCGCGGCAAGCTGGTGATCTCGGGCGACTGCGTTTACTCGCGGCGGAACGTTTGTGGGCACAACGACAATGGCGTCTACGTGCCGCTGACCAATGCCATCGGCGCCGCCTGGGACCAGCTTAAGACCATCGACCACATCAACAAGGCGATCGAGGGTGACCTTGGGCGTCTTGTTATCCTGCACGACGCGGAGAGATGGAAAGGAATGCCGATTGTTAAGGAGATCGAAGGGTTCCGGATCGTTCGAGCGTCTTGAGAACGGGTGCCGATTTCGGCGTCAGCAAGCCTAGCCGGATCGATGATGGACCTACTGTATGCCCAGCCAACCGCTCATAACGTCACGGGTTGATCCGGGGCCGCGATATTGACGAATTCGAAGTTGGCAGGCCTGCACGCCGGCGACAAGCCAACGTGCCTCTGAACGCTTGGGATCGTCTCGTCCGGCGTAATGCGGAGGCACGAACGCCACCGACGATGATGGAGTCGAGCTTGACATGGGGCCGTTCGGTAACGCCGGAAACTTGCGATGCCGCTTTGCCGGCGATGCCGTTTGACAGCCGGTGCCACCGCTCCGGTGCAGGCGAGGAATTATCCTTGTCGACCCGCAGCGGCTGGACAATAACGGCCTGCATCTACAGGCAGATTGTATTAATCGAAATCGCCTTCTCCTTGCGCGGAGCACGTGATGTGGTTGCCTGCAGCGCCTGGGCGAAGGCATAGGTGCACGGCGAAACGGCGCCAATCACCGGTGTTGCGCGGGTGGGCCCGCAGATCGCGACGGGCGTCTTTGAGCTTATCTTTGTTGGTAGTGCCTTTCGCTTGGTTTGACGCCAAGGCGTTCGGCGGAGCAAGCCGCCAGCAAGTCTGACCTACTCACACGGCAACGTGCGGTGGAATTACGGTAGCGGCAGATGCCGTGTGGAGGTGCCCGGCATCGGCCTCCAGCGTGCCAGCCCGTAAGCCTCGGCGGCGGATGCGGCGAAGATTTGGGGTTGGATTGCCGGGTCAACGTTGGCGCGTAGGGCGTCAAGCGTCTGGCGGTAGGTTCCGGCCAGGGTGCAGACGGGCCAGTCGGAGCCGAACAGGCACCGACCAGGCCCGAAGATGTCGAGCGCGGTTGCAATATAAGGTGCGAGGTCGGCGTTGGTCCAGGCGGCCCAGTCGGCTTCGGTGATCATGCCCGAGAGCTTGCACCAAACGTGGGCGCGGTGAGGGCGGAAGGCTTGCATGGCCTCGGCCCAATCGTGGTGACGGCTGTTCGCGATGTGGGGTTTGGCCAGGTGATCGACGACGAAGCGGAGGGTTGGGTGGTTCTGCACGGTGGTGACCGCGGCAGGGATCTCGCAGAGGCGGATAAGCAGATCGTAAGCCAGGCCGTGCTCTGCGACTGCTCGCAGGCCGCGCTGGACGGCGGGTTGCAGCAGCCAGTTGGGGTCGGGCTCGTCGTGCACCTGGTGGCGGATGCCGACGAGGAACTCGCCACCAGGGCCGGTTTGCAAGCCGGAGATCGTTTCATGTATGGCATGGCGTTGCAGGTCCACCCAGCCGACGACGCCGGCGATGAATGGGGTGTTGGCAGCCAGAAACAAGAAGGCTTGGGTTTCCTCGATGCTGGACCGGGTCTGCACCAGGATGGTGGCGTCGACTCCGGCGGATTGGAGCTCTGGACGCAGATCGTCCGGGGCGAATATGCGGCGGAGCGGCGCTGCCGGGCCGGTCATCCATGGATAGGGGTCGCAGGCCGGATTCCAGAAATGCTGGTGGGCATCGATGATCATGGAGTTGGGGCGTCATCGGGCAGCAGGCGGTCGCGACGGAGGGCCTCCCAGAACTCGGACGGGATCGGGAGGGCCATCATGGCGGCGTTCTCGCGCATCTCGGCGGCGTTGCGAGCGCCGGGGATGACGGCGCAGACCACAGGGTGGGCGGCGCAGAACTGCAGGGCGGCGGCCTTGAGGGGAACGGCATGGCGGTCGCAGATGGCGGCGATGCGGCGGACGCGCTCGACTTGTTTAGTCGCAAAAGATTGTTGGAATCCGGTTGGGCTGACCATTGCCCAGTATGCCGGTCGCTCTCAGCGTCTGAAAGCCACATAGTCAGGACAGGGGTGACCTATGCCAGCATCTTGCATGAAGCTGGGGTAGATTCAGGATACGTGTAAAACTTGGTCACAAGCTCATTCGGGCTGGTTTCCAGGCTCCTGTCCAGCAAGGCTAAAACCCTCTCGAATACCTTGGGCACTCCAGCTATCCTGTTGAAAACAGAGTTTTTGGTAGTTACCAATGGCTGCTCCTTTTCCGGACGCTATCAATAAGCGCTTTCACGAGCTGCTAAAAACTCAAAGCTCGACCGGCTTGCTGCATCCTATAAATCTACTGATTTTACGAAGGTTTTTGGACAGCCGGTGCCTTGTGACCGTGTTTTACACGTACCCTCAACTTACCCCTATTTGGTTGGCCGGACGGTCGCGTTGGACTGGGACGGGCAAGGACGCTTCGGCCCGATTGCCTGGCCGTCAGACGCCGAGCTGGAGGACAGGCTCGGCATCGGCCGGAGCCGCTGCAAGCAGGTTATACCAGTGGCCCAAAATGTTGACTCCTGTGGAGTTCCCAACCGCCGTCTGACGTGATTCGCTTTTGTGTGCATCGATTTGCGAGGCGGACATGGCTGCGGTCGCTATCACACGGACAGATCTGAACGCGGCCGATTTGCGTGTGGCCGCGCGGCGCTCGGCGGATACCAAACAGGTGCTTCGTGCCTTGGCTATTGCGCTGATACTGGACGGGGCGAGCCGCGAGGACGCTGCGCGAGCCTGCGGCATGGACCGGCAGACCTTGCGCGACTGGGTGCATCGCTACAACGAGGCGGGGCTGGAGGGGCTTGCCGATCGGGCACGCAGTGGCCGCCCGGCTAGCCTGAGCTGGGTTGAGCAGGGCCGCGTTGCGCGCTGGATAGAGGAGGGCGCCACCCTGGCTGAAGACGGCGTGGTGCGGTTCCGGCGTGTCGATCTCAAGCAGCGTATCGCACGCGCGTTCGGCGTCGAGCTGCACGAGCGCAGTGTTGGCAAGCTGCTGCACAAGCTTGGCTACCGCAAGCTCTCGGTGCGTCCGGTGCATCCGCAAACCGACCTCGCGGCGCAGGAGGCTTTTAAAAAAACTTTGCCGACCGGGCGCGCGATGCGATCGGCACGCAGCACACAGGCAAACCGGTCGAAGTCTGGTTCCAAGATGAAGCCAGGGTCGGCCAGCAAGGCACGCTGACCCGCATCTGGGCACGGCGCGGCACCCGCCCGCGCGCTCTGCGCGATCATCGGTTCAACTGGGTCTACCTGTTCGGCGCCATCTGTCCAGCCCGCGGCGCCGGCAGTGCGCTGGTGCTGCCCATCGTCAACGTTGACGCCATGAACAAGCATTTGGCCGAGATCAGCACATGCGTCACGCTGGGCGCCATCGCCCTGCTCGTCATCGACGGCGCAGGCTGGCACCGCTCGCCCAAGCTGGACGTGCCCGACAACATCGTGTTGCTGACCCTGCCGCCCTATGCTCCAGAACTCAATCCCGTCGAGAACATCTGGGCATACCTGCGTGCCAATAAATTCGGTCACCAGGTCTGGGATACGTACGAAGCCATTCTCGATGCGACCTGTGCAGCCTGGAACGCGCTAACGAGCGCACCAGACGTCATCCAGTCCACCGGGCATCGCCAATGGGCACAGGTCATAATTTAGGGCCGCTGGTATTATACAAGCGGCCCTGGAGCTGGGTTTCATGCGGATGCGCCGCAGCCCGACCGGCAAACGCTACGGCGGTCGCGACCGGGACGACCGGATCGCCTACGCCTACGGGTTTGACCTCTCCCCGCTTGCGGAACGGAAGACGGAGTTCGAGAGGCTGGCTCTGGAATGGAAAGCCCGGCGCGACGAAGCCAAACGGCTCCGGCGAGAGATCGCCTGCCTTCGCGGCGAGGTGCTGGCGCTGACCGAGCTGGCGACCATGCAAAGCTACAAGAACGGCGACTGACCCGCATTTGCAGAGCAGGCCAAATGCCCTCATGCGCGCCCGAGGCAACCACCGCGATCCTTTTCCCCTCTTATACCGCTTCCATGATGTTCTGACTTGTTGAGGATTCTCAATGGGCGGGAATGGTGATTCAGCATCGGCATGGAGGTGACCATGCCGATGCTGACGATCCGGGATGACCTGACGGCCGCGGAGTTGCGGCGATTGGCGCGGCGCGAGCGCGATGCGCGGGTCGGCCGGCGGATGCTGGCGATCGCCAACGCACTCGACGGCATGAGCCGCGCGACGGCGGCTAAGCCGGTACAATGAGCGCGGCGTGGCGGGGCTTGGCGATCGCTGGGGCGCGGGTCGGCCGACGGCGGTGAGCGACGGGCAGCTGGCGGTGGTGAAGACCGCGATCCTGCAGGCGGCGAGCCGGGCTGGTGATGCGAAGCCCGCGTTGCGGATTGTCGATGTCGCTGCCCTGATCGAGGAGCGGACCGGCGTACGCTACAGCATCTCGGGTGCCCACCGGCTGATGCGGACGATGGACCTGTCGTACCAGAAGACCCGGCCCAGCTACCCCAAGGCTGATCCGAAGGCGCGCGAGCGTTTTAAAAAACCCTGCCGGACCATCTGAAGCGGATCGCGCGCGAGCGGGCAAATGGCCGTACCGTGGAGTTGTGGTTCCAGGATGAGGCTCGTGTCGGCCAGGTCGGCCGCACCGGACGCGTCTAGTACGATCGCGGTGTCCGCCCCCGCGGGCTCCGCGACATGCGTCACAATGCAGCCTGGATCTTCGGCGCGATCTGCCCGGAGCGCGATACCGGCGTCGCGCTTGTCCTGCCCGAGGCGACCGTGCCGGCGATGCAGGCGCTGATCGACGAACCCGCCGGCCAGTTGCCCGCCGACCGCCACGCCGTGCTGGTCATGGATCGCGCCGGCTGGCACATCGCCGCCAGGCTCACTTGGCCCGACACCGTCATGCCGCTCTACCTGCCGTCCTACAGTCCGGAACTCAATCCGATCGAGCGGGTCTGGCTCTACCTCCGTGAGCGCTTCCTCAGCCATCGCCTGTTCGACACCGTCGATGCCATCGTCAATGCGTGCTGCGACGCCTGGAATGCTCTCCTGGCCGAACCGGGACGCGTCGCCAGCCACGGTCGCTACGGCTACCGCTAACCGATCAGATCTTCATGGAAATGGTATAAGACAGCCGAGCCGCGCGCTGGATCGCCTCGGCTGGCGGCGCCGTCGGCCGGCTCGGCCCCGCGCAGGACGGCGTCGCTCGCCGGCGGCGCAGCCGCCCGCAGGCTTGGCCACAGACTTACCCACTGCTTCTGTGGATAACTGCCGCGGTCCGGCCTCGCCAAGGACCCGCCCCTCACCGCGAACGGCGCTGATAGCGGCGAGCTCACCTGTGCGGCGGCTGCGGCACGGCAGCGCCATCTACCGCCGGAGATCGTTGTCCCGCCTCGGGGTCGGCGGCGCCACGCTCCAACGAGGGCGACGACGGCGTCCAGGGCCAGCGTGACCGCCACATCCGGCTCATGACCGAACGTGGTGGTGTAGAACGGCAGAAGGCGACGGGTTACGGCAAGCGAAACCATGCCGAGACGGCGATGGCGAGACACAAGCGCCTGGTCGGACCCAAGCTCCGCGTCCGGAGCCTCCTGACCCAGCAGGGCGAGCCCGCCATCGCCGTCGCGGCGCTGAACACGACGATCCGAACGGCAAAGCCCGTCTCCATCCGGGTCGCCTGAAGAACGCCTGGGAAGGGTCAGCTCAACCTTCTACCGGTCCCTACAACAATGCTTATGCCTAACAGACAACATTCTCTGTCCTGAAATAGGCGTGCTCCAATCGCCGCGACAGCCCAGCCTCACCTGCCCTGGCTTCCAAAGCCACCCGGCCCTGCGCCAACGCATACACCCGGTCCGACACCGCCAATGCCTTCTCAATCAACTGCTCCACCAGCAGCACCGACGTCCCACGCGCCCGCAATTGCCCAACGACGCCCAACACCCGGTCGACCAGAACCGGCGACAACCCGGCCGAGGGTTCGTCCAGCATCAGCAGCCGGGGCCGCCGGACCAGGCCCTGCGCCACCGCCAGCATCTGCTGCTGCCCGCCGCTCAGCGCCCCGCCGCGCTCATGCCGTTTGGCGGCGATCTCCGGGAAGAACGACAGCGCCTCCTCGATCCGGGCCGCGCGCTCGCCCCGGGCCACGTCATACCCGGCCAGCAACAGATTGTCGGTGACGCTGATCTGGCTGAACACCCGGTGCCCCTCGATCACGTGCACCAAGCCCGCCCGCGCCGACCCGCGCGGCCCGGCGCCCCGCATGTCCCGCCCATCGAACTGAACCGTCCCGGCGCTTGGCGGCAGCAGCCCGGAGATTGCGCCGAGCAAGGTCGACTTCCCCGCTCCGTTCGGCCCGAGCAACGAGACGGCCTCCCCGGCGGCAATGCGCATATCGACCCCATGCAGCACGCCGATCTTGCCATAGCCGGCTTCGAGCCCGGCCACCTGCAGCAGCGCGTCAGCCGCCAAGATACGCGCTCACGACATCCTCGTGCGCCCGGATCTCATCCGGCGCACCCTCCGCCAGCACTTGGCCCAGGTTCAGCACGGTCACATGGCCGCAGATATCAAAGATGAGGTCCGCATGGTGCTCCACCAGCAGCACGCCCGTCCCCTGTCGGCCGATGCCTTGGATCAGCGCCCCAAGACGGGCGATCTCGTCCCCTGACAACCCGGCTGCCGGTTCGTCCAGCAGCAGGAAGCGTGGGCGCAGCATCAAGGCCCGTGCGATCTCCATGAAGCGCAGTTCGCTATGCTGCAGCCGGTCGGCACGGACTTCCGCCAGCGCCTCCAACCCAACGGCGCGCAGCGCGAGCAAGGCCTGCTGCCGCAGAACCGCCTCGTCGCGATGATGCCGGGGCAAACTGAACAGGGCTTCAAGGAAGCTGGCCCGCCCAATAGTGGCGCCGCCTATCATGACATTCTGCAGCACGCTGGCCTCGCCAACCAGCCGCGGCGTCTGGAACGTACGGGCGATGCCGGCGGCCGCCCGCGCTTGCGGCGCGCCGGGATCGAGCGCCGCGGCCCCGACCATAACGCCCCCGGCCTCGGGCTGGTTGAAGCCGCAGATGACGTTCAGGGTCGTGGTCTTTCCGGACCCGTTTGGGCCGATCAGCCCGTGCACCTGCCCAGGCTTGATCACCAAGTCCAATCCGTCGATCGCCCGTACCCCGCCAAAGCTCAACATCACGCCTTGCAGCGCGATTGCCCCCGATGACGCCCCGCCGAGCAGATCCGCCAGCAACTCCGGCCGCGGCAGGACGGCTCGGTTGCTCGCGAGCGGCTGCCGGCTCCTGAAGTCCAGCAACGCCGCGATCCCGCCGGGCACCGCGAGCACGATCAGCAGCAGCAGGGCCGCGTAGAGGAACGTGGACCAAACCACCAATGGCGCTGCGAACTCGGGCAGCCAGGTCAGCGCCACGGTGGCGATCAACGGTCCCAGGATCGAGCCGCGCCCGCCGATCAGGATAGCGATGAAGAACAGCACCGACAGGTCGAACGTGAACGCTTCCGGCGTGATGTAGGACTGCAACGTGGCGAACAGCCCGCCGGCGACGCCCGCGGTCGCGCCGCTGAACAGGAACACGGCGCCGAGCAGGCCGGGCTTGGAGATGCCGCAGATTTCCGCCGCCACCTCGGCATCGCGCACCGCGATCAGCGAGCGTCCGAACCGGCTGCGGGCGACGTTCGCCGTCATCCAGGTGCACAGGGCAGCAAGTGCCAGGCAGAGCAGGTAGAAGCCGAACGCGCTGTCGAACGGCGTTGGCAGCAACGGGCCCGGCACGCCGATGCCGCCGCCGGTCACGCTCTGCCACGCGAGCGCGACCTGCGTGACAATGGTGGCGAACCCCAGCGTCGTCATGGCGAAGTAGAACGTCCGCAGCCGCAACGCCGGCAAGCCGACCAGCAACCCGGCCACCGCGCCCACCAAAGCCGCCGCCGCGAACGCAACCGGAACCGGCATTGGCGGCAACACGTTGCCAAGTGCCAGCACGCTGGTGGTGTAAGCGCCCACCGTCAGCAACGCGACCCAGCCGATCGCCAATTGCCCGGCGAACCCAACAACAAGGTTGAGCCCCGACACCAGCACCCAGTAGATCGCCGCCCGCGTCGCGATCAACGTCCAGTAATCGTTGCTGACCAACGGCAGCACCAAGGCCGCGCCGAAAATGGCGGCATAGGGGAGCAGCCGCAGCAGCCCGCTCCCGGCCGCTGCGCCCGGCGCAGGCATCGCACGGGCCGCGGCCCCGCTCATACCCGGCGCTGCTGCGGCGCGCCGAACACCCCCTGCGGCGCCGCCAGCAACGCCACGATGAAAACGCTGAACACCGCGACCGAGGCGAACACGCCGCCGAAGGTGAAGTTGGCCGCCTGCTGCAGCACGCCCAGCGCCAGCCCGCTGATGATAGCGCCGCGGTTGTTGCCCAAGCCCCCCAGCGCCACCGGCACGAACCCGTAGAAGTTCAACAGCGCCCCATTGGCAAAGAATGCCAGCAGCAACTGTCCCGAGGCGAACCCGGCCAAGCCGCCGATCATCCCCGCCAGCGCATAGCTGGCCACGCGCAGGTTACGCTCCGGTAAGCCGAGCGCGCGGGCGGCGTAGTTGTCCTCGGCGATGGCGAGAAAGGCCCGCCCGATCAGCGTACGACGATACAGCAGCTCCAGCCCCGCCACGGTCGCGGCGCAGGCGAGCATCGGCAGCCAGAACTTCTCGTCCCCAGGCCCGCCGCCGCCGAAACCCAGCAGCCGAGGGAACGGCTGCGGCTCGGTGCTCCACTCGATGGCCACGAACTGCTGGATCATCAGCGCCAGCGCCAGTGTGGACAACACATACAGATGCTGGTCGAGCTTGTGCAGCACCGGGCGCACGGCAACGATCTCGGTCAGCACGCCAACGAGCGCGCAGGATGCGAGCGTGAGCGCCAGCCCCGGCAACGTGGGCAAGCCCAGCACGCCGACGAACGCCGCCCCCAATACGCCGCCCAGCATTCCGAGCTGTCCGGTGGTGAAGCTCATCACCCGGGAGGCCGAGAACATGACATTGTACACAACGCCCATCATGGCATACACGGAGCCAATCGCGAGGCCGGAGGCGAGGATGGAGGGCAGCATGACGTCGCCCCGGGTCAGGCGTATCCCGGCGCCAGCTTATAGGCGCCCTGACGCTGCGTATTGCCTTCCGACATCACCAAATCGCTCTGTTGCAAGCCGTTATGCTGCGTCTTGGTCCAGGTGTAGCTGGCGTAAAGGCCGGGATAGTCGGTGACGGTGTTCCAATAGCCGATGATCTTGGCCGCATCCGTGGACCCTGTCTCCTGCACGGCCCGGGCGATGACGTTGATCGCATCGGTGCCGCACAGCACCCACCAGAGCGTCGTGTCGTTGAGGTCGATCTGGTCCTTGATCGTGTCCACGAACGCCTGCACGTGCTCCGGCAGCTTGCCGTCGGCGCCATAGCTGCAATTTTTGAATCCCAGGATATACGTCTTCTCCCAGTTGGCCGGTTTGGCGATCAACTGCCCCACCTCGCCCGAGCCCATCGCCGGATGACCGGTCAACGGCACGTCCCAGCCCATGTTGGCGCGCGTGTTCAGGATCCGCGAGATCAGCCCGGTCGAAACGGTCCAGAGCGTGATCGCCTCCGCCCCGGCGTTCTTCATGCGCAGCATGTCGGGCGTCACGTCGGGCTGGGTCGCGTCGATCGTGCCCTTATAGACCACCTCGGCGCCGCGCTTCTCGTAGGCCGCGGACGAGCTGTTGACCGTCGTCGTGCCGTAGCCGGTCGTGTCGCCGATCACCGCGAAGCGCTTCAGTTTGAGATTGTCGACGCCATAACCGCTGACCGCATCGTCGATCTGGCTGTTCGATGGCGCCATGCGGAACGCGTTCGGGTATTTGGCCGGGTTGATCAGCGTATCGACGAAGCAGGGATGCACGTCCGGCATCTTCGCCCGCGCCATGATCGGCGTGGTCGCTAGCGACTCGCCAGAGTTGGTCGGTCCCCAGATCGCATGGACCTTGATACGGCTGATCATCTCCTGCGCCGCGTTCACCGCCTTGGTCGGGTCGCCCTGAGTGTCGCGCACCACCAGCTCGACCTTGCGGCCCTTCACGCCGCCGGCAGCATTGATGGCGTTCACCGCGTGACGCACGCCGCGGTCGAACCCGATTGCCGGCGCGGAGCTGGGCCCGGAAAGGGCGGCGAGCCAGCCGATGCGGATCGGCTCGCTTTGGGCGATGGCCGGGTGGGCGAGGCCCGAGACGGCAGCGAGGCCGGCGGCCCCTTGCGTGAAGCCACGGCGCGTAATGGTCATGACGCTTCTCCCCAACGTTTGTCTTGCCCCCGGCGTTTGCCCGCCAAGTGGTTAGCGACTCAGATGATCGATGTATTCGGCGTTGAAAGTAAAGCCCCAACCCGGCCGCTCCGGTACGATCGCCTCGCCGTTCTCGAATGCCAGCCGTTCGTGATACAGGTCGGAGAACCACGGCATGTATTCGAGGAAGCTAGCATTCGAAAGCGCGCCCAGAACCTGGATGCTGGTCTCAGGGAACAGGTGGCTCGAGATGGCAATGTCGTGCGCCGCCGCCATGTGCCCCACCCGCATGAACTCGCTGACGCCGCCCACGCGCTGCAGGTCCGGCATCAGGATGTCGGCCGAGCGCAACTCGATCATGCGCCGGAAGCCGTAGCGGGTGTACTCGGTCTCCCCGCTCGCGATCGGCGTGTCGAGCGCCGCGGCGACGCGGGCCAGCCCATCCAAGTCCCAAGCCGGCAGCGGCTCCTCGAACCATGTCAGCTCGAAACGCTCGAGCATCCGCCCGAGCCGGATCGCTTGCGCCTCGTTCAGGCCCTGGTTGGCGTCGGCCATCAGCTTGACGTCAGGCCCGATGGCGTCACGCACCGCGGCGACGCGTTCGACATCCTCCGCCGGGCTGTCCTTGCCGAGGCGCATCTTCACCGCGCGGAACCCCTGCTCGACGAACCGCCCGGCCTCCTCCACCAACTCGCCGGTGGAGAGCGACAGCCACAATCCCCCGCTATGGTAGGCCGGCACCCGGTCCTGCGCCCCCCCGAGCAGACGATAAAGCGGCAACCCGGCAGCCTTGCCCAGCGCATCCCACAGCGCGCCGTCGATGGCGGAGATGCCGACCACGGACACGCCCTGATGGCCAAGGAAGTTGATCCCCTTCCACGCCCGCGCCCAGAACCCGGCAATGTGGCCCGCATCGTGGCCGACAACGACGTCTGCCAGATCGTCCACCATCTGCCGCAGCACTTTGGTGCGCCGGTCATTCAAGGTGAAGATCAGGTTCTCGCCGGCGATGCCCTGGTCGGTGCGAACTGTTACCAGGATGCAGCCGAAGCAGCTTATCGGCCCGAGCGCGCTGCCCAGCGATTGCGCGAGTTTCAGCACGACCGGTTTGGTCTCGACCGCTGTCACGTTCATGTCCTTGCCTCCGTTCGTGTGGGCGGCCCGTGGGCGTAGCGGGCGAGCACCGCCGGGTCGGGATCGCAGCCGAGGCCCGGCCCCGTTGGCACCGCCACCATACCGTTCTCCGCCCGCACCCACGGGTCGAACGGGTTCGCCTCCATCTCCAGCCACAGCACCTCGATCAGCGGCCGCTCGACAAGGGCGGCGGCGATGTGCAGCGTGGCAAGGAAGCCCGGGCCGAAATAGGGGCTGTGCGGCATCACCTCGACCCCGTGCGCCTGCGCGAACGCGATCACGCGCAGCATCTCGCCGACGCCGCCCAGCTTGGTGACGCTCGGTTGCGCCACGTCGATCGCCCCGGCCTCGATCAAGCTGCGAAAGCCGAACAGCCCGGCCGCGTTCTCGCCGGCCGAGAGCGGGATGCCGTACCGGCGCAGGCTGGCAAGCCCCGCCGCATCCTCCGGCGGCCAGACCGGCTCCTCAAGCCAAAACAGTCCGTCGCCCGCCATCGACGCGGCCATCGCGCGCGCCACGGGCGGGGTCCAGGCGCAATTCACGTCGAGCATCACCGCCGCATCCGGCGCTGCCGTCCGCGCCGCGAACACGGCCTCCCGCGTCAGCTCATGCAGCTTGATGTGCCGGTAGCCCTGCGCCCGTGCGGTCGCGCTGTTGCGTGCAACGAGATCCATGTCCCCACCGTAGGACAGCAGGCTGGCGTAGGCCGGCAACGGACCAGCCACGCTGCCGCCCAGCAGCCGCCAAAGCGGCTGCTGGGCGTGCTTGCCGAGCAAATCCCACAGCGCGATCTCGATCCCGGAGAAGGCATAAACGAACGGCCCGTTGCGCCCCAGCAAATGCACGCCATGCAGCACCTGCCGCGTGAGCGCATTGATGTCTCCCGCATCCCGCCCCAGCACGAGCGGCGTCACGATGCCGTCGAGCGCTGCCTTGATCGAGGCGATGCCGGCATGGCCGAACGCCTCGCCCCAGCCGACCAATCCATCGTCCGTCTCGACCCGGACCAGCAGGATCTCCATCCGGTCCCATGTCTGCCCGGCGAACGACGCATGAGGCCCGCCCATCGTGAACGGCAGCGAGACGACCGAACTCTCAACCGCAGTAATCCGCGCCATGCTGCTACTCCAGCGCTTGCGGCGACTCCTCCTCCAGGAACTGCTGCACTTCATGGATGAACTGCATCCGGTTCTTCTCCAGCATCACCGTGTGCGTCCCTTCGCCGAGTTCGACCCATCGTTTGTAGGGCGCGTTCTTTAGCTGCAGGAAGTAGGCCGCCGTCTGATAGGTGGGCAGGTCCGCATCCCACTCCGCGTGGATCAGCAAGGTCGGCGCCCGGATGTCCGACGGTTGATACAGCGGCTTGCCAGCCAGCCAGTAATCTCGGCTATCCTGAATGACGCCGTTCGGCGCCCGCAGCACGGGAGGGGTCTGCTTGGCGCCGGCCGGGTCGGTCGCGAACGTCGCGTCCGCCCACATCTCGAACCAGCCCGGCGGGATCAGGTCCGCTTTCTTGTCCTCCGGCACCCCTTTCAGCCAGCGGTCCCGCGCCGCATCCCGGGTGACGGCCCGGTAGGCCCCGAGCGGCGGCGCATCGGCCGGCGCCTTCTGATCGCTCAGCCATTGCGGCGCATACAACACGAGCCGGGCCACGCTGTCGTTATGGCCGGTGGTGTACAGCCCCATGATCGACGTGCCCCACGACCAGCCCATCAGGTTCACCCGGGCAACCCCGCGCCGCTGTTTGACGAATTCCACCACCGAGCCGACATCGCGAGCCGCGGTCGCGGTATCGACGATCGGCTTGTTGCCCTTCGCCGGCTGCGCCATCTCCGCGGGCCGGGTCGAGCGGCTATAGCCGCGCACGTCGAGCAGCCAGACATCCCAGCCCCGGGCGGCCAGCATATCCATCATCGACGCGCCGCCCACCGGAAGGTCGAACGCCGTTTCCGCCGGGTAAGTGGCGCCGTGGACAAAGACCAGGATGCGGTCAGCCTTGAACGCCTGCACGCCTTGCGGATGCTTGTTGCGGACGTAGAGCTCGATCCCCGGATCGGAAGCGGGAACCATGAACTCCTGCATCTCCGCAGGCCCGGCCGCTCGGCTCATGCCGGGCGCGGCCAGAAGCCCGATCAGCAGCATCGCGCAGGCGTTCGACAAATGACGAAGCGGATAAGCGGCTTGTGCCATCAGCGTTTCTCCCTGGCCCTCTTCTTGAGCCTTGACGCAACCTGACACCCGGACTTGTGGGAACGCAAGGCCGGCAATGCCCTCGTCTTGAACCGCGCGTTCCTACTTGCCCGACCCCGCCATCAGCCCGCGTACCAGATAACGGTTGAGGAACAGCACCACCAGCACCGGCGGCACGATCGCCACCACGCCTGCCGCGTTCATCAGCCCGTAATCGACGTAGTTCTTGCTGACGAATTCCGGGATCAGCACCGTCAGCGGCTTGGTCCGCAGTGTCGGCGAGAACACGAGGGGCACCACGAACATGCCCCAGGCGCTCAGGAACGTCAGGATCGCGCTGGCGATCAGCCCGGGCGCGGCCAGCGGCAGCACGATGCGCACCAGCGTATGCAGCCGCCCGGCGCCGTCCAGCGCGGCGGCTTCCTCCAGCGACCGCGGCAGCGCGGCATAAACGCTGCGCATCAGCCAAAGCGCCAAGGGCAGGAACGCGGAGACGTAAATAAGGGTGATGCCGACGTAGGTGTCTACCAGCCCGAGCAAGATCATCAGGCGGTAGAGCGGGATCATCACCGTATAGGCCGGGATGGTCAGCGTCGCGATCACGAGCGCGAACAGCGCGTTGCGCCCCGGGAACCGCAGCCGGGTGAAGGCATAGGCGCCGAACGCGGCCAGCGCCACCGTCAGCGCCGTCGCGGCCAGCGACGTGACCAGGCTGTTCGTCAGCGCCCGGCTGAACTGCGGCCACACGGACGCCGTCGCCTCGCCCTGGTAGGTGCTGGCGACGCCCAGCAGGTTGGCATAGTGCTGCAACGTGATGACCGGCGGAAGCACATGCGGCGGCTGCGCCGTAAGGTCGGTCGGACGCATCAGGCTCGACGCCACGCCCCAGTAGACCGGCCCCAACGACCACAGCAGCAGCAGCGAAACGCCGCCGATCCGAACCAAGCGTCGCGCGGCGTTCGCTCCCCGGCGCTTGCCCATCACTCCTGCTCCACCGCCGCCCCGGCGCGCAGCACGTAGACGAGCGAGACGGCCAGCGACACCAGCATCACCAGCACGGACAGCGCCATGCCCTCGGAAAAGCGCAGGTTCTGGAACGCCAGCATGTAGGTCTCGACCAGCACCGTACGGGTCCCGAGGCTGGCCCCGGCCAGAATCCAGGCCTCGTCGAACAGGTTGAACGCGAACACGGTCGATTGACTGAGCGCGATCGCGAGCCCGGGCGCGATCAGCGGCAGCGTCACCGAGCGAAACCGGCGCAATGGCCCCGCGCCGTCAAGCTCCGCCGCCTCGTACAGGCTGGACGGAATGCCTTGCAGCCCAGCCAGCACGATCACGGCCGTCAACGGCATCATGCGCCAGACATGCACCAACGCCACCAGCGCCAGCGCGGTCCCCCGGTCGTTGAACCACACCCGGTTCTCCGCAATCAGCCCGGCCGCGCGCAGCACGCCGTTCAGCAGCCCGTAGCTAGGATTGTAGATCCAAAGCCAGATAACCGCGTTCACGACCGGAGGCATCGCCCACGGCAGGATAACGGCGGCGAGCAGCCATTTGCGCCCATGCCGCACGTCGTTGAGCAGCAGCGCCGCCAGCACGCCGCCCACAGTCTCGGCCACGACGGCCAGCACGACGACCACGAGCGTGTTGCGCCACGCCTGGCCCACGTCGTTGCTGGCGAACAGGTTGCCGTATTCCTGCAAGCCCACGAACGGCTGGCCCATCCGCATCGGGTTGACCCGGTGCAGGCTCTGCCACAACGTCAGCGCCAACGGATAATAGACCAAACCGCCGATCACCAGCACGACGGGAATGACGAGCGTCAGGCCAAGCACCCCGTCTTGCCGCCGGCCCTTCACGTGCGAGAAGCGTCTTGGCCCGTCATTGCCGTTGCGCCTGCTCGGCCTGCTCCGCGATTTGGCTCAAGGCGGCATCCACCGTCATCTGCCCCTTCGCCGCCGCGTTGATCGCGCTGGACGCCGCGCTGCTGAACTGCGGATACCAGGGCGGCGTCCCCTCCGGGAACAGCGGCTCGGTGGACGGGATCTGCGCCAGCAGCACGTCCCCGTCCACCAGCTTGCCCTGCTTGTTCAGCGCCTGCAGCACCGAGGTGCGCGTCGGCAAGTCTCCGAGCCCGTCGCTGACCTTTTCCTGGTTCTCCGGGCGCATCCACCAGGCGATGAACGCGGCGGCTGCTTCCTTCTTGCCGCTGTTCGCCGGGATGCCGAGCGCATCGGGCAGCCCGAACGTGCGGCTCTTGCCGCCCGCGCCGGGCATCGTGGCCGCGGCGATATGGCCGGCCACCTTGGATTTGCCTGGATCGTTATATGCAGCCGGGTTGCCGGCCCAGCCCGCAAGGTCGATCGCCGCGCGCCCGGCCTTGAACTCCTCCTGCACCTGCACGTCGGTCATCCCGGTGGAGGCCGGCGCGATCAGGCCGGACTTGAGCGCATCGATCTCCCACGCCAGCGCCTTGTGCCCGGCCGAGTCCGGCGCGGTGAACGCCGGCTTGTACCCTGCCCCGAACACCTCGCCGCCGAACGCCTTCGTCAGCAGGTACCAGGCGGTGGACACCCCCTCGCTGACCGAGAACGGCAGCGCGATCGGATACTCGACCACGCCGTTCGCCTTCAAGCGCCGTGCGTCCTCGGTCAGTTGCTCGATCGTCTTCGGCGCCGACTTGATGCCCGCCTTCCCGAACATTTCGGTGTTGTAGATCAGGATGCGGAAATCGTTGTTGTAGGGCACGGCCAGCAACTTGCCGTCGTAAGCAAAGCTGCGCGCCGTCGGGATGTCGGCGATGACCGCCTTGTCGATCAAGCCGGTCAGGTCGGCATACCATTCGGCGGCGCCGAACTGGCCGACCCAGGACCAATCCACCTCCGTCACGTCCGCCGGCGCCGTGCCGGCGAGCATGGACGTCACGATCTTGGTATGGATCTCGTCCCATCCCAGCGTTTGCAGCTCGAGCTTGACCCCGGTTTCCTGCTGGAACTGGTCGGTCATGTCCTTCGGCAGCGTGCCCCAGGGCGGGAGCAGCACGCTGAGCGTCTGCCCGGCGATGGACGCGGCGCGTCCCGCCATCGGCCATGACAGCGCGGCCACGGGAAGCGAAGCGAGCACGGTGCGGCGCAGCATGGAAATCTCCTTATCGTTACCGGTCCGCACGGGCGAACACCTCCGTCACGTCCATCCGACCCTTGAACGCGCCATAGCCGCCGTCGCAGGCGTGGATGCCGCCCGTCAAGCCGCGCGCCCGGTCGGAGGCCAGGAAGATCGCAAGTTCCGCCGCCTCCTCGGCCGAGAGGATCGGCAGCAGGTGCATCGCCTCGATCTTGGCGCGCGAAGCCGGGTCGTCGAGGAACTCGCGCTGGTGCGGCGTATCGACGAAGCCGGGGCAGATCGCGTTGACCCGCACGCCATCCGGCGACAGCCCGGCAGCCATCGAGCGCGTCATCGCCACCACCCCGCCCTTCGCCGCCGTGTAGGCGTCGAGCCCCGCCTGGCCGATCAGCGCATCCGCCGTTGCCGTCAGCACCAGGCTGCCGCCTCCAGCCTGCCGCAGCATCTGCCGCGCCGCATATTTGCAAACCAGGAACGTCCCCGTCAGCACCAGGTCGATGATTGCCCCCCAGACCGCATCGGGCAGCTCCGTCACCCGGCGATCCTGCTTGTTGACCAGCGGGACGCTCATGGCGGTATGGAACACCGCGTCGATCCTGCCATAAAGCCCCACGCCATGCGCCATCAGGGCCTGCACCGACGCGCCGTCGCGCACGTCCACGACCGCCGCTTCGGCGCCGATGTCCTCTGCCACAGCCCGGGCAGCATCCAAGGCGATGTCGGCGACGATCACGCGGGCGCCGTCCCGTTTCGCCAGCCGCGCGCCGGCAGCGCCGATCCCGGAGCCGCCGCCGGTGATCAGCACAACCTTGCCTGCCAGAATGCCCAACCGCCCATCCCTCGACGCTCGGACGATACGATCCTAGGATGTCACGCTCGGTCAAGTGGTTTAGAGGCTTTCAGTGACGCAGCAGTTCGATGCCGTGGTGATCGGGTCCGGCGCGCTCGGCGGCAGCACCGCCTGGCACCTCAGCCGCGCCGGGCTGCGGACAGCGTTGCTCGACCGGCACGCGATCGGCAGCCAGACGTCGCCACGGGCCGCCGGCCTCAGCGCCGTCCTGCGCCCCACGGAGTTGATGACCCGGCTCGCGGTCCGCGGCGTGGAAAAGCTGCTGAGCTTCGCCGAGGACACCGGCATCGACATCGGCATGCAGCGGTCCGGCAGCTTGAAAGTGGCAACCAGCGTCCGGCTGGCCGCGCAACTGGAGACGGAGGTCGCCCGCGGGCAGGCCTACGGCGTGGACGTGCAGCGGATCAGCCGGGCGCAGGCGCAAACGCTGATGCCGTTCCTGCAACCCCGACGCGCCGAGGCGATCACCTACTATCCCGCCGATGTCTACCTCGACCCGGCCCGGCTCACCCAAGGCTATGCCACAGCCGCCGCGCGGCTCGGCTGCGCCTTGCTGCCCGACACGGACGTGCAAGAGATTGTCGTGGAGGCTGGCGCTGTTGCCGGCGTGCGTACGGGCGACGGCACGATCCGGGCGAGGATCGTGGTGGATGCCGCCGGCGCCTGGCTCCGGGGCATCACGAAGCCGGCCCGCGACCTGCCGATGCTGGCCGTCCGCCACCAATTGCTGATCACCGAACCGCTGGATCATGCCGACCCCCTCCAGCCGATCACGCGCGTCCTGGACGCCAACGTCTACGTCCGCCCCTGCGACGGCGGCCTCATGCTCGGCGGCTACGAAACCGACCCGATGCTGTTCGACGATCCCCCGGATGACGTGGCCGACGTGCCGCTCGACGCGACGGTGCTGCAGCGGTTGGCGGCTCAGGTGGCCGACGAGTTCCCAGTGTTCCAGGGCGCGAAGACGGCCCTCGTCCGCGCTGGCCTGCCGACCATGACGTTCGACGACGAGCACCTCATCGGCCCCGTGCCCGAACTGCCTGGCTTCTACGTGATCGGCGGTTGCAACGTCGGCGGCCTCTCGACCGCCCCGGCCTTCGGCGAAGCCCTGTGCGACCTGATCCTCGACCCTGCCCGCACCCAAGCCATCGCCCCGTTATTGCCGGAGCGCATGGCCGGGCGCACCATCGCCGCGGACGCCCTCCGCAACGCCTGCCACGCCCACTATGCCCAGCACTACTGGTCCAGCGCCGCCCGCACCACTGGCTGAACCGCTATCGCGTATCCGGCAGGAGCGGGAACGGGCACATCGGTTCGCAGCCGGCCGCGGTCACGCGCAGCATCCATTCCGTGCGCGCGCCGCCGATCTCGGGATGGTAAGCGCCGGGCTCGACCATCAGGACCATGCCGGCTTGAACGGTCATGGTCTCGTCGTCGCACAGGCGTGGATGCTCATGCACGGCGGCGCCGATGGAGTGGCCCGTGTGGTGGGGATAGTCGAAACCATGCTGCCGCACGCGGCTGCGGACTTGCCGGTGCAGTTCGGCGGCGGCGATGCCCGGCCGGAGGATTTCAAGCGCGTGGTCCAGCCCGGCCTGCGCGGCCTGGAACAGGCGCAGCTGATCGCGCGAGGCCTTGCCCAGCACCGTCGTGGCACAGGAATCACCCCAGTATCCGCCAACGCGAGGCCCGAGGTCGGCGAGGACGGCGTCGCCGGGCCGGATCACGCGCGGACCGGGCCAGCCGCCAACGGCAGCGGTGCGCCCCGGGCCGGAAAGCAGGTCCCCGGCGACGGCGATGCGTTCGCCCGCTTCCGCCTCCATGGCACGGCGCAGGTCGGCGAAGATGTCGAGCTCCGTGCGCCCGGCGACCAGCGCGCCGGACAGCGCGCGTTGTCCCGCGGCCGCGACGGCGGCACATCGGCGCAGAGCAGTGAATTCGGCGCCCGTCTTGATCGCCCTTGCGCGGCGAAAGGCCGGCGCGAGCGGCACGCGGGCGCCGGCGGGCAGAATGTCAGCAATCAGGGCCGTGCAGCTTTCCGGTTCGGTGGCGAGCGTGCCGCCGACATGCAGGCGCGCGATAAGCCCGCTCAAGGCCGCCCGGTAGGAGGCATACGGCGGCCCGGCCTGCCCCGCGCCATAGGCGGCATAGCGGGCAACCACCACGTCCTGCGTCTCAGCGGCATCGTCATCGGGCAGGAGCAACCCGGCCCCGCCCCTCGCGCCGACGATCCCGACAAGCGGCCCGGCGGCGAAAGGCGACGGCCCAGCCTCGATCGGCGCGCTGTGGCCAATTGCGTAGGCGATGCTGTCGGCATTGGTCAGAACGGCCCAATCCGCGCCAATCTCCAGCAGAACGTCGCGGGTCCGCCGCAGCCGCTCGTCAGTCATCTGCCAATGCTCGCCCGGAATCATTCACGACGGCGTCAGCCTCGATCTCAACCCGGTAGTCCCCCACGAGCCGCCCAACCTCGACAAGCGTGTTGGCAGGCCGCACATTGCCGAACGCACGGCCATGCGCCCGCGATACGGCCTCCCAATCATCGGCATCGGCGAGGTAAATCCGAGTCCTGACCACGTCCGCCATCGTGGCCCCGAGTGCCGCCAAGCTGGCCGCGATCTTGTCGAGGATGAAGGTTGCCTGCCCACCCGCATCGCCGGGGCAGACGGCTTGGCCGCTCCCGTGGGTTGCTGTGGTGCCGCTGACCATGACCTGGTTGCCGGTCCGGACCGCGCGGGAATAGCCGGCGACCGCCTCCCAAACGCTGCCCGAATTGACCAGCAGCCGCCCGGGACGGCCTGCCGCGGGCGCCGCCTCGAAATATGTCGGAACGGATGCGAGATGATGCGTGAGGTCGCCCGAAGCGGTGAGGAACGGCGGGCGGCGGTATTCGTCGCCGCAATCGCCCGGAACCGCCTTCGCTTCGGCAAGGGCGTCGTCAATCGCCGCGTAGTCGTCCGCGTCGAGGGCGAAGGCGAACGTGCGCAGGTTATCCCCGCGGTGCTCGTTCTCGCCGAGCCTCGCCCCGACGATCACGCCCGCAACCGCCGGGTGGTCCAGCACCCAGCGGGTCGCGACGTTGGCGATCGAGACGCCGTGCCGCCGGGCCACCCGCGCGGCGGCCTGGAGGATAGCCTGAAACACCGGCCAGCCGCCGATGACGTCGATGAAGCGCTTGTACTTGCTCTTGCTCCAATCGGCGATCGCGCCGGGCCTTGGCTCCGGCACGCCGAGCCAACGTTCCGACAGCAGGCCGCCCGCGAGCGTGCCATACGCCAGCAGCTTGGTCCCGTGCGCCAGGCAGAACCGGCTCATCTCGCCCGCCGCCCGCCGGTCAAGCAGGGAGAACGAGACCTGGTTCGTGAGCAACGGGA
Organism: Acetobacteraceae bacterium; assembly: GCA_965260935.1. GTDB lineage: Bacteria > Pseudomonadota > Alphaproteobacteria > Acetobacterales > Acetobacteraceae > JBBROS01. The sequence goes on from OZ253374.1 coordinate 1,635,131, forward strand.
TGCCGTGGAAGGTCAGCAGACGCAGGTGGGCGGTGTCGCAGTTCGTAACCCCGAGATGGGAGATCAGACCCTCGTGGCGCAGGTTTGCGAGTTCCTGCATCGCATCAAGGTAGGCGAGGTGCTCGAACGTCCACCAATGGAACTGCATGAGATCGATGCGCCCGACACCGAGCCGCGTCCGCGCCCGCTCGACGCCGGCCCGGACAATGTCGGAGGTCATCGCGCCCGGTGCCGGGCACCATTTGGTAAGCGCCTTGGGCCGGTCGGCGGACGGCTGGCCGTAACGCGCGAGCAGTCGTCCGGCGATCAGTTCGGCGCTGCCGTAATGGTCGGCCATGTCGAAGGCGTCGAAGCCCGCCTCGGCATAGGCGGCCAACGCATCGGCGCCCTGCTCCGGGTCGATCGCGGCGCCGCCGCGCTCCTGGTCGGCGACCTGCCAAAGCCCGGTGACGATGCGGCTGATCTCGAAGCCGGGCGCCAACTCGACTCGAGGCAGCGGCGGCGTCATAAGCTGCTCATTTACCATCGACCTTCGTCTTGAGCTCGTTCACCGCCTCGGTGCTCATCTCCCCCGTCGTCTCAACCTTGCCGTCCGTGATTTTCCATAAACGGAACGGGCCGGTGATGTCCCCGTACTGGTCGAACCTGACCGGCCCGATCACGCCCTCGTACCGGATTTTCTTGCCGTCCTTGAGCAAGGCCAGCGCCTTGGCGAACGCCCCCTTGCCGGCGCCCACGGGCGTGCCCTCGGCGCTTGTCACCTTCCTGATCTCGTCGCGGATCGCGAGCGGCTCCCTGGAGCCTGCGGCGGCAATGGCAAGGCCGACGATGGCGGCGGCGTCGTAGGACCGGTCGGCCGCCGGAGTAGCCGGGTCAAGCCCCGAGAACGCTTCATAGTTGGCGTCGAAATAGCGCGTGGAGGCGGTGGGCGTGGTGCCAGACGAGGTGCCGTAGGCGCCGTTCAGGTACTGCGCGCCGACGCTAGCGATGAAGTCCTGGCTGTTCATGCCGTCGTTCAGCAGGAATTTCTGCGGCCCGCCGACGCCGATCCAGGCGCGGGCAATGGTCGCGCCGTCAACGGGGGTCGAGATCAGGTAAAGCGCGTCCGGATCGCCTTGCAGGGCGGCGGATGCCTCGGAATCATAGCTAGGCTGCCGCTCGTTGTAGCGCGTGGTGGACACGGTCACGCCGCCAAGCGCCCGGTACGCGACGGCGAACTCCTGCGCCAAATTAACGCCGAAATCGTTGTTGACGGCGATGATCGCGATCTTTTTCAGCCCCTTGTCGACGGCATACTGCGCTGCTGCCACCCCCTGCAGCGCGTCCGACGTGATGGTGCGGAAGAAAATGCCGTTGGTGACGCCCTTCTGGCCAAGCTCGGTCAGCGTCGGCGACGATGCGGCAGGCGATACTTGCACGATCTTCGCAGGCGCCGTCACCGCGGTGAGGATCGGGACCGTCACCGACGAGGTGATCCCGCCGATGATCACCGGCACATGCTGCACCTGCGCCAATTGCCGGGCCGCATCGACGGCAATGGTCGCCGTACTGTGCGAGTCGCGCGTGTCGGTAACAAGGCTGCAGCCCTGCGCCCCGCCGGCGGCGTTGAGGTCGCGGAACGCCATCTCCACCGACTTCGCCCCGGCCACCCCGTATTCTCCCGCCGGCCCGGTAAGCTCGAACACGACGCCGACCGGGATCGTGCAACCGGCGGCGCTGGCGCCCGGCGCGCACAATCCGGCCGCGCCCGCCACCGCGAGTAGGGCCGCCTTGGCAAACGTGAACGTTGGCATCGCGATTGATCCTTCGTTTTCCTGGGCAGGTTGACCGCCATACCGAGGCACGCCCTGCCAATGCTGCCCCTAAGCATCATCTCGCGGGACGGCGCGCCGTCACAGCAGGAAGAATGACGCGCCTTCAAATATGCCTACGCGGAGTTCAGGTTGTATTTCATGACTGCCCCGTGCCGCCCGGCACGGTCGCGCTCGAGCGAATAAGCATCGCCGAGCGGCCCGGTCCGCTGGGCCAGCACCGCATCCATCTCGTCCCGGTCCTGCTCCGTGAGCTGAAAGCTGGCGATGGCGGCGTTCGCGTCCGCATGGGCGGTGTTACGCCCGCCGACGATCACGGCCGCAACGCCGGGGCAGTTCAGCACGCTGCCGCTGGCAACGGTCGCGATATCGGTCCCGTGTCGGTCGGCGATGACGCGGCAGGCGCGCAGCAACTCCTGGAACAAGGGCCAGCCGCCGAAATCGTCGATGATCAGCTTGTATTTGGTTAACGACCGGTTCTCGAGCGGTTCTTCGGGCTCAGGCTGGCCCAGCCACCGGTCGCCCAGGAACCCGCCTGCCAATGTGCCGTAGCATAGCAACGCCACGCCGTTCTGCTCGCATAGCGCTGCAAGCCCGTTCTCTGGACGATTGTCCAACAGCGAGTACTGCGTCTGCATCGAAAGCAGCCGCAACGGCGTATGTAGAATCGCCTCGGTATGCGGCGTGTCGAAGTTTGTGCCGCCAAAATACCGGATTTTGCCGCTGTCCATCATCTCGCTCAGCCAGCGCCACACCTCCCAATGGCCCGGCACGCCGTAATCCCACCAGTGGAACTGCACCAAGTCTAGCTGCTCCACCTGAAGCCGCCGCAACGACTCGTCGATGATCGACTCGACAGATGGCTTCGACAGGCTGCCAAGCCGATCCAGGTCCGGCACGAGCTTGGTATGGACCTTGAGGGCCTGCGCCGCCTCTCGGCCGCGCCGGTCCACCAGCCTCGCACGGAACGCCCCGATCAGGGTCTCCACGCCGGTGTAGATATCCGCGCAGTCGAACGTCGTCAGCCCGGCGTCGAACGCCGCCTGCAACGCGTCCAGCGCTGCCTCCCGATCGATCGCGCCATGCCCGCCGGCAAGCTGCCAGTTGCCGCGGATCACGCGGGAGACCGCGTAGCCGGGTTGGAGTTCGGCCTGTTCAATCATCGCGGCGCGCGAGCGGGACGGCGGTCGTGGCCGCGTGGCTGAACCGGCGCTTCCCGAGCCGGCTGATGCGCAGCCGGGTGCCGCAATGCGGGTCCGGGCAGGCAACCTCGGCGTCACTGGCCATCCAATCGTTCGCATCGTTAGACCGCTGCTTGGCCGCGAGCAGCGGCAGCACGGCGGCCAGCGAGTAGATGGAAATTCCCTGGCCCGGCGGCAACGTCAGCATCTCGCCGCGCAGCTCGAAATAGTCGCCCGGCTTGGCGCCGCAGTAGACCGCAACGCCATCGGGCACGACCACGTCGACCCGCAGGTCGAACAACTCGAATCCGTCGTCGGACACGCGGCGCTTTCCTTGTTCCTGGTCTCGGGATCACATAAGGTGCCGCGTCGCAGCGGAGGTCAAGATATGCTCACGGCGCCCGCCGGCGGCCCGGCGCCCGTCCTACGCGCCAGGTCGGTGGTCAAGCGCTTCGGCGGGGTGGCCGCCGTGGACGGTTTCTCGTTCGACGTGATGCCGGGCGAGATCGTCGGCCTGATCGGCCCCAACGGCGCAGGCAAGACTACGATGTTCGATTGCCTGGCCGGCAGCCTGCGCCCCTCAAGCGGCAGCATCGAGTTGAGCGGACGTGCGATCGAGGCAACGCCGGCGCACATGCGCGCCAAGCTCGGCCTCGGCCGAACGTTCCAGATCCCCCGCCCTTTCCCCACCATGAGCGTGGCCGAGAACGTCATGCTCGCCGCCCATGGCCAGCGCGGCGAGGCGATGCTGCCGAACTGGCTCACGCCCGGCCTCGTCCGCAGGCAGGAGCGCGAGGTCCGTGAGAAGGCGATGGCGCTGCTTGACTTCGTCACCCTGGCGCCGCTCGCAAGCCAGCCCGCCTCCGTGTTGTCGGGCGGTCAGCGCAAGCTGCTCGAACTCGCCCGCGTGCTGATGGGCGCCCCGCGCTTGCTGCTGCTCGACGAGCCGGCAGCGGGCGTCAATCCGGCGCTGCTCAACCTGATCATCGAGCGGATCGCCGCCATACGCGGGCAGGGGATCACGGTGCTGCTGATCGAGCACAATCTCGACATGGTGGCGCGGCTCTGCTCGCGGGTGCTGGTCATGGCGCGAGGCAGGTTGCTGGCCCAAGGCACGCCCGATACCGTCGCGCGCAACCCGCTGGTGATCGACGCCTATCTTGGCGCCGCCCCGGCATGAACCAGACGCCGCCGCTGCTCGCGGCCGAGGCCATCGTCGCCGGCTACGAACCCGGCCTCGCCATCGTCGACGACGCATGGCTTCGTCTGGAAAAAGGCGAGATCCTGGCCGTGCTGGGGCCGAACGGCGCGGGCAAAAGCACCTTCATCAAGGCCATCGCCGGTCTCGTGCCGGTCTGGGGCGGCACGGTGCGGCTGGGGAGCGAGGACATCACCTGCCGGCCGGCGCACAAGCGCCTGGCGGCGGGATTGGCCTTCGTGCCGCAGACGGAGAACATCTTCGGCGCCTTGACCGTCGCGGACAACCTGCGGATCGCCGGCGACCAATTGCCCGATGCCCGCGCCGCATCCGGCCAGATTGCCGCCGCCTACGACGCCTTCCCCGACCTCGCGCGCCAGCGGGCGCTGCTGGCCGGACGTTTGTCCGGCGGTCAGCGGCAGATGCTGGCGGTGGCGCGTGCCCTGGTGGCGTCGCCGCGCGTGCTGCTGCTCGACGAGCCTTCAGCCGGGCTGTCGCCCAAGCTGGTGGACGAGGTGTTCGCCCGGCTCTCCGCCATCCGCGGCGCCGGGGTCGGCATCGTGCTGGTGGAGCAGAACGTGCGCGCCGCCCTGGCCGTTGCCGACCGCGCCTTGGTGATGGTTGAGGGCCGTAACCGCCATGAGGGTCCGGCCGCCCCCATGGCTAAAGACCCCCACATCGCCGAACTCTACTTCGGCGCCGTGACGGCGCCGCGCAACTAGTGGTCTGATGCTAACGGACGCTTCAGCGTGTTAGCTGAATCAGCCCACCAAATAAGGCGAGTGCTTCGACTCATGCTGTATCTCCTGAATGTGTCGAAGCACTAAGCATCATCTCGCGGGACGGCTCGCCGTCACGACGCGAAAAATGATGCGTCTTCAAAGGCGATTAAGCAGACATTCGTGGCACAAGCCACGAATGTCTGCTTAGGCCGGCATGGGCCCACAGTTCATCGTCGACGGCGTTGTTTCGGGCGCGGTTATCGGGCTTGGCGCCGTCGGCGTCACCCTGACCTACTCCATCTTGCGCTTCGCCAACTTCGCTCACGGCGAGTTCATCTCCTGGGGAGCCTACTTCACCCTGATCGGCGCCGGCGTGCTGGGTTTCGCGGCGGGCCAGCCGGCCACGCCGATCGGCCCGTTCTCGTTCACCTGGCCGATCCTGGCGGCCGGCCTCGCCGCCATGCTGCTGACCGGCGGGCTGGCGCTGGCGCTCGACCGCGCGCTGTTCCGCCGCCTGCGCCAAACCGGGGAGGGCATCGTCGCCATCATGGCCAGCTTCGGCGCCTCGCTCGCGCTGCGCAGCCTGATCGAAGCCGTCTTCACCTCCCGCCCGGCCTATTTCACCCGCGCCTTGCAAATCGCCAAGCCGCTCGGGATCGGCGTGCGCGTGACGCCGAACCAGGCGGCGACGGTCGCCGCCGCAGCCTTGCTGGTGGCCGGCACGCATGTCCTGCTCACCCGCACGCGGATGGGCCGCGCCATGCGCGCGACCGCCGAAAACGCGAGCCTTGCCCGGGTGAACGGCATCGACGTCGAGGCGGTGATCCGGGCCACGTGGCTGATCGGCGGGGCGCTCGCCGCGGCATCGGGCGTCGCGGCCGGGCTGCTGGTGCAAATCCGGCCCTCGATGGGCTTCGACCTGCTGCTGCCCTTGTTCGCTGCCGCCATCGTGGGCGGGATCGGCTCCGTGCCGGGCGCAGTGCTGGGCGGCTTGATCGTTGGCCTGTCGGAAGCCGCGGCGGTGACGTTCATCGGTGCGCAGTGGCGCGGCGCAATGGCATTCGCGATCCTGATCGCGGTGCTGCTCGTCCGCCCCAGCGGCCTGTTCGGCACGCTGCGATGATGCTGGACCTGCTGGGCTACGCCGCCTTCTTCGGCGCCACGGCGCTGACCTACGCGGTGATCTGCCTTGGCCTCAACGTGCAGTGGGGCCAGACCGGGCTGTTCAACGTCGGCATCGCGGGCTTCGTGGCGATCGGCGCCTATACGTCGGCCATCCTGACCACCCCGCCCGGCGCGCACCTCGGCGGCTTTGGCCTGCCGGTCGCGGCCGGCTGGCTGGGCGCGATGGCTGCGTCCGCTGCCGCATCCGCGTTCGTGGGCGCACTCACGTTGCGGCTCCGTGCCGACTACCTTGCCATCACGACGTTCGGCGTCGCGGTAACGGTGCAGTTGTTCTGCCTCAACCAGCAGGCGGTCACGGGCGGCCCGTTCGGCATTGGCTTCATCCCGCGCCCATTTGCCAGGCTTGCGACGCACCCGGCGCTGCTTGGCCTGGCGGATCTGGGACTTGCGGCGCTTGTCACGGCCAGTGTCTACACGGGCCTGGAGCGGCTAGCGCGGAGTCCCTGGGGCCGGGTGCTGCGAGGCATCCGCGACGACGAGATGGCGGTGGCCGCGCTCGGCAAGAACGTGAGCGGCTTCCGCCTGCAGGCGTTTGGCCTGGGCGGCGCCATCATGGGCCTGGGCGGTGCGATGCAGGCCCACGCCATCGGCTTCATCGCGCCCAACGACTACCTGCCGGCGCTCACCTTCCAGGTCTGGACCATGCTGGTCATCGGCGGCTCCGGCAGCAACGCGGGCGCCATCCTGGGCGCGCTCGTGGTCTGGGCCTTGTGGAGCGCCTCGGGCGCGGCGGCAACCGCGCTGTTTCCGCCGGACATGCAGGCCCGTGCGGCGGCGCTGCAGCTCGTGGCGATCGGGGTTGTCCTATCCGGCACGCTCGTGCTCCGTCCGCGCGGGCTGGTCGGCCAGGCGCCGGGCCGGCGTTGACCGGCAGCCTCAGCATCATTCGGCAGGGCGTGCCGGCACGCTGCCGGTAAAATGATGCGTCCTCAAAGGTTTCTAAGCAGGCTTGCGTGGCACAAGCCACGCAAGCCTGCTTAGAACAGAACAGGAGCGCCTCAGCCATGGCCATCATCCACGACCTCCCCTATCCCGTCCGCGAATGGGAGCACGTTGAGGCGCCCATGCCCGACGGTTGCCGCCTCGCCGCCCGCATCTGGATGCCGCAAAACGCGGACCGCAACCCCGTTCCCGCCGTGTTCGAATACCTCCCCTACCGCAAGAACGACCTGACCTACGCCCGCGACCGCGGCGCCGCCCCCTTCGTGGCCGGCCACGGCTACGCCTATATCCGGCTCGACTTGCGCGGCGCCGGCGAGTCTGAGGGCCTGATGCTCGATGAATACACCGCGCAAGAGCTGCAGGACGGTGCGGACGCCATCGCCTGGATCGCAGCACAGCCCTGGTGCGACGGCCACGTCGGCATGATCGGCATCTCCTGGGGCGGGTTCAACGCCTTGCAAATCGCCGCCCTGCGCCCGCCCGCGCTGAAGGCTATCGTCACCTGCTGCTCCACCGACGACCGCTACGCCGACGACGTGCACTATATGGGCGGCACGATGCTGTTCGAGCAACTGTCCTGGGCATCGATCATGTTCGGGCGCAACACCCTGCCGCCCGACCCGCGCCATGTGGGCGGGCGCTGGCGCGAGGAGTGGCTGAAACGCCTCCAAGGCAGCGGCCTGTGGCTCAAGAACTGGCTCGAACACCAGACCCGCGACGCCTTCTGGCAACACGGATCGGTCTGCGAGGACTACGCCGCCATCCAGGTCCCGGTCTACGCCGTCGGCGGCTGGGCCGACGGCTACTGCCGTACCGTATTCCGCTTGATGCAGAACCTTACCGTGCCGCGCAAGGGCCTGGTCGGGCCTTGGGCGCATACCTACCCGCACATCGGCAAGCCGCATCCGGCGATCGACTTCCTCGGCGAACAGATCCGCTGGTGGGACCATTGGCTGAAGCGCCGCGACACCGGCATCATGGACGAGCCGCAACTGCGCCTCTTCATGCAGGACCACGCCGAGCCGCAAAGCATGGCCGCAAAGCATGTATGAAAGCCGCGCCGGCCGCTGGATCGCGGAGCCATCCTGGCCCTCGCCCAACATTGAACCCCGCCGCCTCCGCCTCGCCAGCGGCGGCAGACTCGCCGAAACGCCGGCGAGAGGCGCACAACCCCCGCTCGTCCTGAACTCGCCGCTCACGGTTGGCCTCGCCGGCGGCAAATGGTGTTCCTACGCCGCCCCCGGCGACCAGCCGGTCGATCAGCGCGCCGACGACGCCGGCAGCCTGGTGTTCGACACGCCGCCGCTCGACTCAGCGCTGGAGATCGCCGGCGACGCCGCGCTCGATCTCGCCTTTTCCAGCGACCGCCCGGTCGCCCTCGTCGCCGTCCGCCTCAGCGACGTTTCCCCCGACGGCGCCGCGACGCGCGTCTCCTACGGCCTGCTCAACCTCACCCACCGGGAAAGCCACGAGCGCCCCGAGCCGCTGGCGCCGGGCCGGCGCTACACCGTGCGCGTGCCGTTTAAGCATGTGGCCCAGCATTTCCGCGCCGGCCACCGCATCCGCCTGTCCATCTCTACCAACTATGTCCCCCTCGCCTGGCCCGCGCCGGAGCCGGCTACGCTCACGATCAGCCCGGCGGATTGCCTGCTCGAGTTGCCGGTCCGCACGCCGAGCAAGGCCGACGCCGAACTCCCCCCTTTCGGCGAGGCCAGGCTCGCGCCGCCGCTGGAAACCGAAGTGCTGGCGCCCGAGACGCATTCCTGGACGGTCGTGCAAAGCCTCGGCCACGGCACGACGCGGGTCGAGATCACCGACGACAGCGGCGTCTACCGCATCCCCGGCAACGACCTCACCGTCACCATGCGCGGCGGCGAGACGTACGGCTTCGCGGGCAAGGACTACCGCTCGGTCTACGGCGAAACGCGCTGGACCTTCGGGCTGTCCCGCGCCGACTGGCAAGTCCGCTCCCTCACCCAGACACGGCTCACGGCCACTGCCGAGGCCTTCCATATCGAGGCGAAGCTGGAAGCCTGGGAGGGCGACACGCTGGCCTATGAGCAAAGCTGGGACGAGACGATCGCGCGCCGCCTCGTTTGAGACGCACGAACACTTCCTAACGCGAATAGAAGCGCCTAACGTTTCCGTGACGGACGCGCACATCAGAGGAGAACCCGGCGTGAGCATGTCGCCTGACGCAAGCCGGCGCAGCGTCCTGCAAGGCATGGCAGCCGCCGGCCTGGCGGCAACGGCGATGCCGATCACCACCGCCGTCTGGACCCAGACCGGCAAGATCCTGAACGCCCGTTCCTATGCCGACATCGACAAGCTCGACCCCGGCTTCTACCAGAACGCCTATAACGTCGACGTCATGAACTGCCTCTATTCCAAGCTGTCGCACTACAAGCCCGGCACGCAATGGGAAACCAAGCTGCAAGCCGCCGAGGAGCTGGAACAGACCGACCCGACCCACATCCGCTTCAAGCTCAAGCCCGGCATCATGTTCACCGGCGGCCACGGCGAGATGACCGCCGACGACGTGAAGTTCTCCTTCGAGCGCGTCATCCAGCACGACAGCCCGGTCAAAGGCGACTGGGGCCCGCTCGACCATGTCGAGGTGACCGGCAAGTACTCCGGCGTGATCGTGCTGGAATCCCCTTCGAGCCGCTGGACATCGTGGCGCTTCCCTACGGCGTCGGCCACATCGTCTCAAAGAAGGCGGTCCTGGCAGTCAAGCCGGACGGCGGCGACTTCGGCATGAAGGCGCCAGCCTGCTCCGGCCCCTACGTGCTGGGCGAGTGGAAGCCCGGCCAATACGTCAAGCTGCTCCGCAACCCGGATTGGCACGGCACGGCGCCAGGCTTCGACGAAATCCGCATCTACCCGATGGACGACGTGAAAACCGCCGAGATCGCCTACCAGGCCGGGGACCTCAACTTCACCGGCATCAGCCTCGCCTCGGTGAAGGACCTGGAAGCCAGCCCGCCCGCAAAAACCAAGGTCGAACGCTTCCCGTCGCTGTATTACGTCTGGGTTGGCATGAACATGGACAACCCGGCGCTCAAGGACGAGAACATGCGCAAGGCGATCCAGTACGCGATCAACCTGCCGCAGATCATGGACGCCGCCTATTTCGGCCAGGCCAAGCCCGCGACCGGCCTGGTCGCCCCAGGCCTGCTCGGCCACCGCCCGAAAGCCATCGTGCCGCCCGAGGGCGACCTCGACAAGGCCCGTGCTTATCTGCAGAAAGCCGGCGGCCCGCAAGGCACGATCACCATCGACACCCTGAACGCCTCGACCTGGAAAACCATTGCCGAAGTAATTCAGGCCCAACTCGCCCAGATCGGCATCGCCGCCCAGGTCAACGTGCAGGATTCCGGCTCGTTCTGGACCATGGGCATGGAGAAAGAGGGCGATCGCTGGAAGCGCATCCAACTGATCGTCAACCGCTTCTCCATGCTGCCGGACCCCTACTACGCCACCCAATGGTTCACCACGGACCAGATCGGCAAGTGGAACTGGGAGCGCTTCTCCAGCCCCGAATTCAACAAGCTGAACAAGGCCGCCACCAGCGAGACCGACAAGGAGAAGCGCGGCGCCATGTATCAGAAGATGCAGGACCTGATGGAGCAGTCCGGCGCCTACCGCTTCGTCACCCACGAAGGCAGCCCCGTGATGTTCCGCGACAGCGCCAAGCCCGCCCTGCGCCCGGACGGACGCCCGCTCTACCGCTACTTCGAGCACGCCTGACGCCTGCGACGCGACGCCGGCCCGTGTGGACCTACGCCCTCCGCCGATTGCTGCTGTCCTGGGATTGCCCCGGTTCGGATACTGCTGGCGAAGTCGTTAGGCTGTGGCTGGCATGTCCATGAGCCTGACGAAGGCAGATTGACGGGTTTGTTCGCGTGACGTCCCGGCAAGCCAATCACTGAGGCGGTCGAGGTTCGTGGCGGCGGCCGTGAGCACATGCTGAAGGTGAGTTTTTGCAAGTCCGATGTAGCGGGACCGGCGGAGGTGCATGGTGCGGGTGCCCAGTGACAGCGTGCCCTCGATGCCAGCACGGCGGCGATATTCGTCAGCGAACGGCCGTTCAGCCTCACGCGCCCGGGCGGCTTCCAGCGCAACATGTTCCTCGCGCCGCCGCGGCGTGAGCAGGCGACGGGGCGCGCGGGTGCAGCGCGGCTTGAGCGCGCACACTTTGCAGTCGGTGGTTGAGAAACGGATGCGCATCACCGTCCGTCCCTGGTTGGCGTCGGCGGTCCAGCTTTGGCTGGTGTGCCCAGCCGGGCAAGTCGCGAATTGCTTGTCCCAATCGAGCGTGAAGTCCTGGACGGTGAAGGCCCCCTCGGTCCTGGCTTGCCACTGGTTGTCTTTGGGCACAGTCCCGATCAGGTCGACGCCGTGGTCGCGCGCGCTGACCACCAACTGGTCCGCGTCCACGTAACCGGCGTCCACCAGGTGCTTGCCCGGCAGCAGGTCCTTGGCGGCCAGTGCCCGGTGGATCGGCTGGAGCGCGCCGCGGTCCACCACCGGCGCAGGCATCGTCTCGACGTGGGTAATTAGGTGTGGCCTGTCCTCGTCGCATGTTTCCGTCAGATGGACCTTGTAGCCGATCCAGGTCATGCTGCGCTTCTTGGCGTAATGCACGTCCGGATCGTAGGGCGAGGCAACCATCAGCAACGAGGTCGGGAAGCCCTCCACCGAAGTGCGCCAACGCACCACAGCGTCACTGGCCGTGGCGCCGCCTCCCTCAGAAGCTGCCTCGGCCGGCACCAGGCAGAAGTTCTGCATCCAGACCCGGCGCAGCAGCATGACTGCGGGCACCTCGCGCAGCCATGCTGGCGTGTCCGGTGCCGCAACGGCCGCGAGCAGCGCATGGCCATCACGCCCGATCCCCTCGGCGCAGGCCCGTCGCGCTGCCTCACCAAGCGGGATGTGGTAGTCGTCGGCCGGTTTGGCATAGCGGTCCGTCCAGGCCGGGTCGGCCTGCCCGCGGAGCCAGACAGGGGCGACGACGGCCAGGGCGTTCAGCGCCGCCCGCATTGTTTCAATGGCGCAGCCCAGCCGGTTGAGGGAGCGGACGGCTCCCAGCACGTGCGTGCTGTCTGTGCGCTGCCCCCTCCGTTGCCATTCCACCTGCTACGCAGGCAGAACCTTGGGCAACTCCGCCCGCGCGGCACCAGCAGCTTCTGCTCGCGGCACAGCGCCAGCAGTGTGTCGAGCAATAGCGCCTCCGCACCACCCTCGATCAGCCGGCTGCGGAACTCGCTCAGCACGGAGGCATCGAAGCCGGGGTCGGCCAGTTCCAGCCCGAGCAGGTATTTCCAGTCGATCCGGCCCCGGGCGGCGTCCGCGGCCCGTCGGTCGGACAGGTTCTCGGCGAACTGCAGCAGCGTCACCAAGGCAAGCCGCCAAGGCGCTTCGGCCGGCTGCCCATGGCTGGGGAACAACGCAGCGAACTGCTGGTCGGTGAACACCGTCCCCAGGGTGTCGCGCAACCGCATATACGGGTTGCCCCGCGGGAACGCCGCACGGGCAACCATGGCCGTGGACGCAGGAACGGCACCGGCAAGAGAGGGGCGGAGCGACATCAAAATCCTCCAGGACAGCGGCGCTCACGCGCCGGACAAGGAAGGCCCACCCTCCTGCCAAACCTGGCCCGACTTCGCCAGCAGTATCCGAACCGGGGCAATCCCAGGCCGGCCGGGATATCCTATCTCTTGCAGCGCGTCGGGTGCATGAGCCAGGAGATTCCTATGCTTGTGAACCGAGCAGCGCTGAGCCGGCGCGTCGGGCCACAACGCCGCCAGCGCCCGCTCCAGCCCGGCCCCGCCGTCGGTGATCAGGAACTCCGGCGTGCGCAGGCCGTGGGTAATGAGGCCGTCCAGGATGCCGCGCCACGCCGCCTCGCTCTCGCCCCCTCCGGCGCTATTCTAACGGCTACGCCGTCGGAACCTTGAAGCGCCTCCACCCATGCTCTTCACCGCCAGCAGCACCTTCTGCCCGTCCCGGCGCACGCCGAGCACCACCAGCAGCGAGATGTTCGTCGCCTTGCGGTCCAGCCGCACGCGCACGACGGTGCCGTCCAGGATGAGCCGCACCACGTCCTCCCCGGCCAAGTCGCGCCCATTCCAGGCATCCCAGTCCGTCTTGACCTTGCGCCAAGTGCGGCTGACGACGTTCTTGCCCACAGCGCCGCCGAACAGGGCAGCCAGCGCGCGCTTGACGCGCCGCGTGTTGGTGCCGGACAGGTAGGCGCCGGCGATCAGCGCCTCGACCTGCTTGGTCATCCGGGCGTAGCGCGGCAGCGTGGCGCTGCGCCACTCCTGCGTGCCTCCACCCTCGGCCGCCATGCGCGCCCGCGGCACGCTGAGCCCCACCGGGCCGAAGCTCCCTCCGCTGGCATTCCACCCGGCTACGCCGGGCGGAACCTTGCGCCAGCTCCGCCCAGCAGCTGGCGCTCCCGCGTCCCGTGCCAAGAGCCCGCGGGTTCGCCTTCCGCCCGTTCATGCCGCGCGCGGCCCAGCGCCGCCGTCAGCTCCTGCTCCAGCAGCTCCTGGATGAACCCGCGCACCCGCTCCCGGGTGCCCGCCTCAATCGGGTCAAACCAAGCCTCCCCGGCAAACAGCGCCGTGCCGTCCGCTTCCGTCGTCGTGCTATCCTGTTCCATGGCGTAGTCTCCACCGGCGCTCGAACGCCGGAAATGGCTCGTTGAAGGAGCCAGAAACTACGCCGCCAACCTATTTCCACCATATCCACGACGGCACCCGTAAACGGAATCCGCTTGCACTGTTAGGAGGCCGGATCTGGCGAGCCAGGTGTCGCTTGCGCTGGTAGCGGACAGGTCCCGGATCACGACGATCATCGCTTTTCCGCGCGCCCGGCAGGTCGGCATCCAAGCGCTCGGTGGCGCGCCCGGCCAGGACGATCTCGGGCTCGCCATTTGGGACAACGCACGGCTGCGGCTGACGGCATTGATCGATGCTGGGATTTTCTTCGCCAGGGTCGCCAGGACGATGCCGCTATCCGAGGTGGCAAAGGCTCACGAGACGCTGGACGCCCACAAGGGTGGCCGTATCGTCCTCACACCCGGCGCTCGGAATGAGAGATAACCGAACGGTGACACTGTCTCTCAATAAGGACTATCTTGCGCACGCGTGCGGATGAACTCGACCTGTCCAACGCAGATATCCATTCGCTCGAACTCGACCGGGCACGGCTCTCTACCAGCGGCAATTCTGTCAGAATTCCTGGCAATCAGTAGGAGATTGTGTCTGCCGCTTGGACAATTGTAGTACTCGTCCCCGCTCCATCAAATATTCTTTTTGGTAGGAAATAGGAATGGATCTCCGTCACTTCTGCTACTTCGTTAATTGTAGCGGACCGCAATTATCTGCCGGTGGTGACCTGCCCCCGTAGAAGTGCACCGCCGATTATGTGAGATCGGCGGCTCACGAATCCCCTCATTTGAGTTGACCCTCTACTAGGCGCGATTCGGGCCGACTTCGTATGACCGCGGATAGCGGGTATGGAGTCTGGCGGTGGTCAAATTGGAGCGTCCGGACAAGCGGCTGTCGAATGTTCGGGGCTTCCTTGACGAGCTTTATGGTCGCGACCTGCATGCCAAGCGGGTTGAAGCCCTTGCGGGTGCCACGCTTGGCGTCATGGCGGGCGCTTCGCTCGCGGTGGCGACGATTGGCCAGGCGCTGGCGCAAGCACGGGGCTGGGTGACCAAGCATGCGATCAAGCAGGTCGACCGCCCGATAAGCAACGCCGGCATCGAGGTGTGGGACAGCTTCGCCCGCTGGGTCCCGCATCAGGTCAACGCCCGGCCCAGCATCCTGGTCGCGATGGACTGGACCGACTTCGACCATGACGACCAGTCAACCCTCGTGCTGAGCCTGGTGACGGACCATGGCCGCGCGGCGCCTCTGATATGGCTGACGGTATGGAAAGAGGAGATCGCGACACGGCGCAACGACTGCGAGGACGCGTGCCTGTGCCGCCTGGCCGAGACGGTGCCCCCGCAATGCCGGGTGACGATCCTGGCCGACCGTGGCTTCGGCGACCAGAAGCTGTTCGCCTTTCTGGGCCGGATCGGCTTTGGCTACGTCATCCGCTTCCGCGGCAACATCCGCGTGACCGATGCCGACGGCACGTCCAAGCCCGCCGCCGAGTGGGTGGGCAAGAGCGGCCGGGCGCGCAAGCTGTGCGATGCGCGGGTGACGGCCAAGGGGCAGCAGGTCGGCGCCGTTGTGTGCGTTCATGCCAAGGCGATGAGGGAGCCCTGGTGCCTGGCCGCAAGCGACCCGGAGGCGTCGGCGGCGATGCTGGTCAACCACTATGCCCGCCGCTGGACCATCGAGCCGCAGTTCCGCGACACCAAGGATCTGCGCTTCGGCATGGGACTGTCGTCCACCCGCGTCGGCGAACCTATGCGCCGAGACCGGCTGCTGCTGGTCAGCGCCTTCGCGGTCGCGCTGCTGACGCTGCTCGGCGCGGTAGGCGAAAGCCTCGGCCTGGACCGGTTGCTCAAGTCCAACACCAGCCGGACCCGCACTCACTCGCTGTTTCGGCCGGGCTGCATGCTCGACGAGCTCATCCCCAACATGCCCGAGCACCGCCTGCTGCCGCTCATGGAAGCGTTCGAGCAAGCGGTCTCAAAGGCACCAGATTTCAGCGGATTGTATGCTCAGGCGAAATGAGGGGATGGCTGAGGATCGGCGGTGTAGTTCAGGGGGTCGAGATGGCAAAGAAGCACCACGAGCCGGAGGAGATCGTAGCCAAGCTTCGGCAAGTCGAGGTTCTGGTGGGCCAGGGGCAGACGGTGGCGGAGGGCGTTCGGGCGATCGGGGTGACGGAGGCCACGTATTATCGTTGGCGTGCTGAGTATGGTGGCCTGAAGCTGGACCAGGTGCGTCGGCTGAAGCAGCTGGAGCAGGAGAACAACCGGTTGCGGCGGGCTGTATCGGACCTGACGCTGGAGAAGCTGGTCCTCAAGGAAACCGCCTCGGGAAACTTCTGAGCGCTGCGCGTCGTCGAGCTGCCGTGGACCATGTTACGGCGGCATTGAGGGTCTCCGAGCGCGTGGCGTGCCGGGTGCTGGGCCAACACCGTTCCACGCAGCGCAAGCGGCGCCGGACGGCGGACGACGAGGCGGCGCTGACGAAGGCTGTTGTTGAACGGGCCCAGCAGTATGGCCGCTACGGCTATCGCCGGATCACCGCCCTGCTGCGGGCTGAAGGCTGGCACACGAACCACAAGCGGGTGGAGCGGATCTGGCGGGCCGAAGGGCTGAAGGCGCCGCCGCGGCAGCCGAAACGGGCGCGGTTATGGCTGAATGACGGCTCGTGCGTGCGGTTACGGCCGGAGCGGCCGAACCACGTATGGGCGGAGCAGCCCAAGGTTCCTGCCGCGTAGCGGCTGGAATGGCTGCGGAGGGGTACGACTTTGTGGAGGAGATCGCACCCGCGACGGCCGCAAGTTCCGCATGCTGAACGTGGTGGACGAGTTCACCCGCGAATGCCTGGCGATCCGGGTCGCTCGCAGGCTGAAATCCGCCGACGTCATCGACGTGCTGGCGGACTTGTTCCTCATGCGCGGGATCCCCGGCATGTCCGCTTGGACAACGGCCCGGAGTTCGTGGCCACCGCGGTGGAGGATTGGATCAAGGGCGTGGGTGCAAAGGCAGCCTTTATCGAGCCAGGCAGTCCGTGGGAAAACGGCTACGTCGAGAGCTTCAACGGCAAGCTGCGTGACGAGCTGCTTGGGTGCGAGGTGTTCAACAGCCTGGCCGAAGCCAAGGTCCTGATCGAGCAGTGGCGTAAGCACTACAATACGGTGCGGCCACACTCCGCGCTGGGCTATCGGCCACCAGCCCCAGAGGTGGTCATAACGGCATCAGCCACGCTGCCCAGCAGCTCAGGCCCAACCGGATCAGCTCCCGCCAGGCCAGCCATGCACTGACATTTTGCGCGGATCACTCGATGGGGGCTGGTCAAGGGGTCCGACCCACAATCACTGGGTTCTGGGCCACTTTCGATGATCAAGCCTTGGCCGTTCCTATATAGGATTAGGTGAACCTGCCCATCGTGCTTGTTGCCGGATGCGACTCACCTCCGGCTCGAAACCTGTGTATGTGAGCCTGCCCAGCCCGCCCTTGCCATCAACCTTTACGCACGCCCCACAATGGCGCGCTGGTCCGCTTTGCGGCAAACGGTCCAAGCGCGTCCACAGCCGCTATCAGCGAACGCTTGCCGACCGACCTGCGCGCAGCCGAGCAGGGGCGTCATGACGCCGCGGCCGCCGAGAATAGCATGCTTCCCGTTCCGCCGAGCGTCCCGCAGGCCAGCATCCAGGCGCTGGCGGCAGGGCGCCGGGAGCGGCGCATCGCCATCCATGGGCAGGTCTGGCGCCTGAAAGGCGAGGGGTGGACAGCGGAGGTGATTGCCCGCCACCTTGGCATCAGCCGCGCAAGCGTGTTCCGCAATCTGCGCCACGAAGTGTTACGCGAACGCCGGGCGCAGCCTGCTTGACCCGTAGCAGAACGCCGTGCTCGGACACTGGAACAGTGGCCGCCGGGACAACCGCGGGATGTTTCGCGAGCTGCGATGGAAGGGCTACCGGGGCAGCTACGCCACCCTTTCCCGCTATCTCGACCGTCTGCGGCGCACATAAGGCGGCGTGCCAAAGCGTGAACAGTCCTGGCAGTCCCGGTCGGTGCTGGCCGCAGCGTCGCGGCGGGTGCTGACGCCGCGCACGGCAACCTGGTTCGTGCTGCGCCGAGTGGACAAGCGGAGCGAAGAGCACCGGCGTTGCTGGCCGGCCTGCGGCAGCAGGCGCCTGAGCTGGAGGAGGCAGTCGGGTTCGCAGAGGCATTCACGGCTTTGGTGCGCGACCGTGACCCCAATCGCTTTGATCTTTGGCTGAGACATGCAACGGACGGCGCCGTCCAACCGTTATGGCGCTTTGCGAAATGCTTGTCGGCCGACTACGACGCCGTGCGCGCTGCCTTGACGCTAGCCTGGAGCAACGACCCCGTCGAGAAACGGATCAACCGCCTGAAGAGCTTCAAGCGCCAGATACGTGGCCGGGCCGGCCTCGATCTACTCGAACGAAGGTTCCTGCTCGCAGCGTAATCACCGAAAGTGGCCCAATTCCAAACAGCCTGCGCCGGACGCTCCCTCCGGTCTCATTCAATCCGCGCCGGAAACCGCCCCTGATTGCGCGCCGCCACACGTAAGAGAACGATGCCCTGACAACGCCCCCTCAACCACATGCCCGTCGCTTGATGCGGAAGTCCTGCAAATCATACGCCCTCAAGCGACTGCCCCTTGCCAGAAACGGCAGGCGCCCGCCTGTTTTCCGGGCGCAACCCAGTCAGCTTGTCCATATAGATATAGACCACCGGTGTCGTGAACAGCGTCAGCACCTGTGAAACCAGCAGGCCGCCGACCATGGTGTAGCCGAGCGGCTGGCGCAGTTCGGAGCCCGTGCCGGTTCCGAGCGCGAGCGGGATGCCGGCCAGCATCGCGCACAAGGTGGTCATCAGGATCGGGCGGAAGCGCAGCAAACAAGCCTCGTGAATGGCGTCCTCGGCGGACAGCCCGCGCTGGCGCTGGCCGTGGATCGCGACATCAACCAGCATGATGCCGTTCTTCTTGACGATGCCGATCAAGAGGATGATGCCGATGATGCCGATCACGTCGAGGTCCATGCCGAACAGCATCAGCGTAGCCAAGGCGCCTAGCCCGGTCGCCGGCAAGGTGGAGAGGATGGTGAGCGGATGGATGACGCTTTCGTAGAGCATGCCGAGAATGACGTAGACGGCGAAGAGCGCGGCCAGGATCAGGATCGGCGTGCTGCTGAGCGATTGCTGGAAGGCTTCCGCGCTGCCTTTGAAACTGCCCGCCAAGGACGCAGGGAGATGCAGGCCAGCGACTGTCCGGTCAATGGCGGAGACAGCCTGGCCGATTGAGACGCCGGGCGCCAAGTTGAAGCTGAGCGTGACCGACGGGAACTGGCCCTGGTGGTTGATGGCGAGCGGGGCGACCTCGGCCTTGAACGAGGCGATCTGGCTGAGCGGAACCTGGGCGCCGTCCTGCGAGGGCACGTAGATGCGTTGCAGGGATTTTGGGCCGAGCTGGTAGGACGGATCGACTTCGAGGATCACGTAATACTGATTGAGGCGGGTGAAGATCTTGGCGACATGGCGCTGGCCGAACGCGTCGTAGAGGGTGGAGTCCACCGTCGACGGATTGATGCCGAAGCGGGACGCGGCGCTGCGGTCGATGTCGATCATGAGCGTCTGGCCGGTCGCCTGCTCATCGCTGGCAACGCCGGTAAGTTCCGGGAGCGTCTTGAACGCGGCGAGCAGCTTGCTGGCCGATTGGCCCAGGACATTCTGGTCGACATCGGTGACGGTGTATTGATACTGCGTTTTCGACAAGCGGGCGCCGATAGTGATGTCCTGGGCGGCTTGCATGTAAAGCCTCATGCCTTGCACCTGCTGCACCGCTTTGCCGAGGCGGGCGATGACCTGGTCGGCGGTGACGTCTCGCTCGCCCTGCGGCTTCAAGGTAATAAAGACGCGTCCGTTGTTCTCGGTGACGGTCGGGCCGCCTGGGCCGATGTAGCCGACCGCGGACGCCACGGTCGGATCCTGCTTGGCGAGTTCGACAAGGGCGCGCTGGCGCTGCTTCATGCCGTCGGGCGAAACGTTCTGGGCCGCTTCGCTGATGCCGATAATGAGCCCGGTGTCCTGCTGCGGAAAGAAGCCCTTCGGGATGATCATGAACAGCGCCACGGTGGCGGCGACGGTGCCGATCATCACGCCGAGGGTGACGCGGCGATGCCTGAGCGCGATGACGAGGCCGCGGTCGTAGGCGGCGACCAGTTTATCCAATGCGAGGCCGATCGCGCTTGAGGCCCGGCCCGGCCCGGCCCGGCGTCATGCTCCTTGAGCAATTGGGCGCACATCATCGGCGTAAGGGTGAGGGAAACGGCGACCGAGACCAGGATCGAGACGGCAACGGTGACGGCGAACTCCTGAAACATCAAGCCGACGATGCCGCTCATCAGGAAGAGCGGGATGAACACGGCGATGAGCGAGATGCTGATGGAGACGATGGTGAAGCCGATCTCGCCCGCGCCGGTCAGCGCCGCCTGCATCGGGGTGGCGCCCTCCTCCATGTGGCGGACGATGTTCTCGATCATGACGATGGCGTCGTCGACGACGAAGCCCACCGCGATAGTCAGCGCCATGAGCGAAAGGTTGTCGAGGCTGTAGTTCAACACGTACATGACGGCGAAGGTGCCGACGAGCGAGATCGGCACCGAGACGGCGGGGATGACCGTCGCCCAGAACTTGCGCAAGAAGACGGCGATGACGGCGACCACGAGGGCGATGGTCAGCAGCAGGGTGAACTGCACGTCATTGACGCTGGCCTGGATCGTGACGGTGCGGTCGGAGACGACCTGGACGTCCAGCGCGGGAGGGACGGAGGCGCGCAGTTGCGGCAAGGCTTTCTTGATCGCGGCAATGGTGGCGATGACGTTGGCGCCGGGCTGGCGCTGGACGGCGAGCAGGACGGCGGGCTTGCCGTCGACCCAGCCGGCCAGGGTTCGGTCGTCGGTGGCGAGGATGGCGCGGCCGATGTTGCGGATGCGGATGGGGGCGCCGTTCCGGTAAGCGACGATGGTGTCGTCGAAGCCTTCCGGCATGGTGAGCTGGTCGTTGGTTTGCAAGGCGAAGGTCTGCTCGGTGCCGTAAAGCTGGCCCTTGGGCTGGTCGACGGTGGCGTTGACGAGCGCGTTGCGGACCTGGTCGAAGCTGAGGTCGGCGGCGGCGAGCTGCGCCGGGTTGACCTGGACGCGGATGGCCGGGCTTTGCAGGCCGCCGACGCCAACGATGCCGACGCCCTGGATCTGCGAGATCTTCTGCGCGAGGAGGGAGTCGGCGTAATCGCTGACGGCGGTGATGGGCAGCGTGTGCGACGTGACCGTGATCAGCAGGATGGGCGTGTCGGCCGGGTTGGTCTTGCGGAACGTGGGCGGGTTGAGCAGGGCGGCTGGAAGCTGGCCGGCGGCGGCGTTGATGGCGGATTGCACGTCGGTGGCGGCGGCGCCGATCGTCTTGCTGCGGTCGAACTGCAGGGTGACTTGGACGAACCCTGCGCCGCTGCTGGAGGTCATGCTGGTCAGGCCGGGGATCTGGCCGAAATGACGTTCGAGCGGGGTGGCGACAGTGCCGGCGACGGTCTGTGGGTTCGCGCCGGGAAGCTGGGCGATGACTTGGATGGTGGGGCTGTCGACGCTCGGGAGGGCCGCGACGGGGAGCTTGAGGTAGCCGATGATGCCGAGGGTGACGATGGCGACCATCAGCAAGGAGGTGGCGATCGGACGGCCGATGAAGCCGCTCGACACGTTCATGGCAGCATCCCGGACGAGGCGGCGGATTCATCGGCCACCTGACTAAGCAGGCTTGCGTGGCTTGTGCCACGCAAGCCTGCTTAGAAACCTTTGAGGACGCATCATTTTACCGGCAGCGTGCCGGTACGCCCTGCCGAATGATGCTTAGCTTTGCTCGGTTTGACCACCGTGCCATCGGTCAGGCGGTATTGCCCCTGCGTGACGATGGACTGCCCCGGCTTCAGCCCCTCGCTGATCAGCGCCGTGCCGCGCTCGCGCTGCTCGACCGTGACCTTCTGCGACATGACTTTGTCGCCCGGCCCGACAACGAACACGGTCTGGCCGGCGTCGCCTTGCTGCAGGGCGTTGGTGGGGATGGTCAGCGCGTCATGGATGGTACGGGTGGTGAGCTCGACGTTGACGAAGGTGCCGGGCCAGAGCTGGCGATGGGCGTTGGGAAAACGGCTTTGAGCTGGACGGTGCCGCTGGACGGCTGGGCCTGATTGTTGATCAGCAGCAGATGGCCTTTGTCGAGCTGCTTGGCGCCGGCTTGGTCGAGTGCCGCGGCAAGGACAGGGCCGGCAGCAAGGGCTTTCTGCACCTCGGGTATGTCTTTTGCGGGCAGGGTGAGAATGACAGCGATCGGCTGCACCTGGGTAACGGTCACGAGCCCGGCCGCATCGGCCGGGTGGATCACGTTGCCGACATCCAGCGTGCGGATGCCGGTGACGCCGTCGAAGGGGGCACGCAGCGAGGTATAGTCAAGCTGCATCTGCGCGTCCTCGACAGCGGCCTGGTCCGACGCGATCGTGCTTTGCAGCTCGGCCAGCCTTGATTTCTGGTCGGTCACTTGCTGATCGGTGGCGAAACCCTTGCTCAAGAGCGGGAGGTTGCGGTTGAGGTTGGTCTCAACGTTGGCGGCGGCCTCCTGGTCACGGGCGAGCTGCGCTTTCGCCTGGTTCAGGCGAGCCTGTTCCGGGCGCGGATCGATCTGGGCCAGCAAATTGCCGCGCTTGACCTGCTGGCCCTCGGTGAAATTCACGGTTTGCAGCATGCCGGAGACCTGCGCGCGGACAACCGCCGTGTTCAGTCCCTGTACCGTGCCGAGGCCGCTAAGAAGGATGGGCACGTCGCCTTGCTGCACGGGTGCGACGACGACTGGGACCGGAGGCGGTGGCTCGGGCGCTTTGGCCGTGGCGGCGGGGGCAAGATAACGGTACGCGCCGATGCCCAGAGCGGCCGCACAGGCGAGACCCAACCAGGCCTTATGTGCAGCTCTCATCTGGCGCCCTCAACGTGATCCGGACCGGCGAAGCGTAGCGTCAAGCAGGATGGCGGCCAAGCCAAGGAACAAGGCCAAGCCGGACCAAGCTGAATCAGTGGCCATGATACGCGGCAGCACCTGCCAGATGACGAGCAGCCACAGACCGATGGCGCCGGCGAAACGGGCGTCGTCGACGAAGAGGCTGGCGAGCTTACGGATGATGGCCTTGATCGGGTTCATGGCTTTTCAGGCCTTCGGTGAGACGGCAAGTGGCCGCGCTCGGGCGCGGCAGAGCGAGACGGCGAGCAGGGTGGCGACAAGGAAGCCCACGGCCAGGGCGAGGATGGACCAGTCGGCGCCGGGCCAAACGACGTTCATGCCTTCGCCCGCCCAGAACGTGCCGAAGCTCGAAAGCAGGACGCCCACGACCAACTTGAGGCTGTTCTCCGGAATGCGGGCCAGCGGGCGATGGATGATGAAGCCGAGGGCGGCAACCACCAGCAGGGCCGCAAGAGCGCCAAGACTTGCCGGAAACAGCAGCCCGGCGCTCCCGGCGCCAAAGGCAAGAACGATGAAGACGACTTCCGCGCCTTCGAGCATGGTGATCTGGAAGGTCGTGGCAAAGGCGGCGGCGTCCCATCGCGCCACGGCGCCGTAATTGCCGATCGCGGCAACTTGCCTGGCAAAGGCGGCAGCTTCGTCGTGCAGCGGCAGAACCCCGGCGGCGCGAAGGATCGCTTTTCGCAGCCAACGCATCCCAAACAGCAGCAGCAGAACGCCGACCGTGAGCTGCATGACGCGGAGCGGGATTTGAGCGAGGGCTGCTCCAAGTGCGGCAACGACGACGGCCAGAAGCATGACGGCCGCCGCCGCGCCGAGCAACGCGTCGCGCCAGCCGCGCACGCTGCCGACGGCCAGGATAATGGTCAGCGCCTCGACGAACTCGATCATCGATGCGAGAAAGGCCGCCAGCAGGGTTGGGCCTGCGTGGGCCCAGGCGATGTGGAACATGAGCGCCTCGTTGGAAGTGCCGCCCCGGCCTGAGCGGCGACACCTTGCCGCTCAGGCCGGGGATGCCGGGCAATCAGGTATCGCTTCCGGTTTGACGGGACGCGTCAGCGCTGCTGGGGAGTTCCCGTGGCGCTTTCTGATGGCGCCTGCGGAATGCGCGTCGTTTTGACGGACCCTTCCTCTTGCGTGCCGGTCGAGCCCGGAGGCAGGGTTCGTGCGCCCTGCGGCAAGCTGCCGGGCGGCGCGGGATCGTTGTTGCTGGAGTTAGGCGAAGGCGGGGTTTGGCTCGAACCCTGAGCCAGGGCAGCGATTGGGCTGGCGAGCAGGGCCAGCACGCCGAGTCCAGCCGGGATCAAGGGCCTATACTTGGCGTTCATTGTTTATCTCCTGAATGTGAAAGCGACGATGGTTTGAGAGGAACGGTCCGTATCGTTGGTTCAGTGATTGACCAAAGAAGTATTAGGCTGCCAAAACGCCGCCGATTTCCGGTGTGCTGGGCAAGCCGCGTTCCAGCGCCGGTGTTCCTTCGTAGCCGATTTCCGGCGCGGGATTGGCGACAACGGTTGCGGTGGCGCCAGAAGACTCAGCTGTAGAGTACTCGCCGCGCGACAGATGGATTTGCTGCGTCGTAAGGGCCAAATCCAAGCCAAACGGAGCGCCGTTGCCCTCGCCCCGCGCATAAACTGCCCCGGCAGGGGCCGCCAACATGGCTAGGACGGCAAGGGCTTGGAAGCTGCGGGTCATCGTTTTGTTCATCAGTCGTGTCCGTTAAAGCGGGGCGCTATCGCCACCTCACCGAAGATCGGTCGGCGAGGCCGTGCGATCCAATTCGATGTCGTCATTTCCCTATGCACGATGGGCATGGGGCGGCATCAAAGCGCGCGTGCCACCTGCATAATCGTATTCCTCAACCAACGGTGAGCGGGCATGTCGCCGACCCGGCGGTGCCACAGCATCGCCGTCGTCAGCGCCGGCGAGGCGAACGGCAAAGGCTGCATGTCTAAGGGGGCGGCATGAGCGAACGTGCGGGCGCCGCGCTCGCCCATCACGGCAAGCAGGTCCGACTGCGCCAGCGCTGCGCCAGCGGCCAGCAGGGGGATGCGGAGCGCGATCCGTCGCTCCAGGCCGTGCCGGGCCAGCTCCTCGTCGATGAAGCCGGTGTCCTCGCCGGTCGAGGACAGCAAGAGGTGCGGGTATTGAGCGAGGGCTTGCAGCGTCAGCCGGCCCTGGCTCGCGGCCGGGTGCCCGCGACGCATCAGGACGACGAAGCCGTTCTCGAACAGACGGCAGTCGGAAAAGCGTTCACCGGGCGCTGCCACGCCACCCAGCGCTAGGTCCAGCTCGCCGCTATCCAGCAGATCGGGCAGGTCAAGCGTGCCGCTGGGCCGCATGTCCAGGTTGACGCCGGGCGCACTGGCCGCCACGGCCGCGGCGACCGGGGCGGCGAGGATGAGCGACGAACGGTTGTCGAGGGCGATGACGAACTCACGTTCGGCCGTGGCCGGATTGAAACTTGCCTGCCCGTCAAGCGCCGCCGAAAGGTTTTGTAGGGCGGCCCGGACCGGCCCTGCGAGCTGTTCGGCATAGGAGGTCGGAGCCATGCCGTCCGGCGTGCGGATGAACAGCTCATCGTGAAGCGCGCGGCGCAGGCGGGTGAGGGCGTGGCTGATCGCCGGCTGTGTCATGTTAAGCTTGGCCGCCGCGCGAGTGGCGCTGCGTTCCTGGGCGACGGTATCGAATACGACAAGAAGGTTGAGATCGAGCGCGCGCCAGTGCATTGCGGCATGTCCTTCAGGCGGTGGCTGCCGGTTGGCCAGAGTTGAGCGGCGGAACGTTCATGGCGAGAGCTATGCCTGAATTTGGATGACGCGGTGATCAGGCGGCGCCCTGGTTTGGCGTGTTGGTAACCTCGACGCCGTTGCGGAAGATGACGCCCTGGACCACCTTGGGCAAATGGTTTTCGCCTTCCAGCCTACGCCAAGTTTTCGCCGTGGCGGCGATCAGCTTGAGCATCATCGGGACTATCTGAAAGTCAGGGGACCACGCCGCCTCGGCCAAGCGCAGCCCTGAACCGAGTGCCGGCTTGGACAGTGGGCCGGCTTGGACAGTGGGCCGGCGCCGCGTTGGGTCCAACGCTTCCGCTGCGATTTAACCCTGCGATTGCTGACCAAGCCCTAGGGCCGGCTGTTCAAAGAGGGTCCTTGGAGGAGGGGTTGGGCATTGCCGCCCAGCAGCCGGATTTCAGAATGCAAGCGCCCTGATTGGACAAGCGAGATGCATCGGTTGCCAATCCAGATAGGCTAGACCGTCATGATGGAGTGCGCCCCTGGGGGTGGACAGATTGGGCGAAATGGATTGACCCCCCTGCCTGGGCTTCCGGAGGATGGAAGTCATGGCACGGCATCGTTCACACAGCGTCGCGTTCAAGCGGCAGGTTGCTGGGGAGTTCATCGCGGGCGAAACGCTGCATGCGCTTTCCAAGCGGCACGACATCTCACGCCAGCTGATCCGGATCTGGGTCGGCACGTTCGAGGCTGGCGCCCTGGACGACGACGTGCAGGCGGCGGACCTGATCCAGGAATACGAGGCCAAGATCGCGGCCCTCGAGCGGATGGTGGGGCGGCAAGCGTTGGAGCTCGAACTGCTAAAGGGGGCTTTGAAGCATGCTCCCCGGCCGAGAAGCGCGACCGCCTCCGTCGTCACCGGCCCTCCGGCCTCTCCGTTGTCCGGGGGTGCGAGCTGATGGAACTGTCCCGCTCGACCTTTTACGACACCGCAGCCTCTGCGCTGGATGCTGAGGACCTGCTGGCCCGGATCGGCGCGATCTGCGACGAGTTCGAATGCTACGGCTACCGCCGGGTTGGGGCGGCGCTGCGCCACCAGGGCGTGGTGGTGAACAGCAAGAAGCTCCGTCGCCTGATGCGCGAGCACGATTTACAGCCTAAGCGGCGGCGGCGCTTCGTGGTGACGACGGACAGCGACCATGGCGGGCCAATCTACCCCGACCTGGCCAAGGATGTCGTTCCCGACCGCGCGAACCAGCTCTGGGTTGCAGACTTGACGTATGTGGCCATCCCGGGCGGCTTCGTCTGTCTGGCGGCCATTCTGGATGCCTGGTCGCGCCCTGTCAGCTTCGCTGACATCACGCCGTGGGATCGCTGCGCGATGGTGGTCGGCTACGCGATCAGCCGGTCGATGGACGCGCGCATCGCCGTGGCGGCGCTCAAGGCAGCGATCCGGAACCGCACGCCGCCGAAAGGCTGCATTCACCATTCCGATCGCGGGTCGCAACTCGGTCTCAACCGGTCGTCGCAACGCCTGTGTGCGCCGCCCGCAGCGCCTCGTCAAACGCCTCGGCCGGCGTTCTCCAGCCCAGGGTCTTGCGCGGCCTGCCGTTGAGGGTCGCGCTCACCGCGGCAAGGTCGTCCACGCTGTGCGCGCTCAGGTCGGTGCCCTTCGGGAAGTATTGCCGCAGCAGCCCGTTGGTGTTCTCGTTCGTGCCCCGCTGCCAAGGGCTGTGCGGGTCGCAGAAGTAGACCGCAACACCCGTGTCGATCCGCAGCCGGGCGTGTTGGCTCATCTCCGCCCCCTGGTCCCACGTCAGTGATCGCCGGAGCTGTTCGGGCAAGCTGATGATTGCGCGTGCGATGGCGTCGCGCACCGCTTCGGCGCCATGGCCGGCGAGCGCAGGCCCGTTCTTGATCGAAGGCCCGGCGCCGTGACCCTCCATGCGCGGCAGGTGCAGCAGCATGGTGAACCGCGTCGTGCGCTCCACCAGCGTGCCAACTGCGGAACTGCCCAGGCCCAGGATGAGGTCCCCTTCCCAGTGGCCCGGCACCGCACGGTCGGCTGCTTCCGCCGGCCGTTCGCTGATCATCACCTCAGGCGCAACAAACGATTTGCCTCGGCCCCGCGTGCGCGCCCGCGGCACCCGCAGCGCCCGACCCGTGCGCAGGCAGGCCGTCAGCTCGCGCCGCAGCGCGCCCCGGCCCTGGATGTAGAGCGCCTGGTAGATCGCCTCGTGGCTGATGCGCATCGTCTGGTCCCCGGGAAAGTCGAGCCGCAGGCGTTGGGCAATCTGCTGCGGGCTCCACGCCCGCGCCCAGCGCCGGGCCTGCCGAGGCCCATGTCGACGGCCTTTCCAGGGCACGGCCGGTCCAGGCACTGCGTCCCCGCCCGGGGCAGCGACCGCGCCGGACAGGCGGTCCTGCACATAGTCCCGCAGCGCTGTGTTGGCGGCCAGCTTCGCCTGCTTCGGCCGGCGTGCCGACCGCTCCGCGTGCCATTGCGCCGTGGTGGCCCGGTAGTCCAGCTCGCCACCCCGCGTGGCCGCGTTGCGACGCAGCTCACGCGAGATCGCAGACGCCGCCCGCCCCAGCCGGCGTGCAACCTCCCGCACGCCCAAGCCCTGCGCCCGCAACAGCGCGATCTCCTCCCGCTCGGTAAACGAAAGATACCGTCCCGAAAGCGGCTTGGCCGAGCGCGACAGGTGCGACGGCGCCATCCCGCCTGCCATTCGGAACCAGCGGAACCCAACCGGCTGCGATACTCCGACCTCCATCGCCGCGTCCTCGCTCGACAATCCTGCCGCAACAAACGCCCAGAACCGCCGCCGGTGCTCCTGCCGCGCCACGGGAGGGCGCCCCGGCGACCTCAGCTTGTTCCGTAAAGCCCGATCCGACCGCCGCCGACCCGCCATCCCAACCTCCTCCGTCCAGGTGTTGCGACGACCACTTGAATCCACCCAATACGCATCCGAGCCGTATCGCGACCTGCTAGCGGCCCACAACTTGGTCGGCTCCATGAGCCGGCGCGGCAACCCATACGACAACGCCAAGGCGGAAAGCTTCATGAAAACGCTCAAGGTCGAGGCCGTCTACCTGGCCGCCTACGAGACGTTCGAGGATGTCACCGCAGACCTTCCGCGGTTCATCGACGACGTTTACAACTCACGACGCCTGCACTCGGCCTTGGGCTATCTCAGCCCCGTGCAGTTCGAGGATCAACACGCCCAACAGACGGTCAAAACAGCGGCTTGAAACTGTCCACCCCCAGGGGCGCACTCCATGAACCGGTCAAGTTTGGGACAGGTTGGCTTCAAGCAGGATGGTGTCGGCCATGAACTCGGCACTGTGCCATGCGCCGGGCGGCAGGTTGAGGGCGGTGCCGGGTTTAAGGGGAATGGCGCCCTGCTCGCATTCGAGGCGGCCTTGGCCGCTGACGACGTAAAGGAACTGCTCGAAATCGTGCTGATGCCGGGTTGCGATATGCCCGGCCTTGATCGAGACCTGCCGAAGCACGCCGCCCGCGCCCTTGAGCTCGGGCGGGGCCGATGCGTTGGAGGTGAAGCGGGCGGCTGCAATCATCACGCGACGGAAAGGCGGACGTCGACGTTGCCGCGGGTCGCGTTGCTGTAGGGGCAAACCTGGTGCGCCTTGTCGACCAAGGCCTGAGCCTGCTCCTGCGGGACGCCCGGTAGAGTGACCTTCAACGCGATGTCGAGGCCGAAGCCGCCTTCGGAGCGGGGCCCGATGCCGACATCGGCGTGGACCTTGGTATCGGCGGGGACTTGCGTCCCGCTCTTGTCCTGCGCGGCCACGGCCTTCATTGCGCCGAGGAAGCAGGCGGCATACCCGGCGGCGAAAAGCTGCTCCGGATTGTTGCCGCCGCCCGGGCCGCCCATTTCCTTCGGCACGGCGAGCTTGACGCTGAGCGCGCCGTCGTCGGTTTGGGCTTGGCCATCACGGCCGCCGGTCGCGGTGGCGGCGGCGCGATATTTAACGTCTACGGACATTGCTGTCTCCTCGATGATTGGAGCCGGTAGAACGGCGGTATGCCGGAAAGGTTCAAGGCAACACGGCAAAGCGGCTGGGTTTCGGCCCGGCCGCTTCCGCCAAAAGGCAGGCAAGCGTCCTGCCCCTTGCGGGACAGGACATCATGGCGAGGCTACTCCGCGGCCTGCGCCGGGATCGGCTGATCCGAAGCCGAGACCGGATCGGAGTTGGGCGGAATTGCCGCAAGGGCGATGGCCTTGGCGACGCCTGCTTTGTAGGCCGGGTCGACGCGGCCGAAATGCTCGAGCTGCCGGTCGACGATGTATTGCGGCACGCCCTGCATGGCGGCAGCGATGTTGCCGAACAAGCGCTGCTGCTGCTCCTCGCCGAGGATGCGGAACAGCGCGCCGACTTGGCCATAGTCGTCGTTGCCGTCGCGGTGGTTGTAGCGGTCCGCATCGCCGTTGATCCGCAGCGGCGGCTCCTTGGCCGACGGCTGCTCGACCGGGCCGTTGAACGAGTTCGGCTCGTAGTAGGCGTCGGTGCCCTTCGGCGCGTCGAAACGCATCGGCCCGTCGGCATGATAGGTGTTCTTCACGCTCTTGGGCGCGTTCACCGGCAAGCTCTCGTAGTTGGCGCCAACCCGGTAGCGGTGCGCGTCGGCATAGGCGAACGTGCGGGCCTGGAGCATCTTGTCAGGCGAGAAGCTGATGCCCGGCACGATGTTGGACGGCGAGAACGAGGACTGCTCGATCTCGGCGAAGTAATGCTCAGGGTTCCGGTTCAGCTCGCAAACGCCGACCTCGATCAGCGGGTACTCGCTGTGCGGCCAGACCTTGGTAAGATCGAACGGGTTATAGGATGTCTTCTCGGCATCCATTTCCGGCATGATCTGGACGCAAAGCTTCCACTTCGGGAACTGGCCTTTCTGGATCGATTCATAAAGGTCGCGCTGCGAACTCTCGCGATCCACGGCGATGATCGAATTGCCCTCGTCGTTGGTCCAGTATTCGTGGCCGTTCATGGTCTTGAAGTGGAACTTGACCCAGTAACGCTCGCCGGCGTCGTTCCACAGGCTGAACGTGTGGCTGCCGTAGCCGTTCATGGTGCGATAGTTCTTCGGCAGCCCGCGGTCGCTGAACAGGATGGTGACCTGGTGCAGGCTCTCGGGGCTTAGCGACCAGAAATCCCACATCGCAGTCGCCGAGCGCAGGTTGGTGCGCGGGTGCCGCTTCTGGGTGCGGATGAAGTCAGGAAACTTCATCGGGTCGCGGACGAAGAAGATGGGCGTGTTGTTGCCGACCACGTCCCAGTTGCCTTCCTCGGTATAGAACTTGACCGAGAACCCGCGCACGTCCCGCTCCGCGTCCGCGGCCCCTCGCTCGCCGGCCACGGTGCTGAAGCGCATCAGCAAATCGGTCCTGGCCCCGGGAGTGAAAACCTTGGCCTTGGTGTACTTCGTGATGTCGCCGGTCACGGTGAACGTGCCGTAAGCGCCGCTGCCCTTGGCGTGCACGACGCGCTCAGGAATGCGCTCGCGGTTCTGATGGGCGAGCTTCTCAATGAGCTGGTAGTCTTGCAGCAACAGGGGGCCGCGGGCCCCGGCGGTGAGGCTGTGATTGTTGTCCGGTACGGGTGCACCGGCAGTGGTGGTCAGAATCGGACGATCGCTGGACATCGGGACTCCTCTGTTTTGCGGTATGTTTCGTATAGCAACGTCTGTCTGCGGTGGTAAAGTCGATGCTTCCGAACGATCGGTTCGGTTCTACCTATCGTCAGGACGCTCCATGAGCTTGGCAGGCCTTTCCTTGCGCGACCTTGAATACGCGGCCGCGGTTGACCGTGAGCGTCATTTTGGGCGGGCTGCGACCGCTTGCAACGTCAGCCAGGCGGCCTTGAGCGAGCAGTTGGGCAAGCTGGAGGGGGTGCTGGCGGTCCGGCTGTTCGAGCGGGGCAACCGGCGGGTGGCGCCGACAACGCAAGGGGCGGTGCTGCTGCGGCAGATCGGGCGGGTGCTGGCCGAGGCGCACGGGCTGCAGGAATTGGCCCGCTCGGCCGGGGAGTTCGACGGGGCGCTGCGGCTGGGGGCGATCGCGACGCTTGGTCCTTATTACCTGCCGCATTTGCTGCGCCAGGTGCGGAGAGGGTTTCCTAAGCTCGCCCTCCAGCTTAGCGAAGGGCAGACGGACGGATTGCTGGAGCAGCTTCGCCGGGGGACGCTCGATGCGGTGCTCGCCGCATTGCCTCTGGGCGGACAAGGGGCGGTGACCGCGCCTTTGTTCTTCGAGCCGTTCTCCCTGGTGTGCCCGGCGGGCCATCCACTGGCCGGGCTTGAGCGCCCGCTACTCGGGGATCTGGACGGCGACGACCTGATCCTGCTTGAGGACGGCCACTGCTTGCGCGACCAAGCTTTGGCGTTGTGCAGCCGCGGCGCCGGGCATCGGCGGCAGGCGACGAGCGTGGAGACGCTCTGGCACATGATCGCCGCCGGGGAAGGCGTGTCGCTGCTGCCGGCCTTGAGCACCGAGGGGCGCGAGGCAATGGCCGAGATGGTGCGCGTCCGGGACATGGCGGACACGGGGGCCGGGCGGACGATCGCACTGGCATGGCGGCGGACGGACTCGCGCCGCAGCCATTTCGAGGCGCTGGCGGGGGCGTTGCGGGCTGGGTTGCCGGCGGGCGTTTTGGCGGTTGAGGCGTCCGGCGCCGATTGAGGCTTGGCGACAATTTTCGCCGGCGGACTGCGTTGGCCAATGTCGCGATCGCGATTGGCCCGCATCACTATTAACAACCGCATGACGAATTCTTAACGAAAAGGCGGGCTTGTCTGCTCTGCTTGCAAGCTTCTGTCAACTGGGATTTGAGTGTGACTTCGGCGCAACATGGGTCGCTCTGATATCAAAGTTTCAAAAATGTTAATGGAATTGTTAGCCAAATGTTGCCAATGTCAGCTTGTTCCCCGTAGGTAACGGTGCATATCGGCCAAGTGTCGGCTTGGAAACGTTTGAGCTGGCGCTGGCTGAAACATAAAAATGATCACCAACTAGAAATATCGTCGGAACACTCGCAACAACGCAGACCTCCCGGACAAAAACCATGAACGGCCCAGTCAATCTTATCGGTTATCATCTCACTTTCGATGCCGAGTTCAGCAACGCCAACGACATGGCGTCGTTCGACAACGCATTCATCAACGGCGACCGGACGTTGTGGAACAACAAGGAGATCGAGAGCTACGTCGATTACTCGGCGTCGGATCCGAACAGCCCTTATGATATGGCAAACGGCGCGCTGAAGATCACCGCAAGCCCAACCCCGGCCAACGGCTACCCCTACACGTCAGGGCTGCTGTCAACCGCTCGCACCTTCTCGCAGAACCAAGGCTATTTCGAGATGCGGGCGCAGGTGCCGTTGAAGCAGGGCTTCTGGTCCGCGTTCTGGCTGTTGAACCCGACGGGCTATCCAGAGATCGACATTATGGAACAGCCGTTCACGGGGAAGAGCACGGAATACTGGACACACACGAGCACGCCGTCGGACAGCAGCGGCGGCTACACCGACGTCGGCACCGACGTATCAAAAGGATATCACAGCTACGGCTTCATGTGGACGGCCGACTCGATCCAATACACGTTCGACGGCAACTACATCGGCTACGCGCACGTGACGCCGCCGGAGCTCGCGAACCTGAAGCTCTACATCCTCGCGAACCTGGCGGTCGGCGGCCAGGGAAGCTGGCCGGGGCCGCCGGTGCAAGACGCTTCGGCGGATTTCAGCATCGACTACATCCGCGCCTTCTCGAAAGACCCGGCAGTGCCGGCGGTGGCCCAAAAGCCGATCTCCTCGCCGGACGGCGTCGACACCACTCCGAAGCTGACGCTGCCGCCGCCAGTGACGCCGCCCACGATCGGGTCAGGGCCCGACACGCTGACGCTGCAGGTGTCGGAGGACGCCTACAACGGCGACGCTCAATTCACCATCAGCGTCGACGGAAAGCAGCAAGGCGGGGTGCAGACGGCGACCGCGGTGCATGGCGCCGGCCAAAGCCAGACGTTCACCGTGCTGGGGACGTTCGGGACCGGCGCGCATACGGTCACGGTGAATTTCCTCAACAACGCCGGGGACGCGGGCGGCGACCGCAACCTGTTCGTGACCGGCGCGGCGCTGAATGGGGTGGCGGTGCCGAACGCGGTGCTGAACGAGTATGCGGGGGGGCCGCAGAGCTTCACGATCCCGGCGGGCACCGCTCCGACGCCCGCGCCTACTCCGACGCCGACACCGACGCCGGTGCAATCCAGCGCGAACCTGACAGTCGGCTCGGGTCCTGACGCGCTCGTGCTGCAGATCGCGGAGGACGCCTATAAAGGAGACGCGCAGTTCACCGTCAGCGTCGATGGCGTGCAGCAAGGCGGCGTGCTGACCGCGGCCACGCTCAACTCGAGCGGGGCCACCCAGGCGATCACGGTGCTGGGCAGCTACGGCACGTCGAGCCATAGGCTCACGGTCAACTTCCTCAACGACCTGTACGATGCGGGCGGGGATAGGAACCTGTACGTGAAATCGTCCAGCATCAACGGCGTGGGCATTCCAAGCGGCGGCTTCAACCAATTTTCCGGGGGGCCGCAGAGCTTCACGTTCACGGGCAACAAGGCGTCCGCGCCGCCGCCCGCGGCGCCCCCCGCCCTCTCGGTGGGCAG
Organism: Acetobacteraceae bacterium; assembly: GCA_965260935.1. Taxonomy (GTDB): domain Bacteria; phylum Pseudomonadota; class Alphaproteobacteria; order Acetobacterales; family Acetobacteraceae; genus JBBROS01. Next base: position 1,669,325 of record OZ253374.1, read on the forward strand.
CGGCACGGACAAGCTCGTCCTGCAGATCGCCGAGGACGCCTACCAAGGCGACGCGCAGTTCACCGTCAGCGTGGACGGCGTGCAGCAAGGCGGCGTGCTGACGGCCAGCCCGCTTGCCACAGGCGGGCAAACGCAGGCGCTCGCCGTGCTCGGCAGCTTCGGCGTCTCGGCGCACACGCTGACGGTGAACTTCCTCAACGACGCCTGGGGCGGGACGGCGGCGACCGACCGGAACCTCTACGTCAGGTCGGCGACGCTCAATGGGACGGCCGTGCCAGGCGCTGCGCTGAACGAGATGGGCAGCGGCCCGCAGAGTTTCGCCTTCACCGGCAACACGCCGGCGGCGTCGGGCGGGACAGGCCTTGCGACCGTCGGCAGCGGGCCGGACAAGCTCGTGCTGAAAATCGCCGAGGACGCCTACAAGGGCGATGCGCAGTTCACCGTCAGCGTCGATGGCGCCCAGCAGGGCGGGGTGATGACGGCTACCGCCTCGAACGCAGCCGGGCAGACGCAGCCGCTGACGATCCTGGGCAGCTTCGGCGCCACGTCGCATAAGGTGACGGTCAACTTCCTCAACGACCTCTTTGACGGCGGAGGCGACCGCAACCTGTTCGTCAAGCTTGCCTCGCTGAACGGCGTGGATTTGCCCAACTCCGGGTTGAACGGGTTCTCCGGCGGGCCGCAGAGCTTCGGCTTCGTCGGCAACTCGTCAAGCCCGGTGCAGATCGGCCAAGGCCCCGACACGTTCCTGCTGAAGGTGAGCGAGGACGCTTACATGGGCGACGCGCAGTTCACGGTCGCGGTGGATGGTGTGCAACAGGGCGGGGTGCAGACGGCGACATCCTTGCATTCGGCCGGAGCAAGCCAATTGTTCGAGATCGACGGGACCTTCGGGCCGGGCGCGCATTCGTTCACCGTCAATTTCCTGAACGACGCATGGGGCGGCACCCCGCAAACCGACCGGAACCTCTACGTGAACGGCATCAGCTACAACGGGGCGGACGTGCCAGGCGGCGCCGGAACGCTTGCTGCTCCCGGGCCGGTGACGTTCAACATTCCGGTGCATTCGTCGTAAGCTGGTCCGGCAAGGCGCGCCCGTCCCGGTCCGGGCGCGCCGACCAGCCTCGGCGTCGCCATGACGCCCGGGAACGCCCCGCCTGCATGGCTCCCTTCTCCGGCCTCGCTTCCCCGCAAGGCGCGTTCGTGCGATGAGACGCCCCTCGCACCAGCAAGATCGCCAGGAATGTCAAACCTCTACACCGAGACCGTCACCGGCGTCCGCCATTGGACCGACACCCTGTTCAGCTTCCGCACCACGCGAGACCCGGCGTTCCGCTTCCTTTCCGGCCAATTCACCATGATCGGGCTCGAAGTGGACGGAAAACCGCTCTTGCGCGCCTACAGCATGGCAAGCGCCAACTACGACGAGGAACTGGAATTCTTCAGCATCAAGGCGCCGGGCGGGCCGCTGACGTCGCGGCTGCAGCATCTGCGCCCGGGCGACAGGGTGCTTGTCGGCAAGAAGCCGGTGGGCACGTTGGTCCAGGACAGCCTCTTGCCGGGACGGACGCTCTACCTGCTGGGCACGGGAACGGGGTTGGCGCCGTTCGCAAGCATCATCCGCGACCCGGACGTCTACGAGCGGTTCGAGCATATCGTGCTCGGCCACGGCTGCCGGCAGGTGGCGGAGCTGGCCTACGGCGAGGAACTGGTCTCGTCGCTGGCGGCGAACGAATACCTGGGCGAGCTGGTCAGCCCCAAGCTGCGCTACTACCCGACGGCGACGCGCGAGCCGTTCCGGACCAACGGGCGGCTGACGGATTTGATCGAGAGCGGAAAAATGGCCGCCGACCTCTGCCTGCCGCCGTTCGGCCCGGCGGACGACCGGGTGATGCTCTGCGGCAGCCCGGCGTTCCTGGATGACATGGTAGCATTGCTGGAACGGCGCGGCTTCACGGAGGGGAGCCACAGCGCGCCCGGGCAGTTCGTGATCGAGAAAGCGTTCGTTGGGAAATAATGTCGCCAGCCTTTATGGCTGACCGGCGTGCGCGAGAAACTGGCGGGCAGGGACACGCGAAAAGCGGCTCTGATACCAGCCGCCCAACAGGACGGCTGGTATGAATGCAACACCCCCAGGATCGCTCCTGGGGACCACATTCCGCGTCAGTAGCGGTAAAGCTCGTGCTTGAACGGGCCGGAGACCTGGGCACCGATGTACTCGGCCTGCCTCGGCGTCAGCTTCGTCAGCTTGGCGCCCACCTTTGCCAGGTGGAGCGCCGCAACCTTCTCGTCGAGCTGCTTCGGCAGCGTATAGACCTTGTTCTCATACTTGCCCTCGGGCGCGGTCCATAGCTCGATCTGCGCCAGCACCTGGTTGGTGAAGCTCGCCGACATCACGAAGCTGGGGTGGCCGGTGGCGTTGCCGAGGTTGACCAGGCGGCCCTCGCTCAACACGATCAGGCGCTTATTGTCGGGGAAGACGACTTCGTCCACCTGCGGCTTCACGTTCTCCCACTTGAAGTTGCGCAGGCCCTCGATCTGGATCTCGCTGTCGAAGTGGCCGATGTTGCAAACGATGGCGCGGTTCTTCATGGCGCGCATGTGGTCCACGGTCAGCACGTCGATGTTGCCGGTGGCGGTGACGAAGATGTCGCCGCGGGGAGCGGCCTCGTCCATGGTGACGACTTCGTAGCCTTCCATCGCCGCCTGCAGGGCGCAGATCGGGTCAACCTCCGTCACCAGCACGCGGCAGCCGCCGTTCTTGAGGCTGGCCGCGCTGCCCTTGCCCACGTCGCCGTAGCCCGCCACCACGGCCACCTTGCCGGCCATCATCACGTCGGTGCCGCGGCGGATGGCATCCACCAGGCTTTCCTTGCAACCGTAAAGGTTGTCGAACTTCGACTTGGTCACGCTGTCGTTGACGTTGATGGCGGGGGTCTTGAGGGTGCCGGCCTTTGCCATCTCCCACAAGCGGTGGACGCCGGTGGTGGTTTCCTCGCTGATGCCCTTGATGTTGTCGAGCATCTCAGGGTGTTTCTCATGCATCACCTTCGTCAGGTCGCCGCCGTCGTCCAAGATCATGTTCGGGGCCCACCCGCCGGGGCCGGTAATGGTGGCCTCTATGGCCGACCAGAACTCCTCCTCGTTCATGCCCTTCCAGGCAAAGACCGGGACGCCGGACGCGGCGATGGCAGCGGCGGCGTGGTCCTGCGTGGAGAAGATGTTGCACGACGACCAGCGCACGGTTGCGCCGAGGGCGGTCAGCGTCTCGATCAGCACGGCGGTCTGGATCGTCATGTGCAGGCTGCCGGCGATGCGGGCGCCCTTCAACGGCTTGCTGGCGCCGTACTCCTGGCGGAGCGCCATGAGGCCGGGCATCTCGTCCTCGGCCATGGCGATCTCCTTGCGGCCCCAATCGGCAAGGGAGATGTCGCGGACTTTGTAGTCATGTTGCACGTTGGGGACGTTGGTGTCGGGCATACGGCGTTCCTACATCGGTTGACAACAGTATATAAGGATATGTTTATCACTGCAAGCTGAAGGTAACTGCGTCGCTGACGCGCAGCGCGCCGAGGGTTTCGGGGATGGCATTGCAGCCAAAGGTGATGCGGCCCTCGCCATCGCGGCGCAGGCGGGCGAGCGTGCGGAGGGGTTCCTTTCGGGGGGTCAGGGCGCCGGTCCGCTGGTCGACGGTGATGACGGCGCAGCGGGCGCAGGGGGAGGCGAGGCGGAGGCGGACGGGTCCGGCGTCCAGGTGGGACCAGGCGTCTTCGGCCCAGGCAGGGGCGCCTTCGAGCACGATGTTGGGCCGGAAGCGGGCCATCGGGACCGGGGTTGACAGGCGCTGGTTGAGAGCTTGCAGGGACCCGGCCGCGGCGACGAGCAGGGGGAAGCCGTCGGCCAAGGAAACGACGTCGCCGGGCCGGGCGAGATCGGGGGTGACGGGGCGGGCAGCGGGGTCGGCGAGGTAGGCCAGGGTGCAAGGCGTGCCAAGAGCGCGGGCGAGCCATTCGGAGGCGTCCGGGTTTGCCGCGACGGCGGGGACTTGGGCGCCCCAGATGGTGAGGCGGACGGGCGGCCCGGCGGGAACCGCGTCGATGCCACTCTGCCCGGCGGCTTCGAGGCGCAGGCCAGGCCCGGCGGGGGTGGCATCGATGCGCGCCATCGCGGGGAGGTCGCGCTGGGTGAGGACGCGGGCGCCGGGAGCGAGGATGGCCCAGCGGCGGTCGTGCTGAAGGCCGCAGCGTTCGAGGGCCGCGGTTTGGAGCGGGATGCCGCGAAGGCCTTTGACGGGATAGATAGCAAGGCTGGCGATGACGGGCATGGGCTGGCCGCTTAGCACAGGACGAGAGGCGGCCGCAGCCTCGCGATTGCCGGCGGGTTTCAGCTCAGCGGATGAACGCCGGCATGAACAGGCGGGGAAGGAACAGGATGGCGTCGGGGACAAGGATGATGAACAACAGGACAAGCAGCATCAAGCCGAGCAGGGTCGCGGTGTCCTTGAAGGCGCCCGCGATGGTGGTTTTGCCGAGCGAGCAGGAGATCATGAGGCAGAGGCCGTAGGGGGGCGTGACCAGGCCGAAGGCGATGGAGACGACGCCGATGATGGCGAAGTGCAGCGGATTCATGCCGACGCTCTTGGCGAGCGGCTCGAGCACGGTGCCGACGATGATGATGGCGGGGATGGCGTCGATCAGGCAGCCGATGACGAGGAAGGCGGCGGCGGTGATGAAGCCGACGCTGGTGATGCCGCCGCCGAAGCCGCGCACGGCATTGACGAAGAGCTGCGGCAGATGGAAGTAGGCCAGGACCCAGCCGAAGGCGGAGGCGGTGCCGATGCAGAACAGTGAGATGGCGGCGAAGCGGGCGGAGTCGTAAAGGGTTTCGGGGACTTGGGCGATGCCGATGGTGCGCAGGACGAACAGACCGAGGACAAGGGCATAGAGCACGGCGATGACGGAGGCTTCTGTGGGGGTGAAGAAGCCGCCGACGATGCCGCCGACGATGATCGCGGGGGTGGCGAGCGGGAGGAGAGCGCCGGCAAGGGCCTGGAGGAACTGGCGGGCGGTGGCGCGGGCGTAAACGGGGTAGCCGCGGCGCTTGGCATAGACGGTGACGGCGCCCATGAGGGCCCCCCCGATCATGAGGCCGGGGAGGATGCCGGCCAGGAACAGCGCGCCGATAGAGACGGAGATAACGCCGCCCCAGACCACCATGAGGATGCTGGGCGGGATGATGACGCCCATCACGGCGGCGCAGGCGGTGAGCGCCACGGTGAAGTTTGTATCGTAGCCTTGCTTCTTCATGGCCGGGATCATGACGCCGCCGATGCCGGCGGCTTCGGCGGTGGACGAACCGGAGATGCCAGCGAAGATCATACTGACGACGACGTTGACATGGCCGAGGCCGCCGGGGAGATGACCAACCATGGTGCGGGCGAGGGCCATCAGGCGCTCGGTGACGCCGGCGGAGTTCATGAGGTTGGCCGACAGGATAAAGAACGGGACGGCGAGGAGGATGAACGAGTTGTAGGATTTGAGCATCTCGTTCAGCAGCAGGAACGGGGTCAGGCGGCCGTCGATGAAGAAGACCGGGACGCAGGCGAGGCCGAGGGCGAATGCGACCGGGACACGGAGGATGATGAAGACGGCGAGCAGGCCGAACAGGATCAGCCCGACTTCGAGGGCGCTCAAGCGGTGGCCCGGCGGCTGGCGGCGAGGTCGTCGGCGACGCGCTCGGCGACGAACATGAGCATGAACAGGCCGGCAATGGGCCAGGCGATATGGATGCTGAGCATGTTGAGGCCGGTCAGCTCGGAAGCCTGGTCGAAGCCGAACAGCGCGAAGCGGTAGCCGAACCATAGGAAGGTGAGCGCCACCAGGCCGATGCCGGCATGGACGACGAGGCGGGCGAAAAGCCGGCCGCGGGGGGTGCGCGGGGTAGGGAGGACGTCAACATCGAAATGGGTGCCGTCGCGCACGGCGATTATGGCGCCGAGCATGATGATCCACACGAGGCAGAAGCGGGCGACTTCTTCGGTCCAGATATAGCGGGGAATGAAGCCGACGTAGCGGGAAACGATCTGCAGGAAGACCGGGATGATGAGCAAGCCCATCACAAGGGTCATGACGATTTGCAGGGCGCGGTAGACGGCTTGGTTGACCCGGCGGAGAAGGCCGGCAGGCGGGGGCCGGACGGTCGCCTCGGCGTTGGCATCCATGCCGCTACTCCACGGCGTTCACCTTCGCCAGGACATCTTCGGCGCCGATCTGCTTGGCGTAGGCCGCTTTCACCGGCTCCGCGTCTGAGAGCAGCTTGTCGCGCTCGGAGAACTCATAAGTGTGCAGCTTGCCGGCCTCTTCGAGCGCGGAGAGCCGCTTCGCGTCTTCGGATGATTCGATCTGACGGCCATATTGCCCGGCTTCCCGGCCTGCCTTCAAGATCGCCGCTTGCAGGTCTTTCGGGAGGCGGCGGAACGTCTTGCCGCTGAAGCAGATCGGGCGGACGGTGATGGCGTGCCGGGTCAGGGAGATGTCGGGGGCGACCTCGTAGAACTTCATCTGCTCGAGGCCGGCAGCTTCGTTCTCCGCGCCCTGGATCACACCGGTTTGGATGGCGTTATAGACTTCGTTGTAGGCGATGACGGTAGGGGCGGCGCCGATGGCCTGGAACATGGTCGTCTGGATAGGCGCGCCCATGACGCGCATCGACAAGCCCTTGAGTTCGGCCATGTTGCGCACGGGCTTGTTGGCGATGATATTGCGCACGCCGCCGCCGGCGTAGCCGATCAGGATGACGTCGGCCTTCTTCGCGACCTCGTCAACGATCGGCTGCAAGGCGTCGCCGTCGAGCACCTTGTTCCAGTGATCGAGGTTGCGGAACAGAAAGGGCATGTCCATCAGGGGGGCTGCGCGGGCAAAGGTGGACATATGGCTAGGGGAGACAATAGCGTAGTCGACCGAGATGCCCTGGTTCATGTAGGCGAAATAGTCTTTCTCCAGACCGAGCTCGCTGTTGCGGTGCAGCGTGAAGTTAATGGGTTTGCCGTAGTATTTCTGGGACAGTTCCTGGAACTTCAGCAGGCTTTTGTTGAAGGCGTGGTCGTCATTGAACTGGACGGCGCCGTCGAGGGTGATCGGCTGCTGGGCACGGGCCGGGGCGGTTGAAGCCGCGATGAGGGCGAGGCAGCCGATGGCGGCGTTTCTCAAGTGGCAAAGCATCGGGCGTTTCCTCGTGCATGCTTTATTGTTGTTCACGACACTACGAGGTCGCCTCGGGTTGTCAACGGCAAACGTTGCGGCCGCGAGGCCATGAGGCGTTGGCGCTTTCGGCGACTTGCCAGAAAACATTTAGCAGCCGAAACACTAACAGGCCGCAATCACTCCACTGTTCCGATCAGAGCGACGTCAAACAAGAAAGGTTAAGTATTCATCGCATCAAAGAAATCCTGGTTCGTTTTGCTGTATTTCAGCTTGTCGAGCAGGAAATCCATCGCGTCCGTCATGCCCATCGGCCCCAGGATGCGGCGCAGCACCCACATCTTAGACAGCGTGCCGCGCTCGACCAACAGCTCTTCCTTGCGCGTCCCGCTCTTGGTGATGTCGATGGCCGGGAAGGTGCGCTTATCGCTGAGCTTGCGGTCCAGGATGATCTCGCTGTTGCCGGTGCCCTTGAACTCCTCAAAGATCACCTCGTCCATGCGGCTGCCGGTGTCGATCAGGGCGGTGGCGATGATGGTCAGGCTCCCGCCCTCCTCGATGTTGCGCGCCGCGCCGAAGAAGCGCTTGGGGCGCTGCAATGCGTTGGCGTCGACGCCGCCGGTCAGCACCTTGCCGGAGCTTGGCACCACGGCGTTGTAGGCACGGGCGAGCCGGGTGATGCTGTCGAGCAGGATTACCACGTCGCGCTTGTGCTCGACGAGGCGCTTGGCCTTCTCGATCACCATCTCGGTCACCTGGACGTGCCGGGTCGCGGGCTCGTCGAACGTGCTGGCGACCACCTCGCCCTTCACCGTACGGGTCATGTCGGTGACTTCCTCGGGCCGCTCGTCGATCAGCAGCACCATGAGGAACACTTCGGGGTGGTTGGCGGCGATGGCGGTGGCGATGTTCTGCAGCATCACCGTCTTGCCGGTGCGCGGCGGCGCGACGATCAGCGCGCGCTGGCCCATGCCGATGGGGGTGATAAGGTCGATGACGCGGGGTGTCATGTCCTTGCCCGGCCCCTTGGCGACCGACTGGAAGTTCTCGACCTCCATCTGCAGCCGGCGTTCCGGGTAGAGCGGCGTAAGATTGTCGAAGTTGATGCGCTGCTTGACCGCGTCCGGCGGCTCGAAATTGATCGAGTTGACCTTGAGCAGGGCAAAGTAACGCTCGCCATCCTTCGGCGCCCGGATCTGGCCCTCCACCGTGTCGCCGGTGCGCAGCGCGAAGCGGCGGACCTGATTGGGGCTGATGTAGATGTCGTCGGGGCCAGGCAGGAAGTTGGCTTGGCTGCTGCGGAGATAGCCGAAGCCGTCGGGCAGGATCTCGAGCGTGCCTTCGCCGTAGATGGCCTGGTCGTTGTCGGCCAGGTTCTTCAGGATGGCAAACATCATGTCCTGCTTGCGCAGGCTGGACGCATTCTCGATTGACAGGGATTCCGCCAAGGAGAGCAGGTCGGCCGGTGCTTTGGCCTTTAATTCGGCAAGGTGCATGGGAACGCGCCCTAATTCATTCGGAAGGGCCGATGCCGGGTTGCCCGTTTGGGGGCAATTGGGCAACGCGAGGCCCGTGTGAGAGGGGAGAGAACGAGGCTGAAGGAGCCGCCGGTTCAACTGGGGGAGTAAGCGGAGAAGATGTCCCTGCCGCCCAAGGCTAGGTGGCATCCTGGTTTAACCACGTCAAGAGCGATTTTGTTGGTGCGCCGCCGTCAGAACGGTTTGGCGATGGCCATGACGACGATGACGACCATCAGCACGGTGGGAACCTCGTTGGCGATGCGGTAGTAGCGCTCCGGCTTCTGGTTGCGGTCCTCGAGGAACTGCCGGCGCCATTTCCCGGCCGCGCCCTGGAACCCGGTCATGAGAATGACGGACGCGAACTTCACGTGCCACCAGTTGACCGGCCACCATTGCACGACGCCGGGAGTCAGGATCAGCAGGACGCCGAACAGCCAAGTGGCCAGCATCGCCGGCAGCATGATCTGCTTCAGCAGCCGGCGCTCCATGACCTTGAAGCGCTCGCTCTCGGCCGAGCCGCGTACGAGCCGGCAGTGGTATACGTAGAGCCGGGGCAAATAAAAGATACCAGCCATCCAGGCGATCAACGAGATGACGTGGAACGACTTCACCCAAGGGTAGGCGTAGGCCAGGACCGGGATGGTCATGCGGCAAGGCGAGACCGGCGCCGGACCAGCGGCGCGAGCTCGGCGAGCGAGTGAATGATCTCCGCCCCGGCAGCGCGCAACGGCGATCCGTCCGTGCCGGGCGCGAGGCCGACCACCTGCATCCCGGCAGAAACCGCGGCGCGCACGCCCGGAAGGCTGTCCTCGACGACGAGGCAGGCAGCGGGCGGCACGCCCTCGGCCGCGGCGGCGGCGAGGAACACGTCCGGCGACGGCTTGCCGCGGGAAACGTCAAGCGCGCTGTGACGCCGGCCGTCGAACAACGGGGCCAGGCCGGTTGCGGCGAATTTCGCGGCCATCTCCTCGTGCGAGGAATTGCTGGCGACCCGGAACGGCAGCGGCAAGGCGGCGACGGCGTGGAGCGCCGCCTCGGCGCCGGCGATGGTCTGGATGTCGCCGAACGCGGCGATCAGGGCTTGCCGCACCTGGTCAACCCAACCCGGCGGAACGGCACGCCCAAGGCGAGGCTCGATAATTGCCGGCATGTCTTCGAGCGTGTAGCCGACGAAGGTGGCCATACTTTCCGCATGGGTCATCGGCAGCCCAAGCTTGGTGACCTCTTCGGCAACGATCCGGTTTGACAGGGATTCGCTATCGATCAGCACGCCGTCGCAATCGAAGATGACGAGCCGAATAGGCGGATAATTAGTCACGGCGGGGCGTCATGCGAGGTCCTTGGGGCTTGATCGGTGAGCGCCGCTTTGAGCCGTGGTGTCAAACAAGGTCTAAGCCTTTGTTCGAACACGCAGCTTTGCCGACGTGCCGATGCGGTTGTCGCCGGCGCTGCTTCCGGCCACCGCCGGAACGCCCGCGCGGGCGTGCGGGCAATCGCCGAACGGGCCGGGGCAGGTGCGCCCGCCGACGAAGCTGCACAGCCCGGGGCCGCGCCCGACCGAGGCTTGCACGAGTTCGGCCAATGCTTCGATGAAGCCGGGGTCGCTGTTCTGCGCCGGCGCCCGGAAATAGCCGGGAACACCGTGCTTCTCGGCGAATTCGCGGTATTCGACGTCGAGCTCGACCAGCGTTTCCGAATGCTCGGAAACGAAGGCGATGGGAACAACGAGGACGGCTGTCTTGTCGCGGGCGGCGCGCTCGATCTCGGACTCCGTGCTCGGGTCAATCCATTTCTGCGGCGTGGCGCGCGACTGGTAACAGGTGGCGTGATCCAGGCCGTCGATGCCGAGCGCGCGCACCACGCCGGCGACGGTGCGCTCGACTTGGAACTGATACGGATCGCCGGCCTTGATGATCGCTTCCGGCAGGCCGTGCGCCGAGAACAGGATGCGCAGCCCCGTGCCCGGCGGAAGCGCCGCCTCGGCTTTCTGGTAAGCGGTCCGCACGATGTCGGCCGTGGCGCGCAGGTAGCCCGGATCGGAATGGTAGCAGCACAGCGACGTCACCGGCGTCATCAGCCCGGCCTGGCACGCGGCCTCGCGCCACGCGGTCAGGCTGCTGCCGGTCGTCGTCGTTGAGTATTGCGGGTAGAGCGGCACGAGCAGGATCTCGTCCGGCCCCCAAGCCTTGACCTCACGCGCCGTGGCCAGGCTGAACGGGTGCCAGTAGCGCATGGCGATGAAGCAGCGGGCGTCGATATCGCCGGGCAGCGCGGCTTCGAGCGCGCGGGCCTGCTGCTCGGTGAGGTCGAGCAGCGGGCTTTTGCCGCCGAGGATCTCGTAGTTGGCGGTGGCGGCCTTGACGCGCAGGTAGGCGATCAGGCGCGCGAGCAGCGGGCGGACGAAGAACGGCACGCGCAGGATCGCCGGGTCCTTGAACAGGTTGACCAGGAACGGGCGCACCGAGGCTGGCTTGTCCGGTCCGCCGAGGTTGAACAGGACGATGGCGATTCTGCGGTTCGACATAAGCCTTCAACTTGGCCGATCCCGCGCGTGCGTCAAGCGCCGCGTATCTGTTGCAGCAGTTGCGCGACGTGGTCCGGCGGGGTTTGCGGGACGATGCCGTGGCCGAGATTGAAGATGTGCGGACGCCCACGGACGGCTTCGAGCACCTGGGCTGCCTCGGATCGCAGGGCCTGGCCTCCGGCCACGAGGGCGGCGGGGTCCAGGTTGCCCTGGGTTGCGACGTGCTCGGGGACAACGCCCATAGCGAGCTTCAGGTCGGCGCCGGTGTCGAGTGCGACGGCGTCGACGCCCGTCTCTGCCGCGTAGGCGCCGACGAGGACGCCGGCGAGGCGGGGAAAGCCGATGATGGGCAGGTCCGGGTGGAGCGCATTCAGCCGGGCGACGATCTTGGCGGTCGGGGCGACGACGAGGCGGCGGAACAGCGCGGGAGACAGGACGCCGGACCAACTGTCAAACAGCATCAGCACGTCTGCGCCAGCCTTGGCCTGGGCCGAAAGGTAAGTGACGGAAGCCTCGACAAGCAGCTCGGTCATGCCTGCCATCAGCTCAGGCTGGGCGTAGGCCATATGGCGGATATGGCTGAAATCCTTCGAGCCGCCACCCTCGACCATGTAGCAGGCAACGGTGAAGGGGCTGCCGGCAAACCCGATCATCGCCGTTTCGGGCGGAAGCCCGGCGCGGGTGCGTTCAACCGTCTCAAGAATCGGTGCGACCGCGCCCGCCACGCGGCCGAGGTCCAGCTTGGCGAGCGCGGCAGCGTCGCGGACCGGTGGCAACACCGGGCCTTCGCCTTCCTTGAACGCCAAGCCCTGTCCGAGCGCCCAGGGGATCATGAGGATGTCGCTGAACAGGATGGCGGCATCGAAGCCGTAGCGGCGGATCGGTTGCAGAGTCACTTCGGCGGCAAGCGGCGGCGTCGTGCATAGCGAGATGAAGTCGCCCGCGCGGGCCCGGGTGGCGCGATATTCGGGCAGGTAGCGCCCGGCTTGGCGCATGAGCCAGACCGGAGGGGGCCAAACGGCTTCGCCGGCCAGGACGCGGAGCACGGGTTTGCTCATCGGAACCCTTTCATCTGTTCTTTAAGAATCTTTGAGGAGGTAGTGCGTTGTTGGCTGTGGGCGCTGTGGTACCCGGTTTCAATAAATTTGTCCCCGTGTTTGTCCACAGGAGTTTCCGAGACCAACTTGCTGTAATCTCATAGGAATTAGATGAATTCCCGTTAAAACGGGGCATGGTGGCGATATTTGTCCCCAGTTCGTCCAACCCGCGCGGTTATCCCCGTTCGCCATTGAGAAAGGAGTGCCGCCCCGCTTTTATCCCCGCTATCCTCATCTTTATGGACACGCACCGCCTCAATCTCCACCTGGTTTCCGACGCCACCGGGGAAACGCTGAACAGCATCGCGCGGGCGACGGTGTCGCAATTCGAGCACGTGACGATCGCCTATCACCGCTGGAGCCTGATCCGGACGCGGTTCCAGTTGCACCGGGTTCTGGAGGGGATCGAATCCGAGCCGGGGCCGGTGCTGTCCACGGTGATCGACCAGGCGCTGCGCAACGACCTCGAGACCACGTGCGAGCGGCTGAACGTGCCGGTGATCAACGTGCTCGACCCGGTGATGGCGGTTTTGCAGGAGCAGCTGGGCGAGCAGGCGGAAGCGCGTCCGGGGCGGCAGTACGTGCTCGACGCTGACTACTTCCGCCGGATCGACGCCATGCATTACGTGCTGGCGCACGACGACGGGCAGGCGCAGGCGGGGATCAAGGAAGCGGACGTGGTGCTGGTGGGCGTGTCGCGCAGCAGCAAGACGCCGACGTCGTTCTACTTGGCCAACCGGGGGATCAAGGCGGCGAACGTGCCTCTGGTGCCGGGCACGCCCGATCCGCCGGGGCTGGAAACGCCGGTCTGTCCCGTGATCGGCCTGACGCTCGATCCCCACGCGCTGATCGAAATCAGGCGGCATCGTTTGAAGCTGATCGCGGCGGGCACGGAAACGGGCCGGGTTCACAACACGCGGACGGACTACATCGACGTCGAGGCGGTGAAGGCCGAGTTGCTATGGGCCCGGCGGCTGTGCGCGCGGCGGGGCTGGCCGGTGATCGACGTGACGCGGCGCTCGATCGAGGAAACGGCCGCGACCGTGCTGCAATTGATGGAAGCCTGGCACGATCGCCGGCGAAAGGAGGCAATGGCGCGGCCCGCGTAAGAAGAAAATCGGCCGCTCTGCGTGCGATGATGGCGTGACAGATCGGATATCCGCCGCTGCGGGCAGCATCATTGTCCGGAACCTGAACAACGTGGTCAAAGTGCATCCGCGTGTCCCTGCCGCCGAGCACGGCCGTTCGATGCACGCGGAGGCGCAGCGCGCCTTGCAGGCCGGGCCGGCTGCGCGCCACTGGGCCGAGCGAACCTCCGAGTTGCCGCCTCGCGACCCGCAGCGTTGCCGATTTCGACGGGGTTGGTGTAACGGCTATCAATCTCCGGGTGAATTAGCCGGAACGGCGGGCAAACCCCCGCCAACGTGAGCGCGGCCGTGCGATGATGTCGATATGGTCCCGCCCGCGGGCTTCATAGGCCTGCATGACGGCGGACCAGTTGCTGCCGTGCGGCCTCGGCGGACCGGCAAGCTCGATGACTTCGAGGCCGTAGCCCTGGGCGACCACCCATTGCAGCAACTCCTCCCCCGTCACCCCGGAAACGCCCGGCAATTGCCCCGGCCCGAACTCGAACACCAGAACGGGCCGATAGCGCCGCAACAACCCCCGGCAACCCAGCAACGCGTTGTACTCGGCGCCTTCGATGTCGAGCTTGACCAAGTTGACCCGGCGTCCACGGGGGGACACCGCGTCGATTGGCACGCAGCCGACGGTCTCGGTTTCGAGAACGGCGCAGTCGTCGACGGACGATGTCGTGCCGTTGGAGAACGAGGTGTTCATCGCGAGCAGGCCGGGGTCGCGGGCCGCGGCGGCTTGCAGGATGGTCAGATGCCCGAACCCGTTCAAGCGGCGGCTCGCCTCGGCCATCCGGGCGTTGCGGGGGTTCGGCTCGACGCCCAGCACCCAGCCAGTGGGGCCGACCAGGCTGGCCGCGAGCATCGAGAACACGCCGATGTTGGCGCCGACGTCGATGACGCCCATGCCGGGGCGGAGCGCGTCGCGGAAGGCGGCCATGACCTCGGGCTCGTATTGGCCGGAAAGGACGGATTTGCCGACGGCGAGGTCCTCCGGGTCGGCGAAGATGCGGAAGCCTTCCAGCTCGGCAATGGTTGGGGCGGCTCCGGTCGGCTCCTGCAGGCGGCGGCGGGCGTATTCGAAGCTGTTGACGTAGCTGGCGACGACGGAGGGCAGCGATTCCCCGGCGCGGGCGGAGTGGCCGGGCCATTCCTCCGGGTTGGGGTTGCGCCCGAGCAGGAGGCGGAAGCAGGCGAGGATATCGGCCTCGGTTGCCGCCGGGTCGTAGGCTTGGGGCCAGGGGTCAGGGCTGTCCAGGGGGAACCTGCACGTGGACAAGGGCGCCGTCGACCTGCACGTCGTAACGGCGCTCGGTGCGGATATGCCAGGGTTGCCAGCCGGTTTTGGTGGGGGCGTAGCCGATGGTGCTGATCGTGGCGTGGCAGACGACGGCGTTGGCCCGCGTGGTGGGAGCCTCGCGGATGGTGGCGTCGTCGATCTCGTTATAGATGTTGCGGGCCTCGATGATGCTCTGGACCTGTTGCAGCACCTCCGGGCGGCGGCAAAGCAGCTCCGGCCCGCCGCACCCGGCGAGCGCGCCCGAAAGGGCCAGCAATGCGAATGCCCGGTTCACCGCCTCTTGTTCCTCCGTTCAAAGCCGTTGATACGGGCATGAGGACGGGTTGGCCAGATGCCCCGGCTATCCATACAGGTGGACGGCGAGCACGGCGATGGCGAGGCCGGGGCCGAAGGGGACGGCGGTTTGCCGGCTCAGGCCGCCGCCGCGCAGGAGCGCGATGGCGATCGAGGCGAGCGCGCCGAGCAGCACCACGTCGCCGAGCGCCGCCCACCCCACCCATGCCCCGGCCGCGGCGAGCAGCTTGGCGTCGCCCTGGCCAAGCCCGTCCTGGCCGCGCGCCCGCCGGTAGGCCCAGGCGATCAGGCGGAAGCTGAGATAGCCGGCGGCGGCGCCAATGGCGTGGCCGAGGCCTTCCTCGGGCGTGAGCCATTGGGTGACGACGAGGCCGGCGACGCAGAGCGGCAGGGTCAGCGCGTCGGGAAGGCGGTGGCGCTCCCAGTCGATCCAGGCGAGGGCGAGCAGGGTCCAGGCCAGGCCGCAGTCCGGCCAAAGGGCGGCAGGGTCGGGTTCGAGGCCGACGACGAGGGCGGCCAGCAGCAGGGCGGCGAGTTCAACCTTGACATGGAAGCGGGCGATCGGAGCGCGGCAGTGGCGGCAGCGGCCTCGGAGCCAGACGAAGCTGAGCAGCGGGACCAGTTCGGCCGGGCCGAGGGGATGGCCGCAGGTCTCGCAAGCGGACCGGGCCAGGGCGACGGGGCGGCCCGCGGGCAGGCGGCGGATCAGCACGCCGACGAGGCTGCCGGCGAAGGGCGCGGCCAGGAGCGGCAACCAGTCGTTCGGCTGTATGGCTTGCCCCCAACTCACAGCCCGCTTATCTCCGGGTTTCTTGCTTATGCCAAGTTAGCAGGTTGCCCGAACGATGCCGCTGGATGTCCGCTCCGCCGAGAATGCCGCCACGCCGGAGGATGAGGCGGAGGCGCTGCTGCGGCTCTTGGTCGAGCGCGGGCGGTGCGAGGCGCGGGCGGTGGAGCGGGCGCGTCGCGTGGCCGGGGAGACCGGGCAGCGGGTGGACGCCGTGCTCGGCCAGCTCGGGCTGGTGACGGAACGGGAACTGGCCGAGGCGTTCGCGGCCTTGCTCGGCGTGCCGGTCGTGGCCCCGCCCGGATACCCTCCCGAAGCGGTGCTGCCGGAGCGGTTGGCACCGCGGTTTGTGCGCCACGCGCGGGCGCTGCCGCTCGGTGTGGCCGACGGGGCGATCCGGGTGGCGATGGCGGACCCGCTGGACCGGTTCACGGCCGGCGCGATCGGGGCGGCGACCGGGCTGCGGGTGGCGAGGGAGGTGGCGATCCCGCTAGAGCTGGAAGCGGCATTCGACCGGCTGTACCCGGACCGCGCCGAGGGCGATGCGGCGACCGCGGACGATGGCGGGGAGCCGCTGGAGGCCGACGCCGAGCGGCTGCGCGACCTGGCCAGCGAGGCGCCGGTGATCCGGCTGGTGAACCAGGTGATCGCCCGGGCGGTCGAGACGCGGGCGTCCGACATCCACATCGAGCCGTTCGAGGACCGGCTGCGCATCCGCTACCGCAACGACGGCGTATTGCAGGAGGCGGAGTCGCCGCCGTCCCGGCTCTCGGCCGCGATCATCTCGCGGATCAAGATCATGGCCCGGCTCGACATCGCGCAGCGGCAGATGCCGCAGGACGGGCGGATACAGATGGCGGTGCGCGGGCAGGAGATCGATTTCCGGGTGGCGACCATTCCCTCCTTGCACGGCGAGACGGTGGTGCTGCGGGTGCTGGACCGGAGTGCGGTGTCGTTCGACTGGGAGTCGCTCGGGCTGTCGCCCGCGGTGGTGGCGCGGTTCGGGGCGGCGCTTGAGCTGCCGAACGGGATCGTGCTGGTCAGTGGGCCGACCGGCAGCGGTAAGACGACGACGCTTTATACCGGGCTGCTGGCGCTGAACTCGGTGGAGCGGAAGGTTGTCACCATCGAGGACCCGATCGAGTACGAGCTGGATGGGGTGGTGCAGAGCCAAGTCAAGCCGCAGATCGACCTTACATTCTCGAGCCTGCTGCGCTCCAACCTGCGGCACAACCCGGACGTGATCATGGTGGGCGAGATCCGCGACCAGGACACGGCGCAGATCGCGGTGCAGGCGGCGTTGACCGGGCATCTGGTGCTGTCGACGGTGCACACCAACTCGGCCGCGGCGACCATCACCCGGCTGCGCGACATGGGGTTGGAGGATTACCTCATTACCGCGGTGCTGCGCGGGGTGCTGGCGCAGCGGCTGGTGCGGCGGCTTTGCCTGCATTGCCGGCGGGAGGCGGAGGCGCCGGAGGCCTTGATCGAGCGGTTCGGGCTGGAGCGGCGGACGGAGAAGCGCCCGGTGACGTTGTGGCACGCGGTTGGGTGCCAGCATTGCCGCAACACGGGCTACCGCGGGCGCTTGGCGATTGCCGAATACCTGGCGCCGGATGCGGCGATCGAGCGGTTGATCTTCGCGCGGGCGGACCATACCGAGATCGAGCGGGCGGCGGTCGCGGCCGGGATGGTGCCGCTGTCTGACGCCGGGCTGGATGCGGCCCTGGCAGGCAAGACGACGCTGGAGGACGTGGTGCGCAGCATCCGCGCCGAGTTCTAGTGCCGACTTCCGCAGAAAGCCGGCACGTCGATTGTTCTAAGGGCAGCATCGGCATGACGTGCGGCAGCACGCCGACAAAGCTGCCTGGCAAAACAAAGGCTTGGGGCTCGTTCGCCCGATTAACTTACGGCAGTTATGTCCGAACAAGCTTTAAGCGTAGCCGATTCACGCGCCGGACCGCGGCCGAAGCCGGCTCGCGCTCCTGTGCGATCGGATACTAGATGGCCACCTTCCGCTACACCGCCGTCACCGCGGCCGGGGAGACCCGGCATGGGACAATGGAGGCAGTGGACGAGAAGGCCGTGATCCGGGCGTTGCAGCGGGAGGGGAGCATTCCGATGCGGGCCGAGCCGGCGGGGACCGGGGGCGGGCTGTCGCGGCTGCTCGGGGCCGACGTGCTGGGCGGCGGCGGGGTCGGCAAGCAGGCGGTGGCGGACATGACGCGGGAGCTTGCGGTGATGCTGGGGGCGGGGCTGGATCTGGACCGGGCGCTGCGGTTCCTGGTGGAGACGGCGCCGAACCGGCGGGTGCGGTCGGTGCTGGAACGGGTGCGGGCGACGGTGCGCGACGGCGGGTCTCTCACGGCGGCGCTGGCGCAGCAGCCGGAAAGCTTCCCGGCGATCCATGTCGGCATGGTGCGGGCGGGCGAGGCTGGGGGGCGGCTGGCGCCGACGCTGGACCGGCTGGCCGGGCTGCTGGAGCGGCAGCGGGCGCTGGGGTCGGGCATCCGCTCGGCGATGATCTATCCGGCGGTGCTGCTGGTGGCGGCGATCGGGTCGATCGTGCTGCTGCTGGTGCAGGTGTTGCCGCAGTTCACGCCGCTGTTCGCGCAGAACGGGGTGGCGCTGCCGGGGCCGACGCAGTTCCTGGTCGATGCGGGGGCGGCGCTCTCGGCCTATGGGCTGCAAGGGCTGCTTGTGCTGCTCGTGGCCGGGCTGCTGCTGCGGCAGGCGTTGCGCAAGCCGGGGCCGCGGCTGGCGGCGGACCGGCTGCTGCTGCGGCTGCCGATCGTGGGGGGAATGGTGAAGGAGGTGGCCGCGGCGCGGTTCAGCCGGACGTTCGGCACCTTGCTGGTCAACGGCGTGCCGCTGGTGGCAGCCCTCGACGTGGCGCGGGACACGGTGGGCAACCGGGCGGCGAGCGCTGCGGTGGAGCAGGCCACGCGGGCGGCGCGCGGGGGAGAGGACTTATCCGTTTCGTTGCGCAATTCGGGGGTGTTCCCGCTGCGGCTGCCGACGCTGCTGCGGCTGGGGCACGAGACGGCGCAGCTTGGGCCGATGGCGCTGCGGGCGGCGGAGATCCATGAGGAGGCGTCGCGGCTCGGCATCCAGCGGCTGGTGTCGTTGCTGGTGCCGGCGATCACGGTCGTGATGGGTGCGGCGATCGCGGGGATCGTCGCCTCGCTGCTGCTGGCGATGCTGAGCCTGAACGATCTTGCTGGATAAGCGGGGGCAGGACAGGCAAGCCGGGTTCACGCTGATCGAGGTGCTGGTCGTGCTCGCGATCCTGGGCTTCGCGGTGGCCATCATCGCGGCGCGGGGGCCTGCGACGAGCCCCGGGTTCGAGGCGCGGGACGCTGCCGGGCGGATGGCGCGGGGGCTGCGGCTGGCGCGGTCCGAGGCGGTCCGGCGCAACGTTGACGTCGCCTTCTCGCTCGATGTGGCCCGGCAGGGATATCGGATCGGGGACGGGGCTTGGCAGGCGCTGCCGCCTGGATTGGGCGTGGACATGCGCATCGGCGGCAAGGCTTCGGGGCGGGGGCGGATCGTGTTCTCGCCGGACGGGGGGGCGACGGGCGGGGAGGTTCGTGTCTCCACCGGGGAGACCTCGATCGGGGTGGACGTGGACTGGTTGTCCGGGCGGGTGACGCTGTCCAAGGCGGGCGCTGATGCGGCGCGCTGAGGGCGGGTTCACGCTGCTGGAGGTGCTGATTGCGTTCCTGATCGCGGCGCTGGCATTGAGCGTGCTGTTCCGCGGCGCGGTGCAGAGCCGGGCGGCGGTGGGGATTGCGGCGCGATATGGGGAGGCGCTGTCGCGGGCGCGGTCGCACCTGGCGGCGCTGGATGCGGCCGGGCTGCCGCGGGCGCAGGACCAGCAGGGGGATGACGGGGGCGGCTACCGCTTCCGGGTGCGGACGACGCCGCTGGAGGCCGGGGCGCCGGGGCCGGGCGGGGCGGCGCCGATGCTGTTCTCGGTGGCGGTGAGTGTTTCATGGGAAACAGATGGGCGGACCCGGGCGGTGCAGCTTGATACGCGGCGGCTAGGACCCGCGCCCGCCCGGCAGCCATGAGGCGGGAGGCTGGGTTCACGCTGCTGGAGGTGCTGGTGGCGCTGGTGGTGCTCGGGTTCGTGGTGGCGGGACTGGCGCAGGGGTTGCGGTTCGGGCTGGGGGCGACGACGCGGCAGGAGCGGTTCACGGCCGAGCGGGGCGACATTGATGCGGTGGACCGGCTGCTGCGGCGGCTGGTGACGCAGATGGACCCGGGGACGAGCCGGACGCCGACCGCCGTGGCGGGGGGGAGGTCGGGCGTCGCGTTCGTCACCGACCTGGGCGATGCGGCGGCCCAGTTGGGGGGGACGGACGCGCAGGTGCAGCTTGGGGTGGAGGGGGGGCGGCTCGTGCTGTCGTGGCGCCCCGCGCCGCATGTGGTCCGGCTGGGCGCGCCGCCGCCGATGCGCACGGCGACGCTGCTTGACGGGCTGGAGCGGGCCGAGTTCGCCTATTGGGGGGCGGTGGGGAAGGAGACGCCGGAGTGGAAGCGGGACTGGCAAGGGACGGCGCTGCCGTCGCTGGTGCGGATCCGGCTGGTGTTCCCGGAGAAAAGCGGGCGGCGGTGGCCGGATATCGTGGCCGGCCCGGCGCGGCCACGGCCGACCTCGTGACGGTGCATCCGGCGGCGGCTATGATCGGTATTGGTTAACGACGGGGGGAGCAGGCTTTGGGTTCGGCGGCGCAGCAATTCCTGGCTTGGTGGTGGTCGCAGTTGCGCGGCTTGCTGCCGGCGCGGTTCGCGCAGGCCGACCTGTATGGCGACGCAGTGATTGCCGAGGTGCGGCCCGGCGATGCCGACGTGACATTCGTGCAACGCCGGAAGGGGCGCGAGGCGGCGCTGGCGGCCGGGCAGGGCGGGAAGGCTGCGGCCGGGGCGAGGCGGATGCTGCTGCGGGCGCCAGGGGGGGCGGTGCTGGAACGGAGGCTGGCGTTGCCGGCGGCGACGCTGCCGGAGTTGGACCGGGTGCTGTCGTATGAGATCGAGCGGATCTCGCCGTTCAGCGCCGCCGAGGTGGCCTGGGCCTACGAGGTCGAGGGGCGGGAAGGGGAGCGGATTCGGTTGGCGCTGGCGTTGCTGCCCCGGACGGCGGTGGCGGCGGCGGTGGCGGGGCTGCGGGAGGCCGGGGCTTCGCCGAGGGCGGTGCTGGCGCCGAAGGGCGGAGGCGGCGTTTGGTGCTTGCCGTTGCTGGCTTCGGGGCATTCGGGGCGGTCCGTGGCGAACCGGCGGGCATTGCAGGCCGGGGTCGCGGCGTGCGTTGCGTTGGGAGTTGTCGCGATCGCGTTGCCGTTCGTGCGGCAGGAGCAGGCGTTCGCGCGCGCGGATGCGCGGATCGCGGCGTTGCGGCCGGAAGTCGCGGATGCGGAGGCGTTGCGGAAGCGGATCGCCGAGCGGGCGACCGGGCTTGACGCGGTGGCGGCGGAGACGGCGCGGGTGGGCCATGCGCTCGACGCGCTGGCGGCGCTGACGGCGGCGCTGCCGGATGACACGTACCTGACGGCGCTGACATTGCGGCAGCGGGCCTTGACGCTGACGGGGCGTTCGGCTTCGGCGGCGCAGCTGATTCCTTTGATCGCGGCGGACCCGGCGTTCCGCAACGCGGCGTTCGCGGCGCCGGTGACGCGGGTCGAGGGGGCAGACGGGGACGTGTTCTCGATCCGGGCGGACCTCAAGCCATGATGGCGACGTTGCCGACGGGGGCTCGGGGGCGGGCGGTTGCGCTGGCGCTGGTCGGGATCGCGGCGGCGCTGGTCTGGCTCGGGGCGGCGGCGCCGTTGCTGGACTGGCATCGGGCGCGGGCGGAGCGGCTGGCGCAGCGGCAGACGCTGGCGGCGCATATGGAGGCGGTGGCGGACACGCTGCCGCAGCTCCGGCGGCGGGCGGCAAGCGTTTCGGCCGGGCCGGCGGCGGGGACGCTGCTGGAAGGATCATCGGACGCGGTGGCGGCGGCGGCGTTGCAGGGGCAGCTCGAGAAGCTGGCGGGCCAGGCGGGGGTGACGCTTTCCAGCACCGAGCTGCTGCCGATGGAGATGGCGCAGGATTACCGACGGGTGCGGCTGCGGCTCGCGGTCAGCGGGGCGTGGCCGGCATTCGTGAAGCTGCTGCAGGAGATCGATCAAGCGACGCCGCGGATGTTGGTGGACGACCTGCAACTGCAACCAGCGCCTTCGGTGTTGTCGGTGCCCGGGCAGATGCTGGGGGCGACGCTGACGGTGGTCGCGTTCCGGCCGAAGGGCGTGACGTGAGCGCCGCGCCGTTCCTGTTCGTGGGGGCTTTGGCTCTGGGTTTGTCCGGCGCCGTGGCTTGGGAGCTCATGGGGCCTGTGGAGGCGGCGCGCGGGCCGGGGCCGGCGCGGGCGGCGGATGTGCGGGCCGAGCCTGTTGCCGCTCCGCCCGTTGATGCGGCGGGGGATGTTGCGGCCATCCTGGCCCGGCCGCTGTTCAGCCCGGGCCGGCGGCCGCTCGCGCCCAACGTCGTGGCCGAAGCGACGCCGGCCGCGGCGGCGCTGCCGCGGCTGACGGGGGTTCTGGTGACGGGGGCGGGGAAGAGCGCCATTTTCGCGGCCCAGCCGCGGGCGACGGTGGTGGGGGAGGGGGGCAGGCTGGGGCGGTTCACGGTGCGCTCGATCGAGCCCGGGCGGGTGGTAGTGATCGGGCCGGATGGGGCGCGGACGGTGGAGCCGAGCTTCGACCCGTCGCGTCCTGTGCCGGCGGCTGCCGCGCCGCGGCCGCAGCTTGGCTTGCCGTTGCTGGCGCCGGGCGCTTTTCCTCCTTTGCAGGAAGGAGCAAAAGACGCCATGCCGTTTAATCAGGTCCCGACGCCATCGGGACTGGCTATCCTGCGCAATGCGGCGACGCAGGCCAAGAATGGGACGCCCTCCGGCCGATGAGACGAAACTGGTTTTTCGCCTGCCTGCTTTTGCTGGCGGGCTGCGTGTCCACGGAGCCGCCGCTGCTGCAACCGTTGCCGACGGCGTCTCCGGCGCAGGGGGCCGCGGCGGGGCGGCAGAGCGGCACGGTGGGGGCGGCGGGGAAGACCGCGCCCGCGCTCTACAGCATCGCGCCGGAGCGGCAGGCGCAGGCGGGCGACGCGAGCGGGCTGGTGGTGTCGGCCAGCGCCGAAGGTTCGGGGGACATCTCGCTTGATTTCGTTGATACCGACATCCGGGCGGTGGTTGAGCAGATTTTGGGCGGGGTGCTGCACGCGAACTACACTATCGACCCGGCGGTGCGCGGGACGGCGACGTTGCATACGGAGCGGCCGCTGACGCGTGCGCAGGCCTTGGCGGCGCTGCAATCGTTGCTGGCGCAGAACGGGGCGGCGCTGGTGCAGAACGGGGCGCTGTACCGGGTGGTGCCGCAGCCGGCGGCGGCGGCCTCGCCGGGGCTGGCGGCCGGGGCTGGGGCGGCGGGGAGCGCCGTGGTGCCGTTGCGGTACGCGAGCGCGGAGGAGTTGGCGAAGGTGCTGCAGCCGTTCGTGGGGGCGGGCGGGCGGATCGTGGCGGCGCCGGGGCGGAACGCGCTGGTGATCGGGGGGGACCCGGAGTCGCGGCAAACGCTGCGGAACCTGGTGGAAGCGTTCGACATCAACCTGCTGGCCGGGCAATCCTACGCCGTCCTGCCGGTGCAGGACGGGGATGCGAAGGATTTCGCGACGGCGCTGCAGGAGGCGCTGCGGAGCCAACAGGGGGGGGCGCTGGCTGGGGTGGTGCGGGTGCTGCCGATGGCGCGGATCAACGCGGTGCTCGTGGCCTCGGCGCAGCCCAGGTACATCGACGACGTGCGGCGGATCTACGCGCTGGTGGAGCGGGCGCGGCGGTCGAGCGTGCGGAACTGGAGCGTGTACTACCTGCAGAACAGCCGCAGCAACGACACGGCCTACGTGCTGCAGCAGGCGTTCACGCCGCGGAACGTGACGGCGCAGCCGACGCCGTCCGGGGCGGGGCCGGGCGGGGTGGGGCAGACGCCCGGGGTTGGCGGATATGGCGGCGGCGGGTTCGGCGGCGGCGGGGTTGGCGGCATCGGGGGCGGGAGGATCGGGGGCGGCGGGGGCATCGGGATCGGGGGACAAAGCGGCGGCCTGGGGTTGGGCGGCGGCGGGTTGGGACAAGGGGGGCTTGGGCAACCGGGCGGCGGCGCTGCCGTGCTGGGGGGCGCGCCGGCCCAGGGGCAGCCGCCGGCGGCCGCGGCGAACCCGTTGCTTGGGGGGCTTGAGCCGGGCGGGGGGGAGAACGCGCCGGAAGCGATGCGGATCATCCCGAACCCGCAGAACAACGCGCTGCTGATCTACGCCACGCCGCAGGAGCGGGACGAGGTGGAGGCGACGCTGCGGCGGCTCGACATCCTGCCCTTGCAGGTGCGGATCGACGCGGTGATCGCCGAGGTGACGCTGAACGACCAGCTTCAGTACGGGACGCAGTTCTTCTTCACCAGCGGGGAGTTCAACAGCGTGCTCAGCACGGCGGCGGCCTCGACCGTCACGGCCGGGCTGAACACGGCGCTGCCGAGCTTCATCTTTTCCGGGCAGGCGGCAACCGGCGCGCCGCTGGCGATCTCGGCGCTGCGGGCGATAACCAAGGTGAACGTGCTGTCCTCGCCGCAGGTGATGGTGCTGGACAACGAGGCGGCGCGGCTGCAAGTGGGGCAGTTGGTGCCGTTCCTGACGCAAAGCTCGCAAAGCACGCTCGCGGCCGGGGCGCCGATTGTCAGCTCGGTGGACTACCGGCAGACGGGCGTGATCATGGACGTGGTGCCGCGGGTGAACAGCGGCGGGCTGGTGACGCTGGACATCGGCCAGGAAGTGAGCGACGTGCTAGCGACGCAGACGACGCCCGGCTTGAACTCGCCGACGTTTTCGCAGCGGGTGATCCGCACGCGGGTGGCGGTGCAGGACGGGCAAACGGTGGGGCTGGCGGGGCTGATCCGGGATTCTTCGTCGGAGAACAACAGCGGCATTCCCTGGTTCCGGCGCATCCCGGTGCTGGGGGCGTTGTTCGGCACGCAGAACAACAGCCAGACGCGGACGGAGCTGCTGGTGCTGATCACGCCGCGGGTGATCCATGACCAGCGGGACGCGCGGGCGCTGACGGAGGATCTGCGGGACGAGCTGCGCAACGCGGCGGCGCTGCCGGAGCGGATGCGGGGGCTGCCGCGGTATTCCGCGCCGGACCCGCAGGCGCGGGTGCGGCGGAACCTCGGGCTGCATTAGGGCGCGTGAGGCATTTGCATCCGGGGGCGGCACGGGGTGAGCGGGGGTTCGCGCTTCTGCTCGTGCTTTGGTCCTTGGTGCTGCTGACGCTGATCACGACGCGGCTGATCGCGGGGGGGCGGGATGAAGTGAAGCTCGCGTCCAACCTGCGCAGCGCGGCGGAGGCGGAGATGCTGGCTGACGCCGGGGTGCAGGAGGCGGCATTCCGTTTGTTCGGCCAATTGGGTTCGGGGCTGCCGGTTGGCGGCGAGCAGGTGTTGACGCTGCCGGGCGGTGCGGTGCGGGTGCGGATCGTGGACCAGTCCGGGCTGATCAACCCGAACCAGGCGCAGGACGGGCTGCTGGTCGCGTTGCTGCGGGGGGTGGGGGCGGATACGGGGACGGCGCGGGCGGTGGCGGCGGGGATCATGGAGTGGCGGTCCGGGGGAACGCAGTCCGAGACGCCGGCGGCGAAGGCGGCGCGGTATCGGGCGGCGGGGCTGGATTACGCGCCGCCGAGCGCGCCGTTCCGGAGCGTGGACGAGGTGGGGCTGGTGCTGGGGATGACGCCGGAGCTGCTTGCCCGGCTCGCGCCGCATCTGTCGGTGTATTACGTGGGCGACCCCAATCCGGCGGCGGCGGACCCGGTGGTGCTGGAGGCGATCCGTCAGGCGTCCGGGCAGGCGGCGGCGACCTCGGTCAAATCGGCCGCAAGCCTTACGGTGGCGATCACGGCGGACGCGCAGGGGAGACGCGGAGGGCGGTTCGTGCGGGAGGCGGTGGTTCGGCTCGGCGGGTCGGGGCCGCTCTACACGGTGCTGGATTGGCGGCGGGGGAAGGGCTGATGGCGTTCGTCTCATACGCGCAGAACGGCGAGGACGTGCTGCTGTGGCGGGCGTTCCGGGACGTGGGGACCGGGTTCTACGTGGATGTGGGGGCTTGGCACCCGGACGAGGATTCGGTGACGCGCGCGTTCTATGACCGCGGCTGGCGGGGGATCAACATCGAGGCTGCGCCGGAGATGGCGGAGCGGGTGGCGGCTGCCCGGCCGCGGGACGTGACGCTGGCGGTGGCGGCGGGGGCGGCGGACGGGGCGGCGACGCTGCATCGGGTGGCGGGGACGGGGCTGTCGACGATCGACGCGGACACGGCGGAACTGCTGCCAGGGGCGGGGTTCGAGGCGGATACGATCGACGTGCCGGTGCGGCGGCTGGACGGGATCTTGGCGGCCCATGCGGCGGGGGCGATCCATTTCCTCAAGGTGGACGTGGAGGGGGCGGAGCGGGCGGTGCTGGAAGGGTGCGACTTCGGGCGGTTCCGGCCGCAGGTCGTGCTGGTGGAGGCGACGCGTCCGCTTTCGAGCGTGCCGACGCATGAGGGGTGGGAGCATCTGCTGACCGGGGCCGGGTATCGGTTCACGTTCTTCGACGGGCTGAACCGGTTCTACGTGGCCGAGGAACATGCCGGGCGATTGGCGGCTTGCTTCGCGACGCCGGTGAACGTGCTGGACGGGTACGTGCGGGCGGCAGACGCGGCGTGGGCGCGGGCGGCGGCGGAGCAGGAGGGGCGGGTGCGGGAGGCGCTCGGGCAGGTCCGGGACGCGCTTCGGCAGGCTGGGGCGGCCGAGGAGCAGGCTCGGGCGGCTTACGCGCGGGGGTTCGAGCAGGCCCGGGAGGCGGGATCGCTGCGCGTGCGGCTGGAGGCGGCGGAGGGGGGAAAGGCGGAGGCGGAGCGGCGGATGCTGGCGGCGGATGCCTGGGGCCATGCGTGCGACGCGCGGCGGCTGGAGGCGGAGGCGCGGGCGGCGGAGCTGAGCGCGGCGCTGGAAGCACAGGCGGCGGAGCGGGCGGCGTTGCTGGAGGCGCTGGATGCGCGGGAGCGGCTGCTGCGGGCGTTCGAGGCGAGCACGTCGTGGCAGCTGACGCGGCCGGTGCGGGCCTTGTCGGGGCTGGTCCGGCCCCGGGGGGAGGCGACGCCGAGGCCGCCCGTTCCCGGCTTGCCGGCGGTTTTGCCGCCCCCGGAGGAGCCGACGCCGATGCTGCCGGAGGTTGAGAGTCCGTCGCCGCCCGTTCCCGAGCCGGCATCGCCTGCCGCCGCGGCTTCGGAGACGCCGAGGCGGCAGCCGGGCACGTTGCGGGCGGTGCACCAGTTCCATTCCGGGTCGGCGACCGGGGATGCGGTCACGAATTCCATGCTGCTGGTCCGGCGGCTGCTGCGGGCGGAGGGCTACCGCAGCGAGATCTTCGTCGAGCACGTGGACCCGGCGCTTTCGCGGGAGCTGCGTCCGTTATCGAGCCTGCCCGGCGGCGGCGATCACGTGCTGATCGTGCACCACTCGATGGGGCATGACGCGCTGGAGCGGGTGCTGGGCGGGGATGCTCCGGTGATCCTGTTCTACCACAACATCACGCCTGCCGAGTTGCTGCCGCCGTTTTCGGGGTTGCAGCATTACGCGCGGCTTGGGCGGGAGCAGTTGGAACGGATTCGCGGGCGGGCAGTGGCGGCGCTGGCGGATAGCGAGTTCAACGCGATCGAGCTGCGGCGGGCCGGGTTCGCGGCGGTGCGGGCTTGCTCGCTGCTGTTCGATTTGGATGCGCTCCGGGCGGATGGCGGCGTGCGGGCGGAGGGGGGGCCGTTCACGGTGCTGTTCGTGGGGCGGGTGACCGAGTCGAAGGGGCAGGCGGATCTGGTGGACGCGTTTGCGGCGTTCGCCGGGTCGTATGGGCGTCCGGCGCGGCTGGTGCTGGTGGGGCGGACGGATGGTCCGGGCGATTACCTGCGGGTGATCGACGAGCGGATGCGGGGGCATGGGGTCGTGGACGCCGTTACCCTGACGGGGGCGGTTTCGGATGCCGAACTGGCGGCGTGGTACCGGGCGGCGGACCTTTACGTGTCGTTGAGCTGGCATGAGGGGTTCGGGGTGCCGTTGGCGGAGGCGGTGGCGCGGGGGGCGCCGGTGCTGGCCTGGGGGGGCGGCGCCGTGCCGTATACGCTCGGGGACGAGGCCGGGCTGCTGAGGTCGCGCGAGGCGGCGGCGGTTGGGCGGCGGATACTGGAGCTGGCGGAGGACGGGGCGTTGCGGGCGGGGTTGCTCGCGGGGCAGCGGGCGGCGCTGGGGCGGTTCGCTTTGTCGCGGCAGTGGCCGGCGATGCAGGAGGCCTTGGCGCGGGCCGGGGCAGTGGGGCCGGCCGACGCGGCGGCGCGGGCGGCATTGGCCGGGCAGATGCGGTTCACGGTCGAGGGCCACGCGCAGGGGAGCTATAGCTTGGCGGCGGTGAACCGGGGCTTGGCCGGGGCGATCGAGGCGGAGCGGCCGGGGCGGGTGCGGCTCGTGCCGGTGGAGGGGGTGCGGGCGACGGATTTCTCGGCTTTGGCCCCGGAGGCGCGGGGGTTGGTGGAGCGGGCGGGGCATCCGAGCGGGCCGCAGGTGGTGATCAGCCAGCATTACCCGATCCATGTGCCGCCGGAGCGGGGCGATGTGGCTTTGGCGCTGGTGTTCTGGGAGGAGTCGCTGCTGCCGGGCGAGATGATCGAGACGCTGGCGGCGGGGTTCGACGCGGTGCTGGCGCCGTCGCGGTTCGTGGCGAAGGCGCTGCTTGATTCCGGGCTGCCGTTGCCGGTGCGGGTGGTGGGGCAGGCGCCGGCCTTGGGCGCGTTCGAGGCGTTGGGGCGGGAGCGGCGGCGACGGGATGGGGGCGCGTTCACGTTCCTGCATGTCTCGTCGTGCTTCCCGCGCAAGGGGGTGGACGTGCTGCTTGCGGCGTATGCGCGGGCGTTCCGGCGGGGCGACGCGGTGCGGCTGGTCATCAAGGGGTTCCCCAACCCGCACAACACGGTTCCGGAGCAGGTGGCGACGTTGCAGGCGGCGGATCCCGAGCTTGCCCCAATCGAGGTGATCGACCGGGACCTCCATGCGGAGGCGATGCTCGGGCTGTTCCGGCGCGCGGACGCGATGGTGCTGCCGACGCGCGGGGAGGGGCTGAACCTGCCGGCGGCGGAGGCGATGGCGGCGGGGACGCCGCTGATCGTGACCGGGATCGGCGGGCACATGGATTTCGTGGATGGGGAAACGGCGCGGCTGCTGGACTACCGGCTCGCGCCGTCGCGGAGCCACCTGGCGACGGCGCACTCGCTTTGGGCGGAACCGGACGAGGACGACCTGGTCGCGGCGTTGCGGGAGATCGAGGCGACGCGGCGGGATGCGGCGGCTGCGGCGGCCTGGGAGGCGCGGACGGCGCGGGCGCGGGAGCAGGTCGGGCGGCGGCTCGGGGCCGCGAGGATGGTGGAGCGGATCGAGGGGGCGGCGCTCGACGTGCTGCTGCGGGGGCCTCGGGAGCCGTTGCAGGTGGCTTGGGTGACGAGCTGGGGGGTGCGGTGCGGGGTGGCGGAGTATTCGCGGCACCTGCTGGGGGCGATGCGGGAGGAGGCGGAGGTTTCGCACGCGGTGCTGTGGGACGACCGGATGGCGGCGGAGGGGCGAGGCGGGGTCGCGGGCCGGCCGGTTTGGGACTTGGCGCGGGCGGAGGACGTTCGGCGGTTCGAGGCGGCGGTGGCGGCGGAGGATCCGCGGGCGGTGGTGTTCCAGCATCAGCCGGGGCTGATCCCGTGGGCGGCGTTGCCGGGTTGGCTGGGCTCGACGGCGCTGGGGGGGCGGGTTGTCGTGGCGACGCTGCACAACACGCGGGATTTGGATGACCTGGCGGGGGATTTGCTGGAGGCGGTGCGGGGCGCGCTGGCCCGCGCCGACCGGGTGGTGGTGCATACGGAGCGTGACCTGGCCCGGCTGCGGAGGCTCGGGCTGGCGGCGAACGTGGCGCTGTTCCCGCATGGGGCGCGCGAAGGATTGCCGGTGCGTGCCGCGGCGGCTGTGGGGAATGCGCCGTTGATCGGTTGCTACGGGTTTTTCCTGCCGGGGAAGGGGGTGGGGCGGCTGATCGAGGCCGTTGCGTCGCTGCGGCGGGGGCGGCCCGGGGTGCGGCTGCGGCTGGTGAACGCGGAATATGACGGGGAGGGTTCGCGGGAGGAGATCGCGGCGTGCCGGGCTTTGGCGGCGGCGGCGGGGCTGGAGACTGCGATCGAGTGGGAAACGGGGTTCCTGGACGACGACGAATCGCTGGGGTTGTTGTCGGAGTGCGACGTGGTCGTGCTGCCGACGCAGGCGAGCAAGGAGGCTTCGAGCGCCGCGGTGCGGATGGCGCTCGCTTCGGGCGCGCCGGTGCTGACGACGCCCCTGCCGCTTTACGACGACGTTGGGGCGGCGGTGGTTCGGAGCGCCGGGAGTTCGGCGGCGGAGCTGGCCGACGGGATCGAGGCGCTGCTGGGCGATGTGCCGGCACGGTCGGCGGCGCAGCGGGCGGCACAAAGCTGGCTGGGAGGTTCGCAGTGGCCGCTGGTCGCGCGGCGGTTCCTGGGGATGGTCAAAGGACTGTGCGCTTCCGAGTAAATAACAACAAAATCTAACCAGATTCGTTTCGAATCCGTGCATCCGCCGGGCGGTTTTGATCGTAACAATACCGAAGCGTTCCGCTAGGGCCGGCACTTCCGCCGCGCTTTGAGTGGATGCAGGCTGTCAGGTTACGGGAGAACGTATGTACATGGACAAGGAAGAGGGCGGCTTGGCCGTCACGACGGGTGTGGACCGGCGCGGCCTGATGGGCCGGGTTGGCGCGGGAACGGCCGGCGTTGCGGCTTTGGCGGCGCTGTCGGCGGGCGGGCTGGTGGCTGGCAGCAGCCCGGCGCGGGCTCAGGGCGTCACGGATGTGGACATCCTGAACTTCGCGTTGAACCTGGAATACCTGGAGGCCGAGTTCTACACGCGGGCGGTGCGGGGGACGGGGCTGGCCGCGGGCGACACGAGCGGGACGGGCGCTCAGGGCGGCGTCACGGGCGGGTCGCAGGTGCCGTTCAAGAGCGATTACGTGGCGAAGTATGCGGCGCTGATCGCGTCGGACGAGGAAAGCCACGTCCAGTTCCTGCGGTCGGCGCTGGGCGCCTCGGCGGTGGCGGAGCCGGCGATTGACTTGCAGGCGTCGTTCACGACGCTGGCGGTGGCGGCCGGGCTGATCGTGCCGGGGCAGACGTTCAACCCGTTCGCGGACGACGTGAGCTTCCTGCTCGGCGCGTTCATCTTCGAGGACGTGGGCGTGACGGCCTATAACGGGGCCGCGCCGCTGATTACGGACAAGACCTACCTGGGCGCCGCGGCATCGATCCTGGCGGTCGAGGCTTACCATGGCGGGACGATCCGCACGTTGCTGGCCAACATCGGCGCGAGCGCTGCGGTGAACATGATCGCGGCGTTGCGGGGGCGGCTGGACGGCGTGAACGCCGAGCAGCCGATGAGCTTGCCCGGCAACAACTACAACACGGTGCCGACGAACGGCCAGGCGCTCGCGTATGGGCGGACGCCGCGGCAGGTGCTGAACATCGTCTACGGCGCGGCGAACGCGCCGAGCGGGCTGTTCTTTCCGAATGGGATGAATGGCACGCTTACGTCTTAAGGCTTTTTTGGCGCCCCTGCGGTGCAGGGATTGAGCAAGGAACGGCTCCGGGAGAGAACGTCATCTCCCGGAGCTTGCGCCGCTCCTATGGCTGCCCGTATCTGGCACTTGAGGGTTCGGGGCGAACAGCGCGCGGGCTGCGCCGATGACCTTGGCACGATAGGCAAAATGGTAGACGGGCGTATGGGAATGGTAGTTGCCGACAGCTTGCATGAGGTCTCCTCCGGCCTCGTTCAGGTAGCGACGCATGATCAGGCCGGCGGCGGCGATGTTGAAGCAGGGGCGGTTGACCAGGCGGTCGCGCACGACGGCGGGGGAGAGGTTGGCGTAGCGGGCCAGCGGGACGAGCCAGACGCTGTTGACCTGCATGACGCCGTAGTCCTCGGAGCCGTTCGCGTTGCGGCTGACGAGGCCGGGGCGGCCGCCCTCGATTTTCTGGATGGAGGGGAGGACCCTGGGGGGCAAGGCGTACAGCCCGGCGACAAGCGACATGCAAGCGACGAAGGGGACGGGCATGGGCGGACTGTTCCATGGGCGGATGCGCGCGGCAAGCGGGACGCCGGGTTCACGCTGCTGGAGATATTGGTGGTGGTGGCGATCCTGGGGCTGCTGATCGGGCTGGTGGCGCCGGCAGCGTTGCGGCAGTTGGGCGGGGCGCGGGTTTCGGTGGCGAAGCAGTCGATCGAGCGGCTGGGGTCGGTGCTGGACATCTATAAGCTGGACACGGGGAGCTATCCGACAACGGAGCAGGGATTGCAGGCTTTGGTGCAGCAGCCTTCGGGGGTTTCGAACTGGAACGGGCCGTATACGCGGGCGGACGGGACGCCTGTCGATCCTTGGAACCGGGCCTACGTATACCGGGACCCGTCGACGCGGGCGGGCAAGGCGTATGACCTTTGCTCGGCCGGGCCGAACGGGGATTTGCAGGGCAATGGGATGATCTGCAACCAGTAGAGTGGCCGCGCGGCGCCCCGGCCGCTGCCGCCGGGGCAATTGCAGGGATAGGCCCTTTGGCTCAGCCGCCCATCAAATGGGTGCCGTGGGTGAGGGCTGCGCCGGCGCGGAGGGCGGCGGCGACGAAGGTGGTTTCAGCGAGCTCCTCGGTGGTGGCCCCGGCTTCCTTCGCCTGCTTGGCGTGGATTTCCAGGCAATAGGGGCATTGGGTGGTCAGGGCGACGGCGAGGGCGATGAGCTCCTTGTATTTCTTGGGAATCGCGCCGTCGGCGAGGGCGGCCTTGTCGAATGCCTGGAAGGCTTGCATCGCGTCGGGGGCGGCTTTGCCGACCTGCTCGAGTTTCTTCATGTTGGCCATGTCGTACATGGGTTCGTCTCCCTTTGGTTCGCTGCGCCGGTTGGGCGCGGGGGTATCAGGGGCGTTGCGGCCGTGGCGGTCAAGGGCAGGGGCTGACACAAAACCTTTGCCAGCCGGTCACGCACGCGTCATCGTTCCCGGATTATGCGGCAGGCGGTTCGTTTTTGGAGAGGCAGGATGCTGAGCAGGCGGGGCGCTTTGCAGGTTGGATTGGGGTTCGCGGCGTTGGGGGCGCGTCCGGGATGGGCCGCGGACAAGGCCGGGCCGAAAATGCCTGCCAAGCTGGTTGCGGCGGCGAAGAAGGAGGGGGCGATCAACACGATCGCGTTGCCGCGGGATTGGGCGAACTGGGGGGCGACGATGGACCGCTTCCAGGAGCTGTACGGGATCAAGCTGACGAACGCGAACCCGGATGGCAGCTCGGCGGAGGAGTTGCAGGCGGTGCGGAGCCTGAAAGGGCAGTCGCGGGCGCCGGACGTGCTGGACCTTGGGCCTTCATTCGCCATCGCGGGAAAGCGGGAGAAGCTGCTGCAACCGTATAAGGTGGCGGAGTGGAAGAGCATCCCGGACGACGTGAAGGATGCCGAGGGGTATTGGTACGGGGATTACTTCGGCGTCGAGGCGTTCGCGGTGAACACCGGGGTGGCGAAGAGCGTGCCGCGGACTTGGGGGGATTTGAAGAAGCCCGAGTATAAGGGAATGGTGGCGCTGAACGGCAATCCGCTGGGGGCGGGGGCGGCGTTCTCGGCGGTGTTCGCGGCGGCGTTGGCCAATGGCGGCAGCTACGACAACATCGAGCCCGGGATCGAGTTCTTCGGGGAGCTGGCGAAGCTCGGCAACCTGAACCCGGCGGCGGCGACGCCGGGCAGCTTGATCTCGGGGCAGACGCCGATCGTGATCAACTGGGACTATCTGGGGCTCGGGTACAAGAAGTCGGCGGCGGAGAAGGCGGCGATCGACGTGCAGGTGCCGAAAGAGGCGGGGCCGTTCGGGAACTTCTACGCGTCGGCGATCAGCGCCCGTGCGCCCAATCCGGAGGCGGCGAAGCTGTGGATGGAGTACGTGTATTCCGACGAGGGGCAGATCGCGTTCCTGGAGGGGTTCGCGCATCCGATCCGGTTCAACGCGCTTGTCGCGGCGGACAAGATTCCGCCGGCGATCATGAACAAGCTGCCGCCAGCGGAGGCGTACAAGGACGTGAAGTTCGCGACGCCGGAGCAGACGGCCGCGGCGCAGAAGAAATTGCAGGACATGTGGCCGCGCGTGGTTAAGCTGTAGGTCCGCTTCGCGGTTGCGGTATCTTTCGATCGGGGCGTTCATCGGGTTCGCGCTCCTGTTCATGGCGGCGCCGACGGTGGTCTTGGCCATCCAGTCGGTCTCGGGCGAGGACGGGTTCACGCTCGAGTTCATCCGCAGCCTGGGCGAGTACCGGTATCGGGTGGCGTTCGCGAACTCGGCCATCCTGTCGGTCGCCTCGGCGACGGTGGGGGTGGTTGTCGGAGGCTTAGTCGCGCAGGCGGTGCTGAAGCCGGGGGCGCCGGAGTGGCTGCGCTCGGGGGTGACGAGTTTCTCGGCGGTCGCGGCCAACTTCGCCGGGGTGCCGCTGGCGTTCGCGTTCATCTCGACGCTGGGGACGCTCGGGCTGCTGACGGGCCTGCTCAAGCAGGTGGGAATCGACCTTTACGGGATGGGGTTCAGCCTGTTCTCGCTGAGCGGGCTGACGCTGGTCTACGCGTATTTCCAAGTGCCGCTGATGGTCATCATCATCAGCCCGGCGATCGCGGCGCTGCGGCCCTCGTGGCGGGAGGCGGCGGAGAACCTGGGGGCGAGTTCCGGGCAGTATTGGCGGATGATCGGGCTGCCGGTGCTGGCCCCGGCTTTGCTGTCGGCGTGGATCCTGCTGTTCGGGAGCGCCTTCTCGGCTTACGCGACGGCTTATGCGCTGACCTCGGGCAACATCGGGCTGGTGACGACGGAGATCAGCAACGTGCTGTCAGGCAACGTGATGGCGTCGCCGCAGACCGGGGCGGCGCTGTCGGTGGGGATGATCGCGGTGATGGCAGGGGTGCTTCTGATGAGTTCGTTGCTGAGCCGGCAGGCCGCGCGCTGGACCGGGCGTTGAGGCGGCTGGGGCCGGGGCATTGGGTGGTGCTGGGGGCGGCAGGCGTTTATTTCGCCTTGCCGCTGGCGATGACGCTGGCGTTCAGCTTGTGGGAGGGGCAGGGTCGTTACGGGCTGGCGGCGTACTCGGAGCTGCTTGCCAAGCCGGGGCTCGCGGAGAGCTTGCTGCTGTCGCTTGAGCTGGCCGTGGCGACGGCGGCGTTGCTTGTTGTGCTGCTGTTGCCGGCGATGATCTTCATGAACCTGTATGCGCCGCGGCTGCGGCCGGTGTTCGAGTTCATCGCCGTGCTGCCGTTCGTGGTGCCCGCGATCGCGTTGGTGGCCGGGCTGACGGCGTTGTTCACCGGGCCCGGGTGGCTGATCGGCAGCCCGTTCTACCTGGTGATCCCGTATTTCTTCCTGGCGCTGCCTTATGCGTACCGGGCTTTGGACGTGGGGATACGGTCGCTCGACCTGGCGACGTTGACCGAGGCCGGGCAGAGCCTGGGGGCGGGAACGGGGCAGATCATCCGCCTCGTGGTGCTGCCGAACCTGCGCCCGGCGCTGGTGGGGAGCCTGCTGCTGACGCTGGCGGTGGTGGTGGGGGAGTTCACGTTCGCCAACGTGCTGCTGTTCCGGACGTTCGCCGTGTTCGTCAACCAGGTGGGGCAGCACGAGGCGACAGAGGCGGCGGCGCTGTCGGTGGTGAGCTTCCTGATCACCTGGGGGGCGATGCTTGGGGTGCTGCTGGCCGGGCGGGGGCAGGCGCCGGTGATCGGGACCAAGTAGGTGGCAACCATCGCGGCGGAGGGGGTCCGCAAGGTTTACGGCGGGGTGGAGGTGCTGGCCTCCGTCGACCTCGCGATGGGGGATGGGGAGTTGGTGTGCCTGCTGGGGCCGAGCGGGTGCGGCAAGACGACGCTGCTGCGGATCGTGGCCGGGTTCGTCGCGCCGGACGCGGGGCGGGTGGTGGTGGGGAACAAGGACGTGACGCGGCTGCCGGCGTCCTCGCGTCGGATGGGGATGGTGTTCCAGGCTTATAGCCTATTCCCGAACATGACGGCTTTGGACAACGTGCGGTTCGGGCCGCGGGTGGCAGGGCGGCCTAAGGGCGAGCAGGTGACGCGGGCGCGGGCGTTGCTGGAGATGGTGGGGCTGGGGGGGCAGGCGGGGCAGTTCCCGCACCAGCTTTCGGGGGGGCAGCAGCAGCGGGTGGCGTTGGCGCGGGCGCTCGCGGTGCAGCCGGAGGTGCTGCTGCTGGACGAGCCGCTGTCGGCGCTGGACGCCAAGGTGCGGATGCAATTGCGCGACGAGATCCGGCGCATCCAGCGGGAAACGGGGGTGACGACCATCCTGGTGACGCACGACCAGGAGGAGGCGCTGTCGGTCGCGGACCGGGTGGCGGTGATGAACGGTGGGCGGCTGCTGCAAGTGGCGAACCCGGCGGCGATCTACCGCGAGCCGGCGGACGCGTTCGTGGCGCG
Organism: Acetobacteraceae bacterium; assembly: GCA_965260935.1. GTDB lineage: Bacteria > Pseudomonadota > Alphaproteobacteria > Acetobacterales > Acetobacteraceae > JBBROS01. The sequence continues at coordinate 1,705,815 of OZ253374.1, forward strand.
GTTCATCGGGGCGGCGGCGGTGCTGCCGGGGGTGGCCGAAGCCGGGGGGGTGCGGGCGGGCGGCGTGCTGCTGCCGGCGGACGCGGCGGGGCGGCATGGGGCGGGGGCGAGGGTGGAGCTGTTCCTGCGGCCGGAGCACGTCCGGCTGGAGCGGATGGATGGGACGCTGCCCGGCGGGATGCTGGCGGCGGAGGTGACGGAGACGACGTTCCTGGGGTCGTTGACGCGGGTTCGGGTGAGCCTGCTGGACTTGCCGGGGAGCGACGGGGTGTGGGCGGATTTGCCGGGCGAGCAGGCGGACGGGCTGGAGCCGGGCGACCGGGTGGCGGCGGGATGGGACGGGGGAAGCCCGCGGGTGCTGGCCCGGGAGAGTTGACGGGGCCGTTTCGGGGGATGAATGTGGCCGGCAAGCAGATGCGCCCGGTTCGTGCCGGCGAGCGCGCATCGTGGACTGGGAAGGAAACGGCGATGAGGACAACGATCGGGATTGCGGCGGCGGCGCTGCTGGCATTCGGCGGCGCGGCAGGGGCGGCCGATGCGCCGTCGCGCCCGGAGTGCGTGGCGCCAGCCAAGCCGGGGGGCGGGTTCGACCTGACGTGCCGGATCGCGGTGCAGGGGCTGGAGGCGGCGCACGCGCTGGGGCGGCCGATGGCGGTGACGTACATGCCGGGAGGGATCGGGGCGGTCGCTTACAACCTGTTCAACACGAACAAGGCGAAGGACCCGGACGCGATCGTGGCGTTCTCGACCGGGTCGATACTGAACATGGTGACGGGGAAGTTCGGGCGCTGGACGGTGAACGACGCGCGCTACGTGGCGACGGCGGGGGCGGATTACGGGGCGGTGGTCGTGCGCGCGGATTCGCCGTTCAAGACTTTGCCGGAGCTGATGGACAAGCTGAAGCAGAACCCGGCGTCGGTCGTGATCGGGGCCGGGGGATCGGTGGGCAGCCAGGACTGGATGAAGGCGGCGCTGCTGCTGCGGTCGATAGGGGGCGACCCGCGGAAGATGCGCTACGTGGCGTTCGAGGGCGGGGGAGACTCGATCACCAACCTGCTGGGGGGAAACATCCAGGTCTATACCGGCGACGTTTCGGAGATGAAGGCGCACCTTGATTCCGGCGACATGCGGATTTTGGCGGTGCTGTCGCCGGAGCGGTTGCCGGAGCCTTACGCGACGTATCCGACGGCGAAGGAGTTGGGGTTCGACGTAACCTGGACGATCTATCGCGGCTACTACATGGGCAAGAACGTGCCTGACCCCGCTTACCAGTTCTACGTCGACGCGTTCGAGAAGGCGCGGGAGACGCCGGAATTCCGCAAGATCCAGTCGGATGCCGGGCTGTTCCCGTTCAACAAGACGGGCGAGGAGCTGAAGGCGTTCATCGAGGGCGACGCGGCGCGGATGCGCGAGGTTGCGGAGTCTGTGGGGCTGATCAAGAGCTGAGGCGAGAGGCGGCGGGCATGGCCGACCGGATCTTCGCCGTTGCCGTGTTGGCGTTCGCGGCGGCTTACGGGACGGTGGCCTGGGGGCTGGAGGCGCCGTTCGCGTATGATCCGCTGGGACCGTCCACTTGGCCGAAAATCCTGGCGGGGGTGCTGGCCTTGAGCGCATTGGGCTTGCTGGCGCGGCCTGATCCGAACCCGTCGTGGGGAGGGGCAGGGACGTTGGGCCGGGTGGGGCTGATGGTCGTGGCGCTCTCGGCTTACGCGGTGCTGTTCGAGCCGCTGGGGTTTGTGGTCTCGACGACGCTGTATTGTACCGGGACGGCGCTGGCGTTTCGGGCCAGGGCGTTGCCTGCCGTGGCGTTCGGGGCGGCGTTCGGGCTGGGAGGGTATGAGATCGGCACGCAGTTGCTGGCGCTTAACCTGCCGGCCGGCATCCTGCCGATCTGATCCGGAGCGCACATGCTGCAAACGTTGTCGGATCTTTGGACCGGGTTCGGGGTGGCGGCGTCGCCGCTCAACCTGGGGCTGGTGCTGTTCGGGTGTTTTGCCGGGACGCTGATCGGGGCTTTGCCGGGGATCGGGCCGATCAACGGGGTGGCGATCCTGCTGCCGATCGCCTACGGGCTGGGGCTGCGGCCGGAAAGCTCGCTGATCCTGCTGGCGGGGATCTATTACGGGGCCGAGTACGGGGGGCGGATCTCGTCCATCCTGCTGAACGTGCCGGGCGACGCCGGGGCGGTGATGACGACGCTCGACGGCAACCCGATGGCGAAGAAGGGGGAGGCGGGGCGGGCGCTGTCGCTGTCGGCGGTGTCGTCGTTCGTGGGGGGGACGCTGTCGGTGATCCTGATGACGCTGTTCGGGCCGTTGCTGGCGCGGCTGGCGATCACGTTCGGGCCGGCGGAGTACGTGGCGCTGATGGTGTTCGCGTTCGCGACCTTGTCCTCGCTGGTGGGGAGCAACGCGACCAAGACGCTGATGGGGGCGGTGCTGGGGCTGATGATCGCGACGGTGGGGGTCGATGCGAATACCGGGGTGAACCGGTTCACGTTCGGCATCCCGGACCTGTTCTCGGGGATCGACTTCCTGGTGATCGTGATCGGGCTGTTCGGGATCGCGGAGCTGCTGCACCTGGTGGAGATGCAGGCGCGGGGGACGGTGGCGGCGCTCGCCGTGGGGTCCACGTTTGTCAGCATGCGCGATTTGATGTTCGTGAAGTGGACGATGCTGCGGTGCTCGCTGATCGGGTTCATCGTCGGCGTGCTGCCGGGGACGGGGGCGTCGGTCGCGTCCGCGGTGGCGTACGGGACGGAGAAGCGGCTGGCGGGGGAAAGCGGGAAGACGACGTTCGGGGCGGGGGACTTGAGGGGGCTGGCGGCGCCGGAGGCGGCGAACAACGCCTCGGCCGGAGGGTCGATGGTGCCGATGCTGACGCTTGGGGTGCCTGGGTCAGGGACGACGGCGATCCTGCTGGGGGCGCTGCTGATGTTCAACGTGCAGCCGGGGCCGCTGATGTTCACGCAGCGGCCGGAGATCGCGTGGGGGCTGATCGCTTCGATGTACATCGGCAACGTGGCCCTGCTGCTGATCAACCTGCCGATGGTGGGGCTGTTCGCGCGGCTGTTGACGATCCCGCAGGCTTACATGATCCCGCTGATCGCGGTGCTGTCGTTCATCGGGATCTTCTCGATCGTGGGGAGCTCGCACGAGCTTTACATGATGATCGGGCTCGGGGTGTTCGGGTGGGTGCTGCGGAAGATGGATTTCTCGCTGGCGCCGGTGATCCTGGGCGTGGTGCTGGGGTCGTTGTTCGAGGACAATCTTCGGCGGGCGCTGTCGATCTCGGGCGGGGACTGGTCGGTGCTGTTCAAAAGCGGGGCTTGCTGGGTGTTGTACGCGATGGCGGTGGGGATCGTGGTTGTGCCGGTGGTGATCGGGCGGCGGCGGGGGTTGCGGGAGGCGGAGGCTTAGGCGATAAAAAAATAGAAATATCTAATACAAAACTGTATAATTGTAGAGCAAAATAAGTAATAATAAATGCTGTTTGAACATTGATATGGTTGCTAGATATAATAAGGTTTTTAGATATTTGCTTTTATAAACCAGGAAGTTAAGGTTTAAAACTGCGTTATAATGCTAAAAAGGTTTCTAAAAATGTTTTGGGGTACGAATAAGGCAGCAAAGCAAGAGAAGGCTCTCCAAAGCGCAAGGCAAAAAATCTCTTCCCTTGTCACAGAGCATATTTCAACGCTTGGCCGTCGTCGATTGGCCTTAATAAGGGTTGATGCTTATGGCGTAGTAGATGCGAAAGGATGGGGTAAGGAATGTGACTACTTTCGAGATTATGTTGTTGCACCTAGGCTGAATGATGAGGAGATACAAGCTCTCGTTCAGTTTGGCTTAGGTAAAATCTTTACAGAATTGGTTGAAGAACCTGCAAGACAAGAATGTGCTCGAATTGAAGCCGATCTTAACTACAACGAAGCAATGTCGCCGATTGATTATGAGTACTTCTGTGCTAATCGACTTGAGGCAGCAGGCTGGCAGTGTCAAGTAACTAAATCCTCCGGAGATCAAGGTGTTGATGTTATAGGAAAGAAGAATAATAAAGTATTGGTAGTTCAATGCAAAAAATATGGATCACCGGTTGGAAATAATGCAGTTCAGGAAGTGATAGCTGCAAAGAACTTTTTGAAAGCGCAATACGCTGCTGTGGTGTCAAACACAACTTTTACCCGATCAGCAATCGAACTTGCACATAGCACTCAAACCCTACTGTTAAATCATTTTGAATTAGATACCATAGATATTCGCATTAACGCTCTGTAAATATCAAAAACACACAGTAATCAACGCGGCCATCATCACCGGGGATCTGACCGATTGCGGCTTGCGGGCGGAATACGAGCTGCTGGCCGGGCTGATGGCGCGATACCTGCCGATGCCGGTGTTCGCGGTGCCGGGCAACCATGACCGGCGGGAGGCGATGCTGGAGTGCTTGCCGCAGACGCGGCGGGCGGACGGGTTCGTGCAGTACGCGGTGGATGATTTCCCGGTACGGCTGGTGATGCTGGATACGGTCGTGCCGGGCGCCGGGTGGGGGGAGCTGTGCGCGCGGCGGCTGGAGTGGCTGGATGCGGCGCTGGCTGCGGCGCCGGATCGGCCCACCATCATCGGGATGCACCATCCGCCGTTCCTGTGCGGGCTCGCGCCGGCGGACCGGATCGCGTTGCGGGCGCCGGAGCGGTTCGCGGCGGTTGTGGCCAAGCACCGGCAGGTGGAGCGGATCGTGTGCGGGCATCACCACCGCCCGGTGACGGCGCGGGTGGCGCACGCGGTCGCCACCATCGCTCCGAGCGTAGCGCACCAGTCGTTGCTGGATTTGTCCGAGGACGGGCGGGACGCGTTCGTGCTGGAGCCGGGGGCGTTCGAGCTGCACCGGTGGACGGCGGAGAGCGGGATCGTGAGCCATACGGTTTGCGTGGAGGAGTTCCCGGGGCCGTTCCCGTTCCTGGCCGATCCGGATTATCCGGGGCGCGGTGGGACTTGAGGCGTTCCGTGCTATGGCTTGTTCCAGGAACGGAGGTGGAACCATGGATGACGCGGCCGTCGTGCCGACCCGGCGCAAGCTGAACGTCGATGAGTATTACCGGATGGCGGATGCCGGGATTCTGGGCGAGGACGATCGGGTTGAACTGATTAACGGGGAATTGATCGACATGGCCCCGATCGGGACGGATCATGCGGCGACGGTCAATGGACTGACCCATGCTCTGGTGATGGCGTGCAGCGGCAAGGCCATCGTTTCGGTGCAGAACCCGGTGCGGCTGGACCGGTTCAACGAGCCGCAGCCTGATTTCGCGGTCTCCCGGCTTCGCGCGGACAATTACCGCCTCCACGGGCATCCAGGGCCCGCCGACGTGCTGCTTCTGGTCGAGGTGGCCGACAGCTCCTTGCGGTTCGACAAGAAGGTTAAGTTGCCGCTCTACGCGCGTGCCGGGGTCGGCGAGGTCTGGATCGTCAACCTCGCGCAACGGGTGCTCGAGGCGTATCGGGAGCCGGCTGGCGAGGCTTACAAGTCCGTCAAGCAGTATGGGGCGGACGACCGGATCGCGCTTGGCTTGGCGCCGGAGATCGAGGTCCGGCTCGCCCGGGTTTTTGACTGAGGAGAGATTTGTTGCCAGACGCTGTTGCGCGGGCCGGGCTTGGGTTTACGGCGGCCGTGATCTCCGTGCTGACGTTTCACCAAGGAATGTGGTGGGTGCTGCATATGGCCGGGCTGATGCCGCCGCCTTATCCGGTCTCGCCGACGCAGCCGTTCGGGGCGCCGTTGATCGTCAGCCTTTGCTTCTGGGGCGGGCTGTATGGCCTGGCGTTCGGGCTGGTTATGCCGGGGCTGAAGGGGCCGTTGTGGTTGTGGGGATTGGCGGTCGGGCTGATCGCGACGGCGGTGGGCCTGTTCGTGGTGGGGCCGGTCAAGGGGCAAGCGGTGGATCTGTCGGGCATGTCGCTGCTGCGTCCGGTGCTGATCAACGGGTTCTGGGGCATCGGGCTTGGGCTGATCGCGCCGGTGCTGATGCGGGCGGGACGGCGGCGGGCGGTGATTTGAGATGAGCTTGCATTTCGGGCTGCTGCTGTTTCCGCGGGTGCAGCAGCTTGACCTGACCGGGCCTTACGAGGTGTTCGCTTCCCTGCCCGGCGCGCGCGTCGATCTGGTGGCGCGGAGCATGGAGCCGGTGATGTCGGCCACAGGATTGACGCTGATGCCGACGACGACGTTCGCGGATTGCCCGCAGTTGGACGTGCTGTGCGTGCCGGGCGGTTCGGGCGTCAACGCGTTGATGACCGACGCCGGGACGCTGGATTTCGTGCGGATGCAGGCGGCGGAGGCGCGGTACGTAACATCGGTTTGCACCGGAGCGCTGGTGCTGGGGGCGGCCGGGCTGTTGCGGGGCAGGCGGGCGACGACGCATTGGAACGCGCATGACCTGCTGGCCGCGTTCGGGGCCGTGCCGACGCAGGGGCGAGTCGTGCGGGATGGAAACCTGCTGACGGGCGGCGGGGTGACGGCGGGAATCGATTTCGCGCTCACGCTTGCCGCCGAGATCATGGGGCGGGAGGCGGCGGAGGTGGCGCAGTTGAGCCTGGAGTATGCGCCGGCGCCGCCGTTTGATGCCGGAACGCCGGGGACGGCGCCGCCGGACGTCATGGAGATTGCCCGGCACCGGCTGGCCGCCTCGCGGGAGGAACGGGAACGGATCATCGGGTCGCTCGGCCTTGCTTGAGGTAATGCCGGCAGCCCTCTCGGCTGACCGGTATGCGCGTCGGGTTGGCGGCCGGCGGCGCGCGAGAAGCGACCCTGATGGCAGCCGCTCAGCAAGGCGCCTTATTAGCCGACGCGGCGGCGGGCGAGCTGTTGGTCCGCCAGCGCGCCCAGCAGGATGACGCCGCCCATAACGGCGAAGTTCAGCGATGACGGGATGCCGAGGATGTTGACCAGGTTCTGCAAGATTTGCAGCAGCACGGCGCCGAGGACGATGCCGATGATGCTGCCTTCGCCCCCGCGCAGAGAGCAGCCGCCCAGGACGGCGGCGGCGATGGCGTAAAGCTCGTACAGGCTGCCGAAAGCCGAGGGGGAGACGGAATTGGTGTAGAACACCAGCATTACGGTGGAGAGGCCGGCGAGGCCGCCGGCGATGACGTATGCGCCGGCCACGACCAGGTTGGCGCGGATGCCGGAATAGCGGGCGGCCTCCTCGTTGCGCCCGACGGCGAACAGGTAGCGCCCGAACACCGAGCGGTGCAGCACCACGCCCATGATGACGGCGACGACGATGAGGATGATGAAGGGGTTGGGGACGCCGTAGCTGCGCCCGGAGGCGAGCCAGGCGATGGTGTCGAGGCCCTCCGCGTAGCCGAAGCCGGTGGTGGCGTCGCCGGTGTAGTAGCGGGCGGCACCGCGGTAGATGAGCAGGCCACACAACGTCACGATGAACGGCTGCAGCCCGGCGCGGGTGATGAGGACGCCGTGGATGGCGCCCAGGACCAGGCCGCCGGCGAGGATGACGAGGAAGGCGACGGGCCAGGCGACGCCGTAGTTGGCGAGGAGGTCGATAAAGACGACGCCGAGCAGGGCGAACATGGAGCCGACGGAAAGGTCGATGCCGCCGGTGATGATGACGAGGCCCTGGCCGATGCTGAACACGCCGAACAGGCCGATCAGGTTGGCCATGTTGAGCAGGTTGACGCGGGAAACGAAGCGGGGATTGAGGAAGGCGGTGATGGCGCCGATGACGATGACGAGGGCGAGGAGGCCCCACTCCTTCTTGCCCATGACTACGCCGCCGCCTTTTGGCCGATGGCGAGGTTGAGCACGGCGGCCTCGCTGAACTCGTCCCGCCTTAGCACACCGGCGACCCGGCCTTCGTGCATCACCGCCACCCGGTCGCTCACACCAATCACTTCTTCCATGTCGCTGCTGATCATCAAGATGGCGACGCCGCGGTCGGCGAGGCCGCGCATGAGGGCATAGATCTCGCCCTTGGCGCCGACGTCCACCCCGCGGGTGGGTTCATCGAACACGATGGCTTTCGGTTTGAGCGCCAGCCAGCGGCCGAGGACGACCTTCTGCTGGTTGCCGCCGGAAAGGACGCCAGCCTGGATGGCGGCGGAGGGCGCCTTGATGCGCAGCGATTTCCGCTGCTGCTCGCCCGTGCGGGTTTCGGAGGCGAAGTTCAGCAGGCCGAGGCGGCTGTGGCTGCGCAGCGCGGGCAAGGTGACGTTCTCGGTGATGGGCATGGAGAGCACGAGGCCGGAGCGCTTGCGGTCCTCGGGGATGAGGAACAGGCCGCGTTTGATGGCGTCGCGCGGGGAGGCGATGCGGACGGGTTGGCCGTCGAGGCGGATCGTGCCGCCCATGGCGGGCTCGACGCCGAAGGCGGAGCGGGCCAGCGAGGTGCGGCCGGAGCCGACCAGCCCGGCAAGGCCGAGGATTTCCCCCGGACGGGCGTGGAGGCTGGCGGAGCGGTCGGGGAAAGCGGGGGTCACGAGGTTGTCGAGCTCGAGGCCGCCTTGGCCGGGCGGCATGGCGGGAGGGGTATGGAGGGATTGCAGGTCGCGCCCGATCATGAGCCGGGTCATTTCGGCGTGGTTGATCCGCTCGCGTGGGAGGTCGCCGGCGACCTGGCCGTCGCGCAGGCAGGTGACGCGGTCGGCGCAGACCATGACCTCGCCGAGGCGATGGCTGATGTAGATGATGCCTTTCCCGGCCTGCTTGAGCGAGAGGACGATCGAGAGCAGGCGTTCGGTTTCCGACAAGGTGAGGCTGCTGGTGGGCTCGTCGAGGATGATGATGCGGGCGTCAACGGAAAGGGCGCGGGCGATCTCGACGAGCTGGCGCTGGGCGATGGAGAGCCGTGCCACGGGGGCGTCGGGGCCGAAATCCGCGCCGAGCTGCTGCAGGAACGGGGCGACGCGGGCGCGGCAGGCGCGGCGGTTGACGAGGCGCAGCGGGCCGAAGGACAGGGCCTCGCGGCCGATGAGCACGTTGGCGGCGACGTCCAGGTTGTCGAACATCGACAGTTCCTGGTGGACGAAGGCGATGCCGGCGGCTTGGGCGTCGGCCACGGTGAGGGAGGGGCGCGGGCTGCCGTCGATGGCGATGCGCCCGGCGTCCGGGCGGACGACGCCGCCCAGGACTTTCATCAGCGTGCTCTTGCCGGCGCCGTTCTCGCCGATGAGAGCGATGACCTCGCCGGCTTCGAGGCGCAGCGAGACGTGGTCGAGGGCGAGGACGCCGGGGTAGCTCTTGGTGATGCCCTCGAGTTGGAGCAGCGGGGCAGGCACCCGGATCAGCTCGGGCGCAGCAGCTTCTTCATGTTGGCCTCGAACTCGGCGACGTTGGATTTGTCGATGACGCGGGTGGGGACGATGATCTTCTTGTCGGCGGGAATCCAGGATTTGTCGCCGTTCAGGTATTTCACCATGTCGGCCATGGATTGATAGCCGAACTCGTAGGGCTGCTGCACGATGGTGGAGAAGACCACGCCTTCCGCGATGCCGCGCAGGGTGAGCGCGCCCTCGTCGAAGCCGACAACCTTGACCTGCCCGGCGCGCCCGGATTCCTTTACCGCCTGGTAGATCTGCGGCGTGTTGTAGGACCAGAGGCCGACCAGGAGGCCGATGTCGCCGTAGCGGGAAAGGGTGTCCTCGGCGTTGCGCTTGGCGGCGGCGAAGTCCGCGCCGTCGGTGCGGATGTCGAGGATCTTGATGTTGCTGCCGTCGATGACGTCCTTGATGCCCTTGGCGCGCTCGCGGGCGTTGTCGGCGTCCATGGTGCCGACGAACAGCATGGCGGTGCCGCCGCCGGGCAGCGCCTTTTTCATCTGCTCGCCGGCCTGACGCCCGGCGGCGACGTTGTCGGTGCCGATGTAGACGACGCGGTCGCTTTCGGGTGCGTCGCTGTCGGTGGTGAACAGCACGGCCTGCTTGGCGGCGTGGTTCAGCATCTCGGTGGAGCTGGCCGGGTTGACGGGGGAGATGGCGATGCCGGCGACCTGGCGGGCGAGCAGCTCGTCGATGATGCGGCGCTGCTCGGCGGCGGTGGCCTGGGCGGGGATGATCAACTCCATGCTGTAGCCGGGGTGCTCCTTGTTGGCCTTCTCGATGCCGCGCTTGGCGAAGGTCCAGAAGTCCGACGAGGAGTTGACGACGAAGGCGAGGGCTTTCTTTTGCTGGGCGAGGGCGGCGGGGATGCCGGCGCTGGCGGCGGCAGTGACGCCGATGAGGGCGGCGTTGAATTGGCGACGGTTCATTGACGTGCTCCGCGGACGTTTCCTTGAGGGTTCGTTGACCCCTTGATGAAGGCTAGCAACAAAGTCGCGGGGAGGGGAAGGGGCCGGGGCGTTCGGCCGCATCGCTTTTCACCTCCTCGCCTCGCATTTGCGTTTCGCCCAGCCTGCCCGTGCACGCTTGTTGCCAGGTCTCCAGACTCATCGTCAGGATGAAGGCAACGGCGAGGGGGAAAGGGCAAGATACCAGGGCCAGCGGAAGCGCGGTCAGCCGGAGGGAGCGGAGTTTGGCGGGGCGGCGGTGGATTGCCATGCTGCTGATTGGCTCGCGACCGCAGCGCAACCGAGTTTTCGGTGGTGATTTTTAGAGGCTTTTGAAAGCGCATCACTTCACCGGCGGAGCGTGCCGGCACGCCCTGCCGAATGACGCTTAAACCCAGCCGCCGTCGACCACGTAGTGCTGGTTGGTGCAGGCCGACGCTTCTTCCGACGCCAGGAACAGCACCACGCGGGCGATCTCGTCCGGCGCCAGCTCGCGCTTGAGGCATTGGCGCTGCATCAGCTCCTCGCGGCCCTCGGGCGTCAGCCAGAACTGCTTCTGCCGCGGCGTCATGATCCAGCCGGGCGCGATGGCGTTGACGCGGATGTTGTCGGGGCCGAAGTCGCGGGCGAGCGAACGGGTGAGGCCGAGGACGGCGCTCTTGCTCGCGGTGTAGGCGGCCATGCCGCCCTGGCCGACCATCCAGGAAACGCTGCCGAAGTTGATGATCGATCCGGCGCCGGCGGCTTTCATGTCTGGCAGCACGGCCTGGGCGGCAAAGAACTGGTGGCGCAGGTTGACGGCGATGCGGTCGTCCCAGAGTTCGGGCGTCACGTCCTCGGTCTTGTGGCGCTCGTCGTGGGCGGCGTTGTTGACCAGGACGGCGAACGGGCCGAGTTGGTCGCGCAGAGCGCTGATCGCAGCGCGCAGCTCCCCGATATCGGTGATGTCGGCGTGAGCGTAGCGGACCTCGGCGCCGGTGTCGCAAAGGGTCTTGGCAAGCGCCTCGCCTTCGGCGTCCTTGATGTCGAGGAAGCCGACCTTGGAGTCCTGGGCGGCGAAGCGGCGGACGATGGCTTCGCCGATGCCGGACGCGCCGCCGGTGATCAGCACGGGCTTGCCGGCGAGGTCTGGGTAGCTTGCTGCCATGATGTGCTCCGTTCAGTTCATGGTGGTGAGGCGGTCGAGAGCGTCCGCGAGTTGGGCCGGGTCGCGGGCGATGCACATGCGTAGGTGGGCGCGGGCGGTGGTCCCGAACAGGGCGCCGGGGGCAAGGCCGACCTTGGCGCGCTGCAAGACGTCGAGGCAGGCGGCGTGGCTGTCGTCCCAGCCTTCGACGGCGAAGAAGGCGTACATGCCGCCTCGGGGTATGGGGGGCAGCTTGAACAGGGGGTTCCGGCTCAGGCGGTCGTAGGCGAGTTGCAGCCCGGCATGGCAGCGGGCGCGCATCTCGGTGACGAAAGGCTCGCCGTGGTTCAGGGCGGCGGCGGCGGCGACCTGGATGAAGTCGGCGGTGCCGGAGGACATGTATTGGGTGAGGGCCAGGACCTCGTTGGCGATGCCGGGGGGATGGGTCAGCCAGCCGGCGCGGAAGCCGGTCATGGCCCAGGCCTTGGAGAAGGAGTTGACGCACAGGACAAGGTCGTCCGGCTCCGCGATCTCCAGCATGGAGGGGGCGGCGTCTCCGTCCCAGAACAGGCGGGCGTAGACCTCGTCGGCGATGATCCAGATGCCGCGGTCGCGGGAGAAGCCGAGCAGGGCTTGGAGTTCCTCGCGCGAGGCGGTCCAGCCGGTGGGGTTGGCGGGCGAGGAGAACAGGATGGCGCGGGTGCGGGCGTCGCAGCGGGCGAAGAGCTGGTCCAGGTCGAGACGCCAGCCGCGGGCGTCGAGGCGGAGCGGCACGGGGCGGGGCTCCGCGCCGACCAGGTGGGCGCAGTTGTGGCTGTTGGGCCATTGCGGCTCGACGTAGACGACGTTGCTGCCCATGTCGGCGACCAGTTCCAACGCGAGCAGCATGGCCTGCATGCCGCTGGGCTGCACGGCGCTGCGGTCCGGGCCGATCGGGCGGTTGTAGAGCCGGGTCTGGTAGGCGCTGAGAGCCTCGACCAGCTCTCGGTTGCCGCGCATGTCGGGGACATAGAAGGTGCGCCCAGCGTCGAGCGCCCCTTTGGCGGCGTCGCGGATGAAGGCGGGCGTGGCGAGGTCGCTCTCGCCGTACCAAAGCGGGATCATGCCGGGGATAGGGCCGGCGCGGGCGGCGAGGGTGGCGATGTTCTCCACCGTCATGTCCTGGACTTGCGGGCGCAGGCGGGCGCGGGGGGAGAACGGAGGGCGGTTGCTCAGCATCACGGGGCCGCGCCGTTGGCGTTGACCATGATGGCGTAGAGCGAGGTGGTGGCGGTGATGTACAGCCGGTTCCGCTTGGGGCCGCCGAAGCAGAGATTGGCGACGGCCTCGGGAACGGCGATGCGGCCGAGCCTCGTGCCGTCGGGGTGGTAGCAATGGACGCCGTCGCCGGCGGAGGCCCAGACATGCCCGGCGGCATCGACGCGGATGCCGTCGAACAGCCCGGCTTGACAGGTGGCGAACACCTCGCCGCCGCTGATTTCGCCGCCGGGCGAAACCTCGAAGCGGCGCATGTGACGAGGCCCGTCCGCGACGTGGGTCGCCCCAGTGTCGGCCACGTAGAGCAGGCGTTCGTCGGGGGAGAAGGCGAGGCCGTTGGGCTTGACCATGCTGGTGATGACAGGAGTCGCCTGACCTCCGGGAGGGACGCGGTAGACGTAGCTGCCGCCGGCCTCGCTCACGGCGCGCTCGCCTTCGTAGTCGCTGTCGATGCCGTATGTGGGGTCGGTGAACCAGACCGTGCCGTCGCTGGAGACGACGACGTCGTTGGGCGAATTGAGGCGGCGGCCGTCGCACTCGGCAGCGATTACGGTGCGGCTGCCGTCGTGCTCGGTGCGGGAAACGCAGCGCCCGCCGTGCTCGCAGGAGACGAGGCGGCCTTGGCGGTCCGTCGCGTGGCCGTTCATGTTGCCGCAAGGGGAAAGGTGGGTCGTGACGCTGCCGTCGGTCTCGCTGTAGCGGAGCAGGCGGTCGTTGGGGATGTCGGACCAGTAGAGCGCGCGGTGGGCGGGAAAGTAGGCCGGGCCCTCGGCCCAGCGGCAGCCGGTGTAGAGGTGTTCGAGCCGCGCGTGGACGTGGATGAGAGTGCGGAAGCGGGGGTCGGCCACGTCGACCTGGGCTTGTATGACGTTGGGAAGCTGCATCGGCTCCGCCTTATTCAGTTGCCATTCTGCGAAGCGGGCCTACCATTGTTCCCCAGGCGCCGCCATAGCGCGGGCGCGTAACAATGGGGAAACGTCATGCGCGAACTGCACAAAGCAACGATCGTGGCAGCGGGATTGTTGGCCGCCATTCCGGCCCATGCCGCGGACACGTCGGGTAAGAAGGTGGCGCTGTCGAACAACTACGCCGGGAACTCGTGGCGGCAGGCGATGCTGTCGAGCTTCGAGAAGGCGGGCAAGGAGGCGGTGGCGGCCAAGCAGCTTGGCGGCGCGAAAAGTTTCACCACGGCGGAGAACCAGGCGACGGAGCAGGCGGCACAGATCCAGAACCTAGTGCTGCAGGGGTATGACGCGATCGTGGTCGATGCCGTCTCGCCCACGGCGCTGAATGGGGCGATCAGGCAGGCTTGCGATGCGGGAATCGTCGTCGTGTCGTTCGACAGCACGGTGACGGAGCCTTGCGCCTACAAGGTTGGCGTGGACTTCCGGCAGATGGGGCGGATGCAGGTCGACTACATGGCCAAGCGGGGGCTGAAGGGGAACCTGCTGGAGGTGCGCGGGCTGGCCGGCAGCAGCGTCGATGCCGAGATCCATGAGGGGATCGAGGCGGGGGTGAAGGCGCATCCGGAGTTCAAGATCGTGGCGTCCGTCAATGGGAACTGGACGCAGACGGTGGCGCAGCAGGCGGTGGCCGGGGTGCTGCCGACGTTGCCGGAGATCGCGGGCGTGGTGACGCAGGGGGGCGACGGGTACGGGACGGCGCAGGCGTTCGCGGCGGCCGGGCGCAAGGAGCCGCCGATCTTCATGGGCAACCGCTACGACGAGCTGACGTGGTGGAAGCAGCAGAAGGAGAAGGACGGGTACGCGACCGAGTCGGCGTCCATTTCGCCCGGCTGCTCGACCTTCGCGTTGTGGGTGGCGCAGCAGGTGCTGGAAGGGGCGAAGGTGCCGAAAGAGATGACGTTGCCGATCGTGACAGTGACGGAGGACACGCTCGACAAGGCGCTGTCACAGACCGCGCCCGGCAGCGTGACGATGATCGAATACGGGCAGCAGCAGGTGAAGGACTTCATCGCCCAGCAAAAGGGCTAAGGCGCGCCCTGGCCGTGGAGGACGCCATCCGGTTGCGCGGCGTCGCCAAGAGCTTCGGCGCCGTCCGTGCCTTGGCCAGGGTGGACCTGCATCTGAGCCGGGGAGAGTGCCTGGGGCTGGTCGGGCATAACGGGGCGGGGAAGTCCACGCTGATGAACGTGCTGGCGGGGACGCTGGCGCCGGACGCCGGGTCGTTGCAGGTGCTGGGGGAGGAAGCGGCGGCGGGGGTGCGGCACGAGGCCATCCGGTGCGTTTTCCAGGAGGGATCATTGTGCCCGAACCTGACGATCGCGGAGAATGCGCGGGTGATGCATTCCGGGATGTCCGGCTTCGGCTGGCGACGGCGGGCCGGGGCGGTGATGGCCGAGGCGCTGGACCAGGTGTTCCTGGGACATGGGCTGCGCGGCGGCCAGGTGGCAGGGGACCTGCCGATCGGGCAGCGGCAAATGGTGGAGATCGCGCGGGCGTTCAGCCATACGGGCGCGCCGCCGGCGGTGGTGATCCTGGATGAGCCGACCTCGTCGCTCGACGCCCACGCGGCGGAGGGGTTGCTGCGGCACGTGCGGGCCTTCACGGCGGCGGGCGGGGCTGCGGCGTTCATCTCGCACAAGCTGGGCGAGGTGCTGACGGTGGCGGACCGGATCGTGGTGATGCGGGACGGGCGCGTGGCGCTGGATGCGGCGCGGGAGGGGATGACGCGGGACAGCGTGGTATCGGCGATGGGCCACGCGGCGCCGGTCGCGGGGGAGCGGCGGCGGCGGGATCTGGCCGGGCGGGCGGTGCGGCTGCGGATCGAGGGCGAGGCGGCCGGAGGGGCGGTGCTGGAGGCGCGAGAGGGAGAGGTGATCGGGCTTGCCGGGCTTGCCGGCCACGGGCAGACGCGGCTGCTGCAGCGGGTGCTGGCGGCGGCGGGGAGGCGGGATGCGTCCGTGCGGCTGGATGTGGCGGCGGCGCTGGTGGCGGGGGACCGGGTAAGCGACGGAGTGTTCCCGCTGTGGTCGATCGCGCGGAACATGAGCGTGCGGTCGCTGCCTGCGATGCGGCGGGGACCGTTGATTGACCTGTCGCGGGAGCGGGCGTTCGCGCAGGAGTGGCGGGGGCGGATGGGGCTGGCGACGCCGGATGTGGGAAACCCGATCCTGTCGTTGTCAGGGGGGAACCAGCAGAAGGCGCTGTTCGCCCGGGCCTTGGCGAGCGACGCGCAGGTGGTGCTGATGGACGATCCGATGCGCGGGGTGGATGTGGGGACGAAGCGGGACGTCTATGGGCTGATCGGGGCCGAGGCGGAGCGGGGGCGGACGTTCCTTTGGTATACGACGGAGTTCGACGAGCTGCTGCATTGCGACCGGGTTTTCGTGTTCCGCGACGGGCGGGTGACGGGGGCGCTGGAGGGGGATGCGGTGAGCGAGGACGCGGTGCTGCGGCTGTCGTTCGCGGAGGCCGCGTAGTTGCTCCCGGGGCGGATAGGGGGGCGGGCGCTGGCCTCAGCGCTGCGGGGGGCGTTGCCGGCGGTGGCGTTCGCGTTGCTGCTGGGGGCAATCTTCGCGCAGCAGCCGCGGACCATGTCGTATTTCGGCCTCAACCTGCTGCTGAACCTCGCTTTGCCGGTCGTGCTGGCGACGATGGCGCAGATGCTGGTGATCGCGGTCGGGGATCTCGATCTGTCGATCGGGCCGTTCGTCTCGCTGGTAACGTGCATCGGCGGCGTGGTGCTGCCGGCCAATCCGGTGCTGGGGGCGGGGCTGCTCGCGGCGGCGGTGGGGTTCTATGCGGCGACGGGGGCGCTGATCGGGGCGCGGGCATTGCCGGCGATCGTGGTGACGCTGGGCTTGTCGTTCGTCTGGCAGGGGCTGGCCGTGACCGTGCTGCCGACGCCGGGAGGAACTGCGCCCGCTTGGCTGGCGGGGGCGATGCGGTTCCGGCCGCCGCTGATGCCGCTGGCGTTGTGGGGGTCGGTGGCGGCCGCGGCCGTGCTGCACGTCCTGCTGATGCGGTCGGCTTACGGGACGGTGATCCGCGGCATGGGGGGGAATGCGCGGTCGGTGGCGCGGTCGGGGTGGAACCTGGTGGCACTGCGGTCGGCGGTCTATGGCGGGGCGGGGATGTTGGGAGTGCTGTCGGGGCTGAGCTTGCTGGGGCTGGCCACATCGGGGGATGCCAACTTGGCGGGGCGTTACACGCTGCTGTCGATCGCGGCGGTGATCCTGGGCGGGGGGGAGTTCGTGGGCGGGATCGTGTCGCCGGCAGGGGCGGTGCTGGGCGCGCTGACGCTGACGCTGGCGGCGTCGTTGCTCACGTTCCTGAACGTGCCGCCGGATTGGCAGATCGGGGCGCAGGGGGTGATCCTGATCGCGGTGCTCGGGTTGCGGGCCGTTATCGAGCGGATCGGGCGGCCGGCTGCGGCATGAGGGCGCTGCTGGCCCGGCCCTGGGCGTATAGCTGGATCGCAGCCGCGGCGGCCTGGGGCGTGGCGGTCGGGTTGAATGGCGGCGAGGGCGGCGGGGCGCTGCTGGCGGCGGCGTTGTCGTTCTCGGCATTCTCGGTGCTGGCGGCGTTGGGGCAGATGCTGGTGATCACGCTGGGGCCGGGGAACGTCGACCTGTCGATCCCGTCGGCGATCGCGCTGTCGGGCGCGGTGTCGATGGCAGTGATGGACGGGCAGGCGGCGATGGTCGTGCCGGGGTTGCTTGCGGCGGTAGGGGCCGGGATGGCGGTGGGGCTGTTCAACGTGGCGCTGATCCGGCTGCTGCGGATTCCGCCGATCATCGCGACGCTGTCGGCCGGGTTGGTGGTGATCTCGGTGGCGATCAGCTTCGGGCGGGGGCTGAAAGTGAAGCCGCCGCCGGAATTCGCCGCGTTCGCGACGGGGCGGGTGCTGGGTGTGCCGGTGCTGGCGCTGGCCGCGGCCGGGGCAATGGCGGTGGTCTGGCTCCTGCTGGAGCGGACAGTCAGCGGGCGGACGGTGGCGGCCATCGGGCAGAACGCGCGGGCGGCGCGGCTGGCGGGGCTGGCGGTGCAGCGGGTGCGGCTGCTGGCCTACGTGGCTTGCGCCGGGCTGGCCGGGCTGACGGGGGCTTTGCTGGCCGGGTTCTCGGGTGGGAACTCGCTCGACCAGGGTGGCGAGTACCTGCTACTGACCATCGCCGTCGTGGTGATCGGCGGGACGGAGGTGGGCGGGGGGCGTCCGAGCGTTGCAGGCATCGGCGGCGCGGCGCTGTTCATGTTCCTGCTGATCGCCATGCTGAACACGGCGGGCGCGGGGCCTGGCACGCGGATGCTGCTGACCGGGCTGATCATCATGGGAGTGATCGCCTTGGCTGGTGGGCCGCGGGATTAGAGGATGGGTCCGTTCGTCTGGCATGGCGGACTGATGTTGCTGGCCTGGTTCGTACTGCTGCCCGCGGGGGCTTTGATCACACGGTTCTACAAGGTATTGCCGCGGCAGGACTTTCCGGCGGTGGTGGACAGCAAGGCATGGTGGCGCGCGCACCTGGCGCTGCAATATGGCGGCACGGCCGTGGCAGGGGCGGCGTTCTGGATCGTTTGGGACGCGGTGGGGCGGGAGATGCATTGGTTCAACCCGCACGCCTTCCTTGGCGCGTCCGTGCTGGGCATCTGCGCGTTGCAGGTCCTGAGCGCCTGGTTGCGGGGAACGAAGGGCGGGCCGACGGAGAAGGGGGCGGACTCGAACGACCCAACAACTTGGCGAGGCGACCATTACGACATGACGCTTCGTCGTCGCGTGTTCGAGGCCTGGCATAAACACGCCGGCTATTTGGCATTCCTACTGGCGATCCCAACGGCTTGGCTGGGATTGGGCTTGATCGACACGCCAGTGACGATGCGTTGCGTGCCGTTCTTGGCAGCCGGCGTATTCATCGCCGCTTTCATGACGCTGACCCGGCGCGGGCGGCAGGTGGATACCTGGATCGCGGTATGGGGGCCGAAGCCCCCTTGCACCGCTACTCCGGCGCCGCGTCGCGGTCGTGGATCTCGGCCGGCGGGTGGGTGGCTTCGACCGCGGTGAAGGTGTCGATCACGCGGTAGCTGTGCTCGGCGTCCTTCGGCACGATCCATGAGCTGCCGGGCTGCAGCTTCACGGTCTGGCCTTCCGTGGTCAATTCGGCATGTCCGGCGATGACGTAGCCGACCGTCTCGTAAGTCCGGCGGACCGGCTTCATGTCGTCGAGCGGCTGCACCTGCTCCCACAGGCGCATCGACATCGACTTGCCGGTGGCGAGATACTTCTGTCCTTGCGTGCCGCTGGGCGAATGCCCGGCTTCGACTTTCTTCACGCTTGCGTCCGCCATCAATAGGCTCCTTTCGTTGTGCCTGTTGTCACGCTCCACGGGGATGGAAGTTCCGAAAGCTGAGGCGCTACGCCTTCGAGAGGATCGCGCCCAGCCTCCCGATCTCGGTTTGCGGTCCGCGCATGTCGTCGCCCAACTCGGCGTAAAAGGCCGCGATCTGCCGATAGATGCCGGATTCGGTGCGCCCGTGACCGATGAATTCGGCAATCTCCAGCAGCTCCGGGGCAAACCGTTCGGCTTTGCCGAACATGTCTGGAACGCCGGTCTGGAGGCGCTTCAGCAGGTCGGGCTGGCTGGAGGCGAGTTCTTCGAGCAGCGTATCGTCGCAGCCGGCGCGGTTGGCGGCGAGGAGCATGGCCGCACCGAGCGCGGTCAATCCTTTGGTGATGCCGGCATAGCTCATCTTCAGGGCGGAGGCTGCGCCGACCGGCCCATCCAGGACTTTGAAGCGGGCGGCCTGGCCGAACACGGCTGAAAGCTGGGCGGCAGCCGGTCCGCTGGCGATCAGCAGGGGGCCGGGTTGGCCGGGCGTCCCGGGGAGGCCGATGATGGCGCCGTCGGCGTAGGCGCATCCCGCTTGCTCGGCGATATGGCCGATCTCGACGCTTCGGGCGGGGCTGACGGCGTTCCAATCCACATAGAGCGGACCCTGGGCACGGCTCCCGACAAGGGCGCCCACCCGCCGGGCCGTCGCCACCGCCTCGCTGGGCGGGACGATAGAGAACAGGATGTCGGCTTGGGCCAGGTCATGCTCCGGCACGATCTGGATATTTGCCTCGACCGCGCGACGCTGGCTGGCTGGGCTGCGGCCTGCGGGCGTGATGACGGTCAGGCCTGCGGCGGAAAGGCGCCCGCCGACGGCAGCCCCCATTTGGCCGGGGGAGATCAGGCCGATGATTGCTGGGGGCATGGGCGCCGCTCGATGCAGTTCGTGTGTGGGGGAGGTACGGAGCGTGGCCGGGGCGGGCGGCGCGGTCAACCCGGCCTGGCCAAGCCGCTTGGGTAAATCCTGTTCATATGACATTGAGACAACGGCGCGGGTTGGGAACTGGTCCTGGATGCAACCGCGCTTGGAGCAGCGCCGATGCCGGATGAAGACCAAGGGAATGGCACCAAGGCCGAGACGACCCCGGAATCGAAGGAGATCCACCGGGTGCTGCGCGAGGAGGGCAGCAAGGAGATCGAGCGGCATTCGGGCGCGGTCGCCTGGTCGGGCCTGGCGGCGGGGCTGTCGATGGGGTTCTCGTTCCTGACGATGGCGGTGATGGAGGCGGCGCTGCCGGACACGGGTTGGCAGCGGCTGGTGAGCGGGTTCGGCTACTCGCTCGGGTTCCTGATCGTCGTGCTCGGGCGGCAGCAGTTGTTCACCGAAAGCACGCTGACGGCCATTCTGCCGATCTTGAGCGAACGGAGCCTACGGCAGGTGCCGAGGCTGCTGCGGTTCTGGGTGGTCGTGCTCGTGGCCAACCTGGTGGGCACGGGGCTGTTCGGATGGCTGCTGTCGTTTGAGCACCTGTATGGGCCGGAGGTGTCGTCCGCACTTGAGACGATCGCCTTGGGCGCGCTGAAAGATCCGTTCTGGCCGATGCTGACGAAGGCCGTTCTGGCCGGATGGCTGATCGCGCTGATGGTCTGGCTATTGCCGAGCGCCGGGCCGGCGAAGATGCTGATCATCGTCGTGCTGACCTACGTGGTTGCGATCTCGCATTTCTCGCACGTGATCGCCGGCTCGGTGGAGGCCTCGTTCGCGGTGTTCATCGGGGTCATTCCGCCGGCCGAGTATTTCACGCGGTTTCTGGCACCGACGTTGATCGGCAACACGATCGGGGGGGTGGCGTTGGTGGCGATGCTGAACCATGCGCCGTTGGCGACGGAGGCTTGAGCCGCCCGCGCAAGAAAGGCGACCGCACGTCCTTGCCGCCCGGCGCGGAAACCGGTTGACGCCAGCGCAGGGCGCGCCGGCGGTTTCGGCGATGCGCAGCAGCTCGTTCCATGTGGCCATCCGTTCGGAGCGGGCGAACGAGCGGGACGTGTCGACCACCGCGGCGCCGGCCTGACGGTGCTCCTCGTCGGAAACGCCGATGCCTGACCCGATGCCGCGCTGCACGACGACGGCATGGCCCATGGCCGCATGTTCACTGGCCGCAACCCGTATGGCGACAAGGCCGGCCAGGAGGGCGCCAACGACGGCGGGCAGGACGGACAAATGGACGACGACGGCGTCGGCGAGGGTCACGGCCAGCCCGGCAGGTCGTCGCGTCATCAAGCGGTCGTGGAAGCAGAGCAAGAGGGCGGCGGCCAACAGCGCGAAGGCAGCGAGGACGTTGGGCATTAGATATGCCGTGACGTATGGCGGCGTAGTGAATGCAGTGAGCGCCGCGACCAGGCGGGCATAGCCAGCAGGCGCGGCCGGAAGAAACCCAAAGCTTGAGGGCCGAGCCGATCGCGTAGAGCGGGAGGGCGTAGAAGCTGGACCGCGCGCCAACGGCGGTCATGACGAGTTGAAACTGATACGAGGTGATCTGGTCCCACGCGCCATGGAAATTGTCAGCCGCCCAGAGGCCGCGGTGCGGTGGGAAATCGGCGGGCGGCGGCCAGGGATGCCGGATCGTGGCCATGATGTCGTGGCCCCAGCCATGGAACGTGGGCGGGTCCCAATCAATGAAGGAACGCCCGGAGAAGAGGGCGGGCAGAAGGAGAACGATGCAGCCGGCGAGGATCAATGCCCTGGCTTCGTGATTGCTTGACGCGTGTCGACATGATTCCGCCGCTGGCGGGCAAGGCCCCGAACGGGCCGCCGTTGCCTATCTGTTTCGTATGGCAACGATTACCATAACGATCCTATAACGAGATCACTCGTTGTTCGATCATGCGCGTGATAGGCTTGTTGCTGGAGCGCGAGCGGTTCGCGAGACGGGAGGCTTGTCCAAGGTGAGTCAGGTTAAATTATCCAGCAGCACGTTGCTGGGACGGATGGCGCTCGCGCGTGGGCATACGCAAGGCTTTGATTACCTGCGCATCCTGCTGGCGATCAGCATCGTGCTCTGGCACACGGTCGTCACATGCTACGGCTTCGCGGCGCAGGATGTCGGCTGGTCCGGCTGGCGCCGCCCGTTCGTGGCCCTGATCTTACCCATGTTCTTCGCCCTCAGCGGCTTCCTGGTGGCCGGGAGCCTCGAGCGGTGCCGGACGCTGACCACGTTCCTGAGCCTGCGCGTGCTGCGGCTCATTCCGGCGCTTGCGGTCGAGATTTGCCTTTCCGCCGTCATTGTCGGGCCATTAGTAACGACTCTCCCATTGCCGGACTACGCCGCCGACCCGGCGACGCGGGCCTATTTCCTCAATGTCGTCGGCGACATGCATTACGCGCTGCCGGGCGTGTTCAGCGGCAACCCGTTCCCCTACGTGGTCAACGGCCAGTTATGGACGGTGCCGTTCGAGTTGGATTGCTATCTGGCGCTCGCGGTGCTGTCCGCCATTGGGCTGCACCATCATCGCCGCGCGTTCACCGTGCTGGTGCTTGGCCTTCAAGTCGCGTTCGGGGCCGTGGCGGTGCATCGCGGGCTGCTGTCGGCGCACGTGGTCGGGCCGGCGCCGGGGCGCGTGCTGGTGCTGTGCTTCCTGGCCGGGGTGACGCTATACCTCAACCGGGAGCATGTCGCGCACAGCAGGACGCTCGCGATCCTCAGCCTGGCCGTCGCGCTGGCGCTGCTGGCAATGCCGTCGGGAGATATGTTCGTAGCGCTTCCCGCGGCTTACCTGACGGTCTATCTCGGCTTGCTTAATCCACGCCGTTTCGCGTTCATGAAAACGGGCGACTACTCCTACGGCATCTTCCTTTATGGCTTCCCGGTTCAGCAGGCGGTGGCTTATCTCGGCCCTTGGGCGCGGCATCCGGTTGTCAGCATCGGGCTGAGCTTGCCCATCGTCGCGCTGGTCGCGGCGGCGTCCTGGCATGGCGTGGAGAAGCACGCGCTGAAACTCAGGCGGCACTTGCCGGCAATGGAGCGGTGGCTGCAGTCGGTCCCGCTGTTGCGGTTGAGCCGGTTCAAGATCGGGAGAGAGGGGAGCGCGCCGTAGCGGCCGGTCTGATAAGATGCGCGCCATGTCCGATCCATTCGATCTACACAGGTTTGTCGCGGCGCAGGAACCGGTGATGCCGGCGGTGCTCGCGGAGTTGCGCGCGGGGGCGAAGCGGAGCCACTGGATGTGGTTCGTGTTCCCGCAACTGGCCGGGCTTGGGCGCAGCGCCATGGCGCAGCATTACGCGATTTCTGGTTTGGAGGAAGCGCGGGCGTATATGGATCATGCGACGCTCGGGCCGCGGTTGGCCCAGTGCGTCGGGCTAGTCAACGCGGCCGAGGGGCGGTCGGCGCACCAGATCTTCGGTAGCCCCGATGACATGAAGTTCCATTCCTCGGTCACGCTGTTCGCCCGGGCGCGGCCCGCGGAGCACGGCTTCCGGCAAGCGTTGGAGCGATATTTCGACGGAACCGCGGACGAGGCAACGGTCAGGCTGCTGGAAGACGGCTGATGGGGAGCGGACGCATTCGCGCTATCGTTCTCGGCGTTCTGCTGTAAGTTCGGAGCGACAGGCGGGGAAACCGCTGGCGATGGGAGGATGGCATGAGGTTGGCAAGCGCGCTCCGGACGGCGGCGATCGGGTTGATGACATGTCTGCTCGCGCGGCACGCGATGGCGGCAGACTACCCGGCGCCGCGGTAAGGCGACTGGACCGCGCACGATTTCCGCTTCCATACCGGCGAGGTCATGCCGGCGCTTCGGCTGCACTACACGACGGTCGGCGACCCTTCTGGCCTGCCTGTGCTGGTGCTGCATGGCACAGGCGGATCGGGGCAGGGGATGCTGACGCCGACGTTCGCGGGCGAGCTGTTCGGGCCGGGTCAGCCGCTGGATGCGCGGAAGTATTTCATCATCCTTCCCGACGCGATCGGGGCCGGGCAGTCGGGCAAGCCTTCGGACGGATTGCGGGCCAAGTTCCCGCATTACAACTACACGGACATGGTGAAGGTGCAGCATCTCTTGGTGACGGAGGGGCTTGGGGTAAAGCATTTCCGGCTGGTGCTCGGCAATTCGATGGGCGGGATGCAGACGTGGATGTGGGGCGAGATGTATCCCCGGTTCATGGATGCGCTGACGCCAATGGCCGCGCAGCCGACCGCGATGGCGAGCCGGAATTGGATGATGCGCAAGCTGCTGGTGGAGTCGGTCCGGCGGGACCCGGAGTACAAGAACGGCGACTACACAACCCAGCCGCGGTCGCTCAAGCTGATGAACGTGTTTTTCGGCGTGGGGACTAGCGGGGGCACGCTGGCCTGGCAGGCGGAGGCGCCGACGACAGCGGCGGCGAACGCGATCGTGGACAAGCGTCTCGCCGCGCCCGCGCCGAAGGATGCGAACGACTATGTCTACCAGTGGGACTCGTCGCGCGACTATGACGCATCCGCTGGGCTCGGGCAGATCAGCGCGCGGGTGCTGGCGATCAACTCCGCCGATGACGAGCGCAATCCGCCGGAAACCGGGATCATGGCGCGGGAGATCGAGAAGGTAGACGGCGCCCGGCTCTATGTCATCCCGGCGAGCGCCGAAACCCGCGGCCATGGGACGACGATGCTGGCGCGGTTCTGGAAGGACCAGCTTGCCGCGTTCTTGGAGTCAGTGCCAAACGGGAGGCCTTAACCGGCTATTCCGGTAATAAGGCTTTGATGGACAGCAAGCATCTTCTCGACCCTGAGCTGGCGGACCTGCTCAAGTCCATGCCGCAATTCGAACTGTCGGATCAAACATTGCCCGGCGTGCGTGCCGATTTCGCGACGATGATGGCCGAGACGCCGCGGCCACCGTCGGAAACGCAGGTCGAAAGCTTCATGATCCCAGGGCCGGCCGGCGCGCCGCAGGTGCGCGCGCTCTTGTACAAGCCGGCCGACGCTCAAGGCGCCTTGCCAGCCATCCTGCACATTCATGGCGGCGGCTACGTGCTTGGCGCGCCGGAGATGGCGGACGCGGCGAACCGGCTTTCCGCGTCCGAGCTTGGCTGCGTGATCGTCTCTGTCGACTACCGGCTTGCGCCGGAAACATGCCATCCAGGCCCGTTGCGGGATTGCTACGCCGCGCTTGCCTGGTTGCATGGCAATGCCGGGCCGCTCGGCGTCGATGCCGCGCGGATCGGCGTTAAAGGCGAGAGCGCGGGCGGCGGGCTGGCGGCGGCGCTGGCGTTGTATGCGCGCGATCAGGGTGGCCCTGGTCTCGCGTTCCAGCACCTGATCTATCCGATGATCGACGACCGCACCTGCACGAACCCTGATCCGCATCCGTTCACGGGGGAGTTCACCTGGACGCCGGCGAAGAACGCTTACGGTTGGTCGTCGCTGTTGGGAATGCCGCCGGGTTCTCCGGGCGTTTCGGCCTACGCCGCCGTAGCCCGGGCGGAGCAACTGGCCGGACTGCCGCCGGCATTCATCGCCGTAGGCGCGCTTGACCTGTTCCTTGAGGAAAACCTGGCCTATGCCCGGCGGCTTACCCGGGCGGGCGTTCCGGCCGAACTGCACCTTTATCCGGGCGCCTTTCACGGTTTCCACATGGCGCCGGGCGCGCGGGTCACTCAGGCCGCCGAGCGCGACAGCCGGGAGGCGTTGCGGCGGAGTTTGCACGGGTGAGCGCCGTTCTTTTGCCGTGACAGCGCGGGCGCTTGATTGCCAGCGCGCTGACAGGGTGCGGATGCCAGTCCGCCGGTCTGATTTGGTGGCGTCAGCCGATGCTGCGGGGCCGGCAGAAGGGTCTGGCTCGTGGCATAAACACGATGCGCGCACCTTGCCCTCGCCTGGCGAAACCAGGATTGTGTGCGCCATGCACCCGACCGCTTCCCGTTGATGCGATTCCGCCCCTACCATCTCCATGGCCTGTTTCTGGTCGAGCCCGAGCGCCGGGCCGACGAGCGCGGCTATTTCGTCCGCACCTTCTGCGAGCAAGAGTTCGCCGCCCACGGATTACCGACCCGCTACCCGCAATGCAATTCCTCGTTCAACGCGGCCCGCGGCACGTTGCGCGGCCTGCATTGGCAGGACGAGCCCTATCCCGAAGGCAAGCTCGTCCGTTGCGTCCGGGGCGTCGTGTTCGATGTGGCCGCCGATCTCCGCGCCGGGTCTCCGACGTACGGGCGCTGGGTGTCGGCGGAGCTTTCGGCCGATAATGGCCATGCGCTCTACATCCCGCCGGGCTTTGCGCATGGCTTCCAGGCGCTCGAGGACGGGGCCGAGCTGTTTTACCAGATGACGGAGAGCTATCGCGACGGCCTCGCGCGTGGGGTGCGCTGGGACGATCCGGATCTGGCGATCAAGTGGCCATTGCCCAAGCCGATCGTGTCGGCGCGCGATGCCGCGTTGCCGCTGTTCGGCTCGGTTGCGGCCGGCAGCGCGTGACGGGTCCGCCGCCCTCGCACTCTTGTGCCGTCTGCGGCGCACCGGCCAAGCCGCCGTTCCATGCGCCGCCGCCGGAGCTTGCGCCTGACCTCGATTTTCGTCCCGGCGAGCCGGCCCGGTCGACCCTGCCGCGCTGGGTGCAGACCTGCAAGCGATGCGGCCTTTCCGCGCCCGATCTGGCCCGGCCCCCTGCGCGTGCGCGCGACACTGTTGAGACGCCTGATTACCGTGCGCTGTCCGGCCCGGCGCCGGAGTTTCCGTTCCTGCGCCATGCCCTGTTGTGCGAAGTCGGTGGCGAGCCGGCGGAGGCGGCGGAGATGGTGCTGCAGGCTGCTTGGGCGCTGGATGATGCCGGGCAGGACGCCGGGCCGCTGCGTTTGCGAGCGGCGGCGCTATGGGGCGAGGGGCCGACGACGCAGGATGCTTTGCGCGTGACCGACGCGCTGCGGCGGGCGCGTGCCTTCGAAGTAGCGGGGGCGCAGGCCGGCAGGGTGCTGGCCCGTGCCCGGCTTGAGGAGACCGACCGGGCCGTGCTCACCTACCAGCAAGCGCTGATCGCCGCGCGCGATTCCGGACGGCATTTGCTTTCCAGCGCGCTGCGCCCGCCCGCGCGGACGCCGCACGCGAGCCATGGCCGCAAGGCGCCGCGCAGTTTCTGGCAACGGCTGGCCGGGCGATGACGCTCGAAGCCAGGCTGCGCGCCGCGCTTGACGGGAAGGCGAAGCCGGTCGCTTCGCTGGGGCGGCTGGAAGATCTTGCCGTGACGCTGGGGCTGATCCAGGAAACGGAGCGGCCGGCCGTGGCCGAGCCGGTGGCGCTGGTGTTCGCGGGCGACCATGGGGCTGTGGCGTCCGGGGTGTCCGCTTATCCGTCCGCCGTGACCGCGGCGATGGTGGGCGCTTACTTGTCCGGCCAGGCGGCGATCAGCCTGTTTGCGCGGCAGGCTGGGGCGCGGCTGCTGGTGGTGGATGCCGGGGTGGCGGCGGAACTCGCGCCGCATCCGGGGCTGATCGACGCCAAGATCGGCCACGGAACGCGGGATTGGACGAAGGGCCAGGCGATGTCCGCGGCTCAGGCGCGGGAGGCGCTCGAGGCTCCGGCGGGGTTGATCGACTGTCTGGTTTCGGGCGGCACAACCGTTATCGCGCTCGGCGAGATGGGAATCGGCAACACGGCAAGTGCGGCGTTGCTGGCGCACAAGGTTGGCGGCTTGCCGCTCCAGGTCGGGCGTGGGGCGGGGCTTGACGATGCGGGATTGCGGCGCAAGCGCGACCTGGCCGAGGCCGCTTGCGCCAGGACGGCCGCACGGCTGGAGCCAGCCGAGGCGCTGGCCGAGTATGGCGGGTTCGAGATCGCGATGCTCGCCGGCGCGATCCTGCGCGGGTCGGAGCGCAGGGTGTGCATAGTGATCGACGGGCTGATCGTGACGGCGGCCGCGTTGGTGGCTCACGCGATCCGGCCCGGCTGCCTGGCGTGTTGCGTGTTCGCGCACCGGTCCGCCGAGCCGGGACATGACGCGATGCTGGCGCACCTAGGCGTCGTGCCATTGTTTGACCTTGGGATGCGGCTCGGCGAGGGGACTGGCGCGGCGTTGGCCATCCCGCTGCTGCGGGCGGCGGCGGGCGTCCTGACCGACATGGCTGACCTGTCAGACCTTGCCTAGCTTCTGGCGCCGGGAATGGGCGTTGGCGCTGGCCGCGGTGCAGGCGCTGACACGGGTGCCGGTTCCGGCGGCATACAACGCCGACATGCTGCGGCGGTCGGTGCGCTACATGCCAGTGGCCGGGCTGCTGGTGGGGATTACGGCGGCATGCGTGTTCTCGGCGGCGGCTGCCGGGCTGCCGGGCGGGGTGGCGGCGGCGCTTTCGTTGGCCGCCACCTTGCTGCTGACCGGGGCGCTGCATGAGGATGGGCTGGCGGACAGCGTCGACGGGCTGTTCGGCGGGCGCTCGCGGGAGGACGCGCTGCGGATCATGCGCGACAGCCGGGTGGGGGCGTTCGGCGTTTTGGGGCTTATCGTGGTGGTTGGCACGAAGCTCGCCTGCATCGCCGCGTTGCCGGCTGCGGCCGGGCCGTTGATCGCGGCCCATGCGGCGAGCCGGTTCTACGCGGTGCTGCCGCCGGCGGTGCTGCCCTATGCGCGGGCGGACGGGATGGCGGGCGCGCTGGTGCAGCCCGATGTCGGCGATCTGGCAATCGCGGCGCTGTGCGGCTTGCTGCCGCTCCTGCTGCTGGGGCCGTGGGCAGGCCCGGCTTTGATTCTGTCGGCAGCGGTGGCGCTGTTGTTCGGCCTTTACCTGCGGCGACGGCTGGGCGGCTACACCGGGGATGCGCTCGGGGCGATGCAGCAGTTGACGGAGCTTTCGGTGCTGCTGGCGGCATTGTGGCGCGCGGGCTGATCCTGGCGGCCCGGCACCCGCGTCCGCGCGTCCCCGGCCGCATCTGCTACGGCCGCGCCGACGTGCCGCTGGCCGAGGCGCCGGAGGCAGGAGCCGCCGCACTCGTGCAAACGGCGGGCGCCTCTATCGAGCGCATCGTGTCAAGCCCGTCCAGTCGGGCGTTGCTGGTCGCGCGCGCCGTGGCGGCACAGACCGGGGCGCCGCTGCATACCGACGACCGGCTGCAAGAGATGGACTTCGGCGCGTGGGAGCAACGGCTCTGGTCGGCGCTGCCGCGGGCCGAGATCGACGCCTGGGCGGCGGCGCCGCTGCGGTATCAGCCAGGCGGGGGCGAGAGCGTGGAGCAGATGCTGACGCGTGTGCGGCGGGCCTGGACCGGGATCGCGAGCTCGGCCGATACGACGCTGGTGGTGACACATGCCGGGCCGATCCGGTGCCTGCTGCACCTGGCGCGTGGTGTGCCGATCCTGGAGGCGATCGCGGCAGGCATCGCCTATGGCGCGGTGATCCGGTTCGAGCCTTAAGATTGGCTGTTGCCGGGGCAATAGGGGCCTTCTAGAATGTTCCCGTTTAGTTCCGAAAGCCGGCATGACGCAACCGCTCGACCCGTATCCGCGCCGTATCCTGCATATCGACATGGATGCGTTCTTCGCCAGCGTCGAGCAACGCGACAACCCGGCATTGCGCGGGACGCCGGTTGCGGTGGGCGGGTCGCGGCAGCGAGGAGTGGTTGCGGCGGCGAGCTATGAGGCGCGCAAGTTCGGGGTGCGCTCGGCGATGGCGTCGGCGACGGCGCGGCGGAAGTGTCCGGGACTGGTGTTCGTGCCGCCGCGGTTCGACATTTACAAGGCGGTGTCCGGGCAGGTGCGTGACATCTTCGCCCGCTACACGCCGGCAATACAGCCGCTGTCGCTCGACGAGGCTTATCTCGACGTCACCGCAGCGGTCTCTCCGGCGCTGACGGCGACCGCGATCGCGGAGGAGATCAAGGCGGCGATTTGGCGGGAAACGGGGCTGACCGCCTCGGCGGGCGTTTCGTACAACAAGCTGCTGGCTAAGCTCGCGTCGGACTTCCGCAAGCCGGACGGGCTGTTCGTGATTACGCCGCGGATGGGTCCGCAGTTCGTGGCCGGGCTGGACGTGGGGCGGTTCCACGGGATCGGTCCGGTGACGGCGGCCAAGATGAACCGGCTTGGCATTTACACCGGGCGGGACCTGCGGGAGCGGTCGCTGGCGTTCCTCAATGCGCGGTTCGGGCGGGCCGGACGATACTATTACGGGATCGCGCGGGCGGAGGACGACCGGGCGGTGGAACCCGGCCGGGTGCGCAAATCAATCGGGGCGGAAAAAACGTTCGAGCAGGACGTGACGGATTTGGCCAAGGCCGAAGCGGCGCTTGGGACGCTGCTGGCGAAGCTGTGGGCCGGCTACGAGCAGGGGCGGTTGACCGGGCGGACGCTTACGTTGAAGCTCAAATACAATGATTTTGAACTCGTGACCCGGCGCAGGACGTTTGAGGCCGGCATCGTCTCGCTGGCGCAGGCGAACCGGGCGGCGTGCAGGTTGGTCGCGGCGCTGTTTCCGCTTCGCCGGCCAGTGCGGTTGCTCGGCGCGTCGATTTCCAATTTCGGCGCCGGCGCGGTGAATCCTCAGTTGGCGTTCTGTTTGTCGAAGGACCGCTGACGCTGCTAGTGGAGCGGCGGCGTCCATTGTGGCCTCAATATGTCAACAACGTTTGTTCATGTGATTTATTAAATTCTCACCCTCTGTCACGGTTTCTTTGTTGTGACGGTAATGTCACAATGACGTAAAATCCAACTCGTTCACGAAACGATCTCGTGCGCTTTTGTTGGAATTGTGTAAGGATCGTTTTGTAGCCGCATTTATTCTGCGGCCATTGTCAGAAACGGTTAAGTTGGAACTTGATCCATGACGATCCAAGCCGCGTCGCATCGGTTGGCCGATCTTCGGGATGTGCTGCCCACGAAGTTTGGCAAGAGTTTTGGCTGGCTGCACACCGGCTATTGCGATGTTGGGGTAATCATTTGCGCCGGGACTGGGCGCGATGCGCGAGCCGGTTACGGGGCATTCCGGTTCCTCGCCGCAGAGCTGGCGCGTGCGGGCTATCCGACGCTCCGGTTCGACTATCCCGGCGCGGGCGACGCGCTCGATCTCGATGGCGACGAGCCGTGTGCTGCATGGCTGGACAGCGTCGAGCAAGCGGCCGAGCGGATGCGTGCCACGGGAGTAAAGCAGGTCGTGCTATGCGGCTACCGTCTTGGCGCGTTGCTGGCCGCAATCGTGGCTGCACGGCGCGACGACGTGTGCGGGCTCATTCTGCTGGATCCGGTGATGTCGGGGTCACTCTACCTGAGGGAGCTGGCAATCGAGCAGAGCTTGCTTTCTCATGGTTCCGGGCCGGACGATGGCCCGGTCGAGGTGGACGGGACGGTTCTCACCTCTGCGTCCGAGGCGCCGTTCCGGGCGCTTGACTTGATGAAGTTAAAAACATGCCCGGCGCCTCGGGTGCTGCTGCTTGCCTCGGTGAACCGGCCGTCGAACGGGCGGCTGGCTGGCCGTCTTACCGGCCTCGGGGCCGAGGTCGAACAGGACGCGTTCGAGCCGATCCTCGAAATCGAGGCTAACGGCGTCATCAGCCCAACTCCGCCGGTGGAGCGTATTCGGCAGTGGATTGGCCCGGCAACGCCGACGGCGTTCAGGCCGACCCCGGTTCCACCCGAAGTGGTGGAACTGCACGGCTCGCTTGGCAGCTTTACCGAGCATCCGTTGCGTTTCGGCGCCGGGCAACGGCTATTCGGGATGCTCTGCCGGCCGCATCATGAAGCGATCCCCGGCTTCGTGTTCCTGATCGGCAACGGAGGCGCCGTTTCACACCATGGCTATGGCCGGTTTGGCGTGAGACTGGCTCGCCGTCTTGCGGCGGCCGGATACGCGTCGTTGCGGATGGATTACGCCGGTATCGGTGAAAGCGTCGGCGCGGAACAGGCTCATGTATTTGAGACCGATCGTCTGGCCGACACCTCTAAGGCGATTGACACGTTGCAGCGACTTGGGTTCAGCCGGTTCGGCGCAGGAGGCCTGTGTTCAGCGGCCTACCACGGGTGGCAGGCGACGTTGGCTGAGCCGCGGATCGAAGCGTTGGTCATGTTGAACCCGTCCACGTTCAATTGGCCGAAAAATCAGGATTTCGCTCAATTTCTGCTGGATAATACGCGGTCGACAAACTTTTACGTCGAAACGATGATGCGTGGCACAGCATGGCGGCGGCTCATTCGCGGCGAGCTGAATGTTTACGGTGCGATCCGGACCATTCGTGCGCAAGCGTTGCGGCGTATGAAAGCTGTTGGCATACGGGCCATAGGCGGCACAGGCTGGGGAAATCGTGCCATGGACCCACGGCATGGCATGGCGCGGCTTTCAGCCCGTGGTGTGCGAAGCCTTGTGGTGGTGGGCACCATCGATGCTGGGCTCAACTTGCTGCAAGCCCATTTTGGCCGGAATGGCCGATGGCTTGCGGCGTTGCCGGGCGCTACGGTCAGATTGCTGAGTGATGTGGACCACTCATTGACCCGTGTGGCGATGCACGATGCGGTGGCGGATACGGTTATCGACTTTCTTCGGGCGGGGCAGCCGTGCAACGACGGTCGTGTGCTGGTTCGTAATGCGTCAATGATGGTCTCCGCTTAACCCCAATACTGTTCATTTAGGTGGTTAGCCACCCTATATCCGTTGATCAGGTTTTTTTAGGATCGACAGCGATGGCGGGTGTTCCCGCCGGCCTTCCGGCCGGCGTTCGTGTCAGCGACCACATCAGCCTCGGCGTGATCGCCAAGACGTTCCCGCCGGATCGGGTGCAGCAGGTCCTGGCCGAGACCGGCAAGACGAGCGAGCGCGAGCGCGATCTGCCGGTTCAGGTGATGATCTACTACGCCATCGCCATGGCGCTGTACATGGGGTCCAGCACCCGCGAGGTGCTGCGCTGCTTGCTAGAAGGCTTGCGCTGGCTGTGGGGCGCCGACGCGGTCAAGGTGGCGGGCAAGAGCGGCATCTCGCAGGCGCGCAGCCGCCTGGGCGAGATGCCGCTGCGCCGGCTCTTTGAGCAGGTCGTGCAGCCGGTGGCGACGCGCGCCACCAAGGGGGCGTGGTATCGAGAGTGGCGGCTGGTGAGCCTGGACGGCTCCAGCCTGGATGTGGCCGACACGGCCGAGAACGGCGCCTGCTTCGGCTATCCGGGTGCCAGCCGCGGCGAGAGCGCCTTTCCGCAGCTCCGTTTCGTCGCGCTGGTGGAGAACGGCACGCACGTGCTGTTCGGCGCCAAGCTGGGCGGTTGCGCGGATGGCGAGACGACGCTGGCCCATGGCGTGGTGCCGGCGCTGCGGACGGGCATGCTGTGCCTGGCCGACCGATACTTCTTTGGCTATGCGTTGTGGCAGACAGCGGCCGCTACCGGTGCCGACCTGCTGTGGCGGGTAAGGAGCAACCTGCGCCTGCCGCGCGCCGCGGTGCTGGCGGACGGGTCTTATCTGTCCGTGGTGTATCCGAGCGAGAAGGACCGGCGCCATGCGACCAACGGCGTGCGGGTGCGCGTGGTGGAATATCGGCTGGAGGGGGTGGCCGACGCTGAGCCGCTGTATCGTCTCGTGACCACGATCCTGGACGAGGCGCAGGCGCCTGCCGCGGACTTGGCTGCCCTGTATCATGAGCGCTGGGAGATTGAGGGCGCGCTGGCCGAGCTGAAAACGCAGCTGCGCGGGGCACAGGTCGTGCTGCGCAGCAAGACCCCGGACTTGGCGCGCCAGGAGTTCTGGGGCCTGCTGCTGGCGCACTTCGCTGTGCGCGGGCTCATGCACGAGGCGGCGCTGCGGGCCGACGAGGACCCGGATCGTTTGTCGTTCCTGCATGCCGTGCGCGTGGTGCGCCGCAAGCTGCCGCTGCTTGCGGCTTTTCCCCCCTCGGGACAGGCTCGCCCTGCATAAGGAGGTACTGGACGAGATCCTGGAGGAGCGTGTGGCGAGTTCCCGGGGCCGGCAGGTGCCGCGCGGGGTCAAGCGCAAGATGAGCGGCTACCCGCTGCGCCCTCGCACGCCACAGCCGACCACGCGCATCGACTTCAACGCCGCCATCCGAATCACAAAGTGAACGGTATTGGGCTTAACCGTATGAAACCGTCCCGATGACTCAGATGGGCGCGATACCCAAATGGACGTTGTGGATGACGATTTCATTTTGCACGAGATTACCAAGGTGTTCCAAAACGAGTTGCGGATACCAAGCCTCGTCGTGGGTGAGCAGGCGTTATTAAATGATATCCCAGGCTGGACACCTTTTACGGCAACCCATATTGCATTAGCGCTGGAGAATAGGTTCGGAATTGAGTTTGAACTAGTTTGCCTGAAACAAGCTCAATCAATAAAGGACCTTATGCAAACTATCAAGAAATATAAATAGCGACTATGGAGTGCCTTTTAACAAGGCAACTCCATTCGCGTTTCATCTAAGCTTGGCAATCAAACTCGTCTGCCAGCGACGGCATGGTAAATCCACAAAACGATGATAGCGCCAACAATCGCTACGATCATGCTGTAAATGTTGAACCCCGTGACCGGCGTGCCGCCAACTGCAGAGAATAGAAAACCACCAACGAAGGCACCGACGATACCAAGCACGATGTCGAGTATGACTCCCTGCCCTGTGCCAGCATAAATCTTGCTTCCGATGAACCCAGCGATAAGTCCTAATACCAACCAGCCGATAATGGACATTTCGTCTCCCTTCTAAACATCATCACTGTAGCCAGCCCATCGCACCGGCTACAGTTCTTAGATTCGTATCACAAAGCGACTTGCTACGAAACGCTGACCACCCGCTTGTGGCGTTCGGCTTCCACTTGTTCCGCCGTATAAGGAGGAGCATCTGGGTCATGCTTGGTCCAGCCTTCCGACTGATACTCCGCACGGCGTTTGCCAATGTCGACCGGGGTTCGGCCATCCAGGACAGCATCAATCCGGCTGGCGTTTGATTCATCGGCCCGCACTGTCACAAGCGTGCCGCCGCGGCGAACCCCTTCGGAGTAGGTGTCCGCATCTTCCTCGCTCACGCCGGCTCCGACCAGGGCGCCACCAAGACCGCCCGCCGCCGCACCGATGCCCGCGCCGGTCAGCGTCGCAATCAGCCAACCTGCGGCCACGATCGGTCCAACGCCTGGAATAGCCAGTGCGCCAATGCCCGCTAGAAGCCCGGCGCCGCCGCCAAGGATCGTGCCAACGGTCGCGCCCGTTCCGGCGCCGGCGCCGGATGCTGACGTCTCTTCCGTGGTTGCGTTGCCTGTAGCGGGATACCGGTTATCCGAGTTGTTGGCGACGATGCTGACGTCGCTGTGCGGAATGCCATCTGCCTCAAGCGCCTGTACGACATGCTGCGCGTCGTCGTAGTTGTCGTAGAGACGTGTGTAAGTTTGCATAGCCATGTTTGTCTCCTAACGTTGGAAAAGTCGTTCAAACTTAGGAAGAATTACTGCTTCGGCGGATTGGTGCCTGTCGAATTCGTGCCCAGCGCCCTATCCGTCGCGCGCCCGGCGGCCGTGCCGGGCGGATTGCCTGGCGTGCCGTCCGGGTTGTTGGCAGATGGGTTCATCCCGGTCGTGTTCGTCCCGAGGTTCTGGTCCATGGCGCGGCCGGCGGCTGTCCCGGGAGGATTTGCTGCGGCGTTGTCGGCTTTTACCTCGCCGCTGCCGGTGCCAACGTTACCCTTGTAGTCCATCCAGACCTGCTGGCTTGAACCGTCCTTCATCCCTGTTCCATGCCAAACGCCGTTGTCGTCCTTCTTCAATCCTTGAACGTCGTTGAAGCCATGATCGGCAATCCGCGACCGTGCTTGGCCCTCGGTGAAGGAACTGCTGCCCTTGGCTGGAGACTGGGCGTCGGCATCGGTCGTAGCAACTGCTTGATTGTTGTTGCCGCCGGCTGCCGTTGTGCTTGGATTGCTCGGCGGAGGGGTCTGGGCCATGGCCGTGCTTGCCAGCAAGCTCGCCGCGAAGGCCAAGGCCAGTACTTTGATCGTCATTGCTATCCTCGTTGTTGGGCTTGGTAAAAGCTGTCCCGGATACGCCATTCTGGCGATCCGGGACATTTGAAGCAGGTGTTCAGGTCTTTGGGTTCGCCCCGCTCGTGTTCGTGCCGAGCACCTTGTCTACGCCTCGGCTTGCCATGGTGCCGGGTGGATTGCCCGGAGTGCCGTCCTCCGGCGCGTTGCCCCGCATCTGCGCACCGTTGTCAACGTCCACTTCGGTATGCCGGACGGTGTCCTTCACGGTCTCAACGTGGTCGGATGCTTCCTTACGGAGACCGATTTCCTCAACCACACGGGCTTCCTTGCTGACGACCGCTTCCTCGTGGGTTCCGCGTGCCTCGATCGTGCGCTCCTCGAAAAGGGCTTCGTCTTCCTTTGTCGTGGCACGATCCACAGGGCGACGGTCGACCTTGACCGTCTCGTCATGCAATGTGACTTGCTCCTCGACCGGACGCTCGACGACATATGAACGGATGCGCACGCCGCCGCGCTGCATATCGCGCTTGCCGATAACGAGACGCTCTTCCACAACGTTGATCGTATCGCCGACATTCCCTGTTGCGCGCGAGCTTGTAGCGGTCGACCCCATAGCAGGGCTTGTGGCGGTTGACGCTGTTGCAGCCTGACCCATGACGGCTGAGCCTTGTGCCGAGGCAGTTGCGCGGCGGTGCGCACTCTCGTCGTAGGTCGTCCATCCGGAGTTGCGCCACGACGTTTCCTGCTCGTCGAGATCAAGAGCGTTCTTACGCTCAAGCAGTGTCGCAACCTGGTCGATTTTGCTGTCGTCGATCTCCGTGCTCATCAGCACGGCCCCACGCCTCATGCCTTCAGCGAAAGCATACCGATCCTCATTGGAAATCGACAGGTTTCGCAACGAGCCGAAATATCCGGTTTCCGCATATGGGTTGGCCTTGTCGTATCCGGCGTCGGTTGACCCTGCATCTGGATTGATGCGGATCGACGCCCGGTTCATTCCCATTTCGCTGGCTAGAGCACTGGCTGCCGCGTCAGCTTGTTCGCGTGTATTAAACATTGCCGTAATTGTGCGTGTCGTCATGTTGTTTTCCTTAAAACAGTTAAGCGTTGTTGCCGCAGGTAGACCGCGATCGTGGCAAAGTCATTGACCGTCGTCTGTTGCCATAACCGGCGCGTCAGTGTCTTTTCCACGCCGCTCAGCCATGAACGCGTCGAACTCCGCCTTGTCGCGTGCCTGGCGAAGTCTCTCAAGAAATGCTTGAAACTCTTTCTGCTCTGCCTCCAGCCGAGTTATCGTCGCATCCCGGTAATCGTCAAATGCTTGGTTGCCGCTGCTCCTCTTGCGGGCCGACCACCGGACGGGCATGGAACGCCGGCCCGGAAATATGGTTTCGAGATTGAACCACCCGGCGCTTTGCATATCGGCGCGCCAAGCCTGCAAGCGGCCGGTGATGGCAAGGAACGCCAGGATGGCAAGCCCGACCGGCCAAGCCACCCAGAATGCGACAACCAGCACGGTAAACCACGCGAGCCTGCCTTGCTCGTCGAGCTTGTTCAACAGCATCGGGCCTCTCCAATCTATGTGAGAGGTCTTAACACTGCCGATCCGGAAAAGGTGCAAACCGCAGCGAACACGTATTCGTGTGTGTGCCGCTTACGTCGACGAAGGCAGTTCAATCGCCCGCAAATAAATCAGCAACCCGGCCTCGAGAAGCTGCTCGGGCGGCATCGGCAACAGTCCACGGCTGCCCGCCTCTCGACCGAACAACGAGGCGATGCCATGCGTCAGCGACCAGACGTGAAGCGCAACCATCATCGCGGGCGGGCCGGAACGGCTGCGGTCACATGCCATTTGCGCCGCCTGGCGCATGCATGAGAAGGCGTCGGCACGGGCGCGGGCGAGTTCCGGATAAGCTTGGTCAGGCAAGTTCGCTTCGAACATCGTAGCGTAAACGGACGATTCCCGGACTGCGAAGGCGAGGTGGGCCTGGGCGCAACGCTCCAACGCCAGGCCCGGGCTGTTGCGGTTGCTATCGACGACGCGGGCCAGTTCGTGGCCGAGCCCATCGAAGCCGCGCCGGGCGACCTCGGCCAGAACGGCGTCGCGGTCGCGGAAGTGCCGATAGGGGGCGGCGGAGCTGACGCCAACCGCCCGGGCGAGCTCGGCAATGGCGAAGCCGGCCAGCCCACGTTCGGCGATCAGGCCAAGAGCTGCCTGAACGAGGGCCTCGCGCAGGTTGCCGTGATGGTAGCCCTCCCGTGCCCGTTCCTTGTCCTGGTGTTTCACGATCGATGCTTCAGTTGCTTAACAGCGCCATCAGCTTGGTCCCTTGAAAGCCGTCCGACCGAGGAAGCGGTGCAGTTAAACGCAATCGCTCGTCATTGCAGTTTCATAGTGACGGCGTTTTGAACTGTTTGTCACGTTTCAGCGTTCGGCCGGCCAGAGCCAGGCGGCGCCGCGCACGCCGCCGCTGTCGCCGTGGCGGTTACGCAGGATGGGGGTGGCGATGGCGTCGCTGAACACGTAGCGCCGCAGCCGCTCCGGCACCTGCTGGTAAAGATGCGCCATGTTGCTGAGGCCGCCGCCCAAGACGATGACGTCCGGATCAAGCACGTTGATGATGACCGCGAGGCCGCGGGCCAGGCGGTCGGCGTGACGCTCGAGCGACCGTGCGGCGGCGATGTCGCCCGCCTCGGCCTGTTGCAGCACGAACGCGGCGTCCGGCGCGTCGCAGGTGCGCGCCAGGCCCGGTCCGGCGAGGTAGAGTTCGAGGCAGCCGCGCTGGCCGCACCAGCAGGGGGGTTGCGGATATTCGTCGGGGCCGGGCCAGGGCAGGGGAGTATGGCCCCACTCGCCGGCCACGCGATTGCGGCCCTCCAGCACGCGCCGGTCGACCACGACGCCGCCGCCGCATCCGGTGCCGAGAATGACGCCGAAGACGCAATGGCGCCCTTCGCCGGCGCCGTCGACCGCCTCGCTGAGGGCGAAGCAGTTGGCGTCGTTCTCCACCCTGATCTCACGTCCAAGCGCGAGCCCGAGGTCGGCATCGAGCGCGCGGCCGTTCAAAACCTGGGTGTTGGCGTTCTTGATGACGCCGGAGGCCGGGCTGACCGTGCCAGGAATGCCGACGCCAACGGTGGCCCGCGCGCCGATCGCGCTTTCCGCCGCCCTTGCTAGTGCCGCCATGTTGGCGACGCTGGCCTCGTAGGTGGGGGGCGTAGTCACCCTCTGGCGCCAGACGATTGCGCCATCGGGGCCGAGTGCCGCGGCTTCGGTCTTGGTGCCGCCGAGGTCAATTCCGATACGATAGGCCATTGGGCGTCGATACCGGGCTGGCCCGGCTTGCTCAAGTCTGCCGGTTCGGGGAGACTGACGGGAATGGCTGATACGCTTCTCGACGTCAAAGGCATGGCTTGCCCATTGCCTGTCCTCCGCGCCAACAAGGCGCTGCGTGCGCTTGCCCCGGGCGAGCGGCTCCGCGTGCTCGCGACCGACCGCGCCGCCGTGGCCGATTTCCAGGCATTCTGCCGTGAGACCGGCCATGCTTTGGTGGCGCAGGGCGAGGAAGCGGGTGTGTTCAGCTTTACCATCCGCAAGCGGGCGGACCCTGCCGAAGCGAAGGACACCGAATGAGCGGTCTGGCCAAAGGCGTGGCGATGTTCACGCATCCCGCATGCCTCGAGCACGATACCGGCGCCTATCACCCTGAATGCCCCGAGCGGCTGCGCTACGTGCTGCGCGCATTGGAGCACCCGGACTTCGTGCCGCTGCTGCGCGAGGAGGCGCCGCAGGCCACGCCGGAGCAGTTGATGCTGGCCCACCCGAAGGCCTACGTCGACGCGATCCTCGCCATCCGGCCCGGCCCCGGCGAGACCGTGCAGCTGGATGGCGACACGCTAATGAGCCATGGCAGCCCGGAGGCGATCCGCCGCGTGGCGGGCGGGGCGGCGGCCGGGGTGGATGCGGTCATGGACGGACGGGCGCGGGCGGCGTTCGTCGCCGTGCGCCCGCCGGGCCATCATGCCGAGCGGACCCGGGCGATGGGGTTCTGCCTGTTCAATGGCGCGGCGGTTGCGGCATTCCATGCGCGCGAGCGCTGGGGGTTGAAGCGGGTCGCGGTTGTGGATTTCGATGTGCATCACGGCAACGGAACGCAGGACATCTTCGAGCGCGACCCGGATTTGCTTTACGTCAGCAGCCATCAGATGCCGTGCTATCCCGGCACCGGCGCCGCGTCCGAGCGCGGGGTTGCGGATAACGTCGTGAACATGCCGCTGAACCCTGGCTCGGACGGGCCGGCGTTCAGGGCCGCATGGGAGCGGACAGGATTGCCAGCGATTGGGCGGTTCGCGCCGGAGCTGCTGATTATCTCCGCGGGCTTCGACGCGCACCGGGCCGATCCGCTGGCGCAGTTGCGGCTTGCCACCGAGGATTTCGGCTGGATCACCGACAAGCTGCTGGCTATCGCCGACACGTGCTGCAATGGGCGGGTGGTGTCGATCCTGGAAGGCGGGTACGACCTCGACGCGCTCGCCGCGTCCGCCACCTTGCACGTGCGGCGGTTGATGCGGCAATAGGGGCAGACACAACGAACGGAGACGGAATGGCTGACGAGACCGCCGGCCTGTCGTTCGAGGACGCGCTGAGCGAACTGGAGAAGATCGTGCGCGGGCTCGAAGGCGGGCAGCAGAAGCTGGAAGACGCGATCACCGCTTACGAGCGCGGGGCGGCATTGCGGCGGCATTGCGAGGCGAAGCTGGCCGAGGCGGAGGCGCGGGTGCAGGCGATCGTGGAGCGCGCCGACGGGTCGATTGCGGTCAAGGCGATGGAGTGATGCATTTGGCGATTGACCGGGTTGATATCCCGGGGGCGCTGGCCGAGCAGGGGCAATTCGTGGAGCAGGCGATCGACTCGCTGCTGCCGTTGCCGGAAGGCCATGAGTTGCGGCTGCTTGAGGCGATGCGATACGCGACGCTGGGCGGCGGCAAGCGGCTGCGCGGATTCCTGGTGATGGAGGTGGCCGGGCTGTTCGGCGTGAACCGGGCGTGCGCGGCCCGGGTCGCCGCTTCGGTGGAGATGCTGCACGCGTATTCGCTGGTGCATGACGATTTGCCCTCGATGGACGACGACGATATGCGCCGGGGGCAGCCGAGCACGCACCGGAAGTTCGATGAGGCGACCGCCATCCTGGCCGGGGACGCGCTGCAGACGCGCGCGTTCGAACTGCTGGTGGAGCCGGACACGCATGGCGATCCGCTGGCGCGTTGCGAACTCGTGGCGGCGCTCGGACTTGCGGCTGGGGCGCGCGGCATGGTTGGCGGGCAGATGATCGATATGGCGACGGAAGGCCAGGCGCTGTCGGCGGCAGACGTGGGCCGGCTACAGGCTCTGAAAACGGGGCGGCTGATCCAATACAGCGCCGAGGCCGGAGCTATCCTGGGGCGGGCGCCCGGGCCGTTGCGGATGCAGGTGGCGGCCTATGGACGCGACCTCGGGGCCGCGTTCCAGATTGCCGACGACGTGCTGGACGCGGTTGGGACGACGGAGGACATCGGCAAGACGGCGGGCAAGGACCAGGCGGCAGGCAAGGCGACGCTGGTGGCGTTGCTGGGCGTGGAACGTGCGCACCTGCATGCCGAAGCGCTGGCGGAGCAAGCGGTGCGGCACCTCGATCATTTCGGCGCCGAGGCGGACCGGCTGCGCGCCTTGGCGGCGTTCGTCGTGTCCCGGCCGAACTGAACGCCTGATAGGCCTGATCCGGCTGAATGAAGAAGCTTCGCGCTGACCAGGCGCTGGTTGACCGTGGACTGGTTGAAAGCCGGACGCGGGCGCAAGCGCTGATCCTTGCGGGCAAGGTGTTCTGCGGCGAGCGCCGGATCGAGAAGGCAGGGGAGACGTTGGCGGAAGCGGCGCCGTTGCAGGTCCGCGGGCAGGACCACCCATGGGCGTCGCGTGGAGGCCTTAAGCTGGACCACGCGCTGGAGCATTTCGGGCTTTCGCCGGAGACGCTGGTTTGCCTGGACATCGGCGCGAGCACCGGGGGATTTACGAGCGTGCTGCTGCACTATGGCGCGGCGCGGGTCCATGCGGTCGATGTCGGGCACGGGCAGCTTGCCTGGACACTTCGGACCGACGCGCGAGTGGCGGTGCATGAGCGGGTGAATGCCCGGTACCTGACGGCGGAGGTGGTGCCGGAGCCGGTGGGCGCGCTGGTGTGCGACGCGAGTTTCATCGGGTTGCAGACACTGCTTCCAGCGGGTCTTGCGCTGTGCGGCGCTGGGGCTTGGGCGGTGGCGCTGATCAAGCCGCAATTCGAGGCCGGGCCGGGGCAAGTGGGAAAGGGCGGGGTGGTGCGCGATGGGGCCGTGCACCGCGGCGTCTGCAAGCGGATCGAGGCATGGTGGGGCGGGTTGTCGGGATGGACGGTGCTCGGGGTCGAGCGGAGCCCGGTCACGGGGCCGGAGGGAAACGTGGAATTTTTGATCGCGGCGCGGCGGATTTAGCGGGATGGTTGCGGCTTAGGCGGGCGGACTGTATACGCGCAGCAGCGCCGACGTAGCTCAGTGGTAGAGCAACTGATTCGTAATCAGTAGGTCCTCAGTTCAATCCTGAGCGTCGGCATCATTAAATCAATTGCTTAGCGGCAAAAACTAGCTTGCATACCAATGTTTAATCAAACAAG
Source organism: Acetobacteraceae bacterium (assembly GCA_965260935.1). Taxonomy (GTDB): domain Bacteria; phylum Pseudomonadota; class Alphaproteobacteria; order Acetobacterales; family Acetobacteraceae; genus JBBROS01. Next base: position 1,748,367 of record OZ253374.1, read on the forward strand.
GCATCACAAATTACTTACCACTTGATGCGAAGGCGTAGTTGATAAAACTTGCTGAGAGCATTCGGTCCACCCCACCCTTCACCTGGACAAGGGGTCAGACCTGCCGCAGCCTAACTAGGCTAGGCTCTTACGCGGCTAATGATGCAGAAAACTTCGAGCCACGCTTCCTGTGCGGGCAAAAAAGCTCGTAAGCGGGCCAACCGCTGATTGCTCTAAGATCTGCAGGAATTTATCGTGAGTTGATGACGGTGGCGTCGAGGTCGATGATGGCGGAGAAGCTGCAGTCGGTTTTGCCGGCGTGCATCGTGATGCGTTTGAACTCCTCGAGCTTGCAGAAAACGTTCTCGATGAGGTAGCGCCATTTGTAATGCTCGCGGGTGGCGGCGGCTTAGTCCGCCGTGGATGTCACGAGACGAAGATCTCGGGGCTGCGGGCGTTAAAGTCGGCAATGGCGGCGTCGCCATTGAACGCCTTCGGCGATCGGTCCACCGAACTCGACATGACCGGGCAGCGGCTCGGTGCTGACCGTATCGTAGCGCTGCCTGGGCAGCAGTCCGAAGCGCACGAGAGTGCCGGATGCATCAGTGCCGGCCAGTAGGTTCTTAAGGACGCGGCCCATATCGCCTACGGTACAAACGGTGGCCTTGACGTAATCCATGATTTTGTGGTCGGTGCGCTCAGCCGCTCACACGGACAAGGTGATGGCGGTAGCACACATGGCGGCGGCCAAATCATTCGTTTGGTTTGCCTCGGCGTCGGGCGCCAGCGCGGCAGGGTCGGACACGGCGTTCATAGCGGGTGCTCCTTTCAATAAGATACTGCTGTAATAGTAGTTAGTAGAGGCAAAGCGGCTGCGCTCTCACGGGCTGAACAGCTTGAGTGCGGCCATCGCCGCGATCAGCACGGTGCCAAGCACGACTAACCCGCGTAGCCCGGCAATAATAACCGCTGCTCCGTGAGCTTCATCTCGGCGCGCACGCTGACGAACTCGGCCGTGGTCGCGGCCTGCAGGTCTTTGATGTCCTGCTTGGTGGCGACGGTCTCGCCGAGCGCGGTGCGCAGGGCCTGCGCGTGCGCGCGAGCAACTGCCTCGTCGACGCCGGCCTGCTTCAGCCGATCGATGTAGGTGAGCGCCTCGAAGACCATTGGCGTCCTCTGCCTGTGTTACACATCGCGTAGGTTAGGGCGGCAATCGAGCTGTTCGAGCCGTTCGAGCACGCGGTCAAACCACCCGCCACTCTCGGCGCGCACTTCCGCGTTGTCGCGCTCGACATAGGCCAGGTGTCGCTCGATCGAGGCGAGCCGGCCGCGCTGCTCACGCTGCTCGATTCGGATTTCAGCGATGTCGCCGCGGATGGCCCGTAACAGTTCGAGCACGAGGTTGTCGCTTATGGAAGCCTCCTATTCATGTTGCATTGCACCGTACAATACGCATGATCATGGAAGCTCCGTGGCAGTACTCGGCAAGTCGCATCAAGCATTTTGTTTAATATGTGCAATGACTGCGCAATGCAAGGGGATTGAACCGGCCGCGCCATCCTAGTGCAGTTAACGTTTCGATTACATCGTTGTATCTATGTCGGGTTCACTACTGTATTTTGTTATATAGTTGCAGCGTCTGAATTTGCCCCGGTTTGATGGTTCTCCCGCGCTTTGCGTGGATTATGACGATAAAGCACTGATATTTGGGCGCCGGTGTCGCGCTACTTATAGAACACAACATGAACGAGCTTTGTCCCATGCCGGGCTGCCGCGTCGAGGCGATCACGCCCGACGGCCCGGACCTTTTCCACGTCGCCGCGCATGGCACCCGCCCTGGCGGGCGCTGCCCGGACTGCGGACGTGCGAGCCGCGCTGTGCACAGCCGCTATCGCCGGCACCCGGCCGACCTGCCCTCGCTTGGGCATCGGGTGCGCGTCGGGTTGCGGGTGCGGCGCTTCTACTGCCGCAACGCCAAATGCGCACGGCGTACCTTTGCCGAGCGCCTGCCGGAATTGGTGGCGCCCCACGCCCGGCGCACGCGCCGGTTGGCCGCAGCGCAGGCGCGGGCTGGGGCGGCTCTCGGCGGCGAAGCGGGCGCCAGGCTGTTGCCCTGCCTTGCCATGCCGGCGAGCGCGGACACCGTGCTGCGCCTGGTCCGCAAGCTTCCGCTGCCCGAGCTGGGGCCGCCACGCGCCGTAGTCTTGGACGACTGGGCGATGCGCAAGGGGCACACCTACGGCACGATCGTGGTGGATCTCGAACGCCGCCGCGTGGTGGACCTGCTGCCTGACCGCACGGCCGAGACGCTGGCGAACTGGCTGCGGCAACGCCCGAACATCGCGGTCGTCGCCCGCGACCGCTCGACGGAGTATGCGCGCGGCGCCGCCCTGGGCGCGCCCGATGCCGTGCAAGTCTGTGACCGCTGGCACCTGCTGGCCAACATGCGCCAGGCGGTCGAGCGCTGGCTGCACGGCGCCCACGCCCGGCTCCGGTGCTTGCCGGCGTTTCCGGCCGGCGCTGCGGAAACCACCCCCGCTCCTGCCCGCCGCGACCGCGCTTTCCCGCGCAGCACGCCCGAGCGGGCGGCGGGTGCTGCGAGCCGCGCCCGGTGGCAGGACCGCTACGACGAGGTCCGGCGCCAGCACCTGGCGGGCGAACCCCTGCTCGCCATTGCGCGGGCGATGGGCCTCGCCCGTGCGACCGTGCGCAAATACGCCCGCGCCGAGAGCGTCCCAGCCAGGACCGCCTACGGGCCGGGTCCCAGCATTCTCGATCCCTACCTGCCCCACCTGGAACGGCGGCTGGCCGAAGGCTGCGAGAATGGCCTTGCCCTGTGGCGTGAACTGCAAGGGCAAGGCTTCCCGGGCGGGACCAAGCAGGTGCATCGATGGCTCGCCGAGCGACGCACGGTGCCGGTCAAGTCTGGGCGGCGTGCTCATGGGTCCCACAACAGCCAGCACCCTGCGGCACGCGACAAAGGACCGCCCCTGCCCACGCCGAGGCAGCTCGCCTGGCTGCTGGTCCAGCCCGCCGCCAGGTTGGGGGCGGCCGAAGCCGCCGCGGTCACCCGCATTGAGCGGGACGACGAGGCTAAGATGGTGGCGAGGTTGGCACGCCGGTTCACCGCGCTTGTGCGCGCGTGCAGCGTCAGGGGCCGGCAGGAAGGCCACGCCCCGGCCGACCCGGCCGCCGAGTTCAACGCTTGGCTGGCTGAAGCCCGTGCATGTGAAATCCCCGCCATGGCGACGTTCGCCGCCGGGCTGGAGCAGGACGGCGCGGCGGTGCGGGCCGCCTTGACCCAGCCCTGGAGCAGCGGCCAGGCCGAGGGTCAGGTCAACCGGCTCAAGCTGCTGAAACGGCAAAGCTACGGCCGCGCCAGCTTCGACCTGCTGCGACGGCGCGTTCTGATGGTGGCATGATCCACGAAAAGCGCGGGAGAACCACCGTAACGGGGGATGGTCAGATGGCTGGCATGTCGATGAGCCGCATCGCCCCCTCCGTAGGCTTTCCAGCGGCGCCGCCGCCGGAATCTTTACCTGCTCCGCCCTGCTCGGGGCCGAGCGCCAGACGGTCCGGCGCTGGCTGCGTCTTGGCCACGCCCCGTCCTGGACGAAGCCGCGCCGCGGCGGCGTGCTCGACGCCTATGCCGCCCACCTTGACCGGCGCTGGGCCGAGGGCTGCCGCAACGCCGCGCAACTCTGGCGCGAGCTGGCCGGCCTCGGCTTCACGGGACGGCCCACGACCGTGCGGGCCTGGGCAGGACGGCGGCGCAAGGGCGGGCCGGAAGACGGCGCGGACGGGGCTGGCGCGGAGCGCGTGGCACGGCAACCGCCCTCTGCGTCGCGGATCGCACGGCTGCTGATGGCCGACGCCAAGGCGCTGCCGGAGGCCGAGCGGGGCTTCATCGCCCGGCTGCTGGCGGAGGCGCCTTGGCTGGCGGACGCCATCGCAATCGCAAAACGGCTCAACCTGCTGCTGCGCCGAAGGAGCAAGGAAAGCCTGGGCAAGGTGCTCGAAGATGCGGCCGCCACACAGCTTGCCGAGTTCGCCGCCAATCTCCAGCGCGACATCATCGCCGTGCAGGCCGCGTTGGATACGCCTTGGACCACAAGCCCCGCCGAGGGCCAGATCAACCGCATTAAGACCATCAAGCGATCCATGTACGGCCGAGCCGGCTCCCAGCTCCTGCGCGCCCGTGTCCTCCATGCCGCATGACCAGGAAACGACAGCACGGAAAGTGCCGCAGAACCAACATTCAAGTCGCAGCTACACTCCCGGCGAAGCCGCTTCAACTCGGCAGCCATGCCTGCCTGCGGCGCTTTGTCAGGCATCTCCGCTAGCCAATCACGGCTGCGACGGATCCAGTGCGCCAACATTGACAGAACAATGCCCAAACCCTCCGCCGCCGCGCGCTGCGTGCGTCCGCTAGCCGCCGCCAGCCGTGCCGCCTCGCCCTCAAACTCCTTCGTAGATCATCGCTGCTTGGCCATCGAGTTCGCCTTTCACCTCAGGAGAACTCTCCACTCTTCCGAAGCAAGTCCAAGCCTCCGGAAAACCCGGGGCGATTCAAAAACTCCAAATCTGCGGTAAATGCGATGCAGTCCAAGTTCGAATAGTTTCACCTTTTTCGATCCAAACTCAATTGCTGTGTGACTTCGCGTGTCAGCTCCAGTTCCCGGGCAGCTCGTGGCAAATCGGATGGAGAGGACAGCGGAGGCGCTGTTAACATGCGAAACAGGTCAGCTCGTTCAGCCGTCAACCGAGATGCTGATGGTGCAAGGGTCCGAAGTTCGTCTTGATCTTTTGCTTGGCTTGCAGCCGCAGCCTCCCTTACGAGCACCTCCTGCGCCGACACTGGCAGAGGCCCACTCGCCGGCACCCGTTTTTCCGCAAGAGCTTTAAGTGCAAGTAAACTACCGTGCCAATCGCCTGTATCAGCAAGTATCTTTGCCCGAAGGTCGTCGGCTGCTTCAGTGTGTTGGTCTTCAAGTAATTTGGCAGCTTCCGAGATATTGCCTTGAGCGGCAACGGCACGTGCCCGAAGAAGCTCTCTTCCTTCCACAAGGTCTCTCTGCAAATTTGGCGCAGATGATGCGTCGAGCACAGTCAGAGCTTCCGACGATCTGCCGCCGGCAAGAAGTAGTTGCGCAAGGCGAGATCCAAGTTCTGCCCGCGACTCTCCCGCAGGGGCGCCATTCATTAAAGCTTGCAGAACGGGAATTGCGCGTGCGGGGAGATCGAGAGCCATAAGCTTGTCCGCCAGCAGGCGCGCCAATGCAGCCCCTTGTGCGTCAGCAAAGGATACGCTGTCGGCATAATCGGCAGCTAGCATGACGACATCAAGTGGCGACATCCCGCTCCCTTCAGCCGCAAGCATTTCCCGTAAAATAACCGCTTTGCCTTTTGCTACCGCGTCGTGTTGATCTGGGAACTGCGCTTCGACTCCTTTCGTTGCATTAAGGGCCGATCGCCAATCCCCGGCCACCCCTAACAGTTCTGCCGCACGCAATCGCAATCTGGCTTCCATCGAGTCGCCTCGCCATGCGTAAGCTTGCCGCTCGAGCTCGGCTGCAGCTTGCGCCGGGCTGACTTTGCCTGACGCGAACCGAAGCTCAGTCGCACGCTCCGCGGCGCGAACCTGATCGCGCCAGTTTGGCCCTGCAATTGCCTTCTGATAGGCCAACAACGCTTCATCGAGGTGTCCAGCCCGTTCAGATTGGCGGCCTAGAAGAAACGGCGAGAGTTCACCCACCGGAACTGGCGCACCTGCCTCAACCGACGCTTCGGCAATCAGTGGCCAAATCTTCTGACGCAAAGCTGCTGGATATGCCAATGCGAGCGAGGAGTAATGTATGATTTTTCGAGCCGCAGGCGTATCCGCTCTACCCTCGTAATCTCGTAGTCCGCGCCAAAGCTCCACATCATCCGTCCCGTCGAGCCTTGAGTCATCGAGTCCCCCGGCCTCAGCAAGGCGTCCGGATAATACGGCAGCGATTGCCTTGAGCCCGACAATCTGGACATCGTTGGCTGCTTGAGGGTCTTCGGCGGCGACCAGCTCGGTCAGGGCCTCTGCCTCGGGTCCCATGCCGAGCGCAATCATAGTCAGAGCTGCCGCAGTCCGATCTGGCGTTCGACTCCTTGGCTGCGAGGCCGCAGCACTCGAGACCAAGGCATGAAGCCGGTTCAGCAATGCGCTCCGTGATCCGGTTGGAATGTCGAACCGATGCTTTTCAATATCCAAGCTGGTCGTCTTTTGTGGCGCTCCCCCAAGCAATGCAAAACCATCCCGCACCGGACGCAGGTCAACACGATCTGACGTCGGCTCCACCACCACGCCGATCCAACTTGGCAGAATTCTGTAACCCGGCCTACGCCAAGGTTCATGAATTCCTGTTCTGCCATCGGCTGCCAGACTTGTGCCGACAAGAAGCGCGCCACCGGTAACGGGGTCCAGTATCGTAACGGCTCGTCCAGGCTGGATGAACGCGAAGCGAACTTCGCCATCCGCTGTCGTTGAAACAAGCGACTCCTTGGACTTCGAGGTCGGTATCTGCTCGACTGACCAGCCATCCGCAACGCGCGTCAGCCGGATGTCGCATGATTGAGGCAGAGGAAGCTGAACCGTGGTGGTGACCGGACCAGGCAGTATCTTGCTTTCTGGAGGAAGATTTGCCGGAAGCAGTTTACGGTCAAGTACGATAAGCGCATCTTGTCCACGCCGAAACGCTGCGGCGCCAACGTCAGCGGGGGCGAGAATGACGAATGGCTGCTGCTGTTCCGCCCGACTTTCCTTTGAACTCGGCACTGCAATCGAGCTGCCGGGCACTTCTTCCTTTGCCGTGGGCGTTGACTGAGGCGATAGCGCATCCTGCTTTGCATCATGGTTCTGTGCCAATGAAACCGGAACAGCATCAGTCAACACACGATCCAATGTCGGAACGGATTCTGCTGATTTTCGGCTCTTGGTCTCATCGTCAGATTGATCGGTTGTAGAGGTCAATGCTTCTACAGCAGGGACGGCCAATCGGATTTCCTCCCTAATCTGACTGTCGCCGAGGGACGGCCGGTTTAGCGGAGCAGAGATTAAGCTGAGGTCTTTCGGAGAACCGTCCTTTTGTGGCGGCGATACAAGCCTTGCGGCGCTTGCCTCCTCGGATTGCTTGGCAGCGATAGCAGGCACTTCGGCGGCATTGCGGCCGATAGACGCTCCCGGATCAAAAAAGTCGACAACCAGCATTCGCCCCATTTGAGAGGGCCGTGGTTCAGCGCCTGGCATGAAGCGTAGTCTTACGCTGTTGAGGTCGGTCGCGATGGACGTGACGTTATGGGGAAGCTTTTCCGGCGCAGTAAACGGCCCTGCATCGCGAAAAACCAACAGCAACCTGGCAGACTCTCGAACGATTTCGTAGGTGCCGTTCTCAGGAAGGTCGAATACTAAGCGCCCGAACCCTGGATGATTTCCCGCTCGTATCGGCGTTCCGGCAATCTCAGATGCTGACAAGAAAGCAACGGGTTTCGAAAGGCTCAATACGCATAGTATCAGAAGTTGCAAGAATTTGCTGAAGCCTTGACGAGACACTCGGCTTGACCTCCGGGTCATTTTATTTCTGCCGAAGTACGTTGGCGCCATTCGGCAAGGTGCGCTGTAGCCGCGCGCGCCCGCTCCGGCTGCATTAAGCCGAGGATCGCGGCTGCGCGGTCTTCTTTCATCCGATCCAAGACTTGCATCAGAATGGTGTCTTCCAAGTCATTGAATATTGTTGCTGCATCGCGTGGACGCATTTTCTCATAAACTTTGACGAGGCTCTGCCAATTCGATTGATTTCTGTCTTGCCACAATTTGTTCATCGTTTCTAGTTGCTTTTGTAGCTTGCTTAGCTGCTCAACCCGCTCCGTAAGTCTTTCTTCCGCCGCCGCAAGTAACTGCTCGCGGGCTTTCAATGCGTTCTCCCTGGTGTCGAGTTCTTCACGCCGGCCACGGAGATCTTGGAGCAGCGCCAATTCGGATTTGCTGATTACCGGAACAGGCGTTTCCTTGGCATCAGTGGATGGTGATGCAGGACCTTCTGCGTCATTGCCTTTGCCAGGAATTACATCATGGGACTCGCTTGCAAGGAAGGCTTGCGGTTTAGATTGGTTTCCAGCTGTGGGCGCTGCAATGACCGACGTTATAGACGCCTGCCCAGCCATGCAAAGCACGAGCGACATCATGATACATCGGTTTACTGACACTCTCCTGGATGAAACCAAGGAAAACTTCAAGTCAGCTGCAATAAGCAGGGAATAAGAACCATAGAGCTTGCTAAAGTATAGACACATCACTTCTGCTCATGTAGCGCTGTAAGAAGGCTGCGCTCCGCCTGGCTCAGCACACGGGCTGTTGGAGCGGATACCTTATTCTGATTGCCTGCTGTGCTCACGACCGGCTCCAGCTTTGTTCCCTTGTTTTGTTGCGCTTGTTCCATTGTTCGAACGACGCGGACTAAGGTATCCAATCGATCAGCAAGCGTTTCGCCACGCTCCGACAGGAACATCAAGTCATCACGCAACGCCATTGCGTGCCTGAGATGTCCGCTCAGCACTTTTGCGGTTTCATTCATCTCGGCAATAGCGGCTTCAGCGGAACGAGTTCCGTGATCAAAGTCTGCCACAGCAACGCGCAATTCATCGCCTACGTTCTTGATCTTGCCAAATGCCTTTCGCAGTTTTCTTGCATACAGAAAGGTCGCGCAGAGCAGCACGAATAGCACTGTTATGATAACCAAATCAGTAGTATGCACTACCCTTCTTTCTCCAAGCAGACGGTAAGATGCGGATTATTGAATTAGCATTTGGGTGAAAAGCACTGCGTTCACCTGCACCGGTGATATGGCTATGTTAGTTCTTGCTAACAATTCTTCCCGAAGCCTGTATGTGCCTGCCGTGCTGCGGAGTTCCTCCGGCCGCATTTCTCTTAAATACCCTTGAAAAAGGTCTAGCACTCTCGGCATGGCTGCCTCGACCACTGCCTTGTCGTGTGCCTGTGATAGCTCAAGCTGCGCATGCAGCTTGAGAAAGACCGCGCGCCGCTGACCGGTGTTAAGATTGACGATGATGTCGGGCAAATCCAAGAAAACTGGAGCGCTTTTCTCGATTTTTGCGGCATCCTGCTTCCGCTCTCCTTCTGCGTTCTCCTGAGAGTGGGCGGTGCCGCTTGTCACCAAACCCGGCAGTAGGCCAGTGAACCACGCCGCACCTGCGCCAGCGATGATCAGCGCCGCCAGTGCTATGAAGATAAGTTTTTTGCGCCCCTTTCCTGCTGATGCGGCGGTTGTTGTTGGTTTAGTCATCGCGCTCTCCATCTACCCGATAGCTTACGCGCAAGAAATTAATGAAATGTTTTGAAGGCAGCACTGGTAAGATCTTCCGTTCAAGCGCCGAGGATAGTGTCTATTTGGCGACGTAAAGATTTCGGTAAGGTTGGCGCGCTATAACGGCGTCCATCATGGAAATGCCAAGCTACGTCGCACTATCCTACCTGATGGCTCAAAGCCGTGCGCTCGACGTTACGGCGGCAAACCTCGCGAACGCTGGCACATCGGGGTTCAAAGCGGAGCGTGTACTCTTCAGCGACTGGCTCGAGAAGCAGAATGGCACAAGTGGGCCGCCGGGTGGAAAACCGGTCTCATTCGTCCAAGATCGCGCGACCTATCGCGATCAGGCCGACGGCCCGCTTGTTCATACGGCGAATCCCCTGGATCTCGCGATCGCGGGGGAAGGATATTTCACGGTCGACACGTCGCGCGGGCCTCGCCTCACGCGCTCAGGAAGTTTCAGTCCGCGTCCGGACGGGACCATTTCCGATAGTCAGGGCAATGCACTCCTTGATACGTCGGGCAAGCCGATCCGAATATCCCCGGCTGACGTCACTCTGACCATTACCGCAGACGGGTCAATCCAAAGCGAGAACGGCACTATTGGTCGCATAGGCGTTGTGTCGCCCAATGATCCGATGCGCATGCAATCGGAGGGAAGCACGCTGCTGCGCGCTGACACGGAGACTGGCCCGGTCAACCAACCGCATGTCGTCCAAGGAGCGATCGAGAACAGCAATGTGCAGCCAATCGTCGAGACGACAAGGATGATGTCAGGCTTACGAAGCTTTCAATTCGCGGCACAGTTCGTTGAAAGCGAATCGCAACGGCTCCAGACTGCAATCGATAAACTTACTCAAATGAAGGGCTAACAGATGCGCTCGCTTGATATCGCTGGGACTGGAATGTTAGCTCAGCAGACTAACGTTGAGGTCATATCGAACAATATCGCGAACATGACAACGACTGGCTTCAAAAGGAGACGGGCCGAATTCCAGGATTTGATTTATCAAAATTTACGGCGCGTTGGCTCGAACAGCAGCGACACGGGTACGGTTGTTCCGCAAGGCGCGCAGGTGGGATTGGGTGTCAGGACCGCTGCTATTTATCGCATCAACGAACAAGGCAATTTGCAACAAACGAGCAATAGTCTCGACGTTGCCATCAAAGGAAGCGGATATTTTCAAGTTACCCTCCCTTCAGGTGAAACAGCCTATACACGTGACGGAACGTTTGGGTTGTCGCCAAACGGACAGATTGTCACGGCAGATGGTTACTTAGTTGCTCCAGGTGTCACAGTTCCAGCAAACGCAACTGACGTCAGCATCAATGCAACGGGCGAGGTGCAGATCAAGCTTGACGGGACAACCGCGCCGCAAACTGTCGGTACGTTACAACTTGCGGTGTTTCCGAATGACGCCGGGCTTGAAGCGAAAGGAGACAACCTCATGCTTGCAAGCGCGGGTTCGGGCAATGCTGTCACGGGAACGCCGGGGACACCGGGATTTGGCAGCGTCATGCAAGGTTTCATTGAAACGAGCAATGTTAATATTGTAAGCGAGATTACAAACTTGATTACTGCTCAGCGCGCCTACGAGATGAATAGTCGCGTTATTACCACAAGCGACCAAATGCAATCAACATTAACAAACCTACGGTGAAGTTTATGAAGTTCGGAGCTTTTCTGGTGTGTCTCCTGCTTCCAATTTTCAGTTCAGCTGCAACCCTTAAATCATACACCGTACTCAGCAGCAACGTCGTGCGCCTATCCGATCTGTTCGAGGGCGCCGACGATCGCCCGATCGGTCCAGCCCCGGAACCGGGCGGCCGCATAATCGTGGAATGGCGGCAGTTGTCAGCCATTGCCGAGATGTTCCATGTCGACTGGCATCCGAGCGGTCCTGGCGATCGCGCAAGGCTGGAGCGTCCTGGCCGGTCGCTTACCAAGAACGACATCATGGGCCCGTTGCGCACTATGTTGAATGATGCCGGCGCGCCTCAAGACAGCGACATTGAATTACCAGCTTTTATAACTCCACTGTTGCCTGTCGAAGCGTCGCCCTCAATCGACTTCAACGGCACCTCATACGATGCGGCGAGCGGCCGGTTCTCGACACTTCTCATAGCAACGATGGAGAACATGCCGCCGATACAGGTTCGTCTGTCAGGACGGGTTCAGGAAATGACCGAACTACCGGTCGCCCGCCGGGCGATGCGTGCAGGCGACATCGTCAGTCTGGAGAATTTGCAGTGGAGCCGTGTCAAGGCCGCACTTTTAAGAAACGATCTTGTACGCATGCCCGCCCAAGCCAAAGGCCAAGCATTACGCCACGCGATCCAACCTGGGCAGCCAATCCGTCTGGCGGATTTGGGCCAACCGCTGGTTGTTTCGAAAGGATCTCCTTTACTATTGCGACTTGACAGTGCAAACCTTCAGGTCACCGCACAAGGCGTCGCAGACGAAGCGGGCGGAATCGGAGAGCAAATCCGTGTCATCAATCCTTATTCTCGCGCGGTCATGGACGCCGTTGTGACAGGCCCCGGCCAAGCGCGCATCATTCCAATCAATCGGGTCAGAAATGCTCATCAGGTTGCGACTCGATGATCCGCATCGTGGAGTATATGGGCAGTGCCGCTGGATTTAGGGCAGCAGCGCTGGCCAGCGCATTGCTGCTTCCAGCATGCGGAAGTTTAACCCGGCTCTCCGAGATCGGGCGCCCGCCTGCAATGACACCGAGCGGAGATCCAACCTCGGCACCGTCCTACCGACCGATCAGCTTACCGATGCCACGCCCCCAATACGAGGCGCCTGAGGCCAACAGCTTGTGGCGAGCAGGAAGCCGCGCATTCTTTAAGGATCAACGCGCTGCGGCGGTCGGCGACATCGTCACGATCTTGGTCAACATAACTGACGGTGCGGATCTGAAAAATGAAAGTGCAGGCAGCCGGACTGGCAGTGAGGCTTTGGGCTTACCAAATGTATTCGGTTTTGAAAGCGCCTTACCACGCATTCTTAGCAAAGCAGTTAATCCAAGCCAGCTTGTGTCAGCCACCAGCAAGGGGAACTCAAATGGATCTGGGTCAATAAAGCGCAATGAGACTGTTATGCTTCGCCTTGCTGGTGTCGTAACTCAGGTTCTACCCAACGGCAATCTTGCAGTTGCGGCACGGCAGGAAGTCCGTGTAAATAGTGAGTTAAGAGACCTACAGGTAAGCGGTGTCATTCGTCCGCAGGATATCGGCAGCGACAATACTGTCCGACACGACAGGCTTGCAGAAGCTCGGATTGCGTATGGCGGTCGTGGCCAAATCAGCGACTTGCAGCGTCCGCGTTATGGTCAACAGCTTCTAGACATACTGTTGCCATTCTAATGTAAATAATTTCTAAAATAAAAACTGATCTGATAAAATTATTTATTATTAAAATATTAGGATTTATTATATTTTAATCTTTACTTCCTGCTTAAGACATGGTTTTCACAGCTGTTCTTGATTGAGTAAAATTGGCTTTCAATTAATCGCCCCAATGCGGAGATGAGGACAGCCTTGAACACCCGGATTTCGGACCTGATCGCAACAGTGACCGAGTGCTGCGAGAAACCAGGTAGGCCGGCACCGAAATACCCTTCCGCCGACACTGTGCGGGCGCGGGCCACCCTGCGTCAGTTCCTGCGCGAGGGCACACGATGGCGCAGCCTGCGGATGGGCGAGAACAAGACGGGCGGCTCGATCCTGCAGCGAGCCTTTGCGCGCTGGACGCGCACGAGCCTGCTGGGGAAGGTGCATGCTTTTCTTATGGCCATGTTGCGCGGCAACCCTATCCTGATCTTGGGTAGTTGCTCAGTGCGGACCAAGTGCGACGGCGAACTGGCCGGATCAATCCCACTAACTGCGGCAGGCACGACACGACATGCCACGCCGCGGCGAACGGGGATGGCATCCCCGTCGTATGCATAGCGACCGCGACGAACGTGAACGACACTATCCTGTTCAAGCGCCTGTTCCTGGCCGCCTTTGCCGTCATAGTCCGCATCAGCATCATGTTGGCCGGCAAAGGATATAATGCCGAAGGCCACCGTGCCTTCAGCGATCTCGGCGTCGAGTCGCACATCCATAAAAGTCGTCAGCCGAATGGGTCAGGCTTGGGTCGGCAGTGTTGGCCGGTGGAGCGCAAGCCGAGCTTGGCTGCTGGAAAACAAGCGATTCGCCTTACTACGACCAGCTCGGCTTCATTGTTCGGGCCCTGCCTCAAACCGCATGCATACTTCTGGAGTCTATGACTGAACTCTGCAATGCGGAGGTTGATAACTGCTGCGGCGAGATGGGCGAAGCTCACCCAGGTTTGGCGGGCTTTGTCGGGCCGAAAGGCGATGCGGCTCTAGATGTTCTGAAGTTGACCTGGTTAGGCGGAGCGCTTCAGGCTTTCATCGGAGGCTTCACAGATGCCGAAGACACGCCCGCCTTATTGCCCTGAGTTTCGTTGTCAGACGGTCGAGTTCGTCCGCGCTGGCCGCGATCCGACCGACCTTGCCCGCGAGTTTGAGCCGACAGCGCCATCGATCTGCCAATAGGTCGCGCAGGCGGACCGGAAAGAGGGTCGCCGGGAAGAGAAGGACGATGGGCTGGCGGCAACCGAACGCGACGAATTGGCCCGTCTGCGGCGTGAGAACAAGCAGCTGCGGCTGGAGCGCGATGCTCTGTCTCGAGCTGCGGCCTGGTTTGCAAGGGAAACCGGAGCCGTGCCGTCCGGATCTTCCAATTCATGAGCGCGAACCAGGCCAGCTTTCCAACAGCGGTCATGGCGCGCGTGCTCAGTGTGTCCGAGGCTGGGTGCTACGCATGGCGGCAACGGCCGCTGTCGTCGCACGCGGTTGCTGATGCGGCGCTGCTGAAGCGAGTGCGGACGGTCCATGCGAGCTCGCGCGAGACACATGGCGCACCCTGCATACATGCCGAGTTGCGGGCCACAGGAGAGAAGCGTGGCTGCAAGCGTATTGCGCGGCTGATGCGTGCGGCCGGGCTGGTCGGCGCCAGCCATCGCCGCCATGGCGTGACGACCACGCGGCGCGACCCGGATGCCCGGCCGGCGCCGGACTTGGTGGATCGCGACTTCACAGCGACGGCGCCGAACCAGCTGTGGGCGTAGCTGGCCGAAAGGTTCCAGCGGCGCAGCCGATGGAAGGCCAGCGGAGGGGGCCGATGTCACCTTCGTGCCGGCCGCCAACGGGTTCCTGTATCTGGCTGTGGTGCTGGACGCCTGGAGCCGCAAGATTGTCGGTTGGGCGATGGCCACTTATCCGCGTGCCGAGGTGGTGGTCGATGCGTTGGAAATGGCGGTCGGACAGCGCCGCCCCGGCGACGTGATCCATCACAGTGATCAAGAAAGCCAAGGTAAACTCAATTGGTTGTCGCAACACCCGGGAGGACGTTGCGATAGTCAAACGGAAGCGGAACTCGGATTGGGCGGGACGGGCGTCGTTGTGGTCGCCAGGCCGTCCGCCGGTGGCGGGACGGCAAGAGCAGCGGCGGTTCTGGGCGGGGATCGCGGCAGGCTTGTCCAGTGAGGATGCGGCGATTGGGGCCGGTGTGCCGCAGACTGTCGGAACAAGATGGTTCCGAAAGGCGGGCGGCGTGCCACCAGCAATGTTTGGACGATTGGCAATGCCGCCGTCCGGGCGATACCTGTCGCTTGCCGAACGGGAGGGGCTTGCGATCCTGCGTGCGCAAGGCGTCGGCATACGGGAGATTGCCCGGCAGATGGGGCGGTCGGCCTCAACAATCTCGCGGGGTCGGACGCACTGCGTCCGACCGGCGCAACGCAGCCACGCGCAGCGGCAGGCTGGAGTATCGGGCCACTGTCGCGCAATGGCATGCAGAGCGGGCGGCGCGGCGTCCGAAGCGGGCGGGCAACGCGGCGCTGCGGGCGTATGTGCAGGATCGGTTGTCTGGCATGATTGCCGCCCCGGGCGGGGCCGTGGTGCCCGGGCCAGCCGTGCCTTGGAAGGGCCGGCGGCACGGTCCCCGGCAGGACCGGCGCTGGCCAAGGCGTGGAGCCCACAACAGATCGCCCGCCGTCTGCGGCTCGACTGTCCCGAGGACGCGACGATGCGCATCAGCCACGAAGCTATCTACTAGTCGCTTTACGTGCAGGGCCGGGGCGCGCTGCGGCGCGAGCTGACGGCCTGCCTGCGCACCGGGCGGGCGCTGCGCGTGCCGCGGGCGCGCACCCGCGGGCGGGGCACGTCGTTCGTCACCTCCGACGTGCTCATCAGCGAGCGCCCGGCGGAAGCGGCCGACCGGGTGGTGCCGGGCCACTGGGAGGGAGGCCTGAACCGTTCGGCCATCGGCACCCTGGTGGAACGCACGACGCGGTTCACGATGTTGCTGCACCTGCCGCCGATGGACGGTCATGGCACGGGCGTCCGGGACAAGAACGGCCCGGCGCTCGCCGGGCACGGCGCCGAAGCGGTGCGCGATGCGATCGCGCGCGAGATCGCGACCTTGCCCGGGCAGCTCCGGCGGTCGCTGACGTGGGACCAGGGAGCGGAGATGGCGCAGCACGCCAGGCTGTGGGTCGAGGCCGGCATGGCGGTCTACTTCTGCGACCCGCACTCCCCGTGGCAGCGGGGCACGAACGAGAACACCAACGGGCTGCTGCGGCAGTACTTTCCGAAGGGCGCCGACCTAAGCCTGCAGCGCAGGCGATCTCGCGGCGGTGGCAGCAGCCCTGAACGGGAGGCCGCGCCAGACGCTCGGATGGAGAACGCCCGCCGAGGCCCTCGACGCCGTGCTGCAATCCGTTCAGGCTGGCGTTGCGACGACCAGTTGAGACCGGGTTGTGATCCCTGGACGCCCTTCTATGTGTCAAGCGACGATTTGGGTCTGGTTGATGGCCAGGGGCCACGCATGAAATCTCATTCCGGCTTTGCGCGCAGCCCGTCATCTACCCGACCAAGAGTTTGAGCATGTAGGCGTCGTTCCAAGCGGCCTTTTTGCGTCTGGCGCGCACGCTGGCTTTCGATGTCCTGTCGCGGCCGACGATGTTGAGCGCGATCTTGCGCAGCAGTACCAAGTTGCGCGCGGCCGTGCGGTCGCGCACGCGGCTGTCGTCCTCGCGGAAGGTCACATCCAGCACCCAATGCAGGCTGTTCTCCACGGCCTAATGCGAGCGGATGGCCTGGCCCAAGACAGCCGGGTCGTCAGGGCAACTCGACAGGAAGTAGCGGATTTCAGCTTCGACTTTGGGCGTGCCGTTGACGCTGCGGATGCTTTCGACCGCCAGCACGGTGCGCAGGCCCGGCCAGCCGCTCAGGGCGCCCAAGGCCGCAGCATCCGTGCTGGCGAACACCATCGCCAAAGGCGATCCCCCGGAGGGATGTCAGCCAAGCTGACACGGGCGGCGGACCAGGCGGCCGTGCGTGTCGTCAAAGGCGTCGCAATCGGCCCGGCTGGGTGCGCCAACGCGGAAGCATTGCTGGTCGAAATGCTCCACCACGGCCGCATGGGCCAGCGGATGATTGCCTTTCAGCGTCAAAAGGTAGTCGCCGCCACGCGCCAGGATCTTCTCGGCGACCGCGGTCTGGTACCCCATGGCGTCCAGGGTGACGATGCTGTTCTCAAGCGCAAGCTGGTCCAGCAGTTCGGGGATGGCGGTGATCTCGTTCGACTTGCTATCCACGCACCGCTGGCCCAGCACGAGGCCCTGCTCGGATGCCCAAGCGCTGACCACGTGCAGGGCCGACTGCTCCCGCCCATGGTCGAACGAGCGGCGGACCGTCTTGCCGTCAATGGCGACCACCTCGCGCTCGAAGCCCACAGCGAGCGAGCCGACCCAGGACGCGAACCCCGCCTCGAATGCGTCGGGGTCGATCAGCATGAACACGCGCCGGAACGTGTCGTGCGAGGGAATGCCGTTCGCCAATTCCAGGAACGTCCGGAGCCATACGAGCTTGCTGCGGCCATACAGCGCGATGTCGTCCCAGCTCTCGGCACAGGCGATCACCGCGCACACCGCGATCACCAGCACGCCTATCAGACGGTGCTCGACTTTGCGTGAGCAGCGCGGGTCCTCAACGGCGCCGAAATACTGTCCCAGGCTCTCGATTGACATGCTTCGCTCCCCCGCAATCGCGAGGGCGCGTCATCATACGTCAGGCCGCAGCAGGCGAGAGAAATCTCATGCGTGGCCCCTGGGTTGATGGCCCGCTGCCGTTGGGTGATGAGGGTGAACACCTCGCGGGCGACATAGCGTTTGAGGCAGCGGATCGCCTCCAGCTTGGAATGGCCGTCGGCGATACGCCTGGCGACGTAGGCCTTGGTGCGCTCGTCGGTTCTCAACCGTCCGACGGCGATGATGTGCAGGGCGCTGTTGGCGGCGCGGTCGCCGCCGCGGTTGAGCCGATGACGCACGGTTTTTCCTGACGAGGCCGGCACGGGGCTCACACCACACAGCGCGGCGAGCCAGCCTCGGAGCGCAGCCGCTGTGGGTTGTCGCCGGCGGTCAGAAGCAACTGCGCGGCTCCGTTTTGCCCGATGGAGTTGCGGGCCACGAGTTCGGGGGCGAGTTCGTCGACGATAGCCTCGACCATGGTGTCCAGATCGGCGATCTCGTCGTGCAATTCGAGACACCGCCGCGCCAGGGACTTCAAGCTGATCCGATAGGCGGCCTCGACGTCACGGTAGCCTGTCAGGTCTGGCCGCCATGCCGCCAGGGTCCGAACCAGCTGCATGCGGGCCATCCGGCGCAGCGTCTCGCGCAAGCCGTCCGGTGCGCAGACAATGGTGTTGTGGATCATCTGCAAGGCGACGCGTCGGGCCGTGACCGCGGTCTTGCGGCAGGCATTCAGGACGCGCAGGGCCTCGACCATGCCGTCCCGGCTGCGGGGCGTGACGGTGCGCGTGCCGGCAAAGGCCGCGGGCGCCGCACTTTCGGCGTCGAGGTCATCGTTCTTCCCGCGCCGGCGGCGATCATGGGCATCCGGGGTGGCGACCTCCAGCACCTCGATCCCGGCCTGCCCCATCAAGCGCAGCAGGCCGGCGCCATAGCTGCCGGCCGACTCAATCCCGACGCGTTGCAAAGCACCGAACGAGCGCATCCAGGCCAGCATCTGCCGATCGCCTTGGCGGGTCGTGGCGAAGAAGCTGGCAGTCGCCAGAACCCGATCCCGCTCGTCGACGACTGCAGCCACATGCAGATCCTTGCGGGTGTCGACGCCCCCGACGGCAGGACGCCCTGCTCCGTCTTCCACGCTCATTCTCGGCTCCTTCTGGTTCAACCGTGCTTGGACGGCTTCGCCACAACCGGATGCGCGGACAGGACAGTCACGTGACCAGACGGTCAGGCCCTTCTCGGGTCACAGGCACCGGCGAGGCCAAACCTCGCCGCAGGGCGTTCCCGGGCAGCCGACAGGTCCGGGGAAAGACACGCGGTCGATCAGAGTGCGGGTCAGGCCGCTCGGAAACTGGCCTCGATCTTCTGACTGTCGCTATGGACAATGACGCCGCCTGCAGGCCGGCGCTGGCCGAGTGCCATCTCCAGCGCATCAACGACCAGCTCGGCGCGCAGATGGTTGGCCATCGACCAGCCCACGACTCTCCGGCTCCAGGCGTCCAGCGCCACAGCCAGATACAGGAACCCGGCCGATGTCGGCACGAACGTGATATCAGCCACCCAGAGCCGATTGGGCCCTGCGGCAGTGAAGTCACGATCGACGAGATCGGACGCGGGCCGGGCCTTGTCAACGCCGCTTGAATGCTCCTCAAACCTGCCGGTTGAAATCTCCCCAGGTTCGGGCGGTGATCAACCGCTGATCTGATCGTCGCTCCTGTCCTTGGGTGGCCTGCCGCGGCGCTTGCCGGGCGGCGGAGGTGGCGCGACGGGCCGCGGGCGCATGGCCTCGGGCACGAGGCTGGCGTGCTGGCGCATGCGGTAGCTGTTGCCCTCGATCTGCATCACGGTGGCATGGTGCAGCAGCCTGGCCAGCAGGGCCGCGGCCACGACAGGGTCGCCGAACACCTCGCCCCATTCGGCAAAGCCGCGATTGCTGGTCAGGATCATGGCGCCGCGCTCGTAGCGGGCGTTGACCAGTTGAAAGAACAAATTGCCGCCGCCGGGCACAACGGGCAGGTAGCCGATCTCGTCCACGATCAGCAGCTGCGGCCGGCACAGGAACCGCAGCCGCTCGCGCAGGCACGCTGACCGGTTGCTGTAGTCAATCTTTGTCAGATCCCGCGACTTGCTTTCATACTTGCGCCCGAGCCGCTCGCCCGCCGTGCAGATGTAGACGTCCTTGCCCGGATCGTAGCGGAACTCGTCCTTGGCGAAAAAGCTTTTGCGCACCGCCGATCCGCGCTGCGACTTGGGGACATAGGGCGTCCTCCCCGCCTGCTCGCAAGCCTCGATGTCCTCGAACTTGAAGCAACGCCGGTCGGCAACGACGTCGATCCGCTCGACGTTGAGGATCGCGCGAGCGGGTCCTGCGGTCTGCGTCAGCAGCCCCAAGTCGAGGACCTGGTTGGTTGCCGCCTGCTCGATGATCAGCTTGTGCTTGGCGTCGACCGCGACCTGTGCGTTGTAGCCGACCGTAATGCGGGTATGAGCCGCCATCGCCCGGCTGTCAGGATCGGTCAGCGAGATCTGGCTCTCGCCGGTTCGGTCAAGGCTCTCCAGCAAGGACCGGGGACGGTTGCGCTTGTTCCGGAGGGCGTCGATCTTCTCGGCCAGGTTCGGCACGCGCGAGCCGCCGCCCGTTCCGCCCTCCTCAACATCGCCCTTATCGAGCCGTTGCAGATAGTCGGCCAGGCGCTCGTCCGCCTTGCCGATAAACTGCTCGAGAGAAGCCCGCGTGACGTTGCGGTCCTTGTTGTTGACGGCCTTGAGCCTGGTGCCGTCGACCGCCAGCAGCTCGCGGCCGAACAGGTCGAGCTGCCGGCACAACAGCACGAACTCACGGAACACCAGCTTGAACGCGGCGCGGTTGTCACGCCGAAAATCGGCGATGGTCTTGAAGTCGGGTTTCAGGTGCCGCAGCAGCCAGATCACCTCGATGTTACGGTGGGTCTCGGCCTCGAGCCGCCGGCTGGAGCGTATCCGGTTCAGGTAGCCATAAATGTAGAGCTTGAGCAGGTCTGCCGGCGCGTAGCCCGGGCGGCCCGTTGCCTTCGGCTCGACCCCGACGAACCCTGCCACCGCAAGGTCCAGCCTGTCTACGAACGCATCGATGAACCGAACCGGGTTGTCGGGGCCGACGTAGTCGTCCACCGAGTTCGGGAACAGCAGGGTTTGCGATCGGTCGTGACTGGAGATGGGCACCATAACGGAATTCTATCCGCCCGGCCGCCGCGCCGAAATCAACCCGACCGAGTTTTTGCATAGTCTGAATCATTTTTGCAATCATGTTGCCACCCTGATTCTGGTGAAGTCCTGGACAGGATGGGCTTGAATCGAATCCCTTGCTGTTTTCCACAAGATTTTGTGGTTGTCCACACTGTCAGCACTATCTCTAGCAACGGCAACCGACTAGCCTCAGGTGAATGTGACACAGGAGGTTCGTGATGGAGTGGTCAGACGAAGCTATTGCTCGACTCCGGCAATTGTGGACCGATGGACATTCAACTGCCGAAATTGGTCGGAGGCTTGCCATAACGAAAAATGCAGTCGTCGGGAAAGCGCACCGCCTTAATCTTTCAGCCAGGCCATCTCCTATTCAGAGACGTTCTGAAAGCGGCTCAAAAGGACCATGTTCCGGGCAGCGGACAATTGGAGCCGCTGTTCACAAAGCTGCCAGCAGCTTAGAAGAATCCCACTTAAAATTACCGGAAGCGGTAGTCGTAACCCCATTGCGGGTCGTTTCACAAGCTTCACAGGCCAGCCAAAGACTCGTGTCATGCTGTTGGCCGTTAGGCGAGCCTGGAACGTCGGGATTTCATTTTTGTGGCAAGGCTGCGAGCGCTGGAAAGCCATATTGCTCGGAGCACTCCGCGATCGCTTACGTAAAGGTTCGGGACCGCCGTGAGAACGCTGCATGACCTGATTCTGCCCTGCCCCTGAGCGACTTCCAATTATGCTGGCCGCCGCGCGCTTGATTGGCCGCTCGCTCGAGGGTAGGAAGTGCCAGGGAGATGCTATGCCGCTTATTCAGGATGCGATCGGCCGTGAACGATCGATTATACCGCACACGTCCCTTGATGCTGACTCCGTCCGCGCTGCCTATGCGCGTTGGGCGGGAGTATACGATGCGGTCTTCGGCGGCATCTCGGCTTGGGGACGCCGACGGGCTGTTGCCGAAGTCAACAAGCTTGATGGCGATAAGGTGCTTGAGGTTGGAGTTGGCACTGGTCTTGCGCTGCCTCATTACGATAGGTCGAAAATCATAACCGGGATTGATTTGTCGGCGGCGATGCTTTCGGTTGCAAGGCGACGCGTGAGGCGCGTTAGGCTTCAAAACATTGAAGCTTTGGTGGAGGTGGATGCGGAGCATACTGGATTTGCGAGCGGGTCGTTCGACATAGCAGTTGCCATGTTTGTCGCTTCGGTGGTGCCACACCCTCGTGATCTCCTGGCTGAGATGCGTCGAGTCGTGCGTCCCGGTGGTTATCTGCTTTTCGTGAACCATTTTGCTGCGGAACATGGCCCAAGGTGGTGGATTGAGAAAGCGATGGCGC
This sequence comes from Acetobacteraceae bacterium, assembly GCA_965260935.1. Taxonomy (GTDB): domain Bacteria; phylum Pseudomonadota; class Alphaproteobacteria; order Acetobacterales; family Acetobacteraceae; genus JBBROS01. The sequence goes on from OZ253374.1 coordinate 1,770,365, forward strand.
CGGCCTCCCACAAACTTGGATGGCATCCTGATTTCGCACGCGAGGCTTTGCTCCCGCCCGACGACATGGCAAAAGCCAAATTCACGCCTGTTCCGCCGCTTGGGCTTTTCTCGCTGGTGGGTTTGACGAACTAAGCCCCTTGGCTTGTTGAGGTTTGCACACACCTTCGTTCAGCGGCCTAAACGGAAATGAGATGAAAACCAGATTGGATCTTCGAACTATCCCACGACTTGAGGCACTAGTGCTGTGCGCGTCTGCGCTGATGGCAACACCCGCTTTCGGTCAAACGCCAGAAAATTGGCAGCTGGGGTTTCAGGCTGCCCATAGCCCTACTCAGGCCGGCATCGAAGGTCTGCACGCCCTTGTGCTTTGGCTAATGGCGTTCGTCACCATTTTTGTGGCTGCTTTGCTGCTGTTCGTCATCTGGCGATATCGCGCAAGCAAAAATCCTGTTGCGAGCCGCGTAAGCCATCACACCCTGTTAGAGGTTGCGTGGACGGTCATACCCGCTCTGGTGCTGATTGTTATCGCCATACCTTCATTTCGCCTCATCTATTTTGAGGACCGAACAAATGCGCCGGACATGACTTTAAGGGTCACCGGTCATCAATGGTATTGGGAATATACCTACCCTGATCAGGGTAACATAAATTTCTCCAGTTACATGATCCCTGAGGATCAGCTTAAACCTGGGGAGCTGCGCAACTTCGACGTGGATAACCGTGTAGTTGTGCCTGCTGGCAAGAACATAAGAATTCTTACAACCAGTGCGGATGTCATACACAGTTTCTTTGTTCCATCGTTGGGTGTGCAGCGATATGCTATCCCTGGGCGAACCATTGAGACCTGGGTTAAAGTCGATAAGCCGGGTGTCTACTACGGCCAATGTAACCAGATTTGCGGCACCAATCACAGCTTGATGCCGATTGCTGTGGAGGCGCTGTCGTCGGGTGATTTCAATGCTTGGATATCAAAAGCGAAAGCAAAATTCGCTGCTGCGAACGAGCCTGCAAGGCAACCCAGGCGAACAGTAGCTTTAGCTGGGGCATTGGAACGATGATGCAAATGTTAATCTTTGAGATGAGGGCCTAGATCATGTCGGCAGCAGCCCACAGCCATGATCGTCATGCGCACGACCATAATCACGCTCCTGGATTTGTGAAACGGTGGTTGTTTAGTACCAACCATAAGGATATTGGCACTTTATATCTGCTGTTTGCGATTTGCGCGGGAATAGTCGGGGTGGCGCTTAGCGTTCACATGCGTATGGAGCTCGCTCACCCCGGCCTGGCCTATTTCAAGTCGGGCCAGGAGTGGAACGCGACAGTTACGGCTCATGGATTGATCATGATCTTTTTCATGGTCATGCCTGCCATGATTGGGGGATTTGGGAACTGGTTCGTTCCGATCATGATCGGTGCTCCTGACATGGCCTTTCCAAGGCTTAACAACATCAGTTTTTGGCTTCTCGTTCCAGCGTTCATACTTATTATGTTTGGCCTAATGAGCGGAGACGGTGCGGGATCTGGCTGGACACTTTACCCGCCGCTGTCGGGCGCGACTTACATGTCTGGCCCGGCTATGGACTATACGTTGTTTGCTCTCCATCTTGCTGGTGCAAGTTCCCTGCTCGGAGCAATCAATTTCATAACAACAATTTTCAATATGCGTGCCCCTGGTATGACTTTACACAAAATGCCGCTATTTGTGTGGTCAATGCTAGTAACAGCATTCTTACTGCTGCTCTCAATTCCGGTGCTGGCCGGTGCAATCACTATGCTCATTACTGACCGAAACTTTGGAACTTCGTTCTTTGACCCGCAAGGCGGGGGTGATCCCGTGTTGTTCCAGCACTTATTCTGGTTTTTCGGGCATCCAGAGGTTTACATCATGATCCTTCCAGGATTTGGAATGATCAGCCACATTGTATCGACTTTTTCAAAAAAGCCGATATTTGGCTATCTTGGTATGGCTTACGCGATGGTGGCAATTGGCGTCGTCGGCTTCGTAGTTTGGGCGCACCATATGTTTGTTTCCGGCATCAGTGTCGATACGCGTGCGTATTTCATGGCGGCAACGATGATTATCGCTGTCCCAACAGGAATCAAAATTTTCTCTTGGATCGCGACAATGTGGGGTGGATCACTTGAATTAAACACACCGATGCTTTTCTCAATCGGTTTTATATTTTTGTTCACGCTTGGAGGGGTTACCGGAATCGTATTATCGAATGCAAGCATCGATCAAATTCTACACAATACCTATTATGTTGTCGCTCATTTTCATTATGTATTGAGTCTTGGCGCTGTCTTCTCAATCTTTGCAGGATTTTATTATTGGATTGGCAAAATGTCCGGTCACCAATACCCAGAGTTTTGGGGAAAGGTTCATTTCTGGGTCACCTTTATAGGCGTCAACTTGACATTTTTCCCAATGCATTTCCTTGGATTGGCCGGGATGCCGCGACGTTATCCTGACTACCCTGACGCTTTTGCTGGGTGGAACTACGTTGCATCTATCGGAGCCTACATTAGCGCAGCGTCTGTAATCATATTTCTCTATGTTTTGTATCGTACGTTTACGTCCAAACAAGCTGTAGCTGATAATTACTGGGGCGTTGGAGCGACAACGTTAGAATGGACGGTATCGTCTCCTCCCCCGTTCCATACGTTCAGTGAGTTGCCACGTGTCCGATGAGGCATAACGCAGTGCTTCAGGCATCAAATACTGTCCTTGCATCGGAAAACAGGGCCGACTTGAAGGCGACGGTTCGCGATTGGGTGGATTTGCTTAAACCGCGCGTTGTCGTATTGGTGATGTTTACCGGCATCGTCGGGCTCCTGCTTGCGCCCGGACATCTTGATCCACGCCTAGGTTTTGCGGCCATCTTGGCGATAGTTGCAGGTGCTGGCTCCGCTGGCGCCGTTAACATGTGGTATGACCGAGACATTGACGGGGTAATGAAACGTACATCGAGACGGCCGATACCGGCAGGGAGAATTCCTGCACATAATGTCCTAGCGTTTGGCATTATTCTCGCTTTCAGTTCGGTTATACTGATGTTTTTAGCAACCAACTTGATTGCAGCAGGATTGCTTGTTGCATCAATCATATTTTACGTTGTTGTCTATACGATGTGGTTGAAGCGGCGTACCCCGCTCAACATTGTTATTGGTGGAGCGGCCGGAGCCTTTCCTCCAGTTATCGGTTGGCTTGCTGTAAGCGGCACGCTAACCCTGTTTCCGATCCTGATGTTCGCTATTGTCTTTCTCTGGACACCGCCTCACTTCTGGGCTTTATCACTCTATGCGCACTCGGACTATGAAGAAGCGGCTATACCAATGCTCCCGGTGATGCGCGGCCAGCGCTCGACCCGATTGCAAATTTTCGTCTATACCGTCTTTCTTGTTGCAATCTCCTTACTGCCATACATGTTGGGTGAAGTTGGCGTACTTTATGGCGTGTTTGCCTTAGGGCTTGGTTGTATATTTATTGCTTTAGCGTATCAAGTTTATCTAGATCAGGATAAGTCGGGCCGAAGTTTATTAAATAATGTGCCAGCTAGGAAAACATTTGGTTTCTCGCTGCTATATTTGTTTTTATTGTTCGCGATGCTTGTAATAGATAAGTTTCTGTCTGTTTATATGTTCAAGTTGAAACTTTATATGTAGCTATGGGCAAGCATCGAAGTTCTTTGCAGAAAAAAAACATAAGCTTAGTAGCTATTCTTGTTGGAGTTGTGGCTTTGCTATATGTCATTGGATATGTTAAGTTCCACATGATTTACTAGTCTGTAAAGATTAACCCTAAAAATATCCGATGCAGGATGCTGATAGAGCACTAAATCAGTATGCTTTATTGCTGATCTTTAGGATCGTGTAATCTTAACTAGAAGAGAAGCAGTTCGTAACGCTTAGCCGTGTTCTCCATGACTTCCCTCGCAGCTAATGGGCAACACCTGACGAAAGAGTCCCGAACGGGGTTCCCGCTTGGAAGATGCCATGCAAGTCTCGCAAGTCTGGGCAGTGTGCGCCGGGGTCTCCGTAAGTTCCAGGCCTCCCGACCGCGCCCGCCTAGTCGGGATCTCAGCGGATGGAACAGCCAACCGAAGCAGGTTTGGCGCGCGCAGGCCGTGCTGCTCGGTGCCGACGGCATCGGTGCCAACGCGGTCATGCGCGCGGCCGGCATATCATCTAAGTCCTGCGCCTGGCGCTGGCAGCAGCGCCTCACGGAGGCGGGCACGGACGGGGTGCTGGCCGACAACATCCGCCCGTCTCGCATCTCGCCGCCGGATACGACATTGGTCGAGCGCGCGGCCGCTCTGACTGTGGCCGAGCCGCCGGGCGAGAGTCATGCACCGGACAGCTACCGCCGCGGCCTGTACGGCCAGCGTCCGTCCGGCGCGCCGTATCTGGCGCAACCACGGCCTGCAGCCGCATAGGATGCGACAATAAGCTGTCGAACAATCCGATCTTTGCTGAAGCTTTGCGGCATTGCCGGCCTTACGTCAACCCGCCGGAGCACGCCGCCATGCTGTTTGTAGGCCAGAAAAGCCAAATCCAAGCTCTCGGCCCCACCCAGCCCGGCCTGCCGCTGAAAAAAGGGGCGCTGCGGCGCCATGACCCGCCGCCATAAGAGGAACGGCATGGCCGCCCTGTTTGCCGCCTCTAGCGTGAAGGCGGCGTTATCGGGCAGTGCATGCAGCGGCACGCCCATCAGGCGTTCACCCGCTTTCTCGGCGCCACCGGAAACCAGGTTACGGCCAACAAGCAGGCTCGCGCCGTGCTGGACAGCTACGCGGCCCCCAAGCACTCAAGCCCGTCGAATGGCTGAGCCGGCACGAGCAGCCCGCCTTCCACTTCACGCCGGCCTTGGTCTCCTGGACCAACGCCGTCGAAGGTTTCCTCGCCATCGTCGCCCTGCAGGCCGCGGTCAACCGCTTCGTCAAAAAGGCAAGCCAGAACCCGGAACCCGTTCGCTGGACCAAGGACTCAGACGAAACCACCGCCGCCGTCTGATGGAGGCGCCACGCGTTAGATGCGCACCACTAAACTATGCTGTTCTTTTGAGGCAGTGTTCAGAATCCCTGAGCCTCACGAATCCCCTCATTTGAGTTGACCCTCTACTAGGCGCGATTCGGGCCGACTTCGTATGACCGCGGATAGCGGGTATGGAGTCTGGCGGTGGTCAAATTGGAGCGTCCGGACAAGCGGCTGTCGAATGTTCGGGGCTTCCTTGACGAGCTTTATGGTCGCGACCTGCATGCCAAGCGGGTTGAAGCCCTTGCGGGTGCCACGCTTGGCGTCATGGCGGGCGCTTCGCTCGCGGTGGCGACGATTGGCCAGGCGCTGGCGCAAGCACGGGGCTGGGTGACCAAGCATGCGATCAAGCAGGTCGACCGCCCGATAAGCAACGCCGGCATCGAGGTGTGGGACAGCTTCGCCCGCTGGGTCCCGCATCAGGTCAACGCCCGGCCCAGCATCCTGGTCGCGATGGACTGGACCGACTTCGACCATGACGACCAGTCAACCCTCGTGCTGAGCCTGGTGACGGACCATGGCCGCGCGGCGCCTCTGATATGGCTGACGGTATGGAAAGAGGAGATCGCGACACGGCGCAACGACTGCGAGGACGCGTGCCTGTGCCGCCTGGCCGAGACGGTGCCCCCGCAATGCCGGGTGACGATCCTGGCCGACCGTGGCTTCGGCGACCAGAAGCTGTTCGCCTTTCTGGGCCGGATCGGCTTTGGCTACGTCATCCGCTTCCGCGGCAACATCCGCGTGACCGATGCCGACGGCACGTCCAAGCCCGCCGCCGAGTGGGTGGGCAAGAGCGGCCGGGCGCGCAAGCTGCGCGATGCGCGGGTGACGGCCAAGGGGCAGCAGGTCGGCGCCGTTGTGTGCGTTCATGCCAAGGCGATGAGGGAGCCCTGGTGCCTGGCCGCAAGCGACCCGGAGGCGTCGGCGGCGATGCTGGTCAACCACTATGCCCGCCGCTGGACCATCGAGCCGCAGTTCCGCGACACCAAGGATCTGCGCTTCGGCATGGGACTGTCGTCCACCCGCGTCGGCGAACCTATGCGCCGAGACCGGCTGCTGCTGGTCAGCGCCTTCGCGGTCGCGCTGCTGACGCTGCTCGGCGCGGTAGGCGAAAGCCTCGGCCTGGACCGGTTGCTCAAGTCCAACACCAGCCGGACCCGCACTCACTCGCTGTTTCGGCCGGGCTGCATGCTCGACGAGCTCATCCCCAACATGCCCGAGCACCGCCTGCTGCCGCTCATGGAAGCGTTCGAGCAAGCGGTCTCAAAGGCACCAGATTTCAGCGGATTGTATGCTCAGGCGAAATGAGGGGATGGCTGAGGCCCTGAACGAGTTTTCCTTCAAGCAGGAGCATGCAGGTCATCCGGAGCAGGTGCTGCACGATGAAGCCGAGCCGGTCGTAGCGCAAGGCCAGGCGCTTATTCTCCAGCAGCCAGGCTCGGCTCGCGCTTCACTACACCGCGATCGTTCTGACTGGAATCAGTTAAAACGTGAATCGCCGTCTCAAATAAGGCTAGACCCGGATCGACCTGACACAGTTAGGGCGATCCAGGTCTAGAGCAGAATCCGATCAGTCTGGCTCATACCCGGCTGCAGTGAAGTGGTTTGCGCACTCCTGCGGCGTGACAGCGGGAGGGCATCGCGGATGGCGCCCCGCACGTCGACGCCCTTGTGTGCGGGAAGGTTGTCCATGACGACCGTGTCGCCGTGCCGCAGCGTCGGGACCAGGACCTGCTCGACGTAGGCCTGGAACGCCGCCCGGTTCATCGGCCCGTCGAGGATCATGGGTGCGGTCATGCCATGCAGGCGCAGAGCCCCGGTGAAGGTGGTTGTTTTCCAATGTCCATGAGGCATCGTTGGCCGCGCAAGGCTCGGCCCCGCAGCCGCAGGGCAATCGCTTGAAGTGCGGTCACGCTGATTGGCGGAGCAAAGCTTCAAGATAGGCGGTATCCCAAGCGGCTGATTTCCGCCTGACCTTAAGGCTGTGTTTGTCCTTCGGCCCGCGCAGCAGGTTCATCGCCATGTGCCGGACCGTGGCCATGTTCTGCGGCCCGGCACCGGATCGCAGGCGGTTGAGGTCCTCATGGAACACGACATCGAGCACCCAATGCAGGCGGTTCTCGACATGCCAGTGGCACCGCACGGCGTGTGCGAACAGCTTTGCATCGAGCGGCAAGGACGACAGGTAGTAGCGCCGTTCGGAGCTGGTGCTGGCGTTGCGTTCGACCTCGGCCTCGACGACGGCGATGGCCCGCAGGCCCGGGAACCGCGGCTCACCCGGGAACCGGCGGGCGGTAGTGAGCCAGTCCACGTCGTGGCTGACCCAATGGCGGCGGACCTCGATGCGGCCGTGGTCGCCGTCGGTCGTCTCGAACCGGCTGTGGACCTTGCCCGCGGGATCATCGAGGTAGCGCCTGATCTCGTCATGCAGGCTGGACTGGTTGCCCTTGAGCGCCAGCAGGTAGTCGCCGCCGCGGTCGAGGACGGCCTGGGCGATCTTGGTTTGCGTGCCCATGGCGTCGATGGTGACAAGCGCCCCGGTCAGCGCCAGGCGTTCAAGCAGAAGCGGGATGGCGGTGATCTCGTTGGACTTGGCCTCGCACGCCTGTTGGCCGAGCACGAGGCGCTGGCTGCTGGCCCATGCTGACACCATGTGGAGTGGCCCGCGATCCTTGGCACGGTCGTGGGTGCGGCGTGAGGTCTTGCCGTCGATGGCGACGATTTCGGGTGCAGTGGACGGGGCCGGGGCCGGGTCGCGGAGAGTTTCGACCCAGGCGGTGAAGCACTCGGCAAAGAGCGCGCCGTCGAGAGCGTTGATGACGTCGTTGAGGGTGTCGTGGCTGGGCACACCAGCCTTGAACGGCAGCAGGCGGCGCAGGAACTCCTGATGCGTCTGGCCCCAGCGCCTGATTTCAACGAAGTCTTCCGCGCCGGCCAGCGTGGCGCAGAGCACGACCAGCAGAACCTCGGGCAACGGAAACAGCACCTTCCAGGACTGACGCGGATCCTCCAGCACCGCGAAGTGGTCGATCAGCGATGGGCCGGGCATCGGGAAACCTCCTCAACGAGAGGTTTCCCATGAATCAGACTTCAGGCCGCGCCGGAATCCCAGTACGGTTCAAGCGATTGCCCTGCCCGCAGCCGGGCCATTTTGGTCGAGGCCCCGGTCTCGTCGATAAAGACCACGCGCTCCGGATCAAGGTCAGGCTGGGCTTCGAACCAGGCTTTGCGCCGGGCCGCGACGTCGGGCCGCTCCTGCTCGCTGGCGTGTGATGTTTTTTGAACGTCATCGCGTGGCGATCGAGGAAGCGCCAAACCGTGCTGGCCGCGAAGAATGCAGCATGCTGCGTGCGCAGCAACTCGGCCAACTCGACGAGGGTGATGTCCTTCTGTGCCTCGATCGCGGCCAGGATCACGTCGCGGAAGGCTTCAATGTGGTGAGAGCGCGTGTCGCCGCCCTGGGGCTTGGCGCAGATCGCACCCGTGGCGTTGCAGGCGTGGACCTAGCGGACGGCGCTCGCCGCAGCAACGCCAAAGCGCTCGGCCGCAGCACGGCGGGACATGCCGCCAGCAACAGCAGCGATCAGCCTGGAACGAAGATCCATCGAAGGCGGCTTGCCCATGCACGCTGGCCTCCTGTCCAGCATGCAGGGTGAGTGACATCGCGCCCGCGTCGGGGAACCCCCTACGACTCACATAGGTCAGATCGTGCTCTAGCCATCGGTGCTTGCCCGAACATGAACCGCTCGGCTGGCGCCATTCGCCGATGTGCGGTGCGGCTCCGAACGCATAGCTTGCGCTGATGCCCGGCGTCATGTCCCCTGTCGGCGAACATGTCCGCAACACGGGCCGCCATGGCGAAGGCGGACAGGAACAGGCGCTCAAAGATTAGGATGTCGTTGGTATTAGTAGCTATGGCGACACGCACGCACGGTTCTGGCGGGCGGATACCCGGCCCAAGCAGGTATCGCCGTCCGACACTGCGGCTACAGCCGTCCCATATGACATATAAAAGACTTTAAAAGCATCACCGCGGCGGCGACAATGATTGGCGCTCAATCGACTCCCTGCGTGGCGCAAGCTGTATTGGTCCACCATTATTTTGCCCCGTCGGCGCCGCTGCCCCGGAGCCTGGATTGCTGCCACCGAATCGGGTCAGAACCGCTCGCAGCGCATCCGCTGCCGGGTTTGCCGCATCCATGGAGATCAGGATTTGTTGTGGCCCAACTGGACGGCCGTAATAAGCCTGGTTCCACTCCGACTTCTGGCTCATCAGGCTTCCCCCCAGCGTCACCCCGGCATAAAGCCCACGCGCCCGGGTAAAGCCAACGATATCCGCCCGCAATGCCGCTGTTGTCGCTCCTTCTACGCCGCCGCCGAGGTCAACAAACGTCGCCGAAGCGTTCGCGCCAAGTTTGAACTGACTGTCCATAACCGCCTTTAGGCCGCGGTCGGTCATGATGAACAGCATCACCTGAGCGTCCTCAACCCCGGCTTGAAAGCCAATGCTGCCTCCACCAAGGCCGTAAAAGGCTGGCGACGACCACGACCCACCGCCATCGCGCGCCTCGAGCACGCAGCTTCCACCCTGGCCGCCGAACAGGAACCCCGCGCGGAACACCTGCGGACAGATCATCACGGCCCGCGCTCGGCGCAACACGCTTTGCGCGTCCTTCCCATCATGGTTGTTCAACATGTCCTGTGCCGCGAGCGTCGCGCGGTCAACCAATTGCTGCTGCTCGGATTGCGCCCTTGCTGCGAGCGGCAGCGCAATCAGCATGGCTGCAAGAATGATACGCATCGAACCCTCTCGAATAGAGGACGACATCATAACGTCAGATCATATGGTTCGAAAAGGAAGTTAATGATCCACTTGAATTCAGCAGCAACGCGTCACAGCGGCTTTTGCCGCTCCACGCCGCCTTTGCGGATAACACCACGATCCCGCAAGCAGGCCAGCATCGCATCCTGCTTGGCGGCATTCAGCTCGTCCTGGCTGTCGTGGAGGAAATAGGCGCTGCCCACGCCCTTGATGATCAACCGTTTTACCGCGGGATCATTATTGGCCTGCCGTTCGCAAACCGCCTGCGCCGACTCCGGTTCCCGGGCGCAGGCGGCCAGCAGCAACAGGAGCGGTATAGCGCGCATCATTTCGTTTCGATCCAATCCTCGATCAAGCGGCGTGCGATGCTGTCGCCCCGCGGCAAGCTGATGCCGGCCCGCTCCGGCTGTTTCAGCTCGGCGCGGGTGAACCACCGGACGTCGCTCAGTTCCGATTGCTGGATGGTGATCGCCTCCGTCGCCGCCTCGGCATAGAAGCCGAGCATGATGCTGGCTGGAAACGGCCAGGGCTGGCTGCTGTGATAGCTTACGCGGTCGACGCGCACTCCGCTTTCCTCGAACACCTCGCGCGCCACAGCCTCCTCCAGGCTCTCGCCCGGCTCAACGAAACCCGCAAGCGTCGAATACATCGCCGCCGGGAACCGTTCCGCATGGCCCAGCAATGCGCGCTCGCCCAAGGGACCGCGGTGATGCACGAGCATGATGACGGCCGGGTCGGTGCGCGGGAAATGCTGTGTGCCGCAAGCGCCGCACGCCATCGCGTGCCCGGCGCTGCGAGGCTCGCACGTCCCGCCGCACACGCCGCAGAAACAGTGGCGGACGCGCCAATGCATTAATCCGCGGGCATGGGCCAGCACGGCGGCGTCGCTCGCCGGCAACGCCCCGGCCAAGGCGCGAAGATCCTCGAACCGGCCCATCGACTCCGGCAGCAGCGGCAAGGGATCATCGACGCCGCTCAGGTCCACCGCAAACACGGCCTGCCCGGACAACAGGCCGAGGAACGCCCACGGGCCGCCCGCCATCCGCAACGCCGCCGCCGCATCCCTGGAAAGATAGACCGCCTGCGGCCCCGCGCCGTGATCGTCCTGGACCAACGTCTTTGCCCGCCACACCGGCACAAACAGGCTGTCTGCGGCATCGAACCGCGCCCCGATCCAATCCGCATCGTCCCGCAACTGCCCGGCACGATCGAGCGGGCTGCCGGTATAGGCGTTCGGACGGCTGGCAAGGATAAACGTCATGCGAAGGCCGGTTTCGCATGGCCTGCCGCCTCTGGCCAGTGACTGCTGAAAGCATTCGCGTGCCAGCGCAGAGTCTAGCTTCTGGACCCGAAGCCGATCCAAATTTCCGGCCTCGTCCGCGCCGGGTCGTGAGCGGGTTGTGCTCACCTTCATATCACAGCCGGTTAGGAACGGGATGCCGAAGCCGGCGCGAAGGAACGCATAGCCCAGCGTAAATCACAGCCGCGGCGAAAGCGCAGATCGCGTGCGCTAAAGCGTTCTCAGCCAGTAGAATGCCACCTACTACAGCGTACACAATCGCGAGCGCCGCGTGAGCGAGATGATGACGGGTAATCACGGCCTGAACCTCATTCAGTTGAACCGGCTGCATATCCATCGCATCCTGACCGCAATGGACAGGCCTCTTGCCGCAATGGACTGCAATGGCTCGCAAACCAAAGCCTAAAGCTGCCCGGGGCGGATTTGCAGCACTGCTCTCCGCTGCCTTGAATGCGAATACAAAGCCATCAACCTGACGCACGTCGACAACCTGGGTTGTCATAAGCCAGCGGCTATACCCTAAAAGAGGGATGTCACCCTGAAATCCGATGGCTGGCCACCAAGCCCCGCCTCGTGTTAGACTATCTATGGGAGGTCGGCGGCGGACGGGTGCCTCGCCAACCCGGTCAGGTCCGGAAGGAAGCAGCCGCAACGAGTTTCCGCTCGGGTCGTTGTCCGGCCTCCCACCCCACCCCAAGCGCGACAGGAGTCCGGCGCCTCGATGTCTGGCCTTCTGGACGAAACCTTGCCGGAGCCGCCCCCCTCCGGCCCTAGCATGTTCGGCGACGACCCGGCGCCGCTGCCCGCCCCGCCCATCGCCGCCGCCCCCGCCTACCGCGTCCTCGCCCGTAAATACCGCCCGACCGGCTTCGGCGACCTGGTGGGCCAAGAAGCGATGGTCCGCATCCTGCGCAACGCCTTCGCCCAGAACCGGGTCGCCCATGCCTGGATGCTGACCGGCGTGCGCGGCGTCGGCAAAACCACCACGGCCCGCATCATCGCCCGCGCGCTCAACTGCGTCGGCCCCGGCGGCCAGGGCGGCCCCACCGTCGAGCCTTGCGGCGTTTGCCCCAACTGCACCGCCATCCTCAATGACCGGCATCCGGACGTGGTCGAGATGGACGCCGCCAGCAACACCGGCGTCGACGACGTGCGCCAGGTGATCGACGCCGCCCGCTACCGCCCGCTCCAGGCGCGCTACAAGGTGTTCATCGTGGACGAGGTCCACATGCTCAGCCGCAACGCTTTCAACGCCCTGCTGAAAACGCTGGAGGAGCCGCCGCCGCACGTCAAGTTCATCTTCGCCACCACCGAGATCCGCAAAGTCCCCGTCACCGTCCTGTCCCGCTGCCAGCGGTTCGACCTGCGCCGCATCTCGGTCGCGGAACTCGCCGCCCTGTTCGGGCGCATCGCCGCCAAAGAAGGCGTGGAGGTCGCCCCCGGGGCGCTCGACCTCGTTGCCCGCGCCGCCGACGGCTCGGCCCGCGACGGCCTTTCCCTGCTCGACCAGGCCATCGCCCAGGGCGCCGGCACCCCGGTCGGCGCGGACCAGGTGACCGAGATGCTCGGCCTCGCCGACCGCACCGCCGTCCACGCCCTGATCGAAGCCGTGCTCGCCGGCAAGCCCGCCCAGGTCCTGGCGCTCACCGACCGCGCGCACGAGCGCGGCGCTGACCTCGGTCTGCTGCTGCAAGACCTGCTGGAACTCACCCATACGCTGACCCGGCTCAAGACCGTGCCCGCGCTCCGCGACGGCAACGAACTCCCCGAGGCCGAGCGCGCGGCCGGGGCGGCGCTCGCGGACCGGCTCTCGATGCCCGTCCTCGGCCGCCTGTGGCAGATGCTGCTGAAGGGCGCGGGCGAGGTCGAGCAGGCGTCCGACCGCCGCGCAGCCGCCGAGATGGTGCTGATCCGCTGCTGCTACGTGGCCGACCTGCCGCCGCCCGGAGAGCTGGTCAAGCGTCTCGCCACCGAAGGGCCGGCCCAGCCCGCGCCCCGCGCCGCTCAACCCCCCGATACCGGCGGCGGCGTCCGCGCGGTCGCCAACGGCCCAACCGTTCCGGCCCCCCAGCCCGACTCGTTGCCCCCCACCCCGCGCCTGCGAAGCTTCCGCGACGTCGCCCAGCTTGCCGAGACCCGGCGCGAGGCCCTGCTGCACAGCCATATCCTGCACCAAGTCCACCTGGTCCGCTTCGCCCAAGGCCTGATTGAGCTCCGCCCCGAGCCCACCGCCCCGCGCGACCTTGCTCCCAGCCTCGCCCGGATGCTGCTGGAGGCCACCGGCCAGCGCTGGACCATCGCCCTCTCGCATGAGGCAGGCGAGCCGACGCTTGCCGAGCAGGGCCGGGCTGCCGACATGGCGCGCAGGTCGGCAGCCGCCGAACACCCGCTCGTCCGCGCGATCATGGCCGCTTTTCCCGGCGCCGAGATCGCGAAGGTGAGCGACGAACGCGCCGACGTGTATGGACTAGCCCCCGAGATCGCGCTCGGCGAGCCCGACATGCCGGAATTCGCCCCGCCCGACGCGGAACCCATGGAAGAGATAGAGGAGGACTGACGTGAAGAACCTAGCCGGCCTGATGAAGCAGGCAACCGAGATGCAGGCCAAGATGAAGGAGATGCAGGCCAAGCTGGAGGCGATGGAGATCGAAGGCGCGGCTGGGGCAGGGATGGTGGCCGTCACCATGTCCGGAAAAGGCGATCTCCGCCGCATGACGATTGATCCGAAACTGGCCGACCCCGGCGAGATCGAGATGCTGCAAGACTTGATCGTCGCCGCCCATGCCGATGCCCGGCGCAAGCTCGAGCAGGTGATGGCCGAGGAGATGCAGCAGGCGACCGGCGGCTTACAGCTACCCGGAGGCATGTCGCTGCCATTCTGAACTCTCGGTCCTGATCCGATGGGCGGTCCCGAGGTCGAGCGGCTGATCGGCCTGCTCGCGCGTCTGCCGGGCCTCGGGCCGCGCAGCGCCCGGCGCGCCGCCCTGCGCATGTTGCAGCACCCGCAAACGCGCATGGTCCCGCTGGCCGCAGCGCTTGACGAGGCGGCCAGGGCAGTGCGGCCCTGCGCGCAATGCGGCAATCTCGACAGCCGTGATCCCTGCGGCATCTGCGCCGATCCTGCGCGGGACAGGACGCTGGTTTGCGTGGTGGAAGGCGTGGGCGACCTTTGGGCGCTGGAGCGGGCCGGCGTGCATCGTGGCCTGTATCACGTCCTCGGCGGCACCCTGTCAGCCCTGGGCGGCACGGGGCCGGAAGATTTGAACGTCCCGCCGCTCCTGGCTCGCATCGAGGCCGGCGGGATCGAGGAAGTTATCCTCGCGCTGGCTGCCACGGTGGACGGCGCAAGCACCGCCCATTGGCTGAACGAGCGTTTGCATCAACTCGCCCCCGGATTGCGGGTAAGCCGGGTCGGGCACGGCGTGCCGATCGGCGGCGCGCTCGACGTTCTGGACGACGGCACCCTGGCCGCCGCGTTGCGAGGCCGGCGGGCGGTCTAGCGTGCTTTCAGGCGAAGTGTGCGCGGTTCGCCACCCGGAAAGCACGTCAAATCAATAACTAGTCTCCTTTCCTGCTGAGGCTGCTCGGCAGGAAAGGAGACTAGCGGCGGATCGCCGGTTGCGGGACAATAGATGGAGAAAGGAGACGCGCAATGAATATCAAGCGAGCAGGATCTCAGCCCTCCAGCCGCGGACCGGCTGAGTATTTCACCGGCGCGGTGCGGCTTGACCCCTTGAACAGCCCGCCCGATCCAGCCCGCGTGACGATGGCCTTGGTCACCTTTGAGCCCGGCGCGCGCACGGCATGGCACACCCACCCGCTCGGCCAGACCCTGATCGTCACCGCGGGCTGCGGCTGGGCCCAGCGCGACGGCGGGCCGGTCGAGGAGATCCGGCCGGGCGATGTTGTCTGGTTTCCGCCGGGCGAGAAGCACTGGCATGGGGCCACGGCCACCACCGGAATGAGCCATGTCGCCGTTCAAGAAAAGCGTGACGGCTCGCCGGTGGATTGGATGGAGCAGGTGACCGAAGAGCAGTACCGGACATAGGATAGCCGCGCCATCCCTGCCGCGTTGCCTTTCACCCGGTGGGAACGCCTTGGCGCATTAACGCGTGGCACTGATCCTGACAAGCTAATCGCAAGGTTTGCCTGGGCCGGGTGCAATATCACCCGGCCCGACACTCACTCCCGCGCGCCGGCCTTTGCAACAGCTCAGCGGACGACGCGCCGCTCCATCATCAGGTCAGGCCGACGCACCGCCACCGCGCCGCCGATGGCCGCCGCGATGGCGCCAAGCAGAATTGCCGCGGCCCCGAGGAATGAGCCGGTCGACGCGGCAGCGGCGCTTTTGTCCGCTGCCGTCTTTGCGGTTTGGATCGCCTCATTCTTTGTTTGCTGGAATTTCGCCTGCGCCTCGTTGAAGCGCTGCGTCGCCTCTTCCTTGCTGATGTTCGCCTGCGCAGCCGTGATAGCAATGATCCGGTCCTTCGCCGCTGCTGCCTCCTGGCCGTTGCCGGCCAGCTTCGGCAGTTCGGAGGCGACCGCCTTCTGCGCCTGCTCCGGAGTCATCTGCGCCGGGTCAGGGTTGGCCGGCTCAAGGTAGGCTTGCGCCTGCTGCTGCAACGTATCGGGTCCAACGCCCGCTGCATCGGCCACTTTCGGCACCGCCGACGAAATGCCGGACCCAGCCGCCGACAATCCGCTGCCGACAACCGAGAACGCGCCGCCGATGAGGCCGCCGACCGCCGATGTCAGCAGATAGAACGTGAGCAAAGTCGATATGCCCCAGATGACAAGCCCGTGCAGCACCCCGTCAAACCGGTTGACAATCCCGGCCAGCCAGGACGCGGCGTACGCTCCGAAGCCCAACGCCACCAAACTGCTCACCAGCCACCAGATGCCGGCGCCAGTGCCCAAGCTGCTCGCCGCAGGCGTCCCGTTCGCCGTATTCGGATCGATCGTGCCGAGGCCGACGCCCAGGCCAACCATGCTCAGCAGCAACTGCACTGCGATCACCAGGACAACGCCGGCAATAATCGCCCCCCAGGAGATACGGACCTGCGTCCGCTCCTGCAGCGGACGGGACGTGGTTTCAACGGTCGTTGTGCTCATAGCGCTCTCCTAAGCATCATTCGGCAGAGCGTGCTGGTACGCTGCCGGTAAGATGCGTCTCCAAAACTCTCTAAGCAGGCCTGCGTGGCGCAGGCCTGCTTAATCCAACACGGCCCGGAATACGCGAGGTGCCCCGGATAGTTCCTTAGTTCTTCCGAGCCGGTGGAACTGGTGATGTATTTGCCACTCCCTTCGTAGCGGCCGTCGCTGACCCAAGGTCCTCGATTTCGACTTCGTCGCGCCGGACAGTGTCTTTCACCGTCTCGACATGCTCCGAACTCTCCGTGCGCAAGCTGATCTCCTCGACGATCCGGGCCGTCTTGCCGACAACGGCTTCTTCGGCCGTTTCCTGCATCTCGATCGTCTTTTCCTCGAACGCCGCGGCATCAGCCTGATGTCCATCCGTCACCGGACGGCGGTCTACGTGCACGGTCTCGCTATGCAACGTCACCTGCTCTTCGACCGGCTTCTCGACCACGTAGGTATGCACCCGCGTCGTCCCGCCCCGGACCGCGCGCTTGCCGACGTTAAGCTCCTCGGCGGCCAGGCTGATCGTTCCGTCACCCGCCTGCTTGCCGCCCGTCTGCATAGCGGGCGTCGTCGCCGGCGCGGCAGCCGCATGAGTGGTCGTCGTCGTGGTGGTTTCAAACCCGGCGGCCCGCTCGTCGAGATCAACTGGATCGTGCGCTTCAAGAATGTCGCTGACCCGCGTCAAATGCTCGTCGCCAACCCGAACCGTCACCGCGGTCGAGCCGCCTTCCACGCTCCGGTCATACACCGTCGAGTTCTCGGAACCGCCGCCGAACAGGCTGGCCCAAAAGCCCTGCTCCTGCGCCGGCTCGGCGGCCACGGCGCCCTGCTTGGCATGGCGGCTGATCGAGCCCGCAGGAACGCCGGCATCTTGCAGCGCGCTGATCGCGGCCTCGGCGTTCGCGGAGGTATCATAGACGGCGACGATATTGTGTTCAGCCACGTTGCTTGCTCCTGAAATGTCTGTTCATTTGGCTCCGAGCACTTGTTGACTCGCCTCGGCGCGAGTGATCTCAGCCTCCTGCTCGCGCAGCACGACCGTCTCTTGATGCCGGTCAACCACCTTGACCCGGCGGATTCGCACCTCTTCCTTCAGCACCAGCTGCCGCTCGACTACCACGATCTCCTCGACGACCGGCATGATCGTGGTGTCGCCCTCCTCGCGTACGGGCGGAACCGCATCCACCACGCGGCCGATCGGCACGCGCTCGACTTCGACCCGTTCATGCGTCAGCGTCTCGTCAATCGCCTGCTCGCGCGTCCGGGTGCTCGTCGTGACCCGGACAAGGTCGCCCTCGACCCGGCGGCGCGTGACAACGGCGGCCTCCGCGGCAAGGCTGATTGTTTGCGTTTCGGGGTCGAGGGAATCGGGGGGCATTGGCGGCTCCAAGGGCTGGGACATCCCGGCCGGGCGCATTAGCTGGCGCGATGCCCAGAAGCCAATGTAAGCGTTGCTTACGCGTGAATGCGGCGGCAAAGCGAGTAACGGTCTCGTGAACACTGATCGCAGACTTTTGCAGGCACGCCGTTTTCGCGCATCCTCCTCTCACGGCATCCGCACGCCGAGCCGGGCCGAAACGGCGTCTTGGCGCATCCATACGGGGAAACAATGGCATCGCTGCATTCACGCACGCCCCTGATCCTGGCAAGCCAATCGCAAGCCCGTGCGACGCTGCTCCGCGCCGCCGGCGTCGCGTTCGAGCAGCGCCCGGCCCATGTGGACGAGGCCGCGGCGAAGGCGGCGATGCGGAGGCAAGAGGCCGAGGCTGACGAGCTGGCGCTCGCCCTTGCCCTGTTGAAAGCGCGCCGCGTCCAAGAAGGCGCGGTCGTGATCGGCGCGGACCAAGTGCTGGTCTGCGACGGCCAATGGTTCGACAAGCCGCCCGACATGGCCTCGGCGCGGGCGCAGCTCCACTCCTTGCGCGGACGCACCCACACGCTGATGACCGCCGTGGCCTGCCTGCAAGACGGAACCGTGCTCTGGCGCTGCCTGGCCTGCCCGGCGCTCACCATGCGCCCTTTCAGCGACGAGTTCCTCGACGCCTATCTTGCTCTGGAAGGCGAGGCCATCCTCTCCTCCGTCGGCGCCTACCGCCTGGAGGGCCTCGGCATCCAGCTCTTCGACCGCATCGAGGGCGACCATGCCGCCATCCTCGGCCTGCCGCTGCTGCCCCTGCTCGGCTTCCTGCGCCAGCATGGGGTACTGACGGCATGACCCGCCTATGCGATAACCCGGCAACACGCAGGGACAGGTGAGGATGGCGAACAAGATCTACCCGGACGCGACCGCGGCGCTGGCCGGCGTCCTGCAAGACGGGATGCTCATCATGGCCGGCGGCTTCGGCCTGTGCGGCATCCCCGAAAGCCTGATCCTCGCCATCCGCGACAGCGGGGCGAAGAACCTCACCGTCGTTTCCAACAACGCCGGCATCGACGGCGCAGGCCTCGGCATCCTGCTGGAAACCCGGCAAGTCAAGAAGATGGTCAGCAGCTACGTCGGCGAGAACGCGACCTTTGCCAAGCAATACCTCGCCGGCGAGCTGGAGATCGAGTTCAACCCGCAAGGCACGCTGGCCGAGCGCATCCGCGCCGGGGGTGCAGGCATCCCGGCCTTCTTCACGCGCACCGGCGTCGGCACGGAGGTTGCCGAAGGCAAGGAAGAGCGCGAATTTGGCGGCCACCGCTACATCATGGAGCAGGGCCTGTTCGCCGACCTCGCCATCGTCCACGCCTACAAGGGCGACACCGAGGGCAACCTCGTCTACCGTCGCACTGCCCGCAATTTCAACCCGAACATGGCGACCGCGGCCAAGCTGACTGTGGCCGAAGTCGAGCACCTCGTTCAACCCGGCGAGATCGACCCCGACCACATCATCACGCCGGGCATCTTCGTCCAGCGCCTCGTTCACGTGCCTGCCGTCGAGAAGCGCATCGAGCAGCGCACCACCCGCAAGCGCGCCGACGCCGCGCCCGCCGCCGCCGGCGCGGAATCTTTGGCGTAAGGAGCAACGCAGATGGCCTGGACCCGCGACGAAATGGCGGCACGTGCCGCCCGCGAACTCGAAGACGGCATGTACGTGAACCTCGGCATCGGCATCCCGACCATGGTCGCGAACCACATCCCCCCCG
Organism: Acetobacteraceae bacterium; assembly: GCA_965260935.1. GTDB lineage: Bacteria > Pseudomonadota > Alphaproteobacteria > Acetobacterales > Acetobacteraceae > JBBROS01. Next base: position 1,789,797 of record OZ253374.1, read on the forward strand.
GCATCAGCGTCCAGCTCCAGAGCGAGAACGGAATGCTCGGCATCGGCCCCTTCCCGTACGAGGGCGACGAGGACGCCGACCTCATCAACGCCGGCAAGCAGACGGTGACGATGCTGCCCACCACCAGCATCTTCGACAGCGCCCAGAGCTTCGCCATGATCCGCGGCGGCCACATCGCCATCAGCATCCTGGGCGCGATGCAGGTGGCCGAGAACGGCGACCTCGCCAACTGGATGATCCCCGGCAAGATGGTCAAAGGCATGGGCGGGGCGATGGACCTCGTCGCCGGCGTGCCGAAATGCGTCGTGCTGATGGAGCACACCGCTCGCGGCGAGGCCAAGATCCTGCACCGCTGCAACCTGCCTCTGACGGGCGCCGGCGTTGTCAGCATGGTCATCACCGACCTATGCGTCATAACGGTGGACAGTCCTGGCGAGGACGGGCTTACCGTGGTCGAGATGGCCCCGGGCGTGACTGAAGAGGAATTGCGCGGCAAGACGGAGGCCAATTTCAGGCTGCGCCAAGCCGCCTGAAACCCGGCCCGCCGGCCGCATGGGTTGACCTCGGCAAAGGCGGTCCCCAGCCTTAGCGGCATTGTCTCGAGTCGGTTTCCGAGACGGGCGGCGCGGAGCAGGAGGGGTGTTGATGGCGGCGCTGGCCGAAACAATGCAAGACGACGCGCCGGAACTGCCGCCGTTCTCGATCGACGACATCCGGCGCGCGGTCGGCAACCAATCGTTTGCCCGTGGCCAACAATATCGTGCCCAGGGCCGGGTTGAAAGCGTCGAGCCTGGCGATGGCGGGACGGTCGATGCCTATGTCCGCGGCAGTCGCTTTGCCCCCTATGCGGTCAGCATCCATCTCCGCCCGCAACGGCAGGGCGTGACGGCTATCAACGGCTCCTGTTCCTGCCATGTGGGCTATAATTGCAAGCACGTCGCCGCGGCCCTGCTCGAGCTTCACGCCTCGGGGACGCTGGCCCGCATAACGGAAAACAAGCCCGGAGCAACGCCTGGCGAGCAGCCGCTGCCGCCGGAGGTGGCAGCGTGGCTGCGCCGGGTCACGGCGGCCACCGAGGTCGAATCGAACGACTATCCGCCGACCGTGCGCCGCCGCCTGCTTTATGTCATCAGGATTCCCGAGCTGAGCCAACGGGTGATAATCAGCCCGGTCTCGATCGAGCTGGACCGCAACGGCCAGCCGATGGAAGCCGTGCGGCAACACCATGAGTATGTCACTCCCGCCGCCCCCGCCAACATGCCCAAGTTCGTGCGCCCGTCCGACCGTACGCTGCTCCGCCATATCGCGCGGCTCGAGGAGGAGGATGCGGATGTGCCGTCCGTCCTGCGCGGCATCATCGCCACGGGCCGGGGGCGGTGGAACGCTTGGGACGGCCCGGTCCTGACCGAAGCAGCCCCGGTTCGCGCCGAGATCGCCTGGACGTTGCAGCGCAATGGCGAGCAGCGCCCCAGCCTGTCGCTGCCGGAACCGTTGCTGGCCCTGCTGTTCCCGGAACCATGGTATATCGATCCGACAACTGGTGGAATTGGCCCGGTCGAGACCGGACTGCCCAGCCGCCTCGTCCGCACCCTGCTGGCCGGCCCTGCGCTGGCGCCCGCGATTGCCGCCCGGGTGCGCGACGAACTTGAGCGTCGCACCCCGGGCCACCGCCTCCCGGCGCCTGCCAACTTGGGCGCGCCCCGGCGCATGAAGGAGACGCTTACCCCCGTTCTGCAACTCCGGCTCGGCCAGTTGCCATTCGACGTGACGAAGCCGTACTACGGCTACTATCCAAATACTGGCGAAACCTATCCGACGCCCGTCGCCCGCCTGTGCTGGCACTACGGCCCCGTGACGCTCGGGCCGGACGACACTCGCCATCTGCTGGCTCACGAGGGCCGCCTGATCCATGTCGTCCGCGACCGCCCGGGCGAGACGGCGGCAGCGGCCCGGCTCTCCCGCCTGCGCTTCGTCCCGTTGCAGCAGCGCCTGCCGTACCGGCATCCAAACACGCACGACCACATGATGCTCGGCGCCGGGCAAGAGGGCTGGATCCGCTTCATGCTGGACGACGTTCCCGGTCTGGAGGCCGATGGTTGGGTGGTCGACATCGGCCGCGACTTCCCCATCCGCATCGCGCCCGCGGCGCCCGTCAGCTTCGAGATGCGGGAAGGCTCCGGCATCGATTGGTTCGAGCTCGATCTCGGCGTCATGATCGACGGCGCCCGCATCAATCTCGTGCCGGCCCTGCTTGACCTGATCCAAGGCTGGGGCAGCAAGCACAAGCAGGCCGCAAGCCAAGCCGCAAACCTATTGGTGCCGCTGCCCGACGGCCGGGTCTTGCCGGTTCCGTTCGCGCAGGTCGAACCGATCCTCGGTCCCTTGCTGGACCTGTTCGCCGGCACGGACCCGTCCTCCGACACGCTCCGCCTGACCCGGCGCGATGCCGCCAGCATCGCCGCCCTGGAAGCCGCTGCCGCCGCTGCCGGCATTGCCTGGTCCGGCGGCGACGCCGTCCGCGTGCTGGGGCGGCAATTGCGCGATCACGGCGGCCTTCCGCCGTGCCGCGTGCCCGATGGGTTCGGGGCGGCGTTGCGGCCCTACCAGCAGCAAGGCACGGCCTGGCTCCAGTTCCTGCGCGCCGCCGGGTTGGGCGGCGTGCTGGCGGACGATATGGGGCTTGGGAAAACCGTGCAGGCGCTGGCCCACTTGGCAATCGAGCAGGCGGAAGGACGCCTGGACCGTCCCGCGCTGGTCGTGTGCCCAACCAGCCTGGTGGGGAACTGGCAGAGCGAGGCCCACCGGTTCGCGCCCATGCTTCGCACGCTTGTCCTGCATGGCCCCGCCCGCGCGCAACGGTTCGACGCGATCGGCTCGCACGACGTGGTTGTCACGACCTATCCGCTGCTGGCCCGCGACCATGCCACCTTGACGGAGCAGGACTGGCACGTCGTCCTGCTCGACGAAGCGCAAACGATCAAGAACCCGCTCGCCGCCACCTCCAAGCTCGCCCGCACCCTGAATGCCAGGCAGCGCCTCTGCCTGTCCGGCACCCCGCTTGAGAACCATCTCGGCGAGCTTTGGTCGCTTTACGACTTCCTGATGCCCGGCTTCCTCGGCGACCTGCGCAGCTTTGGCCGCCGCTTCCGCACGCCGATCGAGAAGGGTGGCGACATGGAGCGGCAGGCGCAGCTGTCCCGCCGGGTCGCCCCGTTCCTCCTCCGCCGCACGAAGCAGGCGGTCGCCTCCGACCTGCCGCCCAAGACGGAGATTGCCGAGACGGTCGAGCTGGGCCGGCCGCAGCAGGCGCTCTATGAGAGCATCCGTTTGGCCATGCACGCCAAGGTGCGGGCCGCGATCGAGGAACGCGGCTTGGCCCGCTCCGGCATCATCGTGCTCGACGCGCTGCTGAAGCTGCGGCAGGCCTGCTGCGATCCAAGGCTGGTAAAGCTGAGCCGCGCGAAGGCAAACGCCGGGTCGGCCAAGCTGGAGCGGCTGATGGAGCTGTTGCCGCAGATGCTGGAGGACGGCAGGCGGGTCCTGCTGTTTTCCCAATTCACCTCTATGCTGGCCTTGGTGCGCGCCGAGCTTGACGCCCTGCATCTGCCCTACGTGGTCCTGACCGGCCAGACGAGGGACCGGGCAACGCCGGTAAGCCAATTTCAATCCGGCAAGGCGCCGTTGTTCCTGATCAGCCTCAAGGCAGGCGGCACCGGGCTTAACCTCACCGCGGCGGACACCGTGATCCACTACGACCCGTGGTGGAACCCGGCCGTCGAGGAGCAAGCCACCGACCGTGCCTATCGCATCGGCCAAGACAAGCCCGTGTTCGTGCATCGCCTGATCACGTCCGGCACGATCGAGGAAAAGATGGACGTGTTGAAACGCCGCAAGCAGGCCCTGGCCGACGGCATCCTGGGCGCGACGGGCGAGAGTTCGCTGGCGCTGACGGAAACCGACCTCGACGTATTGTTCGCCCCGATTGGCCGTTGAACGGCAACACAGCGCGCTCGAAGCGCTGTCGCGTGAATCGGCTTTTCTGGCCTCGTCTCACGGCCGTTGCGCCCTGTCTTCCTTCCGGCCGCGCCCTCAACTGATCGATATACGCGCCGGGTTGGCGGGCGGCGGCGCGCGAGAAACGACTCTGATGCCGCCCGCCCGACAGGGCGGCTGATGTAAGCCCTCGATGGCCTCCCGATTGCGCCCGGCCTACGCCGCAACGAACGGAGTTCGATCAGCCTCGCTCCTCAAACAATGGCAAGGCTCGCCGCGAAGCCTGCCGCGTTCGGCTGTCACGCAGGCCGCTTCCCCTCCAAATCAGTTCCACCCTCCTCAAAACTCCTCTAACAACTCTCCATGGACAACCGCCGGAACGGCATCACCTACCGCGACGCCGGCGTCGACATCGAGGCCGGCGACGCCCTTGTCGAACGCCTCAAGCCTCTTGCCAAGGCAACCAGCAGGGCAGGGACGATGGGCGGCCTCGGCGGCTTCGGCGCCCTGTTCGACCTGCAAGCCGCGGGCTTCGCCGACCCGATCCTCGTGGCCGCCACCGACGGCGTCGGCACCAAGCTCAAGCTCGCCATCGAAATCAACCGGCACGACACCGTGGGTATCGACCTCGTCGCCATGTGCGTCAACGACCTTGTCGTCCAGGGCGCCGAACCCCTTTTCTTCCTCGACTACTTCGCCGCCGGCGCCCTCGACCCGGCCCAGGCCGCAACCGTCGTCGCTGGGATCGCCGAGGGCTGCAAGCAAGCCGGCTGCGCCCTCATCGGCGGCGAAACTGCCGAAATGCCCGGCCTTTACGCCCGGGGCGACTACGACCTCGCCGGTTTCGCCGTCGGCGCCGCCGAGCGCGCCCGCCTTCTCCCCGAAACCGTGCAAAGCGGCGACGCCATCCTCGCCTTGCCCAGCAGCGGCGTCCACAGCAACGGATACTCCCTCGTCCGCCGCGTGCTGGCCAACGCCGGCGCAAACTGGGCCGACCAAGCCCCCTTCGCCCCCGGCCAAACCCTCGCCGACGTGCTCCTCGCCCCCACCCGCATCTACGTCCAACCCCTGCTCTCCCTGCACCGCGCCGGCCTGCTGCGCGCCGCCGCCCACGTCACCGGCGGCGGCCTTCCGGGCAATCTCCCCCGCGTCCTCCCCAAAGGCACTGCCGCCGCCCTCGCCGCCACCTGGCCGCTTCCCCCAGTGTTCCGCTGGCTTGCCAAAACCGGCGGCATCGACGCCGACGAGATGCTGCGCGTCTTCAACTGCGGCGTCGGCATGGCCCTAGTCGTCAGCGACCCAGAAGCCGCCATCGCCCACCTCGCCAACGATGGCGAGACCGCTCACCCGATCGGCGAGGTCATCGCCTCCGAAGGCGAGCCCGAGGCGCTGATCAATCTCCCCTCCGGCTGGCTCAGTTGACCCGGGTCGCCATCCTTATCAGCGGCGCCGGCAGCAACATGCAGGCGCTCGCCCGCGCCGCCGCCCAACCGGGCTACCCAGCCAAAATTTCCCTCGTGATCGCCAACCGCCCCGATGCTCCAGGCCTCGCCCTCGCCGCCGCCCAAGGCATCGAGACGCTCGCGATCGATCACAAGCCGTATGGCCGGGAGCGCGCTGCCCACGAGCGCGCCATCCAATCCGCCCTCGAAGAGCGCGGCATCGAACTCGTTTGCCTGGCAGGCTACATGCGCCTGCTCACCCCCTACTTGGTCCGCGCCTGGTCCGGCCGGATGCTCAACATCCACCCGAGCCTGCTTCCCTCATTCCCGGGCCTGCACACCCATGCCCGTGCCCTCGAGGCCGGCGTCAAGCTGCATGGCTGCACGGTCCACCAAGTCACGCAGGCAGTGGACGAAGGCCCGATCATCGCCCAAGCCGCCGTTCCCGTCCTCGCCGGCGATACGGCAATCACCCTCGCGGACCGTGTTCTGGAGCAGGAGCACCGCCTTTACCCGATCGCGCTCCGGGTTTTCATCTCGGGGCAATCTGGCGCCCCGCCTCTGCACGCGGCTCTTTTGAACCCAGCCGGTTCCCAACCGCCGGGCTGATCTCTAAAACGTCCGCATCACCAGCCTAGAGGCAACAATGGCGCAGCAGCCGCAACTCCACCAGAAACCCTCCGACGCCGATACCTTCATCGCCGACCGCGCCATGTTCTGGAGCCGCTTCACCACGTTTATGAAGTTCGGTATCCTCGCCGTCGTCATTCTCCTGCTCGGCATGTGGATTTTTCTGACCTGACCACAAAAAAGGCCCCGGAGCTTTCGCCTCGGGGCCTGGCTTGAGTGCCTAAAGCCTAGTTGCTGTTGCGATTGCCGAAAAGTTGCAGCAGCAGCATGAACAGGTTGATGAAGTTGAGATACAGGCTTAACGCATCGAACACGCTGCGCTTCGCCGCCTGGTCAGACCCCTCGGCGTAGGCAAACTGAACGTAGTCTCCCTTGATCCGCTGCGTATCGTAAGCCGTCAGCCCCACGAAAACCAGCACGCCGATGACGCTGATCGCGAATTGCAGCGCCGTGCTGCCGACGAACATGTTCACCAGGCTGGCGATCACCACGCCGATCAAGCCCATGATCAGGAAGCTGGCATACTTGCTGAGGTCAGACTTGGTCGTATACCCGTAGAGGCTCATCGCCCCGAACGTCGCCGAGGTAATAAAGAACACCCGTGCGATGCTGGCGCCGCTGTAGATGAGGAAGATATTCGCGATCGACGCGCCCATCACCGCCGCGAACGCCCAAAAAAGTGCCTGTACCGCCGTCTTCGACAGTTTATTGACGCCGAAGCTCAGCACCATCACGAATACCAGCGGCGCGAAGATCGCGGCATAGCCAAGCAGCGTCGGCTGAATGCTGAGGCCCCGCTGCGTTTGCACCTGCTGATAGAATAGTTGGATCAAGCTAGTGTTGGCGACCGCGTAGGCCACGATGCCGGTCAGCACCAAACCGGAGGTCATCCAGTTGTAAACCCGAAGCATGTAGCTCCGGAGCCCGGCGTCGAGTGCCGCGCCGTCCGCGGCTGCACCGGGCGCGTAGGTCCGATAGTCGGGGACGAAAGCCATTGTCCGATCATTCCCTAAGTTGGGTGGGCGGGATGCCCACGTAAAACCAATGTTGGTGATAGCCTATTCTGGATCAAGCGAAATCGGCAACGGCCCCGCTCGCTTCACTCGTTTCGCAGCAGAGGCGCCGCCCGGACCCGCAACGCCGACGCCGTGCCCAAATACCCGAACCCCAGCATCAACGCCGTGCACCCCAGGATCGTCACGGCCAGCACCCCCGGCAGGAACACCCATGCCCCGTGCATGACGAACCGCACCACCCCCCAGCTCGCCAATGTCCCGACCCCAGCCGCGAGCAAGCCCGCCGCCGCGCCGATCAAACCAAACTCCACCAGCCAAGCCGCCCGGATCTGCCCCGCCGTGGCCCCCAGAGCCTTCAGCACGACCGCATCCGCGATCCGGCGTCGCTGCCCCGCCGCCACCGCCCCCATCAGCACCAGCACCCCCGCCGCCAGCGTCACCGACCCGGTTGCAGTCAGCGCCGCCGCCAGCTTGCCCACCAGCGTCGCCACCGCCCCAAGCACGTCCGCAACCCGTATCCCGGAAACGTTCGGCAGCGCGTCTGTCACTGCCCGCAGCACCGGCGCTTCCGCCGCCTGCGTCGTCCTGACCGTCGCCAGATGCGTATGCGGCGCCTGCGCCAGCAGCCCCGGAGACGCCACCATCGTGAAGTTCAACCCCAGCGACCGCCACTCGATATCCCGCAAATTAGCGACTTTGAGGTCCACGTCCCGCCCCAGCACGTTGACCTTGATGATATCCCCGATTTTCACGCCCCACCCCCGGGCTAGGTTCGCGTCGAAGCTCACCAGCGGCGGCCCGTCGTAGTCCGGCAACCACCATTGCCCGGCCACGATCTTCGTCCCCTCCGGCTCCGGGCCGCTATACGTCAGCCCCCGGTCCCCTCGCAGCGCCCACCGAGTCTCCGGCGTCGCCTTCACCTCCGCCGCCGGCACCCCGGCTACCGAAACGATCCGCGCCCGCAAGCTCGGCACCTGCTCCACGTCCTCGACGCCGGGCTGCCGCTTCAGAATCGATTCGAACTGCGGCAACTGGTCGTTCTGGATATCGATGAAGAAGAACGTCGGCGCAACGTCCGGAACCTGCTGCAAAATCTGCGCCCGGATATTCCCCTGGATCAACGCCACCGTAGCCAGCGTCGACAGCCCCAACCCGAGCGACACCAGCATCAAGGGCGTCGCCGCCCCCGCCCGGTAGAGATTTGCCACCCCGAGCCTCGCCCACGGCGTCGGCAACGCTGGCGCCCGCCGGGCCGCCGCCATCATCGCCGATCCCCCAATCCGGAACAGCAGCAATGTCCCCGCCGCCGCCGCGCAGAACCATAGCGCGAACCACCGGTTGGGCGACGCCGCAACCAGCAGCGTCACCAGCGACAGCGCGATCCCTGCATTGATAGCGAGCACCCCAGCCCGGCCCCGCATCGGCCCGGTCGGCACGCCCTCGCGGAACAGCGCCGCCCCAGGCGTCTGCGCCGCCCGGGCCAGCGGCCACAGCGCGAACGACCCTGCCACCAGCACCCCGTAAGCGGCGGCCAGCAGCAAAGGCCCTGGATAAATCCCAACCCGGGGCGGCACCGGCAGCGTGTCGCCGAACAACGCCACCGCCACCGCCGTCAGCCCGGCGCCCGCGACCAGCCCGATCACGATACCCAACCCGCAAAGCGCCCCCACCTGAATAAGGTAGGTCGCGAACACCGTCCGCGTCGGCGCACCCAGGCAACGCAGCGTCGCAATGCTCCGGTTCCGGGCTTCCAGCCAAGCCCGCACGCCGGTCGCCACCCCAATGCCCCCAACCAGCAATGCCGTAAGTCCCACCAAGGTCAGGAACAGCCCAGTCTGGTCGATGAACCGCGCGAGCCTAGGGGCCGCATCGCTCGCAATCCGAATTCGGTAGCCCTGGTCCTGGAACGCCCCCCGCAACGCCTCCGCTGTCTGTTTCACGTCGACCCCAGCCGGCAAAACCGCCCGAAGATCGTGATTGACCAGCGATCCCGGCTGCAGCAGCGCCGTCGCCGGCAGCGTCGCCAACCCGATCATCGCCCGGGGCGCCAGCAGGGCAGGGGTCCCCACCCGGTCCGGTTCGTCCGTCAAAGCCGCCCGGACCGTCACCTCCGCCTGCCCCAGCCGCAGCGTGTCGCCGGGCTTTACCCGCAGCCGCTCCAGCACCAGAGGCTCGGCGACCAGCCCCTCACCCTTCAGGTCATCTTGCAACGACCCTGCCGGATTGAGCGTCGCCTTGCCCACCAGCGGATACGCCCCATCCACCACCTTCAACTCGACAAGCTGCCGCTCCCCGCCCGGCGCCACCAGCATCGACCGCATCCGCACCAGGCCCGAGATCCGCGCCCCCCGGTCAGCAAGCCACTGCCGCAAAGCCTCCGGCGGCGGCTCAGCCCCCGTCTGCACCTCGATATCGCCCCCCAGCAATCGCTGCCCGTCCAAGGCCAACCCCGCCTCGACCCCCGCCCGCAAGCTCCCCACCGCCGCGATCGCCGCCACCCCCAGGGCCAGGCACGCCAGCACGATCCGCAGCCCCCGCACCCCCGACCGCAACTCCCGCCGCGCCAGCGTCCAGGCGATCAACCGACAGCCTCCGCCACCCGCCCGTCCGCGATCCGCACCTGCCGCCCGCAACGCGCCGCTAGGCCCGAGTCATGCGTGATCAGCAGCAGCGTCGTCCCATGCGTCTCCCGCAGACCGAACAGCAGGTCCATCACCACCTCCCCGGTCGCCGCATCCAGGTTCCCCGTCGGCTCATCGGCCAGCAGCAGCCGAGGCCGGGACGCGAACGCCCGCGCCAGCGCCACCCGTTGTTGCTCGCCCCCCGACAGCATCCCCGGCAGATGCGTCAGCCGGTGCCCGAGCCCCACGGCCGCCAAGCTCTCCTCGGCCCGCCCCGCCGCGTCGCGCACCCCCGCCAACTCCAGCGGCACGCTCACGTTCTCCAACGCCGTCATCGTCGGGATCAGGTGGAACGCCTGGAACACAATCCCCACCGTCCCCCGCCGGAACCGCGCCAGTGCGTCCTCCGACAGCCGGGTGATCTCCTGCCCGGCCACCATCACCGTCCCCGACGTCGCCGCTTCCAGCCCGGCCAGCACCATCAGCAAGCTCGTCTTGCCCGACCCGGACGGCCCGACAATCCCCACCGCCTCGCCCGCGCCGACCACGAGGTCGATCCCCAACAGGATATTGACCGTGCCCGCCGCCGAGGGCACGCTCAATCTCAGGTCGCGCACTTCCACGAGGGGCGCTTCACGGTTAACAGGTGCGATGTCCATCACAGCCCCATATGGCCCCCGGACCCGGCGCACCAACACGGTCGTCCTCCTAGCCCTCCTCTTTTCATTCCTCGCCCCCGCGGCGCAGGCGAAACCCATCCGCCTCCTGGTGCTCGGCGATAGCCTGACCGCCGGCTACGGCCTCCCCCACGCCGACGGCTTCCAGGCCCAGCTCCAGGACGCCCTGAAAGCCCAAGGCCACGATGTGACCATCATCGACGGCGCCGTCTCCGGCGACACCAGCGCCGGCGGCAGGGCCCGGCTCGACTGGGCCATCGGCGACGGCGCAGACGCCGCCATCGTCGAGCTCGGCGCCAACGACGGCCTCCGCGGCGTCGACCCCGCCAGCATGGAAACCAACCTTGCCGCCATTCTCGACACCCTGAAGCGGCGAAACATCCCCGTCCTCCTCACCGGCATGGAAGCGCCGCCCAACATGGGCGCAGACTACGCAAAAGCCTTCCGCGCCGTCTTCGCCCGCCTCGGCCAGCGCCCCGGCATCCTGTTCGACCCATTCTTCCTCGAAAACGTCGCCGCCAACCCGGCCCTCAACCAGGCCGACCACATGCACCCCAATGCCGAAGGCGTGAAAATCGAGGTCCAGCGTCTCCTCCCCCTGGTCCAAAAGCTGCTCGCGAAGGCCTCATCATGACCTCAGGCTGGTTAACAAATCATCGACGCAACCGCCGTCATCCCGCATGAGACTCTTCGTCGCCCTGGACCTTCCCCGCTCGCTGCGGACCCGCTTATCCTTTCTCGGAGGCGGTCTGCCCGGCGTCCGCTGGGTTCCGCCCGAGAATTACCACGTCACCCTGCGCTTCATCGGCGAGCTTCCTAAATGGCGCGCCGAGGAGATTGACGAAGCCCTGTCCAGCCTCCGCGTCCCCGGCTTCACCCTCCAACTCGCCGGCGTCGGCGCTTTCAGCAAAGCCGGCCGCGTCACCTCCCTCTGGGTCGGCGTCGAACGCACCCCCGCCCTCGAACATTTGCAGCAGAAAATCGAAACCGCCCTGCACCGCGCCGGGCTCGACCGCGAACGCCGCCGCTTCGCCCCCCACGTCACCCTGGCCCGGCTCGACAGCGCACCCGAAGCCAAGGTCGCCGCCTGGGTCCAGTCCCACAACCTGTTCCGTTCCGAGCCCATCGCCATCGAGCACTTCACCCTGTTCAGCTCCCGTTTGGGCAAGGAGCAGGCCGCCTACGAACCCGAAGTCGACTACCCCCTCCTCCCCCGCGGCGCCCCTCAGCAACCCGACCAGCGCGAAGCCGCCCCCAACGCCTGATGACTCGCGAACAATCCCTCTCCGCCCTCGCTGCCGAAGTCCGCGCCTGCACCTTCTGCACCGACCTTCCCCTAGGCCCCCGCCCGGTCCTGCGCGTCAGCACTACCGCCACCATCCTGATTGCCAGCCAGGCCCCCGGCACCAAGGTCCATGCCAGCGGCACCCCCTGGACCGACGCCAGCGGCCATCGCCTCCGAGGCTGGCTCGGCATGACCCCGGACGAGTTCTACGACACCGCCCGCATCGCCATCCTGCCCATGGGCCTGTGCTATCCCGGCCGCTACCCGCAAGGCGGCGACCTGCCGCCCCGCCCCCAATGCGCCCCCCGCTGGCGTCAGCGCCTGCTCAGCCTCATGCCCCAACTCCGCCTAATCCTCTTGGTCGGCAGCTACGCCCAAGAGGACGCCCTAGGCCCCGGCCGCATGACCGACCGCGTCCGCGACTTCCGCCGATACCTCCCGACCCACTTCCCCCTGCCGCACCCAAGCTGGCGCACCGGCATCTGGGAGCGCAACAATCCCTGGTTCGTCACCGACGTTCTCCCCGTCCTCCGCGCCGAGGTCCGTAGCGTCCTCGCCCCCTGATCAACCCGCCAAACCGGGCGCCGCCCGCGAGCACCCGGCCGTCTTCGCCTGGGCCGGATCCGCGCCGGGCATCCCGGCCGGTATACCCGTCGCCGAGTAAACGCAGTCCCGCACGATTCCATCCTGTCCATAGATCACGGACAAGCTGGACACCTCCGGCGTCGTCTCCGAACCTCCCGTCGTTGCATCCAGCAGCCCGATTCCTGGCCCGACCAGCCCCACGAACGGCACGAACGCGCCCACCACGCCCGAAGCGGCTGCCGCCCCGGCCATCAGGCCCCGCCGCGATCCGCCCCTGTCATGCCGCGTCTCATAAACCCAAGTCTCCCCCGTTCCCCGCTCCTCCGTCCGCGCCGGCCTACCCAGCTTCGAGAACACATCCGCCCGCGTCGACCGCCCGATCACGATCGAGGACACATCAACCACCTTCTCGACCGGCGCCTTGGGCGCGCATGAAGCGGCCCCGGCCAGGGTCAGAGCCGCCGCCATCCCAACGCCCTGGCGAAACCAATCCGCCGGCGTCCAAGCCCGGCTGACGGTTCGATTTGAAGCCAGTGGCCTCGCCATAGCTGTGCCGCTCCCGATTCAGGCCACGTTGGCAGCACAATGCACCGGAATCAAAGCCAATCATCACCGAAGTTTTTGGGAAAGCCGGAACAAGCCGAAGCCAACGCGCGAACCCGCCTGCCTCAATGGCGGCCATCATCGAGCACGGTGTCAACCAGCCTGATTAGGCGCACCGCCGCATCGCGGAACCCGGAACGGTCAGCCTCCTGCGCGAGCGTGATCAAACGGTCGGCCAGCATCAGCGGGCTGGCGAAGGGGGCGGCGGCAACGACGGGGGCAGTATCCATGATTTTCACTCCTGCAATCGGAAGTTGTTTTCCGATGCGCAATGAATGCCGGATTTGTCTAAAGAAAAGGTTAACGCCCGACGAAAGCGGCGTCAGCGCGCCACTTTTTTTGCCGGCGCATCGTTTCGTCTCAAAGCTGAAACGCGAAGGCAGGAAGCAAGCGGCTCGCCCCCGTCCCGCCCGGCATCGACGCGCGCCACCAGAGCGCTCAAGGCAATGCCCTGGTCGGCCGCCATTCGCTCGAGAACCGTCCAGAACGCCGGCTCCAGCGCCACGCTGGTACGATGCCCGGACAGGCTGAAGCTGCGCTTGACCAGCAGGCTCAGTTCGGCCTGTAGGTCAAGATCGTGAAGCTGTCCGGATGGAAATAAGGCGGCGGCGTCGGGCCATCGGCGGGCGCCGCGGGCTGGGTATAGCTCGCGGCCACGCTATACAGCCGCTGCGTCGCCTCATCGATGGCCAGGTCACGAGCCATTGGCCGGGTCGCGATGGTCTCGACCAGCGCGAAATCCGACGGCCCCTGCTGACGGATGACGCTCATCGTGCCGTCCAGCCCGTTGGCAGTGACGATCAAATGCCGCTTCTCGTCCACGGCGATGCCGCCAACGCCCCGCCCGATCGGTACGGTGGCAACCACCCCTGCCTCCTGATCCAGCGCCACGAACACAGGTTTGTCGCCCCGGCACGCGAGCAGGACGCGCTTGGCGCCAGGCTCCCAACGCACATCAACCGGTTGGGCGCAATCGCCAAGCTTCCAGGTCTTCTGCAGCGAGAGATCGCGGGCGTGCAGCTTCTGCAGCAAGTTGCGGTCGCGCTGCGGGGCGAAGATGCCGCCCTCTCCGTCCGCCGTCGGCGTTCCCATCTGCTTGGAATTGAACCGGGTTTGTCCGATGACCTCGCCCGTCGCCGCATCCAGCCCGACCCAGGTCGTCTTCTCCGGCCGCGCGCCAGTCAGCATGTAGACGCGCTTCTGCGTCGGCTCATAGAATACGTCCTGCAGGTCGCCCACGCCGAGGTCTGTCCGGCTGACCGCTTTCAGCGTCCCCAGTTCGAAGATCAGCGCCGTGCCGTCCTCCATGGACGCGAACCCCCGCCCGGTTTCCGGCACCAGAACCACGGCAGTCGCGCCATGGCTGTTGTCGACCGTCACCCCTTTATGCGCCTTCACGTTCCACGCCAGCAGCCCATCGCCCCGGCGCGCGACGAACAAGCGGCCGCTCCCCGGATCGAACACCATGTTGCCCCAGCCGGTATTGGAGCCTGGCACCGTATAGGTTTGTGCCGCGAGCCAGGCCTGCGCCCGCGCCGGGCCTGCGAGAAGCATAACAGCGGCGATCAGGGCAAGACGCATCATGCGGACGTTCCTTTTTGGCGCTCCCCTATACCGTCAATCGCCCGGCGTTGCACCAAACGCGCGGTCGCCCACCTCGCGGCCTCGGCGACGACCGGGTCAGGGTCCTGGGTCAAGCGTTCGGCATGGGGCAGCAGAACTAGGTCGCCCGAGTTGCCGATCGCGATCAGCACGTTGCGCACGAACCGGTTGCGGCCGATGCGCTTGACCGGACTGGCCGCGAATAGGCGGCGGAAGCCCTGGTCGTCGAGGCCGGCAAGCCTCGCCAGTTCCGGCGCGCGCAGGTCGTCGCGGGCGGCGAGCTTGGGATGGGCGGCAGCGGCGCTTGCGAAGCGGTTCCACGGGCACGCCGCAAGGCAGTCGTCGCAACCGTAAATCCGGTTGCCCATCGAAGGCCGCAGCTCATGCGGGATCGGCCCGGCGTGCTCGATGGTCAGGTACGAGATGCAACGCGTGGCGTCGAGCCGGTAGGGGGCGGGAAAGGCGTTGGTCGGGCAGGCATCGAGGCAGCGATGGCAACTGCCGCAATGGTCGTCGCCCGGCGGGTCGGGCGCGAGGTCAAGCGTGGTCATGATCTCGCCAAGGAACAGCCAGGAGCCGTGGGCGCGCGAAACCAGGTTGGTATGCTTGCCCTGCCAGCCAAGCCCGGCTTTCTGCGCCAGCGGCTTTTCCATCACAGGCGCCGTGTCGGTAAACACCTTCACCCCCGGGCCGAACCGGCTGGCGATGAACGCGGCCAGATGCTTGAGCATGCCTTTGACAACGTCGTGGTAGTCCCGGTTGCGGGCGTAAACGGAGATGTTGCCGCGGTCGGCCTGGCCCAAGGCCGCAAGCGGGTCGCCGCCGGGGGCGTAGGACAGGCCGAGGCAGATGACGCTCCTGGCCTCCGGCCATAACGCTTGCGGGTGTGCCCGTTGCTCGGCCCGGTCGGCAAGCCACCCCATCTCCCCGTGCTGCCCGGCCGCAAGGAACGCCGCCAAACGCTCGCGCGACTCCGAGCCGAGATGCGCGGGAGCAAAGCCGACGGCATGGAACCCGAGATCCAGCGCCTTTGCCCGGATAAGAGCCGTTGTGCCTCGGCCGGCGTCCCGCATGCCGTCAGCCATCAATGTATTCCCGCGCCTGCCCTGACTTCTACCGGCAGCTACGCGGCGCCGGGCCGCCTTGGCAAGCCCGGCGCCCCGGGGCGTCACATCGGCGGCGTCACGCCATTGACGCCCACGGCCACGAACCGGGCCGTAACCGTCCCGCCCTGTTCGGAGCCGTTGACGAACACCCTGTCGCCTTTCTTCACCGCCGACATCTCCGCCGGCTCGAACGTCACGATGGGCGCCGTCGGAGGCACGACGATGGTCTTCTGCCCGCCCTTATACGATACGGTGATCCGTTTGGCGCCGGACTGCTCGCCGGTTGCATTCACCGTGCCGTTGGTCATGGTGCTGTTGACACTCTTGCCCGTCGCCGACCCGGCGTTCTCGACAGTGCCGTTGGTCATGCTGCTGGACGTCGTGCCCTTGCCCGACAGCGTGGTGTCCGGCAGCTTGTCCCACTCGTAATGCCCTTCGCCCGCGCCACGCATCGACGGCGGGAAGACCACGACCTCGAGCGCGACCAGGAAGTCGCCCGAACCCTTCGTCGCGGTGCCGATGTAGCTGCCCTTGTCAACGTTCGAAAGGGAGGATTTGTGCACCGTTGCGTATTTCGTGTTGCCGTTCAGCGCCACGTCGATGGTCTTGCCCGCCTCCGACTGGATAACGAGCGTCTCGTGGCTGATCGACTCGACCGTGCCGCGCACCCGGTCCGCTTGCGGCGCGGCAAAGGCCTGGAACGAGAGGGCGGAACTCGCGAGGATCGTCAGTAAGGTAAGCCGTTTCAAGGTATGATCTCCTGGTATTGCCGCGTATGGGTACGGACCCACTCTAAGACGCGTAGGATCGCCCACGGATTGTCGGGGAAAAGCGTTTAATGAGCCACAGCCAATCGCCAGCCCGGCGCAGCGCGCATCCGCCCGCCATCCGGGTCATGCACTGGATCGGCGCGGTCGCGCTCATCTGCATGGTCATGAGCGGCTGGCAGATCTACAACGCCTCGCCGCTGTTCCCGTTCGCCTTCCCAGGATGGATAACCTTGGGCGGCTGGCTCGGCGGCGCGATCGCCTGGCACTTGGCGGCGATGTGGCTGCTGGCGGCGGACGGGCTTTGCTACCTGGCATACGGGCTCACCAGCGGTCATTTCCGCCGCAAGATGCTGCCCGTCGGCCCCCGCTCGTTCGGGCAAGATTTCATGGCCGCGCTCGGATTTCGCCTCGCGCATCGGCTCGGACACTACAACGCGGTGCAACGGGCGTTCTATCTCGGCGTCATCGCCGCGGTCATCGTCTCCGTCGCGACCGGCGTGTCGATCTGGAAGCCGATGCAACTCGCCTGGCTGACAGACCTGTTCGGCGGCTACGACACGGCCCGCTACGTCCACTTCTTCGCGATGAGCGCGATCGTGGCCTTCCTGCTGGTCCATGTCGCCCTCGTGGCACTCTATCCGCGCACGCTGGTCTCCATGACGGTCGGCCTGCCCGCGGAACCCGGCACGGAGGCAAAGGCATGAGCAGGCGGCCAATCCCGGGCGTGCCGCTCGACGACGCGAAGCCGGAACTGGCGCGCCTGCAACGGCGCATGATGCTACGCGGCAGCTTGTCGTTCGGCGCGCTGGCGATGCTGACCGGCTGCGACATGGAAGGCGGCCACGACGCGATTGACCAGGCGCTGCGGGCGATGTCCAGCTTCAACGACCGCGTGCAAGCCGCCCTGTTCGACCCGGACAAGCTGGTCCCCACCTACGCCCCCAGCCAGGTCACCCACCCGTTCCGCTTTAACGCCTATTACCCCGAATGGCAGGTCCGCACCGTCGATGAGCAGGATTGGCGCTTGGAGGTGAAAGGCCTCGTCGAGAACAGATCGCCCTGGTCGCTCGCCGATCTCCGCCGCCTGCCGCAACAGGAGCAGATCACCCGGCACATCTGCGTCGAGGGCTGGAGCCAAATCGGCCAATGGAGCGGCATCCCGCTCAAAGCCTTCCTTCAGCACGTCGGCGCCGACCTGCGGGCCGGCTACGTCAATTTCATCTGCTTCGACGACTACTGGTGCGGCATCGACATGGCGAGCGCCTTGCATCCGCAAACGATCCTGACGCTCGACTTCGAGCAGAAGCCCCTCACGCCGCCCTGGGGCGCGCCGCTGCGCCTGCGCATCCCGACCAAGCTCGGTTTCAAGAACCCGAAATACATCCAGGCGATCGAAGTCACCAACACCAACCCCGGCGGCTTCTGGGCCAAGCAGGGCTATAACTGGTTCAGCGGTCTCTAGTGCTTCGACACATTCAGGAGAGACAGCATAAGTCGAAGCACTAGCCTTGTTTGGTGGGATGATTCAGCCAACGCGCCAAATCGCCCGTTAGCATCAGACCACTAGCCCCGCCCGCGATACGGCGCGACGCCCTGGTCAGGCAGCCAAAGGCCCTCGGGCGGCGCGCCGCTTTGCCAGAACACGTCGATCGGCATGCCGCCGCGCGGATACCAGTAGCCGCCGATCCGCAGCCAGCGAGGGGCCAGCAGCTCCTGCACCCGCGTCGCGATCAGCATCGTGCAGCCCTCATGAAAGGCCCCGTGGTTGCGGAAGCTGGCGAAGAACAGCTTGAGCGACTTGCTCTCGACCAGCCATTCATCCGGCACGTAGTCCAGCACGACATGGGCGAAATCGGGTTGCGCCGTCACCGGGCAGATGCTGGTGAACTCGGGGCAGGTGAAGCGGACGAGGTAGTCATGTCCGGGGTTCGGGTTCGGCACGCGTTCCAGCACGGCGTCATCCGGGGACGCGGGAACGGGCGTCGGGGCGCCGAGCTGCATCAGCGCGCCTCCCACCGGGCGCGGACGGCCTCGCTATGCGAAGCCAGGCGCCCGCCGACGATGGCGTGCCGCAGGCCGCGCATGAGCGATTGGTAATAGGTCAGGTTGTGCTGCGTAAGAAGCATCGGGCCCAGCATCTCGTTGGCGCGGAACAGGTGATGCAGGTAGGCGCGGGCGTGCCGGGTGCAAGCGGCGCAGGAGCACTCGGGGTCGAGCGGCCCCGGATCATCGGCATGGCGGGCGTTGCGCAGGTTAAGCACGCCCCTGGAGGTAAAGGCCCGCGCGGTGCGCCCGGCGCGGGTCGGCATCACGCAGTCGAACATATCGATCCCGCGGGCCACGGCGAGCAGCAGGTCGTCAGGGGTGCCGACGCCCATCAGGTAGCGCGGGTGCGTGGCCGGGAGGTGCGGGATGGTCGCCTCGATCGTCTCCAGCATGGCGGCCTGGCCCTCGCCGACCGCGAGCCCGCCGATCGCGTAGCCCTCGAAGCCGATCGCGGTCAGCGCGGCGGCGCTCTCGGCGCGCAGGCCGGGGTCAATGCCGCCTTGGACGATGCCGAACTGCCCATAGCCGGGGCGCGAAACAAAGGCGCTGCGAGATCGGGCGGCCCAGCGCATGCTCAGCTCCATGCTGGCGCGGATTTGCGGCAAGGCAGCGGGAAGCCGGATGCACTCGTCCAACGCCATGGTGATAGTGGCGTCGAGCTGGCGCTGGATCTCGGTCGAGCGTTCCGGCGTGAGGCGATGCTTGCTGCCGTCGATATGGGAGCGGAAGGTGACGCCCTCCTCGTCCATCGTCCGCAGCCCGGCCAGCGACATGACCTGGAACCCGCCGCTGTCCGTCAGGATCGGGCCGGGCCAGTCCATGAGCTTGTGCAGGCCGCCGAGCCGCTCGACCCGGTCGGCCCCGGGGCGGAGCATGAGGTGATAGACATTGCCGAGGATCAGCCGGGCGCCGGTCGCCCGCACCTGGTCGGCAGTTATGGCCTTAACGGCGCCCGCGGTGCCGACGGGCATGAAAACGGGAGTCTCGACCTCGCCGTGCGCGGTCCGCAGCAGCCCGGCACGGGCCGCGCCGTCAATGGCCTGAAGCTCGAAGCCGAGCGTCACGCGCGTTCAAGCAAGGAGGCGTCGCCGTAGCTGTAGAAGCGGTAGCGTTCCGCGATGGCGTGGGCATAGGCGCCATGCATCCGCTCGGCGCCGGCGAAGGCGCAGGTCAGCATGAACAGCGTCGAGCGGGGAAGGTGGAAGTTGGTCAGCAACGCGCCGGCGGTGCGGAAGCGGTAGCCGGGCGTGATGAACAGGCTGGTCTCGCCGTCGAAGGGGTGCACGCGTCCCTTCTCATCGGCGGCGGATTCGAGCAGGCGGAGCGACGTGGTGCCGATGGCGACGATCCGGCGGGCCGCGTTGATCGCGTCGGCCGCTTCGGGAGTGACGACGCCGCGCTCGGCGTGCATCCGATGGGCCTGCACGTCGTCGGTCCGCATAGGCAGGAACGTGCCGGCGCCGACGTGCAGCGTGACCGTCACGCGCGGGATGCCGGCGGCGTCGAGGGCGGCGAGCAGCCGGGGGGTGAAGTGCAGCGCGGCCGTGGGCGCCGCGACCGCGCCTTCGGCCCGGGCGAACACGGTCTGGTAATCGGCCGCGTCGTCCGCCGTGGGGCCGTTCGGACGGCCGATGTAGGGCGGCAAGGCGAGCGCGCCGGCGCGCGGCAGGGCGGCGGGAAACGCGTCGTTGAAGCGGAGCAGGACGCCGCCGTCCGGGTCTCGCTGCACGATCTCCGCGCGGAGATCCTCGGCGCCGTCGAAATGCAGGATGTCGCCGGGGCGCAGCCGGCGCGCGTTGCGGGCCAGCGCGTGCCAGGCGCCGTCCGGGCGGGGCTGGTCGAGGGTCAAGCCGATGCGCGCCTCGCCGCGGCGGGCGGAGAGCTGGGCGGGGATGACCTTGGTGTCGTTCGCCACCAGCAGGTCGCCCGGACGGAGCAGGGCAGGGATGTCGCGGACAAAATGGTCCGACAGGCGCGGGCCGACGTGCAGCAAACGGGCGCTGTCGCGCGGCCGGGCCGGGTGCTGGGCGATGCGGTCAGGCGGCAGTTGGAAGTCGAAGGCGGCGAGACCGGGACTCTCAGGCGATTGCACGGCTCAAGCCGGGGTGGGCGCGACGCGGCGAAGCAGGCGGATCAGCGGGATGCTGAACAGCACGGCCCAGAGCTTGCCGACGATCTGCCCCGGCAGGAAGGCGAGGCTGGCGAAAGCGAGATGCAGGAACACCAGGCTGTCCACCACGAGCCCGAGGCACGACGACGCGACAACGGCGAGCACCAGGCCGCGGCGTTGCAGCGGCGTGTAAACCCCGAGGTCGGCCAGTTCGCTGAGCAGGAAGGCGGCGCACGAGGCGACCACCAGGGCGGGCGGGGCGATGACGGCGGAGAGCGCCGTGCCGGCGAGGACCGCTGCCACGCCCCACCACAGGCCGAGGCAGCGTTGCACCACGTCGCGCAGCACGAGCGCGGCCCCGGCCGCGAGCACCCCGGACGGGGCCAGCAGGCCGGGAGCGACGGGAACCAGGCAGGGCCCGTTCGGAACACAACTGGCGCCGACGTTGCCGATCAGCCAGTTTGCCAGGGGAATGCAGGCCAGGAACAAGACGAACGAGACAAGGCCGATGCTGCGGGTCTGGGTGTTAGGCACTCAAGGCGTCCGAAATTCAGCGATCAAGGTAGGAGGCGATCTCGACGAGGTTGCCGTCCGGGTCCCGGCAATACACGGATTGGATCGGCCCTAAGGCGCCGGTCCGGGCGTCGGGCCCTGACTCGATGGCGACGCCGCATGACTTCAGATGACGGACGACGTCATCCGGCCCGACCGCGGTGACGAAGCACACGTCGGCGGCGCCGGGCTGGGTGACGGTGGCGGCGATCCAGGCGCGCTTGTCTCCGTCATGCGGGCGAAGGTTGATTTTTTGCCCGCCGAACTTGAGCGCGGTGCGGCGGTCCTCGCCGAACTCCTCCCGCTCCATGCCGAGCACGCGCTGGTACCAGGAGGCGGCGATCTCGATGTCGCCGCAGTTCAGGACGATGTGGTCGAGGCGGTCGACGGTGAAGCGCATCTAGGTCAGCCCGTCGTAGAAGTCATGGCCCTTGTCGTCGATGACGATGAAGGCGGGGAAGTCCTCGACCTCGACGCGCCAGACCGCTTCCATGCCGAGTTCCGGGTATTCCAGCACCTCGACCTTTTTGATGCAGTCCTGCGCGAGCCGGGCCGCCGGGCCGCCGACGCTGCCGAGGTAGAAGCCGCCATAGGCCTTGCAGGCGTCGCGGACGGCGCGGGAGCGGTTGCCCTTGGCCAGCATGACGAAGCTGCCGCCCGCGCGCTGGAAATCGGCCACGTAGCTGTCCATCCGTCCGGCGGTGGTGGGGCCGAAGCTGCCGGTTGCCATGCCGTCCGGGGTCTTGGCCGGGCCGGCATAGTAGACCGGATGCTGCTTGATGTAGTCGGGCAGGCCCTCGCCCGCGTCGAGCCGTTCCTTCAGCTTGGCATGGGCGATATCGCGGGCAACGACGATCGTGCCGGTCAGCGACACGCGGGTCTTGACCAGATGGGCCGAGAGCGTCTTCCGGATCGCCTCCATCGGCTGGTCGAGGTCGATCTGCACCACGTCGCCACCGAGGATATCGTCGGTGGCCTCCGGCAGATAGGTGGAGGGATCGGTCTCGAGCTGTTCGAGGAACACGCCCTCGGGGGTAATCTTGGCCAGGATCTGCCGGTCGGCGCTGCAGGAGACGCCGATGCCGACGGGCAAGGACGCGCCGTGCCGGGGCAGGCGGATGACGCGCACGTCATGGCAGAAATACTTGCCGCCGAACTGCGCGCCGATGCCGTTCCGCCGGGTCAGTTCCAGCACCTCCCGCTCCATCTCCAAGTCGCGGAAGGCGTGCCCGGCCTCGCTGCCCTCGGTCGGCAAGGCGTCGAGGTACTTGGTGCTCGCGAGCTTCGTGGTCTTGAGGCACAACTCGGCGGACGTGCCGCCGATGACGATCGAGAGGTGGTAAGGCGGGCAGGCGGCGGTGCCGAGAGTCTTGATGCGGGTATCAAGGTAGGACAGCAGCTTGCCCGGATTGAGGATGGCGCGGGTTTCCTGAAACAGGAAGAACTTGTTGGCGCTGCCGCCGCCCTTGGCGATGAACATCAGGTGCATCTCGTCGGCGTGGCCGTGGCCCGGGGCCGCCATGATGTCGAACTGCACGGGCAGGTTGTTGCCGGTGTTCTTCTCCTCATACATCGAGAGGGGCGCCATCTGCGAGTAGCGCAGATTGGTCTCGGTGTAGGTGCGGTGCACGCCCCAGGACAGCGCCTCCTCCTCGTCGCCGTCCACCCAGACGCGCTGGCCCTTCTTGCCGAACACCAGCGCCGTGCCGGTGTCCTGGCACATCGGCAACACGCCGCCGGCGGCAATGTTGGCATTCTTGAGCAAATCGAGCGCGACGAAGCGGTCGTTGGCCGAGGCTTCCGGATCATCGAGGATGCTGCGGAGCTGCTTCAGATGGCTGGGACGCAGCAGGTGGGAAACGTCGTGGAACGCCTGGAAGGCGAGCTCGCTCAACGCGTCCGGCTTGACCCGCAGGACGGTCTGGCCGTCGCAGGCGGACGTGCTGACGCCCTCGATGGCGAGCTTGCGCCAGGGTGTATCACGCTCCCCGAGCGGGAACATCGGCGAGTAGCGGAAGGATTGCGGGCGGGTTTGGCTTGGTGGGAAGGGAGCGTTCATGCCTTTACTCCTTCGTGGGGCGTTTGCGGAACGCGTCGAGGCTGACGACTTGCGGCGGCTCGGAGGGCGGCTCTGGCTCGGGCTCCGGTTCGGCAAGCTCGGGCGTTTCGCCGGGTTCGTCGTTGGCGGCCTCGTCGTCTTTGGCGCTGAAGCGCAGGCCGAACTGGACGTGCGGGTCGGCAAAGGCGGTGACGGCGCTGAAGGGGACGGTCAGCGTAGTCGGGACGCCGCCGAAGCTGAGGCCGACGCTGAACCACATGCCGGGCTCGTCCACGGTGAGGTCCCAGAACTGGTGCTGCAGCACGATCGTCATCTCTTGCGGGTATTGGCTCAGCAGGCGTTGCGGGACGCTGACGCCGGCACGGTCGGTGCGGAAGCTGACGTAGAAGTGGTGGTCGCCCGGCATCCCCTCGCTGCCGACGTAGGCGAGGGCGCGGACGACGACGTGGCGCAGGGCCTCCTCGGTCCAGAGATCATACGGCAGCAGGCTCTCGGGGCGCTCGGGCGGTGCGCCGTTCTCGTTGTCTTCCATCCACGCACACTTAGTCCTTCGCGTGCGGGATGGGAACACGCGGGGTTTGGTGACGGGCTGATCGGGCACGTCGGCAAAGGGGTTTAGGGCCAGGCGGAACTTCCTCCACCCCGATTGCTTGCGGGGTCTGCATGGTGTGGACAGCGAGTGATTCGCTGGCTCGGCAAGCAGAGGGGAAGGCATCGCGAGGCATATCGTCGGATGGTTCCTTGAGGGCGAAGTGGCCATTCCTCGTTGGCAGCGTCGCCAATCGGCAAATCGAGCTGCCGTGGCTCTGCGATCCTTGCGACAGCCGCAGCACTCAAGGCCATGACCAGGTTGCTGCGGGCACCGGATTACGCTTAGCGGTGCGGTTGCGGCACGCCGATGGCCTGCTGCCGTTCCGATCCGACACGCTGTAATCCGGCCTATATAAAGTGGGGAGCTTCTGTTGCCCGGTGCCCCCCCAACCGCGCGTGTCACTGCTTACGCAGCGATCGCGAGCGCCTCATGGTTATCATTGGCACTTGTGATATGACCCGATAACGGCGGTATCATGCCGGGCAAAAGAAGGTTCTTTACCACGCGTGTCGAGCCTGTTTCGCCCCCCTGATCCCGCGCTTGCGGGTGGTGGAGGCGCCGGGCACTGCCCCCGGGTCCACAACGATTATTCCAACCCACGTTTATCGCCATAGTCAGGGCATCACCCCTGGCACCAGAAGATATAGGCGAAGTCGGGCTTGGATGCTAGGGGGTCGTCATGCCATTGACCGCCGAACAATCCGCCGAGATCGCAACCCAGCGGGGAGGGCAGTTCGCCACCGGGCGAGCAACCGCGCCGGCGCTGGAAGCGATGTTGTTCGAGGCGATGCCGGTGCTGGACCATGGGTTCGTGCGGGTGATCGACTATATGGGCGACGACTCGGCGGTGGTGCAGGCGGCGCGGGTGAGCTACGGGCGGGGGACCCGGAAGGTGAGCGAGGATGCCGGGCTGATCCGGTACCTGATGCGGCACCGGCATAGTACGCCGTTCGAGATGTGCGAGATAAAGTTTCACGTGAAACTACCGATTTTCGTTGCCCGGCAGTGGATCCGGCATCGGATGGCAAACATCAACGAGTACTCGGCGCGGTATTCGGTGATGGACCGGGAGTTCTACATCCCCGCGCCCGAGCATCTGGCGGCGCAGAGCAGCAGCAACCGGCAGGGGCGGGGCGAGGTGCTGCAAGGAAACGAGGCGAGCGAGGTGCTGGCGTTGCTGCGCTCCGATGCGGGCCGGAGCTATGACCATTACGCTTACATGCTGAACGAGGACGGGGCCGATCCCGCGCGGCAGGGGCTGGCGCGGGAGCTGGCGCGGATGAACTTGACGCTCAATGCCTATACGCAGTGGTATTGGAAGTCGGACTTGCACAACCTGCTCAATTTCTTGGCGCTGCGGGCCGATGTCCATGCTCAGTACGAGATACGGGCCTATGCCGAGGCGATGCTTGGCATCGTGCGGGCTTGGGTGCCGGCGACGTTCGAGGCGTTTCAGGAATACCGGATCGGGGCGGCGACGCTTTCGGCCGGGATGCTGGCGGTGGTGCGGCGGATGCTGGGCGGGGAGGCGGTGCGGCAGGAGGGGAGCGGGCTGTCGAAGCGGGAATGGGGCGAGCTGATGGCGGCGCTCGGGCGGTGATCACTGTTTTCGGCTCGATCAACCTCGACCTGATCTTCGCCTTGCCGCACTTGCCGGCGCCTGGCGAGACGGTGCTCGGCCCGGCGACGCGGATCGAGGCTGGGGGGAAGGGGGCCAATCAGGCGGCGGCGGCGGCGCTGGACGGAGCCGAGGTGTCGATGGTTGGCGCGGTGGGCCAGGATGCGTTGGCGGAGGGGGCGTTGGCGGGCCTCGTTCGCGCCGGGGTCGATATCTCACGGGTCAGGCGGGTTGCGGAGGCGACTGGGTGCGCCGCGGTCTGCACGGATGGCGAGGGGCGCAACCAGATCGCGGTGGGGTCGGGCGCTAATCTGCGGGTGGCGGCAGATCAGGTCGAGGATTGGTTGCTCGGGGCCGGGCATACGGTGCTGATGCAGATGGAGGTCGATGCGGGCGAGACGGCGGCGTTGATCCGCCGGGGGCGGGGGGCGCGGTTCGTGCTCAACCTTGCGCCGGCCCTGCCGTTGCCGCTGGAGTCCCTGCGGGCCGTCGACATCCTGATGGTCAATGAGCAGGAAGGAGAGGCGCTTGCCCGATCGTTGGGCTGCGACGCCGATGCGGCCGGGTTGCAGCGGCATCTGGGCCGGACCGTGGTCAGAACGCTGGGGGAAGCAGGGGTGGAGTTCGCGACGCCGGATGAGGCGGGACGGATCGCGGCACCCGTGATCGCGGCGGTGGACACCACGGCGGCGGGCGATTGCTTTGCCGGCGTGACGGCCGCCGGGCTGGACCGGGGCATGGCTTTGCAGCCGGCACTGCGCCGTGCCTGCGCGGCGGCGGCGTTGTGTTGCCTCCGTGCGGGCTCTCAGGGGAGCTTGCCCGGCAGGGACGAGACCGATGCGGCGCTGCTGCGGTGGACCGGGCTGGGGTAACCCGGCCCTCTCCCGCGAACGGGAGAGGGCTTTGGGTTTATCGGATGGCGCGGAGAACGGAGCGCTGCTCTCCCGCCAGGCCGCGGTAGACGTCGAGGTAGTCCTCGGCCATGCGCCGGGCCGTGAAGCGGGCTTCGAACCGTTCGCGAACGGTTTCGCGGGGCAGCGTGCCGAGGCGCTTCACCGCCGCGACGGCTTCGGCTTCGGTTTCGACGATGAAACCGCTGCGGCCGTGCTCGATGATTTCCGGAACGGAGCCGCAGTTGAAGGCGATGACCGGGGCGCCGCAGGCCATGGCTTCGATCATGACCAGGCCGAAGGGTTCGGGCCAGTCGATCGGCATCAAGAGGCCGATGGCGCCGCTGAGGAAGTCTGGTTTCTGCGCGTCGTTGATCTCGCCGATCAGTTCGACTCCACCTTCCTCGATCATCGGGCGGATAACGGTTTCGAAATACACCTTATCAACCACGTCGACCTTGGCGGCCATTTTAAGCGGGATGCCGGCGGCGCGGGCAATGCGGATGGCGCGGTCGGGGCGCTTTTCCGGGGCGATGCGGCCGAGGAAGGCAAGGTATTCCTGCTTCCTCGGCTGCGGGGTTAGCAGATTTGCGGGCAGACCGTGGAGAACCGTGCCGGCGTAGCGGGCCTGCGGCAAGGGGAGGCGCTGGCTGTCGCTGATGGAGACGATCGGGGCCGTGGTGAACATGTCGTAGATCGGCTGCAACTCGGGAAGGTCGAGCCGGCCGTGGACCGTTGTGACGAATGGCGTGCGCTGGCGGCCGAACAGGCTGAAGGCCCAGTAATCCATATGGAAATGCAGGACGTCGAATTCGTCGGCCCGGCGGCGGACGGCTTCCAATTGCAGCATATGCGGCGCGATCGGGTCGCGGATGGCCGGGTCGAGCCGGAGGGCGCGGGGCCAAACGGGTTCCAGGGTTGCGGTTGTCACGCTGTCGCCGCTGGCGAACAAGGTGACATCGTGGCCCATGGCCACGAGTTCGTCGGTCAGGAAAGAGACGACCCGCTCGGTTCCGCCGTAGAGTTTCGGCGGAACTGCTTCATGCAGCGGGGCAATCTGCGCGATACGCATGTGTGACGCTCCAGTCGGTCAATACCGGATCATCAGAGCGTTAAATCGGGGCGGGATTACGGCGGTGCAGCAATTTTAGGATGGTTAAATTTGCACAAAGCTATGTTCGTGTTATTTGGGATATGAGATTGACTGAATGTTGTCGATACGGCTGCACGTGGCCATCCAGCAGCAACGTGTCACGGCATCCGGCGCAATGGGCAACAACTAACGATCAGCCTATCGCTATGCTTAGTTTAAGGCTCAGTTGAGAGTTGTTGCCGCAATGCAATCGAACGGTGCTGCCGGCTTGTTGCCGGCGCTGGCCTTATACCAGCGGCCCTAAATTATGACCTGTGCCCATTGGCGATGCCCGGTGGACTGGATGACGTCTGGTGCGCTCGTTAGCGCGTTCCAGGCTGCACAGGTCGCATCGAGAATGGCTTCGTACGTATCCCAGACCTGGTGACCGAATTTATTGGCACGCAGGTATGCCCAGATGTTCTCGACGGGATTGAGTTCTGGAGCATAGGGCGGCAGGGTCAGCAACACGATGTTGTCGGGCACGTCCAGCTTGGGCGAGCGGTGCCAGCCTGCGCCGTCGATGACGAGCAGGGCGATGGCGCCCAGCGTGACGCATGTGCTGATCTCGGCCAAATGCTTGTTCATGGCGTCAACGTTGACGATGGGCAGCACCAGCGCACTGCCGGCGCCGCGGGCTGGACAGATGGCGCCGAACAGGTAGACCCAGTTGAACCGATGATCGCGCAGAGCGCGCGGGCGGGTGCCGCGCCGTGCCCAGATGCGGGTCAGCGTGCCTTGCTGGCCGACCCTGGCTTCATCTTGGAACCAGACTTCGACCGGTTTGCCTGTGTGCTGCGTGCCGATCGCATCGCGCGCCCGGTCGGCAAAGTTTTTTTAAAAGCCTCCTGCGCCGCGAGGTCGGTTTGCGGATGCACCGGACGCACCGAGAGCTTGCGGTAGCCAAGCTTGTGCAGCAGCTTGCCAACACTGCGCTCGTGCAGCTCGACGCCGAACGCGCGTGCGATACGCTGCTTGAGATCGACACGCCGGAACCGCACCACGCCGTCTTCAGCCAGGGTGGCGCCCTCCTCTATCCAGCGCGCAACGCGGCCCTGCTCAACCCAGCTCAGGCTAGCCGGGCGGCCACTGCGTGCCCGATCGGCAAGCCCCTCCAGCCCCGCCTCGTTGTAGCGATGCACCCAGTCGCGCAAGGTCTGCCGGTCCATGCCGCAGGCTCGCGCAGCGTCCTCGCGGCTCGCCCCGTCCAGTATCAGCGCAATAGCCAAGGCACGAAGCACCTGTTTGGTATCCGCCGAGCGCCGCGCGGCCACACGCAAATCGGCCGCGTTCAGATCTGTCCGTGTGATAGCGACCGCAGCCATGTCCGCCTCGCAAATCGATGCACACAAAAGCGAATCACGTCAGACGGCGGTTGGGAACTCCACAGGAGTCAACATTTTGGGCCACTGGTATTAGAAGCCTTCGCGCTCTAGCCGCTTGCGCTCCATTTTCCGTGCCCGCCGCACGGCTTCGGCTGCTTCCCGTGCCCGTCGTTCGCATGGTTTCTCGTAGTGACGCCGGAGCTTCATCTCACGGAACACGCCTTCGCGTTGCATCTTTTTCTTGAGCGCCTTCAGCGCTTGATCGACATTGTTGTCACGAACGAGAACCTGCACTTCGACATTGTCTCCTGTTGAGCGATACGGGCACGCATGGGTGAGCGGCTTGCCGCCGGGGCGGGACCGAGCCAACCTGTATAGCACCATATGGCGGTCCCGCCAAAATGTTTTGCGATGACACGTTCACGAAAGGGCTACAGAGTAGCGCGATGTCGATCCTTAAAATTGCCCGCATGGGCCATCCGGTGTTGCTGCAGCGCGCGGAGCCGGTGGCTGATCCGACGACGCCGGAGATACGCCGGCTGGTCGCCGACATGATCGAGACGATGGAGGACGCCCAAGGCGCCGGGCTTGCGGCGC
The DNA here is from genome assembly GCA_965260935.1 of Acetobacteraceae bacterium. Classification (GTDB taxonomy): domain Bacteria; phylum Pseudomonadota; class Alphaproteobacteria; order Acetobacterales; family Acetobacteraceae; genus JBBROS01. The sequence goes on from OZ253374.1 coordinate 1,819,048, forward strand.
CCCAGGTCCACGTGCCGTTGCGGCTGTTCGTGTTCCGTGTCCCCCCAGGGCGGACGGAGCCGGCGGAGGGCGACGGCGAGATGGGCAACACGGTCGTGATCAACCCGGAGCTGGAGCTGCTGGGAGAGGACATGGTCATGCGGTGGGAAGGGTGCCTGTCGATCCCGGGCCTTCGCGCCGCCGTGCCCCGGCATCAGCGGGTGCGTTACAAGGGCGTGGACACGGAGGGCGCGCCGGTGGGGGCGGCGGCGAGCGGGTTCCATGCCGGCGTGGTGCAGCATGAGTACGACCACCTGGACGGGATCCTGTATCCGATGCGCATGAGCGACTTCCGGTATTTCGGGTTCACGGAGGAGATGACGCGGGCGCAGGCGGCGTTGGCATGATGCCGCCGGAACGAAGCGAGGAGCGGGATGCCGCGATCACGGCCTTGTTGCCGCTCGTGCCGCTCCATGGCTGGAGCGTCGATGCGTTGCGCGAGGCGGCGGGGCCGGACGCCGACCTGCTGTTCCCGGGCGGGCCGGCTGAGATGGTCGAGGCCTACTGCGATCTGGGCGACCGGTGGATGGAGGGCGACGCGGCCGGGCTCGATTTGCCGGCGATGAGGACGCCGGAGCGGGTCCGGGCGGTGATTGCCGCGCGGTTCGAGCGGAACGGGGCGCACAAGGAGGCGGTGCGGCGGGGGCTTGGGGTGCTGGCTTTGCCGGGCAACTCGATGGTTTCGGCGCGGTGCACCGCCCGGACGGTGGATGCGATCTGGCATTCGGCGGGCGACGCGTCGGCGGATTTCAGTTGGTATTCGAAGCGGGCGATCCTGGCGGGGGTTTACGGGGCGACGCTGCTTTATTGGCTGCGGGATGACTCGGACGGCGATGCCGAGACGCTCGGCTTTCTGGACCGGCGGCTGGCGGGCGTGGGGCGGATCGGGCGGCTTCGCAAGCAGGCGGGCCGGTTTTTCCGGTCGGGGGCGAACTGATCCAAACCCTGCAACCGGGGCGGGGCTTGCTCTTGAGCGCGGCCGTGTGATGTCCCATCTTTCATCCATGAACGATCCGGCGCGTTGCCTCCGAGAGGGACGCGCTGGCGGGTTCGATTGTCGCCTATTTCGGAGGGGCAAATGGATATCGAGAAATTTACCGAGCGTTCGCGCGGCTTCCTGCAGGCGGCGCAGACGATCGCTGTGCGCGAGTTCAACCAGCGGCTGACGCCGGAGCATTTGCTGAAGGCCCTGCTCGACGACGAGGAGGGTGCGGCCGCGAGCCTGATCCGGATGGCCGGCGGCGACGTGCGGGCCATCCAACAGGCCAACGATGCCGAGATCACTCGTATTCCCAAGGTTCAAGGCGGTGGGGCGGGACAGCCTGCCGTGACCCCGGAACTGCACCGCGTGCTCGATGCGGCGCAACAGGACGCGGCCAAGGCCGGGGACGGTTTCGTGGCGCAGGACCGGTTGCTGCTGGCAGTGGCCGGAAGCGAGACGCCGGCAGGACGGGCGATGCGTTCGAACGGCGCGGGTCCGGGGGCGGTCGAGAAGGCGATCGCGGACGTGCGCAAGGGGCGCAAGGTGGATAGCCCCAATGCGGAGGCGAATTTTGACGCGCTGAAGAAGTATGCGCGCGACGTGACGCAACTGGCCCGCGAAGGCAAGCTCGATCCGGTGATCGGACGGGACGAGGAAATCCGGCGGACGGTTCAGATCCTGGCGCGGCGGACCAAGAACAACCCGGTGCTGATCGGCGAGCCGGGCGTGGGCAAGACGGCCATCGTCGAGGGGCTGGCGTTGCGGATCGTCAATGGCGACGTGCCGGAAGCGCTGCGCAACAAGCGGCTGATGGCGCTGGACCTGGGCGCGATGGTGGCCGGGGCGAAGTACCGCGGCGAGTTCGAGGAGCGGCTGAAGGCGGTGCTCAAGGAGATCGAGGGCGCCGAGGGCGAGATCGTGCTGTTCATCGACGAGATGCACACGCTGGTGGGCGCCGGGCGGGCGGACGGGGCGATGGATGCGTCCAACTTGCTCAAGCCCGAGTTGGCGCGCGGGGCGCTGCATTGCATCGGGGCGACCACGCTCGACGAGTACCGCAAGCACATCGAGAAGGATGCGGCGCTGGCGCGGCGGTTCCAGTCGGTGTTCATCGGCGAGCCGACGGTAACTGACACGATCAGCATCCTGCGCGGGATCAAGGACAAGTATGAGCTGCACCATGGGGTGCGGATCACCGACGGCGCGCTGGTCGCGGCGGCGACGTTGAGCAACCGGTACATCACCGACCGGTTCCTGCCGGACAAGGCGATCGACCTGATCGACGAGGCGGCGAGCCGGCTGCGCATGGAGGTGGACAGCAAGCCCGAGGAGCTTGACGAGCTTGACCGGCGGCTGATGCAGTTGCGGATCGAGCGGGAGGCGTTGCGCAAGGAGCCGGACGCGGCGTCGCGCGAGCGGCTGGAGCGGCTTGAGGGGGAGATCACGGACCTTGCGGCGCGGTCGGACGCGATGACCGGGGCGTGGAAGGCCGAGAAAGACCGGATGGCGGGCACGCAGAAGCTGCAGGAGCAGTTGGAGCAGGCCCGGCTCGAGGTGGAGCAGGCGCAGCGGCGGGGCGACCTGGGGCGGGCTTCGGAGCTGATCTACGCGACGATCCCGGAGCTGGAGCGCAAGATGGGCGCCGCGGACGGCGCGGCCGAGAGCCGGTTGGTGAAGGAGGCTGTGACGGAGGACCAGGTTGCCGCCGTGGTGTCGCGCTGGACGGGCGTGCCGGTTGAGCGGATGCTGGAGGGCGAGCGGTCGAAGCTGCTGCGGATGGAGGACGAGCTGCGTCGCCGGGTGGTGGGGCAGGAGGATGCCTTGCGGGCGGTGGCGAACGCGGTGCGGCGGGCGCGGGCCGGGTTGCAGGACCCGAACCGGCCGATCGGGAGCTTCCTGTTCCTTGGGCCGACGGGCGTGGGCAAAACGGAGCTGACCAAGACGCTGGCCGCGTTCCTGTTCGACGACGACCGGGCGATGGTGCGGATCGACATGAGCGAGTTCATGGAGAAGCACGCGGTGAGTCGGTTGATCGGGGCGCCGCCGGGATATATCGGGTATGACGAGGGCGGGGTGCTGACGGAGGCGGTGCGGCGGCGGCCCTACCAGGTGATTCTGTTCGACGAAGTGGAGAAGGCGCATGAGGATGTGTTCAACATTCTGCTGCAGGTGCTCGACGACGGGCGGCTGACGGACGGGCAGGGGCGGACGGTTGATTTCCGCAACACGATCATCGTGCTGACGAGCAACCTGGGCAGCGACATCCTGGCGGCGCAGGCGGATGGCGAGGTTTCGGCCTTGGCCCAGGCACAGGTGATGAAGGCGGTGCGGGAGCGGTTCCGGCCGGAGTTCCTGAACCGGCTGGATGAGATCGTGCTGTTCCGGCGGCTGCAGCGGGCGGACATGGCGACGATCGTTGATATCCAGTTGGC